>JADJJK010000025.1 GCA_016706545.1 Myxococcales bacterium
CCGTGAGCATCGTCACCACCCCCGCCGGCGCCGGCCGGGCGTGGCCGATCTGCGCCGCCTCGCGCCCCAGCGGATGGGCGCGCAAGAGCGCCAGCGCGCGCGCCGCGTCGCCAGCGGCCACCGCCATGACCACCTTGCCCTCGTTGGCCAGGTGGATCGGGTCGAGCCCCAGCACCTCGCACAGGCCGCGGACCTCCGCGCGCACCGGCAGGCGCTCCTCGTCCACCACCAGGCCAACCTCCGAGGCCAGCGCCAGCTCGTTTAGCACCGCGGACAGGCCGCCGCGCGTGACGTCGCGCATCGCGTGGATCGGCACCTCGGCCGCCACGCTCGCGATCAGCTCGTGCAGCGCCGCGCAGTCCGATCGGAGCTCGCTCTCCAGCTTCAGCTCGCCGCGCGCCACCAGGATGGCGGCGGCGTGGTCGCCCAGCGGACCGTTGAGCAGCAGGACGTCATCGGCGAGGATCCCGGTGGCGCGCGGATCACGCCCCGCGGGGATGACGCCGATGCCGGCGGTGTTGATGAAGAGCTGGTCGGCTTTGCCGCGCGGTACGACCTTGGTGTCACCCGTGGCGATCACCACGTTCGCCGCGCGCGCCGCCGCCGCCATGGACCCCAGCACCCGGCGCAGCACCTCGACCGACAGCCCCTCCTCGAGGATGAGCCCGCACGACAGCCACCGCGGCGTGGCCCCGCCCACCGCCAGGTCATTGATCGTGCCGTTGACCGCGAGCTGCCCGATGTCTCCGCCCGGAAAGAACAGCGGTGAGACCACGTAGCTGTCGGTGGTGAAGGCCAGCCGATCGCCGCCGCTGGTCAGCTCGGCCAGCGGCAGTCGCGCCTGGTCCTCGCCGGCCTGCAGCCCGACCTCCGCGAAGGCCCCGACGATGACGTCGTCGATCAGATCTTGCATCGCCTTGCCGCCGCCGCCGTGGCCGAGGTCGATCACGTCCTGGCGCAGGCGGCCGCGCCGTCGCCGCGCGCGCTCGAGCTGCACGAAGCGCGGATGACTCCATGGGTCGGCGCTCATGGCGTCACCTCCCTGCGCTCCTTGAGGCGGCGCACCGTCGAGAGCCGGCCGTAGTTGTAGTACGCCGCGCACGAGCCCTCCGAGGACACCATGCACGCGCCGATCGGCGTGTCCGGGGTGCAGGCGGTGCCGAACACCTTGCACTGCCACGGCTTGATCGCGCCCTTTAACACCTCGCCGCACTGGCACGCCTGGTGATCTGGCAGCGACAGATTCGCGACCGCGAAGCGCCGCTCGGCGTCGTACGCGGCGTACGCCGGGCGCAGCCGCAGGCCGGACCGCGGGATCCATCCAAGGCCTCGCCACTCGAAGGTCTCGCGCGGCTCGAACACCTCGGCGAGCACCGCCTGCGCGCGCGGGTTGCCGGCGGCGCGCACGACCCGCTGGTACTGGTTGGCGACGCGCGCCTTCCCCGCCGCGAGCTGCTCGAGCACCATCACCGTGGCTTGCAACACGTCGGCCGGCTCGAACCCCGCCACCACCAGCGGCTTGTGGTGATCGCGGGCCACCGGCTCGTACGGCTCGGTGCCGATGACCATGGAGACGTGGCCCGGGCCGATGAAGCCGTCCAGCGCCAGCTCCGGCGCAGCCAGGAGGGCCTGCAAGGTCGGCATGATCGTGACGTGGTTCGACAGCACGCTGAAGTTGGGGACGCCGCGCGCGTGCGCGTCCAGCACCACCAGCGCCGTCGCGGGCGCGGTGGTCTCGAAGCCCAGCCCGAAGAACACCACCTGGCGCGCCGGCTCCGCCAGCGCCAGCGCCAGCGCGTCGGTCGGCGAGTACACCACCCGGATGTCTGCGCCGCGCGCCTTGCACTGCAGCAAGC
Organism: Myxococcales bacterium; assembly: GCA_016706545.1. Lineage (GTDB taxonomy): Bacteria > Myxococcota_A > Polyangia > Haliangiales > Haliangiaceae > JABFXX01. Next base: position 1,857 of record JADJJK010000025.1, read on the forward strand.
TGCGCTCGCTGCCGGGCACGCGCAGCGCGTCGCCGAAGGTCGCGAAGATCACCCCTGGCTGCTCCGCCACCGAGATCGCGTCGTCCACGCGCCCCACCGGCAGCACGCAGACCGGGCAGCCCGGGCCATGCACCAGCTCCAGCGTCTCCGGAAGCATGCCCTCCAGGCCGTACTTGAAGATGGCGTGGGTGTGGCCGCCGCACACCTCCATGATCTTGATCGGCGCGGTCGCCGCGCGGCCAAGCTTGCGCTGCACCTGCGGGACCAGGGACGCGACGCGCGCGACGAGGCCCTGACAGAGCGCCTTGTCGCGGAACTCGTCGACGTGCTTCACGTGGCGCCTCCGCCCGGCTCCCCGCGGGCCTCTGCTCCCATCTCCGCCATCTCCGCCATCTCCGCCATCTCCCCGAGCTCCGCCAGCAGCGCCAGCGTGCGGTGCGCCTCGTCCTCGTCGATCGTGCTCATCGCGAAGCCCACGTGAATCAGCGCCCAGGTCCCGACCAGGTCGGCGAGCGCCTGATCGGGCTCGGCCACCATGTGCAGGCTGACGATGCGCCGCACGCCGGCGCACTCGATGACCCCCAGCTTGCGCTGCTCATCTTCGATGGCCACGATCCGTCCGGGTACTCCAAGGCACATGTCAGCTCTCCTTCTCCGCGCGGCCCGCGCGCGCCAGGACCACCAGCGCCTGGCCAAACGAGATGCCGCCATCGCCGGCTGGCACCACAGCGTGCGTCATCGCCTCGTAGCCTAGCACCTCGAGCTCGGCGGTGAGCCGCTCGGAGAGCACCGCGTTGGTCAGACATCCCCCGGACAGCGCCGCCCGACGGCAGAGCGGGCGGCCGCTTGCTAGCCAGCGCCGCGCGGCGAGATCGGCGAGCCGCGCGTACCCCGACGCCAGGGCCACGTGGAACCGCGCCGCGATGAGCCCAGGCGACGTGCCCGCCGCCAGATCGCCCAGCACCGCGCGCCACAGCTCGCGCGGCTCGAGGTACGGGAGCTGCTCGCCCGGCAGCGTCGGCGACGGCAGCGGGTAGCCCTCGTCTCGTTCACGCTCGGCCACCGCGCGAGCCAGGCTCTCCGGCGTGACCAGCGACTCCAGCGCGGCGGCGGCTTGTGCCTCGTAGCTCTGCGCCTCGAAGCACAGGCCGAGCGCGGCGGCCACCGCGTCAAACAGCCGCCCGCACGAGCTGGCGCGCGGCGCCCCCGTGCCCGTCTGCAGCATCTGCTCGAGCAGGTCCACCGGCTTGGCGCGCAGCGCGTGCAGCACCGGCACGTCGCCGAACGAGGTCAAGAGCTCGCCCCAGCTCAGCTCGGCGCGGAGCTGGGCGTACAGGCAGCGCCACGGCTCGCGCGCCGCCCGGTCGCCTCCGAGCAGCGCCACCGGCTTTAGCGTCCCCACCCGCTGGGCGCGCGCGTACCCGCCGATCAGCACCTCGCCGCCCCACAGCGTGCCCGGCGCGTCACCGGCGCCGAGGCCGTCGAGGATGATGCCGAGCAGCGGCGGCGAGCCGAGCGCCACCCCGTGCTCCCCCAGGCAAGCCGCGAAGTGCGCGTGGTGGTGCCCCACCTCGGCCAGCGGCAGCCCCAGCTCGTCGGCGTGCTCGAGCGCCAGCGCGCGCGCGCGCGACTGCGGGTGGTTGTCCACCGCCACCACCGTCGGCCGGTGGTGGAGCAGCGCGCTGAGGCGGTCGCGCTGCTCGACATAGGCCGGACGAGCCAGCGCGTCGTCGAGCTCGCCCAGGTGCTGCGACAGGATCAGATCGCCGGCCCGCGACAGGCACACCGAGGCCTTCAGATCCGCGCCCGCGGCCAGCACCCGCACCGTCGCCGCGACCTCGGCGAACCCCGGCGGCAGCGGCAACGGCGCCGGCGCCAGGCCGCGCGCCCGGCGCAGCACCCGCGCTTTCCCGCCGAACACCCGCACCACGCTGTCATCCACCCGGTTATGCACCACCCGATCGTGGCCAAGGATCCAGTCGGCGATGTCGCCCAGCCGCGCCGCCGCCTCGGCGTCGTCTATCACCTGCGGCTCATCGCTGCGATTGCCGCTGGTACACACCACCGGGTGCGCGCAGCGCAGGAGCGCCAGCAGGTGCAGCGGCGTCGACGGCAGCATCACGCCGTGCCGCACCACCGCGCCGGCTGGCCACGGCGCCACCTCCGCCGCGGGGCGGCCGGGCTCGCCCGGTGCGCCAGGCTCGCTCGGCGCGCCAGGCTCGCCGTCGCCGGCCGGCATCCGCGCCGCCACCAGCACCACAGGCGCCGCCGGCTGGGCGAGCGCCGCGCGCTCCGCGGCCGACAGCTCGAACCACTGCTCGGCCACCTGCAGGTCGCGGACCATCAGCGCGAACGGCTTGTCGGGCCGCCGCTTGCGCGACCGCAGCCGCGCCACCGCCTCGGGCCGGGTGGCGTCGCACAGCAGGTGAAAGCCGCCCAGCCCCTTGAGCGCGACGATCTCGCCGCGCGCGATGATCGTCGTCACCGCGTCGGCAGCGTCGAGCGTGGTCATGCTCTCGACGACGAACGGCCGGCCATCGCTGCGCGCCAAGGTCACTCGCGGCCCGCACGCAGAGCAGGCGATGGGCTCGGCGTGAAACCGCCGGTCGGTCGGGTCGGCGTACTCCGCGGCGCACTCCGCGCACATCGGGAACTCGCGCATCGTGGTGGTCGCGCGATCCCAGGGCACGTCGAGCGCGATGGAGAACCGCGGGCCACAGTGCGTGCAGTTGGTGAACGGATAGCGATACCGGCGAGCGTGTGGATCTCGAACCTCCGCCGCACACGCCGCGCAGAGGCCCGCGTCGGGCACCACCACCGCGCGGGGCTCGGCCGATCCAGCGCTGGACTCCACGATCGCAAAGCCCGGGCCCACGGCCAGCTCGAAGGGCGCACGGACCAGCTCGTCCACCCGCGCCAGCGGCGGCAGCCCGGCCAGCAGGGCCGCCACGAAGGCGTCGCGCACCGCGCGCTCGCCGCCCAGCACGATCTCCACCCCTTGGTCGTCGTTGCGCACCCAGCCAGGTAGCTGCAGCGCGGTGGCGAGCCCCGCCACCGTCGGGCGAAACCCCACCCCTTGCACGTGGCCGCGCACCACGATCCGCTCGGCCGTCATCGCGTCGCCTTCAGGGGGATCATCATCCGGGGTCGCTCCCTCGAGCGCCTCCTGGCGACGACTGTACCGCCAGTCCCTCGCGCAGTCCCCTGCGGCGAGGCCCAACGCGCAGCGCGGGCCAGCGTCCCGCGGTATGAAGTGCCCTGCGCCGATTCAGGATGACCGTCAGGCCCCACATGCCCCGCCCATCGCACGTCCCCACCGACTTCGTCACCTCGTATCGCAGCCTCGATGTCGAGCTGGTCGGCGGCCGCGGCCACTACGACGCCGCGATCGAGGCGGTGCTGGCCGCCGAGACCTCGGTGTGGATCGCCACCGCCAACCTCAAGGAGCTCATGATCGAGGACGGTCGAGCCCGGCCAGGGGTCCGTCGCGCCCGTGGTCGCAGCTCGTACCGCTCCATTCTCGAGGTGCTGGCGGACCACGCTCGGCGCGGCGTGGAGCTGCGCGTCCTGCACGCCGATCGCCCGTCGGGGCCGTTCCGCGCCGAGCTGGCGCGTCACCCCGTCCTCGATGAAGGCGGCCTGGCGCTGCGGCTGTGCCCGCGCAACCACATGAAGGCCGTGATCGTCGATGGCCGGCGCCTGTACCTGGGCTCCGCCAACTGGACTGGCGCCGGCCTTGGCGCGCGCGGCGCCACCCGCAGAAACTTCGAGCTTGGCGTGATGACCGAGGATACCCGCGTCCTCGATCACGTGCAGGGGCTCTATCAACACCTGTGGTCGGGCGGCGCGTGCGGCGCCTGCGGCCTTCGGGAGCGCTGCCCCGGCCCGCTCGATCTGCTCGAGCAGCTCTCCGCCGACGTCCCGGCACCAGCGCACCTGGCCGCCGGTTCCCCCGCGGCCCCCGGTTCCCCCGCGGCGGCCGCTTCCCCCGCGGCCCCCGCGACCGTCGTCCGGGTGTCCCCACGTCGCCGCGCCAAGAGCAAGCCGACACGCCGGCGCCGCGCCGCCCGGCCAAGCTAGCGGGGGCTCGACCTCCGGGGAAGTGCTCGAGGGGCGCGCCTCTTTTTTGACTCCGGGGTGACCGGCCTCTACGATCGGCGACTCGTCAATTTCCGGGGAGGGGCAGCTATGGCCGTCGTGGCCTTCGAGAACGCACGTAGTGTCAACGCCTATTACACCTGGGATCCGCGGGTGTTGCTTGGCGTCAACGCGGTGGCCAACCAGAACTACCGGCACAAGGCCGACACCATCGGCGACCTGCTGATCGCGTCGAACCGGATCTCCAACTACATCGACAACGGCCCGTGGGGCGGAGGCGCGCCGCAAGAGGTCCGCGTCCGACTGCACACGGTGAAAGAGACGATCCCGAACCCCCACGTCAACCACTTCTGCTTCGGGACGATCTCGCAGATCTCCTATGCGACCGCCGCCCACGCCGTGACCTGGGGCATCCCGGCCGCGTTGCAGGTCATCCCGGGCGTCCCCGCCGCCAACGCCGCCATCGCGACCGTCCACATCGAGATGGATAGCTGGTACTTCGAGAACTACCCGCTGGGCTTCTGCGCCGGCATGCTGTGCCACGAGTTCGCCGTGCATTGCATGGGCGACTTCCTGATGACGGGGCGGCAGCGCGCCGCCGAGAACTTCCATCAAGGACCGCTGGTGGGCTCCTGGGCTCCGAACGCCAACCCGCTGACCGCAGGGCAGATCGATCACGTGTTCGCCTCGTGCGACCTTCAGCCCCGCTATCGGCAGTACCGCGCCACGGTCATCGAGGTCGCCCAGGCGATGGCCGCTGCCGTCGGCGGCGTGGTGGCGCCGGGCCGCGTCGCGGTGGTGGCCAACGACGTGACCGACTTGTTTCGATGCTACCTGATGGACGTCGCGAGCATCCAGGCGACCAACGACCACCGGGCCAAGGGCTTGACCCGACCGGCCGTGGTGGCCACGTGCTTCAACAACCATCGCGCCGCGTTGATCGTGGCGCTCGGGGCGGCCGGGGCCAACGCGCTGATCGCGCGGGTGCCGCCGGTCATCACCGCCGCCACCGTGACCGGCAACTTCTTCTATCTCGCGAGCTCGTTGCTGTGGGGCTTTCTGCCCAACTACAGCAAGTCGTGGTGGGGATACTGACGTCAGCTCGCCAGCAGCGCGCCGCGGCGGCGCTCTCGGCGCGCGGTCGCGAGCGCGTCTCGCCGTCCGGCGCGGCGCACCTGCGCCAGCGCGCGGTCGCGGGCTCGCGCGGTCAAGGTGCGCGCGCCATAGACGGTGTTGCTGCCCAGCGGCGAGAAGCCCACGAAGCCCAGCGTGCTGCGCAGGAACTGTACGTGCAGCGCTGAGCGATTGACCAGGCGGTGCCACCACCACGGGCTGTCCATGGACGTGACCAGCCGCGCCGAGCGCCCGGCCAGCAGCTTCTGCGGCAGCGCAGACTCGGCGGTGTAGCGAAACGCAAAGCCCGGCGTGAACACCCGGTCGATGAAGCCCTTGACCAGCGCGGGCGGGGCGTTCCACCAGCACGGGAAGAACCAGGCCACGTGGTGCGCGGCGGTGATGGCGGCGGCCGCTGCCTCCAGATCTGGCTCCAGCGGCTGCGGCGCCGCGTAGCCTCGGCGCAAGATCGGATCGAAGGTCAGGTGGCGCAGCTCCAGGCGGGTCACCTCGGCGTGCGGCGCGGCGCCCGCGTGGTAGGCGTCGCAGAGCGCTCCAGCCAGGGTCTCATGGGCGGGCGTCCCATCGGGGTGGCCGTCGATCAAGAGCAGGACAGGCATGCCCTTGAGGTACGTCACGTCACTGCCTGGCGGGAGCCTCACCTTGGCATATGCTCCATGCATCCATGCATACGCTGCCGCTGCCCGCCCGCTGGGATGACATCCGGGTCTTGCTGGCGGTCCTGCGCGAGGGCAGCTTCAGCGGCGCGGCGACCACGCTGGCGGTGGAGCAATCCACCGTGAGCCGCCGCATCGCCGCGCTGGAGAGCGCCCTCGGCGCGGCGTTGTTTGACCGGACCCCGAGCGGGCCGCGCGCCACCGAGCTGGCGCTGCGCCTGCGGCCTGCCGCCGAGCGCATGGAGGCCGAGCTGTCGTCCTTCCTCGACACCGGCGCCGCGATGACCGAGCACATCGAGGGCCGCGTCCGGCTGGCCGTGACCTCTTCGTTCGCCGTCCAGGTCCTGGTCCCGCACCTCTTGCCGGCGCTGCGAGCGCTCCACCCGCGCTTGCGCCTGGACCTGGTGGTGGATGAGCGCGCGGCGGACCTGTCTCAGCGCGAGGCCGAGCTGGCGCTGCGCTTCTTTCGCCCGACAGGTGGGGACCTGGTAGCGCGCCGCATCGCCACGTTGCCCATGGCCGTGCTGGCCCACCCGCGCTACGAGACGGGGCCAGCGCCGCGCGCCGAGCAGCTAGACTGGATCGTGCTTGAGCTTGGCTCGATGGCCGGCGGCGCCCCTGGCGCCGAGCTGTCCGGCTCGCTGTCGATCGACGGCGCGTATCTGGCGGCGCACACGCAGGTGGAGCCGTGGATGCGCACGGACAGCCACCTCGCGCAGATCGAGGCCGTACGAGCAGGACTCGGCGTGGCCTTGCTGGCGCGCGCCATCCGCCAGCTTTGCCCCGAGCTGGTGGAGCTGGACCTGGGCCTGCCCCCGGGGCCCGAGCTGGAGCTGTGGCTGGTCGCGCCGCGCACGCTGGCGCAGGTGCCGCGCGTGCGCGCGGTGTGGGACTTCCTGGTGCAGCGCCTGCAATCGCTCGCGCTGCCGCCCTCAGTACGAGACGCCGATCATCCCGGGCTGGAGGTAGTCAAGGAGCTGGCCGTGATCGCTGACGATCACGCCGGGGAGTAGCTGCGAGGTGTCCACCTTCTGCACCGCCGCGCAGTGACCACACACGATGATCTTGGCGCCCTTCGCGAGGGCGCCTGCCACCAGCTCGGACACCGGCGGGAAGTCCGCGAACCGCACATCAGCGGCGAGATCCTTCGTCGCGAAGATGGGCGCCTCCACATTCAAGAACACCACCACCTGATGCCCGTGCTCGGCCGCCATTTTCGCGAGCCCCAGCGCCATGGACACCGCATGAAGGTCGTTCTTGCCGCTCGTGATGTTCACGAGCAAGGGCGCTTTGGCGGCGACCGCCGCGGTTGGCGCATCTGGCGTCGACACGGCCTGCTTCCCGCAGGCTCCCAGACCCAACACCGCGGTGGCCAATACGATGAAAGCTAGTCGTCGGATGGTTTTCATATCGCCGCCAGAATAAGAACGCGGCGCACCGCCGGCAAGCTGCGCCGTCGAGCTGCCAGCGCCTGCCAGCGCGTGACGCCATCCCGGCGCGACATTCCGCCCGCGTGGCGATTTGCCGCGCCACCTCGCGGCAAGGAACTCAAGCTCGGTCGGGCCTACCTCGGCGTGGTCAACGCGCCGCGCCAAGCAACGTGTCGAGCGAGATGCGAACACCGGCGGTGAACGCGATGAAGTTCGCCCAATTATAGATATCTCGCGACTCCACGTTGGCGCCACCACCGAGCAGCCGTGCCCCGAACATGAGGTCGACTCCGCGCGCGACGGGGTGGCCGGCGAACAACTGAACATCATAGATCGCGCCACGAACCCCCGAGACCAGGCCGAACGTGGAGAACCCATCTGCTTCGAGTCCACCCCACCACGAGTCGCTGGTCGGGCGATATCGTAGCCGCGTCTTGGCCGCCGCCACGAGACCAATGTTGTCCTCGGCGGCGCGCTGTGCCCCATCCAGCGAGCGAAATGCGACCTCCGCGTTGCGGATCTGCAGCGAGCCGCCGGCCTCGAGCGACAGCCCGCCCCGCTCCAGGAAGCGATAGAGATACGAACCGCGGTATCCGTCGAACAGATAGCGATGCTGGACGAGCGTTCCGGTGAGAAACAGCGTGTCACGGAACTGCAGGTCGCGCGCCAGCACGACCTCGGTCAACACCTCGAACGGAGCGTAGAGCAGGATGGCGGTGTGACGGCCGTGGCTCAGCTCGACGCTGGCGCGCCGAGACAGCAAGAGGTTGGCTTGCTGGCCGACGTCGGCGGCGCTGTAGCGCGTGCCCGTGGCACCATAGTCGCCGTCGTTCTGGGCGATGTAGGCGGGCCCGGTCTCGTACGTGACGGTCGCCCGGAGCGTCGCCGCGGGCATGGTCGCGGTGTCAGCGGATGCGACCTGCAGCCCGCCGAGCAGCGACGCCACCACCGCGTACACGAACCTGCGATTCCTGAGCTCGCTCATCGGTGCCTCCTCCTCCCGACACCGGGCAAGCCAAGCGTGGCTGTCCATGGCATCAGGTGGGTTGGACGCGGCTCCAGGTCTCCAGGTTACGTGGCGTCTGCCAGCGACTGTTGCTGGTGGACACCCGCAGCAGAGGCGCTGCCCTCCTGCATCAAGGGACGATGCCCTGACAGTCTGCGGCGCACGCGAACACCGAGCCCGCGCACGAGCGGTCATCGATGCAGGCGGCGCAGTCGTCGGCGCCGTGCGGATCAGTCTCCAGCATGGGCTTGCAGCGGTCCGTGCAGGCCGAGACGTCATAGGAAGCATCGAAGCAGTCCTTGTAGCGATTGCAGATGGTGTTGCAGTCAATGGCCTGCGCGACGTCGTCGCAGCCAGGCGCCGCCAGGCTCAGCGTCAGTACGAGCGCACCCACCAGCCCAGTCCATACCGAGAGTTTGTTCGACATTCCCCGCGCTTCTGCACATCCCATGCCTGGTCCACGCGGTGGCGTGAGACCGTCGACTTCTCGCCGCCAGCGACGAGCGCTTCGTCGAGTCAGCGGCTGCGCGCATTGCCGCACTTCATCACAATGACCGCACTAGCTCAAATTGAAGGGAGCCGTTGTCCGCTGCTCGCCCAGGCTCGCGGGATTGGCGCGGCGCGATCCTTGCTTTGCTTCATTCATGTCGGTGCGTCGCTCGCCCGACCTCGCCGCGCCTGCGGCGAGCACACGGTCAGCCGAAGGAGGCTACCCATGTTGTGGACCATCACTGTCATCCTGATCTTGCTTTGGGCGCTGGGCCTGGTCACGTCCTATACCCTCGGCGGGTACCTGCACGTGCTGCTTGGTGTCGCGGTCGTGCTGGTGCTCTTGCGCGTCGCTGGGCTCGGCAATTCCCGGCCTCGGGGTGGAGCATGAGCGCGCGCAGGCCCCGGCCGGGCGCGCCGTCACGTCCCTTGGTTCCATCCACGCCCGCCTGGCGCGCCGCCTCCTGGGCGCTGGCTGGCGCGCTGGCGCTGTCCTCGGCGGGCCACGCGACCGCCTGCGGCAAGAGCGAACCCGCGGCCAGCCCCCCGCCCAACAAGGAGGAGGTGGCGGCCAAAACCGCCCAGGCCGCGCGCGCCGTCCGGGACTATGCGTTCGCCCAGAAGGACGAGCTCGTCCAGCGCATGAACGGTGAACTCGTAATCCTGCGCGCCGCGCTAGATGACCTCAGCGGCAAGGTCGAGCGTCAGGGCGCCGCCGCCAGTGCAGCGAGCAAGGCCCGGCTCGTCGCGGTGCGCGAGCGCTGGGAAAAGGTCCGGGCCCAGCTCGAGCTGGCCAAGAGCGCCAGCGCCGAGAACTGGGACGAGTTCAAGGCCGCCCTTTCCGCGTCGCTCGACGATCTGGATCGATCGTTCCACGAAGCCCGCGAGTGAGCCGACCGCAGCCGGCGACAGCCTTGGGCTCATTCCGGAAGAGCCGCCTCCGTCTGCAGCAGACGCTGTTCTGTGTCCAGCCGGAGTCGCGTACCTCGCGCACCTGACCGGAGGTGATTCTGCGACACCTCGACATGGTATGTTCGACCGCCGCCGCGAACCCACGCCCAGGAGTGAGCATGAGAGCCCTTGTATTGAGTGCGTGCCTCGCTGGTTGCGCTGCGCCTGTTGGGCCCGAAGGCACACCAACTTCGAACGCGCCGCCCGAGACCGGCGGCGGTCTGCCAACCGTGAACTGCGCGGTCGGCGTGTGCCCGGATTGCGTGGGGTGCAGCGTCCGGGACTTTGGGTGCTTCGGATGGGGTGGCAACTCGACCTTCAATAGCCCGGGGAAGTGCAAGGCGGCGCCAACCAGCGGCGCGGTGCAAGCGAAGATCGCTGGCGTCGACTTCGTCGCGACGGCCGCGGTGGCGGTCGTGGACCACGGCATGATCTCGCTGTCTGCCCAGGCCGGTGACCCTCTGGTGGTCCTGTACGCACCGGCCGCGGTTGGCAGCTACGACTGCGCGACGTGGCGCGCCGGGGTGGCGTACTTCGCGGGCCGCGAGCTCGGCGACCCGGTCGACTTCCGCTCCGCCCCCGTGCTCGACGGGGCGCCGACCTGCACGCTCACCGTGACCCGCGTCGGCGCGGTCGGCGAGCTGGTCGAGGGCGCGTTCACCGCTACGCTGGTCGACTGGCGTCCCGCCCAGGGGCCGCGCGCTACGCTCGCGATCGAGGGTACGTTTCTCGTCACGCGCGGACCGTTCGCGCTCTAGCTCAGCGCAGGGTCAACCTCACGGCGCCTCGAGGATCAGCATGTGCGCACACAAGTGCGCGGCGTCTTCGTTGCTCACGCCCCGAGGGACCACTTGTAGCTGCGCACCTCCGCGAACGAAGGAACCGGCGATGAAGCGGTTGTGCTCGCCATAGACCTTCTCGTAGGTGTAGCCCGCGTCGCTGAGCGCCTTCACGAAGCCCTCGAAGTCGGGGGCGCAGACAGGTCCCATGCTGGCGTTGTCGTCCCCGGAGTAGGTGAGCCAGAGCTTCTTGCGGCCGCTCTGGGCCTCGACGCGGAGTTCGAGGGTGTAGCTCCAGCCGCCGTCGAGCTTGCCCCAGGCGCCGAAGGCCTGAGGATCGCCTCGCTGCGCGTCGAGCTTGAGGATCCAGCGCTCGACGTGCTCCCGGGTGAGCTCGGCCGCGCTGGCCGGGCGGCCAAGGAACGTGAGCACGCGCGCGTTCAACTCGGCCGCGTCTCTGGGGAGGCCGAGCGGCGCGGCGCCAGCTTCGCCGCTGGAGGATGAGGCCGTCGGAGCGGCCGGGGCGGCCTGATGGGGCGCGGAGGCGCAGCCCGCGACGGCGAGCAGCCAGAGGGCGGCGGAAGATCTGGTCATGGCTTCACCTGGTGCAGACGCCGCTGGCGTCGTCCATGTTGTCGTCCCGAACGATGCAGACGAGGCCGGGCCCACACTTGAGCCCCGCGATCGTCCCGCAGTGCGCGCCTTCGGCTTCTCCAGTCCATGCGGGCGTGCAGATCCCAGCGGCGTTGCGTGCGGAGGAAGGCGGCGTGTTGCACATCAGCCCGTCAGGGCACCGCGGGCCGAGGAACCGGCACTCCGAGTTTAGCCCCGCAGGTGCGCTGGCCGGGGCGTTCGACGCGGGAGCTGCGTTCGCCACGGCGGGAGAGGGGGACGCGGCGGTGTCGTTGGAGGATCGCTGATGCGCGCACCCCAGGAGCGCCAGCGTCAGGGTGGTCGCAAGGACGTAGGACAGTCGCATGTGCCATCTGACGCACAGTTCGCGGAATGGATCTAGGGCTCCGACCGGGTGATAGGCACCACACCAAACAAGCGGAGCGAGCGGAGGCATCGCCTCTCGCTGCGCGAGGACGAGCTAGCGTGTGAACTCGGCGGAGATGCCGCCGATCACCGTCAGCTCGAGCTCGCTCGCAGGCCATACGTCGGTGGCCACGGTCTGCTGCAGGCCGAAGAAGGGCTGCAAGGCGCCCAGATGGCGATAGGACAGCCCGACGGTGTGAACCGCGCGCTCGCCGTCGGACACATGCTCGAGGGCGACGGTGGTGGCGGACTCCAGGCCCACCTGGTGGGCGCCGATGACCAGGCCCGCGGCGGCGTTGAAGCGGCCCAGGGCCTGCCAATCCATCCCCGCTGGTTCATCCACCGGAACGTCGATCCCGACATCTGCGCGCAGGAGCCAGCGCCCCGCTCGCCAGATCGGCGACACCGCCAGCCGCGCCACGGTCGAGGACGGCGCGGACATCGCCAGATCCGTCAGACGAGCAAACGCGGTCATCTGATTGAGGCCCTTGCCGTTGATGTCGTGGTCGCTCGCGGCAGGCAGCGATACCCCTGCGCGGGCGATCACCTCCAGGCTCGCGCGGCGGCGGGTCATCACCGCGCCGAACTCCAGGCCGGTGATCGCGCTGTCGGTGAACGTCATTCCGGCGAGCTCCGGGGCGCCGGTGAACTGCCAGTCGATGCGCGACATCACGGCGCTGGTGTAGGCCCCCACGGAACCGCTGCCCATGATCTGGCCGAAGACCTCGAGTCGGAGCGGCGTCATGGTGGTCCCGGTCTGCGAGGTGTCATAGCGGAGGTAGCTGGCCTGCAACCCGAAGCCAGATCGGCCCGTGGTGTGGTCCAGCGAGAGGAACTGGCCGCTGGCCAGCTCGGAGTCTCTCGCGGCGACCAGCGCCTCTGATGGAGGCGCGCTGCTCGCGGCGGCGCCGAGCGCGTCCGACGAAGCGCTGGCCAGGCGCGTCGAGGTGCCGAGAAGGGAGAGGCAGAGGAGGGAGAGGCAACGGAGGGTGGCCGAGGAAGACGACGACGAGCGAAGGAGCATGGACATCATGTTTGCTTTCGATGGAGGAGGCGCTGGAGTAGCCGTGCACGCGACGCGCGCACGGCGTGTGCTGCCAGCAAGAGCAGCCACGTGGTCCCGCCAATGCAGTCGAAGTGCCAAGGCGCAGTCCGCGCGCAACGACTGGAGAATGTCGGCCCTGGCGGTGCGCGAGCGCGGCGTGGCCTGCCTTTTTGTCTCCAGGGCCGGTGGTGATGTGCCCAGGCGGCATCCCCGCCGCGCCCACGCCCACGCTCGGGTCCGGCGAGCGGCCTGGCGTCCAGGGTTCTCTTGTATCCAGCCATCCATCTCCATATACTGCACCGCATGGTTCAGCATTCGAGCGACCACCTCGACGCCTCGTTTGCCGCCCTCTCGGATGCGACCCGCCGCGGCGTCCTGGGTCAGCTCGGACGTGCGGACGCTTCGATCACGGAGCTCGCTGACAGATTTCACATGACCGTGACGGGCATGAAGAAGCACGTCGGGGTCCTGGAGCAGGCAGGGCTCGTCTCCACGGAGAAAGTCGGACGTGTTCGGACCTGCAGGCTCGGTCCGCGTCGGTTGGAAGAGGAGAAGGCGTGGATCGAGAGGTACCGCCAGCTCTGGGCCGCGCGCTTCGATGCATTGGACCAGGTCGTGGATGAACTGAAACAGAAGGAGAAGCACAATGGCCGAAAAAGACGATAGTCGGGCGAGCACCAACAAGAACCCCACGACGGAAGAACGCACATCTGAACGCGAGCTTGTCGTCAGGCGTACCGTCAACGGTCCGGCGCACCTCGTGTTTGAGGCGTGGACCAAGCCAGAGCTGTTTCAGCGGTGGTGGGTGCCGAAGTCGTATGGGCTGACGTTGCTGTCATGCGAGATGGACGTTCGCGTCGGAGGTCAGTATCGCCTGGTGTTTCAGCACGGGGATTCGACGATGGCGTTCTTCGGCACGTACCGCGAAGTGACGCCGCCCTCTCGCCTCGTCTGGACGAACGAGGAAGGAGAGGATGGCGAGACGGTCACCACGGTCACGTTCGAGGAGAAGGACGGCAAGACGTCGCTGGTCGTGCATGACCTCTATCCCTCGAAGGCCGCCCTCGACGCGGCGATCGCCTCGGGATCGACGGGCGGAATGCCAGACCAGCTCGACCAGCTCGACGAGTTCCTCGCCAGCTTCGGCAACGGCTCAGAGAGCGCCTGACGAGCTGCCCCGAGCATTGGCGCGAATGGCCGAGGACCACCAGGCCGTGAGCCCAGGCGCATACTTGTCAATGCTCTCACCGAAACGCGCGTCCGCCTCGTACATGTCTGCAAGTGCGGCGTGCATCTCCGGTCCGCAGGGATAGAACCAGCGATCGATCGAGAGGCGATGGCGCTCCGCGACGGCCATCGCCTCGTCACCCTCGGCGGGCGAGCCCGAGCGAAAGAGCTGTGCGGCGTCGGTCATGATCGCATGAGACTCGGCGTTGTACTGCTCCCAGTCGGCCTTCGTGTACTGGCTCGTCCTGCGCGCAGACTCCCTGTATGCGTCGGTCTTGCCCCAGCGCTCCTTGACCTCGTCCTCGTACAGCGAGGGGTCGAAGCCGTCGAACAGCGTCGTGATCTCTTCCTTGCTCATGTCTTTCATGACCTTTCCTCCGTCATTCGCCAACGCGGCGAGCGCCGCATCGATGGCACGGAGCATCGCGGCCGCACGGTCTGCTCGGGTCGCGATCTCCTTGCGTTGCTTCTCGAGCGCGGCACGCCGATCGAAGCGCGGGTCGTCGAGCGAGCGCTTGATCTCCTCGAGCGACATGCCCAGCTCGCGTCCGATGAGGATCTGCTGCAGGCGCAGCAGGTCGTCGTCGCCGTAGAGGCGGTACCCCGCCTCCGTACGACCTGACGGTGTGAGTAGTCCGAGTTCGTCGTAGTGGTGGAGCGCGCGCACGGACACGCCGGCGATGCGCGCGACCTCCTTGACCTGGTATGTGCGGCCCTTGCTCATGCCGGAGAGCGTACGGCCTCACGTTGCGTGGGGGTCAAGTCACGGAGATGAAAGATCAACAGCGCCGGGCGCGCTCACCATCCGGCCCGCTTGGGGCCTTCGAGGTGCGTGCCACGCCGACAAGCCGCCGTTCGAGATCCGGGGCACCGGCGGAGTCAGGCGGTGCCGCTCGACTCCATCCCCTCAACCCTCCCCTCAACCCTCCGGCGGCCCCGTGACGTCGGGCATGACGTCGATGCCGTCGCCCGGGAAGACCGTGAGGTGTGGGTGATCCTGGAAGAGGCCGGCGGCGGCAGCGAGGTCTGCGGCTTCGACGATGAGAAAGCCGCAGATCTGGTTGTGAGCATCGCTGATACCGGACCTGGTGACGCGCTTGGTCTTGCCGACCATGACGTCGGTCGAGACGATCGCGGCGGCGTTGCGTCGGTGCCACTCCCTCCACGCCTTCAATCCTGCCTCGTCGATCGCCTCCTGTTCGGACGTGGGGCGCGCGCGAAAGGCGGCGAAGTCTTCTGGTCTCATGGTGTAGACGGCGACGAAACGAGGCATGGGGCTCCGAGTAGGGTAGGGCGCGAGCTTAGCTTATCGAACCCTGGGCGCGCCCGGCTACGGGGTCCGGCAGCGGTCGCGCTGTCGTGCGTTCTCCCCCCTCGCCGCCGCCCTCCGCGAGAACGCCCCGGGCCGTCAGGCTATGCAACTCCTGGGTGAACGCAGGCAACACGCCATCTGGATCCCAACAGCGGGACGGCGATGACCAGGGCGCGCGGCGGGTGCACGATCGCATGATGATGATTGGACATCACCATCGCGTACAGCACTTGAACGCCAGTCTTCTGCGCAGCATACGCCAGGCAATAGGGGAAGACCTGGTTGGTCACCTCGTCGGGCCGCAGCAGGAACGTGCGCTGCGTGCAGCGCCGCGTGATCATGTACACCTTCCCATGGGGAGAGCCCGACCGGAGGTTGTTTACCGGGAGAGCCCACCGGAGGTTGTTTGCGAGGCGCAGAGAACTCGACCGGAGGTTGTTTTGCGAGGCGAGCACGACATAGAATTCGAATATCCCTGTCTCAAATGCGTTCAGAGAACCCGACCAGAGGTTGTTTTGCGAGGCGAGCACGACATAGAATTCGAATCTCCCTGTCTCAAATGCGTTGACACGTTCCGCGCGCTTGACCTTAGCAAGCGTGCGTGTTGAGAATATAAGCATGATAGTCACCACTCTAAGGCGTTCGGCGTTTCTTCTGCCGCTCTCTCTCGTCATCGGCACCGCATGCGACTCTCAGGATGCACTGACCTCAAGTGCGGAACTAGCCTCCACGCGAGCCCACTCCGTCGAGCAAATGCGGAGGCACCACTCCAAAGCCGCCGCGGGGCACGTAGGCTCGTTGCATGTCTCGCCATTCCCAGGCTACGAATTCGACTTCGCATTTGCCGACATCACGACCAGCCCGTGGACGACCGAGCGCAACTGCAAGTGGCAGCAAATGGGACGTGGCTGCAGGCTCCTGACGTGCGACACCGCGATCGAGTCGCCCAAACTTGACGCCGGTACGATCAACATGACCGGGACGGAGAGCACGGTGGATCTGACCGCCGACGCCGCTGGAAACTACATGGGCAGTCTACTCGAGACGCCTCTTTGGAACGAGGCGGGCGATCCAGTGAAGATCTCCTACTCAGGGCTCAGACACCCCGTTGCATTGACTCTCGCTGGGCCGCCGCGCTCGCTCGCATTGACCGAACTCCCCAGCACCATTGACCGCGGCGAGCCACTGTCAATGACATGGCCTTCCGTGGCCCAGCACGGCGCGTTGGTGCGAATGTTCCTCTATTCGTACGAAAACATGCCATTCCCTGATGGATCGAGTCTGTCCAAGGTGGCAATCGAGTGCGTTGCGCCCTTGCACGCTGGCGAATTGCGCGTGCCAGCTCGCGTGCTTGGCCGGTTGCCCGCGGGCATGTACGGATCCCAGACTGAGGTCTCCGTCGAGGACCAAGACCGAAATGGTGTCAGGTTGTTCCTGTCGACGATCCTGCTGAGCAATGAACACACGCTCGATTGAGGCCCCAACGGGACAGGGGTAGCGGGTGAGCGCCTTGCGATCGAGATGCTTGAGCCAGCTCATGGTGACGCTGTTGTGGTCGAGCCAATAACTACTGTGCTCCCTCGCCGTCGAGGATCCCGCGCTCGGCTACAACCAGCTCCCTAGCACCGTCGTGTACCTGTGGCGGCTCCCTGCGGGGCTGCTGCTCCCACCCCGGCGGCGTCTGTGGCTGCCGCTGAAGCGCCACGAGATGCGCGCAATCGCTTCGCGATCTGTCCGTCCTGATCCCTACCCTGGCGTGCCCGCCAGCTGATGGAGTACAAAGGGCCATGTTCCGCGCGCTGGAAGAAGAACCCCTGCGCCGGCGGCTGCTGGAGGCTGGCTTCACGGCGCCGCAGCTTCGCGCCGCGGGCTCCGGCGCGTATCTGTGGCATCAGGGCTCGCTGCGTATCGAGTCGCTCCGGCTCGATCACGGCGAGGCACCGTGGTCCGCCGGTGCCCCTGGCGACGCTCAACCCGAGCGCATCGCGGGCTACGTCATCGAAGGCGATCTGGTCATCGACGGCAACCTGGTGAACGGCGAGCAGGACTTTGGTCCCGTGCTGGTCGTGCTCGGAGCGCTCTCGGCGCGCAACGTGGCCATCGCGGGCGCGCCCCTGTTCGTGCGGGGAGACCTCAGGGTCCAGGAGCTGTTCCACGGCTACTACAACCACGGCTCGCTGGTCGTGCTCGGCGACGTGACCGCGCAGGTGTTCATCGCCAGTGACTACTTTGGCGAGATCCTGGGTGTGGTGCGCGCCGAGGTGCTGGCCTTTGGCCACTGCAAGGGTGCCCCGCCGCTGTGTACGAAGCGCTCGGACCAGCTACTGGTTGACTGTTAGGGAGCAGCCCCGACTATGGGAACACCAGTGAGATGAAGCAGGCTGCGTGATGGCAAAGGGCGCCTACACCATCGTTGCCGACGACCGGCTGAGATCCGGATCGCTGGGGTAGAACCAGTCCACGACCTCTCCGGAGCTGAGCTTGGGCTCGCCGAAAGTAGGTGACGCCGACGAGTGCTGGAACACGGTCGGCGTCGTGCTCCTGGTCGGCCCCATTGACGAAGACAACCAGACGCCCTTCACATCATCCATTCCGCGCTCGACGTCAAGGGGTGGCTCGCACGGCCGCCGTCGGTGGCGGAGGCTCGGCCCGCGCGATGCCCTGGATGCGGGAGTGCGAGCCGTCCGATCGGGGCAGCCGTTGGGCTGCACGGCCACGGGCTCCGCGACCGTCAGGTTCGTGGCCCGCTTGCGGCCGATGGTGAGCCGACAACGGCGGTGGTCAGCTGCCGAAGGTACCGCTGCACCCGATGCCACGCGGTGCTCCTGGTGGTGCCCCGTGGGGTGGCGTCGCGTCGGCACTACAGCCAGGCGGCGATCTGCATGGCGCTGGCGCTGTGGGGCTTGATGGCGATGCCCGTGGAGGAGGTGCGGCAGCGAGTGTGCGCCTGGCGCGTGCGGGGGGCCGGCGTCGACGGGATGGTCGACGCTGCGACGGTGGGCGAGCTGGCTGCTGCGATGCGCGCGCTGGCCGCCGAACGCTACCGACCGCCCGGAAGTTCGACCGTGCGGCAGATCTCCGTGCCGACGCTTGAGCGGTGGCTGTATGCGTATCGTCGCGGTGGGCTGGCGGCGTTGCGCCCCCAGCCGCGCTCCGATCGCGGCCGTGCCCGCGAGTTGACGCCTGCGCAGCGCGAGCTGCTGCTCGATATCCGGCGAGAGTACCCGACGGCCTCGGTGCCGCTGATCCTGCGCACGCTGGTCGCCGACGGAAGGCTCGGCGCCGACGTGGTGTCAGCGACCACGGCGCGGCTCTATCGCGAGGCCGGGCTCGAGCGGGGCGGTGCGCCCCGACGGCCACACCCGGCTGCGCTGGCAGGCAGACCACGCTGGCGCGCTCTGGCACGGGGACATCTGTCATGGGCCGACGCTGCGCATCGGCGCGACGACCCGGCCGCTGCGCATCCACGCGCTGCTCGACGATGCATCGCGCTTCGTGGTGGCGCTCGAGGCCCACCACCGAGCGCGAGGTCGAGATGCTCAACCTCTTGCTGGCCGCGCTGCGTCGTCATGGCTCCCGGCGGCTTGTACCTCGACAACGGGAGCACCTACAGCGGGGTGGCGCTGCGGCTGTGCTGCGAGCGCCTCGGCATCAGTCTGGTCCACGCCCGGCCCTACGATGCGCCGGCGCGCGGGAAGATGGAACGATTCTGGCGCACGCTTCGGTGCCCGGCTGCCTCGACCACCTCGGCGGCATGACCTCGCTGCACGACGTGCAGGTGCGCCTCGGCGCGTTTCTCGACGAGCACTACCACCACGCGCCGCGGCGGGCTGCTCGGCAAGACCCCGGCGGAGGCGTGGGCCAGCGCGAGCTGCCGCGTCGTCGACGAGCCAGCGCTCGCGACGGCCCTCACCGTGCATCGCCGCCGCCGCGTCCGCAAGGATGGCACCGTCGACCTCGACGGCCGCCTCTGGCAGCTCGACCAGGGCTTCCTCGCTGGCCGCGTCGTGACGGTCGTCGCCGCCCACGCTGGCCTCGCCGGCGACCCGGTCGCGCTCCACGACGGCCACCGCTACACGATGCGCCCGCCGATCCCATGGCGGCCTCGCGCACCCCGCGTCGGCGCAGCGGCGAGATGCCGTTGCCCACCATCCCGTTCGATCCTGCCGGCGCGCTCCTCGACAAGACCGCCGGTCGTCCCCCTCGCCATCGCAAGGAGAAGCCGTGACCTACCTCGATAGCTTCGGGCTCAAGGAGCCCCCGTTCTCCAAGGTAACCGCTGTGCGAACCCCACCTGGAACGGTGCAAAGGGGGCGCTGATGCTGGCAGGATGAGGAAGATCTACAAGCGGAGCAAGCGAGCTGAGTTGGTGGCCGCGGTCCAGCGTGGCGAGCCGGTCCCGGAGTGCAGCGCGACGGCTCAGGGTGATCGCATCGACGGCGTATACATGGGTGCAGAGGTCGAAGGACGAACGCGACTCGGGATCAGCGAGGACGCCGACGTTCGTCGAGTTGGTGACGGCCGCGCCGCGAGCACGGCCTTAGTGGTGCGGGTCGGCGCCGCGGAGATCGAGTTGCGCGTCGGGTTCGACGCTGGCCTCCTCCGGGCGGTCGTTGCCGCGCTGGATGGAGGTGCGCCGTGATCTCGCACGGTCTCCCGATCTACGTGGCGCTCGAGCCGGTGGACGTACGGCTGGGCGCGGAGCGCTCGGGGGATGGTGAGGGAGATGCGCGCCGAGCCGCGATCGCGGGCACTGTTCGTGTTCGTGGGCAGCGCGGGCACGATGAAGGTGCTGACGTGGGACGGAACCGGGACAATCGTGATCCACAAGAAGCTCGACGCCGGGCGATTTGAACTGCCACGGGCGACCGAGCCGGGTGAACAGCACCTGCTGGTGAGCGCGGCGGTCTTCGACGTGATCCATCGCGGTGTAGCGCTCACGCCGCGCACGACGCCACGCCGGTATCACTGACGCGCAATTTACCGCGATCAAGGTTGCCTCGCTCGAGGATACGATCACGGGGCTGGCCCACGGGACCGCGTTGCTCAAGCGGCAGCTGTACGGCAACAAGACCGAGCGGAGCGGCACGAGCGAACTCCAGCTCGCGCTTGGAGATCTACTCACGGGCGAGGCGCAGCTCAGAAGGAGCTGAACAAGAAGGTCAGGATGCGACGGAGGCCGCCCCGCCTGATCCGGAGGGCAGGGGCAAGCCTCGTCCTCACGGCCGGCGCGACCTGTCCACGAGCAAGCTGCCCCGTGGTGATCGAGATCGTCCACGAGGAACTCGAGGCGCGAGGCTGTCGCCGGATCGGCTTCGATGATTCGCAGCAGGTCGCCTACCGGCCGGGTGGGTTCTACATCCTGGTCAAGCGGGTGGCGAAGTACGAGGTTGTCACGAACGGCGACACGACCAGGGCGACGACTCCGGCAGGCTCGGCCGCGAGTTCGCGGCTCACGCCGGCCATTGAGGACCGCGCAACAACGACACCAACCGCGGAGACCGCCGTTGAAGCCAGCGCCCTCGTCACGACGGTGGTGGTGACGCCGAGCCCAGAGACCCTCTTCCCAAAGCGCTGCTCCACACCTCGACGATCGCGCACATCTTGACGTCGAAGTTCGCGCTCGGAACGCCGCACTATCGCCTCGAGCAGGCGCTTGCCGACCAGGCCTGCCGCTCGATCGTGGGCTGATGAGCCGGTACGTCGAGCACGCCGGCAACACGCTCGGCGCGACGATCGTGGCGGCGATGTGGCGCGACGCGATCGCGAACGGTCATGTGATCTCGACCGATGCGACCGGAGCGCTGATCCAGCCGACGAAGGCCAAGGACGGCCGGTCGCTTGGGTGCAAGAAGGGTCACTTCTTCACCGCGGTCGTCGACGCCGATGCGGTGCTGTTCCAGTACGTCGAGAAGCACACCAGCGAGGCGGTGCAGCAGCTCTTCGGCGCGTTCCGCGGAGTGCTCCAAGCCGACGCGAGCGCGGTCTACGACATCCTCGAGCGAGGGCCGCCAAAGGATATCGACGACCCCGACGCCGCGGGCGTCACGCTCGTCGGGTGTTGGGCCCATTGTCGCCGATACTTCTTCGAGGCGGCGCTCTGCCGGTACGCCGTCGGGGTGCAGGGGCTCCTGCGCATCCGCGCGATCTTCGCCGCCGATCGCGCGGGGCAACGCATGCCCCGCGCCGAGCGCGCGGCGCATCGCGCCACGCATCTGGGCCCGTTGTTCGACGAGTTCTTCGCATGGACACGCGACGCGCGAGCGACGGCATCCGGCAACAACCTCGCCACCAAGGCGCTCGGCTACGCGCTGAATCAGGAGGCTGAGCTGCGTCGCGTCCTTGTCGACGGCGAGTTGCCGCTCGACAACACACGCGCCGAGCGCGCGCTCCGCAAGATCGTCATCGGCCGCAAGAGCTGGATGTTCTACGGCAGCGACACCCACGCCGAGGCCGCCGCCGCGATCTTCAGCCTCGTCGCCTCCTGCCGCCTCCATCGCATCGATCCGTTCGCGTACCTCGAGGAGGTCCTGCGCGTGCTGGCGTACTGGCCGCGCGATCGGTACCTCGAACTCGCGCCGGTCCACTGGGCAAGAACCCGCGCTCGCCTTGATCCGGATGAGCTGGACCTCCAGATCGGCAGTTTCACGGTCCCGCCGGCCGATCCGCCGCTGCCACGCTGATCTGTCCGCCGCCTCACACTGCGCCACGGGTTCGCACAGCGCTTACTCTCCAAGGAGATCGCCGACGCCGACCTCTGGCTGCCCAGCTCCAAGCAGGCCGTCGCCGACGGTCTCCTCGACGCGCTCACCGAGCGGGCCTCGGTGGTGCTCGTCGGCGAGCCCGGCGTCGGCAAGACCTGCGTCCTGCGCGCGATCCGTCACCGCGTCTCCGCTGCCGGCTACCGCCTGACCTACTCGCACAACGCGACCCTCGGCCGCCGCGACTTCTACCGCCAGCTCTGCCTCGCGCTCGGGCTGGCGCCCGCCGCCACCGCTGGCAACTTCTTCTATGCCGTGTCCTCGCACGTCGAGGAACTCGCCCGCGAGCGGGTCCATCCCGTCTTCCTCCTCGACGAAGCCCACCTCCTGCACCAGGACACGCTCGACCACCTCCACATCCTGCTCAACTATCAGTGGGACAGCCGCGCCCTCCTCTCGCTCGTCCTCGTCGGCCTCCCGGAGCTTCGCGATCGCCTCGCCCTGCGCCGCAATCGCTCGCTCTACTCGCGCCTCCATCACCGCCTCGAGATCGACCCGCTCGCCCCCGACGACACCGCCGAGTATCTCCGCCTCCGTCTTCGGCATGCCGGCTGCGAACGCGAGCTATTCGCCAGCGACGCGATGGCCCTCCTGCACGAAGCGACCGCCGGCGCCATGCGCGACCTCGACCGCCTCGCCGCTGCCGCCCTCCGAGAGACCGCCAAGAAGAAGCGCAAGCTCGTCGAGCGAGACGTCGTCGCTCGCGTCATCGAGGCCGACACCCGCGAACGCGATCGCTGACTCACGCGTTGCCGTGTGCCGTGGTCGAGCACGAACGCGAGATTCATCGCCGCGACGTTCAGCTACGTCCGTCGCCGATGCCCATCGGCGCTGCGATCGCCTCGCTCGCCGCTGATGCCCATCGCAGTCATGCAAGCACCATCGCTCGCCGCTGATGCCCATCAATCAGCCAGTCATGATGCCCATCAACAGGGGCGCTCCGTAACAGTTGACGCCGCCCACGCCCCAAACCCGGACTACTACGAGGAAGACGAAGGCGACGAGGCGGACCCCGAACAGGATCGCGAGCCGCCGTTCGTGGTCGATGATGGCAAGATCTTCTCGTTGATCGAGCGAGGCGACCCCGCCGTGCTCGGCGGAGTCCGCACGGCCGCTGTCATGCTGCGCCGACGTCAGTAGCGGACCTCAGAATCTCGCTCGAACCCCGAGCTGAACCTGCAGCGGGTCGCCGGCACCACTCTGGACCGTGCCGTCGAAGTTGAAGATGAGGCTGGTGACCTCAGGGCGGCGAAGGTTCCTGGAGTTGAACAGGTTGAAGGCCTCCAGCACGGGCTCGACGACGAACTTGCCCGTGTGAAACTCTCGGGACAAGCGCAGGTCCAGAGTCGAGAATGCGTTGTCTTTTCGCCCCAGGTTGCGTTGCGTGACGGAGCCGTCGGGATTGATCCGATCCTGAGGTGCTTTCGCGTCGCAGCCACTGGCGCAGTCTGGACCGTTGAAGTGAATCGACTTCGGTTGGGCCGAACGAAAAGAGTAGCGGGCGTTGAGGTCGACGCCGCCAGGTAGCTGGGCGAGCAACCAGCCATTCAAACGATGGGTCTGATCGCGATCCGACCGGCTCCACTCGGCGTCGAGATCGGTGATCTTGGCGTAACGAAACGAGAAGGGATCTCTCTCGTTGTCATCGTCGGAGCGATCTTTGGAGTACGTGTAGTTTAGCTGGAAGGCGACGCGGTCGGAGAGCTCCTTGCGAAGACCTAGCGTGATACCCCAGTACTTGCTACGTGCAGTCGATTCCACGACGGTCAGCGAGTTGATGCCGTTGGTGCCGTCCGTGCCCAAGCCCATGCCCCAGGGCGAATTGAGGAGTACGTCGTTGCGGTTGGCGAAGCGCGTGAGGAAGTCCGTTTCGGCGTAGTTGAAGGTGATGTCGGTGCTCAGGCCCGATGAGAGCATCCGCTCGACGGACAGGCTGAACGCCGTGGTGCGCGGGTTGCGGAAGTCCTTGTCGAAGACGAACACGTCTGGCCGGAAAGGATCGCCCGTCTCGGACTGAGGAATGAGCTCGGTATAAGCGGGAACTGGCCCGAGGACGTTCGTGAGCGCCGAGTTGCGAAACAGCGTCTGACCGATACTGCCATTGGTGGACCGACTCGAAGCGAGCACCAACCCGGGGACTCGTGAGTAGTAGAGTCCCCCGGTTCCGCGAATGACCGTGCTGCTGTCTCCGAATGCGTCGACGGTGACGGCCAGGCGAGGCTGCCACATGCGGTAGTCCGAGGGAATGTTCCCGTTCGAGGGAAACTTCTGGCCGTCTCTCGTCTGACCGATGAAGCCGGCGTAGAACACCTCGTCCGGCGGGGTGATCG
Organism: Myxococcales bacterium; assembly: GCA_016706545.1. Taxonomy (GTDB): domain Bacteria; phylum Myxococcota_A; class Polyangia; order Haliangiales; family Haliangiaceae; genus JABFXX01. The sequence goes on from JADJJK010000025.1 coordinate 26,113, forward strand.
GGTCAGGCTGGATCTGGGCTTCCCATCGAAGACCGTAGTCGAACCTCACGCGCTTGTGCGCCTGCCACGTGTCTTGAAGGAAGATAGCGGTCTCATGCACCTTGATCGATTGCGTTCCCGCTTCTTCGGCGGTCCGCCCGCCCACTCCTGCCTGCTGCAAGTAAAGGAGCACTGGGCCGACGATGTCGGTTCCGGAAGGACACGTCCCCGACTGCGAAGAGCTACCGTCTGAACACTCGACGTAGCTGGGATTGTCGACAAAGTTCAGGAAGCCGTCGGTCGAGCCGAAGATGTAGCGACCGTTGGCAAAGCCACGGAAGATCTGGGAGATGTTCGTCCGATTGTATTCCACGCCCGCCTTGACCAGATGCCCGCCGCGCACCAGCGAGACGTTGTCGTTGAGCTGAAGTCGCGTGTCGTCGTAGTCGACGGGAATGAAGAAGGGCATCCCGAAGCGGTAGCCGCGCTCGAAGTCGAATGCGGTGTCGGGGAACGGACGGTTCGTACCATTGATCAGCGGGCCGTCGTAGGGCCGCGGGCGATCCTCGCGGGCCAGCTGGAAACGGAACTCATTGTACCAGCTCGGCGCCAGCGTCGAGATCAGCGTACCGGTCACCGCGTGAGAGGAATTCTTCTCCATCGCGTTGGCGCTGCGGCCCCAGGAATCGACGTCGAAGGTGCCGTTCTTCTGCTCGGACCACGTGTAGTTGTAGCGCAGCGTGAGCAAGTTGTCGGCAGTGGCATGCCAGTCGACCTTGGCGAGGAAGGCGCGGGCATCATTGGTGCGAGTGATGGATCCGTTTTCGTTCGGGCTGCCAAGCGCGGCCAGGGCGTCGACCACACGCTGCTCGATGCGAGCCGGGTCGGTCTGCTTGGTGGAGCGGCCGCGTTGAACGTCGAGGGACGTGAAGAAGAACGCCTTGTCCTTCACGATCGGGCCGCCGAGGGTGAACCCGAGCTGCTGCTGGTTGAAGTCGAACTGGGGGTCGGTCGAGCCGTCCGCTTTCTCGCCGCGCGCCGAGATCGCGTCGTGCTTGCCAAAGAGATGAGCGCTGCCGGCGAAGTCGTTGGTACCGGACTTCGTCAGGACCGTGACGAAGCCCGATCCGGACCGTCCGAACTCGGCGTTGGCGCCGTTGGCCGTGACGACCACCTGTTCGACGGCATCGAGATTGAAGGTGAAGGCGGGCCGCTGGCCGCCACGCTGCTCGCCGAAGAAGGGGTTGTTGAAGTCGGCGCCATCGACCATCACGTTGTTGTGAATGCCGCGTTGGCCGTTGACCGAGACCTCGTCGCCGTCGGGGCCCTGTACGATGGTCACGCCGGGTGACAGGGTCATGAGACCGAGGAAATTGCGTCCGTTGTTTGGCAACCCTGCCACGGCACCCGAGTCGAAGCTCGTCGAGACCTCGGCGCGCCGGTCGAGGGCCGATGCCTTGTCGGTTACTTCGATGACTTCGCCAACGGGCCACATGACGATGTTCACGATGACGCTGGTCCCCACCGAGACCTTGATGGTACTGGCTTCGGGGACGTAGCCGGCCAGCTCCGCTGTGATCTCGTAGGTTCCAGTTGGCAGCAGCGGCGCCAGGAACCGGCCGTCCTTGGCCACGTAGCTTCGTTTCAGGTTCGTCCCGACGTTGCGCAGCAAGACCGTGGCGCCGGCGAGGCTCTGTCCTTCTCCGTCCACGACGGCGCCTTCAACGACGCCAGTCGTGGCCTGAGACTGACCCGACACACTCATCGGGATCAGCGAGAGAATCGCTACCGCAGCGATACACAAGATTTTACCGCGAAGATTCCGCATGGTTCCCCTTTGCTTCAGTAGTCCTTCCCTCGCACACCCAGCGCGAGGAACCGGCGTTCGGATAGCGGCCCGACCATAGGTGCGCTCAGGAAGAGATCTCGTCGTACGAGATCAGCACATCAAGATACAGGGCAGTGCTTGAACAGTGAGCAGTCCTCCAGAACGACCGGACCAAAGAGTTCTTCGTCACCAACCTTCAGACCCGCTGCGAATCGAGCGCGGGCCTCCGCAAGTGTGCAATCGTTGCGCGCCGAGTAGGCCTCTCGCGTCGTCACCGCGTCGTCGTCGTGCCACCCGCATAGCGGACACCACGACGACTCCGTGCCGCGCTCGGCGAGCGTGACGTGGTCACAGCACGGGCACGGGTGCGTCGGCTCGGGCACGTCACAATCTACGAGCGACCGTCGCTCGAAACGATCATCCATGATACCGCTTCGCGCGAACTGCGCGCGCGCCATCCACAGCGCCGTGTTCGCACGATATGTCGAATCGCCGTGATCCGACATTGATGGTGTTGCAGAGAAGAGGTTTCATGTGGTTAGTCCGCGGCCTGCTTCTTGCTGGTGCTCTGGGCGTGGACTCTCGACCAGTTCTCGATGAGAAGGTGTACATGGTCACGCGACGCTGTACGCAGCGCGCGTTCCTGTTGCGTGCCGATGAAGTGACCAACCAGACTTTTCTGTTCTGCCTGGCGTATGCGGCGCAGAAGACCGGGGTTCGAGTGCTGTACGCGATGGTGATGTCCAACCATCATCATGCGATCGTGCATGACCCTGGCGGCAGACTGCCTGCGTTCACCCAGGAGTTGCATAGCCTGACAGCTCGGGCGTTGAATGCCTTGCGCGGGCGCTGGGAGAACTTCTGGGCAGACGAGCAACCTGGTCAGTTGGAGCTGGTAGAAGTGCGAGACGTGCTCGACAAGATCTCGTATGCAGCCGCCAATCCGGTGACAGCGCAGCTCGTCGAGCACGTGGAGCACTGGCCGGGGTTTCACACCACCGCGGAGTTCTTCAGCGGGCAGGAGCTGTGCGTCGAGCGGCCGGCGCACTTCTTCCGCGAGGAAGGCCCGACGCCGGAGCGCGTGGTGCTCAGGTTGTCGTGGCCGGAGCACCTGGGGCCGGTGGAGGAGGCGCGAAAGAAGGTGCGGAAGCGGCTTGACGATCTGGAGGCCTTGGCGCGGCAGCAGCGGGTGAGCGAGCGGCGAGCGGTACTCGGTCGAGCCGGCGTGCGACGGCAAGACGTTCGCTCGCGTCCGAACACGTGGGAGCCAAGGCGCACGCTGCGGCCGAGGATCGCAGCGCGCAACCGCTGGGCGCGCATGGAAGCGCTGCAGCGCAACCGCGCGTTCCAGGAGGCGTATCGCGCGGCGCTCCATCAATGGCTGGCCGGCCTGCCGGCGTTGTTCCCGAAGGGGACGTACAAGCTGCGCGGCAAGCCGGGCGTGGTGATCCAGGAGTAGGGCGCCTTTGGCTGGGGCGGCTTGCTGACAGCAGCCCCAGGTGCCCCTTGCGAGACCCTTCGGCGCGCCCTCGCGCCTCGTCGCGGCGTGGCGTCGCCGAGAACTCCGCGATGACCCTGGTGACGGCGGCGCCGTCGTCTTGCGAGCGCCCTTTGAGCCCACGGGCAGCGCTCAGCGTGTGCGCGCTCTGTACGCGAGCCCACGCGACTTGGCTCGTGCGCGCTTGTCTCGCAAAACAACCTCCGGTCGGGTTTCTTCCGTGCGCGCTTGTCTCGCAAAACAACCTCCGGTCGGGTTTCTCGTGGTGCCTCAGTACCCGTGTTCGATGCTGTAGATGCGAAAGTCGTCCGTGAGCCTGGCTCCGGCGAACAACGTCGCCTTGCTGGCCTCGAGCTCGGCGAGGATCTCCTTGACCTTGGTCGCGTAGGCCGAGGTCTTCTGTTTCGCGTCGCTCATGTTGTAGTGAGCCTCGTACTGTCGGCTGAGCCCGAGCGAGACCAGTTCGCCATGGGTCGAACTCCCCTGCCAGCGGAGGTGTTGCCACTCCTCGCTATCTCGCGAGTGATAGGGGTTTCCGGCAGCTCGCTTCTGCTCACGCCTGGCGTTCTCCTTTGCGAGCGCGCCTTCCAGGGACATCGGCGGATGGCCATTCATCGCGGAATGGATCCGGCGGAAGCGATCCTCGAGGTCGTGGCCGGTACACGCCTTGACCTCGGCCAGCGTGACGGCGACGTCGCGTCCCAGCGGCCGCAGCGCGCAGCCGATTCTGCTCACCCCTGCTCCGGTTGAGGCCGATGAAGCCTGCTCGTCTTGAGCGAATAGAACAGCTCGCGGATGCGGGAGGAGGCGGTCAGGCTCTTCTGGCCTTCGGCCTCGTCGGTGTCGCCCTGGGCTCGATCCTTCCGTGTCTCCCAAAACAACCTCCGGTCGGGTTCCTCCCCGGTTTCCCCGGCGCGTGCAGGGCAGCGACTGGAGCGCTCCGGCGCGTTCAGGGCGGCGACTGGAGGGTTATTTCAACCTGGTCGAGGATCTCGCGGTCGGAAGGCGTGATCGTCCCGCGCTCGGCAAGCATCTTGAGGATGCTCACGCACTCTTCGAGCCTTGCCTTGGCGGCGGGCAGGTCTCCGGTTAGCCCCGCCAGGCTGCCGAGCTTGAAGAGGCTGAGGCTGAGGTCGCGCTGCGCGTCGTCGGAGGTGGGGTTCTGCTGGGCGAGCTTCTGGCGGATGCCCAAGCTCTGTTCGAAGCGGGCCTTGGCGGTCCGCAGATCGCCGGCTTGCACCCCCTTCAGCTGAAGAGGAGAGGCGGGTCGCGCTGCGCACGTCGAGGGGGGGCGGGCGCTTCGGAAGGCAGGCTCCCCCGCCCGGCGGCGGGGGCCGCAGCCGCCACTTCGCCGAGCCTTTCGAGGCTGACCCCGAGGTCGCGCTGCGCGTCGTCGGAGGAGGGGTTTTCCTGGGCGAGCTTCTGGCCGATGTCCAGGCTCTGCCCGAACCGAGCCCTGGCAGTGGGCAGGTCGCCGGCCAGCAACGCCACGTCGCCGAGCCTTTCGAAGCTGATGGCGAGATCGCGCTCAGCGGAATTGGGGATGGCCTGGGCGAGTTTCTGGAAGATGCTCAGGCCTTCCTCGAACGTGGCCTTGGCGGTGGACAGGTCACCCTCCCCCATCGCCACCTTGCCGAGGGTATTGATGTGAATGCCGAGGCCGCGCAGCGCCTCGACTGAATTCCTTTCGAGGGTGATGCGGAGGTCGCGCTCCTCGGAGGTGGGGTTTCCCTGGGCGAGCGTCTGCGCGATCCCGAGGCTCTGCTCGAACCGGGCCCTGGCGGAGGGCAGGTCGCCGGCTCGCATCTCCACGTCGCCGAGCAAGAGGAGGTCGAAGCAGAGGTCTCCCTGCGCTTCGTGGGAAGTTGGGATGGCCTGGGCGAGCTTCTGGCGGATGCTCACACTCTCCGCAAACCTTGCCTTGGCAGCGGGCAGGTCACCGGCTATCAACGCCACGACGCCGAGTTTGCCGAGGCTGCTGCTGAGGTCGTCCTGCGCCTGGGCGGAGGTGGGGTTCTGCTGGGCGAGCTTCTGGAAGATGCGCAGGCTCTCCTCGTACCTGGCCTTCGCGGCGGATAGGTCGCTCGCCTTCAGCGCCTCGCCGCCGAGGGCATCTAGGCGCTTGCCGAGGTCGCGCTGCGCCTCGATGGTCTGGGAAGCAGCCCCCTGCCCAGCGGAGTGGGGCTCAGCCGTCCGCCGCTTCGAGACACAAGCGACCATGCCTGCCAGGATGAAAAGAGCGACCGCGCCCGCGGCCACCCAAGACCCAATGCTCATGCTCATCCTCCTGTCCCCAAAGAGCGAAAGACACCCGTATTCGATGTCGGTGTTCCTGTGTTCGCACCGACCCGAAGAAATTACTATCGCCAAAGGCTGCCTGTCCACCGCAGCGCATTATCTTGTGCAGTCTGGCAGCCAGAGGCCTTGGCCGCCGCTCCGCGGTGTCGTCGCGTGGCGGTGCCCACCTTGCGCTGGTACCGCGAGCTCATCGCCCGGAAGGACGACGGCCTTCTACTGAGAAGCCGCGCCCATCCTGTGGGCGACCTCGGAGGCACGCTGGGCGCGAAGCTCCTTGAGGGCACGCTCGAGCTCGGAGGCCTGCTGAAGCAGGGCCGGCGCAGCGACGGCGTCGAGCGCAGCCTGTCGCTGCAGGAGGTCGACGGCGAAGGCGCGGTTGTCGCAGCCCTCGGGGAACGGGCAGCTCGGGGTCGGCTGCAGGATCCCCCGGGCGGCCGCTGCCAGGATCTGCGCCGCAGCATCGGCGCGTCCCTCGGCGCTGGCAACCTCTGCCCACGTGCCGGCGAGCGTCGCCCAGGTCCAGGCGTCGATGCCGGCCGGCCGCTCGAGGTCGGCGATGAGCGATGCCTCGAGGCCTTGCGCCGCGGCGCTGGCGCGAGCCGCACGGAGCAGCGCGCTCAGATCGGTCGCCGCGTGGAGCCGAGCCTCCGCGCCGGGCGTGGCCTCGGCGAGCACGCGCCTGTAGGTGGCCTCGGCCTCGCGGCCATGACTTCCGACGATCAGCCGTGCATGGAGGACCAGGGTACTGGCGAGCTCGGGATCGCTGGCGTGGAGGAAGCGCTCGCGGATCGCCACGGCGCGCTGCGACGCGGTCAGCCGATCGACACACACCGCCGCCCTGCGCTTGGGCTCGCAGAAGATCCGAGCAGCGAGCTCCACGACCGTCGCGGTCGCCGTCTCGTCGCGCGCTGCCGCGACCTCCTCGTAGAGTGAGTCGATCTCTGCCAGCGCGCTCCCACGACGCGAGCGCTTGCTCGTCGGCTTGCCTGGGTGCGGCCGCTTCGTGAACGGATCGATCGGGTACCGCTCCTCGCTCGAATACAGGTCCGCGAGTCGGACTCGCAGCGCGCCGACATCGGGCGCGCTGCAGTCCCACAGCACGAAGCCGCCCATGATCCCGTCCTCGCCTTCCCACTCGAGCTTGGGGCTCGCCATGTGGCGCCGGGTTGGACATTGAGGTAGCTGCGACGGAGCGAGCCGTAGAGCGCCGTGGCCTCGCCGTTCGCACGGCGGCGCACGACCGCGATCGCGCGGCGGAGCTGGGCCTCGACGATGCTGCGATCCTGGCCGTACTCCCTCGCGAGCTTGCAGGCGGCCTCGGGGAGGTCAGGTGAGTCGTCAGGGAGCGCCGCGATGTCCGCCGCGAGCGCCGCGTGGGCTCGCCCGAGAGCGGCCTGGACCCAGTCGTAGCCGCCGCGAACGTCAAACGCCGGATGCATGAGCTCGGCGAGGCGCTCGGACTCGGCGAGGCTGGCCCGCCACGCCACGAGTGCGACCGGCGCAGGCCGCGGGGCCGCGGCGACCGGTGGAGGCGCGGCGGCCGGTGCAGGCGCGGCGGCCGGTGTAGGCGCCGCGGCCGGTGCAGGCGCGGCGGCCTCACCGAGCGCTCTGGAAGACGCCGGCACGGGCCGCGGCTCAGCCTGCGTGGGCCGAAGGACGCTGGAGGGGCCGCTGCACGCCGCGAGCACCAGTGCGACCGCGAGTTGACGGTACATCCTCGATCAACGACGCAGTGTCGCCCATTGTTCCGCGGTCATGCGCCAGGAGCGGCGAGCGCCAACCGGGCATGGGCGCGCTTCCACGACGACAACGCGCGGTGTCACTGCGTCGCGAGTGACGGTGCGTGTTCAGGGTAGCAACTGGAGGATTCCTTCAAGCTGGTCGAGGAGCTGGCGGTCGGAAGGCGTGATTGCCCCGCGCTGAGCAAGCTTCTTGAGGATGCTCACGCACTCTTCGAGCCTTGCCTTGGCGGCGGGCAGGTCTCTGGTTAGCACCGCCACGCCGCCGAGCTTGCTGAGGCTGATGCTGAGGTCTCGCTGCGCCTCGGCAGAGGTGGGGTTTTCCTGGGCGAGCTTCTGGCGGATGCCCAAGCTCTGCTCGAAGCGGGCTCTGGCAGAGGGCAGGTCGCCGGCTTGCACCGCCACATCGCCGAGCTGGCTGAGGCTGATGCTGAGGTCTCGCTGCGCCTCGGCAGAGGTGGGGTTTTCCTGGGCGAGCTTCTGGCGGATGCCCAAGCTCTGCTCGAAGCGGGCTCTGGCAGAGGGCAGGTCGCCGGCTTGCACCGCCACGTCGCCGAGCTTGCTGAGGCTGATGCTGAGGTCTCGCTGCGCCTCGGCAGAGGTGGGGCTTTTTTGGGCGAGCTTCTGAACAATCCCGTGGCTCTGCTCGAAGCGGGCTCTGGCAGAGGGCAGGTCGCCGGCTTGCACCGCCACGTCGCCGAGCTTTGTGGGGACGGAGGCGTTGCGCTTCTTGCTGATGTTCTTCTCCGGGTGGATGCACCGGGGCCAGCTTGACGTGATCGACTACGTCAAGGAGGAGGACCGTAGCGGTCACGGCGCCTCGTGACAGACCGCCTCGATGTTGTGCCCATCCGGGTCCAGCACGTAGGCGCCGTAGTAGGTGGGGTGGTAGTGCGGCCTCAAGCCCGGGGCGCCGTTGTCCTTGCCGCCCGCGGCGAGCGCGTCCCGGTAGAATGCCTCCACCTCTGCGCGCGACGACACGCGGAACGCAAGGTGGATTGGTGGGCCGGTCGCGTCGCCTTCGCTGATCCACAAATCCGATCCATCCGCGTGACAGAAACCCGCGGTCCGGGGGCCTCCACCGGGTGGTTCAGGCGGTTCCACCAGCCGTGAATGGCCCGTTTGCACGAGCGCTCGCACATAGAAGGCCTTGCTCCTTGCGAAGTCGCCGACGGTGATGGCCACATGATCGAACATTCGAGCTCCGCCTGGTTGCTGATGCGAGCCTACCGCAGACGGTGGATGATCTACCTGGCTGCGCCCTTCGACTCTGCCCATCTCTCCGCAGGGACGCAAGGACGAGCTAGCGCGTGAGCTCGGCGGAGACGCCGTGGGCTACCGACAGCTCGAGCGCGTTCGCGGGCGCCATGTCGGTGGCCACAACCCGTCCACGGGAGTGGATCAAGCTCAACTCGTCATGACTTCGAGTCAGTCTCGCTCGTGGTGACACGCCTGCACGAGACCCTTGTGCCAGGTTCGACTTTTAGGTCCACGTCTTCATCGAGCACCACGACGCCATGCCACTTCGAGCCACCACCAACGAGACGGATGTGTTCGACGAGAAATCTTCCACGGACAAGCTGCGGTTCGGCCGAGGAGCGCTGGAGCGAAACAGCGAGCGGCGCACCTCCTGGGAAGCGGTGGATTGGAAACGCAGGGGCCAGTACGATGCCGCGACCCCGAATATGGAAGGAGTCTTCCACGACGAAGGTCAACGAAGCGGAAGGAGTGTCGCGCTCGCTCGTCACAAGGTTGGCTTACCACTTGGGCCCACGGCTTGTAACGGAACCCGGGGGCGCGGGGCCTGGGTCGGGGGCGCAGGGGCCTGCGGATCTGCTCGTTGACCCGGGGCTCATGCTCTCTTCGTTGCGCGCTCGTGTGAGGCGCATGGTCTCTGCGCCGCTGATGCTCGACTAGAATTCTAGATACTTGGACTCCGCCAGCCCGAAGGGATGTTGGCACCGCGATGTCTCGGTTGGGATCTCTCCGAAGGCGGCGCTGAGCCGAGCTTCATCACCACCACATCTTCGTCGCGAAGGAGCCTGGTCGAGTTTTGGCACCAGACGGGGTACCTCGAGGGCTAACGATCGAGCGCCATGCCGTGCTATCACCAACTGCGCGATGTCTCGCGGTGAGAACAAGTGGTGGATCTACCGCGGTAGCAAGCCGGTCGCGTTGCTATTGTTGGCGGCTGTGTGCGTGGGCGGGCTGTATACGGAAGGCTCGGCCTTGCTTGGCACGAGGGCGCTCAATGCCCAAGGGCTCGGAACGCCGCCGGTCGGACGCTATCTAGACGTGGCGTGCGATTCGCTAGAGCGCACGGGAATATTCGACAACGGCCAACCCGGTTACCTCTGCAGACTTGGCAGCCGACTCTTGCCGATCGTCGGCAGCCGTTCGGATGATGAAGTCCTTCCGAGTCATTTCGTCGGCCGGCTGCGCGAGTTCCGCAACAAAGACCACTATGGGCGAAGCGACACCGGAGACGTGGACTTCATCTGGTCCGATGATGTGCTCGCAAATCCGGATGTCGTGAATGCGTATCTTGAGGTCAAGACGCTTTGGCAGGGCCGCGTGATGTCCGTGCTGGCGATGTTGGTAGGTGTCGCGGCGATCGTCCTGTCCCTTCGCTGGCGTATAGGTCCGTGGGGAAGACTGTGGGGGCGATGGCGACCACGTCTGCGTGTGTAAGTCGTGCGCCACCCCCACTTGACGGCGGCGACCGCGTCCCCGTCCGGTGCCAAAATCCATCCAAGGGGCGGCGGCGCCTGGAGGATCTCGCCGGCATCGTGAGCCCGGAGACGCTCTTGCTCTGGTACCGCGAGCTCATCGCCAAGAAGTACGACGGTTCGGCTCGCTGTGGCGCTGGTCGACAAGCGCCGGCTTTCGGCCTCGCGCTCGTCGGAGTGCTGCTCGATCGACATTTGGCACCAGACGGAGCCCGATCGAGGTTTGGCACCAGACGCGGTCGAGGTTTGGCACCAGACGGACGCAGGCGTTATACTTGGCGTGTTACGTGCGTACGAACAAGGCGCCCCTATGATGATCAAGAAGCTCTCCGCGGTCGGCAACAGCCTGGGCCTCATCATCGAGCGCCCCATCCTCGACCTGCTCGACATCACCAAGGACACCCCGCTCGAGGTCAGGACCGACGGCGAGGCGCTCATCATCCGTCCCGTGAGGAAGGCGCCGCTGGTGGACCGGGCGCTCGCCGCGGCTGACCGGCTGATGGACGCGCACGAGGAGACGTACCGGAAGCTCGCCAAGTGAGCGACGAACCCACCGAGATCGAGTTCCGCTCGGTCGAAGTAGAGCTGGCGCTGCACCAGCGCCAGCTCGACCGTTTCGGTGGCGGTGCGGGTCTGCGCGACCTCGGCCTGCTGGAATCGGCGGTGGCGCAGCCGCAGGCGTCGTTCGCCGGCACGTACGCGCACGAGGGGCTGTTCGCGATGGCGGCGGCGTACCTGTTCCACATCGTCTCGAACCACCCCTTCGTCGACGGCAACAAGCGTGCCGGCCTGCTCGCTGCGCAGGTCTTCCTCGACGTGAACGGCGTGAGCCTCGAGCACGGCTCCGAGGCGTTCTACGCGCTGACGATGGGCGTCGCGGAGGGACGCATCGACAAGTCCTCCGTCGCCCCTGAGCTCGAGCGCATCGCGAAGTCCAAGTCGACTACGTAGCCACTCCGCAGTGTCGACAAATCGTCACGGCATGTCCCCGTCTGGTGCCAAAGATCCATTGGCGCCGAATCCAAGGGCACAAGCGGCAGCACCGCTGGCGCGCCGAGCGCGGGCTATCGGGTGAGCTCAGGGGGAACGATGGGCACATCCGGGGGTAAGGTGAGGTCGGGCGGCGGCACCTTGACGGGCAACCACCCGTGGTCGTCCGCCCACGCGGCGATGGAGCGAGACGCGCCGACGGTGATGCAGAAGCCGGCGATCACCGCGAACGCGCCCGCTGCGCCCATCCCCGGTCCGAAGAGCAACGCCTCCTGCCAGGTGTAGCTGTGACGAGCAAGCCCCGCGATCAGCGCCGTGACTAGCGTGCCGGAGTAGAAGAGTGGTCGCACCGGAAACGCCCACGACTCGTCCTCGGCGAAGGTCGTCGCGAGCCAGTCGGGCGCCAGGGACGCTGCGGCGAACACGCCGCCCAGGCCCATCAAGCCATTGGCCACGACGTCACTTTGGGAGGCCGCGAGATGGAAGAGAACATGGGGGTCGTAGATCCACGCGACGGTTGCCAGCGCCACGGTGAGCCAGTAGCCGACGTGCGCTGCGACGCGAGTCGACAGGAGGCCAGGCAGGTAGAGGAGCGCACAGAGGAAGGACGCACCGATCAAGGCCACAACCACCAGGTACGCAGCCCCCAAGATCCCAGCGAGTGCGTGCTCGAACGAGCTGATGGCGGTTGCCGCGACCGCGGCCGCCACTGCGACCGCGAACGAGGCACCGCGCGCGATGCGAACGAAGCGCGCCACAAAGGGAGGGCCAGTGGACCTCCCTGCTTCACGCAGCGCCACGCCCGACTGCGCCAACTCGTCACGCGCATGGGGGCGCAGCCGTTCAGACCATGGCTGAACCACCGCTCGATCTCGACACCTCGCCGAGGTCGAGCGAGCCGACGGGCCCCAAAGCGGCAACAGCCGTGATCTGGCGAGCCACATCGAGCAGCCTCTATCGCCTTGTGTTCCCCGGGAGCCTGGTGTTTCCTGAATGCATGCAGCGCTTGGTGCTCGCCATCGTCCTCTCTCTCGCTCTGTTCGGCTGCTCGAAGGCAGACAGGTACAACTCGAACTTCCCGTCGGTGCGGATCGAGAGCGCCACCATCGTCGATGCAAAGAGTGCCAAACCCTACTCCGGCAAGCTCATCGCCCGCGACGAGCAGATCGCCGCGGTCGCGCGCGCCGTCCTCGGCCCGAATCGCGATCTCGTCGCGGGGACCGCGCTGACCGGCCTCGTGCTCGTGATGCCGGTCAAAGACGGAGTGCCCGACGGCACGGCGGTCGTGCTTGTTGATCTCAAGGCGCCGAAGCTCAATCCCGAGCTTGGACGGCGCAGCGAGTTCGAGCTCGATGTCGCGCGGGCGGTCAGCCCGACGATCAAGATCGCGGAGGCGACCTTTCGCGCTGGCAAGCTCGACGGCGTGGCCGCGGCATACGGGCCCGCGAGCGCGAGCTTGAGCATGGAGAAGGTCGCGGAAGCGACGTTCCGGGACCATCAGCTCGATGGCGTTGCCCGCGAGTTCTTCCACGGCAACAAAGTCAGACGCGAGTACAACTTCGCCAGGGGCGTGCAGAACGGTGTCCAGAAGATCTTTCACGACAACGGCAAGCTCGCGCGTGCAACGCCATTCGAGCACGGCGCTCCACACGGCGAATCGAAGGCGTTCTACGCGACCGGCGCGCCGCGCGGCCACGGCACGTACGACAGGGGCAAGCCGACGGGAACCCACGTGACGTTGTTCCCAAACGGCAAGCCGGAGGCCGAAGTGACCTACGCGCCGGACGCGCCGATGGTGGAGAAGCGCTGGTTCTCCACCGGCCAGCGCGCCGACGAGCCGCCGAACGGCGTCATCGAGGAGTACTACGCGACGGGAAACGTCCAGACCCGCCTTACCTATGTCTCGGGCGTCAAGGCCGGCCCGTTCGAGCAATTCTACTCCGATGGGAAGAAGTGGAAGGCCGGCACCTACGCGCAGGGCGAGCTTGACGGGCGCTACGAGGAGTGGTGGCGGAACGGCAAACCCGCTGTCTTGGCGACGTACGTGAGCGGCAAGCTGACCGGCCAGTACGCGCGCTACTACGCGAACGGCAGAACCTGGGAGCTCGCGATGTACTCCGCCGGCACGCGCGTCGGCGAATACAAGAAGTGGTGGAAGAACGGCAAGCTGGCCCACGTGTACACGTACACGCAGGAAGGCAAGCTCGACGGCGAGTACAAGCAGTTCTACGACAACGGCGCGAAGTGGGTCGAAGCGCGCTACGCGAACGGCAAGCCGCAGGGCGCGATCCAGCGCTGGTATCCCGACGGCAAGCTCGGCTACGTCCTACACCACGAGCACGGCCGACCGCACGGCGCGTTCAAGCGCTGGTATGGCGACGGCAAGCCGCGCCTCGAAGCAAGCTACGTCAAGGGCACATTCGATGGTGAGTTCAAGAACTGGAACGCCGACGGTACCGTCTTCGAGATGGCGACCTATCAACGCGGGCTGCTCGTCAGGAGCACGCGAGGAAGCGCCGACACGCCTCCTCCGTGATCACGCGATCGCGACGCCGGTGCAGAACATGCCGTGGCTTGCTCGTGCATGACCCGGGCGGTGGACTGCCCGCGTTCACCCAGGAGTTGCATAGCCTGACGGCTCGGGCGTTGAATGCGTGGCGCGGGCGCTGGGAGAACTTCTGGGCAGACGAGCAACCTGGTCAGTTGGAGCTGGTGGAAGTGCGGGATGTGCTCGACAAGATCTCGTATGCGGCGGCAAACCCGGCGACGGCGCAGCTCGTCGAGCACGTGGAGCCCCTTGCTTCACCTCATGCGCGCCCTCGCGCCTCGTCGCGGCGTGGCGCGGCGCCAGCGAGAAACGCCGCGCTGCCCCTTCATCGGGCGGCATCGGCGCCCTGCGAGCGCCTGTGGAGCTCACGGACAGCGCTCAGCGTGTGCACTCTCTGTACGAGAGCCTACGCCACTTGGCCTCGCGTCATTTGGCCAGTCCATCACACCCGCGCCCGCCCTTGGTAGCCCCAGGCCCCGCCGCCTAGCGGTCTTTCTATCCCGCCGCAAGGCGTAGCACTGCCTGTCGGTACGCCGCTCGTGGATGGGTTACGATACAGGATCTCGGCTGCATCAGTGACCCGATGCGTGCAAGGCAGGGTGCTGACGCTCGAGCTTGCGCTACACCTATCCGCCCTCCTCAAGATGCACCCACCGACGAGCCTTCCAGCGAGCCTTGACGAAACGTTGGCGTTCGTCGCGGCTCGCGAAATTGCGGCGCGTACGAGTAGGCGGCCGCGCGTGATTCGCAGAAGGGCGCCGTGACAAGGTCTCCCACGTCCAGCGGTTGGTTCGACAGCCTCGTGCAGGCGCGCCGCGAGCCCGATCAGGTAATCGGCCTCAGCCTCGAGGCCAAGCGCAAGTCCGACGGCCACGACGAGACCCGGCTCGGCGTGCTGGGCCAGATGATCAACCTCGAGCGCTGCACCCTAGACCGCCAGAAGTTGCGCTGCCTGCCCGCCGGGCTGGCAGCGCTGACCAAGCTGACCCGCCTGTCGCTGCACCGCTGCGCTGCGCTGGCGTCGCTGGCCGGCATCGAGGAGCTGGCCACGCTCACCACGGTCGAGCTCTACGAGCTTCCCGCGCTCGATCTCGCCGACGCCCTGGCCCGGATCGCCCGCCTGCCCCGGCTCGAGACCCTCCTGCTCGGCGGCGAGGCGCTCCACCGCGTGCCCGCTGAGATCGCCGGGGTGGCCGCTGCAACCGTGCGGCTCGATCGGTGCTGGAACCTCGATCTGGCCGACGCCTTGACCCAGCTGGCGAGGCTCGCGCCGCTGCGGGTCCTCGAGCTGCGCATCATCAGCCAGGCCGCGACCGCGCTGCCCGACACGCTCGGTGGCCTGGCCCAGGTCGAGGAGCTGATCGCCGGCGCGACCAGCCTGGCCGCGCTACCGACGACCATCGGCGGGCTCACTCAACTGCGCCGGCTCGACGTCCACCGCAACCAGCTACGCGCGGTGCCGGTCGAGCTGTGCGACCTCGCCCGCCTCGAGGTGCTCGACCTGAGCTGGAACCGCACCCTGCGCAAGGTGCCGGCGCGGCTCGGCGACCTCCAGGCCCTGCGCAGCCTCGACCTCCAGGAGACCGGGGTGGCGGCGCTGCCGCCGTCGGCGTCGCGGCTCGCCAACCTGCGCGAGCTGTCGGCCGGCGCCAAGCTCGTCACGGTGCCGGCCGACTTCTTCGCCACCCTCCGCTTCGACAAGGTCAAGCTGCCCGCCGCGCTGTCGAGCCAGGCCCAGTTCCGCCCGCTCGACGTCGCGGTTGAGCGCGTCGACCTCGATCGGGTGGAGCGGGTCACCGACGACCTCGGCGATCCGCGGTTCCTCACCGTCGATCTGCCCGGGCTGACCACGCCGCTGGTCGGGCTGTCGCGGATGCGGCGGCTCGAGGCCGCCGAGCTGCGCTTGTCGCCAGCCATCCTCGACGACGCGCTGACCCGGCTGGCCGACGCGCCGGCGCTGGTGCGGCTGCGCATCCGGGGCACCGACGCGGCCGGGCTGGGCGGGCTGCCCGCGTCGATCGGCGGCCTCGCCGGGCTCGACGAGCTCAACCTCGGCGGCTGCGATCTCGACGCGCTGCCGCCCGAGCTGGGCCGGCTGCGGCGGCTGCGCGTGCTCTACCTGGGCAAGCTCCGGCTCGCCCAGCTACCCGACGAGCTCGCCGAGCTCGCCGCGCTCGAGATCCTGGAGCTGACCGGGCCGTCGTTGACCGCGCTGCCTGCGTGGATCAGCCGCCTCAGCGCGCTGCGCCATCTGACCCTGCGCGAGTTCGGCCTGCGCGGCCTGCCCACCGGGATAGCCGCGCTGCCGCAGCTGGCGGAGCTCACCCTGAGCTGGGCCGCCCCGGAGCCGGTGCCCGAGCTGGGTCGGCTCTCTGCCCTACGCCGGCTCGACTTCGAGCGGCGCGGCACGTTCAACTGGGCCAGCCTGCTCCGGCTCCTGACGGCCAGCCCGCTCGAGATCCTGATCTTGCGCACCGGGCAGATGGAGACGCTGCCGCCGGAGATCGGCGACCACCCGCACCTGCGCCACCTCGATCTTTCGTTCACGCGCATGAAGCGGGTGCCGCCCGAGCTGGGCCGGCTGGGCGCGCTCCGCTACCTCCGGGTGTGCCACGGCGATCTCGAGACGGGACAGAGCGTAGTCGCGCACCTGGGCCACCGGTGGTCGCGGACCGATCGCGGCCCGACCATCTCGACCTACGAGCGCAGCGAATGACGTTTCGCTCGAACAAGGATGCCGTGGAAGACCTTCCTGAAGGCGCACGCCGGAGCCATCTGCGCAGTCGACTGCTTCTCCGTGGAGGTGCTGACGTTCACCGGTGCTCTTCGCCATCGACCTCGAATCGCGCCGGGTGCAGATCTGCGGAATCGCGCGGCAGCCCTGCGGCGCGTGGATGAAGCAGGTCGCGCGCAACCTCACCGATGGCGTCTGGTGCAAAAACTCCATCCGCGCCGAACTCCACGGGGTCTTAACACCTTGCCAAGAAGTACGACGGCACAGCTCGCCGTCGGGCTGGTCGACCACTGTCGCGGGCGGGGCCTCGTGGGCGCCATCACGAGCGTCACATCGATGGCGTGGTCGCCCAGGCGCTCCGGCTCACCAACGCCGCCCTGGAGGGCAACAACGCGCGCATCCGTGGCATCAGCCAACGCGCTCACGGCTACCGCAACCCCGACAACCTCATGCTGGTGCTCTATCATGCGTCCTGGCACTAGCCTGACGAACCTTCACCCGAATGCGCGAAGAGCGGAACAAGTAGGGGGGGGTGGGAGTGGGAAGTGCGGATAGCCTGCTTGCCCACATCGGTTCTGCGAGATCCGGCGTCGAGCGCCGTCACATGATGTCCACGCGAAGGACCTTTTGTGATAGATGACTGCGTGAAAAATCGAGGCTGAGGATGCCAACCATAGATCATCCGAATCTTTTCATTGATCCCGACTTCGACGTGGCGGCGGCCGGCGAGGGCGTGCCGAAGAAGAAGGACCTCGACCGTCTCGAGGTGAAACTGAGCATCAAGTTGCCCGAAGACTACCGCTGGTTTCAACTCCAGTACGGCGCGGCGGCGATGTTCGCCCGCGACAACATCTGGCCCGACGGCGAGCTCGGCGATGTGGGGCCGTCCTGGACCTTCAACAAGGGGTTCCTCATCATCGGTCTGGGAGAAGGGGCACCCGAGTATCTCGACATCCGTGCCGTAACGAAGGAGTTTCATAAAGAATGGCACGAGGCGCTGCCGGGCACTCTGGTCCCGTTCTTCCGCTATGTGAACGACGCCGATTTCTTTTGTTTCGACAAGAAAGGCCGCATCGTCTCGTGGTCGCACGAGGTGCCTCACCTGGCTAAGCCGGTTGGGCTGAGTTTCGATGAATTCCTGTGGCGAGAAATACGTGCGCTCGTCGCCCGCAAGAATGCGATCAAGACCGCCGGGTCGAGGTACAAGCGGGCCTGGCGGGACAAGGCCGTCTACCCCCTGCACCGAGCGGAGCCGCCCACCCCGAAGGAACTCCGCGCTCGCTGGACGGCTGGCCTGGTCAAGAAGGTGATGCCGCTCCTCAAGAAGAAGGGCCGGGCCGACCGCAAGGCGTTGCGGGAACTGGTCGGCACGGTGGAGGGCACCGACCTGATCGATTGCCGGGGATTCCAGCCGTCGGCCAACTTGTTCGAGTGCCGGTTCGAAGACATCGACTTTTCCCACGCGGACTTCAGTAAGCATCGCATGAGGGCCAGCAAGGCGAGCGGTTGCCGCTTTCACCAGACCAAGTTCCGCGCCACGGTCGGGGCAGATTGCGCCAACTGCGAGTTCGACGGAGCCGACCTGCGGAGCGTGGCCGACAACAGCAGCAAGTACATCGACTGCCGCTTCGCGGATGTCAACCTGGGTGGCGCGGAGCTCCTCTCGTGCAAGTTCGAGAACTGCACTTTCTCGAAAGTCAATTTCAAGAGAGCCGAACTCTCGTTGTGTACATTCACGGGTTGCACCTTCCAGGAGTGCGACTTTGTCCATACCCGCGTAGGAAAGTGTCGATTCATCAACCCGACACAGAACCTGCGGTGGACCGATGCCGACACCAAAAAGGAGGCAACCCACGTCGTGTCTGCGAAAGCCGACTGGTTCGCGATCACCGGGGCCAAGTTCGTGTCCATCAGCGTGAAAACGAAGTGACTCGTCATGACCGACAAGAAGAGGCCTCCGAAAAACTGACGTCGGACAGGATCGTGCCATCTGCACGGCCTGATCGCGCGCGCGATGAACTGCCTGCGCGGCCGCGAGGAGATCTTCTGGGAGAAGGTGCAAGCGAACGCCACGCACCTCGTCGATCTCGCGGACGTGCTGTCCCGCGTTGGCCACGCGCCGGTACTCCAGCGCCAGCGCCAGCACGTACGGCGTCGTCAGCGCGCACACCCGCTCGAGGTTCGCGGCCAGCGCGGTGTCCTCCTGCACGAGCGGATGCAAGCAGAACGCCCGCTGCGCCGCCTCGGAGCTGCCGGTCCACCGTAGCACCGCGAGCCCTTCATCGATGTGGTGCATCAGCGGCACCGCCGATCGCTGAGCCGTCCGTCGATCGTAGTCCTCCTCGATTGCCAGATACTCAGCGCTGACACTGAGCTGTGCCGCCACTACATAGGGGATCGCCTTGGCCGCGAGGAATCCTTCGAGCCGGCACCCCGGCGTGGTGACCACCGGCCGGCCGTCGCCGAGCACCGTCATCGCCAGCCCGCGCCCGCGCCACGCTGCATAGACATAGACGCTCTGATGCACCACTCCGCCGCGGTCTCGCGCCAGCGCGCGCACCCCCCACTCCTGCCCGCCGGCCGTCACCAGCGGCTCTGGCTCGGAGCTCACCGGCCAGAACCCATCCATCAAGATCTGCTGGGCGCGCTCGCGCAGGTAGTACGTCGCGCCTTCGCGATCCGCCGCATGCTCATCGAACCGCATGCCTCACGATAGCTAGCGCCACTTCTTCTTGCCACTGGTTGCCACCGGTTGCCACCGGCAAAGAGCGGGAGCACGTGCCCGCCGCCAGCGACTGCAACGCAGGCATCATGGTCGGCATCGAGTCGGCGATCGCCGCCACCTTGCCCACGTTCCCCTTGACGCCGACGTAGACGAGCACCGCCTGAGATCCGCGTCGAATCCAAGGGGTCTTCATAGCTTGCCGATGACGCCCGGGGCCGCGTTCAGCCACGGCTGCGGGTACGATGGTCAGCCTATGGGGATGGAGGCGTTGCGTTTCTTGCTGATGTTCTTCGCCGGGTGGGTGCACCGGGGCCAGCTTGAGGTGATCGCCTACCTCAAGGAGGAGAACCGGGTGCTGCGGGGGCAGCTTTGCGGCCGGCGGCTGCGGCTCACCAACGACCAGCGCCACCGGTTGCGCTCCACGTTGCCCTTGGCCCTGATACGGCGCTCGTACTCTCGTTGGGCCAAGCGCCGGCCCTCGAGCGGGGAGCGACCCGGCCGGCGTGCGCCTGTCGCTCGGCGTGTCGATCCCGGTGCGGGCGATGGCACCGAGAGAACGTCGCGGCCTGCTGGTGGCGTTGGTGTGGCGTCGACCCAGGTCGGGCCGCGCGATATACCCGCCAGCGCAGAGAGGACGCGACCGGAAACCGGACAAGCTCGACTGGCTGTGGCCACGGGCGTTGCGTGCAAGGAGCGAGTGCGGGGTGTGTCCGGCGAGAGACCGGGTGTCGGGCGCGTTGGCCGGAAGCCGGACAGAAATGAGAGTCCAGATAAGAAATGTCAGATAGTTAGTTGGCGGCCTGCTTCTTGCTGGATCTTTCTGTGTGACGCAAGCTCGACCGATTGAGAAGGGCTCGTTCTACATGATCACGCGCCGCTGTACGCAGCGGATGCTCTTGCTGCGGCCAGATGAGACCACCAACCAGACCTTCCTCTACTGCCTGGCGTATGCGGCGCAGCAGACCGGAGTAGAGGTCATGTACTCGATGGCCCTATCAAACCACCACCACACCATCCTGTATGACCCTGGCGGTCGGGTGCCGGCGTTCAATCAGCGGTTTCACAGCCTGTCGGCGCGGGCGATGAACGCGTTGCGTGGGCGGTGGGAGAACTTCTGGGCGGACGAACAGCCGGGGCAGGTGAAGCTGGTGAAGGAGGAGGCCGTCCTCGACAAGATCGCATACGCCGCGGCTAACCCGGTCACCGCGCAGCTCGTGGAGCACGTGGAGCACTGGCCTGGAGCGCACACGACCGCGGAGTTCTTCAGCGGGCAGGCGCTATGCGTCGAGCGGCCGGAGCACTTCTTCCGTGCCGACGGGCCAACGCCCGAGCGGGTGGTGCTGCGCCTGGCGTGGCCCGAGCACCTGGGGCCGATCGAGGAGGCGCGCAAGAAGCTGCGGCAGCGGCTCGACGATCTGCAGGCGCAGGCACGGCAGCAACGCACGAGCGAGAAGCGGGCCGTGCTCGGCCGGGCGGGCGTGCGGCGGCAGGACTTCCACGCCAGGCCCACCACCTGGGAGCCCCGGCGCGGGCTGCGGCCGACCGTTGCTGCGCGCAACCGCTGGGCGCGCGTGGAGGCGTTGCAGCGCAACCGCGCCTTCCAGGACGCCTATCGCGCGGCCCTCCGGCAGTGGCTCGCCGGCTTTCCTGCCGAGTTCCCGCCCGGCACGTACCTGATGCGCGGCAAGCCCGGCGTGGTGATCTTGGAGTAGCGCGCCATCGGCGGGCGTTCACCGAAAGCGCCCGCCCCTTACAGCCGAACCCTCCAGGCGCGCCTTCGCGCCTCGTCGCGGCGTGGCTAGCGAGGCCTCCAGGCGCTCCGCGGCGGCCCAGACTGCCGCGGCGGGGCTTCGTGGGCGCCGGCGCGAGCGATCTCCAGCAGTCTACGCGTGTCATCGCCGTAGCCCCGCTCACGCGGGTGGAGCGCGGCGTGCTCCTTTCGGAAAACAACCTCCGGTCGGGTTCCTTCACTTGGCTCGCGCAGCGGGGGTGTCGCCGTGAGCGCCCCCCGGAGCCAGCGTCGCGCACCCACGCGCGTCTTCGTCTACGGCACGCTCCTCGCCGGTGAGCCGAACCACCGCGTCCTGGCTGGCGCGCGACTCGTCGCGAACGCGCGCACGCAGCCCGCATTCGAGCTGCGGGACCTCGGACCGTTTCCGGGTCTCGTGAGTGGCGGCGCGCACGCGGTGGCCGGCGAGGTGTATGAGGTCGACGAGGCGACGCTCGCCGCGCTTGACCGGCTCGAAGGGCATCCGCGCTTCTACCGTCGCACGCGCATCGCGCTCGAGGACGGCGCCGCCGTCGAGACCTACCTCCTCCCGCCCGAGCAGGTCGAGGGTCGTCCCGTCATCGCCTCGGGCAACTGGCGCTCGCGCCGAAAGGAGACCGCAGCATGAAGATCGTGATGAGAGACGGGCGCGTGTTCCACGGCACCGCGCTGCAGATCGTGAAGGCAATGCAGGACATCGCGTTCGGCGTCGAGGACTTCACCGTGCCGAAGTACATCGAGTGGGTCGTCGCCAACGCGCGCAAGTTCGAGGAGGTCGAGCTCGACGTGAAGGGCGAGACCGACGAGGAACTCGCCGCGTCGCTCGTCGCCGAGATGCTCCGCACCGGGCTGACGGCGAAGGGGTAGGCAGAAGGCCTCCACGCCCGACGCGCGCGGAACGTCGCGTGTTCTCGCGCGAGGTCGAAACCTCGCTTCTTCGCCTTGCTACGTGCGCGAACGGAAGCCTGTATGTCCTCACGCGACGGGCACTTCGCACGACGCGCCACGGGGGACGACGATGAGCACGACGACGAAGAACACGCAGGCGACGATGACGGTGAGCCAGGGCGAGAGCCGCTACGGGAATCCCGAGCCGCAGATCGCGCTCCGCTTCTCGAAGGGCACCAACTACCGCGTCGTGAAGGCCGCCCTCCACAAGCTGGCCGCCGAGATCGAGCTGGCGACGCCCGCGAGCGAGCGCTGGTGCGTGAACACCGAGGACTTCAACGAGAGCGGGCGCGTGTACCTCGAGCTCGCCGACGCGACGCCCGCCGACGCCGCGCGCGGGATGGCGATGCTCAAGAAGCTGGTCGCGGTGAGCTGAACGCGGGGCGAGAACACCGCCGGCATCAGCAACAAGCCTTGCCGTTCCAGGCCTCCCGTCCTTCGCGCACGACGAGGACCGCGATGACGAGCGCTGCGACGGGGTCGGCCCACCACCAGCCGAGCAGGCCGTTGAGCCCCACGCCGACGAGCGCGGCGACGGACAGCCACCAGCACGCGGTCGTCTGAACCGCGTCGGCCTCGAGGGCTTCACTCCCGAGCTCGTGAGCGAGCCGTCGTTTCGCGCGCGCGAGCCAGAGCATCACGGCGATCGAGAGCGCGAGGAGAGCGACACCGACGGGGCTGAACGCGGGCTTGTCGCCGGTCCATAGGGTCTGCCCGGCGTCGAACGTGATGTACGCTGCGAGGAGAAAGAGCGAGCCCGCGACGAGCCGGCGCGCGCGGTGCTCGATGGCCTCCAGACGCTCGCCGCTCATCCGGTGGTCGCGCTCGGCGCGCAGACGCCAGATCATCACGAATGCCGACGCGCACTCCACGAAGCTGTCGATGCCGAAGCCGAGGATCGCCACGCTGCCGGCGACGAGGGCCGCCGTCACCGCGACGACCCCCTCGACGACGTTCCAACCGACGGTGAGGTACTCGAGGCGCAGCGCGCGGTTCACCGACTCCGGCCGGAGGTCGGGTTCTGATGCGGCGCAGGCCGTGTGGCATCCGCAGGACGTGGCTGGGGCGGTGGTCTCCATGGTGCTCCGATTCGGCCGCGATGAGTCGCACTCGACATCGGCCGGATTCGCAACTACTATAGCGGTTAGTAGATGAGAAGCCACCAGAGGAGCCAGCCGTGACGTTCCGCCTTCGCTCAGGGAAGAAGGGCCTCGAAATCCGTCTTCACGACCTCGAGGCGACCATCATGGACGTGGTTTGGGGCAAGCACCTCTCGTCCTTCGCGGTCGGCGACGTGCTTGCCATCCTCGAGAAGCAGCGGGACATCGCCTACACGACGGTGATGACGACCGTGACGCGGCTCTACGAGAAGGGGATCCTCGAGCGCGAGCGCGACGGCAAGCGTTACCTCTATTCCCCGAAGCTCACGCGCGAGGAGTTCATGGAGTCTACCGCGCGTGAGGTATTGGACGAAGCGGTCGGTGGCCACCAAGCGATGGTGATGCTCGCGGAGAAGGTCTCCGAGGCCTCGGCAGGCGAGCTCGACGACCTCGAGGCGCTGATCCAGAAGCGACGAGAGGAACTCGACGCGTGATCGAGGCGACCTTCCCGCTGCTCGGCACGGCGTTCGTCGTGCTCATCGTGCTCCCCACCTTTGCGCTGCTCGCGAAGGCGGGGCTCGTGATGCTCGAGCGCGACGAGGTCGGAGGGCCGCTTCATGGTCTCAACCTGCGCTACGTGCTCCTGACCGGCTCGAGCGTACTCCCCATCGCCTGGCTGCTTTCGGCGGGTCTGCATCAGGCCGAGACCGCGAAGTCCGCGCTCGCGTGCTTGTTCGATCACGACACGGCTGAGCTGTGCTTCGAGCCGGGCTTCTTCGCGCTCATGCTGGCGGTTGTCGTTGTCGCTTCGTCCATCGGCGTAATGCGAAAGCATCGAGGTGTACGAGTCTCTTCGACCGACGCCGCGCGCACGCTCCTGCGACGTGTCGCTCGCATCACTTCGAGCGATCCCGTGCTCGCCAGTCTTCGTGATCGTGTCGTCGTCACCGACGACGATGGCTTCGCCCTCGGCACCCATGGGCTCTTGAAGCCGCGCGTCTTCGTCGGGACCGCGTTTGCCGCACGCCTCTCCGACGAGATGCTCGCAAGCGCGCTCGGGCACGAAGCCGAGCATGTCCGCGCGCTCGATCCGCTCCGCTATCTGATCCTTCAGCTCGCGCTCGCCGTGAACCCCTTCGGGCGGTTCTTGCTCGAGCCTCACGCTACCCGATGGCAGGCCGCGCGCGAGGCCCACTGCGATCGCGAAGCCGTCATCCTGGGTGCGGCTCCGCTGCCGCTCGCGGACGCCATCGTGAGAGCGGCCCGGCCCGGTGCTCGCGAGGTCGTCGCGCTCGGCGCACGTGACACCGCAGTCCTCAAGTTCCGCATCGGGATGCTGCTCGCCTTCTCCGAGCGCGCTCCTGCCCGCTGTTGTCACCAGGGTCCCTCGGCCTTTCCGGTGGCGTTCGTACTCCTGCTCATCGCGCTGCTCCTGCCGCACCAGACCGGCACGGCGGCGCTCGATGCGCTTCACACGGGCGCGGAGCACGCGCTCACCTACTTCTGGCGCTGAGGATCTCGATGACTCGAACGCACCGTACACGCTTGCCCTCAACTACTATTGCGCATAGTAACAGCGCGCTCGCGGCGGCTATTTCGCTGCTCGTCGGCGCATGCGCTCACGCAGCTCCGACGAGGAGTGCCCTCGACGCACGCGAGGCGCCCCCACCACATCTCCGCGGTCCTGCTGATGGTGGCGCGGACCTTGGTCACGCCGAGCACAGCGATCCCGTGCCCGACCCGTCCGCTGGGGGCGAGGTCTCGCTTGGCGGCATGCTGGCGTTCGCCGATCAAAATTCGCCCATTCTCTCCGTCGCCCGAAGCACCCGCTCGCGTGCGGAAGCTGCCCGCGTCGCAGCTTCGATCCTGTTGCCCACGAATCCGGAGGTGTCGGTCGCGGCTGGACCCCGCTTCGGCATTGCTGGAACGGGCGTCGACGTCGACGTGACGCTGATGCAGCAGATCCAGATCGGTGGCGAGCGGGGCCTTCGCATCGATGCAGCCGATCGCCTTCGGGACCTCACCGACGCCGAGATCGAACAGATCCGCTGGGCCGTGCACTGCGACGTCCACGCTGCCTTCCATCGCTCCCTCGTCGAACAAGAGCGCATGCGCCTCGCCGAGCGGGTGGTGATCTTTCAGCAAGAGGTGCTGCGCGTCGTCGAACGCCAGATCTCGGCGGGCGAGGCCGCTCCTCTCGCGCTGCGACTCGCGCAAGCCGAGGTGGCGCAGGCGCAGCAGGTGTCGGTCGCCGCGCAGCAGGCCTTCCTCGCATCGCGCATCCGCCTCGCCCAGCTTTCCGGCTGGCCCGTCACAACGCCGCCGATGCCGGCCGGTGCCGTCGACAGCCCGCGCGATCCACCGCCGCTCGATCGCCTGCTCGCCGTCGCCCAAGAGCGCCTTCCAAGCCTACGAGCTGGTGCTGCGCGCATTCGGGAGGCCGACGCCCGTTCGGCGCTCGCCGATCGCGAAGCGTGGCCTCGGCCCTCCGTCGGCGTGCAGTACCGACGCGAAGGCAATCCGACGAGTGAGGGCGCCTACGACATCGTGATGGGTGTCATCTCGATTCCCATCCCAAGCTTCCAACTGAACCAAGGAGAGCGCGCACGAGCCCGCGCGGATGTGACGGTCGCGGAGGCGGAACTGGACGCATCGCGACGCTTGCTCGAGGGGCAAATCGCTGAGGCACGAAGCGAAGTTGTCGCGGCCGCCGCCCGCACGCGCGCCTATGGCACGGAGATTCTCCCGCGCTTCGAGGAGAACCTCACGCTGCTGCGCCGCTCGTTCGAGCTTGGCGAGATCGACATCCTCGCGCTCTCCACCGGGCGCGAACGCTTCCTGCGCATCCAGAGCGACGCACTCGGCGCGCAGCAGGACTACTTCGTCGCGTTGGCCGGACTCGAGCGGGTCGTCGGCGTCGACCTTTGGCGCGATGACCACCACGAGGAGAGCACCCCATGAACCGCATGCTTCTAGCTTCCTTCCTAATCGCCCTGCTGACCTCGGCCTGCAACAAGAGCGGTGGCAATGATGGGCACGTCGAGGAAGGCGGGCACGCCGAAGAGGCCGGCCATCGCGAAGGCGAGCATGAGAACGAGGTGCATCTCTCGGCCGAGGCGCTCGAGCGTGCCGGAATCCGTCTCGCCGCCGCGGAGCGTCGCGCGCTGACGGGTGGCGTCGCCATCCCGGCAGAGGTCCAGTTCGAGCCGAGCAGCACGGCACATGTCGGTCCGCTCGTGCCCGGACGCATCACGCGCGTCTCCGTCGCGCTCGGCGACACCGTGCGACGCGGACAGCTCCTCGGCGTGGTCGCATCGAGTGACGTGTCGACGGCGCGCGCTCGACTCGACCAGGCTCGCGCACGACTGACTGCAGCCGAGTCCACGCTCCGTCGTCAGCAGCAGCTCTCGACGGAGGGGATCGGCGCGCAGCGGTCGCTCATCGATGCGGAGGCTCAGGTCGGCGAGCTGCGCGCCGAGGTCGAAGGACTGCGGCGCCAGCTCTCCGTGTTCGGCTCCGGGAGCGCGGGTGAGCTCGCACTGACCGCCCCCATCGACGGTGTGGTGGTCGCGGTTCACGGAACACTCGGGGAGACCGCGACGCCCGACCAACCCGTGTTCATCGTAACTGACCCGACGAAGGTCTGGGTGCGCGGCAACGTCCCGGAGCTCGAGCTGGCTCGCGTCCAAGCGGGCTCGGCCGCCGTCGTCCGCCTCCATGCGTTTCCCGACGTCTCGATGCCGGGCACGATCACCTACGTCGCGCCCGCGCTCGACGAGCGCACGCGCTCGCTGCCTGTTCGCGTGACGCTCCAGGCGCCGGACGCTCGCCTCCGCAGCGGCCTATTCGGGAGCATCGAACTGGTCGGCGGAAGCGCGGACGAGCGCGTACTCGTCGTCCCGGCGGACGCGGTTGCGACCCTCGATGGCCAGACGGTCGTGTTCGTACCCGCCGACGAGCCGAACAGCTTTCGGCCTCAGCCCGTCGCGCTTGGCCGTCGCGCAGGTGGCTTCTTCGAGGTCCGCTCGGGGCTCGAAGAAGGTGCACGTCTATGCGTGAGCGGCGCGTTCACACTGAAGAGCGCTCTACGCAGCGGCGAGCTCTCCGAAGGCCACGAGCACTGAGGGACTCGCCATGAAGAAGCTTCTCGAACTTTGCCTAAAGTGGCGCCTCCTCGTCTTCGCCTTCGTCGTCATCGTCGCGGCGGTGGGCGTACGCAGCGCGCAGCAACTGCCCATCGACGCAGTCCCCGACATCACCAACGTCCAGGTGCAGGTGCTGACGAATGTGCCGGCGCTCGGTCCGGTCGACGTCGAGCGCACCATCACGTTCCCGGTCGAGGCTTCGATGAGCGGTCTCCCCGGTGTCGAGGAGATCCGCAGCGTGTCGCGCTTCGGGCTCTCGGCGGTGACGATCGTCTTCGAGGAGGGCACCGATCTCCTTCGCGCGCGGCAGCTCATCTCCGAGCGGCTCGTTCAGGCGCGCGAGCGTCTTCCCGCTGGTGCTTCGCCAGAGCTCGGCCCGCTCAGCTCGGGCCTCGGAGAGATCTTCCAGTTCGAGGTGCGCGCCGACAACATGTGCCCCGCTGGACAGCCCGACACTGAGCAGTGCTATTCGCCGATGGAGCTGCGCTCTGTGCTCGACTGGTTCGTGGCCTACGAGCTGCGCTCCGTGCCCGGGGTCGTTGAGGTCAACTCGTTCGGCGGCGAGCTGAAGACCTACGAGGTCGAGGTTCTGCCGGACCGGCTTCGCGCGCTGAACGTCTCGCTCAATGACCTCTTCGAGGCGATCGAACGCAACAACGCTACGGCGGGCGGCGGCTACCTCGTTCGCTCCGGCGAGCAGCTCCTCGTGCGGGGCGAGGGTCGCATCCAGAGCCTCGACGAGATCGGCGACGTGCTGATCGAGACGCGCGAGGACGGCGTGCCCGTGCGCGTGCGCGATGTCGCTCGTGTTCACCTGGCGCCGCTCATTCGCCAGGGCGCGGTCACGCGCGACGGACGTGGCGAGGTGGTGACCGGCATCGTGATGATGCTCGTCGGAGCCAACGGCCGCGAGGTGGTCGAGAGCGTCAAGGCGAAGATCACGCAGATCTCTCCTTCACTGCCTCCCGGAGTGCGCATCGACGTCTTCTACGACCGCTCTGACCTCGTGAACCGGACCATCCACACGGTCGGAAAAAACCTCGCGGAAGGCGCGCTCTTCGTCATCGCGGTGCTGTTCCTGCTGCTCGGCAGTGTTCGTGGCGGACTCATCGTCGCAGCCGCGATCCCTTTCGCGATGCTGGTGGCGTTCACCGCCATGAAGGCTCTCGGGCTCTCGGGCAACCTCATGAGCCTCGGAGCCATCGACTTCGGCATCGTCGTTGACGGCTCCATCATCGTCGTAGAGAACGCCGTCGTTCACTTGGCGGCCGCAGCACGCGGGCAGAAGCGCCCGATGACGTACAACGAGGCGGCCGACGTGGTGCTCAACTCCACGCTCGACGTGCGCAAGGCCGCGCTCTTCGGCGAGGCGATCATCGTCATCGTCTACATCCCGATCCTCACCCTCGCGGGCATCGAGGGGAAGATGTTCAAGCCGATGGCCATCACGGTGCTGTTCGCGCTGCTCGGTGCGTTCGTCGCCTCGCTGACCTTCGTGCCGGTGCTGGTGGCCACGTTTCTTCGTCAGCACACCGAGGAGAAGGAGCCCTTCATCGTGCGCCTGCTCCACCGCGTGTATCCGCGTCTGCTGGCTCCGCTCATGAAGGCCCCGAAGAAGGTCATCGCAGTATCGCTCGTCCTGCTGGTCGCGAGCGGCGTGGTGGCCTCGCGCATGGGGGCCGAGTTCGTCCCGCGTCTCGATGAGGGCGCCATCGCCATTCAGATTCTGAGGCTGCCCAGCGTTTCCCTCGAGGAGAGCGTGCAGGGCTCGACGCGCTTCGAGCGGGTCATCCGTGAGTTCCCGGAGGTCGTGACCGTAGTCTCGAAGACGGGCCGAGCCGAAATCGCGACCGACCCGATGGGCGTGGAGTTGTCGGACTGTATCGTCATCTTGAAGCCTCAGGATGAGTGGACCACCGCTCACACGCGCGAGGAGCTGATTCAGCGAATGTCCGCGCGCTTCGCCGAGGCGCTGCCCGGGCTCGGCTTCTCCTTCTCGCAGCCCATCGAGCTGCGCATGGCCGAGCTGATCAGCGGCACGCGCTCGGACGTGGCGATCACGATCTACGGCGACGACCTCGCGACGCTCGAGCGGCTGAGCTTGCAGGTGCAAGGCGTCGTCCGCGCCATCCCGGGCGCGTCCGATGTGCGGGGAGAGCAACTCGCCGGGCTCCCGACGCTTGAGGTGACGGTCGATAGGGCTGCAGCGTCGCGTTACGGGATCTCGGTGCGCGACGCACTCGACGCCATCGAGGCGCTCGGCGGTCGCAACGTCGGCGAGGTCTACGAAGGCGAGCGTCGCTTCCGCCTCCAGGTGCGCGTGCCGTCGGGCCTGCGCGACGACATCGACCAGGTGCGGAACCTCCCGGTGAGCGGCCAGAGCGGTCCGCTGGTGCCGCTGGGCCAGATCGCGAGCATCCAGGTCGTGGACTCGCCGGCGAGTGTGAGCCGCGAGGCGGTCCGTCGCCGCACGAACGTCGAAGCCAACGTGCGCGGCCGTGACCTCGCCTCGTTTGTGAGCGAGGCGCAGACGCGCGTACGTGACCAGGTGCAGATGCCGCCTGGCTACGTCGTGCAATGGGGTGGTCAGTTCGAGAACCTCAGCGCCGCGTCGGAGCGGCTCGCGGTTGCCGTGCCCGTCGCGCTGGGCCTCATCTTCATCCTGCTCTACATGGCGTTCGGACAGCTCAAACCGGCGTTGCTCATCTACCTCAACGTGCCGTTCGCCGCGGTGGGCGGCGTGTTCCTGCTGGCTGTGCGGGGCATGCCGTTCTCCATCAGCGCGGCGATTGGGTTCATCGCGCTTTTCGGCATCGCGGTCCTCAACGGCGTCGTGCTCCTCACGACCGTCAAAAAGCTACGGGAGCAAGGAATGTCCCCGCTCGAAGCGGCGCGCGAGGGCGCCGAGTCTCGGCTGCGCGCCGTCGTGATGACTGCGACCGTCGCGGCGCTCGGCTTCATCCCCATGGCGCTCTCGTCCAGCGCGGGCGCTGAGGTGCAGCGGCCGCTCGCCACCGTGGTGATCGGCGGCCTCGTCAGCGCGACCTTCTTGACCCTGTTCGTCCTGCCCACCGTCTACGCCTTCGTTTACCGCAAGGAGGAGCCCGCGCCGCCGAGCGATGGCGGTCAAGAGCCGGCCGCAGACATCGGCGGCGATGCTGCAGAGCCCCAGGGGGCAGCGTGAAGAAGCACAAGCTCGATCTGGAGCTCGCGCTGCCGAGCGACGCCGTAGCGTGCGATGCGTGCGTCGGGCGGATGGTCGAGGCTCTTGGAGCAACTCGAGGCATCACGCGGGTGCACGTCGATCGCGAGGACCCGGCGCGCCCGAAGCTGTGCCTTCACTACGAGCCCACCTCGGTGCGGATTGAAGAGGTGGAGGCGCTCGTCCAGAGCACCGGCGCCGCACTCAAGGGGCGCTACGAGCACCTGTCTGCACCGGCGGTCGGCTTGCGCCACGAACGACAAGCCCGACTCGTCGAGGGCGTGTTCGCTCGCCAGCCCGGGGTGCTGCACGCCTCCGTCGCGTTCGGATCCCGTCGCCTCTACGTGGAGTTCGATCCCACCAAGACGAATCGAGAGGCGCTCCTCGCGGTCGCGTCCAAGGCGGGCATCGTCTCGTTTGTTGAGGCGGCGTCTCCCGCGGTGGCTGCCGTTGAGCACGAGGAGCATGAGCATGAGCACGGAGGCCCCTTCGGCGAGCGCTCTGAGCTGGTCTTCAGCCTCGCGTGCGGCGCGCTGACGGGCATCGGTTGGGGCCTCGAGAGGGCGGGTGTGACCTCGCTCGTCACGACCAGCCTCTTTGTGGTCGCGTACGTCCTCGGGGCCTGGTTCACGGCCAAGGAGGTCGTCGTCGCGCTCCGTGCGCGCAGGTTCGAGATCGACTTCCTCATGCTGCTCGCCGCGATCGGCGCGGCCATCCTCGGCGAGTGGTTCGAGGGTGCTCTGCTGTTGTTTCTCTTCACCCTCGGTCACGGCCTCGAAGGCTACGCGATGCGCCGCGCTCGCAACGCCATCGGCGCCCTGGCGAAGCTCGTCCCAGAGACCGCGCTGCGCATCAACGACGACGGTCGCGAGGAAGAGGTCGCGGTAGCCGAGCTCGTGGTGGGCGACCGCATCCTGGTGAAGCCCAACACGCGCATCCCGGCAGACGGGTTCGTCAGCGCAGGTTCGAGCAGCGTGAATCAGGCGCCGATCACTGGAGAGAGCGTCCCAGTCGACAAGCGACCCGTCCCTGAGCCGGACGCTGCGCTCGTCGCCCCTGAGGCACTGGGCGCGGAACATCGCGTCTTCGCCGGCACCATCAACGGAGCGGCGGCGCTCACCGTCGTCGTCACGAAGACCGCGAGCGAGAGCACCCTCGCCCGTGTCGTGAAGCTCGTTGCCGAGGCCGAGACGCAGAAGTCGCCGACCCAGCAGTTCACCGACCGCTTCGAGCGCGTGTTCGTCCCTGTCATCATCGTGTTCGTCGTCGGCCTGCTCTTCGCCTGGGTCGTGGTCGACGAACCCTTCGCGCGGAGCTTCTACCGGGCCATGGCGGTACTGGTGGCCGCGAGTCCGTGCGCCCTCGCGATTGCGACACCCAGCGCGGTGTTGTCGGGCGTCGCGCGAGCAGCGCGTGGAGGCGTGCTCGTGAAGGGCGGCGCGCACCTCGAATCGCTCGGGTTGGTCCGTGCGATCGCGTTCGACAAGACCGGGACGCTTACCGAAGGCAAGCCTCGTCTCACCGACGTGATCGCCGTCGACGGCGGGCCCGAGGACGAGCTGCTCGCGGTCGCGGTCGCCGTCGAGAAGCAGTCGGACCATCCATTGGCGAGCGCGATCGTGGAGGGCGCGGACGCGCGGCGTCCTGGTCTCGCCGCACTGGAAGCCTTGGGCGTTGAGGCCGTGATCGGCTACGGAGTTCGCGCGACGGTGGGCGGGGCGGAGGTGGCGATCGGCAAGCCGGGCCTGTTCACGCGGGACGGGCCGCTGCCGCAGAGCGTGGTCGACGCCGTAAGTAAGCTGCAGGGCGAGGGTCGCACCGTCATGGTGGTCCGCTCGGACAGCCGCTTCCTTGGCGTTCTTGGCGTGATGGACACCCCTCGTGAGAGCGCGCAGGCAGTGGTCGCGGAGCTACACGCCCTCGGCATCGAGCAGACGATCATGCTGACCGGGGACAATCAGCGCGTGGCGGACGCCGTCGCCAAGCACGTCGGTATCCGCGTCGCACGCGGAGACCTGCTGCCGGAGCAAAAGGTCGCTGCCATCGTGGAGCTGGCGAGTTCGAAGAGCCGGGTGGCGATGGTCGGTGACGGCGTGAACGACGCGCCGGCCATGGCCAACGCCACGGTGGGGATCGCGATGGGCGCGGGTGGGTCCGACGTCGCCCTCGAGACCGCCGACGTCGCGCTCATGGCAGACGACCTCCGTGCCTTGCCCTTCGCCGTGGGGCTCAGCCGCGCTGCCCGCAGCATCATCCGGCAGAACCTCTGGGCCAGCCTCGGCATGGTGGCGTTCCTCATCCCCGCGACCATCTTCGGCTTCGCCAAGATCGGCGTCGCCGTCGCCTTGCACGAGGGCTCGACCTTGCTCGTCGTCGCGAACGCACTGAGGCTCCTGGCGTACGAGCATCGACGGGGAACGATATGACCGACGGCGACCGCAGCTACTGGGACAAGCACGCGAAGAACTACGACCGCTCGATGTCGCTCCTCGGGCGGCCGATCCCCAGAATGGTCGAGCTGGCCGGGGAGGCGACGCGCGGCCTCGGCCGAGTGCTCGAGGTTGCGGCTGGCACCGGGCTCGTCACACCCGCGCTCGCCGCCGGCGCCGGGGAGGTCATCGCCACCGACTATTCGGACGCGATGGTCGCTGCGCTCGAGCAGCGCGTGCGAAACGCCGGGGTGGCGAACGTGCGATGCGAGCAGGCCGACCTCTACGCCCTCCGGTTCGACGCCGGGACGTTCGACGCGGTCGTCGCGGCGAACGTCCTCCACTTGGTGCCCGACCTGCCCGGGGCACTGGCTGCGCTTCGACGCGTGGTGAAGCCGGGCGGGCGGATCGTCGTACCAACCTTCTGCCACGACGAGACGGGCCTCTCGTGGGTCGTCTCGCGGGCGCTCGCCGTGACCGGCTTCCCCGGGCACCGGCGCTTCACCGCGAAGTCGTTGCAGCAGGCGGTCGAAGACGCGGGCGTCCGCGTGACACGGACCGAGACGCTGCCGGGCCTCATCCCGATCGCGTACGTCGAGGGGACGAGTTGACGTGCAGATGATGCGACGCTCGACCAGATGATGCTGGCGCTCGAAAGCGGGAGGGCCGTGCATCGAGAGCGCCCCGGCGATCAACAGGCCCGCCGACCCCCGCGACCACGCCGACGCTCGAACCTCGCACGCTCTGTTGGCGACGCCGCCGACCTTGGGCCGTTCGTCGCTCCTCGCGAGCCTTCGCCCCAATGCTCAACAGCCCGGCCCATCGAAGCGGCGCGGAAGCTGCTAACCAACGGGGCCGATCGTTAACCGCCGGGTACGCAGTTAAACGCCTCTCGGCTTCTCTCTCCCCACGGGACAGGAGAGAGAGCGGGAGAGCTGTCCCACGCGGCGCTCATCGCGCTCGCTCGGCGCTCTCTGCGAGCACTCGCGAGAGCACCGTCGCAGCACGCGCAGCGCGCGAAACGCTCGGACTTCCGGGGAGAAACGGCGAAGCCCCCTCGGATCGCTCCTTGGGGGCTTCTGTTTACCGACCCTCGCCGTCGGTTGGCGACGAGAGAAAAATGGCTCCGTTGAGCGTACTCCTACAAACTCGGTTCAAGGTAGGGCTCGAAGGGCGGGCTGTCAACTCCAACATGCTGATTCTCTGGCGGATCCCGTAGGCTTTCTCCCGGGGCGCGGGACAGGAATCCGGAGAATTGCTGTCCCCGGAGTTTGGTCAGGCCAATTTCCGAGATTCGCGGTCGAACCAAAACGGAAGCCGCTGCCCCCGCGGGCCGGTGCCGGCTGGCCAACGTAGAATCCTTCCCGCCCGGCGGCGCCGCGTGCGTGCCGACCAGTGCCGCATCCACCCGGGCAGCTCACGTTGGGGCACCATGCAGATCCGAGATCGGCGTCAGGGCACCACGTCGAAGTCGAGCGGGGCAGCGGTATTGTTGTCGCGGCGCAGCTCTCCGTCGACCTCTTCGACGCTCATCCCGAGCCGGTGCGGCCCGAGCGGCAGCTTCAGACGCACGGTGATCTGCCCGCTGACACGAGCGCCCACAGCGAGAGGGAGCTTCGCCAACCGGGTGTCGACGGCGGTCCATGGTTGGCCATCGAGCGTGAACCTCACGACGGCGCTCCCACTGCGAGTTGCCGCCCGTTCCAGCCCCACGTTGGTCACATGCCAGAGCACGTCGAAGCCAAAAGGGTTCTGATTCGATATTGTCTTGCGCTGACCTTCGATCACCTCGCTGAACACTACCTCGGCCACAAGGTCCGCACCCGGCTGCAGTGACACGTCGTTTGGCAGCACCTCGAACGGGATCCTCGCGGTATCTAGGATCCCGGAACTCTTACAGTCCGAGCTCGCCAACACGAGCCGGAACGTGTGCTTGCCCAGCGGGAGGGCAACCTCGTCGAGCCGGAACTGCTCGTGAACCGTGGTCCCCGGGGGCATGGAGCGCGCCAGGGTCAGCGGGGGGCCGAAGGAGCGTCCCAGCAGGAGACGGGTGAGGGTGCCCGGCCCGTGATTGGTGACATGGTACGAGACATTCACGGCGTCGCCGGCCTTGAAGGTCGTGTGATCGAGCTTATCCAACGCGAGTTCCAGGCGACAATCAAGAGGCGCTCTGGGGATCTGTACCAGCGCCTCCGGCCAGATCACTCGTGCATCTTTGGGATCGAGCCCCAGCGCGCGCAGCGCCGCGTCGCTTTCCACGCGGTGCAGCTGCCGATCTCGCACCACGAAGAGTTCGTCCGGGCCGGTGCGGAAGATGGTGCCATCGACCGGGATGCGCGGGAAGACATCGGTCGCATTCGGCCACAGCCGGCGCGACCGGTATCCATCCAGGCCGTACGCCTTGAGCGTCTTTATGTCGGTGGGGGCGCTGAGCTTGGCACCTCCATAAATCACGTACTGCGTGCTCGGCACGCCTCTCCTCCCAGACCAGCGTGCCATCCCGGGGAGAGGTCGGCAGGCCATCGAGAGCGCCGCGCCATAGCCGATGGACGCGGCTGGGATCCCAGCCGCCGGCGCGGAGCGCTTCGACGCTGGGCACCAGGAAGATGCCGCCCCCGACGATCGTGACGAGGGGGCCGCCCGGCACCTGGACCACCACCCCATCTCGCATCTCGCGCATTTCGGAGATGGCCGCGCGCCAGGCGCGGACCGGCTTCTCGCGCCCGATCGCGGCACGCTGCTCCCGGCTCGGCGTGGCGTCGAGCGCAAACGCATGTCCACCGACGACGAGCGCCCGCCCGCCGGCGGGCTCCTCGATCACGATGCCATCGTCGATCGCGAACTGGATGCGCCGCCGCGCCAGGCTCTCCAGAGATCGGCCGCGCAGGGCATCGCTTGGGATATCGCGCAGCGGCGCGTGCGCGCCGGCTTCAGTGGCGGGGCAAGTAGTGCCTACCTTGTTGGCGCACGTGGGAACACCTACCTCCTCCATGAGGCGATGATGCAAGGCGTGCATCGCGCTGGTGCCCTGGTTCGGTATGCCGGCTAGTTCGATGCAGGCGTGCATACCCTCGTGCAGCAGAGTGCTCGCCAGCGTACCACCGGGCTCGCTACCCGCCGCGCCTTGGGCATTCTCCCACTGCGCATCGACCAGGTCGGTGTAGTCGCCGTCGACATAGATCAGGGGGTGCCCGAAAACCTTGATGGAGAGCGCGTCGTAGTCGGTGAAGCCGACGACCTCCTCGGACGTGTCGTGGTCGCGGATGATCATCGCCTTCTCGACGCCCTTGGCGGCCTCCTCGCAGGCCCGCCTGATCCTGGAGGCGTTGGGCGTCACGGTCGTCACCTTTCGCACCGCGGCGCGGAGCTTGTTCTGCAGCGTCGTCGAGCGGAGACGCGACGCGGCGCGAGCGCGCGCGGGACGTCCACCGCCCACGTCAGCCCCCGCGCCGCCGAACGAGATCGGGCCGGACATCCACGGGTGGGAGGCGCCCATGGAGAGGTACACGTAGACGTATCTCACCGAGATGGTGTCGCCGACAGCGAGGCACTCCGTCTTTAGGATCTGGAGGGTCTCCACGTCCTGGGTGACGGTGCATTGCATCCGCGAGGCGTCGGCAGCCGCGGCGGTCCAGAAGAGGATCGCACAACAAAGGATCCACAGAATGCGCATCGCGCCAGCCTACCACGGAGAGGCGCTGCCACTTGCTGCCACTCACTCAGCGGAGCAGACCCGACGGTCTCGTGCCCAAAACGCATCCGCGCCGAAGGACGACCAGGGTAGCTGGTTGGGCGCACATGCTGGTACCGAGCCCCCTCGCCAGAAGGAACGACGGATCGGCTCTTGGTGGCCAAAGAGCCTACCGGACCATTCCTCAAGTAGCAACGGCACGCATCGCGCCAATGTCGACGTCACCGTATGTCGACGTCGCAGGCCGCAACTGATGCACCCAACCGTCATGCGCTCGTCACCGCGCGACGGTATGATGCCGGGCTCTGGTATGCGCGCCAATCGCTTCCCGACCTCCGTGTGCGGTCACGCCTCATCACAAAGGATCGCTGGAAAATGAGCCTCCTATCTCGCGTCCTCCCCCTTCTGGCCGTCGGTCTGGCAGTCCTTTCCGGTTGCTCAGTCTCAGCAGGCACCGACCCGGACGTCTCCGCGGACAGCGTCACTCAGCTGGAACGCGACTATGGTGGCGCGGATGGGTTGCGGGATTTCTTCGACGAGAACCCGACCGAGGTGATCCAGCAAGCCCTGGGCAGCTATGGCATCGGCTACGTAGTACATCCTTATCAGACGGAAACCGATGCTCAGCTTATCTCCGACTGCGTGA
The DNA here is from genome assembly GCA_016706545.1 of Myxococcales bacterium. Classification (GTDB taxonomy): domain Bacteria; phylum Myxococcota_A; class Polyangia; order Haliangiales; family Haliangiaceae; genus JABFXX01. Next base: position 63,110 of record JADJJK010000025.1, read on the forward strand.
AGTACTTCCCCAGCTCGGACCGCAACATCTGGCACAACTTCAACGGCGAGTTCTACTTCATCGACACCGCAGGCCGACCGAGTCGCGCCTATGCAGACCTGCCCCCAATCGTGGCGCAGGCTCGCATCAGCGCCTGCCAGACCAGCATTGGGCAATGGGGCGATGCCGAGGACCCAAGCAATGACTACGACGGAGGTCACCTGATCGGCTCGCAACTTGGCGGGTGGGGTGGGCGCGCCAACATCGTGCCCCAGGACGCCAACTTCAACCGAGGCAACTGGGCCCAGCTTGAGAACGCGATGGCACTCTGCGGCAACCTGCCGGCAGGGGGCATGCGCTACAGCATCAGCGTGGGGTATGCAAACACGAGCGCGCTGGTGCCAAGCACGTTTGGGATGGTGATCACCAACAAGGCCACGTCGAGCAGCGTGACGATGGCCTTCACCAACGTGGACGGCGGCGGCACGAACGGCACGGCCACGCGCGGGCGCGGGGTGACCTTCTTGACAAGCAACGGATGCCGCTGAGACCGTTCGCTCAACCGCCCGGGACCTGCGGTGCGCGGAGAACCGGATGACCTGTGCGCAAAGGGTCAACTGCTTGCCATAGCGCACGCGCATCGCTTGCGAACGCCGGTGGCCACGCAGACTATGCAACAGGGCGATGAAGAAGCATACCTTGACCCTCGGCCGCAACGCTGGCGGCGCTGGCGTTCCGTCAGACCTGCTGGTGGAGGGCGTGGGCGCTCTCCTTGAAGGTGCTCGCCGGGCGACCCTGTTCTTCTTCGAAGGGGCAAGCTCCGGTCCCGGAGCGCGCCCTGCTTGGCTCGAAGCGGCCTGCCGCGTAGAGATCACGGCGCTTCGCTCCTCGACCTACGAGCTTGAACTCCACGCGCCTACTCTTGCGGAAGCGGTGCCTGAGCGCTTCGGTGCAGTCGACCGGGTCGCGCATGTTGTTGATCCAATGAGGACGGTATCAGCGGCCGACACCGCGGTGGATCTGTTCGGCTGCGTGCTCGTTGATGCGATCCACGGCGCCGGGGAGCGCCTCTGGGTAGATCTGCCGCTCCTCGATTCCTGCGTTCGTTTCGCGCGTGTTGCCCAGGCTGGCCTGGGGGCCATTGAACTCTCGGCCGGTGAGCCCCCTGCCACCATCGCCGTGGACGCTGATGACTATGTAAGGCTGGAGGCACTTCGAGCCCAAGCCTCTCGCTCCACCGCAGTTCGCGTCGTTGGCATCCTACAGGACGTATCCGCAGTTACCCCTACGGCCGCCCTCCTGGTTGGTGAAGACGCAGCGGTCGCGGTTCACTTTGATGCGAGCGACCGAGTGCGGTGGGGCGACTTGTTGGGCGGCCGGGTGCTGATCTCCGGCCGCGCGCGGTTCCTTCCGTCCGGCAAGGTGTTGGTCATTGAAGCCGAGTACATCGCGCCAGCGCAGGTCTCCGACGAGTTGTTCGCGAGCCTACCCAGGTCACTTGACCAACCAGTGGCGACACAGAGGGAGCACGCGACTTCACGGCGGTCGACGTTCTTCCCCACCTGGCCCGGCACGGAAACAGATGAGGAGCTGCTTGCCGAGCTCAAGCGGATCCGTTGAAGAGGGCCCGGAGCCAAGTGAGCATTTCCTCGATTCGCTGGGATGCTGGGACGATGGGCACATCCGGGGGCAAGGTGAGGTCGGGCGGCGGCATCTTGGCGGGCAACCACCCATGGTCGTCCGCCCACGCGGCGATGGAACGAGACTTATCGATGGTGATGTAGAAGACGGCGATCACCGCGAACGCGCCTACCGCTCCCATCCCCGGTCCGAAAATCAACGCCTCCTGCCAGGTGTAGGCGTGACGCGCAAGCCCGGCGATCAGCGCTGTTGCCATCGTGCCGGAGTAGAAGAGCGGTCGCACCGGAAGGGCCAACGACTCGTCCTCGGCGAAGTGCGTCGCCAGCCAGTCGGGCGCCAGGGACGCTGCGGCGAACGCGCCGCCCAGGCCCATCAAGCCGTTGGCCACGACGTCACTCCGCGAGGCCGCGAGATAGCAGAGAACATGGGGGTCGTAGATCCACGCAACCGTCGCCAGCGCCACGGTGAGCCAGTAGCCGACGTGCGCTGCGACGCGAGTCGACAGGAGACCGGGCAGGTAGAGGTGAGCACAGAGGAAGGACGCACCGATCAAGGCCACAACCACCAGGTACGCTGCCCCCAAGATCCCAGCGAGTGCGTGCTCGAACGAACTGATGGCGGTTGCCGCGACCGCGGCCGCCACTGCGACCGCGAACGACGCGCCGCGCGCGATGCGAACGAAGCACGCCGCGGCGTTCCCGGCCTCCCTGGCGTCCCATCGCCGCTTGATGCGGCGCCAGAGACCATACGAGACCGCCAGGACGATGAGCTCCGCCACGAGGCTCTGTGACACACCAAGCAGGTACCTGGACCTGATGGCCAGCGCTCATCGCACCCACTCTCTGTACGCGAGCCTACGCAGCTCGACTCATGCATGCTCCTCTCCCAAAACGACCTCCGGTCGGGTTGCCCCAACGACCTCCGGTCGGGTTGTCCACAGTCAGTCCCCTATGCCATTCTTTGCCTGCCCCGTGAGACGTGAACGGACGCAGCTGGGGGACGGCGGGGTACATCCATTACGCTCCCATTCACGCTGCGTCTCCCTCCAAAGGAGACCGACGATGAAGAAGCTCAGCATCTCCATGGCGCTGTTCCTGGCGCTCGCCACGGGCACTGCGCGCGCGCAGACGCCCAATCCGCAGCAGCTGGCCCAGCTCCGCTGGTTCCCGGCCAACCAGAACGGCGCCAGCTACCCGGTCACCGGCACGTTCCTCTTCGGCCTGGCCTTCGACGGTGCCAACCTCTGGGTCGCCTCGTCGAACCAGTCCAACACCAGCCAGCTGGTCAAGGTGAACGCCACCACCGGCGCGGTCCTCGGCACCGCCGCGGTGGGTACGCTAGCCGCCGGGGTGGTCTTCGACGGAACCTATGTCTGGACCGCCAACCAGGCCAGCGCCAGCGTCACGCGGGTCCGGGCCGGCGATCTCGCCAACGGGGGCACCTTCGCCGCCGGCAACGGAGCTCGATATCTGGCCTTCGACGGCGCCAGCATCTGGGTGACCAACTGGTTCGCAAACACGGTGACCAAGCTCGCCGCCTCAACCGGCTCGCTCCAGGGCACCTATCCGGTGGGGACCAATCCGTCCGGGATCGCCTTCGACGGCCAGAGCATCTGGATCACCTGCGCCGGCTCCAACGCGGTGCAGCGGCTCCGGACCAGCGACGGCACCGTCCTCGCGACTTACGCCGTCGGTGCAGGCCCACAGCACCTCGCTTTCGACGGCGCCAACCTGTGGGTGGCCAACGCCTCTAGCAACACGGTCACCAAGCTCCGAGCCATCGACGGCGTGACCCTGGGGACCTACGCGGTCGGCGCCGGACCGTACGCGGTGGTCTTCGACGGGACCTATGTCTGGGTGGCCAACAACTCCGCCTGGACGGTGAGCAAGCTGCGGGCCTCCGACGGCGGGTTGGTGGGGACGTTCACCACCGGTCGGTACCCGATCGGCGTGGCCTTCGACGGCGTGAACGTCTGGACCAGCAACAGCGGCGGGAGCCGCTCTCCAAGCTGTGAGCCTCTCTCCCAAAACAACCTCCGGTCGTGTTGCCCTGCGAGGCGCTTCGTTGCGGCGTGGCGCGACCTCATCGAGATCGCCGCGCCGCACCTGGAGCAAGGGCAAATGGCGCGTTGCGAGCGCCCTGCAAGCTCGCGAGCAAGGCACCGTGTGCGCACTCTCCGTACGAGAGCCCACGCGGCTTAGCTCCTGCGCGCTCGCCTCGCTGAACAACCTCCGGTCGGGTTCTCTGCGGCAGCAACGGGTGAGCGAGAGGCGAGCGGTGCTCGGCCGAGCCGGGGTGAGGCGGCAAGACTTTCGCTCGTGTCCGAACACGTGGGAGCCCAGGCGCAAGCTGCGGCCGACCATTGCGGCGCGCAACCGCTGGGCGCGCGTGGAGGCGCTGCAGCGCAACCGCGCTTTCCAGGACGCCTATCGCGTGGCCCTCCTGCAGTGGCTCGCCGGCCTGCCGGCGGTGTTCCCCGCGGGCACATACAAGATGCGCGGCAAGCCCGGCGTGGTGATCCAGGAGTAGGGCGGCATCTGCCGGGGGCAGCCATTGACAGCAGCCCCAGGTGCCCCTTGCGAGACCTTCGGCGCGCCCTCGCGCCTCGTCGCGGCGTGGCGTAGCACCAGCGAGAACGCCGCGCTGGTCCTCGAGCCGCGTCAACGGCACCCGCAGCGCGCCGTTGGCGCGCATGGCCAACGCTCAGCGTGCGCACTCTTTGTAGGCGAGCCCACTCGGCGCGTGCCGCCCATGCTCTCCACGAAAAACAACCTCCGGTCGGGTTCTCTTCCGGCGTGGTGATCCAGGAGTAGGGCGGCATCTGCCGGGGCAGCCGCTGACAGCAGCCCCAGGTGCCCCTTGCGAGACCTTCGGCGCGCCCTCGCGCCTCGTCGCGGCGTGGCGCAGCACCAGCGAGAACGCCGCGCTGGTCCTCGAGCTGGCGTCAACGGCGTTCGCAGCGCACCGTTGGCGCGCATGGCCAACGCTCAGCGTGCGCACTCTTTGTAGGCGAGCCCACTCGGCGCGTGCCGCCCATGCTCTTCCCGAAAAACAACCTCCGGTCGGGTTTTCTTTCGAACAAGCTGATCCCCTCGGCGAGCGGCACCTTCCTCGCCAAGAAGTACTCGTTGCGAAGCTGATCGACATTGCGCCAAGCGCGAGGGCTCACTCTGATGCGATCGACTGCCCCGCGTGCTCGAGCTTGAATAACGAGTATCGTCGCGTCAGCAGATTCAGAACATCAGCGGGCCCGAAGGCGACCGCACCAAACATCTCGGTTTGGCACTCGACGCTCGCCGCGGTCGCGCTCAGCTGGTGTTCGGCTGACGCGCCAAGCATCGACGCGAGGAAGTCGTTGTACAGCAGCCGCCCCGCGGCGACATGCGTCAGTGCTTCTCGCTTGAAGCGCCTGATCTGTTCCGAGTTCTTGGCCGATAGCACGATGTACGGCCACTTGCTGATGGCCGCAGCCACGGATCCATCGCGGGTGATGTAGTCGAGGAAGGTCATACGCTCGAGGACTCCATCGCGGGCCATCGAGACTAGTCCGGCGGTCATGTGGCCGAGCGCGTTCAGCCGCTGGGGGAGCGGCGTGGCACGGTTCAGCAACGCGACGAACTTCAGCTCGCTATCTTGATACATCTTCTCTCCTGTTGTGTGATTGTGTGACTGTGAATAGCGCACATTGCCCGCGCCTCAGGGCGGAACTGGATGATGTGCCGCGGTACGCGGTCTAAGGCCGGTCACAGCCCCCAGACTCCTGCGAGCGGCCGGCGGTCCGCGCGATTTCGCAGGTACAGGAGGCGCTCGGATCTCGAGTTCGCCCAGCGTCGCCGCAGGGCGAGTGCACGTTGCCCCGCAGCTCAGGGGGAAGCTGGCTGATGTGCCGGAGGACGCGGTCTAGGCCTGCTCCCAGCCCCCACACTTCCGCGAGAGGCCAGCGGTCCGCGCGATCTCGCAGGTGCACGAGGCGCTCGGTTCTCGAGTTCGCCCAGTCGCCGCGGGGGCAAGCATGGTGCACATCATGATCGCACAAGTCTCCCACGAGAATCGCTATGCGCGCTGGCACGTGAATCACGCCGAGCCGCAGCCACCAGCGCGCCCAGGCCAGGCCGCCGCGCAGCGTGCTCGCAGAGGCTCGCGGCGGAGGGTCGCAGCAGAACCTCCCCGACGTCAGGCGCGCGAGATGCGCCCGCGGCGAGAGCCCCTCGGCCTGTGCGCTGAACCACGCATGCTCACTGAGGAACTGGAAGAGGGCGGAGGCTTGATAGAGTGCAGTCAACGGAAAGAGCCACGTCACAGCGATGAATAGCCCAGCCTCGGTTGCCACGCTGGCGCCGACTAAGGCGGCGAGCCACAACCAAGAGGCCATACGTCTGGCTCGCGACGGCAGGACGAAGTTGGCCTGGATCCGCGCACGTAGGAATCGCCAATGGAACCGTGGGGCGAAGCTTGTTCTCCACAGCAGCCGCCGTAGATCTTCGTAGCGCGTACCCGGCCGGAACCCGAGTTCCTGCAGGAACAGCTGGTCGGGATCATCCCGCCCCGCAGGGTCCGCGTGGTGGCGCACCACGTGGTCGCTATAGTAAGATTGGTAGTCCTGAATCATCAGCAGCGTTGAGATTACCTCGTACAGCAAGCGCTGCCGATCGCGGCTCAGGTTCGCGCTAAACCTACCATGGATGAGATGGTGGCCAATCGAGACCTGCAGCGTCCTGGAACCGCCCACGGTAAGGAGCCAGCCCACGCCGAGCGCGCCGAGCGCGCCGATGGTGCAGACCCATGACGTGGCGCCGCGCAGGCAGCAGAGCCCGAGCGCGGAGCTGACCACACCCACCATTGTAGAGGTCATCGCCGTCGCGAGTCGAAAGCCCGGGCTGCGAGTTGTCTCCGGCGGGAGGTCGGGGTGATGGCGACCGGAGATCCACGTGAGCAGCGACTGGAAGGGAAGGCCGAGCATTTCGCCGCGCACGTCTTGCGTGTGGGAGCAGAGGACTCGCTGGCCATCTGATTTGTTCAGCATGCAAACAACCTGAGAGATCCAGCACGCGATGCAAACTCTGATTCATATCTCTCAGATAACGACCTTGTAACTATCCCTGGAAAACATTACAGCGCGAACACGCCGGCAACAGGGGCGCAGATTGCCGAACAACGACACGCATGTGGCCGCTGCACAACTCCACATGGCGCCGGCTCGCGTGTTCGCGAGCAGCTCCTCCGAGGTGCGGGAGGCGGACTTCGCGCGGCGTAGATGATGGCTGAACCCACGAGTCCATCGCCGAGAAGGGCAAGCCTACGCAGGCGCCGCTGCGGTACAGAGCGCGTGAGCCGTCTGGATCGGAGCGTGGTGCTCGCCCGAGGAACAGGTGACACCGACAGTGTTAGCGGCACCGTCGGCGTCGTGCTCCGCGTGTTACGGTGCCCCGTCCTGAGGCTCGCTTGTGGTAGGCCGCCGCTTCACGCAGCAGCGTCGACCTGCCAGGGAAGCAGCACACCGCCGTGATCGGCGGCCAGGATGGCTGCGTGCAAATACGCCGTGGGCTCCTTGCCATGGAGCTTGAGCGTCTCGAGCACGGTGTAGAGCGTCGCGGCGACCTCGGTCCCTCGGCGAGACTTGGAGCCATAGTGGTTCTTGCACCCGACGACTGGGCCGCGAATCGCGCTCTCCGTGGCGTTGTTGTCTAGTGGGATCCGCGCATCCTCGACGAAGCGCGTGAGGCGCTCCCAGTTGGCCAGGGTGGTTTCGCGGCTCTATACCGTGTTCGAGACGCTCAAGCTCCACGACAAGGACCCGGCGGCGTATCTGCTCGCCGCCATCCTCAGCCGGAGGTGGCGCCTGCCACAGGGAGCCCAGCTGTCTGAGCGTGGCACCGTGAAGGCTACCATACTACCTCTCACCATTCACTATGTTTCGCCTAAACTCATCCGTAGCACCGAGGGTTGGATACGCCGCGCCGAAGTACTCGGATTCTCCAAATATCAGCGCCTTGGACAGCCAGTCGGTGACGTCTCCTTGGGCGAATGTCGTGAACCCATTGGAATTTTTATATCTTTTCGCATGCCCAATGCCGTTCCTCACGATGCGATGAACATCCTCTATTGTTCTAACGTTAATTTCACGAAGACCGTGCAGTATTTCTTCACCCCACAGCGGACTGAAATAAACTCTATCGATTCGACGCTGAAATCCCAAAGGGGCCGTGCTATCGAATGATACGGCAGATAGGTGGGTTCTTGCGTATTCGCATAGAGAACCAATGCCGAGTTCTGCTAAAAGGATGTCTTCAGGCGAGGAAAGCGACGAGTTGCGAATGACTCTCAAAGGCGCTTCTGTCACGCTTGAAGTCATTATCAGGCTGATGTTCGACACGAACAAGTCTTCATGGCGTCCGCATTCTGTCATGAATGGATTGCCAACGACGAGACAGGTGCCACTATGGTGTGTGCTCGTTGATATTAATCGATCGAATGTCTTATGGATCCTGTCGAGGACGAAATCGATGGAACAGTCATGTTCTATATTAAATCTAATGAACGAAGAAATCTTACCTGCAATCTGCTCGAAAGTCGGCTCGGCATCTATATGCAATTGATCTGCATATCTATTTCGGAACTCTAGGCGAACTTCATCGATTGAGGCTCCGGATTGTTGTACTTTGCAGTTCAATCCATTTAGGCTTTTGATCAACAGTCTTGAGACGCTTCTTTTGAGCGAGTTCCGTTTTTCGACCACAGCATCGCTTCTTAGGAGATCTCGCATTCCATGTATGTGCTGAGTATACAACGGCTTTCCATGATCAAGCGCGAGGTTGAGTATGTACCCGTCACTGCGACGCGTCTCTATGCCAATGTCCCCATTTGGCCATTCAGAATTGATGATGCTCCTTATTCGGCATATTGCTGTGTTGATGGCTTGGACGCTTTGTGGTAGATCGCTTCGCGAGAAGAAGCCATGACGGAATAGCAGTTCCACGATTTGGTAGTGGATCCCGCTGAGGATCGCCCGCTTTCCTTTGCCACTAATCTCCCCAGAGTCGGTGAAACCTGTGAGCAGAAACGCGCCGCGGCGGATGTGTGTGCTCATGTGGCAATGATGAGCGAGAATTCGCCAGTAGGCAAGTGCCTGCCTCGTTCGTGGAAATTTCTGGGGAAAGTACGTCAGAGTCGATGTTAGCCCACTTTTGTTGGCGATCGTGGTCCCGGAGCGCATCCGGCTCAGAAGTCATCCGCGTCCACCGCCATGGGATGTTCACATCCGATCAAAGGTTCCATCACCCTGCGACGGCCGCTTTTGTACCAAAGCGGCCGTTCGACTTGTAGGGCTGCTGCTCGCAGTGGTGGATACCTCAAGATCCCGTGGAGCCGTCCGTGCCACGGCGAGCGAGCACCGCGTTATCCCACGTATCCGATGCCGCTTGACTAACCATAGTCCTCACCTTGGTGGGCCAGGCAACACTGCACATAGGCATATGCTTATGGTCGTTCCGTAGCTTGCGTCTGCACAATCTGCTCTAGTCGGAACCCTTCGATATCGGTGCGAACCTGCATCCAGAGCGGAAGGTGGTCCGACATCTGGTACGTGAATGCTTCGCGTGTCATCTCTCCGTCGAACAGCTCCTTGATGTGAGCGTCGCCGAGGAAGAAATCGAGGACTCCACCTGCGTTGGAGAAGTTCACCGGGAACTGCGGATAGTGAAGGATCTGATCGTAGCGCTTGTCCTTGGCGAGGTTCGACCCGTGTTGCAGTCTCGCCAGAGCTCGCGGCAGTTCGAGGCCATGCTTGGTGATCGCCTTGAACAACGAGCTGGTCTTCGACGGGATGTTGAAGTCTCCCATCACGATGAGATCCTTGTCTTCTGCGTATTCGTCCTGGCGTTTGGCCTCGATCCAGTCTGCAAGTCGCTCCAGTTCATCGTGGCGAGCCGACTCGTTGGATCCCCAGCGGATGTGCGTGGTGAGTACGACGAAGTCGAAGCTTCCCGATTTGAATGTGGCGAGGTACGGCGCGCGCCAGAACGATGCGCTGGGGAGATACTCGAAGCCCTTCTTCTTGCGCGGCGTATGGGCTTCGGCGGCAAGGCCGTTGAAGGTTACAGCACGAGAGTCATACAGGTACGCGACTCGCTCCCAGTTGCCGCCATAGTCCGGGATCATGCCGGAGTAGACTGCACGCCAGTGAGGGCCGAGGATCTGCAGCACACGTCCGAGGTCGCGGAGGTCGTTGCGCAACTCCACGACGCCGACCAAGTCGAACTGACCGAGGACCTCCGCGATGTAGTGAACCGCTGCTTCGGAGCGCCTCTTCCTGCCGAATTCGCGGATGTTCCAGGTCGCGAGGTTGATGCTCTCGTCGAGCTTCGAGGGCGGGACCTTGGCCGCGTCGATGCGCTTCTTCAGAGCGAGGAGGCCGCCGGCGATCTTTGCATTGACGTTGCCGTGGTTCATACGAACACCTCCATAGGCTGGGATCGCACGGACGGCGCTGCCGGGGGCGTGCCGCCTACCTTGCGAGGTCCGCTGTGACCTCTCGAGTTGGCGTCAGCAGCCAGCCTCCCATCGGCGTGAGGCCACGATGTCATCGACTGAAGGACTCCAGCCATTCGATCGACCGTGCTCTCGCGCGTGGCGCGCACTCCGCCGACCTGAACCTCTTGGAGACCCGCCGCCGCATCGGGCAACATCGTAGCCTGAGGCGAGGAAGAACGAGAAGCCCAATGTTTGTGGACGCAATGTTCCGAGGTGCACCGCGACGCCCTGCCTGCAATACGTCCAGCGCTACTGGAACGGCGAGAAGTCTCTCTCACAGGACCAACGTGCGTGCGCCCCTTTAGAGCGCGCCAGGGGCGCCCCCAACGCGAAGGCCGCTGTCGGTACCTGTCCTCGTGACGCAGTCGTACGATGACTGGGCGGGCTGGCGCGGCAGGCCGATCGCACGGCTTGGCGACGAACCCGCCGCGCTCGGGCCAGCGTTCAGCGCACAGGGGCTGGGTTCCGCCCCTGACATGCGGGCATGCCGGGAGCTGAGCGAGCGGGCCGGCGCCACGAGTGGGTTCAGTCGCACGGGCCTCGCGCGACCTGGCCCAGCTTCCATCGACGTAGTTCCTGCTACAAGACAGGTTCCTGAACCAGGGAGAACAAACGAACCGTCGCATCCTCCAAGGTGCCAAACGCGATCATAGGAGCCTCCTGTGCCCAGGTCGCTGCTAGGCAACGGGCTCCAGGTGCTACATCTTGGGTGGAAGAGAGCCGGGACAACGTGGGTAGCCGAAAGCACCAAGGTGAAAGCTTGAGGCAACACACAAGGCTGCTATCAAGCGCTGTTACCCAGGGCGTACAGAGCGTTCGCTCATTGAACTGGGCAACGTCGTCCGCATCAGACATCAGGCGCTGGCCAGCAAAGAGGTCGTAGATGAACACGCCCTTGTACGAAGCGCCTGCCGCCACCAGGAAGCGCTCATCGGGCGTAACGAGGACCTGCGCACCGAAGTCCGTTGGGGCAGCCCACCGAGCAACCTGTCGACCGGCCTGAAGGTCGTACTTCACAACCGCCCCCCGCTCGACTCCATAAGCGTAGATGTGGGAGCCATCGGCAGAGAACGTTGCCTGGACCGCAAAGTCCTTGTCGTCGCCAACTATCGTCGCCAGGACGTTCCCGCTGACCACGTCCCATACCTCGATTTGGTTGCCGAGCACCGCGAAGCGCGCTCCCGTGCGATCTCGGATGATGGAGTGATTGCGTGCGGACGCATCGTAGCGTCGCAGTGGAGTTGGGTCCCGACTCTCGAGAGACGCGCGGAGCAGCTGGGTTGAGTCGTCTTCGCGCTGGAACAGGAACACAAGCTGATGTCCGCCTTCGACAAAAGCGATCCCACGAGCGCTCGTGACGGAGGACTGCATGAACGTCGTCACCAACGATCCGTCAGCCGACCGAAGCACGCGAACCGCCGCGGCTGCCTGGTCGTCGCTCGTGGTTGCACAGGCGAGCAACGCTCCGTCGTTGGAGAAGTCCATGTCGAACGGCATGCTGGGCAGCCTGGCGCTTTGAATCTGAGGGCCTACCACGAGTGGCATTTGAGTCCTGTTCTAGATGGTGGGGTGAACGTCTGCGGGCTAGATGCTCATGCGAAAAGTAGCACCATACCCCGCATCCATCAGGTCGCCGCTGCTAGAGGGTCCGGTGAATGACGGCCCAACCCACGGCTTGCGCATGTATTCGCCAACTCGTCCATCCGGCCCCTTTGCCCCCTTGCCCGAGTTGTCAGGGCCCCACATTGGGCGCAGGTTCTCACCCACCCCGCCGCACTTCGCCAACCTGGTCGAGTGAGCCACGTTGTTGAACTCACGATGTTCCCAGAGCCAGGCCAGCGGCTCAAAGTGGTCCGCATGGAAGTTGGCGCTGGAGGAGTAGCGGGCTTCCATTCGGCTCAGGATACGTCGGGTGGTCCTTGGACACCTTCTCGTCATTGCGTAGATCTGCCCACAGCGCGTCTGCCTTTCGTCGAAGTTTTTGCTGCTCGGCGCTGTCACCCTTGGCGAGCGCGCTCTCCGCCTCCTCGTACACGGCGATGACCGCGACGACCTCGTGGCAGACGTCCTGGCACATCTTGTCGCGCAGGCTCCCGAATCCGGAACCATTTTCGAAGTAGTGCCGGCGAACCTCTTCGCCCGTCCACCCAGCAGGCAGAAACCGCTGCGGCGGCACGGGAGTGAACTCGTACTTGCCGCCCGAGATCTTCCTGACGGCGCGCTCGGAGATCAGCGCGTCGAGCACCTCGGTCATCTTGGCGACGTCCTTGTACTCCGGGCACTCCTTCGGCAGCTTCGGGTCGTGCTCGCAGAGGTGCTCGAGCTCGGAGATCCCGAACGGGACCGTGGTGATCACGCCCCGTGCGGTCAGCTTGAAGCGGCTGATGATCTCCGCCTTGAGGTGGGTCCATGCTGGACCGGAGAGCTGGTACTTGCCGTGACGGACCTTGCTGATCTGCGGGGGTGTGAGGGCCTGCGCGGCCGACAGGTCTGCGTAGGCCTGCGACTTCTCCAACGCGAAGTGCTTCATCCACTGCTCAGCCGTGAACTCCTGGTGGAACTCCTGCACCGCCTGCGCGAGCTGCAGGCGCTCGGCAGTCGTGCCGGCGTCTGCCTGCACCGTCGCGAGTGGCGTCCACGGGTTGATCTGGCCACGTAGCGTCACGCCATGGTCGGTCTTCTGGACGGTGACGCGCGAGACGCCGGTCTGCCGAGCGACATCCTTGGCGACTTCGAGCAGGGGTGACGACGGGTTCGGAGGCTTCACAGGCGGTAGGGTGAGCGTGCCGGTGGCCTTGTCGAAGCGGGCGTCCTTGTGGTCGCGCAAGACCGCCTTGGCAGCGCTCTTGGCATCGGCTCCGTTGTCGAACAACACCTGGCCGGACGTGGACTTCGCGATGTCGGTGGCGAGCTGGCCCTTGGCGCTGATGGCTGCCGGGGCGGGCTCGACCAGCACCTTGACCTGGAGTTCTTCCCCACCGGCCGAATCTCTATTGTCCCCTGGCTTCTCCTTCGGGTCCGCCTTGATGGGGATGTCCTTCTTCTCCGGGTTCATCGCGGCATCGACGAGCCAGAGGTCTCCGGATCGGTCGGCGGAGAGCTTGGTGAAGCCGTGGCGGGCCTTGAGCTCGGCGAGGTGCTGCTGGATCTCGGCTTGGGTCTCGGGGTCCTTCTCGGAGCGCTTGCGCAGCTCGCCGAGCGCCTCCATGCCGGTGTTCCAGCGGGCGGCAGCGTCCTGGCTCTTGGGGACGTTCTTCTTCTCCTCGGGGGTCTGCTTGCCCTTCTTCGGCTTGCCGGTGCCAGCGCCGGCGTCTGCCTTGGGCGCCGCGGCGGGCTTCTTGGCGACGGGGGGCGGCGCCGCGGTGGGCTTGGTGGGGGCGACGCCCTGCCACTGGCCCTGCTTGCGCTGCTCGCCGGCTTGGCCTGTCCTGGCGGGCAGGCTGTCGTCCATCAGGGTGTCGACGAACTTGCCGGGGTTGAACGAGGGCTGGGTGAGCTTGAGCTCGGGCCACTGGCCAGAGCCGACGACGTAGTCGACATCGGCGCCGACGCCGAGCTGGGTGGGCAGCGGGTACTCGAGCTTACCCAGCGGCCACTCCCAGGTCTTGTCGGGCGCGGGCGACCACCAGGGGCTGTCGAGCCGATGAAGAGTCGGCCGCCGAGCGCGAGCACGGGCTGGGCGGCCATCTCGAGGTGGCCCTTCAAGTAGTACTCGCCCTGCTTGCCGGCAGTGGGGGAGGCGACCTCGCGGTAGCCCAGGGTGGGGCGGGCCTCGGCGTAGGCCTTGACGCCGGCGTCGCCCTTGATGGCGGCGCCGAAGTTGACCGAGTGCTTGAGGACGCGCAGCCCGGCGTAGCCTTTCACGTCGAGCGACAGGCCGGCCTGGGCCTGGGCGCGCAGCGCGCCGGTGATGGAGAAGGCGTTCATGACGGTCGGGTCGGTCGAGTAGATGCCCTCGATGCCCAGGTCGGTCATATAGATGGGCCCCAGCTCCGCGTTGGCCGAGAGGCTCACCCCGATGCCGACGTGGACGTCCGCGATGTACGGCAGGCCGTAGCTGGCCTCGATGCGGGTCTCGGGCACGATGGGCTTCTTGATGCCCTTGGGGGTCTTCATCAAGTCGAGCCGCTGCGGCGGGGAGATCTTGCCGACGACTGTGAGGTGGCCGGAGGGGCCGTACACCACCTGCGCCTTGCCCACGAGCCAGTCGGTGAAGGCGAAGTCCAAGGCGCCCCAGCCGGCGATGCCGCGCTCGCCCTTCTTGCCGCTTGCGCCTTTGGCAGGCGCCGGTTTGGCGCCGCCGGCGCCGCCCACGCCGGCGATGGGCTGCACGCCGAGCGGGTCGAGCTGGGCGCGCACCATCTGCTCGGCGGCGGCGACGTCGGCCACCATCAGGCCGAGCTTGCCGCGAAACTTCTCCGAGGCATACGACAGCTCGCCGGAGATGGCGACGTCGCCGTCGCGGTACGTGGCGGTGGCCGAGCCGGTGAATTTGTCGCCCAGGTCCACGGCGAGCCGGGCGCTGCCGGAAACCAGTCCCTTGCCGTTGCGCGAGAGGCGCAGTTCGGCGTCGCGCAGGCCGCGGGCGTGGAGGTTGGCGGTGGCCTCGAAGGTGACGTTCTGGTTGGAGAGGCCCACGCTCAGGTCGCCGTGGACCCAGCCGCCGAGCTCGAAGCGCACGGGCTTGTGGGTGCCGAAGGTGAGCGTGCCGCCAGAGAGGGTGTTCTCCAGGGTGGCGTGCGGCAGCTCGAAGCCGCGCAGGCCCAGCGCCGCCGGATCTGCCGTGAGGGAGCGCGCCAGCGCGCTGGTGCTGCCGGGGCTGGCCGCGGGCGCCAGGTACCCGGTGATGGCGCTGCCGCTACCGCCCGCGCCGATGCGCACGCGCACCACCGGCGAGAGCCCTGGTGCAGGCACGAACAGCGAATGCGACAACGGCACCACCTGCGGGGTGTCCTCGAGGGTGACGTAGCGAGAGCCGGACTTCTTGACGCGCACGAGACTCACCGGCGACATCGAGCCCAGGCGCACGCGGACGTCCGCGCCCGCGGCGCCGGCCTTCTGGATGTGGGCGGCGAGTTCGGGCGTAGGTTCGAAGGCGGGCTTGCCCAGCAGGTCGACGACGACCGGTAGCACGGCGGCGGCTTGCTTGCCCGAGCCGGCCTTTGCGCCGGCGTTTGCGGGCGCTCCCCCTGGCGCCGCTTTGCGGGCCACCTGCGCGCTGAGGTCGAGCGTCGGTGGGGTGGCAGGGACGGGCGTCGGTGGGGCGGCAGGGACGGGCGCCGGTTTGCGGCGTACTGGGGCGCCCCACAAGGAGGCGCTGTCTGCCTCGTTAAGCGATTCGCCGCGCGCTGGTGGCGGGCGTCGCTGCGCCGCCAGGAAGCGTCGGGCCAGCTCGTCCGCCTCCACTTCGTGGGCATCGCTGGGCCGCGATACGGCGTCGCCCGCGCCGAGCGCCTGGCCGCGAAGGTGCTGCGCCACGTGGGCGAGCTCATGGGCGATGAGCTCAAGGCCGGCTTCGCTCTGTGGATCATAGGCGCCCGCGGCAAAGTAGATGTCCGCGCCGAGGGTGAAGGCGCGGGCGCGCAAGAGCGCTGCTGCTGCGGCGGCGCGGTCGTCGGTATGGATGCGGACACGGCTCGCGTCAATGCCGAAGCTCTCGGTCAGCTTGTGCGCGAGGTCCGGTGGCAAGGCGGTTGCGCTCGAGGTCGTCTCCGCCAGGTACGAGAACGCACCGGCCAGCGCGCCCAGCTCTGGCGTCTCCGCAACCTCGGCGCGGCGGTGGACCGGCTGCCACCCGCGCTCGGGCCCCAACAGCCAGCGGGCGTAGGCCAGCGCTTGGGCCGGATTCTCCTGCGTAGCCTCAACGGTGGTGCGCGTGACCTTGGCCGGAGCTGCGCTCGACGTGGCCGACTCCGCTGTGCGCGTGACCTTGGTGGCGAGCGGAGCGGGCCGCTGCTCTGCCAGGACCTCCAGGTCCTCGTCGTTGCGCCGCGCTGCATGTGCGCCCGCACCTACCAACCGCTCCCTCACGGCTGCCCCCTGCCGCACTCGCTACTAGCCTTCAAGGTGATGCTCACGCAAAGCTCCACCCCACGGACGCCTGATGGCGCAGATCTTCTTGATGGAGAAGCGACCACCAAGCGGCTCTCGGCAGGGTGAGCCAGAAGTTGCGAAGTTTCTGCGGGTCCCGTGCTGCCGGCTCTTCTTGCACGCGCTCACACGTGGACTCGGCGAAAGAGTCGGCTCGCATCCCGATGACTTTCTGGTATGCCAGCGAACAGCGCGGGCATGTCACGGACCGGCTGCGGCGGAGGCCACAGACTAGTTGAGGAAAGAAGCCCCGACCAGAACCTGCGAACGCCACTCGTTCAGCAGGAACGCCGGGATCTCCGGCGGCTCAGCGAGGATCGTGTACGTAAGCGCCAGGAGCCAGAGCTGGAGTTGGAGCTGGTTGGTGAGCATGGCTAGGAGCGTCGCCCGCAGGCGGCAGAAGTTGCGTGCATGCGAAGCCTCCGGGTAGCACAGCGCAGTCGTCACGTGTGTTTGCACCGCGCGGGGCTAGACCACGTGGCACCACCTACCGCAGTCCCGTGTAGCGACGTCCTCACCCGGCCCCGTTCGTAGGGAGGGATCGCGACGTGGTCCATCGGCGACGTGCCGCACCAGAGCCTCGTTGCGCTCTCTACGCCGAAGCTCTCTCGCCCAACTGGAGCGTTAGACGAGAATGAAGGCCAAGGCTCCAGATCTCAGATCTGCCGCGGCATCTCGGTGCGCTTTTCGGGGTGAAGCTTCGCTCGCCCACACCAGATCTGTGAGATCACGAAATCGTGATGCTGAGCGAACAAGGGGACGGGTGGGGTATAGGTGCGGCACGGGCCAATCTCTCCATGCGGTGGAACCTCCGCGCTGACACGCGCTCCCGCCAGCGAGGCGTTGCCACCACCCCTTGGCACCAGGCAGCTCTCGCACATGGACCTATAGTCCTGCCAGCCCCTTCAGGAAAAGCCCGAATGGTGGTGGGGCATGCGGGGACGTTGATCTCTTGCGGAACAAGCAGTTGGCGGCTTATTACGTGCCAGCGAGGGGCCTGCATAGGGGGTGCTTTTTGTTCGGAACTTCCATCGGCGCCGACCGATGAACGAATCGGGGGGAAGTAGCACCATGACAAGTTCAACGACCAAACACCGAGGAGTTGGTGGCGCACAGACGCTCGCGCTCGCGGCCTTGGCCGGCGTTGCCTGTTCGCCCCAGCCGCCGGAGGCGGCGATCTCGGGGCAGATCAGCGGGCGCGTTCTGATGGCTCCTGGCGTTGGGCTCGCCAACGCCAACGTCGTCATCGAGCAGATCGAACTCTACGACGACGCCCGCGTCGCGCCCGGTCAGATCCGCCGGCATCACCTTGACGTCACGACCGATGCCAACGGGTTCTTCGGGCCCGTGTCCGCGAAGGACTACGCGGGCGTGTTCCGGCTCCGTACCCAAGGCGGCGAGTATCGAGATCCGATCTCCGGAGCTCGGATCCGCTTTGACCCCGCGCAGGAACTTCGTGCCCTGCATTTCATGGACTTCTTCGGCGCCCGCGCGGATATGACCGTCACCCCGGTCCACACGGTGGTGGAAGCGCGGTTCCGCTACCTGGTGTCAAAAGGGGAAGCGCCGCTTGCGGCGGTGGACCACGCCTACGCCGACATCCGGCAGCACTTCGGAGACCTGGACTGGCAGCACGTGATTCCGGCGGAAGTCAACGAGCCGACGGTGAGCCCCACGGATGCATACCGCGCGGCGTTTCTCCTGGGGGGCTGGGCGGTGCTCGCGGACGACCTGCGCCTCGGCAGTGACTCGACCCCGCAGGCCGTCAACCTCATGACGATGACCCACGCGGCGGCGGAAGACCTCGCGACGGACCTGGTCTTCGATGGCAACGACGGCAACCAAAGAGCAGCGGGCAGCGGGCTCCAGGTCGGCCTCTGCGATCCGGTGCCACCTACGTGTCAGGTCGCACCTAGCGGGTGCCAACTCGGTGCGTGCCGCGCGCGATGCGACCTCTACGCAAACACGTTCCGCGCAGGCCTGGCGGCGGGCACGCGCAAGTATGTGGGCTCGAAGTCCGTCCCCTCCTCCTGGAACCAGACAGCGCTGGGGTCGGAAGATATCCGCGGGATGCTGGCGCACGTCGCGGGCAACCCGGCACCGGAGCTGTTTGGTGATGTGTGCTTTGAGACGTCAGACCGGGTGGAGCCGACGATCATCTGGGAAGTCGCGCCTGCCAATGGGCAGGCGATCAAGGGCACGCTCACGCTTCGCGTGCGCGCCATCGATGATGCCGAGGCCATGCCCACCATCACCCTCGTCGGGATGACCGACGAGGATGGCGCTCCTACCAACGCCTCGGCTACCGTGACGCTCGACACGCGCACGCTCAATGGGGGAGTGGACGGTGACCTCCTGGTGGTAGCCTTGGCCAAGGACCTTGCCGGCAACACCCGCCGGAGCGAGCGGAGCTTCCGCATCGACAACACCGCGCCCACGGTCGCGCTGGATGACTCGGACTTCTACGTGGATACGGCGACCGGCGTTCGATGGACCGCCGCACCTGGGCCCATGCTTCATGGGGTGCTCAGCGAAGCGCGTGTGGAGTCGGTCGAGGTGCTGGTCGCCGGCACCGTGGCGGCGACGGCCACCGTGAGCGGCGATAGCATGAGCTGGAGCGCCCAGCTTCCCGAGGGGCGCATCACGAGTTCCGGGGCCGAGGTCGTCATCCGGGCGCGCGACCAGGCGGGCAACGTCACGACCACTCCCCCCGTGCTAGCTCGCCTGGATGCGACGCCGCCGAGCGTCCTGGTGGAGCCCAGCCTGGTCTACGACGAGCGGCTGTCGCGGGAGATCTACGAAGACGACGTGCCCAACAACGTCTGGGTGCAGCGGCACCTCGTGCAAGGGGCTCCCGTGGACCTCGCGCAGTCGATGCAAGGCGCCTGCGTCACCCTTGGCAAGTACTCGCACCTGCTCTCCTCCAGCCTGCCGCTGGGCGCCGCGGGCTCGCTCAACCCGCTCCGGGTGACGGCGGTCGTGGCTGACGATGGCGTGGGGGTGGCGCCTGGCACGACGCAGATGCGGGTGACGGTGAACGGCGCCGAGGTGCTGCCCTGGACCGCCGTTGCGGGCACACCCATCGCGCCGCTGGCGAAGCGGCACGAGCTCAACTTCTACCGCGATGGCGCGCTGGCGATTGCCGGGCTGGCCACCACCGAGGGGCAGTACCTGTTGGAGCTGCGGGCGGTCGACCTGCTGGGCCGGGTGAGCCAGCAGGCGCGCTGCTGGAACCACAAGGTGCTGGCGCCCAAGCTCAAGCTGACGCCGGGGGCGGAGACGGGGTCGATCGCCAGCGGCTTCTCGCGGGCGCTCTACTCGACTAGCCTCAACCCGCAGGCCGGGCAGTTCGGCGATGTCTCCGCCAAGCTGCTGAACGCGACCCCCCAGGGCGCGGCGGTGTGGCAGTGGCGCGTGAAGAACTACGTCGCGGCGCCGATCTACGTGACCGTGAACATCGCGCAGCCGGTCAACGCCGACCTCACGCGAACCTTCGTCGTTCGCTCAGCTTTGATCTCGTCGCAGCCGGATTTCGTTAGCTGTGGCTCCTCGCCCTGCACGATTGCCCAGCCCATCGAGCACTATCGAGGGACTACTGTGGGAACTGCGGTCCATCAAGGCGTGCGGTTTCGCGCTCGGATGTTTGTCGCTAGCGGGCAAGATCTGGGCTCGGAAATCCAGCCATGCCCGGGCTGTTCAAGCAACGATGACATCCAGACGTACACGTTTGAAGTTCCAGCACGAACCACACAGCAGGGAGTGCCACTGCCCGAGTACGTGTTCCTCACGTACTTGCGCCCCGCGCTGGCATCGGGCGGGGGCCAGGGGCTAAATCACCTACTCGCTCCGATGGATGCAACCTGGCCAGATACCGACCCTGCGCCCTACGTGGAATTCTCACTGGGCGACACCACGATGACGGGGAAGCTCATCGGCGCGCCGTCCCCTAGCCTGGTCTGCACGTCGCAGGAGTTCGACGGGGAGGTCGGTCAGTGGTTTTGCAACCAACGAGCGCGCTACCAGAGGTACCGGGCGCTGACCTCCGCTACGTATCGCTGGCTGCTTCCTGTCAAAACGGATTTTCAAACCAGACCATCCGCGCTCTTGCCGAGCTCAGACTCCAAGACGGGAGTAATACGAGAACTCAGCCTTGACCTTGCCGAAGTCCCTTCAGGTGAACTCCCTTAGACCCAGGACGCTCATGAAACGCCGAATTGTAGATATCCTCATAGGTGCAACTGGGGGCATTGCCCTTGTCATCGCCTGCAGCGACGACAGCCCATCACGCGTAGATGCTGGGACATGTGATTGCCCAGCGGCAGAGCCTCCGTTGGCGGGGCGCATCGTCGAGTTCACCGGCGCAAAGACCGTTCAACCTCCGAACTTGCCAGCCGAAGATGGGCGCGACAGCGTGGGCGCTTTTTGCCCTCTCGGAAGCGGTGCGATCGTAATCGGTGGCGGTTGTGAAGCAGCTGGGGGGCCTGCGATTCTGCTCGAAGTGTCGTACCCCGCCGCTAGCGCGTGGATCTGCGCCTGGAAGAACACCGACACGATCCCGATCACGACGAAGGCCATCGTGAAGTGTCTGATGCCGGCGCAGTAGGGAGGCCCATCGTGTCGACTCGTCAGCAGATGCCGTTCGCACTTTTGCTCGTTGCCGGGTTCGCGTTCGGCGCGGGTCTCGCACGTGCTGGTGCTCCTGCCTCGACGCCAGCGCCCGGAGCTACGCCACCAACGAACGCCTCTCCGGCACCTGCTGGCGCGGCGGCGGCCCCGCTGCCCGGTGGTCACGGTCCCCCTGCGTCGCCAGCTCCCGCGACGAAGCCCGACGCCAAGGCCAAGAGCGAGACCGAGTTCTTGGTTGGCCCCGGCGGCGGCGCATTCGAAGTACCCGTGCATGCAGGGGCGGTGTGTATCTTGACGTTCCCCGAGGCGCTTGCGACCTCAGCGCTCGCCTCGTCGACCGACTTCGAAATCCGCGCCTGGGGCGCCGATGGTGTCGCAGTGCGTGCTAACGCAAGGGCGGCGAACACGACCTTGGCGCTAGCCACTACTTCTGGCTCGATCAAAGTGAACCTCACGTTTCGCGTGGTGTCCGCCGCGGAGGAAGCGCTGACGCTGGTGCGCATGCGCGCCGTGACGAATGAGGAGGCGTTTCAAGCACGCCTGGCCAAGGAACTGGAGAAGAAGCTGGCGCCGATTCGGGCCGAACGCGCGGCCGAGAAGGCCGCGATGGAGGAGGCGATTCGCGACCGCGCGGAGGCCACGCTGGCCGAGCGCCTGCTGCGACGCACCGACTTCGTGTCGCTGGGCGCCCACGAGCGCAACGCCGCGGCGGTGATTGCCCACGTTCGGCGCGCGGTCATCACCGGTGAGGACGCCTACCTGTTCTTCGAGATCGAGAACCGCAGCAACACCGCGTACCGCCTGGCCCAGGTCCTGGTTTCCGGCCCCGATGGCAAGAACCGCGCAGGGGTCGTGCGGCTCACCACGGGGGCGAGCAAGGACCCGAAGGTATTGGGCACCGTCTTGGCCGGCACCACGGCACGCGCGGTGGTCGCGGTGCGCGGGCAGGAAGCGGTCAAGGGCAAGAAGCTGACGTTGTCGCTGCTCGAGCCCGGTGGGCGCGGCCGCATCGACGTTACGCGCGGCATCGAGGTCAAGTGATGCGTGCCGCCCTGTGCGTCGTCGTCTTCGGTGGCTTCACGCTGTCTCCGGCCAAGAGCTGGGCCGACCGGTACGAGGTGCAGTGGAGCGCACGGCCGCTCATTGGCGTGGCGCAGATGCGCGACGAGTGGACAAGCGACTACGCCGCGGCGCCAGCAGCCGGCATGAGCCTGGCCGTGAGCTACGGCGTGACCAACAGCCTGGACCTCGGCGTCGAAGCGCTGTCGTTCTCCACGCTGGCGCCGACCTTCGAGGGCGCCGCGGTGCGGACCAACGGGTACACGGCGAACGGCCCGTACGAGCGGCGGTCGGACTCGGTGGGCGGCACCGTGAACGCGACCTGGCGGCTCGGGGTGGTCTGGGTGCCTATCATCAACATGGGCGTTGGACGAGGGGTTCGGTACCGCTCGGCCGGCGTGTTCACGCGGTACCCCGTGGACTTCTCGCCCATGCAGACGCACGCCGAGCGCGTGGAGGATTGGCTGTGGACGGCCCGATCTGGCGTCGAGTACCGCATGACGCCGCGCTGGACGTTCGGCGGCTACGGAACGCTGCTGCTGGCCTGGAGTCCCGATGCG
This sequence comes from Myxococcales bacterium, assembly GCA_016706545.1. Taxonomy (GTDB): domain Bacteria; phylum Myxococcota_A; class Polyangia; order Haliangiales; family Haliangiaceae; genus JABFXX01. The sequence continues at coordinate 85,594 of JADJJK010000025.1, forward strand.
CCTACGTTGCCGGCGGCCTCCTTGTCTTTCGGCGTGTCGTACGTGTTCTACCCCAACCTGTGATGGGAGCGATGCGATGAGCCTGCAACTAGCATCCCGCCCCGCCTCGAAGCTGACGCGCACCAAGTCGACCCAGAAGGCAAGCGGGGCTCGGCGCTCGGGCTGGACGATCGGCGATGAGGTGGTCGCGTTGCGTGAGGTCGGCACCCTCCATCAGTTCTCGCTGCCTGACCCAAAGGCTGCGACGACTCCGGATGCGCAGTGGGTGTTCGGGGCGAGCCGATCGGCGGACTACCGGATCGACGATGAGACTGTTTCTCGCGCCCATGCCGTACTGCGGAGGGTCGACGGCCGCTGGAGGCTGGCCGACCACCGAAGCAAGAACGGGCTTCGGGTAGATGGCGTCCCTCAACCGAGCGTGCGGCTGGAGGCCGGGATGGTGATCAGCCTCGGCGCCGTTCGCTTCGTAGCGGAGAGCCTGTCGTTCATCGCGCTGCGAACCTTCCTGTCGCGGCTCCTGGGATGGAGCGACGCCGCGGCCGGCTCGGTCGACGCGGCTCTGCAAGAGCTTCGCTTGGCGCAGCTGCGGCGCGACCCGCTCATCCTCATCGGCGAAGGGGACCTCGCGCCCATAGCCCGGGATCTCCACGACTATCTGCTTGGAGACAAGGCGGCCTTCGTGACGGCAGATCCACGGCGGGCGCATGCAGAGGACGAGACCGTGCGTTCGACGAAGAACGAGCCCGACTTGAAGAAGGCTGTGCGTGTCGCAACCGGTGGCACGGTGTTCGTGCGCACGGAGCGTATGCCCGCGTCGTTCTCCACCATCGCCGCTAGCCTGCGGGCACCAGCCGAACCGCGCGTCCTGGTGGTGGTAGGTGGAAGCCGGGGCGCCGGACATGGAAAGGTTGCGGTTCGCGGGGCCGATCTACCTGCCGGCGCTGGAAGATCGGGCCAAGGAAGTGGACCACATCATCGCCGAGTACTGGCAGGACACCCAGCAGGAGTTCCGCGTGGACATGGAGCTCGCGAGCGAAGATCGGACGTGGATCCGCGTAAACAGCGAGTCGGTGGCCGACATCGCGAAGGCGACAAGGCGGCTGCTGGCGCTTCGCGTGGACGGGACCGTGAGCGGCGCCGCCCGGCGGCTGGGGATGGCGTCGGTGTCGCTGCGCCGCTGGATGAACAAGCGGTTGTCGCAGCCGGGCGCCAGAGAGAAGTCCCAAGGCGGCAGCGCGATTCGGCGGTGGATCAAGAGCCGGAGCAACTAGGGAACGGCCATGTCGGGCACGATGTATCGCCTGGGACGATTGATTGGCGCCGGAGGCATGGCCGAGGTGTACTTCGGTCAGGTGGAGGGCGTGGACGGCTTCCTGTTGCCGGTGGCCATCAAGCGGGTGCGCGAAGCCCACGTGGCAGATCCGGACTTCATGACCGCGTTCAGCGCGGAGGCGAAGTTGGCGGCGCGGCTGAGCCACCCGAACATCGTTCGTGTGCTGGACTTTCAGATGGACGCCAAGGGCATCCCGTTCATGGTGATGGAGTATGTGCATGGCAAGGACCTGAGCGCCTTGTGGAGGACAGGGGCGCTGCCGTGCTCCACCGCGGTGCATGTAGCGGGGGAGGTGCTGCGGGGGCTGTCGTACGCGCATGACCTTCCGACCTCGGCGGGGCTGCGGGGCGTCGTTCACCGAGACGTCTCGCCGCAGAACATCCTCTTGTCCTGGCACGGAGAAGTGAAGGTCACGGATTTCGGGATCGCCAAGGCGTTCTCGACGTCGGTGCTCGCGCACTCGATGACGATCAAGGGCAAGCCAGGGTACATGTCGCCCGAGCAGATCAACACGGAGCCGCTCGATGGGCGGTCGGACTTGTTCTCCGTTGGAATCGTGCTGTGGGAACTGCTCACGGGGAAGCCGTTGTTCGAAGCGACGACCTACCGCGAGACCCTGGCGAGGGTGCTGTATCGACAGGTGCCGCGGCCCAGCGAAGAGGCGCAAGCGCCTATCCCAGCAGAGGTGGAAGCCGTGGTGCTCCGGCTTTTGGAACGAGACAAGGACCAGCGGTACGCCACCGCACACGAGGCGATGAGCGACCTCCTGGCGTGCGAAGCTGCGCCCCGAAACGGAATGAGGGAACTGGCGGACCTGCTGGCGCACCGCTGCCAACGGCCGAAGAACTTCACACCGATGATGGGGCTTGCGGTGACTCCCCCTGGAGACGCCCTGGGTGAGAGTTCGCCGCAGGCGGTCGCGCTGACCGCGCGGGGCGTCTCGGGTCTTGCAAGCGAGGAGTCGCGCCGCACCCGGACGATGGACGTGCCCACGACTGGCCCGCGACAAGACCCTCATGCCCGCCGCGCTGTCCCCTGCGGCGCCGACGGCGCTTGTTCCGGCCGCGATGGCGCCTGTTGCACCATCGGTGACAGTAGAGGCGGTAGGCCAGCCGTGGCAGGCCTTGACGCAACTCGCCCCCACCGCGCCGCCAGCGCTGGTCAGCGCCCAGCCGGCGCGCGCGCCAAGGCGGCTGGGGCCCTGGGTGGCCCTGGCGGCGGCGCTCTTGGCCGCCGCTGCCGGCGCGACGGTGCTGTTGAGGTCGGGGGCAGGCGCCAAGCATCCGGCCGCGGAGCCGGCGGCAGCGGCGAGCAAGCCGGCAACGGACCGCTCGCCGACTGCGCCAAGCTCGCCGGCGGCTGCGACCCCACCGGTGGCCACTGGGCCCCTCACCGAGCCGGCGGCAGGTCCGCCCGCCACGCCGGTGTCCAGCAAGCCCACAGCGGAGGGGCCGCCAGGGACGTCAGCAGGCCCCGCCAGCCAGCCGCCGGTCGCAGCCCCAGCGCGCCGCAAGCGCGACGGCAAGCAAGAGCCGGCGCAGCCGCCGACTCCGAGCCCCACAGATCCGGGGCGCATCGTGGACGTGAAGGTCGGCGGCTCTTAGTTCCAGTCGCCTGATCTTCCTGAAGGCCGGGCCGTGTGATTGCGTGGGTTTGGTGAAACAGGATAGGGTACCGACGGGGGAGGTAGCTTCATGCATTCTCGTGTTCCGCTCGGCCTCTTGTTCGCCGCCGTCGTTGTCGCTTGCTCGGTGGATGCCGTCAGGTTCTCTTCTGGCAGCCCGCCCATAGAAGACTGCGCCGCGACCGGGGATGAGGACGGTAACGGGGTAGCCAACTGCGAGGATCCAGCATGCGCCGACGCCGCAGTCTGCGCGGTGGAGTGTGGCAACGGCCGCGTGGACTCGGGCGAGCAGTGCGACGACGGTAACACAGTCATCGGCGACGGTTGTGACAGTGCCTGCCTCCAGAGTTCGGTGACGTATGCCAAAGCGTCTAACACTAACGGTTCCGATTTCCTCTATTCGATCACAATATCTGCAGACGGCTCGACTCTAGCAGTAGGAGCCCGAGGCGAGGACAGTGCGTCTACCGGGATCAACGGAGACCAGACTAGCAACGCGACGGCCGAGTCAGGTGCGGTCTATGTCTACGTGCGAAATGGCGCGAGCTGGAGCCAGCAAGCATACATCAAGGCGTCTAACACGGGCGTGGGAGATCTCTTCGGCCACTCGGTGTCGCTGACCGCGGACGGATCGACCCTAGCGGTGGGCGCCTACGGGGAAGCTAGTCTGGCCACTGGGGTCGATGGCGACCAGACCAGCAATGCCGCGAGTGGTGCAGGTGCGGTCTATGTGTATGTTCGCAAGGGTGCAACTTGGAGCCAACAAGCGTACGTCAAGGCCTCCAACACGGATCTCGGAGACCGGTTTGGCTACTCGGTGTCATTGTCAGGGGATGGCTCAACCCTTGCGGTGGGCGCCCCACTTGAGGACAGCGCGGCCACTGGAGTCAACAGCGATCAAACCGACAACACAGCGACCGACTCGGGAGCAGTCTATGTCTATGCGCGCAGTGGCTCCACCTGGAGCCAGCAGGCGTATGTCAAGGCCTCCAACACAGGCGATAGAGACCAGCTCGGCTACTCACTGTCGCTATCAGCGGATGGTCTGACCCTTGCAGCGGGTGCGGCAGAGGAGGACAGCGCGGCCACTGGAGTCAACGGCGACCAGACTAGTAACATCGCTACTAACGCAGGAGCGGTCTACGTGTACGTGCGCATCGGTTCTGCGTGGAGCCAACAGGTGTATCTCAAGGCCTCAAATACAGGTGCGTTCGACGCCTTCGGTTATTCAGTATCAGTGTCAGCGGATGGCTCTGCGCTGGCAGTAGGGTCTCTGACCGAGGATAGCGCCGCCACCGGAGTCAACGGCGACCAGACCAACGACATGTCCGGTGGTGCTGGCGCAGCCTATGTGTACCTACGTAGCGGCGCGACTTGGCGTCAGCAAGCATACGTAAAAGCCTCCAACACAGGCCCGGCTGACGCCTTCGGCGCTTCCGTGGGGCTATCCGCGGACGGTTTGGCGCTCACGGTGGGGGCCACAGGGGAGGACGGAGCCGCTGCTGGCACCAACGGCGACCAGACCAGTAACACGGCGGCCGAAGCTGGAGCAGCATATCTGTACGTTCGCGACGGGGCGAGTTGGAGCCAGCGGGCGTATGTCAAGGCGTCGAATACGGGCACTCGTGACTTCTTTGGCTCCTCAGTGGCGCTATCGGCAAACGGTTCAACCTTGGCGGTGGGCGCCCTTGGAGAAGCGAGCGCGACCACCGGAGTCAACGGCGACCAAGCCGACAACGCCGCAGTCAACTCGGGGGCGGTCTACATCTACCGGTAGCGGCTGCCATCTCCGAAGTGCCCAGGACGCAGGGCTCTTGGCATCACGACGTTGCTGCTGAGGTCAGAGGCCGGCGCGAAGAGCCCGTCCGCGGAGCCAGCGGTCCCTCCAGTAAGTCTGGGGCCGCTGCGCCCGCGCGCCGCAAGCGCGACAGCAAGCAAGAGCCGGCGCAGGCGTCGACTCCGAGTCCCACAGATCCGGGGCGGATCGTCGACGTGAAGCTGGGCGGCTCGTAGCGCGACCGAGCCCGTCAGCGGGTCTCCCGATTGATGCGCGCCATGTACACGGCCTTCTTCATCTGCTGAGCGGCCATGTCGTCTGGGTGCTTCGACCAGCGCTCGGCGAGTTGGAGGATCTGGGCGTCGGATGGGTCCTCGTCGAGGTAGAGTTCGAACCATTCGGCGAGGCCATAGACGACCGATGCCGGCAGGTCCGGTCGCTTGCCGAGTTCGATCAGCAACGTTCGACGCTCCGACCAGCGCTGTTCCTGCTCCGTCTTGTCAAAGGTTTTGAAGGTGCTCATCATCGACAACGCCGCCTCCCAGTGGAAGGGCTGGTCATCCCGGATCCAATCGCGGATCTGCGCGAAGTCCTTGATCACTTGACCGAGCGCGACACCAGCAGCACCGTGCTCGTCGCGTGAAGGGTTTTCCACCTCGGCGATGAGGATGCGTTCCGCGTCGGGCAGCGCGTAGTCGGCGAGCAGACCGTAGGCTCTAGTACGCATGAAGGGTGAGCCCAGAGCGATGACACGCTCCAGTGCCTTGGAGGTGCGCTGGCGCGCGGCCTCGTCGGGTCCCTGTTTGAGCCAAGCGTCGACCAGGAGCATGGCCGCAAGTCCTGGGCCCTGATCGGTTTTCGACTGAGGGTCGGCCATGACCTCGAGCGCTTGCTGTGCCCGCTCGTCGGTGATCGGGGCCTCCTTGGGCTGTGGATCTGCCTTCTCCACCTTCGACGACTCCTTTGTGGCCACGCGAGGTTCTGCCTTCTTGTTGGAGCATCCAGCGTGCAGCGCGAGTAGCACCCCCAGGGTCAAGAGCATACGGATCATGGCGTGACCTTACTACGATTGCCGCGCGTCGCGTTGCGTTCGCGGATGTGGCGCGCCACCTCGTCGGGGTGCGCGTTGACGTATGTCTCGGTCACGGTCCTCCACCAATTCGTATCGTTGGGGTGCGAGATGATCAAGTCCACCAGATCCAGCAGGGCACGCACGCCCGGCCGGTTCACTACGTCCGCGTTGTCGGCGTCGCTTTGGGCGTGCTGGTAGCCGGTCTTGGCCGCGCTTCTCCTCAGCGGTGGCACGTCCGCTGGCCTCCCGGTTGAAGGCGTCATGACCGACCTCCATCCTCGACGTGTCTAGCGAGCCATGGTCGCCGTACAGCGTGCCGCGGTCCTTCCACATGATCTCGACCTGGCGGAGCACGTGTCGGTCGGCTTCGCTCGCCAGCGCTCGGGCCAGCCCCCCGAAGATCGACCCTTCCGCGTGTTCGTGCTTCGCACCTTCTTGGTGCAGCTCCGGGTGGAGAAGCTCACCGTGGCTCTCGTGGTGGTCGAGCGTGTCTCCCATCGGGGTCCCCTTGCCGTGGGCACGGAAGTCCTGATACGCGGCGTGGTCCTTCGAGATCCGGAGTGTGACGGCGCGAGCGGGCCGAGAGCGATCCAGCCACCACCTGGCGCCGGTTTGACCGGGCCCACGATCGGCTCGAGTTCGGAGTCGGAGAGGCCAGCCAGATCTCCGCCTGGCAAGAGCCTCGCCTCGAGGGAGGTCTGACTCTCGAAGATCTCGACGTGATCGTGGACGTCATGGAGCGCGTCGCCAATGGTGCGATTGGTCTCGTCACGCGAGTCGACGCCGGTGATAGAGTCGATCAGCGTCACCATGCCGAGCATCAGCTGCTGCTTGATGCGATCCCGAACGCGACTTTGATCTGGTCCCGCATCCAGTCCTGGATCAGCTCGAGGAGTTGCTCCATAAGCGTCACCGCGGTAGCGCCGATCGGCCCGAGGTACCTGGCGTACCTGATGTACTTCTTGATGGTTTCCAGAGTCTCTTTTGCTTCCTTGTAGAAGCCGACGTAAGATCCGATCGCCGACGTAATCGATCGATCCGCCATATCCAAGGCAACACCGGAGGGGTGCTCAAACTCGGGATTGTCGACCAACGGCAGAGGGATCTCTCGCGTCGTCCAGGTGAGCGATACCCCAGTTGGGACCGGTAGGGTCATGCCCGCGCTGTCGCAGCCCTCGCCGAGCGCCATCACCGCCGCCATCGATCGATCTGACCTGGCGATCGCCTTCATCTTGCCCCAAGAACTGACCTTGTCGGGGCTATCGATGACCAACCCGACGATCTTCTCGATCGACTCGTCGATAGCCTTTTGCAACAGAGGCGCCTTGGGCAGCAGAATGTGGCCGATGCTGCCCTTCATGTCGACGCCCGAGACCGAGCCGGTGGTCACCACTTGACGCCCTTCGATGCCTGCAGTGGCGTCGAACAGGGTGTCGACGTAACCCTTTTTTCTGCTCTTGAGCGGTTGCTGTGAGCGCACACCGCCGGGCGCCTTCTCGTTCTTGTCAACCTGATGGAGAAAGCTCTGGACCCCTGCAGGATTTGAGCGTTTGCGGTCGGCTGCGAGGCCGATGTAGCTGTTGAGCGCTACCTCAATGAAGTTCGAGTGCGAGAAGTAGTCTTCGATGGCGTGCAGGCCAGAGCCGATGTGGAAGCGGCCCTGATCGGTGGGGCCGACCTGGGCCGCCTTCATCCAGTGGTTCTTGATCCACTCACAGCTGTTGTAGATGTGGTTCTGCAGTCCGGCGTCGCTGACCTTGAACAGCTCCGGATTCTCCAGCTGCCGCCCAGGCGCAGCGGATCCGGCCAGATCTCGATCTCGGTCCGGGTCTGCGATGCGCTTCACCGGGGTGGACTTGCCCGGGGCGAACTTGGAGGTCGCGACGTGTCGCCGCCCTCCAGGGTTCGCTTGCCCGGGCGCAGCGCCCCTTGGGGCCCTTGTGATGCACGATGGCGTCCGTGTTCGCCGCGTAGCCCTGCGGCTGGTCGACGTGCTGCTCTGGACGGTACGCCTGCATGTTGCCCTTGACGACCGAGTCCGCGAGCGTCGGCCCGACCTCGAGGATGGCGAGGGCGCGAACGATAGAGTCCGTGATGGCCTCGCTGCCGGCATGACCGATGGGCGGGCTCTTCTTGCCGTCCGCGGGTCGCTTGGGCAGGTTCGTCAGAAGGTTATGCACGAACGGCGCGTGCATCTGCGAGAAGTCCTGCATGTAGTTGCCGGCGTAGATGGCGTTGGCCCCGAACCTCGGGTGTTCCTGGCTGGCTCCGCTTGAGGTTGTCGGGTTGGCCGGAGCCCGTCGTGCGGATCTAGGCCGGCGATCTGCCGCTCCAGTCCCTGGTGGCCACCTGAGCCCGCGTCGAAGCGCTGCACCGCCTTCATGGCGACGCTGCTGCCACCGGCCTTCGCCCCGAGGAGCTCGCTGGCCGACTCGCCTTTGACGACCTTGTCGGCGACCGCGTCGGCATGCTGCTCGTAGGAATCGCCACTCTGGCCAACGCCCCCCTTGAGGCTGACCCCAGCGCGCTGTTGAACCACGTGCGCGGCTTCATGGGCCGCGGTGTGGAGGTCCGGCGCCGCCGCGAACGCAACGTGGTTACCGGTCGCGTAGGACTGCGCCCCCATGGCGGCGCTCCCCTCGGCGGCCGGGCCGCCGACGTGTGCTTGGACCTGCGACAGATCGTGGTCGGCGCCGAACGACGCCTGGATTTGACCGAGGAACGGCAACGGCCCCTGCGCCGGCAAGACCGTGGGCGGCGGCGGTGTGGATGTGCTCGGTGTCGCCGCCGCCGCCGGCACCACGAAGCTGCACAGGCTCCTGCGTCGTGGCGGGCACCGGGGTGGTTGGTCCGAGCCCCATGGCGCTCATGAGCTTGTCGTTCGCGTCCCAGTCGCCCGCCCGTTGCAGGCCAGGGCCCTCGCCTGCGGAGCGCTGCCCCGCTCGTGGTGCGAGGCTCGTGCGGGGCTCATTCCCTTCACCCAACGGCGCCGACGGTAGGGACTGCGTATGCGTCTGCTTCCCTGGCGCCACGGTGGGGGAGCGGTGCCCCTCGTTGTTGTGAAAGGTGCCCCGCTGCTCGGATGATCTCATGGAGGACCGTCTCGGCGGAGGTGGGGGAAGGTTGCGAAGAACCCAGTGGTCGGTTCATGGATTCTGGAAACCGAAGGCATTGCGACGCCTTAGGGTCTGTCGTTGGGGCTCTCCTCGGTCCGCTGACCAGAAACGCGAGAGGAGGGACGGTGGAGTTCGGCAGATCTCCCCATCCCCAGCGCCTTGCTCCCCTCATGGGGCACTGCCGCAGGGTGCAGGCATGGCGACAACCGCTTCTCCGTGGGAGCCGATCGACCCTCTTCGTTGTCGGCACTGCAGCGCGCTGTTGGCGCGGGTGGGGCCGTTGGCGGTCTCGATCCGCCGCGGCGGCTTCGAAGTGATGGTGACGGGCAGCGATGCGACGCTGCAGATCACCTGTTACCGGTGCCGAGCGAGCCACACCGTGAAGACGGGCTCGCCGCTGGAGCACGGAACCCGCCCGGGCTAGTGGCGCGCATCGACGCCTCGACGTCTTCTTCACCCGATCATCCCAGAGCGCAACGACGCCTTTGACCCAGCCCTGCGCGCAGCGATGCGCAGGGGCAGCAAAGGCAGCGCATGCGCGGCAGGTCTGCTTGGGAAGCGCTTCACCAGAGCTTCCGCACGACGATCCGAACCTATCGAGGGGTGCAGGCGTTTCGGGCCGCCGCAGCGGGCGCGCCCGCGCTTGCCCGCTTTTCCGACGGGGAGGCGGTGGTGGCGTTCTTGGCGCAGCGTGATGGCGACCCCGAGGCCAAGCAAGCGGTGCTGGAAGACCTGGTGCGCATGGCACAGGGCGCTCACCAGGTCCTCGGCACCGCGCTCCTGTGGCTGGGGCTCTGGCCAGGGCTGGATGCGGTCTTTCGTCGGGGGCTGCGGCTCGCGGACGCCCACGAGGTCGTGTCGGACATCAGCATGGCGTTCACCGCCGAGCTGCGGCGCATTGACTTGTCGGTGGTGCGGCGGGTCGCGGCGACCTTGGTGCGCAACACCGAACGAGCGCTGCTCGTCCAACGCAAGCGGGACTGGAAACGCCTTCTGTGGCAGGCGGCGACGAGTTCCGCGCCGGCTATCGCGGAAGATCGCCCGGCCGGTAGCGAGAGGTGGCAGCGTGCAGCTGAGGTCGACGCACTACAGGCCTGGCAGCGCACCTCCGTGGACCAGCTCGAGCGCATCGTGCCGCTGACTGCCATCGGCCACGAGCCGGAGTGGTTCCTGCGGTGGCTGCGCGAGGTGCTGGGGCGAGACGCGCGGCTCGTGGTCTCAGTGGTCGTCTGGGAGCAGACCCAGCACGAGGCGGGGCGGCGACAGCATGTGTCGCACGAGGCGGCGCGGAAGCGCTTTCGCCGGGCGCTAGCGCGCGTGCGGGCGCGATTCGCAGAGCGAGTGTCCCAGGAGGAGGGGCGAGGCGGCGTTTCGGGGAGCGAGGAGGGACCCCATGGATGTTCTGGAACCAACGGCCGACCTCGGGCTCGGTGACTTCGTGCGCCTCCCAGGGCTGTTCCGGCGCTGGGGAGCCTCGAGCAGCTCGCGGAGCCGGACGCCGACCTCTATGTGGAGCCGGCCGGAAGCTCAGCAGACGGCACGTCCCTCCTGTCCGTGTACCGGCGCCCACGCGCGCCACGAAGGAAGGAGACGCAGCGATGACTGACATGTGGGAACAGACAGAAGAACTCGCCAAACGACACGAGCAGAACAGCGGCTTTTGGCTCAAGCTCGCCAACGATGAGGACACAGCCGTGGTCGTGTTCCTCGGAGGGCCGTACCCCCGCGAGGTCTGCTTCCTCGAGGGGAAGTACGTCCCGTTCGATGACGCCGCTCGAGCCAAGGGGGGCAAGTCCTCTCTGCGGGTGGCGATCAACGTCGCCCTCTATCCCTCCAAGGAGGTGAAGGTCATCGAGCAAGGCGCGGTCTTCTTCAAGGACCTGGTGCGCGTGCGGACCAAGTACGGGCTCGAGCAATGGGCGTTCGAGGTGCAACGGCATGGCGCGGCCAAGGACCCGAAGACCACCTACAGCCTCTTGCCCGAGCACAAGCTCTCGGACGACGAGCGCCGCGCGTTTCTGGCGCTCCCGCTCCACGACCTGGAGAAGATGTACACGGAGGAAGCCGAGGACGCGGTCGCCGAGCCGCTCGGCAGCTACGACGCCCGGGTCGCACAGCCCGTCGACGCCGCCACCGCGCAGGCGTTGGTGGCGTCGCTGCGCGACCTGCCCCGCGAGGCCGTGGACAAGTTCCTGGCCCACTTCGGCCTCCAGCGCATCAAGGACCTGCCCGCAACCCACGCCGCCAAGGCCACCGCCTACGTGGCCCAGCTCCGCCAGGATCTGGCACCACCGGCCGCCGTCGACGTGGACCCCTTCGCGTAGCCCATGCCCGACTACATTGACCAGGTGTTTGGCCCCGGCGGGGTCCTGGCGAAGCGCTTCCCCAGCTACGAGATGCGCACCGGGCAGGTAGCGCTCGCGCGCCTGGTCGATGCGGCCATGCGAGAGGGCCACCATGCGATGGGCGAAGGGCCCTGCGGCTGCCATGTCGCGGGCCAGCAGATCTTGCTCTCGAACGGCCGCACCCTGGCGGTCGAAGACATCCAAGTGGGGCACCAGCTCATGGGGCCAGACGGCACCCCGCGAACGGTGCTCGCGCTTGCCCGTGGCTCTCAGGAAACGGTGCAGATCCAGCCGAGCAACGGGGCGCCCTGGCGCGTGAACCTCGACCACATCCTCACGCTGATTCGCACCACCAACGACAGCATTGTCGACGTGCGGGTCCGCGACTGGCTTGCGTGGTCCCCATCGCAGAAGGCGCAGTACGCGCTGTTTCGCGCGATAACGCCGCAGTTCCCGCTCAAGGACCTCCAACGAACGTCGTTCCACGCCATCCCCACGGGACTCGTCGAGCCCTACTTCGGGTTCTCGCTGGACGGCGACGGGCGCTACCTTCTCGGCGACTTCACGGTCACCCACAACACCGGCAAGTCCGTGGCGTACAGCGTGCCGGCCATCTGGCATGCCCGGCATCGCGACAAGCGGGTCCTGATCTGCACCGCGAACATCGCGCTGCAGGAGCAACTGGTGAACACCGACCTGCCGATGTTGGCGGAGGTGCTGCCGTGGACGTTCTCGTTTGCCCTGGTCAAGGACGGAGCAACTTCCTCTGCCACGACCGGTTGGCCGAGCTGGAGTTCCAGACTGGCAGCCTTTCGACGACGAAGAGGCCCGGCAGATGCGCGCCGTGCTCCTGTGGGCCGAGCGCACCTCCACAGGCGACATCTCCGAGCTCTCGTTTGTTCCGGCCCCCGCCGTCTGGAGGCGCGTCTCGGTGACCTCGGACGAATGCCGGGGGGAGGACTGCCCGTTCCAGGAGTCGTGCTTCGCCGACGCCGCGCGCGCCCGCGCGGAGAACGTCGACCTCGTCGTGACCAACTACCACATGCTGTTCGCGCACCTGGCGGTGAGGCACAGCACCGGCGCGAACCTGGTGCTCCCCGGCTTTGACCTGCTCGTGCTCGATGAGGCGCATGAGGCCCCGTCGATCTCCCGCGACTTCTTTGGCTTTGCGGTGAGCGAGCACACGCTGACCCGACTGGCAGCCGCGGCGGCCAGCATGGGGAACGTGCCGCTCGCCACCGTGCTGCGCCAGGAGGCGGCGGGCTTGTTCCGGCAGCTGGCCGCCCACCGTGGCGAGGAAGCTACCGCGGCGCTGCCGGCGCCATCGGGAGATGCCAAGCCTGTCCTCGACGCGCTGGAGCGGCTCCGCCGGCATGCCCTGACCTGGGCCGATGCCGTCCGAGGGGACCGGCGCGCCTTGGGGACGGCGCGGATGACCGTGCGCCATGCGACCACCGCCGCCGAGCGATTGGCCGCGGCGCTCGAGCAGCCGTCGCCCGACAAGGTGACCTGGCTCGAAGCCGACGCCAAGGGGCGGACGGTCTTGCTGAGCAAGCCGGCGGACGTGAGCCCGACGCTGCGAAGCCTGCTCTTTGGGAGCTGCGAGTCCGTGAGCCTGGTGTCGGCGACCCTGACGACCGCCGGAACCTTCGACTTCTTCCGGCGCCAGGTCGGCGCCCCCGACCACGTGCGGGAGCTGGTCGCGGAGACCCCGTTTCGGTTCCGCGAGCAGGCGCTGCTCGTGGTGCCCCAGGGAGCACCAGATCCGAACACGCCGGAGTACCTGCACCACCTGTCCCGCGTGTTCGACGACGTACTGGAGGCCTGCGGCGGACGCACCCTGGGGCTATTCACCAGCTACCGGGCGCTGCATGCGGTCCGAGACCATCTGGCCAAGAGCCCCTGGCGCATCCTCTGCCAAGGCGACGCGCCGCGCACGGAGCTCGTGCGGGAGTTCCGGCAGGACGTCCGCTCGGTGCTCTTGGGCACCGAGAGCTTCTGGACGGGCATCGACGTCGCTGGCGAGGCCTTGACCGCGGTCGTCATCGACAAGCTCCCGTTCCCTTCCCCGGCAGATCCGCTCATCGCCGCCCTGAGCCAGCGTGACCCGCGCGCCTTCGACACCACCCTGGTGCCCCTGGCCATCATCGCCTTGCGGCAGGGCGTCGGCCGGCTCATCCGCTCCAAGACCGACGTCGGGGTGGTCGTGATTGTCGACCCGCGCCTGGCGGACCGCCGATACGGCCGCCGCTTTCTGCGGAGCCTGCCGGCCATGTACTCCACCCGCGACCTCAAGAACATCCGGCCGTTCCTGGAAGAGGCGACCCGTGCACGCCGCGATTGACTCCGGCATCAGGCTCGACGTGCGCGAGGTGCCGCGGCAGATCCAGGAAGCGCTCTGCGAAGCGCTCGCCGTCCCGAACCCCCGCGCGACGCGCCGCCGTGGCCGCCGGGCAAGCGAGTACCTCGAACGCGAAGTGCTGCTCGAGCAACGCGGGCACGAGCTGCGGCTGCCGCGTGGCGCCATCCAGATCTTGCGCCACTACGCACACGCGCGCGGGCTGACGGTGACCTGCGAGGACCACCGCGTCATGCCGCCGCTCGCGCTGCCCCTGACGCCCACCTTCACGCTGCGCGAGTACCAAGCCGCCGCGGTAGGTCGGCTCGCGAAGGTCACGCAGGGCATCGTCGTGGTGCCCTGCGGCGGCGGCAAGAGCCGGCTGGGGATGGGCGCCATGGCCCAGCTCCGCACCCCCACGCTGGTGCTGGTGCATACCTTGGACCTCGCCGACCAGTGGCGCGAGGACCTGCAGCAGGCGCTGGGGGTGACAGCCGGGCTCATCGGCGGTGGCAGGGTGCGCCCGGCGCCCATCACCGTGGCGCTGGTGCAGTCGCTGGCGACCTGGGACCGCGCCGAGCTGGACCGGTTCCTGGCGGGGTTCGGGTTCGTCATCCTCGATGAGGCGCATCACGTCTCCAGCCGGATGTTCCGAGCCGTGGTCGACCGCTGCCCGGCGCGATACCGGCTGGGGTTGACCGCGACGCCAGATCGGGAGGACGGGCTCTCTTCGCTCCTGACGTACTACTTGGGCGCGCGGCTCTTGGAGGTGCCGCACCAGCAGCTGCTCGACAGCGGCGTGTTGGCCTCGGCCCGGATTCGCTGCTTGGAGACCGCGTTCACCTACCCCTACAACGATGCCTCCGACTACGCCCCCATGCTGGATGCCCTGGTGACCGACGAGGAACGCAACCAGCAGGTGGTCGACGCCGTGGTCGCCGAGGCGGAGGCCGGGCACGTGTGTCTGGTGCTCTCCGGGCGCGTGGAGCACTGCGAGCGCCTGGCCGCCCGCCTCGACGCGCGTGGGGTGCGCGCTGCGGCGCTGACCGCAGCCATCCGACGTGTCGACCGCAAGCGGCTGTTGGCCGCCGCGCGGGCTGGCGAGGTGTCGGTCCTGGTCGCCACGAGCTTGGCGGACGAGGGGCTGGACCTGCCCCGGCTGGGCCGGGTCTTTCTGGCCTTCCCGGGGCGCGCTCGCGCCGGGACCACCCAGCGGCTGGGACGCTTGATGCGCCCGCACGCGGACAAGGGGGAGGCGGTGCTGGTGGATGTGGTGGACCGAGAGGTGCCGATCTTGCGGCGGCACCATCTTGAGCGGCGCAAGGTGTACGCCGAGGTGCTGGGCATCCCCGCGTCCCAGCTCGGAGGCCGAGGTGGACCTGGATGAGCGTGAGGCCGCGGGCCGAGTGGATCCGCGCGACGTGGAGATGGCTAGCGCACGGACCGCACGGGGTCTCTGAGGTTCGCGTCATTCGCCCCGGGCAGTGCGGGATCGGGTACTTCAACGAAGAGGACGCCTTCGTCCAGGAGTGCCTGCGCGTCAACGTTGAGGCCAACGTGTACGTGGGCATCCAGCCGAGGCCGCTTCGGCTCTTCGCGCGGGCGCCCAACGTCGTCCGCCCGATCCGCCGCGGGGCCAGGAGCCACGACATCGAGGTCGTCACGGGGACGGTCATCGACCTCGACCCGGTGCGGGCCCCGGGCGAGGCGGCCACCGACGGCGAGCTGGCAGAGACGTTGGCGGTAGCACGCGAGCTGGCAGGCTGGTGCGAGCAGGAGGGGCTCATGCCGCCGCGGCTGATGATGAGCGGCAACGGCGCCCAGCTCTGGTTCGCCACCCCGCCGGTAGCGCTGCGGCCCGAAACGCGGGCCCAGGTGCTGCTCGGGCTCAGGATGTTCGAAGCACAGGTGCGCGCGAAGGTCTCAAGCCCGCGGGTGCAGGTGGACGCGACGCACGACGCCGCGCGCATCATCAAGGTCATCGGCACCGTGAGCTTCAAGGGGAGGCGGGACGGCCGAAAGGCCACACCGCGTGAGCCAGCCCCTTTCGCCCTTCGACCGGCAGGAAGACCCAGCGTTGGTCGCACGGATGACCGCGCTGGCGGCGATGTCGGCGCCTCCCACGGACGCAAGCTCGCCGGCACCAGCAGTCGCCGTGGTTGGCAAGCGCCGGCCGGCTGGTGCGAAGCGGGCGAGCCTGCCGGTGATCTCGGGCGCCCCAACCGACACAGCGGAGCAGCTCGACCTGTGCTGGCCGGCTCGTCGGCTTTGGGAGGACGGCGTCCAGGATCGCAGCGTGGGCATCTTCTTGCTCGTTCGGTACCTCGCGTACAAGGGCCTCTCCTTGGAGCGACTGACCGAGCTGGTGCTGGCCTTCGACCGGCGCGTGCTAGGCAAGCTCGAGCGACGAGACGGAGCCGAGTACGTGCGGCATGCCTGGGAGAAGGTGCGCGCGACGAGGCGGCCGGACGGGACGATTGCACCGCCATGTCACGCGCTGCAAAAGCTCGGGTTGTGCCCGGTGAACCGCGATGCCCGCGCTCGCTGCGACGACTACAACCTGCTCTTTGATCTGGGCGCGGCGGTTGACGGGCTGCCGCGAAGCCCCTTCCAGGCAGCCCGCAAGCTCCTGCCCGTGCTGGAGGTGCTGGCGCACAAAGATGCGCCCACCCAGGCCAAGCACCTCAAGGTGCTGGCGTGGCACTGCTCCATCCACAAGCCGGTGCTGCGACGCTGGCTTCTGCGTGTGATGCAAGCGGTTCCGGCCGTCGAGGAGAGCACGGCAGACCTGTAGCCGCTCCCCAGGCGGCGGCCAGCCCGAACCTTCCCCCGGAAGGGACTTGCTATTGCCGCGCTCAGAAGCGTGGATGTCCCGCGATGAAGTCGCCGGCTGATCTGCCCTCGTTTGTGGATGCGTTCGCACCAGAGCCCCTTACCCTTGGGCGCCCGGAGGAGGAGCAAGCCTATGTGCTGGACGGCCTCTTGCGCTGTGGGGCCTGCGGTGGGACCTGGGAGCCTGGGCTCCGCGGGCCCCGCCGCGTGCCGTCCTACGGGTGCGGAGACCCCGAGTGCGCCGCTCAGCCCGTGCTGCGCGCGACCCTGGAGCGTGCCGTCGAAGAGGCGCTCGCCAAGGAGCTGGGCGATGCGGCGCGGTTCGAACAGGTCGAGCAAGGGCTCCGCAGGCGCCTGGCGCGTGGCTCGCGGGAGGACCTTCTGTCGCCCGCTGACGCGCCATGGATGCTGGGCCTGGTCCAGGACTTCCGCTTCCTGTGGCGCCACGTGGTGCCGCAGAGCCAGCGCAAGATGCTCCGGGTGTTCGTGGACCACCTCCTCGTCACCAGGGAGAACGTGTTCATCGCGTGGGCCATCGACGGGCTTGCCGGCCGCCTCGAGTAGCTATCCCGAGGTCATCATCTCCTGGCAGGTCCGAAGTAGGGACTTGGCGTTCTGAAGGCCCTGGCGCTGGCGCGCGGTGACACGGGGCCGCGCCCCGGCGGCCGGAGGCTGGGCGGCTGGGCCCACGAACCGTAGCGCATCCAGCGGCACGTCGATGTCGATGTGCGCCGGCGGCAGCGCCAGGCGCACGCCTCCGCGGTGGCAGCGTACGAGCGCGCGGAGCTCGGGCTCGCCGAGGCCGGGGACGTGGTAAGTGCCCAACTCGTTGCGGAGCTTCTCGATGGCGTGGCCCTTGGGGTCGTCGTCGCAGAGCACGTGTTTGGGAACCCAGCCGTCGTTGGCTCCTTGCTTGCGGGCGACGGCCAGTAGCAGCAGCCGCGCAAACTTGACGTCGCTGCTTCGGAAGCCGCCGACGTCGTGCCCGTTGATCTGCACGATGTGCCGAAGCCCCTGGTGGCTATCGAGCCGCAGCCGGATGTGGTCGAAGTCGAGGGTCGGATCTACGAGCGCCTGCTCTCGATACCCTGGGTGAAGTTCCTCGAGCGCTCGCAAAAGGCACAAGTCCCCATCCGCGCTGCAGGGCACCTCGATGACGCAGATGCGGTCCGATGCGGCGAAGCACGGCGGCGGGAGCTTCGCGACGAGGACGATCAGCCCGTCTCCTCCGAGGGTGGCACGCAAGGCTTTGCAGAGCAGCACGAAGCCGGGGGGCGCAGCTCTGAGCCAGACCACCGGTAGGCGCAGGCCGCGCTGCCGTAGGAGCCCCACCGCGGTGAAGGGCGGCTCCACCGCGGTGCCCATCGGCGCGAGGCTGTTGCGGTGCGCCAGCGCGGCGAGCACCGCCGTCAGGCGCGGACGCAGCACGGTCACCTCGGACCGGGCTACCCAGATCCACCCCGGCCAGCACGCTGGATCTACCGGGCACGCGACGCCCACCAGACCTTCGTCGCGGCGGCGCTGAAAGTCGAGGTTGGGGAGCGCGCCGTGGCGGCACAGCGGCGGGGAATAGGCGTCCGCGCCGCCGAAGTCGGCGAGCCCGCGAGTGACAAGCGCATCGGCGTCGCCGCCGGCGTGGGCGACAGCGGCGAAGGAGAGAACGGCGTGGTCGCTCTGCCGAAGGCTAGCGAGCAGGAGCGGCCACGGCACGTGGAGGTTCGACATCAATGCCCCATTTCAGTAAGTACCCTCGAATGAGACAGTCCCTGACGGTCCCATCGAAGTTGGAGGTGTTCGGGTTCTGCAGGTGGACGGTTCGCAGCCGCGAACGACCCTGACCCGAGAACGCGAAGAGCAGTCGGACGCCCGAGAGCTGCGCCGAGGACACCAGGACGCCGTGCGAAGCGAGCACGGCCCGGGTCTCCTCGAGCGAGGCCATCGGGCGGAGGTCAACCGTGAGCTGAGAGACGGCGCGGTGGGGGCTCAGCGCGACGACTCGAAGGAGGGAGATGTGGTCGATTTGGTCTTCGCCTTTCGTGAAGAGGGGGTGATCCGGATCGATGAGCCGATGGAAGGAGAAGCGAGGAACGATCAGCGGGTCGGCAAAATGGGCGGGGTTGTCGAAGTAGATGCGTGCGACGAGGTCGCGCAAGAACTCGGCGTCAGGTTGCCGCACGGCGCGCACGAACAGCGTGCAGGTGTCCACGAGGTACATCGCGGCCATGCGGCAGAGCGGGCGCGCCCAGTGAACACGGAGCTCGCGGCCTTGCAGCGTCTCGACGGGCATGGTCTCGCCCTCGTGATAGATCGCGATCCGGAGCTGGTCGGCGCTGAGGTAGTCCTCGACGTAGCACTGGTGTCCATACGAGGTCGCCGATAGATAGCACTCCACGCGCTCGGCCACGTGCCGCTTGGCATCCGCCACCGGCATGAGCCGGGCGGAGGATGGGCCGCGGTACTCCCAGACGTAGTCCATCGGATCTACGGCATAGCTGGCTTGCAGCGCGAGCAGCTTCTCCTCGTTGGCGAGGTAGAGCTGCGCCGCCAGGTCGCGCGCTGACCACGTGCGGCTCTGGCGAACGGCCGCCACATCCCAGAGCTGCTCCGCGAGCTCGGAGAGGTAGGGCCGGGCGTGCGCGGTGCCAAGGCTGTAGATCTGCCGCAAGGTCACGTCGAGCTGGCGCCGCCGGTGCGCCGGGACCTGCTTCCACGCGCGATACGCTTGCTCGGACACGAGGCCTTGTCCATCCAGCACCAAACGGGGATGCAAGCTCTGCAGTAGCTGCTGCAGAACATCGGGGTGCAGTTGGCGAAAGAACGGCTTGGGGTTCCAGGAACGATGGGTCATTGAAGGGTAGCTCCAGAGGCTCCCCAGCCCCGAGCACACACCTCCGTGCCCCGCATCTCTCGCCCGCTGCGTGCAGCGGTTGCGAAGAAAGATGAGAAAAAGAATAGCGCATCTTTTCCGTGGAATTGTCAGCTCTTGAAGCGGTCAGCAGGTCCTCGGGCCTCTCGACAAGGGAAGAGGGATGTCCCAAGACGCCGCAGAGATAAAATGGACGTGCGCGGGCGCGCGCGTACCTGCGCGCGGGCGTGCGGGCGTGCGTGCGTACCTGCGCGCGCGATCTATGGCACCTGGTACCGGGTGCCGCACTGCGCGGATGGAGCCTGCACGGTGTACCGCGGCACTGGTGCCAGCGCCGTACCAGGCCGGCGCCCACTGGCGCCGTGCTGGGCATCGGTGGGCGCCGTGCGTGGCACCTGGGTACTGGCACCGGTGGCGGCGTACCAGGCTGGCGGTACCGACGCCGTACTGGAGATCGGTGCCACCGCCGCCACTTGGCGGAGCCATGCTGGGCACCGGCGGCGGCGCAGTACTGGCCGGCGGTACCGGCGCGGTGCTGGGCACCGGCGGCGGCGCAGTACTGGCCGGCGGTACCGGCGCGGTGCTGGGCACCGGTGACGGCGCGCATCAGGCCCGGTGCCAGCGCAGTACTAGGCCGGCGGTACCGGCGCGGTGCCACGGCTGCCACTGCGCACCGGCGGCGCTGCGTTGGGGTCCCAGGAGCGCAGTCGTGTACTTGGCACTGGCGTACAGCTACGCTGGGAGGCTAAACTCCAGGAGTCCAGTAGCCGGTGTCTAGTACTCCAGTACTGGCGTACGAGAGACTCGAAAGGGCATATTTCCGAGCCCGGAGACTGGGCTCGCAAATCCAGCTTTGCGCCAAAGGCCTCTAAAACGCCCGCCATGACCCGGAAGGCAGGTCCCCGCGGTCAGACAGCGGGCAAGAGCTTTCCGAGCCGTGGCGAGCTTCCTGTCGCGTTTGGTGCAAAGCGGGGGATTTTCGTGCTCCGCACTGGGCATTTGTAGTGGAGTACAGGAGTACGTACACCGGTACTAGCCAGATGCACCGGCACGGAGTGCGTGCTCGGTGCTCGATGCTCGGCGCCAATGCACTGCACCGGCGACCTGTACCAGCACGGCGATAGATCGCGCGCGCGTTGAATCGCGCGCGCGAATGCTGCCTGCTGAATGCTGTCTGTGCTGGCTGCCTGGTGCTTCACACCGGTGCCTTGGTACTGGCTGCCTGGTACTTCACGTCGAGCCTGGTGCTGCACGTCGGGTCTGGTACTTCACGTCGAGCCTGGTGCTGCACGTCGGGTCTGGTACTTCACGTCGAGCCTGGTGCTGCACGTCGGGTCTGGTACTTCACGTCGAGCCTGCTACTGCACAGCAGGTCTGGTACTGCACGTTGGGCCTGGTGTCTGGTGGCCTGGTGTCTGGGCTCCTGTTGGCCTGGTAGCTAGTAGGCTAATACTCTGAATTTATGTTTTATATTCTCTGATCTCAGAGTTCTCTGATCTCAGAGAGATCCTTTCGCGTCGCGCGTGGCCGTGCGACGTAGGCGCGTTGCGCGCAGCCGCGCGCTCGCGCATGCGTTCTTTGTGCGCGTCGCGAACGAGCGCGTGTCCCGGGTCGTTCTCCAACTTGGCATTTGGCTGGCTGTGGGTTCCCGTCACGCTGGCATCGAAGATCACCGAGTGCGCTTGCTCCGCCACCTGGAGCTGGTCACCTCCGAGATGGCGCAGCTGGGGCTGTTGTCCCGCGAGAGCCGTCACCAGGTCGTCCAGCTCGCCACCCGGGAAGCCCAGCAAGCGGTGGCGGACCGGGACGCCTTGGCCAAGCTGCTGTTGGTCTTCCTGCGCGCGATGCGAGACGGGCTCGTGCATGAGCCGACCCACTACCTGCGCGGCGAAGGCAACGTGCTGGCGCTGCACCCCGAGTCGCTGTTCGAGGCGGTGACCGGCGCGCATCCAGACCTTCCTGGCCCGACCGAGATCCGCCGCCTGTTCCGGGTCGGCCAGAAGCTGGTGCCCGAAGTCATCCTCGGCTCGCAGCGCGTCCTGTTCGGGGCAGGCATCGGCCGCCGCCGCGGCGTGCTGCTCTCGGAGCCCCACGCCCATGCGTTGGCGCTGCGGGCCAAGTAGCCCTGGTGCCGGCCGGCGGCGCAGCGCCGGCCCAGCTTGGAACGGCGGCCCGCCGTAGCCACACCTAGCCATCAGCGGCAGGGCATCGCCACCGGTGCGCCGGCGTCTCCAACTGGGCCCGCGCGACTTTGTCGCGAGCGGATGTCCCAACTCGCCTGCGGACGCGGCGTTTCGGGCGCACAACGTGTCTCGCGCCACTCCGCCTTCCAGCCATGCACCGCCGCCCGGCATCACGTGCCGCTGGTACGTGCGTGGCGCCGGCAAGCGCTGCGCGCACTACGGCGCTGGCGGCTCCTGCGCGTTGCCGAACATCGCAACGTGCATCGAGTGGTTGAAGGTGAACCCGGCAGCCGTCGGCTCGCAGCCTACAGCGGCCACCGGTGTCGACTCGCCTCTCTCGGCTGGCGCTGGCTCGGACCACGCGGAGGCGACGCCGGCGGCGGTGGCCTCGGCGGCGCCGGGGGAGGTCGTCGCTCGGCATCCGAGCGACCTGCGGCCCCCGCTGACGGTGGACGACGTCGCCAGCTTCCGAGCGCTGGGCGTGGAGGTGTGCTGCGTCTCCCCTGCGCTGGGGGAGTTCTGGCTCGTGCCGGCCCATACCGGCAAGCCCCGTCACGAGCTGACCCCTGAGCACGTGCTGGTGCTCTCGCAGGTCCTCGCTCGCTTCCCCGGCGCGCATATCGCCGCGTTGCATTCCCCTGAGCGCCCAGAGCGCCGGCCCAAGCCAAGGCGCTCATGACCGAATCCTCTCGAAATCCCCACCTGTCGTTCTCTCGCCTGAGTCGTTACGAGCAGTGCCCCCGCAGCTACTACCTGCACTACCGGGACAAGCTCCCTGCCGAGCCAGGGATGCCGTTGCGCTTCGGCACCGTGCTCCATGCCGCGCTCGAGGCGTTGCTCAAGGAGGCCATCGATGAGCAGCTCGTGGGTCCCCTCTCGGTGGAGCGCGCGCTCGCGTTCTATCAGGCCGCGTGGCTGGCTGAAGGTCTCTCGGGCCTCGAGCTGTTCGAACAAGGGCTGCACATCTGCCGCGCCTTTGTGCGTGTACAGGGCGTCCTCGATTGGCGCCACGTACTCGCTGTCGAGCAAGACTTCCGGCTCCAGGTCGGCGAGTTCACGGTCGTCGGCTGCATCGACCGGGTTGATAAGCTCGACGACGAGAGCATCGAGATCATCGACTACAAGTCGAACTATCAGCTCTTCTCCCGCGAGGAGGTCGACTCGTCCTTGCAGCTCGCGCTCTATCAGGCTGCTGCGCAGACGCTCTGGCCGTGGGCCAAGAACATCCGCCTGAGCTACTGGCTGCTTCGGCATGACCTTCGCCAGGTGACCGTGCGGACCGGCCAGCAGATCAGCGACGCTCTCACGTACGTCGAGATGCTCGGGCGGCAGATCGAGGCAGCCGCCAGCTTCCCGCCGCAGGTCAGCGCCAACTGCGCGTACTGCGACCACCGGCATCACTGCGATGCCTATGCGCAGGCGCTCACCGGCGCGCGCAGCGTGGTGTGCGCGGACCTCACCAACCTCGTGGAGCTCGCCCGCGAGCGCGAAGAGGTCGCGAGCCTCTCCCGGGTGCTCTATGCCCGCAAGCAAGAGCTGGAGGAGGTGCTCAAGGCGCATCTACAAGACAAGGAGCAGCTCGAGCTGGGCGGCGTTCGCTACCGGCTCTTGCCCACCAGCACCGTCGAGTACCCCATCGAGCCCACGCTGAGCCTCTTGGCCGACGCCACCGGGGCGCCCAAAGAACAGCTCGCCACCAAGCTCCTGGCCATCGACAAGAAGGCCTTCGACCAGGTGCTGGCGGAGGTCGGCAAGCAGCTGCCGCGGGCGCGCGTCGCCTTGCTCAAGGCCGAGATCGACGCGCATGCGTCCACCCGCTACTCCACCCGCTTTTGGGCCAAGGGGATGGCGTGATGCGGCCCAAGGCGCTGGCCTTCCTGGACGTTGCGACCTCGGGGCTCTCCCCCGAACGTGACCAGATCTTGGAGCTCGGCATCGTGCGCGTCGACGCCCGCTCCCTGGAGGTGACCGCCGAGCACGAGGTGCTGGTGGCGCCTGACCACCTGGCCGATGCAGACCCCGCCGCGCTGCGGCTGTGCGGGTTCTCTCCCGCAGCGTGGGCGCATGCCGCGCCGCTGCGCGACGCGCTGCTGTCCGTGCGCCCGCTTCTGGAAGGAACGCTGGTAGCGGGCCATCACATTGGCTTCGCGTGGAGCTTCCTCGAAGAGGGCTTCCGCCAAAGCGGCCTGGCGCCGCCGCGCATCCATCTGCACCGGCTGGACACCGCCAGCCTGGCCTGGCCGCTGTGGGCCGCCGGCCAGGTGCAGACGCTCTCGCTCGATGCCCTGGCTCGCAGCTTCGGCCTGGAGCGCGCCCTGCCGCAGCACGCGCTGGCCAACGCGCGGCTCGCGCTCGAGGTGGCACGTCGCTTTGTAGATCGAGCGCCCCTGAGCGGCAGGGTCCCTCCCCAGCTACGCAACGACCTTGAGTTGCACCTGGTCGAGCGCGAAGACGCCCCGGTCCTGGACCTCCCGGCAAGCCTCGCCGAGTCGGCGGACTTCGACGACGCCCACACCGCCGAGTGGTCCATGCCGTCGCTGCCAGAGGTAGAGGTCCGCCACCGGCGCATCTACGTGTGCCACCCGTTCGCAGAGGACCCGGACCGCAACCTCTCCCGCGTGCTGTCCATCAGCCGCCGGCTGGTGGCCCGCGGCGTGTTGCCGGTGACGCCCCAGCTCTACCTGCCGCAGCTCCTCGAAGACGGAGTCGGTCCAGACCAAGCCCGGACCTTGCGGCTGGGCCTGGTAGACGCCTGCGACGAGCTGCGGGTGTTCAGCAGCCGGGTCACGTCCGAGATGGCGCAGGAGCTGGAGCACGCGCACAAGCGGCACATCCCCGTAGCCTTCGAGCCGGAGGTGCTGGCGTGAGCGGCGCCAGGTCCCGCCGCAAGGGCGCCACCTGGGAGCGCGAGCTGGTGGCGCTCTTTCGCCAGGCCATGCCCGACGCCGGCGCCAAGCGCGGGCTGCAGTTCCGCCAGGGCCAGGAAGCGCCTGACGTGGACGTGCCGCACTTCTGGGTCGAGGCTAAGCACCACCACCGCACGAACATCCGCGCGGCTATGCGCCAGGCCATCGACGCCGCGGGCGAAGGCCGCTGGCCGGTCGCGGTGTGCAAGGACGACCACGCCACGCCGCTGGTGACCATGCGGCTCGACGACTTCCTGGCCTTGGTCGGCCAGTGGTGGCAGCGGCGCACTCCGTGAAAGGGCTGCGCGTCGTCATCGCCCACCTGCGGCGCGAGGTGCTCGCGGTCTCGCCCCGCCGGTTCGAAGCGGCGCGCACCCGGCAACCGGAACTGGCGCCCCACGAAGATGCCGCCTCGGTACTCGCCGTCTTGGCAGACAGCCGGGAGGACACCTACCCCGCGCGCGACGCGCTCTCGGCGGCCTTGCTTCGGGAGCACCAGCTGCAGCCCAAAGGGCCGTGGCGGTCTCTGCTGGTCGTCGCCTTCGAGCCCATGCTCGGGCACCTGCGCGGCCGACTCGTCAGCACGGTGCCTGGCGATGAGCTGGACCAGACCGTGATCTGCAGCTTCCTCCTGGCGGTGGACGAACTCGCGCCCCGCAACGTCTCCCACCACGTGCCCATCCGGCTGCGGCAGCGCACCCAGCGCCACGTGTTCCGCTTCCTGCGCAAGGAGCGCCAGGAGGAACACGACGAGGCGGACTTCGAACGGCTCGCCGCCCAAGAGGCCGAGCCCGACGTTGCCCCTGGGGAAGCGCTGGCCACCGGCCAGGGCGAGTCCGACCTCAAGGAGTTGCTGCGCCGCGGCTGGGAGGTCGGCCTCTCCCCGCAGAGCAAGCGAGTGGTGCAGGCCACCGTGCTCGACGGCATGCCGCTGCGGAAGTACGTGGCGCAGTGCGGCCCCGACTCGGCGGAGGCTCGCGAGCAGCTCTACCAGCGCCTCAAGCGCGCGCGCTCGCGCGCCCTGCGGCGCCTTCGGTGGTTCGCTGAGCACCCGCCGCCCCAGCTCGCGTTTCGGTTCGGGGCGCCACAGCCGGCGACGGAGTCGCCTAGGACGAGATCTCCTGCCTAGCCTCGACCCCGCCTGAACTAAGCAAAGTCTAAGACATAGCTAAAGCATAAGCCTATGCTTAGAAACAACATGGGATATGTTGACGTTGAAATAAGCCTTGGCTTAGTATCTGGCTTATGACCTTCAAGAACTGGCTGCAGAGAAACTGGGAAGCGTTGTGTCTTGGGCGGAAGATCGAGATCGACCTACGAACGGACCCTCAATCGATTGGATTTCAAAAGCTTGGGCTCGCTGAGCCTAACGGACAACGGGAGGACTGGGCACTGCGGTTGGAAGATGGTAGTCGGCTGCACCTCTGGGTAATGCCCGACGGTCGCCACATCGTGCATCGTGACCGCTATGATCCCGCTGCGGGTCTGTCCTCCATGCTGCAGCACTTCTTCTCCGAGACTGCGCTTGGAGGGGCTGTTGTCGCTGGCCTGCTGGTGGTAGGGGTCACCAGGCTACTATCAGCCGCAAGATGACAGGCGAGGAGATCACACGTACGCGCACCGCGCTCAAGCTGACGCAAACTCAGCTTGCGAGCCTACTGGGTGTGCATGTGGTCACGGTTTCTAAGTGGGAACGGGGGCTACTGCGACCGACGCCACATCAGGAAGCTCTGCTCCGGGCAGCCCTGAACGCCGCCAACAGATCCCCCGATATTGGAGACGCCGTTGTCGCCGCATTGGTGGGGGCGGGCGTTGCTATCGCCTTGTTTCTCCTTCTGGACGCCGCGTTCGGCAAATCCGGGGGAGGACCGAAGTAGCGCTTGTTCCGAGAGCCGGAGCGCGAGCAGACCTTTTTGCGCTTCAGCGCCGACGGCAGCGAGGTCCCCGCCAAGCAGCCGCACGCGCTCTGTCCGCTACTCGATGACGGACGAGGTCCCTCGAGGCAAGCGCGGCCGGCCCCGCGGAAGTGGCGCTGCCGCCACGTACGCTCTGCCACCGTTGCCCAAGGCTGCACGCACTCGCGGGGCCGCCCTGCCACCGCTCCCAGGGGTTCCAGGCGCGCGCAGTGCCGGCGGTGCCACGTTCGTGCCGATAGGCCGCGCCGCGCAGGCCATGGGCAAGGCCAGGAAGTCGGGTACGACGCCGCGCGGCGGGCGCTCGGCGGCTCACTCTCGCCCCGCGCCACCGCCGCCGGACGGCGCGGCGCCGGTGGCTCCGGTTGGCCAGGCAGCGGCACCGCCGCTGGCCTCGGAGGGTGCGCTCGAGCCCTCCGAACCGGTGCCCTTGGTGCTCGACCACGTCGATCAGGACGATGACGGTGGCCAGGTCGACCAGGACGAGCACGAGCACTACGACCAAGACATCCAGGTCTTCGAAGGCGGCCAGGTCGGCGTGGCTGACGAGGTCGACGAACCCGGCCAGGATGACGAGGACCGCCAGGACGTGTCCCTCGGACAAGCCGCGTCGGGGCTGGACGTGATGGCACCCGAGCACGACCTCGCCGAGTTCGGCGCCGGCGATGCGGCAGCGCAGGTCCAGGGGGCCGCCGCCCGGCATGGGCGTCTGGAGGCCGGGGTTGCGCGCGAGCGCCGCACCGGTCGGCCGCGAAAGGCCGAGGCACCGGAGGTGCCCTATGACGAGGTCGATCGGCTCCTGGTCTTCGGCGATGTGGTGCAGCTACCCGATGGGGGCACCACCACCGTCTACCCCACCTACCGAGAACTCGCCGAGCGCTACGGGGTCGCGACGAGCATCATCGCTACGTACGCCAAGAGCCGCAACTGCGTGCGCCGCCGGGAGCGCGCCCGCGCTCGCATCGAGAGCCGCACCGAGAGCAAGCTGATCGAGATGCGAGCCGACGCCTTGGCGGTAGGCAAAGACGACATCGTTGGGCTGATCGACGCCTACCTGGCGCAGTTCAAGCAAGCGCTGTCGGAAGGCCGCGTCCGCGCCGACAACCCCACCGACGTCAACACCCTGGTGCGCCTGCGCGAGTTCTTGCTTGGCGGCGCGGACAGTCGCCAGGATGTGCGGGCCACGCTATCGCTGGAGTCGCTGCAGGAGCGCTACGTCCGCTCGATGCGCGCCCGCCAGAGCGCCTCCCTGGAGCAGACCGGGTTCCTCGAGCCCGGTGTCGAGACCCGGCCGTTGGACGTCATGGAAGCCCCCAGCGACGAAGAAGCTACCTAACCGGCTGGAATCCAAGGCCCCGCAGATCTGCCGCAACCTTCGCGCATGAGCGACGACAGGTGGGGCCGTTCCTATGCACGCGCAACGGTTCCGCATCCCGCATCTCTCTCTGCCGCTCGCCAGCCGGACTGGCCCTCGGTGGCATCAGCGCTTGGCCCACCGTTTGGTCCAGCGGCGCCAGATCTGTAGCCCCGGCATCGAGGCTCGCGCGGGGGCGGTCGCACCGCCGGCTGCAGGGGGCATCAGGTTTGGCGCCTCTTGGATGCCGCGGGCGAGGCGGGCGGCTGCATCCGCGACAGTGGCAAACGAGCCCGCGCACTGCATGAGCCATGCGTGCTCCTGGGCCGTGGGTAACCTCGGCTGGCCGAGCGCTGCCGTCTCGTCCAGGAAGTACTCGCGCACGACGTGCGCCACCTGCTCCGGAGTGCGCGTCGCCAACGGGGGGACGCAGAGCGACCGCTCCCCCCGAGCCAGGGCCAAGGCGCGATGCGTGGTGAGGACGAAGCACAGCGCCACCGGTGCGTCGCCGGGATGCAACGTCCGCAGAAACGCCGGGAGGCCCCGTGGACGCCACGCTCGCGCCCCACGCGCCATCACGCACAAGGTGCCCGGCATCTTGGCGGCCTTCCACTGCGCCTCCAAGGCCGCCCGTTCTGGAGCCCCCAGGGAGAGGGTCTTGCCATCGAAGACCCACAGCGGCGCGTCGGGTCCGGCAAGCAGCCGGTGCAGCGCGGAGCTGAGCGAGCGCAGCTCCGCCTCGTCTGCCGCCGCCAGCCAGACGGCTTCGCGTCGCTTCACTGCGCCCCGCAGCACCTGGAGCGCCTCCTCGACCGCACGCGCGGGCTCGTCGTTCCATCCCCACCCAAGAAGTCGAGCCAGGAACGTTCGTAGCTCCACGAACCGCCGGCTCTCGGCGACCAAAACCCGTTGACCCATCTGCAACTGCATCCCGGGCGTCAGCCTCGCGAAGTCGCGCTTCACCCCGTCGACCAAGAGTTCATGATGAGCGGCCAGCGCGCGAACGTACCAGCGCCCGCCATGGCGAAAGATGCGTGCATGCTTGCGCGCGACGAGCGGCCCCCCTGGACCAAGGGAGATGTCGCAAGCCCCGTCGCCCACCACATAGCCCTCCGACGTGTCGACCTCCGAGGCCGAGAGCGGATAGCAGAGAGCATCTCCGGATACTCGCAACCTCATCACATCATCGCCGAGAACCCACGCCACATCAGGGGAGGGTGGTGTCGAGATGTTTGATTCGGGAATTCGTGTCACCGATGACTCCTTGCGCCGCATTCATGCATCGGAGTCTTGTTGTGGTGCAAGGATATTTCGGTAGAGCGTCGTCGGGAAACACGGACAATGCTTGTGTGGGTGGAGCCTCAAATTGACAGTTCACAAAAGGCTCCTGCGACAGCCATAGCTGTCACCCACCGTCCAGTCTAGTCGCCTTGAAATGCGAATCCTGCCGACCTGCTTTCCATAGCCCCCCCAGAAGTTGCTTGCACTGCCAACCAGTTCCGAGGGGCAATGGCCCTCGAGAGACGCCCACGAAAGACCAAACCGATGCCCAAGCCAAGCCGCCCATCCCGTGGACCACGAGACCTCTTCTGCAACCGGCTCTACACCGCGCGCGTCGAGCACACGCTCGTGGGCAGCCCGGTCCTGCTGCTGCTCAGCCACAGCGCGGAGCCGCCACGGCGCCGCCAACAAGCGGCGTTCATCTACGAGCTCGCGGCGGACATGGAACGGCGCTCGGAAGAACTGGGCGCGTCCTGGTCGATTTCGCCTCGCCCCGCCGAAGCTAGCATCGCCCTCGAGCTGGGGCCGCACGACAGCCGCGAGTTCGCCGACGAGTTCATCAGCACCATCTTGGCCGCGCATAGCCTCGAGTAGGATGGCGATGGAGGTTCCGAGTGCTGGAAATGGCAGTTCATCGTGGCGTATTTCAAAGATGACAGCGCATCTAGCAGACGAGGTCACGGCGAATAGATGCATTGGAAGTTGGAGGCTAAGGGCATAGGTGGCAGGCGGCATTCCCCGACGCCTTTTTTCGCGCGTGGTGAGAAGCAAGCGACTCCCGCTGTCCCGCTCCGGAATCGTCGGGACAGACACTCGAGTTTTCGCTGTCCCGAACTCGTACATTTTTGAGGGTGCTCAAAGTGCCACTTTGTGGACAGCAACGAGAATTTTCGCTGTCCCGAGGATGTGCCTTTTCGAGGGTGCCCAAGCCGCGCTTTTGGGACGGGCATCCGAATTCTCGCTGTCCCGAACGCCGGCATGTTTGGCGCCCTGCCTTGGACGGCTCGACGGGCGCCGGCTGTCCCGCTCAGGCGTTCGGCGAAGGCGTAGCCAGCGGAGCATTCCCGGCGTGCGCGCGCTTGCGCGCCCGCCGAACTCAAACAGAGAAGCTGTGGCGGCGCCGGCAGAACACCCTGGCGCGCGGCGTCGCGCACTTACGCGCTCGTCGAGCTCAACAGAGAAGCTGTGGCGGCGCCAGCAGAACACCCTGGCGCGCGGCGTCGCGCACTTACGCGCTCGTCGAGCTCAACAGAGAAGCTGCAGGCGCCAAGCTGCGCCAGCGCTCGCCGTCTCTGATGATCGGGCGCCGGCAAGACGAACGGCCGCTACCCCCACAAAGTGGCCGTTCGCCTTCCGCGGCCAACGTAACTTCAGGCTGTTACGCGCGGCGAGCGCCCAGGTAGTCGCCACGCCCAACGGCCGCTTTCCGCCGTTCCGCTGCGGCGCCGCCGGGATTCACCTCGTCGCCGAGCGCAAGACAGGCGCCGCTGGCAGAACACCTGGGCGCACGTAGATCCGGCGGGCCAGCCTATCGGCGCCGCGGCCGGGCTCGGCAGATCTTCGCTGTGGCGCCCAGCCAGCGCGTCACGGCGCCCAGGGCGCGTGGACCGCGCCGCGGCCGGGGCCGCTCCAAAGCGCCGGCGTGCCGCCGCCGTACGTGCTCACGGTCGCCGCGCTCCCCGGCTCCGCAGCCCGCGCCACCACTGGTCCGACCGGCGGCGCGAGCAGGCGGGTTCGCGGCACAGGAAAGGCGCTCCAGCTGTCCCCGGCGGAGCACACGAGCCCGGGGGGGAGGTCCGAATTTCGTGGCGCGATTGGGTCCGGGGAACTGTCCCTGGCCCCCCTTTTGACAGGGGCCATTTTTGAGCAAGCGAATGGACAGCTAGGAAACCGAACGCTGTCCCGATTTGGGCTCGTGTTCGATTATGCCTGCAAGTGACCCTCGGGACAGCGGCCAGCACTTTCCGCTGTCCCTCGGTGCCAGGCTGGCTAGCAGATCAGCTCCTGCACCGCGCGCTCCAGCTCTTCATCCGAGGGGTGCGTGTAGATGGTTGTCGTACTCACCGAGGCGTGTCGCGCGAAGCGCTGGGTCAGGCGCATGTCGTGCCCCACCCGCTGCAAGTTCGTACATCCGGAGTGACGAAGCGCATGGAAGCAGAAGTGCCGTTCGAAGCCGGCGCGCTCTTGCCACAGCGCGAAGGCGGCGCGGAGGCGACGTGCGGAGAGGCGCCGGCCCAGTCGACTGGTGAACAGCGGGTCATCCATCTGCGCGCCCTGGCGCCCTCGCGCTGTGAACCACTTGTCGAGCTTGATGCGCAGTCGGTCGGGGAGCACGACCTCTTGCGGGGCGGGGTTCTTCGCCGACCGCTTGAAGACGCGGAGCACCAAGCGGCGTTTGGCGTGGCCGGCCTCGTCGAAGACGTCGCGCAGGTTGAGGGCCAAGATCTCGTGCTCGCGCAGCCCGGTGCCGAGGGCGAGGCTGTAGAGCACGTGGTCGCGAAAGCCGTCGCGCCGTTGCCCGGTCACCTGAAGCAGGAGGCGCTGCTCTCGCTCGGTCAGCGTGCGAACGATTCGGGTGGAGTCAGTATAAGCAGACATGGTGGGAAGGGCTCCTGGACTATGGAGTTCCTATACACGCTCTGTTTTGACGAGAAGCCAAGATATGGATACGTGCGACGGCGGGGCTCGTGACGCTCGGCATCGTCAAGCGCACCGAGGAGGAGTTCGCGGAGTGGCTCGGCTCCGAGTGGGGGTTCATCGAGGGGCTCATGTCCTACGACGACGAGCCCATCACGTTGGAGCCGTACCAGGTCGCCTTCCTCCAGAACCGCTCGCGCTTCCGCTGGGTGTCCAAGAGCCGGCAAGTCGGCTTCTCCTTCGTCTTCGCGCTGGAGGCGCTGGCTCGATGTCATCTCCGCGAGAAGCAGACCTCGGTGTTCGTCTCCTACAATCTCGACGACGCGAAGGAGAAGATCTTGATCGCGCGGCAGATCCACGAGGAACTGCCGCTGGCCTACCAGAAGCGGCTCGTGGTGGACTCCAAGACCGAGCTGGCGTTCGAGTCCAACGGGGCCAACAAGCGCCTGTCCCGGATCTTGTCGCACCCGTCGAAGGCCCCGCGCGGCAAAAAGGGCGACGTCTATCTCGACGAGCTCGCGCACTACGTGAACGACCGCGAGGTGTACCGGGGGTCGACCGCCCTGATCTTGCGCTCGAACGGGCAGCTCACCGGCTGCAGCACGCCCTTGGGCCGCCGCGGCATCTTCTGGGAGATCGCCAACGAGGAGCTGCGCAAATACCCGCACCACGTCCGTCAGCTCATCCCGTGGTGGCTGTGCAGGTTCTTCTGTACGGATGTCCCGCGAGCTGCGCGCGATGCTCCGAATCTCTCGACGGAGGAGCGCGTCGCCGCGTTCGGCAAGTCGACGATCGTCGAGCAGTTTGACTCGCTCCCCCTCGATGATTTTCAACAGGAGTTCGAGGGAAGGTTCGTTGACGAGGTCTACAGCTACTACCCCTACGAGCTGATCTTGCCATGCACGAGCGACGAGCTGGTGCTCTACGACGATCCGACGAGCATGCGCGCGCCCACGGGGCGCATCGTCGCAGGCTTCGACGTGGGGCGGACCCGCGATCGGTCCGAACTCGCGGTGTTCGAGGAGACCAGCGGTCGGTTCACCTGCCGCATGCTCAAGAGCTACATCGGCACGCCCTTCGTCGAGCAGGAAGCGGAGCTGCGACGCCTGCTCGCCACGCTGCCGGTGGCTCGCCTATCCATCGACCATACCGGCATCGGAATGAACCTCGCCGAGAACCTCGCGCGTGACTTCCCGCAGGTGGTCCCCGAGACGTTCAGCAACGATGCGAAGGAGCGCTGGGCGACGAACATCAAGATCTTGCTCCAGCGCCGCGATCTGGTGCTGCCGCGCGAGAGAGATCTGGTGGGGCAGATCCACTCCATCAAGCGGCGCGTTCTCCCCTCCGGGCGCGTCAGCTTCGACGCCGAGCGCAACGCGCGAGGGCACGCAGATCGCTTCTGGGCCGTCGCGCTGGCCTGCCAGATGGAGCAGGTCCTCGGCAAGGCCCCGAGTAGCGTCATCGGCGTGCGCGTCTTGGGGTAGTCCGGGTCCCCTGTGCTGCACGCACACGGCTTTGGGAGACCGAGCCTTCGACAGGAAGGCTTGGAGGATCCCATGAACAAGCTCTTGTCTCGCAAGCTCGGCGTCACCATCGCCACCATCTTCACCGTTGTTTTGCAGATGGAGGACTCGCTTCGCGCCGGTGTCGCAGGCGCGGTGGCCATCGCCTACGTGATCGCCCAGGCCTTCGTCGATCGGGCCCAGGTCGAACGAGTCGCCTCGGCGGCGGAGGATGGGCTCGAGAAGGCCCGGGATGCGCTTCGCGAGCCACCTGCGCCGCCGACGCCAACGGCGCGATAGCGGCAGCCCGTGCGCAAGGCCATGCTCACCTTCTTCGTGGTTCGGGATGGAAGGCAGGCGCCCGAGCCCGCGTTCAAGCTGCAGATCTGCGCTGCGACCACTGACGGCCTGCTGGAAGCCGCCACCGAGACGCTGCAGGCGCGCGGCATGACGGTGCGCTCCTTGTCGTTTGGTCCTGATGGGCTGGTCGCCTATGCCGAGGTCCGATGACGGGGCCCCATGAAGTACGGAAGGCCGAAGCGAGCCTCCAGTCCATCCTCAAGGCGGTGGTGTTGGGCGCCCAGGGCGACGAGCCTGCGAGCCGTCCTGGTGGAGAAGCAGCGTCTGCGGAGTTCGCGGCGGCGGGCGCGCTGGCGCCGCCCTACGACCCCGAGGCGCTGTGTCTCCTGTTCGAGCACTCCAACTCGCTCCGCCAGAACGTCGATGCGTACGCCACGAACATCGACGGGTTCGGGTCCCGCTTCGATCCGGTGATCGACCTCGACGCGGAAGACGCGCGGCAGAAGGTCGCCGACGCGATGCGGTTGGAGCTTCGCGCTGAGCAAGACCATCGGGTGGCCGTGGCCGGTCAGATCGACGGTCCCACGGAGGAACAGGCTGGCCGCCGGCTCACCGACCTGCGCCAACTCGCCCAGATGGAGAAGGCGCGGCTCGAGGCGTTCTTCGACTTCTGCTGCTTTGACCACTCGTTCGTGGACCTGCGCCGGCGTACCCGCCAGGACCTCGAGGTCACCGGCAACGCGTACTGGGAGGTGCTGCGCACCGTGCGGGGCGATGTGGTGCGGCTGATCCATGTTCCTGGGTACACCGTGCGCCTGATGCCCTTGGAGCGAGACTCCATCGAGATCAGCGAGCGCGTGCGTGTGTCGCCCATCACGTTCGAGCGCGTGACGGCGCGGCGACGGCTTCGGCAGTACATCCAGATCCAGGGCACCGAGCGCGTCTACTTCAAGTCCTTCGGCGATCCCCGCATCGTGTCGCGGACCACAGGCCGCGTGTTCTCCGACCTGGCGGCGCTCCGTGCAGCGAACCCGCACGACGGGGCGGCGACCGAGATCTTGCACTTCGCCGTCCACTCGCCTCGCTCCCCCTACGGGGTGCCGCGGTGGATCGGCACGCTGCTCTCCGTTCTGGGTTCGCGGCAGATGGAGGAGGTGAACTACATGTACTTCTCGAACAAGAGCGTGCCGCCGCTGGCGCTCTTGGTGTCGGGCGGGCGGCTCTCCGAGTCGTCGGTACCGCGCATCGAGCGGTTCATCGAAGAGAACCTCAAGGGCAAGAGCAACTTCCACAAGATCTTGATCCTGGAGGCGGAAGGAGGCGGCAGCGACGACGCCGGCCGGGCGAAGATCGAGCTGCGCCCCCTCACGGAGGCCCAGCAGCAGGACGCGCTGTTCCAGCTCTACGACGAGCGGAACATCGACAAGGTGGGCAGCGCGTTTCGCTTGCCACGGCTCTTGCGCGGAGATGCCAAGGAGCTCAACCGCGCCATCGCCGAGTCCGCCCTTCGATTCGCCGAGGACCAGGTCTTCCAGCCGGAGCGCGATGAGTTCGACTTCCTGATGAACCGCAAGCTCCTGGCCGACATGGGCATCCGCTTCTGGCGGTTCCGGTCCCAGACGCCCGTGACGCGAGACCCCGAACGGATGACCGAGATGGTCGAGCGCCTGGTCCGGGTAGGCGTGCTGACGCCCGAGGAGGGACGCACGCTGGCCGCGGACATCTTCAATCGCGAGTTCCGCAAGATCAACGCCGAGTGGGTGCGCCAGCCCATCACCTTGACGCTGGCCGGGATCCAGACGGCCGGGGTCGTGCGCGAGGCTGGCCCCGACACGGCAGAGAAGACGGCCGAGCACCGAGTGGCGCTCCTCAAGGACGCCAAGTTCCTCCTGTCCCTCCACGAGGAGCTGGCAGCGGAGGAGCAGCGGCTCGCGGAGCGAAGGATGGCGCTGGCACGGATGCTGGTTGCAGATCCACCAGTCGGTCCCGAATCCAACAGCCGGCCGCCGCTGGGCGAGGCCGCCGACGATGTGTAGGCCGCCACCGTCTGCGGGTCGCGTGTGCGAGGCGGCGGATCTGCTCCTGGTCAGTAAGGCCAAGCGCGCTGCCGAAGTCGTGCTGGGAGGGATCCTTCGCCTGCCCGTTGCAAAGGTCACCGATCTCTCGACGCCGGCAGGCTTTGACCAGGCGGTGGCCGTGCTGGCCGCGAAGCTTCGTCGCGCTGCGAGCGGAGCCGAGGCCGCCGCTGTGCGTGAAGCCATACGGGCGCTCGACGTCGACTGGCGGCGCACCTCGGCGTCGGACCGCAGCCGCCTGGTTGCCGCGGCCCTAGCGGCAGCGCGCCGAGCGACGGCTGCTGTGCCTCCCCGCATCGAGGTGCCGCTGTCGGCCGCCGCGAACTCCATCGTGGCCGCCACGCGGGACCATGCACGGCGCGCCGAGCGGCTGTCGATCCGCGCCGAATTCAACGCGCTCGACCGTCGCATCACGGCGCACATCGTGTCATCCCAGGGCAACTTCGTGCGCGACGAGTACGGACGCCGGGTGGACGCTTTCGGGGCCTCGGCACGGCAGATCGTGGCCTCGGGCGTGGACCAAGGGCTGGGCCGCGCTGACATCGGGCAGGCGCTTCAGGCCGCCGCCCGAGCGGAGCTCATCGAACGAGCCCCGTTCTACTGGGAAGTCGTCGCCGCCGCCTTCACCGGCCAGGGCCGGTCGTTCGCGCAGCTCAGCGCCTACGCCGAGGCGGGGATCAAACGCTACCAGATCGAAGCTGTGCTTGATGAGGCAACCACCCCCATCTGCCGGTACCTGCACGGCAAGAGCTTCGCCGTGGCCGAGGCGGTGAGCCGCTTCGAGCGCGTGGAGCACCTGTCCAGCCCGGAGGACATCAAGCGCGAGCTGCCGTGGGTCCGGCAAGCGCGACATGAACCCACGGGGCGCACCAGGTTGTACGTGGACGGCCGTGCTGGCCGCGTTGACCTGGCCGAGATGAAGGGCGAAGGCGCAAGCGCCTTCCGCGCACTCGTCTCGGACCAGGCGCTCAGCGACCTCGGGGTGGGCTTTCCGCCGTACCACGGCCTCTGTCGCACGGTTGTCGTCTCAACATCGAGATAGTACGCGGCTAGTGAGATGCGGGCCGATGCGAATCCAACGCGAATCCAACCTGCGGCCGAACTCGACGTGAGCCGCTACACAGAGCAGAACGCAGTGGGTGCAATTCAGTCTATAGTCCGACTTCCAAATGCTATCGATGTCTTCGTTGTGTGTCCGGGGACGATATTTCGAGTGCTCTTCTCGATTCGTT
The DNA here is from genome assembly GCA_016706545.1 of Myxococcales bacterium. GTDB lineage: Bacteria > Myxococcota_A > Polyangia > Haliangiales > Haliangiaceae > JABFXX01. The sequence continues at coordinate 122,280 of JADJJK010000025.1, forward strand.
CACCCCTCCAGCCAACGAAGGTCCCAATCGGCAGTTCCAACGACGGTAGGTATCCGGGAAGGGAGGATAAGTCCGGAAACGAGCATGAAGCGCGTTCGCTGCCCAGCCATCCCCTTGATACCCGCACCGTGATCTCTCTCCAGGGCATGGCAGTCGAGATGCTAAGATCGTACTCGACAATAGGAAACTTGGTGGACTCGGACTGGATTATAAACTGAGGGATTCGCGGACCAGTAACAGGGCGAAGGTATTGAATGGCAGCCTCTTCAGGGAGTTCCACGGTGAGCGGAGCCGCCTCGGCGAGGCAGGTGTAGTCCGTTCGACGTAGCACTGATTGAGTATACTCAAACGTCCGTACGCACATCACGTCGCCACTTCGCAACTGCGACGGGTGCGGGGATAAGTAGTTGCCGCCAGATGCTGGCAGTACCAGCGATGTGCCATTGGTGTTTTGGATTTCGGTGGTGGAAGTAAAGGTGGACCACGTGGGATCTGGAGTTGCTAGACGATGGGCTGCGACCTCGGGCGCGGCGGTGAGATCTAGCGACAAAACGGCAGGCAGTGGGACGGCTAAATCTGGACCTCGCAAAACGCGCTCGATTTGCCCTGTGAATCCATCTTGCCTCGAAACCCCCCAGATTGAGTGCGACCGAATGGGGATGGTTAGTCGAAATTCGTTTCCATATTCCACGAGAGCAATCCGCTCAGGAGTCGCCTCTACGGTAAAGAACTCGCCAACACGAGCACCAGTCACAGAGCCTGTTATGGTCTGGAACTCCTGCGCGTTTAGGAAGCATGAAAAGTCGTTGATTACCGTTTCCTCTGACCTGGCGCGATAGTGTGCCCGTCCAATCGTTCGTATGCCAAAAGAGTTATCCTGGCATGCGAAGGCTACCCCGTATCGCCGATGTCGCACTGTGGCTGTATAGATGCCACTGCTGGCATCCATGGGTTGCCACTCGCCATCACCATCTTGGTAAGCAGCAAATGCTACGGCGTGACTGCTCGCGAACCCCGGTGGAGCGGTGTTGAGCTTGATTTCAACCGCCGGCCCCAACTGCTCAGTGGGCTCTTCCTGGTCCTCTGCGCAGGCAAATAGAAGTAGAAATGTTGCACATGAGATAGTTCTGAACATGGAGTCTCGCCCGGAATTGTTTTCTGCTGCGATCACGCAGCCAACGGCCCAGCACGAAAGTGGACCACGTGGGCTGCCGGCGCACAACCTTGAGGCACCGATATCCCGTCTCACCGCCAGTGGAGCATCATTCTGTACGTCAGAACAAGGCTCCCAATGTGTGTGCTGGATGATGCCCAATCGCTGCTCGCGGCGGCGACTGGGGCAACAACAGCGGCGTTCCGTATGAACGTGACCGGCCTGCTGGGGCGACCGGCGGATCGAGGACAGGTTGCATGAACGCGAGGACGTAGGCCTTTCTCATACCAACCCTGCCGAGGATTTCTGACGACGGCCGTCGCGCACGTGTAATGAATTGAAATGGTAGAGGAAAATTGTTCGCACCTTCAGGGAGCCTTGGCGCGAGAACGGCGCCATGGCTACAACGGAGACGCGAAGGTCCAGGGGCTGCGCCCGCGCGGTGGAGCGTTTGGTGTACAAAACGACCGAGGCTATCGGGTGCATCAGCCGGAGTTCAGCGTGGACGCTCAGCAAGGCGACGATGGGGAGGGCGACGTGATCCGCGCCGACGCTCTTCGAGCGGGCAGAGGGCCGGTTCCAGCGACCAGCGGATCCGGTGCAACGCCGGGTAAGCAAACGCGAACCGAGGGTCTGCACGGGCTGAACGTGGGCCAAGAAGACGCCCAGGCTCTGCGCGGCGACGCCGCGGCGCGTTCGCTGCGTGCCCCGGACTGGGAAGTCGACGATTCTCTCGCGAAAGCCATGGGGCTCTACGACGAACCGGACCTGCTGGCCCTGGCGCCGTCGGCGCCCGCCACCGCGCCCACCAAGGCGCAGGCCGCGCCGGCAACCGCGAAGCCGGCGAAGCCAGCCAAACCGGCCCCTCCCGCCAAGCCGGTCCCTGTGCCGTCAACGGATGAGCCTTCCCAGCATGCCACCTGGCCCGACGTCGCCGCCGCGACCTCGCAAGCAGGGAAAGACGAGCTCGACCTAGCCTGGATCGATGCACTGCCCGCGCACCTTCGCGACAGCATCGACAACGACTTCTCCACCGAGAAGCGCGATGTGAAGGTGAAACGCGAAACGAAGCATTTCGATCGAGAAGCGCAGAGGCAACTGCAGAAGGACAAGGCCGCGCTGCGCAAGAGCGTCGCGGAGCGCCTTTCGCCACAGGCCCCGAAGAAGGTCTCCTCGAAGCAGATCGAGGCTGATCCGGACTACCAAGCCCAGCTGCGCGCCCTCACCGAGGACTACCGCAAGCGCGTAGAGGCGCAGCGCGCCACCCTGGAGCATGCTCTGGACACCGACCCGCGGTCCGCTGGCGAGCCGAAGGAAAGCCTCGTCGAGCCGCCCACCGAGCAGATCTCCCGCCTTGAAGGAGTGGCTCGTTCTCGCACCGACTTCATGTCCTGGGGCATCGAGATCACCGGCTCCGCTGAGAAGGTAAAGGCCCACTACCAGAGCATCCAGCAGGTGCCCGGCCGGCCGGGCCTGTGGCTCGCGGCAGACGCCTCCGTTCGGTTCGCCGCGGCGGTTGCGGCGTTCGAGGCCGCCAACCCTGGCTACACCATCGGGTCCTCGGGTGGCCATGCCATGCGCAAGCTGCATCAGGACCGCAAGGGGTTGGGGATGCACGGCCACTCCCTAGGGCTGGCGGTCGACATCCTTGCGTACGACAACCCGAACCTGGATGCCCCCAAGGGCGAGCCGGCGTACATCAATCACTTCTTGCTCAGGCGCTTTGGTCGCGACGACCAAGGCAATAGCCGTGCGACGATGGACCTGGGTGTGCGTGGCAACGAGCACATCGAGACCTTGGGCAAGCACACGATGGCCGGTGCCACCACAGCCGATGACGAGTCGCTGGTACAGACGCTTCGCACGCAGTTCGCCGAGATCTCGGGGACCTCGCAGCGCTTCCAGGCCAGCATCGCCGCGCAGCTGCCGCTCTTGCGGGAGGCGAGGAACAAGTACTTTCAGGGTGAGGAGCTCAAAGGCCAGATCAAGCAGATCGACAAGCGCATCGCGGACCTGAAGAAGCAGCCCAAGAAGGCCGACGAGTTGGGTGCGAAAACCGAGCTACGAAGAGCCAAATGGTCGACAAGTTGAAGCACTCAAAAGAAGGCCGAGGCACGGATTCGCTGATGGCGGCTGCGTTCTCTGCCTGGCGTCAGGAGTTGCAAAACGATCGCGCACCAGTGGCCGACAAACACAAACTCGAAGTCGCAAAGGACCCGAAGGGGACCGCCACCGTCTACCTCCAGAAGGAACTGAGGGTGCTCGATGCCGCTCTGGACAAGCTGAAGAACCCCCAACAGATCTTCGGCTTTCCTGACAAACAGGCGGACGGCACGTACGCCTCCGACCTCCGAGCCACCGAGCTGCCCCTGATGCAGTACATCGAGCGCGGCAGCATCCGCGATGACGCGATGCCAGCGACCACCGACCGAAGGCGCAAGGGGGTCTTCAACGCGGAGGTCGTCGCGGTGCTTGGCCGATACGGCTTCGCTCCGGGCTCTACTTTTGGGGACACCATGCACTTCGACTTCATCGAGGGGTACAGCAACATCGCCCCGGGCGGGCGCAATCGCACCAACATGGCTCCGGATCGATATGGTCCGCGCGGTACGGTCAGCAGAGGTACAAAATGATGACTCGAGGCGTGCTTCCGCTTCTCAGCTTCGCGCTCGCTGCTGTGGCGCTGGGGTGTGGCACGCCGAAGGGGGCTCAGGGGACTTCGCCTCCAGCGGGCGTGCCACCAATCACGGCCCCCTCTACTCCTCAGGCGTCTGCACCAGCCGTCACAGCGTCTTTGCCCGACGACGTGGTGCCGCTTCCGGCATCGTCCACCCCGGGAACGCAGGTCTTTCAGGTCGGCGCACCGCGTCTGCGTCTGGTCCGGAGGTAGTCACGGTCTCACGTGTCCGTCGCTATTCGCGGGCGGGTGGTCGCCGCTGCAGATGGCGATTCCACTCTCGCGATCTGGGATGTGGTTTCGGGCAAGTTGCTGCGCCGCATCGTGGATCCACAGCGAGCCGAGCGACGGGCGTTCCAGGTCGTGCTGGCGAGCAGCAAGGGAGTCCGTGGCATTCCACTCTGGGCACCAGACTATCTGCTACGAGCCTCCCTTTACCCAGGATCGGTGAAGCTGCCTTGCTCCCGTCAGTGACTTCTCCGAGGACGAGTCAAGCTGCTGTGCGCCGACGGCACTCCCAAGATCGTTGACCTTACGACATATGCAGGTGCTTCAGCGCCCTCGCGATCCGCTCTACCAAGGCGCAGCCGTGGGGGCTGGCGTTTTCTCGCAGGACGATCGTTCTGTGCTCTGGGCGCCAAGGCGGCGTGGTGCGTTGGGACTTTCAGTCGAGGCACTGCCCTGACTCAGGTGCTGACCTTCCCCAGCGACTTGTCCGCGTGGCAATTTTCGCGCAGCAAGCCGATGCCGCCTTGCTCGTCCTCGTGATCCGGCCGCAAATACCGCGCCGACCTGTCGCCCGGGCAAGGCTCTCCTGTGCTGCCCGATGCGATGGACGTTCTTACCTTGCAGCCGTCGGGGCGAAACGATCTCCGTGCGTCCGAAGGATACCTATGTCTGCCATGACCTGTTCTGCGAAGCCAGCCACCTCGCTTTTGGTCGCCCCCGGAGCGGAGGGGCCGCTGGCATTCACCGGCGACGAGTCCCGCTTTGCTTTTGTTACTCGGCGGTCTGCGGCGGCGACCGAGCTGGCGTACGAGCTGCGAGTGTTCGATACAGGCCGCGGCCCCCGCAGCTACGCCGAGCCCACTCGCTTCGACGGATGGACCCCCGAGAGCACAGCGGCGCTGATCCGGAAGGGGCGCCGTTGGGCACTTGTTCTCCCGTCTGGCGAGCGAACTGCGGCTCCGGTCGTGACATCGCCCAAGTCGACCAAGGAGACCCCATGGCCGCAGCCGGATGGCTCGGATGGTACATCAGTCGCGACCCAACGCGCGAGCGCCCTGCACCAGCGTTCCTTGCGAGGGTGAGCTGCGCCGGGTCCCGCAGCATGGGACGTCCGCCCTCGTGGCCAAGGCGGACTGCCCAACCGAGGACCAGGAGACCAATGAGGAGCTCGACGGAAAAGGGCGGCTCCACCTCGGCTGGTTCATCGGCAAGGGCTGGCTGCTGGAAGGCCTCACCAGCAAGCTGCTCTTGCGGGATGGCACCGGGGCCATCCGCGCCACTCGCGTGCCCCCGTTGGCTGGTCCCGACGACCCACCCGCCAACGGCAGGTTCTGGAGCTTCGCGTTCTCTCCCGATGGCAAGCAGCTCGCCGTGATCTGGCGGCGCCACGACTTCGGACCAGACGTCGCGCGCGAAGACGATCCGCGCCGCGACTCGGTCCACATCGCGGAGGCGCGCGACCATCGGCAGTGCCTGGGCGCTGGCGCCGCTTGCCAGTGGGAGTACTACCTGGAGCTGTGGTCTCTCGAGAACCCTCCCAAGAGGGGCTCGTCGTCGAAGGACTGGCCGAAGGCGCTGTGGCGCGAGCGGTTGACCGGCGCGCCCCATCCCGGCCGGCCGCCAACGGCCAAGGCGCCGTATGGCCCCCTGGTGTTCGACGCCGCTGGGGAGCGCTTGTTCGTCGGCTTCGCCGATGGCGACGTACTCGTTCGCTCACTTCCGGGCCACGCCCCCGCCGCCGATGACGGTGTCCCAGTGGGGCCGCTGGTCTCCGTGCATCAGCTCGCCGTGACCAAGCTCTCGCCCTCGCCGGACGGCCGCTGGATGTTCTCGGAGGACATCAGCGCTGAGCAGCGGGTTTGGCAGCTGCCCGGCCGCTAGCGTCGCCCATCAAGCGCTCGACTGCTGTCCCGTAACCTTGGGTGGCCACGGCCCCCGGCCGGTGTCCCCGGGGCGCGCGGCCCAGGCGTCTTTGGCCTGCAGCGATGCGAGGACCGAAGCAAGCTGCCGCGGGGGGCGCCCTGCGCGAACGAACGGACCGCGCAATGGCCAACGCCCGGAAGCGGCTGGGCGTTGAGCCTGGCGATTTGGTCGAGAAGACGATCTGGGCGTCTCCGGCCGGGAAGAAGCGGATCGCGGAGCGGCTCGCGGCGATGCTGCCCGCCCACAAGACCTACGTGGAGCCGTTTGCCGGATCTGGTGCGGTGTTCTTCGCCAAGGAGGCGGTCGCCACCGAGGTGCTCAACGACGCGGACCTCGAGATCGCCGACGCCTACCGGCTGCTCAAGAAGCTCACCGCCAAGGACCTCGACCGGCTTCGAAAGCTGCCCTGGGTTGGGGATGAGAAGACGTTCAAGGGGCTGCTGGACGTCGAGCCCCAAGACAACGTCGAGCGGCTCCATCGGTTTCTGTACCTGACCCACTTCTCGTACGGGAAGATGCGCGGGCGGTCCTTCAGCCCGTCGGTGGTCGGGGTCGAAGCCAAGACCATCAAGCGCATCGAGCAGTTCGCGCCGCGCCTTCGCAACGTCAAGGTGTACGGCGGCGACTACGAGCGCGTGGTTCGGCAGTACGACAGCAAGGATACCGCCTTCTTCTTGGACCCGCCGTACCCCGGCTACAACGTCGAGGTCGGGGAGTCGGATTTCGATGAGGAGCGCTTCTTCGAGGTTCTCCGCTCGCTCAAGGGGAAGTTCCTCATCACCTACGGCATCCGCGGCGCATTTCCAGCCCTGGCCAAGCAAACCGGCTGGTGGATGAAGCGCATCCGAACACCGCGCACCATCTCGTCGATGCGCGGAGTCGGGGGCTCGTCCGTGCTCACCCAGCTCCTCGTAGCGAACTACGAGCCCACGCTCAAGCATTGGGCTGGCGAGGTCGACTTGGAAGACGTGTCGCCCCCTTCCGTGGCGGGCGCGTCACGCCCCGCGGGGGCGACGTTCGCGGCCACCTCGGCGCTGGTCAAGGGGCTCGATCCCAATGACGAACGTTTCGTCTTGGGCATCGTGCTCGAGCCCGAGGTCGTCGACGCCCAGGGCGACATCTACTCCGTGGAGGAGGTTCGGGCCGCCGCGCATCGCTTCCTCGAGGAGTTCGGCGGCATCGGGCTCATGCACCAACTGCGCGTGAACGACCAGGTCAAGATCTTGGAGAGCTACCTGGCGCCCGCAGACTTCTCCTTGGGCGGCATCTCGGTGCGGCGCGGCACCTGGCTCTTGGCGGTGCGAGTGCTGTCCGATGAGCTGTGGACTCGCATCAAGGAGGGCGAGCTCACGGGGCTGTCCATCGGCGGGACGGCTCGCCGAGTGCCGGAACCACAGCCCGGCACCGGTGCCGAGATGTCGGCACCGGCGGCACCGCCGCCCGTGCCACCTCCCCCCGTGCCAGATCCCCCGGAAGCGCCTGAGCGCTCGCAGGAGGCCCCGTGACCGCACCAGCTTCGTCGCCCGTGCACCGGCTCGTCGACATCGTCGTCGAGGAGGTGTCGTTGGTCGACCGCGCCGCCAACTGCCATCGATTTCTCCTCGTGAAAAGGGATGCCACCATGAGTACACCTCCATCAGACGGCGCGCACAAGGCGCTGCCGGACTCCCCCCTCACCGCCGCGCTGGCGGCGCTGGAGAGCCTGACCGGCATCGTGGACCAGCTGAGTTCGTTGGGCGACGCCGGCAACGACGTGCGGCTGGCGGCGCTCGCAGAGCAGCTCCGTGCCGTTGCGCAGGAAATCCTGGAACAGACCGGGTTCTCGCCAGAGGGGGCGGCGTCAGGTGGCTCCCAGGACGTCGCGGCTCGCGCCGGCAAGACGAGCACGGACCCGGTCAAGGAGCCAGCCGACCTCGCGGCCGCTGTGGCGGCGACCAAGCAAACGCTAGCCCAGGTCGCTGCGCTGCTGGCCAAGTCCCCTTCGACCTCGCAGCCGACAGCATCGGAGTCGTCCGGCTCCGCATCAGCGGCTTCGCCGGCGGGTGCTGCGGCAACGGGTGCCGCTTCGACGGCGCCAGCCAGCGCGGCGGCGTCGTCGCCGTCGCCGTCGACCGTGACCTCGCCACCCGGCGCCGCGGACGCGCTCCAGAAGCTCCTGGACTCCGTGCAGGGACTCCACGCCATGGTCGCCGACCAGCAGCAGCGGCTAAGCCGGGTGGAGAAGCAGTTCGGGCTGCCGAACAGCGCTCCGGCCGCCGAACAGCCCGGGCCACGCGACGACGACGAGGTCGGCTGGCCCATGGACCTCAACGCCCCCAAGAACCGACAGACCGTCGACAAGTCGGTGTCGTTCCACGACCCCTAACCAGGAGCTCGCGCCCTTATGACCGCGCTGCTACAGAACCGCGTTCTTCTCGAGAAGGCAGACTTGGCCCTCTCGGACCTCACCGCCGGAGGCGGCATCCTCAAGCCAGCGCAGGCGCAGAAGTTCATGCGCCTGCTCATCAAGAACTCCGTGCTGCTGCAGCAGGCCACGGTCGTGCCCATGGCGTCGCCCAAGCAGCAGGTGTCGAAGATCCGCCTGGGCGCTCGCATCCTTCGCCCCGGCCAGGAGGGCACCGCGCTTGGACCTGCCGACCGCACCAAGCCCGAGCTGTCCGAAGTGGAGCTGGATGCCAAGCTCTTCAAGGGCGAGGTGCGCCTCTCCGATGAGGTGCTGGAGGACTCGATCGAACGCGGCGAGCTCCGGCAGACCATCATGGAGATGATGTCGGAGGCCATTGCTCGCGACATGGAGGAGGTCGCCATCAACGGCGACACCACATCGACGGACCCGTTCCTGGCCACGATGAACGGCGTTCTCCGGCAGGCCACGAGCCATGTCGTGGATGCTGCCGGAGGGCCGCTGACCAAGCAGATCTTGCGCGACCTCTTGCGCTCGCTGCCCACGGAGCACCTGCGAGACAAGAAGGCGATGCGCTTTCTCACGAGTGCGGACGCGGACCTGAGCTACCGCGACACGCTGGCAGACCGCGCCACCGCGGCCGGTGACCGGTTCCTGGAGGACGACACGCCGGTGCTGTACTCGGGCGTGCCGCTGCAGCCCGTGCCGCTGTTTCCCGAGACCCTGGGCGCGGGCGGCAACCAGACCGCCGTCCTGCTGTGCAACCCCAAGAACATCCACATCGGGATCTGGCGGCAGATCCGCCTCGAGGCCGACCGAGACATCTCGGAAGGCACGCTCAAGATCGTGGCGACCCTGCGCTTCGACACGAAGTACGCCGACGAGACCGGTGTCGCCAAGGCCATTTCCCTCTCCACCTGAAAGCAAGGCACCGATGGATACCCTGCTCGTTCGACTCAAGCCCTACGACCCGCGCCGCGGCCATGTCTTGCGCCGGTACACCTACGCCGGCATCCGCTTTGCGGTGGAGCGCGGGTGGTACCGCGTCGAGAAGCCGGTGGCGGACTACCTGCGCGATGTCCATCAAGTTCCCGGCGACGACCACACGCCGCTGGCGTTCGATGTGATGACCGAGGCCGACGCGAAGGCGACGGAGGCTCGCGAGGTGGACGCCGCCAAGCAGCGGCGAAGCGCCACGGACGACCTGCAGGTCACGGTCGGCCGACCGGCGACGCCCACCGCTGCGGCACCGCCGGTGGCGCCTCCCGCGGCCTCCGCCACACCGACCACGGCGGGGCGCGACGACGACAAGGACCCGCGGCGCCCGCGGCGCGAGCGGGAGTAGCGTGTACGCCTCGGTCGCGGAACTGCGCGAAGAAGGCGTCTCTCAGGCATCTTGCAGCGACGAAAGGCTTGAGCGGCTCATCACCGAAGCCTCGGCGCAGATCGACCGCCTCACCGGCTGGTTCTTCTCCCCCCGCACCATGACGTTCGCGCTCGACGGCCGAGGGACCCCTTCGCTGGAGCTGCCGGTGCCGCCCATCCACATTGCCCGCCTACGCGTCGCCGGCATGGACATCGCTACCGACGCAGAAAGCCTGCTGGTGGTAGGTGCGCCCATCGGCCCCGGCTTCGACGGTGCCCGCCTCTCGATGCGAGGGAGGCGAGTCTTTCCCAAGGGATATGGGAACATCACCGCGGAGGGCCGCTGGGGCTTCACGGAGCCGGACGGGACCTCCGAGGGCCGTACCCCCTCTGCGGTTCGGCGCGCGTGCATGCTGCTCGTCCTTCGCGCGGTGGCGCCGCTCGCGCATGACGCGTCGTTCGACGCGCGCAGCCGATGGCGAATCCTGGAGGAGCGCACCCGCGACCAGAGCTACCGGCTCGACAGCGCCCGCGACGTGCGCGTGCTGACGGGAGACCCAGAGGTGGACGGGCTGCTTCTGCCCTACCTGCGCCCGCGCCCTCTGGGGGCGAGCTAGTGCGAGGGCGGCTGATCTATGCCTTCGTCGCCGAGCTGCATCGCCTCGATGTGGAGGCAATGGCCGCGTTCGACCCGGATGGGCCCGGCCCGCTGCGGTCAGGGTTGGACCCGGACTTCCGCGAGCCCGTGCTGCTCGATGGCGATGGCGACGGCGTGGCCGAGCCGTGGCGCCGCGAGCGGCCCATGGTGCGCGTCCCCTGTCAGGTGGAGCCCGAGGCTTTGGAGGCAGTACGGATGTCGACCATGGGGAACGCGCCGCGCTCGAGCATCGACCTGGTGTTCCACTTCCAGGACCTCGAGGACCTGGGCTTGGTAGACCGCGACACGGGGGAAGCCCTCGTGCGCCCAGGGGACCGCCTGGGCGCGATTCGGACTCGAAGCGGCGAGCTCGCGCAGGCGTTCCGCTCGCCGCTGTTCGTGGTCGAGGCGCGCCCGCTGGGCTTTGGCCTGTCGCTCGGGAGGTCGCGCCGCAACCTCTTGCTCGTTTCCTTTCAAGACCGTGTAGCAGCAAGGAGCCTTGTATGAAGTTCTGGGTAGGTTCGGCGGCCTTCGCCGCCCTGTTTCTCGCGCAGTGTCGGCCCTCCGACGGCTGCATCCCACAAGCAACGCGCTGCGATGGCAACGTGGCGCAGATCTGCGACGCCGACCAGTACTGGCAGGACCTCGCCGACTGCGACATGGTGAGCAGCGACGCCGGCGTGGCCTTCGTGTGCCGGTTCGTCTCCGAGACGAACGACGACGGGGAGGTGGTCGGCCACACCTGCGTGCCGGCAGTGAGCCCGCTGGCTGTTGGAGGTCCGCTGTGAAAGGCCTGCTGCAGTCGATCCCGCTCATCGGCAGCGCCTTCGTCGACATCCGCCCGGAAGAGGTGCGCGGCCTCTGGCGCGCGATGCAAGAGCACTTCCGCACCACGGTGGTGAACAAGCAGAACTCGTTCGAAATGCAGGCGATCGCGCAGGGACTCCAGGCGCTCGGTATCACCCGGCGCGACCGCTTCCTGCGGAACTTCACCACGACCATCGGCCGGCGCATCTACACGCCTTTTGAAGTGGGCGTCCCGCAAACCGGGTGGCCGCTGTGGAGCCAGGTCGTCATCTGCGCGCACGAGCACCAGCACGTGGTGCAGCACGACCGGGAAGGCGTCGCCTTCGAGGTGAGCTACCTGGCGGACCGGGCGGCGCGGGCGCGCTGGGAGGCGGAGGCCTACCGCTCGAACCTGGAGCTGCACTTCTGGCGGTACGGCACGACCCCGTCGGCTCACCAGATGGCCTCGGTCCTGTCGAGCTACGGCTGCCGACCGGAGGACATCGAGGTGGCAGCCAAGAGCCTGGCGCTCTCCGCGCTCATCGTGTGGCAGGGAGGCATCGTCAACGAGTCATCAAAGGTCGCGCTGGCGTGGCTTGGTGAGCACGTACCGCACTTGCGCGCTCGTCCGGCGAGCCTTCGGTGAATGTTCGACGCACCGGGGACTGGGACCTGGCGCGCCGTATTCTCGGCAGCGCCGCGAGCCGCGTGGCCACTGCCGTCCACCGGGCCATGCAGCAGGAAGCCCAGGCGCTGCGGACGCAGATCGTCCAAGGTCTCACGAACCAAGCGCCCGGTGGTCAGCAGATCCGCCCCCTGGCGCCGCTCACGCTGGCGGCGCGGCGCTTGGACAGGTTTCGAGGCACCAAGGCGCTGATCGAATCCGGCGAACTGCGCGGCAGCATCTCCGTGGTCGAGCGCGACAACGAGGTGTTCATCGGGGTGAAGCGCAGCGCCCACTCCAAGGATGGACAGAGCCTGGTGTCGTTAGCCGAACTGCATGAGTACGGAGGGCCCCCGGTGGTGATCCCGATCACCCCCAAGATGCGCCGCTACTTGGCCGCGCTGCTTCAGGAAGCTGGGCAAGGCCCCCGCTCAGGCGCAGGTGGTGGTGCCAGCGTCGTGGTGGTGCAAACGCCACCGCGGCCGTTTCTGCGTCCGGCCTTCGAGCGGTTTCGGAAGGGGGCGAGTCGCCGGTTCCTCGACCGTGTCGCCGAGCACCTTTGGCCCGGAGCCACCCGCTAGTGCCGGCCCCCTCGCTGACCCTCGTGGTGCCGCCAGAGGGTGTGCCTGGCGGCGGCGAGCTCGTGCGCCTGGTGGGGATGCACTTCGCCCAGCGGATGCGCGTGTGGTTCGGCGACCAGCCAGCGGTGGTCGTAGGTACCCGAGAGGAGGCGGGGCAGACGTTAGCGGATGTGCGCAGCCCGTCACACGTGCCCGGCGAGGTGGACCTGGTGCTGGAGAACCTCGATGCGAGGGGCTCGCCCGTCGCCGGCGAGCGGTCGGCGTGGCCGCGAGCCTATCGATATGCCCGGACCTCGCTGGCGCGGGAGGGCGACCTCACGCGGCTCATCCGCCAGCTGCTGCAGCTCTTGAAGCAGCAGGTGCTGGAGAACACCAGCACCGCGGTGTCAGTGGAGTACGACGACATGCCGGGGGACGGCGTGAGCCTGATCTACCTGGCCAAGCTGCCGGCGGTCTCGCTGACCGGGCCGACCCTGCGTCGTAACCGCTTCTACTCCCAGAACGTGCTGCGGGAGGAGGTCGTCGTAGGCTCGTTGGGACCGGAGCTTGCGCGGTTCAGCCCGACCTTCACGGTCGACCTGGTGTTCTCCTTGACCGGCGTGTCGACCCGGACCACGGAGCTTCTGCACCTCATGACGGCGGTCGCGAGGTTCCTGCACCGCCAGCGCTGGCTGCAGCTTCCACGGGACGCCGCTGACGATTCGCTGGGGTCTGTCCGCTGGGAGATCGACGCCGAGGGCGACCTGCGAACGCTGCCCGACGTCCGAGACAACGTGCATGCGTTCTCGTGCAGCTTCGTCGTGCGCGGCTTTGACATCGATGAAGGGCAGCCGGTGGCGAGCAGTCGGCCCGTTGTGACCCCGGAACTCCAAACACGCCCCTTTGACCCAGGCGACCCATGAAGATCTTGCTCACGAACCAAAGCGGGCGCTGCCTGGTGTTCGTGCTGCCGCACGAGAGCTACTGCGCCAAGGCCGCGCGCTGCGGCTGCCAAGTAGAAGCCGGGCGAGAAGGCCGAAGAACGGCCGGCTCGCTGACCCTCGCGGTCGGGCTGACGTCGCCAGGGGTAGATCGGGCCGTGCTGCTCGTTCCCCAAGTCGACCGCGCTATCCGGCGAGGCGAGCTGCAGGTCTCGCTGGCGTCGCCACGCGATGCGGCAGCCCACGCGGCGGCGCCAGCGGAGACTCCGCTGGTGGGGTCGCGTTCACCCAAGAAGAGAGGTTCCTGATGGCTGGAGAGCTGCATTCATCCAAGGTCTTGATCATCGAGGAGGAACCGCGCGTTCGGACGTTCCCTGCGGTGCCCACATCGGTGGCGGGCGCCGTCGGGCTGACGGAGCGTGGGCCGGTCGGACAGCCACTGCTATGCACGACCTTCGACGAGTACCAGGCGCAGTTCGGAGGGTTCACGCCGGACTCGGAGCTGGCGCTCGCCGCGATGGGCTTCTTCGAGAACGGGGGCAGCCAGCTGTGGGTGGTTCGCACGACGCACTACCTCGACGTGACCGCGCCGAGCTCGGTGACCGCGACGCGCGCCGTCGGCCTGGTGGACTCGACCGGCGGGCCAACGCCTGCCGCCCTGGTGGGCACGGCCAGCGCACCGTTTCGGCTGCGGGATGGCGACCTGATTCGCCTGTCTATCTCTGGTGGGCAGGATGCCGACGCAGTGTTTCGCGGCGCGGCGGCTGCCTTCGCGGCTGGCGGAGCGGGGCCCTATGCCCTCGAGGCCGGCATGACGCTGCAGGTCCGGATCGACGATGGACCGGAGCAGTCGATCAGCTTTGCTGCTGCTGACTTCGCCGACATCGGCGCGGCGACGGCGGCGGAGGTCGCGGCGGCCATCAACGCGCAGCTCGCGGGGGGGCGGGCCACCCAGCAGGGGCAGATCTGCCGCCTCGCCAGCGACACCGAAGGAACGTCGAGCCGGCTGCAAGTGGTGGGCGGCACGGCCAACGCGGTGCTTGCGTTCCCAGCCTCCGCCGCGGCGGGCAGCGGCAACGTCTCGAACCTTCGCGAGGTGACGGCCGCTGAGGTTGTGCGCGCGCTGGAGGTGTCGGTGGCGGGCATCCGGGCCGAGCGCACGGCTGGCGGGATCATGGTGCGCACCACTGCGGTGGGACCAGGGGCCACCGTGCAGGCGCGGGCAGCCACGGCGGCGGCCTTCGGCTTCGACACGGTGCTGCATGCCGGCAGCGCCTCTGGCCCCACGGCGTCCGTGCGATTCGAGGCGCTGGACGTAGGCTCGTACGGCAACCGCCTGGCGGTGGAGGTGCGCATTGCCTCCAGCGGAGCCGAGGACGCCTTCGACGTGCTGGTGCTCGAGGACGGGGTGTACCGCGAGCAGTTCGCGAACCTGCGCATGCGCCCGGGGGACCCGCGCCATCTCGAAGCCGCGGTGAACCATGCCCGTACCGGCTCGCGCTACGTGCGCGCGACCGACCTGCGGCTACCGGACGCCCCGGTGCCCCGCCGCCAGACGGTGGCGCTCGCCGGTGGCGCGGACGGGCTGGCCGACCTGGGCGATGCGGACTTCATCGGCTCCGACGCCGGGAAGACCGGGCTCTTTGCTCTCGACCAAGTGCAGGACCTCGCGCTTCTCTTGGTTCCAGGGCGCGCGACGCCCGCCGTCCATCTGGCGATGCTGGCGTACTGCGAAGTGCATCGCGGCGGCACGGTCTTCGCGGTGCTCGATCCACCCGCCGACCAGCGCGCGACGGAGATGGTCACCTACGTCACGACGACGGCGGGGCTCGAAGAGCTGTCGGAGTATGGGGCGATCTACTGGCCGCGGATCCGGGTGCTCAACCCCTCCAAGAGCGTGTACGGCTCGGTGGAGCAACTCGTGGTACCGCCTTCGGGGGTCATCTGCGGCGTGTACGCGCGCACGGATGCCTCCAGGCCGGGAGGCGTGTACGAGCCGCCGGCGGGCATCGAGACGGGGAGGATGTTCGGGGTCCTGGGGTTCGAGACGGCCGAGGTGCTCGAGGAGCGCAAGCGGGACCTGGTGTACCCGCACCGCATCAACCCGTTGACCACGGGGCCAGGGCTGCCGCGGTACATCGACGGCACCCGCACGCTCAAGGCGTCGGGCAACTTCCCCTACGTGGCGGAGCGCCGGGGCGTGATGTTCCTGGAGCGGAGCATCAAGCAAGGGCTGGAGGTGGCCCGGCATCGCAACAACAACGAGACGTTGCGGGCGATGGTGCGGAGGTCGATCACGTCGTTTCTGCTGACGCAGATGAACCTGGGGGCGTTTCGGTCCCGGGAGCCCGCCAAGGCGTTCTTCGTCGACGTGTCGGAGGCGCTCAACCCGCCGTCGGTGGTCTTCGCGGGGCGCCTGGTGGCTCGCATCGGGCTGGCGACCAACAAGCCCGCCGAGTTCATCATCTTGTACTTCAGCCAGGACACCCGGGCGATCGAGCAGGAAGCCGCCGCCGCAGAGGGATGACCATGCCGAAGGGCGTCGCCAAAAACGGCATGTGGCGCGGTCAGGAGAGCGTGGCTCGCTGGCTCGCGCGCCAGCAGCCACAGCCGTGCGCGTGCGGCTGCGGGGAACTTGTCATCCCGCAGCCGTGGCACCGGGCGAAGGGCGTCCCACTCTTTGTGCAAGGCCACCACGCCCGCGTCGAGCACTGGAACTTCAAGGACGTCGCCTCGTGGGTCGCCGCGAACCAGGAGAAGCACTCCTGCAGGTGTGGGTGCGGGGGCGCGATCACTATTGAGATCCGGCACCACTCTGCTGGCATCCCGACTTACCTACCGAATCATCACCCGCGACCTCGCCTCGGGTTCGGAGCAGAGAACCCGAACTTCATCGCCGACCGGTCCGAGGCGGTGCGTCCTCACGCATTCCCGGCGTGGGTGAAGGCGATCGTGTTCGAGGCGTTCAGGTTCCGCTGTGCGTGGTGCCGCGCGCTCGACGTTCTCGAGTGCGACCACATCGTGCCAGCGTCGCTGGGCGGTGAGCCCGTCGTGGAAAATGCGCAGGCACTCTGTCCGAGCTGCCATCGCTGGAAGTCCGGGATCGAGCCGACGCCACGCAGAGGCAAGACGCCCGAGAGCCGTTCCCGCAAGCGAAAGAGGAGCAAGTCATGACTGTCATCGGCAACCCGCGCAGCTTCCACAAACGTTTCAAATTCATCTGTGAAATCGATAATGTAGGCCATGCTGGCTTCCAGAAGGCGAGCGAGCTCTCCGTCGAGGTCGCCAACGTGCAGTACTTCGAGGGCGGCTCGCTCATCCCGAACAAGAGCCCCGGGCGCCTCACCTTCTCCGACGTCACGCTCGAGCGCGGCGCCACACAGGACCGAGACCTCTTCGACTGGTTCCAGGACGTCGCCCTCATGTCGAGCGGACTCGGCCTCACCGGCGTGAACTACAAGCGGAACCTTGACATCGTGCAGCAGGACCGCGATGGTACGACCCTGCGCCGTTGGTCCCTCACTGGCGCGTGGCCGGTCAAGTTCGTTGCGGGCGAGTGGGACAACGAGAGCGACGAGGCCGTCATCGAGTCGGTGACGCTTACGTACGACTTCTTCGAGCTAGTGCAGTAGGCCAGTGACACCGCAACTCAGGGCACGAAGGAACCATGCTTTCTGCAGGCGGGAGGCCGGTTCTTGTTGAGAAGCTCGCCACGTTCGTCCCACGAGCGCGCCAACAGACTCGCAAGTTCAACCTCTGAACAGCGACCGCACCAGGGCGTTCGTGTCGCCCAGCCGAGGTGGAGAGAGTCCGGATGCACACTGCTCGACTTGCACCAAGAGTAGAGCGACTGGCCGCCACTGTGGTGTCCGGTCGTATCGAAGAAGCCGTGCAGATCGGCGATGAGATCCCCGATGCGGGTGCAGAAACGCATCGATCTTCCGGTGTTGCCGCCGAAGTACAGCGGCCCACACATAGTATTTGGGGCACCGAACCATCGGTCACGTGAGACTACGTAAACACCACGGGACGCTGGAGGCCATGGCTGCGCGTCATTGAGGCACCCCGCCAACAGCTCCCTAACAGCAAATGGGCCGGTCCAGACCAAGTTGGCCATGCTCAACATCCTACAATGGAACGCACGAGTCGAGCCTTCCACGCTGAACCATGGCGGCAACTTGGTTGGCGCTCTCAGCATAGACGTGCCACCCCTGCTGGCTTCCGGACACGAAGATGAGTCGGTCGAGCATGGCGCTTGGCTCGAGCGACCCAGAAAGGATGCCGGATCCGACGACACTAAAGCCGGAGCCCGAGGCCGGAACTACTTCGAAGTAACCGGGGCCGTTTGGGTAGTCTTTGTCTCGGTAGTAGTTGATTGAATATGCCCCACTTTTCACAAATCTCTCGAGGCTCGACGACATCTCTTGTGTGAGCACGGTGCGATACGCACACCGGGTGACATAGCCGTTCGGGTCATGCTTGTTCGTAAGAAGGCTTCCCGACTGCGCAGCCTTTGACCATTCCTTGGTGAGTTCAGCTCGGTCGATCATCGGTGACGATGATGCCTGGGACGGTACTCCCAAGTCATGTCCCTTCCGCCGCCTCCGCCGGTTTTGCACCAGCGGACGAACATGGCAAACATCATCACGTGCCCATCAGGGCTCACCGGCCGCGTACGCGGCATGAAGGTGCGCGAGGAGCGCATCCTGGCGGACCGCAAGCTGGCCAAGGAAGGCGGGCAGCTCGACGAGCTGCTGGCGGCCTGCTGGGAAGAGACGCTGGACCCAGGTCCTTACGTCCTCGGTGACGGCGGCCGGCTCGACTGGGGCCAGGTCCTCCAGGGCGACCGGTTCTTCGCCCTCCTGATGATCCGCGTCCAGACCTACGGCCCCATGTACGAGTTCACCGTCGACTGTGCGAACAGTGGGTGCCGCGCTCGCATCCCGTGGGAGCTCGACCTCACGAAGCTGCCGGTGCGCCCGCTCTCCGGTGAGAGCCGGGTGGCGTTCGTGACCGGGAACCGCCTGGAGACGCGCCTGCCTGCGTCGGGCAAGCGGCTGAGCTTCCGCCTGATGACCGGGCAGGACGAGCGCAAGCTGCCGGCGCTCCAGCGCGCGACGCCCGAACGGATGCTCTCGGCCGTGCTGGCGTACCGCACCTGGCAGATCGACGGCGTGGACGACAAGGACAAGCGCCGGGCCATCGAAGACCTGGAGCTGCGAGACGCGACCTTCCTCCTGGGCGAGTTCGACCGGGTGGACTGCGGGGTGGAGACGAGCATCGAGGTCGAGTGCCCGACGTGCCTCGCGGTGCAGGCGGTGGAGCTCCCTTTCGACAAGGGGTTCTTCCTGCCTGGCAAGGCGAAGGCGTCCCCGGACCGCAAGCCCTCTTCCCTGACGTAGACCTCGACCACTGGCGCGAGGCGCTGTTCGCCCTGTGCTGGCACCAGCATGGAGGCTCTGGCCTGAGCGTCGCGCTAGGGGATGCCTTGGAGTTGGCGCCCAGTGACCGGGACTGGCTCCTGGAGCGCATCGGCCAGCAGCGCTCGCGCGAGGCCAGGGAGCTTGAGAAGGCCGCGAAGAGGACCTGACCCGTGGCTGCATCCCAGAACCGCATCCAGCGCGTCGTCGCTGCCAACGTCTTCGCACCGACGTTGGCGAAGCACGCGGCGCCCGTTGATCTCAGCGTGGGCTGGGGGAGGTGCTGAGCGATGTCGCTCAACTCGATGGGCCTGGGGTTCGTGTTCACGGCCAAGGACCTGGCCTCGGACAAGATCTCCGACCTGGAGCGTCGGTTTGCGACGCTGGACCAGCGGGTGGGGCTGGGGGCCAGTCGGATGCAGAGCGCGTTCACGCAGCTCGGGACGGGGCTGGCGATCTTCACCGCCGGCACGGCGCCGATGGGCGCAGCGCTAGGGCTGGCGAACGCAGCGGGCCGCTTTGAGCAGTCCATCGCGGCAGTGGGCGCGGTGTCCGGCGCGACGTCCGCCGAGCTTGAGGGGCTGCGCGACGCGGCCATCTCGGCTGGCGTGGCGACGCAGTTTTCTCCGACGCAGGCAAGCTTGGGCCTGCGCGAACTCGCTCAGGCGGGGTTCACGACGCGGGAGTCCATCGACCTGCTCTTGCCCGCGCTGGACTTGGCGGCGGGCTCGCTGGGGGAGCTGTCGCCTCAGCAAGCAGCCGGGCTTGCATCGCAGGCGATGAAGGCCTTCGGGTTGTCCACCAGCGAGGCGGCCATCTCCGTCGACCGCATGTTGCAGGCGGTCAACGTGTTTGCGCTGGGCGCTAGCGAGCTGCCGCTTGCGTTGGGGACTGCATCCCGAGGCGCGCAGGCGTTGCACCAGTCGCTGTCGGAGACGCTGATCTCGCTGGGGCTGGTGAAGAACATCATCCCCGGGGTGGAGCGAGCCTCCACGGCTGCCGCAGTCGCGATGGAGCGCTTAGCGGACCCGGAAGCGCAGGAGCGCCTGCGAGGACTTGGCGTTCGGGTCGTCGATGCCGCAGGGCGCTTTCGGGCATTCCTGGACGTGCTTGGCGACATGGCTCCCGTGCTGGACCGGATGTCGGAGTCCAACCGGTCGGCGTTCTTGCTCAAGACCTTCGGCCGCGAGGCGCTTGGCGGCGTGAACGCGATCTTGACCCAGCTCACGACGGGCATTCGCACGACCACGGGCGCGACCGTGCAAGGCGCAGACGCCATCGGCTACCTGCGGCAGCAGTTCGAGCAGGCCGGGGGCACGGCAGCACAGTTCCGCGACAAGATGCTGAGCACCTTCGAGGGGCAGAAGCAGCTCCTCAAGGGGTCGCTCGAGACCTTGGTGATCTCCCTGGGCGAGCCGTTTGCGCAGGTGTTGCGGCCCGTCGTCGCCGCCGTCGTCACGGCTGTGAATACCCTGCTCGAAGCGGTGCGGAACCTACCCGGGCCGGTCAAGCGCGCGTTCGCCCTGGTGACGGTGGCGCTGGGAGGTGTCGTCGCGCTGGTCGGCGCGGCGCTCGCGGCCAAGGCTGCGTTCGCGATCTTCGCGTTGGGACTGCAAGTGGCAGGGCTCTCGCTCGCGAGCCTGCTCGGTCTGATCTTGCCGGTGATCGGCGGCCTTGCGATGGTTGGCGCCGTCGTGGCGGGGTTCGTGCTCGCGTTCCGCGCGAACCTCGGCGGGCTGGCTGACTTCGTTCACCGCCTGGGCGACCGCATCGTCTTGGCGTTCCGCGGGCTCGTGCAGCTCTTCGAGCAAGGAGGGTTCTCCGGCGCGGTGCGAGCGGAGTTGGCACGTGCGGACAACGGGGGGCTCAAGGAGTTCTTGATCCGGATCTACCAGTTCGTGTACCGCGTGCAGAGGCTGCTGGAGGGGATCGGCGAAGGCTTCTCGCTGGCCATCGATGCGGCGCGCCCGACCTTCGAAGCCTTCGTGAACGCGCTTTCACGGCTGGGCGCCGCCTTCGGCCGCGTGGCGCTGGGAGCGGCAGGTGCGGCGGCGGCCGTTCCCTCCGAGCGCTTCGCGGCGTTCGGACGGGTCGTTGGGACCATCGCGGGGGTGCTGGTGGACGTGTTCGTGGGAGCCGTCACGCTGGTGATCGACGCGGCCTCGACGTTGCTCGACGTATTCCGCAACGCGATGGCCCCGCTGGCGGGGCTGTTCTCGGGGTTGCGAGACGCCGTGGGGCGGGTCTTCGAAGAGCTGGGCAAGCTCGGCGCGGCGCTTGGCTTCTCCTCGGCCGAGGGTCAGCGGGCGGGAGGCGTGTTCGATGCTCTGCGAACGGCGATGCAGTTCGTGGGGTTCGTGATGGGCAACGTTGCCGGGGCAGTCATCGGCGCCACCGCGGCGATGGTGAAGTTCGTACTTGTCCAGGTGGCGAGCCTCGTGGGGGCATTCCGAAGCCTGGTGCGCTTTGTGGGGAGCGTCATCGACTTCTTCGGGGCGCTGGTCACTGGTAGCTGGGCTGAGGTGTGGGTGGGCTTCAAGAAGGTGGTGCTCAACACCCTGAACTTCCTGGCGCAGACCCTGCTCGCGTTCGTGGAGACGATCACGAGTCTGGTGGACTCCATCGCGGAGGTGTTCGGTGCGGACCTGGGCGCCTCGGACGCGATCCGCCGGCTCCGCCGAGAAATCGAGACCGGGCTCACGGGAGGCGTGGAGGAGGTGACGGCCGGGGTGAAGGTGACCCCGGTGGGGATGCCTCCCGTGTCGCCGGCGTCGTCCGCGACCGTGCCGATGCCGGCGGTGGCGGCGTTGCAGCTGCGGCCAGCGCAGCCGTTTCCGCAGTCGGTCGCGCAGCCGTCCCCGGCCCCGCCGGTGGTGGTGCATTTGCAGGTGGACGGCGCCACGCTGGCGACCGCGGTGCATGGAGCGGACCGTGACAACGCCACGCGGTCGTTTTCCCCCCTGCCGACGTACTAGCCATGATCCCCTCGCCCGGAGCCCGCCCACCTCGTTGCCGCTTGGTGAACCTCGCCACCGGCGAGGAGATGGCGTGCCTGATGAACCCCACGCAGCTGACGGAGCGGTTGGCGGTGCAGTGGAACCGGGTGGCGGTGCCCGGGCTGCCGTTCTCGCCGTTGCAGTACCAGAACAGCTCGAATCGGCAGCTCGTCGGGGTGGAGTTCTACCTGGACGGGTTCCCCGCAACCCCACCGACGCCGGCGAAAGACCTGCTGGCGTTCCGCTCGTTTCTTCGCGCGCTGACGATCCCGCCTCCGCGCGCGGCCGGCGTCGCGATGGTGGCACCGCCGCGGGTGCTCCTGCTTTGGCCCGGCGTGGTCACCATGGAGTGTGTGATCGCGAGCGTCGAGCTGCAGTACAAGCAGTTCGGCGTGGACGGCTCGGTGCTGGTCTACACGGCCACGGTCACGTTTGAGGAGGTGCTGGACGTGCGCGCCTCGGTGGTAGGCGCGTTCGAGGAGCTCGCGTGATGCCGCCGTGGTCCGGGTCTCGGTATGCGTTCTGTCGCGGGGTTCGAGACGACGCCGGTCGCTTGGCCCTCACGGAGCGCGAGCCCTATCCATATCGTGAGCACCCCGACATGCGCGTGCATGTTGTGGCGCAGGGTGACACGTGGTTTGCGCTGGCTGGCCGGTACTTCGAGCCCTTGCCGCGGGCGTGCGGGTACTGGTGGGCGATTTGCGACTTCCAACCAGATCCAGTGGTGGACCCCACGCTCGAGCTGTCCCTTGGGAGCCGCGTGTTCATCCCCAGCGTGCGTGTCTTGACCGACGTCATCCTGGCGGAGTCGCGGCGGCGGGAGGTGTCGTGAGCGAGGTCGACCGCCGTAGCCCCGGGGTACGGGTGAGCGTGCTGTCGCAGGAGCGCGGGGGAAGCGCGACGCCGCTGGACCTCCGGGGCAAGGTGCTGTCCTTCACGTACGAGGACAGCGCGACGAAGGCGGACCGCGCGCAGCTCTCTCTCGACAACTTCGACTTGGCGTTGTTCGACCGCGAGGAGCTGCTCGGCGGCACCGTGCTGGAGGTAAGCTGGGGGTACCCCGGGCTGATGGCGCCGCCGCGGCGGGTGGTCGTGAAGAAGCTGCGCGGGTTCTCGGTGCTGACGGTCGAGGGGCAGGCGCTTAGCGTGCTCATGAACCAGGTGAAGAAGACCCGCGGCTGGCGCTCGATGACGCGGAGCGCGGTGGTGCGAGAGGTCGCCGCTGAGCACGGCTTTGCAGGGGCGTTTGCGCAGATCGAGGAGACGCGGCAGATCTACAGCTCCATCACCCAGGCGGCGGAGACGGACGCCCGCTTCCTGCGACGCCTGGCAGCTCGGGAGGGGTTCGAACTCGTGGTCAACGATGCGGGGCTTCGGTGGGGCGCCCGGGACGTGGGCGCGCCGCCTGCGTACGTCTTCACCTGGTATCCCAACGGCGAGCGAGGAGAGTTGCTCTCGGTCAGCCTGGAGAGCGACCTCTCTCGGCGCCTCGGCAAGGTCGAGGTGCGAGGGCGAGATCCGCTCGCCAAGCGCACCGTCACCCAGGTCGCCACCAGCCAGACCGTGGCTCGCTCGACCTTGGGCGATGTGCTGGAGGTGGTAGATCCGGAGTCGGGGGACACGAGCCTGCTCCAGCGGAACGCCACATCGGCGCTGGTGGCCACCACGGCGACGACCGCGCCCGCTGCCCAGCGCGAGGCCGATGCTCGGTTTCGACGAGCGGAACGCACGGCTGTGCAACTCACCCTGCAGGCAATCGGCAACCCGCTTGTGCGGGCAGGCACGGTGGTAGAGCTGCGTGGCATCTCGGCGTTGCTGTCGGGCAAGTACCACGTGACCGACGCCAAGCACTCCTTGTCGGCCGGGACCTACACGATGGAGCTCAAGGTCACGCGGGACGCGGTCGGCGCGCAGCAGAACGCCCGGTCTCTGCCGCATGGGGTACCGCAAGGAGGGCAACCCAATCGCGTGACGGCGCTTCCGCCGGGACGGCTGCGGGAAGTCGAGGTGGTGGACCCAGAGAGCGGCGCGACGCAGGTGGAGTACCGCACAGATCTACCCGGGCCTCCAGGAGCCCGTGAACCGCAATCACCCCAGGGGAATCGATGACACCTTTCGATGACGATACCGACCGCCACGACACCAAGCTGCTCGGGCTCTACATCGGCTACGTGGTCGACCGCGCCGACCCGGAGCAGCTCGGCCGCGTGCGGGTGTGCATCCCGGGCGTCGTGGAGCCGAGCAGCGGCTGGGCGTGGCCGTTGGGGACCGGTGGCGGCGGCTCGAAGAACCAGGGGCTCTTCGCGGTGCCTGAAGCGGGCGCGGAGGTGGGCATCCTGTTTCACCAGGGCGACGTCGACGCTCCGTTCTACCTGGCCGGACACTGGGGCAAGCCGAGCGGTCACAGCGAGGTCCCCGCGGAGGTGACGGGCCCGGATACCCGCGTGTGGTCGACGCAGACCTTCTGCATCGAGCTGCAGGAGACCGTCGGCGCGCGGAAGCTTCGGCTCACCAACCGCCGCACGGGGGACCACCTGGTCCTCGATGCGGAGGCCAACTCCGTGACCTTGCAGGCGACGACCTCGCTGACCTTGCGCGCGGTGGGCGCCATCTCCATCGAAGGGCTCCAGGTCACCATCGGCGGGCGCTTGGTGCGCCCCGTCGGCGAGCCCATCTAGGACGCCATGCCGAGTTCGCCATGCATCCAGGTGCCGCCTTTGCCCCCGCCTCAGCGCGTCACCTTCCCGGGCGGCGTGCTGGTCGAGCAGCACGACCTCTTGAAGGTGATCCAGCCCGCGCTGGCGCCCATCCTCCCCTTGCTGCAAATCGTCGATGCGGTCCTGGCCACGTTCCGCTGCCTGCAGGCGGTGCCGGCTGCGCTGGGGCCACCGCCAGATCCATCGGTGCTCACCACACGTCTGAGCGAGCTGGCGAAGAAGGCCGACAAGCTGCTGCGCCTGATGCCCCAGCTCTCGGTACCGCTGACGGTCGCGGGGGTTCTGGACCTGCTGGTCGCCGAGCTCGGGAACGCCGAGCGACAACTTCAAGGCCTGGTTCGCCAGACCCAGCGTGCGGCCGAAGCAGCCGAGCACGCGCGGGGGCTCGGTGATGAGGGCCTCTTGCGGGTGGTGGCGTGCGTGCGCGGCAACGTCGCGCAGGAGGTTGAGAACATCGGCGTCGGCCTGAGCGCGCTGAGCCAGCTCGTTGCGCTCTTAAACCTTCTAGGAGGCCTGGTAGGAGCCCCGCGGGTGCCCGACCTCTCCCACGCAGCGGGGCTCTCCCTATCCGACATGCTAGGGGTGGTAGCGAGCGTGCGTGACGTGTTGTCGGGGGTGCGTGCGACGCTGCCGAGGGACCGATGAGCTTTCGGGCGAACCTGCTGTTGCCGTTTCTGCGTGACGGCAAGCGAGACCTGGCCCATGGCTCAGGCGCGGTGCTCTTGGCGTCGAAGGTGCGCCAAGTACTGCTGACCAACAGCGCAGGGCTTGGAGGCGGAGGGGAGCTTGCGTGGCGCACGAGCTTTGGGGCAGGGCTCGAGAGACTGCGGCACCGACCCGCGGACGAGACGTTGCGCGAGCTAGCGCGGGTGGCGGTGCGCGATGCGCTGCGACGGTGGCTGCCGGACGTCGAGTTGCGCGGGGTGGTCGTGGAACAAGAGGGGGCGGCGGTGGTGCTCCGGATCGATGTGGTGCAGGGGCAGGAGCGGGCTGCGGTGATGCTGTCGCTCTAAGGGAGATGTATGGTCCCCAGGCGCAGCCCTGCGAGCGCTGTGATGATGTCGTGGCGCTCCTACCGTCTTCGGAGGACTACACCGATCGGGACTTCGATGCGCTGCGCGCGCGCCTGCAGTCGCTGGTGCTGAGCGTGTTCCCGGAGTGGAGCGACTTCGACGTGGCGTCGTTCGGCAACCTGCTGCTGGAGATGTTCGCCTTCGTGGGGGACGTGCTGGGCTACTACCAGGACGCGCTCGCTCGCGAGTCCCGGCTGGTCACTGCCACGCAGCGGCGGCATGTCATCAGCCTCGCCAAGATGCTGGGCTACCGGCTCTCGGGCGCCCAGGCCGCCACCGCTACCGTGAGGTTCTCGCTGGCCCGCCCGCCCGCAGCGGCGGTGACGTTGCCACCGGGGATGGTGGTGCGCACGCCGCAGATCACCGAGCCCGTGCGGTTCCAACTTCTGGCCCCGACGGTGATACCCGCCGGTGCCACGCCGCCGGAGGTCGTCGCGGTGGTGGAGCATTCCAAGACGCATGTGCAGCTCGTGGATGCGCGCGGAGCACCCGCCCTCGAGGTCCCCCTGGACTTCGGGCCGTACTTGGATGGCTCGGCGAGTGCCACCACTGCGCAGGGGGAGTTCTCCGAGGTCGAGAGCTTCTTGAGCTCGCGCCCGTCCGACCGGCACTTTCAGGTGATGGTGGACCCAACCGACCGAGCGACCCTGCGGTTTGGCGACGGCAGCGCTGGAGTCCCGCCCACGGGCACGGTGCGCGTGACGTACAAGATCGGCGGCGGCGCCCAGGGCAACGTGCATGCCGGCCAGCTAACGGTGGTCGAAGGGGCCTTTGTCGATGCGCATGGCAACCCGGTGCAGGTCAGCGCGGTCAACCCCGAGCCGGCATCCGGCGGCGTCAACCGGCAGAGCATCGCATCAGCGAAGCTCTTGGCCCCCGAGAGTCTGCGAGCCCCCAGTCGCACCGTCACGCGCGAGGACTTCGAGATCAACGCCCAGCGCCTCCCCGGCGTAGCACGCGCGCTGATGCTCACCGCCAACGAAGATCCGAGCATCGCAGAGAACAGCGGCATCTTGTTCGTGGTGCCCCGTACCGACGTGAGCGCTGCGATGCCGACGCCGGCGCTGCGCAACCAGGTGCTGCGCCAGGTGACCGAAGTATATCCCTGTACCCTGACCTTCCAGGTGTCGGTGCAGAGCCCGGTCTACCGGCGCGTCGATGTTGCG
This sequence comes from Myxococcales bacterium, assembly GCA_016706545.1. Taxonomy (GTDB): domain Bacteria; phylum Myxococcota_A; class Polyangia; order Haliangiales; family Haliangiaceae; genus JABFXX01. The sequence goes on from JADJJK010000025.1 coordinate 148,990, forward strand.
GCGCGGGTGTTCTTGCAGCCGAGCGCAACCCCCGGTGCGGTTCGAGACCTGGTGCGCGCGGCCTTGGCAGCGTACTTCCGGGTGAGCGAGGCCGATGGCACGCCGAATCCAGCCATCCACTTCGGCTACTACCTCGGGCAGCGGGCCGGCGGGGGCCACGGGGAGATTGCTTGGTCGGACGTCTTCAACGTCATCCGCGACACGCCGGGCATTCGGAAGATCGGCGACGCCCGGACCGACCTCCTGCTGGGCGGCATGCCGTCGGACCTTCGGCTGGCCCTTCGGGAGTTCCCCGCGCTGGGGGCCGTCGTGCTGCGCGATGGCACCACGGGGGCCGTGCTCTGATGCCGCTTCGCAACGGGAGGTTCGAGGAGCCCGGCGAGCACCCCGGCGAAGCAGCGCACTGGACCCTCACGACCAGCCGCGCGCCTGCCGTTTGCGGGTTCGGTGTCCCTGCGCAGGGGCGCGAAGACTTCGAGCGCTGGAGCCCGCTGGCGCGACGCATCGACGACGTCGAGGTCGTGCGGGGCTTCTTCGGCGCGCACCCGTGGGATGACTTCGGAGGCTGGCTGGCGGGCCCGTACCTGCGCGCGATGCCTGCCGGGCGCCTCGTGGCAGCGACGCTGGGGCCAGGCGACCTCGAGTCCTTTGGAAGCGGATGGATGAGCGGCGTCTTCTCGCGACGGTGGGACGAGGTCGAGGCTGTACCAGCAAGCTTCGCCGCGGGGCCGGAGGCGTTCGCCACCGGCTGGTTGGCATCTGCCTACGTGCGTCAGTGGTCCCTGGTGATCAGCGCGCAGGCGCTCTTCGGAGGCGGAGCCGAATCCGTCGAGCGGTTCGCCTGGTAGCTCCAAGAAAGCAGGACGTGCAGATGACCGCTTCCGATTGGACGTACTTGCAGAACGGGCTGGACATCGCGACGGTGGACCGCGGCGTGACCGCCGGGGTTCCGCGCCCGCCGGGCGGTGGGGAATTCGTCTTCGCGTACCACTCGCTGGTGGTGGCGCGCGGCGCGGTGGCGCTGTTCGTGAACCAGAGCGGGTTTGCCCCCGCCGACAAGGGGTGCTCGATTCGCGGCGCGCTTCAGCGCGGCCCTGGCGGCGGCCCCTTGGGCTTCTCGCCGTTTCTGTTCGTCGGATGTCAGGGCACCTCCGTCAACGACACCGCGTACTTGCTGGGGCTCTCCGATGACGACCCGCACAACCTCGTCCTGCGAAAGGGAGCCGTGGTCGCGGGCGTGCCGCGCGCCGATGCCCCGGGCACGCTCTTGGCGTCCAACGCAAGCTACGCGCAAGGCACGTGGCTGCACGTGCGCCTCGACATGATCGTCAACCCCAACGGCGACGTGGTCCTGGCCGTCTTCGAGAACGACCTCGTCGCTTACCCGCTCGGGAGCCCTTCCGTCTGGCAGCCGGTGCCCGGGATGGACGTGCTCATCGATGATCACCTGGGCATCCAGACGGGCAGCCAGCCCCTGACCTCGGGGCGCGCGGGGTTTGGCTTCGCGGTGTCGGACACCACGCGTCGCGGCTACTTCGACCACATCGAGCTCCTGCGGCAGGTCTAGGCGATGGAGCTGACGTGCTTCACGCAGCGCCTGGGCCAGAGCCAGGGCCGCGTCGTGGATGCCGGGGGCGCGCGGTTCGTGCTGGGCGACCTGACCGCGGGCTGGCGGGCTGACCTGCAGGTGGGGGCGTACGTCGAGATGACCCAGCAGGTCGACGTCACGGACGCGAAGTGGGTGCGCGCGCGCATGAGCCTGCGAGTCCCGGCGGACCTGCCAAGCGCACTCGCGTGGGAGGTGTCCCTCGTGGTGGACGGGCGGGGCGCCGCAGCCGTGCGCGGGTGGCGCGGACGGGAGCGGATGCTGGTGGACCTCGCGGCAAACGTGTCCAAGCTCTCTGGGGTTCATCTCGTCGGGCTCCGCTTGACGTTGGTGGCGAGCGAGCCATGACCGAGCTGGCCTTGCCAGCGCTCGTCATCGAGGAGGTCGAGCTGGTCGAGACGGGCCCGCGGCTGGTGCTCGCGAACCGAAGCCCGGGCCCGGGCGAGACGCAGGTCCCCATCGACAGCCTTCTGGCGCTCGAACTCATTGACAGCGGCCCCACGGGCGTTCGCCTGGCGGGGCTGCGCATCTGGGTGGGGGAGACGTTGGCGGTGGAGGGCAGCACCTCGCCGCCCATCCTCCCGCCGTTCGCCGGCCCCAGGTCGTCCCTCGACCAGACCTCCGACAGCGTGCGCGTGGTCTTGCACCCGGTGGTGCCGCTCGAAAGCCTCGCGTTGATCTCGATGCGCGTGGTGGCGCAGACCGCCGATGGTGAGGCGCAGCTCGAGGCGCAGTACGCCTTCACGGTCGAGGACCGGACACCGCCCAGGCTCCTTGCCGCGCAAGCGGTGGCGCCTCGCCAGGTCAAGCTGGCCTTCGACGAGGAGGTGGAGGTTCCAGCGGGCGCCAGCTTCTCCTTCGTTCCCGAGGGCCGCCCTGCGGTAACGCTGAAGGTCATCGCTGTGAGCCTCGATGCCACCCTCCTGTGGCTGACGCTGGACACCGAGCTGACGCCGGACGTGCGCTACCTGGTGACGGTCGCTGGGGTGTCGGACTCAAGCGGCAACGAAATCATGCCGCCGTATGACCGTGCCCAGCTGGTGGGGTTTCGGCCGGCGCAGCCGCCCGGGCGGCGCTTCGACTTGTGGCAGATGATCCCGGCGCACAACCGGCGCGACGACCAGACCGGCGACCTCCGCGGCTTCATTGCTTGCCTGCAGGAGGTCGTCGACCTCCTGCTCTCCGACCTCGACCGCTGGCCGCAGCTCTTCGACCTCGAGCGTGCCCCCGAGCGATTCCTCGACCTGATCTTGCGCGACTTGGGCAACCCCTTCTCGTTCTCCCTCGACCTGCCCACCAAGCGCCGGCTGGCCGCGGTGTTGGTCGAGCTGTACCGGCAGAAGGGCACGGCGCCCGGCATTCGCAACGCGGTGCGGTTCTTCCTGGGGGTGGATATCACCGCCATCGTCCCGCTGGCGGCGGAGGCGCTGGTCCTGGGCGAGTCCGAGCTGGGCGTTGACTGGGTGATGGGGCCGTCTCATCGTTTCGCTCTGTATGCGTTCGACGTGGTGGTCGCTCGGGCGCTAACCCAAGAGGAACGGGCTCGCCTGCGGCACATCGTCGAGTACATGCGGCCCGCGCACACGCACTTCGTCACTCTCGTCGAGCCGCGCCCGCCGGAAGTCCCGGACCACTGGGAGCTGGGCGAGAGCGACCTCGGCGAGACGACCGCGCTTCACTGACCCGGTGTCCCCGGGCCCGGCTCGTGACCGGCTGTGATCTACCGAGGCCCAAGCCGGTGGACCTGACGACCACCACGAAAGACCTGCTCGGCAGGCGGCCGCGAAAGGAGGTCGCTGCGCAATGAGCCACCGAGTGGACTACTTTTTCCGGCAGAAGGTCACCGAGGCAGAGCTCGACCTCGGCTTCGCCCTTCTCGAGCAAGCCGATAGGAACCTCGCGGTGGACCTGGGCCTGGTGGGAGTCATCACCGGGGCGCAGGTGACGCCGCATGAGCCGGTGGCGGACCTCTCGGTGGACTTGACCGCGCCCGCGAGGGCCTATGACCAGGCGGGGCAGCGGATTGCCTTCGGCACCGGGCAGACGGTGGACTGCGGGGCGGACTGGCAGGGGCTCCCTACCGCGGTCGCCACCACGACGCACGAGCGGTGGCTCGGGGTGTTCCTGCGCTTTGACCGGCAGCTCTCCGATCCGCGAACCGACGGCAACTCCCAGCAGGTCTACTTCCGTCGCGACGAGTCGTTCGAGCTGCTCGTGCGGCAGGCGCCCGAAGGCCCCATCGGGGCCGCGCCGCGCGTGGCGCTCGAGCCCGAAGAGCTGCTGCTCTGCGACATTCGCCTGCGCGCGGGGCAGACGCAGATTCTCGCATCGGACATCGACCCCTCGCGGCGGCAGGCGTTCGTCGTCGCCCGCGCGACGGCCGTAGGAGTTGACCCTGGGCTGTGGTCTATCCTCGCTCCGGCCACGCCGACGGTGCAGGCCGCGCTGGATGCAGCCGACGGAGTCCTCTCAGAGCACCTGTCTGCCGTGTGGCGGCACAGCGCGGCGGACATCGATTGCGCGCCGAGTGGGTTCGTGTCCGGCACGACGGTGCAAGCGGTGGTGACCGAGCTGATCGACAAGCTCGCAGCGTCCGCGCCGGGCGCCGCGGGCGCCTCGCGCATCGGTGCTGACGGCATCCCAGGGGCTCCATGGGCGCTGGCACCAGGGACGGTCGATAGCCAATTGGCGCTGGTGGTCGGCCTGCTCAACCAGCATGCCGGCGCAGTTGCGGGTGCGCACCCCGCGAGCGCGGTGGCGGCGGCGCCGCACAACCACCTGACCAGCACCTCCGTGCAGGGTCAGCTTCAAGAGCTGGTGACAGATCTCCGCTCGACCACCACCGGCGTAGCCGGAGCATCCTTGGTGGGAACGGAGGCGGTGGCAGGCGCTCCAACAGCGCTGCCTGCCGGCCCGCTATCCACGGCACTGGCCGCGCTCCTTGGTGCCATCAACGGCCACGTGACGAAGGCGGCCAGCGCGCACGCGGCATCCGCCGTGTCGGTCGCGGATGCGGGCGGCAACCTCACCGCAAGCCAGGTCGAGGCCGCGCTCGCCGAGATCTTGGACGCCTTCAAGGGCGGGCACTTCCGCGGCAACGAGACGGACGCCGGGCTGCATCGCAGCCTTCGGCAGCCGGCGCTGGGGGGCTCGAAAGCCTTGGTGCTCGACTCGGCTGCATCGGGGGACAACGCCTCTCGGTTCCGAATCTACGCGGATGCGTCGTCCATCTGGTTCACGGTGAACGCTGCGTGGGTAGATCCGTCGTGGAGGCGCGACGCAAGTGTCATTGCGTCCGCGGCCATCCGTCTGTCGGCTATCGACCTGGAGTTCCTCCATCACGGCTCCATGGCACCTTCCTTCGATGCGTGGAGCCGCTCATGGCGGCTTCCGATGGACGCCCCTGCGGGCTTCTTCGTTGCCACGGGGGCGATGGCCGTCCACGGACGGGTTGGCCTTCAATGGTCCAACGCCAACACCGCGCCGCAGGCGCTGTCGGCAGGGACCGCGGTGACATACCGAACGCGCCTGGCGGCGCCTCCGTCGTCCGTCACCCTGGGCGTGCTGAGCGCGAGCGCCGGGTTCGTGGGGGTGCCGGTGGTCTCGCTCGTGGACCCCGATGGCTTTGTCCTCTCCTCCACACAGACCCTCGCTGGCCTCGCCACCGCGTGGTGGCACGGGTTCTACCTCGCCATCGCGTAGCTTTGGAGTTGTCTATGCCCATCCAACAGATTACGCCCGAGGACGTCGTCCAGCAGTGCGCCGTCTGTTCCGCAACGAATCGCATCCCCTTGCACAAGATCATGGCCGGTGCTCTCGCGGGAGTTCAAGCCGACGACCGCGTGATGCCGATGCCTGCCTGTCGATGCGGGGCGGTGGAGTTCCTGATTCGGTCCATGGGTAACGAGCGCGCGCTCGTCGGACCAGGGACGTCGACTCATCTGCACCGGCTGCTGGTCGACCACCTGCACGACGTGGTAGCGCAGCGTGACGTGCCACCGCAGGGCACCAGCGCGGCGACAAAGCTCCAAGGCGGGGCGCCGGTGGCGGCGCTCGTGTCGCCGGCCGAGCTAGCCCGGTGGTTCCCGGCGGGCTTGACGATGCCCGAGTCCCTGGTGGCGCCCACGCACCCTCGAAAGGAGTCTCCGTCATGAGCGCCTTTGTCGTTCGCAACCGGCTCGTCACGCCGCCCGCAGACCTGGCTGTGAAGACCTGGCGCGAGCCGGGGGGCGTGCGATTTCCCACGAAGGGGAAGCGTCACACGGTCACCGAGTTGGTCCTCCACGAGACGGTCACGCGCAGCGCCGAGAGCACCGTGGCCGTGCTCGCGCGCCGCGGTCTCAGCGTCCACTTGGTGCTGGGTCCGGATGGCTCCATCACGCAGCATGGGGACTTGGTCACCGACGTGCTCTGGCACGCCGGCCCGGTACACAACCTCACCTCGTTCGGCGTCGAGGTCGTCAACCCGTACTACCCGCGGCTCCTGCGGCCGAGCCTGCCGTGGCATCTGGTCATCGATGCGCCTTGGGCGCACGAAGGGCAGTACGTGGTGCCGACGCCAGCACAAGCCGAGGCGGTGGCCTCCTTGGTGCGATGGGCGATATCCAGACCCGCCCAAGGCATCCTGATTCCTCCGCGATGGCCTGGGGTGGTCGCCAGGCGCATGCACGTTCGTGCGTTCGACGCCGCGGTGCGGCCGCTGCCGGGCGTGCTGGCGCACCACTACTTCGGCCACGCCGACGGGGCGTGGCTCGTGCTCTACGCATGGCTGCGCATCGAAGCCAAGATGTCTCCGTCGGTGGCCTTCGCCGAGGCCGTGCGCCGCGCGACCGGCGCCACGAAGTCCATCGACCTGCGAGACCTCGCGCCGTAGCCCTCGCGCCGCCTGCGCCGCGTCGCGGCTGTGTGCGCCTGCGGTCGAGCGCGCGGCAGGCCACGCCAAAGCGCCCGCGCAAACGAGCCTTGGTTGCCGCCCTGGGAGCGCAGGCGCACGGTGTTCTCGTCCAGGCGGCGAGAGCTCGCGATTCACGCCCTCGAACTTCACACAACAATACGCCTTGTTGTGAAATAGGCGATCTGACTGCCGCTTATCCGCTTGCGATGAGCGGGCATCAGAAGCGTGTATGGGCCTCGTTGAAAGGGCGATACCGCCCGCAAGACGAAGGCAAAGCCGCATATGAAAGTGAAAGCACTCCAATCCATCCTGGCAACCTGTGATCCGGAGGCCGAAGTCCTCTGCCTCTTCCAGCCGGTAGCGCCCCGCGAGCAGGAGCTGCTCGGACTAGCCATCCGACACGACTGCTTGCAGGTGCATCCCGACAAGGCCGACGGCCGTCGCGCCAACGATGTCCTGCTGCTCACCGGCCGCGTGCTCCGCAGCGGAGACCGCAACGCCTGGGACAGCGCGCGCCTCCCAGGTGAGCGCCGCAAGCGCTAACCCATCCGCCCTCTCCACCTCCACCGCCGCACCCTATCTCGTCCTTTGGAGACCTGACCATGTCCAAGAACCTTGAAGCACTTCGCACCCAGTTGACCGCCCTCTCCGCCGCCGACCTCCGCGAGCGCTTTCGCGCTGCCACCGGCGAGCGGCCCAAGTCCCCCAACCGCGCCTATCAGATCCGCGTCATCATCGAGACCCTCGCCAAGAAGAAGCCCCGCAGCAAGGCCGCCCCGGTCACCGCGGAGGCTGCGGCGGACAAGCCCCGCGGGCGCTTCGCCCACCTGTCGATCCACGAGCTGCAGGGCATGTACGAGTCCACCCTGGGGCGCCCAACCAGCAGCAACCACCGCGCGTACCTGATCTGGAAGATCCGCGAAGCCGAGGCGGGGAGGGTCAAGATCGGCCCCCGCGCCCACATCGACCCAGGGGAGAAGCAGGTCCTGCCGCTCACCCTCGCGCTCCCCACGGTGGAGTCGCTCGACAAGGCCTGGAAGCAGCACGGGTTCAAGAGCCGCACCGCCTTCCTTCGTGCGGCCATCGGCGACAAGCTCAAGGCCCTCGGGGAGGATGAAGCCGCGGCGCGGTTCGGCGTCGGCTCGGAGGAGGAGTAACGCCCCATGACGACCCAGGACGAAGCCGACCTGCTCTCCAGGCTGCCGTCGACCGACGAGATCGCGGAGCACAGCCTCTTCGAAACGATGCTGCTGCGCGACTACCTCGCTGCTGCCCGGAAAGTCGTTTGCGCAACCCCGGGCTTCGCAGCCATCGAGCAGGAGCGGTTTGGCCTCGGCCTCGCGGGCGTGCTCGCGGTGTTCGCGATGCGCGTACGGCTGACAAGCGGGGCGACCGAGGACCTCTGGGTGGTGGCGGGGGACCCGCCGTCGGCTGTCCTGCCGCTCGCGGCAGCGCCGAACCCCTTCGCCGCGGCAGAGGCGTACGTGGCGCTCGCCGAGCGCTGGGCCGGCGCGGTCCTCGCTGACGAGCCCGAGCTGCCGCGCCTCCAGGCGCCTGCTACGCCCGCGCACGCCCGGGATGTCGCGGCGAAGATGCACACGATTCGGCGCATCGTCTTGCCCGCGCTGACGGGCATTGCGGAGGGCGGCCACGGATAGCCGAAAAGGCGCGGTCTGTAACTCGCGGAATCCAGGCGAGATAATCACTCTGACGGAGAATTGTGAATAGTCCGAAAGCATGGACTTGCTTAGTTTTGAAACAGAAGCGTGTATGTCCTCACGACGCGGGCGCCGCGCCCCAAAACGCCGAGGATAAATATGCTCAAGGAACTGCGATTTGGTATCGAGATTGAAACGGTGGGGTTGCCCCGCGCCAGCCTGCGGCGCGCGATCCAAGGGGTGACCGGCGGCGCCAACGGCGAGGATGGCGTGACCGACGCAGCGGGGCGCATGTGGCGGGTGGTGCGTGACGGTTCGCTCAGCGGCGGGGAGAACAGCGGGGAGATCGTCTCCCCCATCCTGGGGTACGACGACCTCCCCCTGCTTCAGAACATCGTGCGCGCGGTGCGCGCCGCGGGTGCCAGGACCGACGAAAGCACGGGCATCCACATCCACGTGGATGGGAGCCGCTTTGAGGCGAAGTCGCTGACCAACCTCGTGTACCTCATCCACAAGCAAGAGCAGCTGCTGATGCACGCGCTGCAGATCTGCCCGCGCCGCTTGGAGTCCTACTGCCGCCCCATCAACCAGGCGTTCATGGCCCGCCTGGCCGCCGCTCGCCCCCAGACCTTGCAGGACGTGCGCACGGCCTGGTACGGCTACAACAACTCATCACCCCATCGCTACGACGGCAGTCGCTATCACGGCCTCAACCTCAACAGCCTCTTCTTCCGAGGGTCGATCGAGTTCCGCTACTTCAACGGCACCTTGCACGCCGGGGAGATCAAGGCGTACGTACAACTGGTGCTGGCCCTCGCAGCGAAGGCGCTCTCCGCCAAAGCTGCAAGCTCCAAGCGGCGGGCGTTCGATCCGGCGACCGCCAAGTACGACTTCCGCGTGGTGCTCCTGCACCTGGGGATGATCGGCGACGAGTTCAAGACCGCGCGTCTGCACCTGACCAAGCGCCTGGCCGGCTCCTCCGCGTGGAAGCGCGGGCGGCGCCTCCCGGCCGCGGCGGCGCAGGCCGCCTGACCACGCATGTCGATTCGAATGGGAAGGATATAGTGATGCTTTACTTCGCCTACGGCTCTAACCTCGACACCCAGCAGATGTCCACTCGATGTCCAGGCGCTTGCCCCGTCGCGCGGGCCGCTCTCCTCCACCACGTGATGACCTTCGGAGGCTTTAGCCCCCGGTGGGGAGGAGCGGTGGCGAACGTAGTCCGGCGCCCCGACGGCGTGGTAGCCGGGCTCCTCTATGCGTTGTCAGTGGAGCACGTGGAGGCGCTCGACCGATTCGAAGGCCATCCACACGCATATCAGCGCGAGAGGAAGCTCGTCGTGGATGAGACGGGGAAGCGCCACTGCGCCGTGCTCTACCGGCAGCCGGCGCGCGGCTTCCGCCCCTGTCCGCCCCCGCAGCGCTACCTGCGGGTCATCGACACCGCGTACCGGCGCCTGGGCTTCGACGTCGAGGCCCTCGCGCTCGCAGCCGGGAGGGCGCCGTGATGCGTACCACGGGCACCGACCCGCGCCTGGTCTTCGTGTACGGCACCCTCTTGGCCGGCGAGCGCAACCACCACGTGCTGGGCGGCTCTCGCCTGGTCCGGGCCGCGCGCACCCCAGCGGCCTTCGAGCTTCGCGACCTGGGCCACTTCCCCGGGCTCTTGCGCGGCGGCACGCAGGCGGTGGAGGGCGAGGTCTACGATGTGACTGCGCGTGTCCTCGCCGACCTCGATCGCCTCGAAGACCACCCCACCTTCTACCACCGTGAACACATCATCCTTGATGATGGTGGTGTTGTGTGGTCCTACGTGCTCACCCCCGACAAGGTAGCCGGATGCCCCGTCATCGACAGCGGCAACTGGCGCCATCGCAACCGACCCCGAAAGGACCTCCCATGAAGATTCAGCTCCAAGACGGCCGCATGCTCGAAGGCACCGCCCTGCAGATCGTCCAGGCGATGCGCGGTCTCGCCTTCGGCGCATCTCAGTTCTCCATCCCGCAGTACATCCAGTGGGTCATCAACAACACCGAGAAGTTCGAGGGCTTCCACCTGGATGTGCAGGGCAAAGACGACGACGAGCTCGCCTCCGGGCTGGTGAACGAGATGCTGCGCGCCGGTCTCGCCCGCACCGCCTGAGCAGCCCCGTCCGCCGCCAGCCGGATACGCGGCGCGAAACCACCGAAGTCCTGAATGGTTGATCGCTCCGACCACCCGGGCGTTGTCCCAGATGGAGGCGTCCTCCGGCGTTTCGAGGGCGTGTCGACCTCTCGCGCCCCGCGCGCAACCAAGCAGCGCCCCGCACGTCCCCCTGCGCAGGAGCACGGAGTTGCCGCGCTCCTGGCCGCCGCGCTCCTGAGGATGTGGCGTCAAGAGAAAGCCGCCGCATCGTCGATGCCGGAGGCTAGAACACGCGAAGCCATGCGTTGCCTTGATGCCCCGACCAAGCGTCCATGAGCGGGCGCGGCCGTCGCGCCGCGCACAAGGAGCCCACATGAGCAAGAGCACAGCCCGCGCCCGCGCCAACATGAACGCCTTGGGAGATGTCCCCGCGCAGCTCGCGGCACTCGACAACATGACCGTGTCCCAGCTGGCGGCCAAACACTATGAACTCCTCGGCGAGTCCACACGGAGCCGCAACCGGCGAGGGCTACAGAAGAGGCTCGCCTTCCACATTCAGGCGAGCGCCCACGGCGGACTCACCGCAGAGGCGCAGGCGAAGATCTGCACCCTCGGCTCGGAGCTCCCCCAGCGCTGGCAACGCCGCCTCGCCCAGCAGCACGCCGCTCGCCGCCCCCAGATCTTGCCGCTGCCCCCCACAAGAGATCCGCGGCTTCCTCCGCCCGGCACCCTCCTCCGCCGCATCTTTCGCGGCAAGACGTACGCGGTCACCGTCGAGGTAGAGGGCTTCTCCTATCAGTCTCGGAGCTTCCGCACGCTGTCCGCGGTGGCCAGGCAGATCACCGGCTCCGCCTGGAATGGCTTCGAGTTCTTCGGCCTCACAGCCGGCGGTGCGCCGTGAACGACTTTGCTGCCAGCGCCAATGGCCGCCGGTTCTTCGAGCAAACGGCCCCGACCTTGGTGCGCGAGGTCAGCCGCCTGGCTACCGTCCTGGAGAAGCTTGTCCGCATCCTCTCCGACGATGGCAAGGTGTCGATCGAGGTGCGCGTGCAACCCAAAGATGCCCCGTGACCCGACGCCGGCATTCACAAAGCCAGTCCGCGGCTGTGCTCGAGTCGAAGCGCTGCGCCATCTACGCGCGGAAGTCGACGACCGCGGGGCTCGAGCAGGAGTTCAACTCGCTTGATGCCCAGCGCACGCTGTGCCTGGCGCACATCGCGCAGCAACCGGGGTGGCGTGCCCTGGACACCGCCTATGAGGACGGTGGCTTCACTGGCGCAAACCTCGAGCGCCCCGCGTTCACTCGCCTCATGCAGGACATCGACGCCGGGCTCGTCGATGTCGTGGTCGTCTACAAGGTAGACCGCCTCTCCCGCTCGCTGTCGGACTTCACGCGCTGCATCGACGCCTTGACCAAGGCGGGCGTCGCGTTCGTCTCCGTCACCGAGCGGTTCTCCACCGCCGACGCCATGGGCCGCCTGACCATGAACCTGCTGGCCTCGTTCGCGGAGTTCGAGCGCGGCATGGTGTCCGAGCGCACGCGCGACAAGATCCGGAGCACCCGCAAGCGCGGGCTCTGGACCGGCGGCTCCGTCCCGATAGGATATCGCTCGGAGAACAAGAAGCTCCGGATCGACGAGCCCCAGGCCGCGCTGGTCCGGCGCGCCTTCGCGTTGTTCCTCCAGCACCGCCGCATCGCGTTGGTCGCCCGGTTCCTCGAATCCGAGGGCTACCCACCGCCGCCCACCCGTGGGCGCAAGCCGGCCAAGCGGTGGCCGCTGGCGAGGTTGGGCGGCATCTTGCGCAACCCGCTCTACACCGGACGGCTCCGCTGCGGCGACGAGTGGGTGCGAGGTGAACATCCCCCCATCGTCGATCAGGCCACCTTCCAGACCGCGCAGAACGTCATCGCCAGCGCCACCACCGGTCCGCGCGGCGCGGCGCCGACCACCGACGTCGGCTACCTGCTCCGGGGCCTGCTTCGTTGCGGCGGCTGCGGCGCCGCGATGGTGCCGTCTTCCACCAAGTCTCGAGGAACGGTGCACCGGTACTACCGATGCGCCACGCGCTTGAAGGTGGGCAGCGTCGCCTGCGCCGCAGCTCTCCTGCCCGCGGCGGAGGTCGAGCGGATGGTGGTGGAGCATCTCCAGGCTTCCATGTCCTCTCCCAAGATGAAGGCGCAGGTCGCCGCTGCCCTGCGCGCGGACCTCGCCGCCCGCCGTGCTGCCGCTGCCAGCCTGCGGGCCGGGCTTGCGCGCACCTTGGCCTCGGAGCAGGCCCAGGCCCAGGCGTTGGCGCAGGACGCCCAGCGGGGCGGCGCCGATGCCCTGGCCGAACTGCGCGCCGGGCTCCAGGACGGCGTGGACCCGAAGATGCCCCTCCCAGCACAGCTCGCCGCCGTGGAGCAAGAACTCGCGCTCCTGGAGGAGGCCGCCCAGGACGTCGAGCGGATGATCGACATGCTCGACCACTTCCCCCTCGTCTGGAAGCACATGACCCTCGAGGCCCGGTGGCGACTCCTGGGCGCCATCGTGGACCGGGTGGTGGTGCGAGAGGATGCCCGGTCGATCGAGGTCCTGCTGCTGGCTCCCGCCGTGTCGCCCGCCAGCGATTCCCGCCGGCGCCCAGGTGCCGCATGAGGCCCGCACGCGCTGCCACACGAGCCGCCCACCGGCCGCCTCGGGCGGTGGAGCCGCCTCGCCCAGTGCCGGCGCCAGCGCCCGCCAGCGCGGACACGCCGGCTCCGGCGCCCGCTGGCGCCGCTGCGCCGCTCCAGTTGACCGTGCCGCTGTTCCGCCAGCGCGCCCGCCGGGTGGCGCTCACCTCCACGCCGCCAGCGCCCATGCCGCCGCCTTCGCGCCGCCCCGCGCAGGTTGCCGCTCTGCTTGCGCTGGCCCACCACATCCAGCGCACCATCGACCGCGGCGGCTATGCCGACTACGCCGAGTTCGCGCGCGAGCTGCTGTTCACCCGCGCGCGCATCACCCAGGTGATGGACCTGCTCCTGCTGCCCCCGACATCCAGGAACACCTCCTGGGCCTGGAAGCCGTTGATGGCCGCGAGCCGCTCGCTGAGCGCCAGCTTCGCCCGCTCGTCCAGACGTTGTGCTGGGATGAGCAGCGGGCGCTGTGGGAGACCCTGCGGGCTGCTGCCACTGAGCCTTGACCGCTGCACCGCCTGCGTGGCGGGGCGGCCGCCTCGGTGAATCCTCCGCACGGATGCTTGCACCGCCCTCGACACGCCGGAGCGGCTGCGCTTCCCGAGCCCACGGCGGCATCGAACGACATGATTCCCAGCACTTCCGTGCCTGTCAGGTCGCCGTGTGATGATGGGGCTTCGGCAACGGCAGCATGTGCACCGAGTTGGGGCATTGGAGACACTATGGGATACAGCGACGAAAGGCTTCAGTTGATCTTCGAAAAGACCGATGGCCATTGCCACCTCTGCGGCAAGAGGCTCTCCTGGGCAAACTACGGTGTTTTTTCTGCGCGCGGCGCATGGGAAGTCGAACACTCAGTGCCAAGGGCTGTCGGCGGAACAGACCACCTCAACAACTTGTTCGCCGCATGCATCTCGTGCAACCGAGACAAGAAGGCGGGTTCGACTCGGGCCGCTCGTGCCTATCATGGTCGAAAGGCCGCCCCTCTCAGTGCCGCGAAGAAAGACGAACACCGTAGGGCGAACACTGCGAATGGGACAGCCGTTGGCGGGCTTGGTGCTCTCTTGTTTGGCGCGTCGGGGCCGGCCGCCTGGTTCGCTGCCGCAGTCGGAGCCTTCGTGGGGCACTCTATTGAGCCGGACCCGCAGAAGGGGCGGCGGCGGCGGCGCTAGGGCCGAGCCGCGAGCCGCGCACAAGGTGGACTTCAACTCCACCGCTCTTCAATTGCTGTCCCGGCACACGCGCATCCGCAGCCTGCCATCGTCGTGTCGTCCGCAGAGACCTACCAGGCCGCGCACGCCCGCGTGAGCAAAGTGTCCCTGACGTCTCCGCCCGGCGCGTACCCGCTTCGGCGCAACGCTGGTGCATGGCCTGGACCTGAGACCCCGTCGGCGCGGCAGACGGTGCAGAGCCATCAGGCTCGGCTGCTCCACCAGCGGGCCGCGGCTGCGCACGCCAGCTGGGCCAACTGCTCGCGCAGCTCGGCATCGCCCGTGAGGTCCGCTACCTTGGTGTGGCAGATCTGCGCGCAGCGGCCGTCAAACGCCGGCCACGGGCGCCGGTCCCGTACCCGCTTGGCCACAGCCTCGGCCCACACCTGCCCGCGGCACGCGGCGACGCCCGCCAGCTGGGCGAGCAGGTTCTCTCGGCATCGCTGGCAGAGGGGAGCGCGGCGGTTGCAGCAGGGGACCTCCGACATCCGTGGGTCAGGATGCGGCACGGCACCATGGTGTCCATCGCCGGCTCGAGGCCGCCTTCGACGAGGCGGATGTTCCGAGATCTGTCCCGCGCAACCCCTAGGAAGGGCTCTGCCAAGGACGCGCCGGGTCACTGTCGGCGCTCGTACTTTCTCTAGCAACTCGCAAGCGACGATGGCCGATGATCGGCGCGTGCATAACGACCAACTCCACGTGCAGTTCCTTGGGGAGGCGCCGGTCATCCCCGCACGGCTCCTCGATGAGCTGGCGTGGCAGTCCCAGGTCTTCGTGCTGCTCGGAGAATCATCACCGAACTAGCGCGTGACCTGGAAGGCGAGGCAGTGCGCCTGGGCCGAGCTGCCCAGCGACTCGCGCGAACTCGCCCGCCTCTGGCGGTGAGCGCCGAGCGGGCAGCGGGCCTTCCAGCGGCGGGCGTTGCCAGCGGCGCGCCGGTGCTGCGGCTTCGCCCAATGGCGAGCACGTGGTTCCAATGGCTCGCGTTCACGGCCGGCGTGATGGCCGACGCCGCCATGGCCAGGATGCGGCATGTCCGCGAATCATGGGCGAGTTCTCGGAGCCCTTGTCGGCTTGTTCGATTCCAAGGTCTTTCTGCTTGCTTGTCTGCGAATCAGAAGCGATGTGTGCATGCAGATCGACTGAGCACCACAAGCAGAAAGATATTCCATATATGCAGACATTCTCGACGTCGACCTTGAATATTGACAGCAACCTGCTGACGTTTACGGCCGAGTGTCGCAAAGCGGAGCTGCTGGACGCATGCAGGCGCGCGGTCGACTGCTTGGAGCGATTTGCAGCTCAGGCTCGACGTGAACTTGAGCAGGCCGCCGCCGACCCCAGCGCAGTGGTTCGGCTCCCTGGCAAGCTGCTCCACGCTTGCGCCTGGGGCTCGGCCAACGCCTCCACGGAGCTGAGCACCGCCACCACCATCGTCGCCGAGTACATGCGCGCGACGGTCACCGTCGAGGAGCGCCGCATCCTCTGCGCCCGCGTTGCACCTTGAGCCGCCAGATGAACCACGGAGGAGTTGCCATGGACACCAAGATGACGAAGCCAGCGATCTGCAACACCACCGACAAGCGGTGCGAGGCCTGTGCCTGCACAGCTTGCGCGCGGGGCCAGAATGCCGAGGCCAAACGGCGCGCGAACAACCGGGATGCTCTCGCGCTGCTCAAGGCTCTCGCGCGGCGTATCAAAGAAGGGGAGCCCGCGGCTCCGGTGACATGGGGGCATGTTGGCTCCGCCGCCGATATTCGTGAGCGACTGCTCCAGGTCGCCATGAGCTTCGCGCTGGGGCCCGACGGCGAGGAGGCCGCGGCACGACGCCGGCTCGAGGAGGCGCTCTGTGCGGGCGATGAGTCCGCAAGCGAATCGCTCTTCGACGTCATGTGATCGTCAAGGCGTCACTCCCAACGGAGGGCAGCCGAGCCGCCAGGGTCTGCCAGCCCAGCGACCTCGTTGCGAGCCCCCGCTTGGTGTTGCTGCTCACCTTGTGCCCACCAGCTAATCGTCGCGGCACTCCCACGCCCAATGACCTAAGCCATGCTCCGCACGGAGATGCGCGCGCCCGAGGTAGCGGACCCGCCCGGTCGCGTACGCCCAATGACCTAAGCCATGCTCCGCACGGAGATGTGCGGCATGTGCCGTCGCCTGCGCGAGCGGGAAGCCTTGAAGCCGGCCGGGCGGGGCGCAGATCTGCTCGCCCCTTCAGTTGCAGCCGCCATGGAGGGCGACCTTGATTTGGGCTACTTGCTGGGCGCATACTCCCGCTGCCGGCCCTCTCCCCCCGAAGGGGAGGAGGCTGCCTGATAACAGAATAGTTCTCATGCAGAACCTTCTCCTGCGTTTCGAGCGGTCAGGTGGCGCGACGGCCTCCAAGACCGCTCGCAGAACCTAACCATAGGAAACTGTAACGTTTGTTCATTTGACCCTGTTCACCTACATCGTGTCTGTCGTGCAGATCCCCCCACCGCTCGAAACCG
>JADJJK010000026.1 GCA_016706545.1 Myxococcales bacterium
CTTTCGCAGCCAATGTGCCCCAGGCGCTGCGATCGAGCGTGTTGGGTCGCCCTGCGCAAGCTGGCGCGCGTTGGTCACCGCGCTTCACCACGTTGCCGCGACCGGCACCATGCTTTTGCGCCCTCCGCCCATCACGTGCCAGCGCGACCCAGGCGCAGAGTGGTGATCGCGACCCAGGCGCAGGGTCACCACGCATCACCAGGTTGCATCGACCGCGGGCCGCGCTTCTTCGATCGGCGCCCCTAGACCAGGGTGGCCCTGTGCGAGCTGGCGCGCGATGGTCACCACGCATCACTAGGTTGCGGCAACCTCGGGCCGCGCTTCTTCGATCGGCGCCCCTGGGCCAGGGGCGCCTTGCGCGAGCTGAGCTGGCGCGCGATGGTCACCACGCATCACCAGGTTGCGGCGACCGCAAGCCGCGCTTCTTCGATCGGCGCCCCGTGGTCCAGGGTACTGAGCGAGCTGGCGCGCGATGGTCACCACGCATCACCGGGTTGCGGCGACCGCGCACCCGCAGTTCTTCGACCGGCGCCCCTGGGCCAGTGTGGCCCTGTGCGAGCTGGCGCGCGATGGTCACCACACCGAGACCCAGACCCAGACCGAAGCCGAACCCCGGGCCCCGCACGCACAGACGCCTGGCCGCAGGTGATCGAAGTGAGCCAGACCCGCGGTGCCAGGTTGTGCCACCGGCCGTGACGTGAGGCACCGTCGGGATCGGCGCCGACGGCGCACATCGTCACCGCCAGGGCCGCGTCAAGGACAACCGCGGGACAGAGCTGACCGCGCATGAGATGCTCGCCTTGTGATTTCACCTCTCAGGGCGGTCTTGTCGCTGGCAATCGCCAGCTGTCTTCTCGGTGCGTGCGCAGGTGCGCTCTCGAGCTTTCAGCCGGCGCACGTCGGCAAGAAGGGCCAGGTGCGAGCCGAGGCCGGCATGGACATCTCGGTGCCGCTGGGCACCTTCTCCGATCTGATCGATACCGCCAAGGCGCTGGCCAGCACCGCCAACGAGCGCGAGCTGACCGAGGCCGAGCGCACCAAGGTGCTCGAGGCGGGCGCCAGCGTGGCGCTCGCTCCTCCCGGCGTGGTCACTCACATCGGCGGCACCTATGTCCCGCTCGACCACCTGGAGCTTGGCCTGCGCACCGCTGGCGGCGGCTGGCGCGCCGGCGCGCGCTATCAGCTACTCTCGCAGGAACGACACAAGCTCGATCTCTCCGCTGGCGTCGCGGTCTCGCGCTTCGCGTACGAGTTCCCCGTCTCCGACATCATCGGCATCGTCTCGCTCGATGACTTCACCCGCTACGGGCTGGAGATCCCCGTCACCGTCGGCCAGCACGGCTCCTGGTACCGCTGGTGGATGGGGCCGCGCCTGATGTTCGACCGCTTCTCCACCAAGATGACGTACCTGCAGCCGGCCATCGGCTCGCTGCCCGCCAGCGAGACCATCGCCTCCATCAAGGGCACCAGCTCCCTGCTCGGCGCCCAGGGCGGCGTGGCCGTGGGCTTTCGCAAGGTGTTCATCGCCGTGGAGTTCACCGCGGTGAACCTGGACAGCAGCGCCACCATGACGCTGCTCTCCAACAAGCAAGACATCGACGTCGGCGGCCTCGTGATCTACCCCGGCATCGCCATCATGGGCGAGCTCTGAGCCGCGCCCACTGCCCCCGGCTCGCGCAGCCACGAGCGGCGGGGCAGCGCGACGGAGCGCGGCCCCGCCGCGCCCAGGCCCCGGAGCATTGTCATCGGAGAGGCCTCCTGGCTCCCTACCGGGACGAACTGCAGCCGCTGGAAGGTCCCGCGGTCAGAGGTTGCCGCCCCGATGGGATGCGCATAAGCCATGAGCATGCCGTCCGCTCGCCGCAAGCCACGCAAGGTGCCAACCAACGTGTCGGTGCGGCCTGAGCTGGTCAGCGAAGCTCGCTCCCGCTCGCCCAACATCTCGGAGATCGTCGTGCATGCGCTGGAACAAGCGCTGCGCGAGCGGCGCCGCCAGGGGTGGCTCGCAGAGAACCGGGAGCCCATCGACCAGTACAACCAGCGGGCCACCAAGCGCGGCATGTTCAGCGATAGCTGGCGTCGGTTCTGAGCCAGCCCGTTTGACCTGTATCAGGTAGCTCGACGCCCAGCCGAGCGTTTGCTTGGGCGACGTGTCGAACGATGCTTCTTGGCGCCCTTTCGAGGTCCTAGCGTTATCACCAGGCTCTGCCCAATGACCTCACAATGGCAGCACGGTCTACAGTCGAAAATCTGAACCTGCCTCGAGCTTCTCACCACGGACTGGGCCGTACGCACCGCCCGGCGGCCAATTCCTCATGGTTAGCAAAAAGGCCCTTCTCGGTTCGTGCTGCCACCAGCTGTTTCGCCAGTTCGCGACGTGCGATGGCTTCCGCAAGCAACTCAGGGAACCTTGGATCTTTCTTCGTGCTCTCCTCGATCAGCTCATCAAGGAAATCTTTTCCACGACTCATGGCTGATCTAAGGACAACAATCACGGTTCGCGCAAGCCTCTGCTACCAACACTTGTCGCGTTCAACGCTACAGCCTCAAGGATAGCTCTGGGAACGAATCGATAACGCTTCGACATATCTATTCTGAGCTCAAACATGAAATGTCTATATAAGCGACTCAGACGGCTCTGGTGAGCCTCCACGTACTTTCTTCTTGATGTCTTCCGGCTCTCCACCCAACAGAATACGCACCTTTTTGAATGAGCTTCCCTTCAGCGGCGCAGCAAGTGAACCTCTCTGTATTCTGAAGTCTCTCCGAGTTTCTTGTCGTCCCTGTTCTTAAACCCATCGGAAGCGTTGAACATGTTTTCCTTCATCGATCATTACGTTTTGGCGCAAACGTCGATTTCGTAAAGATCTTCGATGCGCCTTCCCCGGCACACGCCTTTTAGGTCAGATAACGCCACAGAACAGAATGAATCGCACCACGTCATTCGGCGTGACCATCGGAGCAGGCTGATCTGAGCCTCCTCGCTGACGCGCGGAAGTCCTCCAGCGTTGCAGCGCAGCGGCGATTGGACAGGGCTCGTCAACGCCCGCCGCCAGCAGGTGCG
The DNA here is from genome assembly GCA_016706545.1 of Myxococcales bacterium. Lineage (GTDB taxonomy): Bacteria > Myxococcota_A > Polyangia > Haliangiales > Haliangiaceae > JABFXX01. Next base: position 3,065 of record JADJJK010000026.1, read on the forward strand.
CTGACGACAGCGCCGCCGCCGCGGCGCTGCACTTTCCGATAACTCCGCTGTGCGTGCCAAAACGCGAAGCGGCGCGCCCTCACGAGAGGACGCGCCGGGCCTCGTCACGGCTCTATGAGCGCGACGAGCGTGGAGTCGGAACGATCAGGAGCAGCCGCTAGTCGAGCCGCAGTTGGGGCACTTGTGGCAAGCGCCGTTGCGGACCATCAGGGTGCCGCACTCGTGGCACGGCGGCGCGTCGGTCTCCTGAACCCATGCGCGATCTTTGACCTCGACGGCGATGGGCGACTTGGCGTCATCGGCGAAGGGGTCCTTTGCCAGGAGCGGGATCTTGGGCAGGTCGAGCTGCGCGATCTTGGCGGCGGGGTGACGCTCCATGGCGTTGGTGTCGCCGGGGAAGCGCAGCGCCAGCCAGCGGAACAGGTAGTCCATGATCGAGGTGGCGATCGGGATCTCCTGGTTGCCGGTGAAGCCCGAGGGCTCAAAGCGCGTGCCCTTGAACTTCTCGATCAAGATGGGCAGCGGCACGCCGTGCTGCAGCGCCAGCGAGATCGCGGTGGCGAAGGAGTCCATCAGACCAGCGATGACGCTGCCCTCCTTGGCCATGCGCACGAAGATCTCGCCCGGCGAGCCGTCCTCGTACAGGCCCACCGTGATGTAGCCCTCGTGGCCGCCAATGGTGAACTTGTGGGTGAAGCTGGCGCGCTCGTTGGGCAGCTTGTACCGGTTGGCCATGGGCGGACCGGCCGGGCCGGTCTTGCGAGCGCGGAGCGCCTCCACCAGCTTCCGCTCCTCGGGCGCCAGCAGCTCCAGCGGGTCTGCGGCCGCGGCCTTGCCATCGGTGGTGGCCTGCTTGAGCGAGGTGGACAGCGGCTGGGTGCGCTTGCAGCCGTCGCGATACACGGCGATGGCCTTGAGGCCCATCTTCCACGCCGTGATGTAGGCGTCCTCGATGTCCTCCACCGTGCAGTCATTGGGCAAGTTGACGGTCTTGCTGATGGCCCCGGAGAGGAACGGCTGCACCGCCGCCATCATGCGGATGTGGCCCATGAAGTGGATCGAGCGGGTGCCGTTCGAAGAGCGGAAGGCGCAGTCGAAGACGGCCAGGTGCTCGTCCTTGAGGTGGGGCGCGCCCTCGATGGTATCGCGAGCGTTGATGTGATCGATGATGCTCTCGATCTGCTTGGCGGTGTAGCCCAGCTTGGACAGCGCCTCGGGGATGGTCTGGTTGACGATCTTGAGCAGGCCGCCGCCCACCAGCCGCTTGTACTTGACGATGGCGATGTCCGGCTCCACGCCGGTGGTGTCGCAGTCCATCAAGAACGCGATGGTGCCAGTGGGCGCGAGCACGGTGGCCTGGCCGTTGCGGAAGCCGTACTTCTGGCCGATGTCGATCGCCCCGTCCCACGCCTCCTTGGCGCCCTGCATGAGCTCATACGGGACGTACGCGGAGTCAATGTTGTCCACTGCCGCGCGGTGCTTGCGCATGACGCGCAGAAACGGCTCCTCGTTGGAGGCGTAGCCCTTGAACGGGCCGGTGGCGTCCATGGAGATCTTGGCGGACTGCTTGTACGCCTCGCCGCACATGACCGCGGTGATGGCCGCAGAGTAGGCGCGGCCGGCGTCGCTGTCGTACGGTAGCGAGCGGCTCATGAGCAGCGCGCCCAGGTTGGCGTAGCCCAGGCCCAGCGGGCGGTAGGCGTAGCTGTTGGCGGCGATGCGGTCCGAGGGATACGACGAGTTGTCGACGATGATCTCCATGGCCGTGCTGGTGGCCTGCACCGCGCGGCGGAAGGACTCGACGTCGAAGTCGCCGTTGTCGCGCTGGAAGCGGCGCAGGTTCAGCGAGGCCAGGTTGCACGCCGAGTCATCCAGGAACATGTACTCGGAGCACGGGTTCGAGGCGTTGATCCGCGCGGTGTTGATGCACGGGTGCCACTCGTTGACCGTGGTGTCGTACTGGATGCCGGGATCCCCGCACACCCAGGCCGCGTCCGCCATCTTGCGCATCATCGTGCGCGCGCGGAAGGTCTCCACCGGGCGGCCGTCAGTGACCGCGCGGGTCGACCACTCGCCGTCCTTGAGCACCGCCTGCATGAAGTCATCAGTGACGCGCACGGAGTGGTTGGCGTTCTGGTAGTTCACGGAGTCATACGCGCCGCCAGCCACGTTGAAGCCGCCGTCGTAGCCAGCGTCGATCAGCGCCCACGCCTTCTTCTCTTCCACAGCCTTGCAGTCGATGAAGTCGACGACGTCCGGATGAGCGACGTTGAGGATGACCATCTTGGCGGCGCGGCGGGTCTTGCCGCCGCTCTTGATGGCGCCGGCGAAGGCGTCAAAGCCGCGCATGAACGAGACCGGCCCGGAGGCGGTGCCGCCCCCGTTGAGGTTCTCCTTGGAGGAGCGCAGCGAAGACAGGTTCGAGCCCGTGCCCGAGCCATACTTGAAGAGCATGCCCTCGGTCTTGGCCAGGCCGAGGATGGAGGCCATCGAGTCATCGACGCTGTTGATGAAGCACGCCGAGCACTGCGGCGACTCTTCGACGCCGACGTTGAACCACACCGGCGAGTTGAAGGCCATCTTCTGGTGAAGCAGCAGGTGGACCAGCTCGTCGCGGAAGGCCCAGGCGTCGCGCTCGGTCTTGAAGTAGCCGTCTTCCTTGCCCCACCGGTAGATGGTGTCCGCCACGCGGCCGACCATCTGGCGCACCGAGCGCTCGCGCTCCGGCGTGCCCAGCGTGCCGCGGAAGTACTTCTGCACCACCACGTTGGTGGCGGTCTGCGACCAGCTCTTGGGGAACTCGACCTGGCGTTGCTCGAAGAACACCTTGCCGTCGTGACCGCTGATCACCGCGTCGCGCAGCTCCCACTCCACCGTGTCGAACGGATCGACGCCCTCGCGTGTGAAGAAGCGCTCGAAGGTCAGGCCCGGCCGCTCGTCCTTGATGACGCGGCTTCCTTTGTGGTCACGAGTCTTCTTCACCTTGGCCTCAGGGCTGTGGGTGGTGGCGGTACCGGTGTTAGCGAGCATGTCCCCTCCGGGTAGGATTCGCAGCGGCGTTGGCGGGTTAGTACGCGAGAACGAAGAACGACGAAAAGGAAGCTAGCGTGCGGACAATAGAGGACTCCCTGGAGAGATTTATATCCCCATGAAATCCCCTGGTTTTCTTGAACGTTCGCCTCGCTGCACCGCTGCCTTGCCCGATGGCAAGAGCATGGCTTTTGGGTGGCGCGGCGGAGCTTTGTTTTATTCAGGTCGCACATGCGGGGCAAGAAAAAGCGCCACTAGATTTAGGGGGTGAGGGGGCCTTGGGTACGACTGCTAGTGTGTCTGGGCGGTGGTTATTCACGGCAACTGCCTGTGGATTGCTGCGGAAAACCTCTGGCGAACGCCTACAAATCGGAGAGATCTTCGAGCAGTAGCAAAGCCTGTGGGCAACCCTGTGGATTGTGAATGGCGAGCCGGCACGGGGTGCGACTCCCGGAGAGATCTCCCCGCAAAAAAATTTGCCCCGCTGTCACCGATGCGGTGAAAGAGAGGGTTTTCCTGCGAGGTTGCGCTGCAATTTCAGTGAGCGCGGCTACCCGGCGCCAATACGCTCAGAGGTCTTCCGCTGGCGGCGCGCCGGTGGCGCGCAGCTCCTGGACCCGCTTGGCGTACCCGCGCAGCTCCGGGGTGGGGTCCGCCTTGCTGCGCACGCGGACGAGCGAGCCTGGCGCTTCCAGGATGCCGGCGGTCATGGTCCACCCTGGCGGCACGAAGGGATCGCTCCAGAAGTACAGCCAGCGCGCATCGGTGGGCGCGAGGTTCACGCAGCCGTGGCTCTTGGTGATGCCAAAGTCGTCGTGCCAGTACGAGGTGTGGAGCGCCAGCCCCTTCTCCGGGCTGTAGAACTGGGTCCACGGCACCGTCGCCACCGAGTACGGATCTTCTCCGGACAGGCCGTTCATGTCGTTCTCCGCCATCTTCTTCCAGATGCGGTACACGCCGGTCTCGGTCGGGGTCTGCTTGGCGCCGCCGGAGACCAGGGTCGCGTAGACCGGCAGCTCCCCTTCGTACGCGACGAGGATCTGCGTGTCGAGGTCGACGTCGATCCAGCGCTCGTTGGGCAACAGCAACGGCGGCGGCGCCGCCGCCACGAACAGGCGCAGCGAGCTGGCGTCGATCCACTCCGCGGCGCCGATGCGATAGGCATACGGCCGGCCGGCGGCGTCCGCCGCGGTCTCGAGCAGGGACACCACCATGCGGCGCGGGACCTGGCGCTTGGCGCCGGTCTTGGCCGTCTCCCGGGTCCAGGCCGTCAGGCCACCGCCGCGCGGCCACACGAAGGCCACCGGCGCCAGAAGGCCGGTGTCGTCGCCCAGGCGGGAGCCGCGAAACTCGCTGGGCTTGTGACGGTGAATGGCCGACGCCAGCAGGTACTCGTTCTCGGTGGGGCTGATCTTCCAGTACACCTTGTCGTCGACGACCAGCTCCTTGTACTGGCGCACCTTGACCGAGCCGACCATGGGCCTGCCCGGGACGAGCTTGGGTCCGTCGCCTCGCTTGCCATCGGGTTCGTCGGCGTCGCCGAGCTGGCTGGGAGAGGTCACCGGCGCGCCGCGCTTGGCGGCCTTGCTTTTGGCGGCCTTCTTGCCCTTGGGCGCTGGCTTGGGAGCCTCGAGCACCATGGTGGTGGCGCCCTGGTCCACGACCTTGCCATAGACGCCGGGCACGATCTCGCCGCGATCGAGCCGCGGCAGCTCGTCGCCCTTGGGCGGCTCGGGGCGGGGCTCGAGGTGCTCGGCGCACACCCAGCCGCGCGGCACGAGCTCCACCCACACGCTGGCGCAGCCCTCGCCGCGCACGGCGCGGCCAAAGCCCACGCGCGTGTCGATGGCGATGGTGCCGATGCGCTTGGCGGACTCGAACGGCTCGAAGCGCACGCCCACGGTGCGCCGCAGCTCGAGCGACAGGGTGCCGGGCGGAAACGGGGAGGGCTCCGACGGCAGCGCCGGCTCGGGCCGTGAGCGCGTCGCCCCGCTGGCGGGGGCTTCGGGCGCGGGAGCCGGATCGCCCTTGCAGGCCGCAAGGCAGATCAGCGCGAGCACAGCCGAACGCACAGCCTTTGGATAACACACCGCAGGCGAGGATGCCGGGCCTCGAGCGAGCGGCTTGGGGTTGCGGCGGGCCAGGCGGCCGGCCAGGCGGCCGGCCACACGCCCGCGATCGAGTCCCGCGCGGCCACCGCGCGCGGCCAGGCCGGCGAGACGCGCAGGGGCGGCAAACTGCCGCGCCCACGCCGCGGGTACCGGCGCCCACGGGGAGTGGGTTGACCGAGTGCTTCGAACCACACCAGCTCAAGGAGATGCAGCGCCGATCGCCGGTGGATCCCGCTCGTTCGATCAGGGCACCAGACGGCAGGCGTGTCCAGACGGTCCCCGCCGCGACCGTGGTAACGTGGTCGGCCATGAAGCTCGGAGAGATGCTCATCCGCGACGGCCGCCTCAGCCCTGCGCAGTTGCAGACGGCGCTGTCGCTGCAAGCGCGAGACGGCGGCCGGCTTGGCACCGTGCTCTTCGAGCTCGGGTTCGTGGACCTGGACGCCACCACGGTGTACCTGGGGCTCGAGCTTGGGATCCCCATCGCGACCGGAGCCATGCTGGAGCGCGCCAAGCGCTCTGCGGTGCGGCTCCTGCAAGCAAACCAGGCCTTCCGCCACAAGTGCGTGCCGCTGGTGGTGCAGGACCGCCAGCTCATCGCCGCGGTGGAGGACCCGCACGATCTGGCCAACCTGGAGCAGATCTCGCAGCTCACCGGCTACCGCGTGCTGCCGCGCGTCGCGCCCGAGGTGCGGATCTACTACTACGTCGAGCGCTACTACGGCGTCCCGCGCCCGCTGCGCTTCGTGGCGCTGGGAGATCTGCCGCGCGGCGATGAAGGCGCAGCCCATCAAGGGCTGCCCGCGCCGCCGCTGCCGGGCCTGCCCCCCTTGGCCTCGCAGCCGCTGACCGCGCCAGGGCCGGCGTTCAAGCTGCACACCACCCAGCGCATGGAGCGGCTCGACACCAACAACCGCTTCGACGACTCGGAGGCGCTCGAGCTGGAGGCGGAGGATCTGATCGTCAGCCTGGACGCAGACGACGCCGCCGCTGCCGAGGCCGCGCCGCTGGGCGTGGCCTCTCGCACGGTGACCGCGGATCGCATGACCGCCATGGCGCCGCCGATGGAGCCCACGCCGGGGCCCGAGACCATGACCGCGCTGACCGCGGCCGAAGATCGCAATCAGATCGTCGCAGCGCTCCTGGGCTACGCCAGCTACCTGTTCGAGGGCGCCGTGCTGTTCACGGTGCGAGATCAGCTCGCCTTTGGATGGAAGGCCACCGGCAACCTGCCTGGTCACGCCTTCGTGGAGCACATCCTCATCCCGCTCGAGTCACCCTCGGTGTTTCGCTCCGCCATCGAAGATGACGACGGGGTGTTCTCTGGCTCGCTGGCGCCCTCGTCGGTCCACCAGTACCTGTTCAAGGTGCTGGGCTGCGCCGAGCCCGCCGCCGCGGCGGTGGGGATCATCCGCATCGGCAAGCGGGTGGTGAACTTGCTCTACGGGCACCGCGCCACCAAGCTCAGCGAGACCGAAGAGGCGGAGCTGCGCAAGGTCTGCCTGAACGCGGCCGCGGCCTACGCCAGGCTCATCGCCATCGCCAAGAAGAAGGCGTAGCTCAGTCCGGGACGAGCTGCAGCTTGATGGAGAAGCTGGCCTCGGCCGGCTCGCCGTCGTCCTTGTCCTTGGGCACCGCGAAGCGCCAAGTGGACATCAGGCCGGTGATACAGGTGTCGACGCTGGAGGCAAAGCCCTTGGCTCGGCCACCCACCGTGCGACCGGTCTCGTTGACCGTGAAGGTGAGCTGCACGCCGCCGCGCGCGGTGGGATCCGTCTTCAGGTGCTCCTTGTAGCAGCGCTTGAGGCCGGCCATGTACGCCGCCTGGATCTTGCGCAGGACCTCGTCCGGCGTGAGCGTGTTGGTGACGTCGCCTTCCTTGTCGCTGACGCTGATGCGCCCGGCCGGGCCCTTCTCTTCGCCCTTGCCGCCGCCGGCGCTGGTGGTGCCGCCTGGCCCGTCCACGCGCGGACCGCCGCCGGTGCCCACCCGCGGATCGCCATCACCGCGGGTGCCACGGCCGGTGCCGCCGCCGATGCCCACGGTCCGGCCGCTCTCGTTGACCTCGGTGATCTCGCTGCTCAGGTCGCCGCCGGGAGCCCGGCGGCCCATGTCGCCCAGCCCACCTACCCCGCCCTCGCCCGAGACGGTGAGCGCGTTGGCGAACGCGATGGCCTCTTCGGCCGCAGCGGCGCCGCTGCCCTTGCTGCTGCCGCCGCCGTCATTCTTGGGGCCGCCGCTGCCGCCGCTCTTGGGCTGCTCCGGCTTGGCCGGCTTGGCCTCGTCCTTCTTGCCCGCGGCCTCGGTGGCGGTGCCGTTCTGCTGCGGCTGTGGCGGTGGCTCCACCTCGATGTTGTAGGTCTCGGGCTTGAAGGTCAGGTTGTAGGCGCGCTCGGCGATGCCATCATCCACTTCCGGATCCATGCGCCAGGCGATGAGCACGATGGTGAAGTGCGAGATGATCGAGATGGCCAGGATGACCGACAGCCGCGGATCGATGCGGTCGGCGATGCTGCCGCGCACCGACGCCGGCAACATCGGCTTGGGCTGGATGGGCGGCTCGACGACGAACTGAAACAGGATCGTCAGGTCGCCCAGCGTCAGCTTGCCGCGCGAGTGCTCCGAGAGCGGCAGCGTGTAGTAGTCGCCGTGGTGCTCGGCGCTGGCCTTGGCTTGCTCGAGGAGCTGGACGCCGCCGCCGCTCTCGGAGAGCCGGCCATCCATGCCCTTTAGCACGTTGAGCTTGTACTGGTGGTCGACCGCCGGGAACAGCGGGAACTCCAGCGGCAAGCCGTCGAGCGGCACCGAGAAGGTGTTCTTCACCGACTGGCCGATGGTCACCGTGCTGCGATCTCGGATCAGCCGCTCCTCGACGATCTTGCCGCCCAGGAGGATGCCGATGCGCAAGATGCGCGGACGAGCGCCCGTCGACGAGCCGGTCCCATTGCGATTGGAGGTGGACATCAGAATGGCGCCTTCTTGACCGAGTCCAAAATCAGCGGCATGAAGTCCTGCTTGAGGTTCTCCCACTCGTAGCTGATGTTCTTGGCGGTGAGCACGTAGACCACGCTGGGGCGAGGGACCTTGCCGCACACGGCGATCTCGGTGTCGATCACGGTCACCGGCTTGCCGTTGATGTACTCGATGTGAAACTTGCCCTGCTTGCTCTCGCCGTCACCCTCGTCGCAGCCCTCGGCGTACGCGACGTGATGGTTCCCCAGCGCCAACGCCAGCACCAGCGCGCTGCCGATCGCCACCTGTCTCTTCGAGATTTGCACCATGGGGTTCTCCTGCGCTCGGTTCCTGCGAGAGTCTCTGGCATGTCAGCGGGCGCCGACGTCGTCGCTCGTGTAGTCGTCTACCTGTCCGTCGCTGCGCTGCTGGCGGTGTCGGGCGTTGGGCTTGGGCCGCGCTGGCCTAGCCCTCTGCCGCTGGCTTCTTCTTGCGCTTCTTCTCCTCGCGCTTGATCGCCTTCTGGACGTCCTTCATGCGCTCCTCGTAGAGCTTGATGTCCACGCCGGGCATGTTCTTGTACTCGTCAAAGTAGGTCTTGGCCCGCTGCAGGCGCACCAGCGTATCGAGCGCGCTCCCCGAGGGGTCGGGGAACGGGTCAGAGTCGAGGTAGAGCAACGCCAGGTTGTAGTAACCCGGGCCGTAGTTGCGGCTGGCGGACAGCGCGCGCTTGTAGGCCTCCTCGGCGCGCATCAGCCACTGCGCTTGCTCGCCGGTGCCCGCCGGGTACTCGCTGGAGCGACCGCGATACGCCGAGCCCAGGGAGGTCAGGGTCACCGCGTCGCTGCGGCCGCCGCCGGTCAGGCTCTCGAAGGTCGCGGTGGCCTCCGCGTATTGCTTGTTGCGGAGCTGATAGGCGCCGAGGTTGACGCGCGCGCTGGCGAAGGACGGATCCAGGTCCACCGCCTGGCGGAAGGCGAGCGCGGCCTCCGTGGGGCGCTTGGTCTTGTCGTAGACCAGGCCGTAGACATAGAGCACGCGGGCGCTGCGCTTGGCGGACTCGCGCTTGTACACGTCGTCCAGCACCAGCTCGGCGGTGTCGTACTGCCGCTTGTGGTAGTACGCATGCGCGACCATCGCCGCCGCGTCCACGTTGGCGCCGTCGATGGCCAGCGCCAACCGCGCCTCGCGGAGCGCGGTGTCAGGATCCGGCGGCGTCGCCGCCAGCGCGTCGCGGCCGACCTTGAGGTGGCGATCGATCGCGCCCCGCGCCTCGGCCGGATCCGGGTCGTAGTTGGGAGGGATGACCGGAGGTGGCGGCACCTCTGCCACTTCCCCGCCGCCGGCCCCAGCGCCCGCGCCGGTGCCACCGGTCCCGGTCCCGCCAGGATCAGGGGCGCCGCTGCCGCCCGGATCCGTGGTGTCCGGATCTTGATCCTTCATCCCGCTGGGGTCGGAAGCCTTGGCCGGATCAGGGGTGGTCTTCTTCTTGGCGTCCTTGCCACCACACGCTGCCGCGGCCACAAAGGCCAGACAGACCGCAAGGTGACCAGCGCGCATCATGAAGCCATAGACGTACGACCGCAGGCTTCGATCTTGGACCGATTGCTTCATGGCGCTTCGGTTCCTTCCACGATTTCCTGGCTCAGCACCGAGAACTCCCCAGGGAACTCGCGCCCCAGGTTCTCCAGCGCCTGCTGGCTCCAACGGTTGGAGATTCCGCCTTTTTTGGCGAGGTCGACGACCTCGGCCCACTGCGCCTTGGCCTCGCTGAGGTACTTCTGTAGGTTCTTGTCGCGGGTCTCCTCGAAGGCGGCCACCGCGTCCGGGTTCTTGGCCACCGGCACCGGCAACGGCGCGTCGGACAGCTTGCCGGCGAACTGATACAGCGTGTCTCCGTAGCGCACCTTGGCCGCCATCGAGTACTCCGCGACGCCATAGGCATCGAGCGCGAGGTACTTGTCCTGCGTCTTGAGCGTCAGATCTTGCGCGCCCTTGCGCTGCGCCTCCAGCTCCGGCAGCGTGCGCGCCGCCTTCTTGATGGCGTACGGAATGAAGGTGCCCTCGTAGAAGCTCTCGGCGAAGGCCAGCTCCCACTCTCCGGCCAGCTTGGCGCCGCGGCTGCCGCGGGTGGCGCCGGCGGCCTTCCAGGCGTTGATGGTGGACTGGCCGGCGGCGTTCGCCTGGGTGGTCTTGCCCTTGCGCTTCCACAACGCGGCCTCGTTGTAGTAGCTCTCCACCTGACGGTCCGGGTTGTCCTTGCCGTACTTCTTGCGCCAGGCGGCGCTGGTGCGAACCAGCGCGTCCACGTCGCCAGCCGACTTGTACATGTTGGCCACGGACCACAGCGCGTTGTCCTGCGCCGCCCGGCTGGTCTCCTCGCGCTCGTAGCGGGTGTACAGATCGATCGCGCGCTTGAAGTCGCGGTTGAGCTCGGCGGCGAACGCGGCGTTGTACAGCGCGTTGAGGCTTATCTGCTCCAGCGTGAGCGGCGGCTCACCGGGCAGCGGCTCCGGCGGCTTGATGCCCAGCTTCTTGGCCTTCTTGGCCAGGTCGTAGAGCTCAAGGTAGTTGGCGATCGCGTTGTCGTAGTCGAAGGCGCTCTGGTAGCTCAGCGCGGTGAGCCGCTTGGCATCGAGATAATAGGGGCTCTCGCGGAAGAGCTTGTCCTTGCTCTGCGTGAACTCCTTGAACAACGCGATGGCGGTCTTGGGACGGTCGCCCAGCTTGTAGTTGACCGCGGCGTTGTACAGGGCCGTCGGCAGATCCGGATCTGCCACCGGCGCCGTCTTGTAGTACTTGTAGAACGCCTCGGCGGCGGGGATGTACTGCTTGGCGGCGAACAGGTCACGCGCGCGCCGGAAGTCGATGGAGCGGTTCTGCGACTTGGCGAGCTCGATGCTGGTGGCGTCGCCACACTTGGTGGCGATGAACCGCTTGTTGGTCTCCTCGAACTTGTCGAGCTGACCGGTGGCGTCGTAGATCGACAGCAGGCCGTCCTTGGCCTTGACCGCCTCGGGGTTGCCACAGAACTTGGACATCACCTTCTCGAAGCGCGCGATGGCGTCGTCGACGTGCAGGTACGCCAAGCTGACCAGCGCGGCGTTGATGCCCTGTTGCGGCGCCGTCCGGGGATCCGGGACCATGGTCTGATAGTTGTCCCACTCGCTCTGGAGCTGCAGGTAGATCGCCGGGATCGGCTGCGGCGTGAGCGGCTGCGACATGGCGCGCAGCTCGTCCCCGGTGGGGACCTTGAGCGCGGTCAGCTCACCGGCAGCCACCCGCCGCGCGGCCTCGGCTTCGTACGACTGCAGCACGCTCTGCGCGGCCTCCAGGAAGTACTGCTCGGACAGATCGCGGTGATCGCGCACCCAGCGGTACTGCTCCACCGCCTCCAGGTACCGCTCGCTGAAGTACAGCGCCTCGCCCTGGAGGTAGGTGAACTCGTAGACGTAGTCCGACTCCGGGTACTGCTGGATGAAGGTGCGGTACAGGTCCACCGCCTTGCCATACAGCGCCAGGTACTCCTCCTTGGCGGCGGGGTCCTTCTTGGCCGCGGCCTCGTACTCCTTGCGAGACTCGGTGGCGGCGGTGTGCGTGTTGCGCGTGGCGGCATAGAGCGCGCGCTCCGCGATCCGGCGCTGGTTCTCCATCGCCTCGCGGTCTTTTTCGTTGGCCACGTACCAGGCCGAGCCCGGCGCGTAGCGAATGGCCAGCTCGGCGGCGGCGCCGTCGGCCGCGAACTTGTCGCCCTTGAGCTCGAACACGTTGACGATCTGCTGGTGGACCACCGGGTTCCCGGGGTTGAGCTCCCAGGGCGGGCCGATGGCGAGCCGATAGGAGTCCACCGCCTGATCCCACGACTGGATCTCCTGGAAGGCGTTGCCCATGGCGACCCAGACGTCGCGCACGTGCGGCTCGCTCTCGCGGCCCTTGTAGTAGTCGCGGGCGCGGGCGAAGGACTTGACCGGATCGGTCTCGGTCTCTCCCTGCCAGGGGTCGGTGAAGGCCACCGCGATGTACTGGACGGACTCGTCGCGCAGCTCCAGCGCTGGCTGGCCACCGCTGGCGATCACGCTGTCGTAGAGCTTGATGGACTCGTCGAAGCGACGGATCGAGTCCGGCAGGTAGTCGCGTCGATAGTAGGACCACGCCAGCTTGTACAAGGACTCCGCGTACAGCGACGACTCGTTGCCGCCGTTGGCCACCTTGAGGTACGACGCGATGGATTCGTCCAGCTCGCCGGTGATGGAGAAGTGGTGATCGGCGATGCCGCGGATCCAGGCGTGACGCACCAGCTCGACGTCCGCGTTGGGCCAGGGCTGGCAATCCGCGTACGGATCGCGCAGCGTCGGCAGCGCCGAGCGCGCGATGGCCTCCTGCCGGCTAGGCACCGCGGGAGGGGCGTCGGTGAACTTGTACTTGTTGGAGCAAGCCAGCGCCAGGAACAGCAGGAGCGATCGCCGCTCGTCCTTGGTCTTGCCGTAGTAGGCCAAGAGGTACAGCGTGGAGGGGAGCTGCCGGTAGCTTGGGAAGCGCTTGAGGATGTCCTCCCACAGCGCCAGGGAGCGGCTGTAGTCGGCGATCATGTCCGGGGCGTCGGCGTCCGGGGGAGCGCCAGAGGCGTCCTGCGCGGCGAGCCGCGCCTCCAGCTCAGCGTCCGCCACGTCGAGGTACAGGTCCGCCAGGCGGAACATCTGATCCGGCGTGAGCACAGGATCATTGGGGTGCTTGGCGATGAACTTCTCGAGCAGCGCGATGGTGTCCTTGTGCCGCTTGGTCAGGTCCGCCTCGGTGCGGGAGATGCGCTCGGCGTAGCGGCGCTCGAGCTCCTTGGTGCGGCTGTCGTACTCGCGCAGCAGCACCTGGCGCATGCGCTTGTGGTGCGCCTCGCCGGAGTCGACGTAGCGGGTCCACTCCCCCTCGATGTCGCGGAGGACGTCCATCTCTGCAGGGGACAGGGGCATCGCCACCACGGGCAGGACAGGCGGCATCGGCAACGGCACGCCGGCGCCGGGCGCGCCGGTCGTGGGCGCACCAGCGGCGGGCGCGCCAGTAGCGGGCGCGCCTGGCGTGGGCGCTGGCGCCTGCGCCGCCGCAGACGTCACCATCGCGGCCGCCATGGCCGCGGCCAACACCGCCCCGGCCGCTGCGGAGAGCAGGGTCGTGCGCTTCATGACTTCGCTCCTTTGCCGGCCGCGGGGGCAGCGGGTGCAGGCTGACCGGGGCCTTGCCGCCGGTGGGCGCGCCCGTGGACGGCTGGGTCGCAGGCGCCGGCTCTGCTGGCGCTGGCGTGGCTGGCGCTGCCGGCTTGGCTGCGGCCTCTTCCAGGATGTCGCGGAAATCATCGCGGAGCTGCTTGAGCTCGCGCTGGCGCGACAGGTTGAAGCGCTTGAGGTCCGTGTCGGCCTCTTCCTTCTGCGACCAGGATACGTCGATCACGCCGACGTCCGTGCGGATGACCACGTCGTAGAGCCGATCGCGCACGCTGCTGAAGGTGGTCGCCAGGACGGCGCCGCCCAGGCCGCGCGACTCCTCCTCCACGCTGGCAAACTCCGCCTTGTACTCCGCCAGGTTCTGGCGTTCAGCGGCCAGGAGCTTGCGCACCTCCTTGAGGCCTTCCTCCACCAGCGCGTCGATGTTGCCGTCCACGCGCTCGGTGTCCGCGGCGATCCGCGCCGCGGCGTCGGCCAGGGCGGCGAGCTTCTGCGATTGCTTGCCGTCCTTGCTGCTCCCCAGCGCCGCGGTCAGCGCGCGCTGCTCTTCGTCCTGCGCCTGCCGCATGGCGTAGCGCAGGCGCGCGGCCTGCACCGCGGTCTCATCGCCGGTGCCGGCGAGGTCGCGCCCGAGCACCACCTCGCGCCGGACCTCGGACATCTCATGGCGCAGGGCCTCCGCCTCTGGGCCCACCTCGCCGAGCGTGCGATCGATATTGCCCTGCAGCTCCGGCGGCAGCGTGGTGTCCTTGCCGAGCTTGCGCAGCGCCACGGACATGGCCTCGGAGGAGTCGAGGACCATCTCGATCTCGGAGAGGCCCTCTTCGAAGCGGCTGAACTCTTCTTGTGCCTTGGCCAGGCGGTCGGCGTAGGCCAGCTCGGCGTTGGGTTGCTGCGCCACCTGCTGCGCCACCGCGGCGCGCCGCGCCGTCGCCTCTGCCACCGCGCCCACCGGGGAGCGAAGGAGCGCGCGCTGCTTGTCCGCCAGCTCGCTGCGGGTGGCGATGATCGCCTCCTGGATCTCGATCAGGCGGTTGCGCCGCTCCACCAGCGGCGGATACACGTTGCCGCGGCGCGGCGCGCCGAGCAGCCCCTCGAGCCGCTCGATGGTCAGCTCCGCCTCGCGGATGTTGCCCTCGATCTGCGCCAGGTCGGTCTCGACGCTGACCACGCGCTGCACCTCGGGCTCTTCGCGCACCCAGGCGGCGGCCACCTCGGGCATCGCCGAGCTGACGTTGAACGTGCGCGACGAGCGCCCGGTGATCTGCGCCAGGAACTGCGTGGCGTCTTCCTTGGCCAGGAGCAAGCGCTCCAGTTCGTCATACGACGGCGAGTATTGATCGTGGGTGCGCTCGAACAGCGCCCGCGCCTTGTCGTACTCCACGCCGGGCTGAGCGCCCGGGTCGATGCCGGAGATCTCCTTCTGCTTGAGCATCTGCGCCTTGCGGATGCGGAGATTGCCCTCGAGGATCTGCACGGTGGCGGTCTTCGACGAGCTGGGATCCGACAGCGCCAGGAGCTCCAGCGCGCCGAGCGCCTTGTCGTATTGCTTGCTCTTGACGTAGACCCAGCCCACTTCGTAGAGCGCGTCGGCAAACAGGTCGCTCTTGCGGTCCACCATCAGGTAGCTGTCGATGGACTTGGAGGGCTGATCGCGCTCGTAGTAGACGCGGCCCAGCGCGAGCTGCGACAGCTCGATGACCCGGCGATCGACGGAGGTCTTGGGGCGGCGGTTGACCAGATCGTCGAAGATCTCGGTGGCCTTGCCCAGGTCCTTCTTGGCGATGTACGTGGCGCCGGTGAAGTACAGCGACTGCAGCTCGTACGCCGAGCCCTTGGGGACGTCCCGCAGCAACGACAGCGCGTCGTCGTACTTGCCCAGGCTGAAGGCATACTTGCCCAGCACGTACGGCACCGACGGGCGCCGCTGCGCCGACGGGAGGCGGATGAGCGCGGCCTGCCACTCCTCGACACCAGCGGGATCGCCCAGCGCGATGGCCAGCTCGATCAGGCGCTCCAGCGACTGCTGGTAGTACTTGCCGCTAGTGCCGGCGTTGGCGATCTGCGTGAAGTACCCGCGAGCGGCGACCCGATCGCCCTTCTGGAGCAGGGACTCCGCCAGATAGTACACCGCGGTCTCGGCGTCGCCGCTGGACGCGCTCGAGCTCTTCTGCACCAGGTCGTAGAGCATGAGCGCGGCGGCGTCGTGCTTGCCCAGGGCAAAGGCGACCTGCGCGTCGACCAGCCGACGCTCCTGGCCGTCCACCGTGGGCTTGCCGGGCCGCGGCAGATCGGTGCCGAGCGCGCGCACCTCGGCGGCAAAGCCATCGACCTGCTTGGACAGATCGCCGATGCGGTCAGCGCGCGTGGTGGTCGCGCTGGCGGCGAGCGCCGCGAATGCTGCGCCAGCGAGCCAGCGCCGAAGTCCTCGAGCGAGCACGGAGGTCATGGCTCACTTCCCGGGCGTGGTGGCAGGCTTGGCCGGCGCTGGCGTGGCCGGCGCGGCCGCTGGCGGGGTGGCGGCCGGCGCCGGCGTGGCCGGTGCTGGCGTGGCCGGCGCGGCCGCTGGCGTGGCCGACGGCGTCGCCGACGGGGTGGCCGACGGCGTCGCCGAGCGGTTGATCTCCGTCGGCTTGGCGCCGGCGGCCGGCTTCTCCTTCTCGGGCGTCAGCAGCGTGACCTTGAAGTCCACCGCCGGGCGCTTGTCAAACGGCGTGGTGGGACCGCCCTTTTCGTAGCCGCTGACGTCGACCTTGGCGGTCTTGCCCTCCCCGGCGGTGAAGGCGTGGGTGCCGCGCGCCTGCACCACGAACTCGTCGAGGTACTTGAACACGCCATATCCGTGGCCGCGATACACCGCGATGACGCTGATGGTGTGGCTGCCAGGGGAGATCGGCCCGGTGAAGATCTCGAAGCTCGAGGTCTTGTACAGGCTCTCCGCCGCCTCGTCGGTGCGCGCGAAGATCTGCACGCCGTCGAGCGAGTAGACCAGCTTGATCAAGCGATAGCTGGCGCCCATGTTGTTCTTGTGGGTGATGGACGCCAGGGCGCCCACGCCGCCGCCGAGCACGCTCTCCTTGAGCATGCCGACGCGGGCCTTGGCTCGCCACGCCCGCTCCTTGAGCGCCTGGACGCGCTGCTCGAGCCGCCGCAGGCGGACCGAGGTGGGCATGGCCTCCGGCTTGACGGCCGAGAGATCAGGCCCCGAGGCCGGCGCCCCGGCGGTCGGCGCGCCCGCGGCCGGAACCGTCGGCGCGCCCGCGGTCGGAGCGGTCGGCGCGGTCGGAGCCGCGCCGGACTTGGCCGGCGTCGCGGTGGTCGCTGGAGCAGAGGCAGCAGGGGAGCTCGCCGGCTTGGCCGGCGTCGTTGCGGCAGGAGCGGCGGCCGGGGTCGTCGCGGCGGGCTTGGCTGCGGGCGTGCTCGCAGGAGCAGGCGCTGGCTGCGCAGAGGCCGCCGACGCCATCCCCAATCCGAGCACGACCAGCGCGGCCAGGGGCGCGCGCACGAGACCAACGGTGCAAATCTTCCGCATGAGGTTCTCCCGCTGGGAATTCCAGCTAGCCGGTGCCCCGCCAAGCCCGCACGGGATTGAGAGGACACCGCAAATTCCTTTGGATTGTGGCGGTTGTAACACCGGCCTGGGGGGCCATCAAGCAATCGTGCGCCAGCCGTGCCCTAGATCGAGAGGCAACCGGCAAACGATCACAAAATGAGGCCGGCGGGCCCAAGAGCATCTCCGAGGCCGCGCAAGAGCCGCACACCAGCCACCGCGCGCCGCCTCGGGGCCGGCATCCGCCCGATCCCGGCCGTTCCGCTGCGGCCAGGCCACGGCCACGCTCCCCGGCCCGGCCACGGCCCCTCCCGGCCCGGCCCGACCGCGCTACTCGGCCGGCGCCCGTTGCGTCTTGCGGTTGCCGCCCGCGTCGCGTGACATTCGCCACAGCGCCTCCAGCACGGCGTCCACCCCGGCGCCCGTCACCCCGGACATGGTCAAGAGCGGGATGCCGCGCGCCGCGAGCTTGGCGGAGACCTCCTCCACCAGCTCAGGCGGCGTGGCGTCCGCCTTGCCGAGCACCACGAGCTGAGGCTTCTGGGACAGCTCGGGAGCGTAGCGCGACAGCTCCTGGTTGATGACGTCGAGATCCCGCAGCGGCTCGCGGTCCGCGCTGCCCATCGCCCACTCGGTGGCGTCGAGGATGTGCAGCAACACGGCGCAGCGCTCGACGTGCCGCAAGAACTGATGCCCGAGCCCCGCCCCATCCGCCGCGCCTTCGATGAGGCCCGGGATGTCCGCGATCACAAACGTCCGGTCATCGGACAGCCGCACCACGCCGAGGTTTGGCACCAGGGTGGTGAACGGATAGTTGGCGATCTTGGGGCGGGCGCGCGAGACCTTGGCGATGAAGGTGGACTTGCCCACGTTGGGGAACCCGAGCAGCCCGACGTCGGCGAGCAGCTTGAGCTCGAGCCGCAGGGCCCGGGACTCTCCGGGCGTGCCGGGCTCGGCGGTGCGCGGCGCCTGATTCCACGGGGTCTTGAAGTGGATGTTGCCGCGGCCCCCGGCGCCGCCCCGCGCGATGACGTGACGCAGCTCGGGCCGGTCCAGATCCGCCAGCAGCTCTCCGGACTCGGCGTCGTGGACCACGGTCCCCACCGGCACGCGCAGCTCCAGGTCCTGGCCTGCCGCGCCGTACTGATCCTTGTTGCGGCCGTCCTCCCCGCGCTCGGCCTTGTAGTTGCGCCGGTACTTGTAGTCCAGCAAGGTGGCGAGCTGCGGGTCGGCCACCAGGGTGATGCTGCCGCCGTTGCCGCCGTCGCCGCCAGAAGGACCGCCGCGTGGTACACCATCCTCGCGCCGCATGGCCGCGGAGCCGTCGCCGCCGTCGCCGGCCTTGACGGTGATGGTGACCTCATCGATGAAGTGCATGATAGTTGGCATGAGTTATGGCTAGTTCGCGCAGCGGGTCAAGCCTTTGGACCGCGGCGTGGCTCCGCGCGGTCGCCGGGCCTGCCGGGCGCCGGGCTGGCGCGGTATGGGCGAGCCTGGCGGTGGTGGCGGCGGTGGTGATGGGCCCCACCGCGCTGACCCCGCCCTCCGTGGTGGCGCTGCTCACCGCGAGCCCGGGGGCAGCGGCGCTGCTAGGGGGGCTGTGGCTGGCGCTCCTGCATCCGGCCGCGCGCATCCTGGTGAGAGCCGAGGCCGCGAGCTTCCTGCGCAGCCTGCCGTCGCCGCCGCTAGGGTCCGCGCTGCCCGGCGCCACCCTGGCGCTCCTGCACGCGCCGGTGCCGGCGCTGATGGGCGCAGGCGGCGCGCCGCGCGCCGCGCTCCTGGCCTGGGCAGGCGTCACCGCGCTGTCTGCGGCGCTCACCCTCCTTCCATGGCCCCAGCGCCGCAGGGCTCAGGTGGCGTGGCGCAACGCCGGCCAGGGCCTGCGGCAGATCTTGTGGCAGCGGCTGTGGTCAGATGATGCCCTCCTGCGCGCCGCGGCGTTCGCGGGCCTGGCCGGCCTGGCGGCGCACTTGATGATCCACAACAACCAGCTCTTCGGACCGAGCGCCAGCACGCTTGGGCTCGGCACGGTGGCGCTCTTGGGCGCGCCAGCCTGGGCGGCGGTGATCCAGCCGCTGGCGGTGGTGCATCGCCGCCTGTGGCCGCTGTGCGCGAGCGCGGGGGTCGCGCACACGAGCTACGTCGCGGCGCTGGCCGTGGTGCAGAGCGCCGCGATGATCGCGCTGTGCGCGCTGGCCTCGCTGCTGGCGACCTGGGGCCTGCCCGCCGGTGACGTGCTGAGGATGCTGGCCGGCGCCGTGGGGCTGGGCCTGGCGATGGGCCTGGCGGCGGTGCCCGTGGCGCGGTGGGCCACCCAGAGCGCCACGGTGGCCGCGCGCGTGCTGACCGGCACGCTGGCGTGCAGCGCCAGCGCCGTGCTGCTGCTCGGGCTGTGGGCGGAGACCGGCCTGGCGGCGGCGCTGGCGATCGCTGTCGCCGCGCTGCTGCGGATCCAGGAGCCGGTGCTGTGCTGACGCCGGTGCTTCGCGTGGAAGATCTGGCGGTGGTGCGAGGCCGCCGCCGCGTCGTGTCCGGCCTGGCGCTGCAGGTCGCCGCCGGAGAGATCGTCGCGCTCGTCGGCGACAACGGCTGCGGCAAGTCCACGTTGATGGGCGCGGTGGCCGGGCTGTACCTGCCGCGACAAGGGTTGGTGCAGATCGACGGGCACGATGTCTGGGGCCCGCCGCGCCAGCGCCGGGCGGCGCGACGGGCCCTGGGCTATCTGCCCGAGGGCGGCGAAGGGGGCGAGGGCAGCGGCGGCGCTGGCGGCGAGGGCAGCCACGCGCTGGGGTTTCTCAGCGGCGCGGAGCTGTGGGCGCTCGTCGGCGCGGCTCGCGGCGCTCCGCCGCCAGCCCCGGAGCTGATGGCAGAGCTTGGGCTCGCGGAGCTGGCGGACAAGAAGCTCGGGCAGATGTCGCTTGGGCAGCGGCGGCGCGCATACCTGGGCGCCGCGCTCTTGGGGCCGCCCAGGCTGCTGGTCCTCGACGAGCCCGACAACGGCCTCGACGTGACCCGCCTCGAGGCGCTGGTGGCGCTGCTGCGCTCCCACCGCGAGCACGGCGGCGTGCTCGTGGCGTCGCACGATCCGGCGCTGGTGGAGCGGCTGGGCGCGCGGGTGGTGACGATGCGCGCGGCCTGACCAGCGCGGCGTCGACCCGCGCGGCCGCGAGCTTCCGCGATTTCCGACCGAATTGTCCGGTTCTCGCAAAGCGACGAGCCGAGCCACTTTTGCAGCGAGGCGCGTAACCGTTGCCGCGCGCGACGCTCTAACTGGCACTCGAGCAACCTGGGCCGACCTTCGCGCTGGCCCCAGACCGCTTCCACACCGGGTGTAACCCGTGGGCCCAGCCGGGCCCTGGGGCACCCCCACGTTCTCACCTTCCGGAGATCCTGACATGATGAAGACGCTCACGCTCGCTGCTCTGCTCTCCCTCTCGGTCCTCGCCTGCGGCTCCACCCCGAAAGACGCGGCGGCCCCGGCCCAGGGCGCTGCGGCCGCGGCCCCTGCGGATATCGTCGATACCGCGATCGCCGCGGGCTCGTTCACCACGCTGGTCAAGGCGGTCCAGGCAGCCGGCCTGGTGGACACGCTCAAGGGCCCAGGTCCGTTCACCGTGTTCGCCCCCACCGACGAGGCGTTCGCCAAGCTGCCGCCTGGGACCATCGAAGGGCTGCTGGCGGACAAGGCCAAGCTCACCGCCGTCCTGACCTACCACGTGGTGGCCGGCGCCGTCACCGCCAAGGACGTGGCCGCCCTGCAGACCGCCACGTCCTTGCAGGGAGCGGCGCTGAAGATCGACACCAGCAGCGGCGTGAAGATCAACGACGCCACGGTGACCAAAGCGGACGTCACTGCCACCAACGGCGTGATCCACGTCATCGACACCGTGCTGTTGCCGCCGATGTGAAACGGCGACTAGCCCACGGCCCGATGCACGCGATCGATCGTACGCTCGATCGAGCGCGCGGCGCGCGCGCAGCCGCGCTCAGCCGCCACCGGTCGAGGGCTGCGGCAAGATCTGACGCAGGTAGCTGTCGACCTCTGCGCTCGGCGAGCGCTGGCGCGGATAGCCAAGCGACACCTCCTCGAAGCGGACGCCGTCGATCCACTGCGTGGAGCGGATGTGCAGGTGCCCGGAGACCACCACCGCGGCGCGGTACGTGCGGTGCCAGTCCTCGGTGAGCGTGGTGCCGCACCAGATAGAGAAGCGAGGGATCGCCGGCAGCCGCGCCAGCTCCCGGCGCAGCGGGAAGTGGTTGATGAGCACCGTCTGGAGCGCTGGATCGATGGCGGCCAGGCGGTCGCTGGCGTCCTGGCACCTGGCCTGGCACCAGGCCGAGCGCGTGGGGAACGGGTCCGGGTGGAGCAGCACCTCGTCGACGCACTCGATGCCGGCCTCACGCGCCCAGGCCAGCGCTTGATCCTGCGGCACCGAGTCGGGTCGGAACGAGTAGTCATAGAGCAGAAACAGCGGCGCCAGCACGCACCGAGGCCCTTCCCCCGGCCAGACCACGAAGGGATCTTCCGGCGTGAGCACGCCAAGCTCCCGGCACACCTCGACCCAGCGAGCATAGCGGTCGAGGCCACGCAGGCCGCCAACCTCCCCCGGCAGGGTCCAGAGCTCGTGATTGCCAGGCACCCAGAGCACGCGCGCGAAGCGAGCGAGGGCCACTCCCAGCGCGAAGCGCAGGTGCGCCTCGGTCTCCCCCAGGTCTCCGGCCAGGATCAGCCAGTCCTGGGGATGGTGGCCGAGGCCTTGCCAGTAGCGGCGGTTGGCTTCGTAGCCCACATGCAGATCACTGATAGCGTAGAGTTTCACGGCGAGGCAGCCCGGGCGGCGACCTATCTTAGTAGGTTCTCCTGGCGCCGTCGCGCGCCACGACACAGGCCTTAGCAACGCGCGGAGCTGGCCGATCCCCAAAAGGGTAGAGCCTGGCCAGCAACTCGCGCTGGACGCCCGGAGTCGCGCGCCTCCCCCCTCGAGATTGCTGTGCGCTTCCGACTGTGGCCGCAACAGACACTGGCCAGGCTCTACACGCTCCTCAAAAGGGCGCACCGCTACCGCCAAGTGACACGGCCTGGGCTGGTCATCGCCCGGTTCTCACGGCAAGCTGCTGTGCCATGGCACAGGAGACGGGGGATGACCTATACGCCGCGCTCGGCGTGGCCAAGGGCGCAAGTCCCGAAGAGATTCGCAAGGCGTATCATCGGCTGGCGCGCAAGAACCACCCGGATGTGAACCCCGGGAACCAGGCGGCGGAAGAGACCTTCAAGAAGGTCTCCACCGCGTACGAGGTCCTCGCTGATGAGAAGCGCCGCGCGGCGTACGACGAGTTTGGCGCCGCGTCGCTGCACGGCAACTTCGACGCCCAGCGCGCGCGCGAACAGGCGCGCTGGCAGCACGCCCGCCAGCAACGGGGCCCCGGCGGCGGGGAGTTCGACTTCGCCGATCTGTTTGGCCGGGCGCGAGGGCCGATGCGGGGGAGCGACCTGCACGCCTCCGTCACGCTCGAGCTGCGCCAGGCCATCGAGGGCGCCGAGGTGTCCTTGGAGCTGCCTGGCCACGGCCCGCTCCGGGTCCGGATCCCGCCCGGCGCGGACAACGGCTCGATGATCCGCATCCCGGGCAAGGGCAACCCGGGCCGCGGCGGCCCGCCTGGCGATCTGGTCATCACCACCGAGGTGACGCCACATCCGTGGCTGCGCCGCGAAGGCCTTGACCTTCACATGACCTTGCCGGTGGATCTGGACGAGGCCTACTCCGGCGCCAGCATCGAGGTGCCAACCTTCGACGGCCCGGTGGTGCTCAAGGTGCCCCCGCGCTCCCAGAACCGCGCCAAGCTGCGCCTGCGCGGCAAGGGGATCAAGCGCAAGGACACCCGCGGCGACCTCCTCGTCGAGCTTGACGTCCGGATGCCGGACCAAGCCGATGAGGCGCTCGCCGCCGCGCTGCGCGACAGCAAGCCCGCGTACGCAAGCCCGGTGCGCAAAGAGCTGGAGCTGTGAACGGAGCCCTGAACGGCGAGTAACCGGCGAGTGGACGGCGCGGTCCTGCTTCCCTCGGTCGCCGCTTCCCTCGGTCGCCGTTGCCTCGCTTCAGCCGTAGTGGACCTGGATGCGCTGGATGAGGGTGAGCAAGGCCTCCTTGGCGCCCTCGGTGGTCGGGTGGCGCACGGTGGCCCAGCCCTCCCCTTCGTAGGAGGGCGAGCGGGCCATGCCTGGCTTGGGGGCGCGCAGCTCGACCAGGCAATCGCCGACCTCGGCGAGCACCTCGTCGACGCCGGTGACGGAGACGACGCGGTCGCCCTGGCCCTGGCCGCGAAAGAAGGCCGCGCCCGCGGCCCAGCGACGGACGCGGGGCGTGAAGCGATCGAGCGCGATGAGGCCCGTCCAGTCGACGAAGAAGTTGGTGTCATGCGCCAGGCCCATGAGCGGCATGATCTGCGCACCGGGCGGACGCGCGCCGACCTCGTTGACCAGGCTCGAGCCGTCCTCCCGCAGAAACCACTCCATGTGGGTGAGGGCGGTCCCGGCGGCGGTGGGCGCCTCGTCCCCAAAGAGCGCGGCCAGCGCGGCCTCGTTGACGGCGGAGAAGGCCGCGAACTCGGGGAGGTCTGGCTCGCGTGGCAACAGCACGCAGTACTTGATCCACGGGGTCTCCAGCACCTCGAGCGGGGTGGGAAAGTAACGAGTCCCAGAGCGCCACACCACCTGACCGCGGATGGTGACGGTCTCGCAGGTGTGCTCACGGGCCCGCACGAACTCCTCGACCTGCGCGGGCGCCTCCGGCGAGGGACCCGCGCCGGAGTTGACCAGCTCGATGAGCTCCGCGGTGGTGGTGATGCGGTGGGTGTTGCGCGCGCCGAGGCCCGCCTGCGGCTTGACGATGATGGGCAGCCCCACCTGCTCGACGAACTTGCGCAGGTCCCGGACCGACGAGGCCAGCGCGCTCCTCGCCACCGGCACGCCGTGCGCGCGCAAGACGTCCTTCATGCGGTCCTTGTCTCGGAAGTTGCGAGCCACGCGCGCGCTCATGCCCTCGATGCCCACGGCGTCGCGCACCTCGGCCATGGGGAGCTGGAGTTGCTCCAGGGCGCCAGCGAGCCGGTCAATGGGGCCCACGCCGCGCGTGATGGCGCGCGCCGCGGCCGTGAGCTGCGCTGCGTCCAGGCACTGGCTGACGCGGTAGTGGCCGGCGATACGCGGGCGCAGCGGCTCTGGAATGGAGGTCTCCGGGTCTTCGCTGATGAGGCTCAGCGTGACCTCGTCGTGCGAAGCGAAGGCGCGCACATAGTTGAGGGTGTTCTCCAGAAACCGTGGGGCGATGAACGCGACGTGGCGCATGCCTGCCCATGGTATCCTCAAGTGGCCGCATCGCGCAGGTCAGAACGTGGTCACCGCGCGCGAAGACCAGGCGGTCGCCGGTCACGTGCTGGTTGCGCGCTGGTCGCGCGCTCGTCGCGCGCCGGTTCCTCGCTGCTTGCGCGCTGGCGCGCTCGGCCGCGTGTGGCAAGCTGCCCTTCGAGTTGCCTTGCCGTGTCCGTTTCCATGACCTCTCCGCCTTCGGTGCCTGCCGTCCCCCGCTTCGCTGGCGCTGCCGTCGCTGCCATCGCTGGCCTCGTTGCCGTCGCCACCCTCGCCACCCTCCTTGGGCTCGCTTGCGCTCCCCGGCACGAAGCGGCGCCGCCAAGCGAACCGCCGCCGCAGCGCTCTTTCTATTACTGGCGCACGGTGTTTCGCCTGTCCCAGGCCGAGCGCGCGGCGCTGCAGGCGCTGCAGATCCGCCGCCTGTACGTGCGGCTCTTCGACGTGACCTGGGATAGCGCGGCCAGCGCGCCGACCTTCGTCGGCGACCTGACGGTCGACGCGACGGAGCCCGCGCCAGAGGAGATCGAGTTCATCCCGGTGGTGTTCCTGCGCCACGAGGTGCTGCAGAAGCTCGATGAAGCGGGCGTGCGCGCGTTGAGCGCGGAGCTGTGGCGACGGATCGAGGAACGAACGGCGCTGCTGCCGGGCCTGGCAGGAGGCGCCGCGGCAGGCGCAGAAGGCGCCGCGGCAGGCGCAGAAGGCGCCGCGGCCAGCACGCCTGGCGCTGCGGCCGACTGGCGCCGCGGCCAGCACGGCCAGCACGCGCGAGCTGCAGATCGACTGCGACTGGACCGATGGCACCCGCGACCGCTTCTTCGCGCTGCTGACCGAGCTACGCCGCCTTGGCGCTGCGAGCGCCGCGCGCCGCGCCACGCCAGCGCCGAGGCTGTCTGCCACCATCCGGCTCCACCAGGTGAAGTACCGAGAGCGCACCGGCGTGCCGCCGGTGGAGCGCGGCATGCTGATGTTCTACAACATGGGACGGTTCTCCGCGGAGCAGCGCGACCGCGCGATCTTCGACGCGGCCAGCGCGGACAAGTACCTGGCGCGCCTCCACGACTACCCGCTGCCGCTGGACCTGGCGTTGCCGATCTGGTCGTGGACCCTGCACCTGCGCGACGGCGAGGTGCTCGATCTTCTGCAGAGCACGGACCCGCAGGAGCTGGCTGACGTTGCGTTTCTGCGGCGCAGCGGTCACGATCGCTACGTGGCCACCGACACGGCGTTCTTTCGCGGCGCGCTGCTGCGTGAAGGAGATGAACTCAAAGGCGAGAGTCTGTCGCCCGCCGAGCTCTCTGCCGCCGTCGCCCAGGTGCTGCCAAAGCTCGCCCCCGCCCCGTCGTCGTCGCCGCGCTCGCTGGCGCTGTTCGATCTCTCCGAAAGGAACCTCCGTCGTCATGACAGCTCGCGCCTGGAGCAGCTCTTCGTCTCGGCCGGCTCGCGGCCCCTCCCGCCCCCCCAGCGATGACCGCCGCGATGACCGCCGCCGCGCGACCGGCCCTCGCCGCCGCGCGACCGCGATCCTTGGAGCCGCGCTGGCGGCGGCGCTGGCGTGCGTCGCGTTGCGCGGGGAGCAGGTGGAGGCCTGCGGCTGGTCTGGCCCGACCGTGGAAGACCTGTCCACGTTCGATCCGATGATCCTCGGAGGGGTCAGCGAAGGCCTGCACTACAATCCCTACGAAGCCGGCTTCTCCCGGATGTGCCTGGAGGATTGCAAGGACCTGGCCATGCTGGCGGACTGGCAAGGATATCTGGGTCAGGAGATCTCCGCCGGAGACTGGGAGGAGGTGCTCTATCGCGCCAGCGATGAGCAGCTCTCCGCGATGATCGAGGTGTTGACCCAGAAGCGCAAGGACAAGCCAGCCGGCTTCGAGGGCAGCTCGCTGTGGACCGCCACCGCCGCCCGCGCCAAGCTCAAGGCGGCGCTGCCGCTGATCCGGCTGATCCGCCAGGTGGAGCCGCTGGCCAGCAGCGAGTCAAAGCCCGCCAAGGCGGCGGCAGCAGCGCAGCTCCTGGCGCAGGCCAAGGCCGGCGTGCGCGCCAGCCGCGCGCCGTTCCTGGCGCAGCGATATGCGTTCCAGCTCGTGAAGATCCTCTTCTATCAACAGCGCTGGGAGGAAGTCGTCCAGGCCGCCGAGCAACACGCCGCCCAGCTCGGCGCGCCTTCTCAGGACCTGTCCTGGCGCGCGCGCTACTACGCGGCCGGCGCGCTCCTCCGCCTGGGGCAACGCGCCCGCGCCAACCTGGAGCTGGCGCGCATCCACGCCCAAGCGCCCCCGCTGGCAGGCCTGGCGGCCAACGACTTTCGCCCGGTCGAAGAGTCCGACTGGCGGGAGTCCTTGCGGCTGGCCAAGACCGTGCGCGACAAGACCGAGCTGTGGCGGCTCGTCGGGCTCACCCGCGACGGCATCGTCGCCATGCGCGAGATCATCAAGCTCGACGCCAGGTCTCCGCTCTTGGCCCTCTTGCTGGTGCGAGAGGTCGAACGCGCGGAGTCCCGCACCGCCGACGCCTTCGGGATCGCGCATGACCCCAAGGCCGCCGAGCGGCAGCGCAAGGACTTCGCCGCGCTGGAGCAGCTCGCCACCTCCATCGCGCAGGCCGGCGGCGACCAGCCGTGGCTCGCCACCTTGGTCGCCGGCCACCTGGCCGCCAAGCGCGGCGATCTGGCCAGCGCCAAGAGCCGGCTGGCGCAGGCCCTCCATGCCCAGCCCCAGAACGCGCGGGTGAGAAACCAGGTCCACGCCAGCCTGGCGCTGGCGCTGGCGTCTGGCGCGCCAGGCAAGGGCTTCCCGCTGGCCGCGCGCGCCGACGAGATCTCCCAGGCGATGCTGGAGCTGGAGCCGACCTTTGGCCGCTACCGACGAGTGAGCACGGACGTTCGCGGCTTGCTGGCCAGCGCCTACGCGACGACAGGCAAGCTGGTGGAGGCCGAGCTCCTGCAGCCTGGATTTCTCGAGAGCCAGCCTGGCACCGCGGGCAAGTGGCGAGATCCTGCGTTCCTGCGGGCGCTGCTGGCGCGGACCGGCAAGCAGGCCACGCCGCTCGACCGCTTCCTGACCAAGGACTCGTACACGCCGGCGCAGGTGGAGCGAGAGCTGGCGCTGTATCACCTCACCAGCGGCGCGTTTGCGCAAGCCGCCAAGGTGTTCGCGGCCGGCACCGCCGCGTCGGGGAAACTCGGCACCGATCCGTTCGCGATCCGCATCCTCGATTGCCACGACTGCGATCACGCGCGCTACGCCGACGCCCCCTGGACGCACGCCTCGTTCGCCGCGCGCCTGGCGCAGCTCGAGCAAGCGGCCAAGGGCAAAGGCGAGCCCGCCGCAGAGGCTGCGCTGACGCTGGGCAACGCGCTCTACAACATCACCTGGTACGGCAACGCCCGCGTGGTGCTGGCGGACACCCACCAGACGTTGCGCGCGCCCAAGGCGGCGGAGCGGTGGTACAAGCGCGCCCACGAGCTGAGCCGCAGCCGCGAGCGCCGCGCCAAGGCGGCGTTCCTGGCTGCCAAGGCGGAGCTTGGCAGCCTCATCACGGCTGCCGAGCAAGCCGAGGACTTCCAAGGGAGCTCGCTATCGATCGATCCGCTCCCGATCCCCACCACCTGGTTCCCGGTGGTGGAGACCTACGCCGACACCCGCTACTACCGAGAGATCCTCGCGGAGTGCTCGCACTTCCGCGCATGGACCCAGCGCCCGGTCGGCCGGTAGCGACGACCGGGACCGGCCGCCGCCGCAGGCAAGCCAGGCGCCCCCGGGCTCACTTGCCCTGGCGATAGGTGGCCCACTGCGAGGACATCCGCGTGACCTGACCGGCAGAGAAGCGGTCCATGCAGAAGTCATCGGTGTAGTCCATGAAGTTCTCGATCGGATCGATCCCGGCGATGTTGGCGCAGGTGTTGCGACCGATGGGGCAACCAAACGCCGCGCTCTTCTCCGCGGGAGTGTCACTCACGCCATCTCCGCCAGTGGCCTGCTTGGAGCAGCCACCCTGGAACGTGTGATAGAGCCCCATCCAGTGCCCCACCTCGTGGGTGCCGGTGTCGCCTTCATTGTACGGCGCCGCGGTGCCGCCAGGCACCGACGAGAACAGCAGCACCACGCCGTCATCCTTGGGCCTGCCAGCGTACGACGAAGGGAACGTCGCCCAGCCGAGCAAGCCGCCACCGAGGTTGGCGGAGTAGATGTTGAGGTCGTCGGCTGTGCCCAGCCGCAACGCATTTTTCATCTGCGTCTCGGCGGTCGATCCATAGCCCACCGTCCACCACGTCGCGTTGGTGACGCGGTCGGTGCCCGCGAGGACGAACGTGACCCCCGCCGAGGCATACGCGGCGTTGAGCACCTGCAGCTGCGCGGCGATCTGACTGTCCGGGAGATCGCCGTTCGCGATGCCAGCGCCCTTGCGGATGACGTGCCAGTACACGTTCACGGTGGCGCCCACCGCCTCCGCCGATACCCCGCCCTTGCGCCTGGCCATGAACGAAGAGACCTCGGCGTCGATGGCGGCCATGTGCAGCGGGTCATGCGATTCGGTGGCGCAGCCGCGGCGTTGGCCGCTGTACACCAGCGCTTGTTCGCCTGGATCCTCCTGAGCTGAGATCACCGTGTCCCGGTCTTGGGGTTCACATGCAGTCAAAGCGACTGCAGCCCCGACCAGGAAGAGAGAGAGCGTGCTGACATTGCGTGTGTTCATCGGGCGCGCTCAGTGCAGAAGTTGAGCCAGCGCGATATTTCGGTGAGCTGCCCTTCGCTCTGTTGCGGAATGAGGAGTTACCGCCGCACGTTTTTGGATGGGCGATTCCGCGACAGCGACAAAATGGGACAGTCATCGAAATCGTGGGGAGTACGAACCTCAGCGACCATCTAAGAAATGCCTGACATACACGCACGCCAAGCATAGAGCGGCCATGTGGGCTCGAGTGCGTCCAGAAGACCTCTGAAGGACGAGAGAGAAAAAGTGATGGAAGCGGCCACTCGCCACCTGCCGCTCTGCACACCTGCAGCCCAGCAGCGATAGATTGCCGGCACAAGCCAAGGAGCCAAGACCGTGATCAATCGCCGTGATGTGTTGCTACTGGGAACCAGCGCCGCCGCCGCCAGCGTGACAAGCGCCCTGGTCGCCTGCGCCGAGAAGAAGAAGGCCCCCGCCGCCGCGGAGCCCGCAGGCGCCGCCGCAGCAGCACCTGCGGTCGCGGCGCCCGCGGCCGGGACCAACCGCCATCCGGAGCTGGCAGCCGCCGCCGCCAAGTGCGTCGCTGCGGGCGAGATCTGCCTGGCGCACTGCCTGGAGTCGCTGGCCACCGGGGAGAAGATGCTGGGCGACTGCGCCAAGGCCGTGCAGCAGATGCTCGCGGTGTGCAAGATGATCGGCGCGCTGGGCGCGGCCAACTCGGCCCACCTGTCCAAGGCAGCGGCGCTGTGTGACGCGGTCTGCAAGGACTGCAAGGACGCCTGTGACAAGCACGCCTCCATGCACGAGGAGTGCAAGGGCTGCGCGGACGCCTGCGGCGAGATGCTGACGCAAGTCGCAAAGGTGCTGTAGCGATATTCGCGTTGACGAGCCGAGCGAGAGCGCGTAAGGAACAAGAGCCGGCACCTGGGGTGCTGGCTCGCATGCGGAGCTAGCCAGTTCATACGCCACCTGGGCGAGAAGTACTCGACGAGGGTCGACTTCGCTCAGCAGCGGCGCGGGGTGCGCTGCGAGGCGCGCCGCGCGAGCAGCGTGCTTCGTCG
Source organism: Myxococcales bacterium (assembly GCA_016706545.1). Classification (GTDB taxonomy): domain Bacteria; phylum Myxococcota_A; class Polyangia; order Haliangiales; family Haliangiaceae; genus JABFXX01. The sequence goes on from JADJJK010000026.1 coordinate 33,028, forward strand.
CGCGGCGCCAACGTGACCGCGCGACGAGTCACGCGCGCCAGCGCGTCGCGTCGCGTTGGACCTCACGCACGGCGCCAAGCTGGCGGAGGATCCTGGTGCATCGCGCCCGGGCCCCCGCGCGCCGCGCACGCCGTTCCCTGACGCGCAGGCGGACGTTGGGGTTCGCCTCGCGTGCGCTCGGCTCCGCTCAACTCCGCGCTCCTGACCGGCGCACGCGCCGGCGCAGACGAGCGCGAACCTTTGCTCTTTCATTGGAGGCTCCATGACTGCATTGCGATTCGTCAACGTAGAGCTGGCCTATCGAGGCCAACCTGCGGTGTTCACCCAGGTGGCGCTGCACTTGACCGTGGGGTGGACCGGCGTGGTGGGAGAGAACGGCTCAGGCAAGACCACCTTGCTCGCGCTCGCCGCCGGCGTCCTTGTGCCAAGCTCCGGTTGCGTGCTGCGCGCCCCTGCCCACGCGCGCGTCGCCCTTTGCCCACAGGCCACGTCGCTCTCTCACGACATCGAGCGCTGCGCCGCGAGCGATGCGGCGGCGGCTCGCCGCTGGCGCGCCCGCCTGCGCTGCGATCCAGACGCGCTCCCGCGCTGGACCTCCCTGTCACCGGGAGAGCGCAAGCGCTGGCAGCTCGCGGCAGCGCTCGCCGGTGATCCAGACCTGCTGCTGCTCGACGAGCCCACCAACCACCTGGACGCCCAGGCGCGCGCGACCGTGGAGGACGCGATGCGAGCGTTCTCCGGGGTGGGCCTCCTGGTCTCGCACGATCGCGCGCTGCTCGAGCGCTGTGGCGGCGTCATCCGCGTGCATCGAGGCACCGCGCAGCGCTACCCTGGCGCGTACTCTGCGGCCCGAGCGCAGTGGGAGGCCGAGGAGCAAGCGCGACGCGACTTGCGCTCGCAGGCCCAGGAGCACGAGCGCCAGCTTGCGCGCAGCCTGGCCCACGCGCGGACGCGGCAGGCGCAAGCGCACGAGGCCACTTACGCCAGCGCGCGCATGAAGTCCCCGCGGGATTCGGACGCTCGCTCGATGGGCGCGTCGAACCGGGCGCAGTGGGCGGCGACCGCCGCCGGCCGCAAGGTGGCGCGGTTGGCGCGCGCCTCCATGGAAGCTGTCGCGGAGACGGAGCGACTCACCGTGGAGCGAGCGCGCGGCGGCGCGCTGTTTGTGGACTGGGAGCCGCCGCCGCGGCGCGTGCTGGCCGCGCTCACGAACGCCGACCTGTGGGCCGGCGAGCACCTGCTCGCGCGCCGCGTGACCTGCGCGCTGGAGCGCGGCAGCCGCGTCCACCTGGCTGGAGAGAACGGCGCCGGCAAGACCTCGCTCCTGCGCGCGCTCCTGACCGCGGCGAACCTGCCGCCAGAGCGCCTGCTGTGGATGCCCCAGGAGATGGGAGAAGAGATAGGAGAAGAGATAGGAGAAGACCTGCGCCTGCGCCAGGCCCCTGCCGCAGCGCCGACGAACCGCCGCGACGAGGCCGCAGCGTCCGGCGTGCCCGGCGCCTGCCCGAGCCCCTCGTCCACCGCGTGCGTGCTGGCCGCGCTGCGCGCATCGACGCCCAGCGAGCGCGGCCGGATCGGCCAGCTCGCCGCGCGCCTCGGCCTCGATCCAGCGCGTGCGCTGGCTTCGCCTCGCGCCTCGCCCGGAGAAGCGCGAAAGCTCGCGCTCGCCGCCGCGCTGGCCCGGCGCGCCTGGCTGCTGGTGCTCGACGAGCCGACGAACCACCTGGACCTTCCCTCGATCGAGCGACTGGAGGCCATGCTCGCCGAGTACCCGGGCGCGCTGCTCCTGGTCACCCATGATGCCGCCCTTGCCGCGCGCGTCACCACCACGCGCTGGGACACGAGCGAGCTACTGCGCGGCGCCTCCGCGCCGCGGCTGCCCCGATAGCGGCGCCTCCACAAGCCATGGGATCGGCGCGCAGCTAGCCAGCGCTCCCGGTGGTACAACCGCCGAAATGGACGCGCAGAAAATCGAAGGGCTTTTCGTGGTGGTGCTGGGCGGCGGCTTCTGGATCGCCATATCTCGAGGTCTGATACCTACCCCTCCGCTCTTTCGGAGCGGGTGGGGCCAGAAGCTGGTGCCCTGGCTAGGTCCGCTGCTGGTCGCCTTTGGGGTGTTTCTCATGTTCCAGGACAAGCCGGCCTCCAACGTCGATCTGGAGGACCTCGCGAAGGAGATGCGCAAGCGAGTCACGCTCCCCATGAAGGTCGACGACGTCACCCAGCTCGATGATGTCCGGCCAGCCGAGGGCGCCCTGGGGCTCTTCTTCACGCTGACGAATGTCTCGGCGCCCGACGCTGAGATCGCCAAGCAGCTAGAGGCCTATGTGCGCGGCGAATCCTGTACCAATCCGCAGTACAAGAAGGTGTTTGACGCCAACATCGCGGTCCGGGTCGCATACAAGACGCCGCTCGGCGCCGAGATCACGAGCATCCTGCTCAAGCCGACGGACTGTAAGTAGCGCTGGCTCACGACACCTGCCGCCACCTCGAAGGCCGGGCGCGCGGTGGTTGACAAAGCGCTGCGACACGAGCGAGCTACTGCGCGGCTCCTCCGCGCCGCGGCTGCCCCGGTAGCGGCTCCTCCACGAGCCTGGCCTCCTCGGGCTCGCGAAACCAGTTACGGCGAGTCAGCTCCTGCAAGATCGCCGGGTATGGAGAGAACTCCCGGTGCGAGAACCGCTGCGCCTTGACCAGCGCCTTCACAAACGGCTCCGGTCGGTGCCGGCGACTGAGCGCTCGCAGCGACTGCAGATAGTCGTCGCGGAACACCGTGGGAATGATGATGGTGGACTGCCCCGCGGCGGTCAGCTCTGCGTTCATCATGATGCGCAGGAGCTGCCCGTTGCCATCGACGAAGGGATGGACGTCACCCACCAGAAACGCCAAGAAGATCGCCCTGGGTAACCCCTCAGCGAGCCCGCGATAGAGATCCCATCCCTTGTGCAGGGTCCCTCGCACGTAGTCAGGGTGAACGAAGTGTGTGTCCCCCGCGCGGTTGCTCTTGGTCTTGAACTGGCCTGGCTCCGCCTCGGGGCGCTGCGCCAGCATCGTCTTGTGGCGGCTGCACAGGAGCTGGAGAAGCTCGTCGAAGTCCTCTGGAGTCCTCAGCATCTCGTTCTGGTCCGAGACGATGGCGAAGGTCCCCGCGATGTCGTGACTGTCCTTGGGCCGGTTTGCTGAGATCCTCTTGTCGAACAGGATCTCCTCGGCCTCGCTCACCTCGAAGGTCGTGCCTTCAATGTAGTTCGAGAAGTACGCTTCAAAGAAGGCCTTGTTCCTCGTATGGCCCACTGCGGAGAACACATCCTTCACCACGGGCAGGGGCGCACGCAGCTCTGCGAACAGCAGGGTAAGCCGGTTCAGACAGGTATCATCGAAGGGCTCGCCAGCCGCTCGGGCCTGTGCGACCGGGCTCGCGACCTTGCCCCTGCGCGTCCCAAGGAGCACGCCGATCAAGCCGTCGAGCCGCTTGAACTCCGCGTTCCAGCGGAGCTCGTCAGCGATCTCGCGGGCCCGGTCGCGCAGCGCGTTGAGTCCAGCTTCGCCATCATAGAGGAGGATCTTCTCAAGGCGCGCTTCCAGCTCCTCGACGGGGACCACACGGCCCTGAGAAGAACGCCCCTTTGACAGGTTCTCCAGAAAGGCTCGAGCCTGCGATGACGAACGCAGCGTGAGAAACGGAGGATCATCAGGGAGCGCGCCCGGGCCGCGGAGGAACTGGAGGTGCCTGCGCTTCAGGTCAGCAAGTCTGCGGCTGCCAGCGTGGGCACCAGGCGGCGCCGGAACAGCGCATAGACGGCGCTGTCCTCGGGCAAGCCCAGGTCGCCCTGATGCAAGAGCGCCAGCGCCGGCGCGGTCCCGAGCGCGGCGGTCACTGCGTCCGCCAGGCCCGGCGCGCCGGGTGGCGCCAGCACCTGATCCGCCTGGCCGGCGCGCAGCCGGCCAAGGAGCTGCTCCGGCGTCTCGTCCGGCCCGCGGACAAAGAGCCGAGCGCCGCCCGCGCCGCGCACGATGACGCGGCGGCAGCGCGCCGCGGCGTGCAGCCGCGCCAGCTCCAGCATGGTGGGCCGGGTGCCGGTGGCGAAGTAGGCGATCATCGCCGGGCAGATGCGAGCTACATCGCCTTGCGAGCTGGCGACGTTGTTGAACTCCAGCATGCCCGGCGCGTAGGCGTCCAGCCAGTGCAACGTGGAGGTCTGTAGATCCACCACCAGCGGCATGAAGATGCCGTGCTCCCCGCCGAGCGCGAACGCCAGCTCCACGGTGCGGGGATCGAAGACGTCGCCGTCGGCGCCATCGCGCAGCATCACGCCGGCGGTGGCGCGCGGGAGCGCGGAGAACGGCAAACCGGCGTAGGCGTTCACCACCATCACCGCGTAGCGATAGCCCGCGGCCAACGCGCGCGCACGATCGAAGTCCACGAACTCCGCGGCGCCATCCGGCCACGGCGCGCTGGTGAAGTCTCCCGAGCTCCGGGCGATCGCGTTGCCCTGAGCGTCGAGCGCGGTCAGCGCGTAGTACGCGCAGGTGCCGCGCAGATTCCATGACGTATCGAAGAAGCCGACCGACAGATCGACGTCCGTGCGCTCGCCGCCCTTGGGCTCACACCAGTGGATGAACAGGCGGAGCTGCTGCTGGGTGGACAGCTTGACCGTGGAGCCGCGTGGGAGCTGCACGGAGCTCTTGCTGGCCGTGCGCTCGCCAAAGGGCACGATGATCTCGCCGAGCGCCTCGTCGAGCACCGCGGCGTCGAACGCCGGCTTGTCGGCGAACCGGCGCAGCAGCTCGACGTCGAACCGCGCGGTGGCCTCCGTGACGAGCTCGGCCGCCAAGAGCGGCCGCAGGTCTTTCGGCGGGCTGGGCACGTAGTACCCCGCCTTGGGCCAGTACACCCGCGCGGCCAGCGGTGCGCGCCGCGCGGCCAGGTGGGCGCGCAGAGACAGAAGGGCCGGCGTGGCCACCCGCGGCAGCAGGTCGAAGAACGCCGACAGGACCGCGTGCGGCGCTGGCGCCTGGCGCAGCAGCAGGTCCAGCCGGCGGAGCATCTCGCCGGGTCGCTGCACCAGCAGCGCGGTGGCCTCGGCAAAGTTCGCGGTGGCCAGCGCGTGCGCGACCTCGCTGGGCCAGGGCCGCGGCGCGTCGGGCACGGCGGCCGCGCCGTTGCGCAGCACCGAGAACGCGCGGGCCGCGGTGGGGAAGCGCCCGGCGTACTCGCCAGGGTGCAGGTGCTCCGCCACCCAGACCCAGCGCTCCTGGTGCCGGCGCAGATCTTCGAGCAGCCTGGCCTCCGGAAAGCGGTCCAGCACCGCCAGCGCCTCGCGCCGCAACGCGCGCGGCAGCTTGGCCACCGCGAAGCGGTGGTGCATGACGCTGATCCAGCCCTCGCTCTTGGTGGCGCGCGCGCCGAACCGGAGCGCAGCGGCTGGGCCCTTGCTGGAGATGAGCTTGGCCTGCGGCATCAAGGCCACGGGCGCGCCAGAGAATGCGGCGATCAGGCGCAGCACGTCGGTCGCGGAGTTGAAGTGCGCACGCGCCGCCGCAAACAGCGCGCGGATCTGCGGCGCAGCAGACCGCGAGGCCGCGCGCGCCGCGTCGACCTGCCCGCGCAGCAGCGCGCCGAAAACCAGCGCCAGGTTCTCGCGCACGGGGATCTGGGCTGGCAGCCAGGAGACGATCTGCTCCGGGTACTCGCGCAAGAGCAGGAGCAGCGCCTCCACGTCCACCGGCGACATCGCCTGGGTGCGCTGGCACAGCGAGACCAGGAGCTCGCGGCTCGCCACCTCCAGCGTGTGCTCGGGCGTGGGGTTTCCCAGATCGAGCAGCGCGAAGCGCCGCGGGTCCACCGGCGGGCCCGGCTTGCGCGGCGGCGACGGCGCGAAGAACGGCGAGGCGCGGTCCACCTTGCGGTTGCAGATGGGGCACCCCGAGTAGTTGGTGCCCTCGAAGCAGCGGTCACACACCAGGTGCGCGCATGGGTTGAGCGCGTGGATCGTGCCCGCGCGGCGACACAGGACGCAGGGCTGATCCGGCTCCTGCAGGAAGTGGACGATGACCCGGTCCCACCACAGGGTGAAGGTGTCCTCGGGGATGCCGTCCGGGAACCGGCGAAACAGCGGCTCGAGCCGGCGCGTCCCGCCGGTGGCCTTGAAGTTGGCCTCGATCACCTGCTGCCGCAGCGCGATCATCTCCGCAGGGAGCGCGTCCTTGAGCCGCTCACGCAGGCGCACCGACGCCACGTAGCCGAGGTTCGCCAGCTCCAGATCGAAGGCCAAGAGCAGGGCCTCACGCCGCCCCAGGTCCAGGGCCTGGTCTGCCGCCTGGGGCCGGAGCGCGGCCGGTGACGCCGAGAGGGAGCTATGGACGAACACCTGCCCGCTGCGCACCAGCAACAGCTCGACCGCGCTGGTCGGGCTCAGCGCCGCCATGACACCACGTGGACGGGGCTGGTACGCGACATGGGGCCTGCAGAAAAGGTGGAGGAAATTGCCCGAGCTTTTTGCGAATTTGTAGAAGGAAGCTCGGGCTGAGCCTCCGAGAGGAAGTATCTGCCCTGGCTGCCGGCGGCGTCAATCGCGCCAAGCGCGCTCCGCGGGCCCTACCCCGCCTGACGCATCAGGACATGCGGCAACGCGGGCGATGGAGCCGGTGGGCTGGGGGCATCCGAGACCTCGATCTCCAGCGCGGGCGACAGACGCCACCCGTCCTCGACGTGCTCGAGCCAGGCTCCCAGGCCCATGCGGCGCAGGCGGAACAGCGCCACGTGCATGCGGTTGGCGGCGGCGCGCGGCAAGATGCGCTCATCCGGCCAGCCAGCGGCCAGCAGCTCCACGCGAGCCAGCGGCTGCCCAGGGCGCCGCAGCCGCGCGGTGGCCAGCGAATAGAGCAGGCGCCGCAAGAGCTTGTGCCTGCCGCAGTCGACTGCCTCCCCTCCGGGGAGCACGAACCAGCGAATGTCGCGATGCAAGAGCAGCATCTCGTCCCCTGTCGTCATTCACCGCGAGTACGAGCGGACGGGAAGATCGGATCTACTGGATCTGACCAGGGCGACTGCGGCTCGGGCGGTGGGCGCCTTTGGGCCGGGTCTCAGACCCGCCCCTACGCGACCTTCGGGCGAGTCCGAGACCCGCCCCTCCCCTGGCAGGGGCTGCGGTTGACCAGGGCGACCTCGGCTTGGATTCAGCGCTTGGGCCGCTCGTTTCCGAAATTCGATCTGGTGCATTCCACGCTAGAATCCTTGCAGGATATGGAACCATCGGATCTGTCCCTGCTGTCCACGCTCGATGCCTTGCTGCAGGAGGGCAGCGTGACCGGCGCGGCGCGGCGGGTGGGGCTGTCCACGCCGGCGATGAGCCACGCCCTGGCGCGGGTGCGCGAGCGGCTGGGAGATCCGCTGCTGGTGCGCGCCGGCCGCGGCATGGTGCTGACGCCGCGCGCGCAGGCCATGAAAGAGCGCGTCCACTCGGCGGTGGCGCAGGCCGAGCAGGCGCTGGCCCCGGACCGTCCGTTCGTGGCGGCAGAGCTGGACCGCACCTTCGTGGTCCACGCCACGGACTACGTGCTCACCGTGCTGGGGCTGGAGGTGGACCGCGTGCTGCGCGAGGAGGCGCCCGGTGTGTCGCTGCGCTTCGTGCCCAACACCGTCGACGACGCCGCCGTGCTGCGCGACGGAGGCTCCGACCTGGCGGTGGGCATCTACGGGGAGCTGCCGCCGGAGATGCGCAGCCGACCGCTGCTCACCGATCGCTTCGTGTGCGCGGTGCGCGGCGATCACCCGGGCGTGGGCAAGCGCCTGACGCTGGAGCAGTTCGTGCGGCTCGCGCACATCCAGGTGGCGCCGCGCGGCAAGCCCGGCGGCTATGTCGATGACATGCTGGCGGCGCGCGGCCTGGCCCGGCGAGTCGCGCGGGCGGTGCCATACTTCCTGACCGCGCTGCAGCTTGCCGCGCGCACCGACTACGTGCTCACGATCTCGGAGCGAATCGCGCGGCAGCTAGGGCCCGCGCTCGGCTTGCGCGTGGTGGAGGTGCCGTTGCCGCTGCGACCGTACGCGCTGAGCCTCTTGTGGCACCCGCGCTTCGATGGCGACGCCGCGCATCGTTTCGCGCGCGAGGTGTTCACCCGGGCGGCCCGGCAGGTGGCCAGCGATCAGCACGAGCTGCCGCGCACCCGCCTCGATCGCACCGATCCGAGCAGCGGCGCGGCGCCCCGACGACGCGCGCGCCGCCCGCGCTGACCGCGCTGACCGCGCTGACCGCCGTCGCCTGGCTCGTCCATCCTTGCATGTGTTGCAACATGACGTTGCATCGAGTTTCGTTGTTGCAATCCATGGCGATGCAGATAGTGACGGCATGCCCGGCGGTACACAGCGCCGGGCCAAGGAGCCCGCCATGAGCCTTCGAGATCCCAACCCCGTTTCCAAGCAAGCCCGCAAGCGCATCGCCATCGTCCTGGCCAACCCCGCGACCTCCACCACCACCGGCTGGCCGGTGGGCTTCTGGTGGTCCGAGCTCACCCACCCGTACTACGCCTTCGTCGAGGCCGGGTACGAGGTCGAGCTGTTCTCGCCGCGCGGCGGCGCCTGCCAGGGCGACGCGATGAGCGATCCGCGCGACGCCAGCGGCTACTCCGAGCACGACCTCATCAGCATGGGCTTTGTCCCGACGCCAAGCTGGTGCAGCTAGTGGAGCGGACCCGGCCGGTCGCCGAGCTGGCGATGGCGCGCTTCGACGCGATCGTGGTGGCGGGCGGGCAGGCGCCGATGTTCTCCTTCGAGCAGGAGACGGCGCTGCACGCCAAGTTCGTGGAGTTCTACGAGGCCGGCAAGCTGGCGTGCGCGCTGTGCCATGGCGTGGCGGTGCTGCGCTACGCGCGCCTGTCCAGCGGAGCGCCGCTGGTGGCGGGCAAGACGGTGACCGGCTTCGCCAACGTCGAGGAGGACTTCGCCGACGACGCGGTGCGAGGGATGAACCTGTTGCCCCGTGACAAGCACCTGATGCCGTGGCGCATCGAGGACGAGCTGCGCAAGCTCGGCGCCAACTACGTGCAGGCCGGGCTGTGGCGCGGCTTCGCGGTGCGCGACGGCAACCTCATCACCGGCCAGCAGAACTTCTCCGGCGCCGAGACCGCCAACCTCGTGATCGAAGCGCTGGGGCGCTAGCGTCATGGCCACCGGCTCGCCCCAGGACCCGTTCACCGCGAGCGGCGTGTCGACGCCCGAGCCCGTGACGGTGGTGGTGACCCGCCGGGTCAAGCGGGGCAGCGAAGCCGCGTACGAGCGCTGGCTGGCGGGGCTCCTCCGCGAAGCTGGCGCGCTCCCGGGGTACCTGGGCGCCCAGGTGATCCGGCCAGCGAGCGCCGCGGCGACCGGCCCGCGCGAGTACACCAGCGTGTTTCGCTTCGCCACGGTGGAGCACCTGCGCGCGTTCGAGGACAGCGAGCTGCGCCGCCGCGCGCTGCGCGAGGTGGCGCCTCACGTGGAAGCCGACGCGGTGTGGAAGAAGCTCACCGGCCTGGAGCTGTGGTTCACGCCGCCGGCGGGCACGGTGATGCCGCAGCCATCGCGCTGGCGCATGGCGCTGGTGATGATCGTGGTGGTCTACGGGCTGGTGCTGTCCATCGGCAAGCTGGTGGCGCTGGCGCTGGGAACGGCGCCGATGCCCGTACGCTTGCTGGTCACCATCACCATCGAGGTGATGCTGATGACCTACGTCCTGATGCCCAGGATCACGCGCTATCTCGCGCGCTGGATCTACCCGTAGACGCTCCCAGCGGTGAACGCGCGGGCTCGCGTTGGGCCCTCACCGCCGAAAACGCAAATAGCCATCACCGGCGCTGGGGCCTGGCGATGGCGAAGGAAAGCCGCGAAGCCGCTAGCTACGCTGCGGCGGCGGCCGGGTACACCGCGACGCGCATGCGGTCGCGACCCTGGCGCTCAAACTTGACCACGCCGTCCACCTTGGAGAACAGGGTCCAGTCGCGACCGATCCCCACGTTCTCACCCGCGTGGAACTTGGTGCCCACCTGGCGAACCAGGATGGAGCCCGCGGACACGAGCTCGCCCGCGAAGCGCTTGACGCCGCGCATCTTGGGGTTGGAGTCGCGACCGTTGCGAGTGGAGCCTTGTCCTTTTTTATGTGCCATGACGCTTCTTCACTTTCGAGCATCATCAGGGTCCCTGCCCCGATGATTCGTGACGATTGATGACGCTTGGAATCGTTGGTGGAGATGAGCAAGCACGCGAACGTGCCTGCTTGGCTCTGCTTGGCTCAGGCCTTGATCTCGGAGATCTTGACCGCCGTGTAGCTCTGGCGGTGGCCGTTGCGGCGAACGTAGTTCTTGCGCAGGCGGAACTTGAAGACCACCAGCTTGTCACCACGGCCCTGCTCGACGATCTCGCCCGAGACCTTGGCGCCCGCGACCGTGGGCTTGCCCACCGTCACGTTGCCACCGTCGCCGGCGGAGACGAGCAACACTTCATCGAAGGTCACCTTCTCACCGGCGGCGCCCGGCAACTTCTCCACAACGACGGTCTTGCCGGGCTCGACCCGGTACTGCTTTCCACCCGTTTGAATGACGGCGTACATGCTTGCTGACTCCGCAAAAAGGCTTTCCGAATCGCGGACTTTACAGATCGCTGAGCCAAGGTCAAGAGTTGGCGCGACGAGCTGCGCGGCAATCCGGAGAAATCACAACAGCATCGGCACATTGCGCCGGGTTTTTTCCCGTCGATCTGCCGCGACCTCGCGCCGGGAGTGGCCGAGACCGCCGGCACCATAGCTGATTTGGCGTCGTTTGGCTCACGACTTGAGCGCTCGTAACATCAGCTCCGAGGTGAGCTGAGGATTGGCCCGACCGCCCGTGGCCTTCATCACCTGGCCCACGAAGAACCCAAAGAGGCCCTCCTTGCCAGCGCGGTAGTCCGCCGCCTGCTTGGCGCAGGTGACGAGCACCTGCTCGATGATCTTCAGCAGCTCGGCCTCATTGGAGATCTGGCGCAGGCCCTTGGACTCCACGTAGGCCGCGGGCGACTGGCCGCTGGCGTAGCAGGACTCAAAGACGTCCTTGCCGATCTTGCCGCTGATGGTGCCGTCTTCGATGAGGTCGACGAGCTCGGCCAGCGACGCTGGCGATAGCGGCGAGTCGCCGATGGCCTTGTCGTCGCCGTTGAGCGCGCCCAGGAGCTCGGTGAGCAGCCAGTTGGCCACGGCGCGCCCGCGCACGCCCACCGCCGCCTCCGGGCGCCGCGCCGCCACCGCGGCCTCGAAGTACTCGGCCAGCGGCCGCTCGCTGACGAGGGTGCGCGCGTCGTCCGGCGAGACGCCCAGCTCGCGCTGGTAGCGCTCGAAGCGCGGGCCCGGCAGCTCCGGCAAGGTGCCGAGCACCGCCCCCATGATCTGGGCGTCCACCACGAGCGGCGGCAGGTCGGGGTCCGGAAAATAGCGATAGTCGTTGGCCTCTTCCTTGGAGCGCATGGGGAACGAGACGCCGCCCATGGCATCCCAGAGCCGGGTCTCGCGCAGGATGCGGCCGCCGGTCTCGAGGATGCGGATCTGGCGCAAGATCTCGTGCTCGATGGCCTTCTGCACGAACCGAAACGAGTTGATGTTCTTGAGCTCGGTGCGAGTGCCGAGGCGGTCTTCGCCGCGGCGGCGCACCGACACGTTGGCGTCGCAGCGGAGCTGGCCCTTCTCCATGTCGGCCTCGGAGATCTCGAGCCAGCGCACCAGCCGGTGGATGGAGCGCATCAGCTCCGCCGCCTCCTCCGCGGAGGCCAGCTCCGGCGCGGTCACCACCTCCACCAGCGGGACGCCGGCGCGGTTGAGATCCAGGTGAGAGGTGGCGCCTTCGTGCGAGCTCTTGCCGGCGTCCTCTTCCAGGTGGATGCGCTGCAGGCGGATGGCCATGCGACGGGTGCCCACCAGCACGTCGATGGCGCCGTCCTCGCAGAGCGGCTCGTCGTACTGGGAGATCTGATAGCCCTTGGGCAGATCCGGATAGAAGTAGTGCTTGCGCGCGAACCGCGAGCGGGCGCGGATCTTCGACGAGGTGGCCACGCCCAGGCGCACCGCCAGCTCCAGCGCGCGACGGTTGAACACCGGCAGGGTGCCGGGCAGCCCCAGGACCAGCGGATCGGTGAGCGAGTTGGGCGGCGCGCCGAAGGCCACGCCGCTGGGGGAGAACGCCTTGCTCGCGGTCGCGAGCTGCACGTGGATCTCCAGGCCGATGACCGGCTCCCACTCGTCGAGGACGGCGGGCAACGCGGCATCTCCGACCGGGGCTACCGTGCTCACGATGCGCCCTCCACCTCGCCCAGATCCGGCCAGCGCGGCGACAGCTCGCAGCGCTGCTCCAGGGCGCGCCCGGCCTTGAGCAAGGTCAGCTCGTCGAGCGGCTTGCCCAGAAGCTGGGCGCCCACCGGCAAGCCGGCTGGCGTCAGCCCCACGGGCACCGAGAGCCCGGGCAGGCCGGCCAGGTTGCAGGCCAGGGTGAACACGTCTCCCAGGTACATCTCCATGGGGGTGGTGGTCTCGCCGATCCCGAAGGCCGCGGTGGGGGCGGTGGGGGTCAGCAGCACGTCGACCTGCGCGAAGGCCTCGTCGAAGTCGCGCTTGATGAGGGCTCGCACCTGCTGCGCCTTGCGGTAGTAGGCGTCGTAGTAGCCGGCGCGCAAGGCGAAGGTGCCGAGCATGATCCGGCGCTTGACCTCTGCGCCAAAGCCGGCGCTGCGGCTGTCGCGATACACGTCTGCCAGCGAGGCGCCCTTGCGCTCCACGCGCTGGCCGTAGCGGATGCCGTCGTAGCGCGAGAGGTTGGACGACGCCTCGGCGCAGGCGAGCAGGTAGTAGGTTGGCAGGGCGAGGCGAGTGTGCGGCAACGACAGCGACACGAAGCGCGCGCCGGCGTCTCGCATGACCGAGATGGTGCGGTCGAGGACGGCGCGCACGGCGGGGTCGATCCCGTCGCCGAAGTACTCGGCGGGCAGGCCGATCTTGGTCCCGGCCACCACGCCGCTCGTGAGCTTGCTGCGGTACTTGGGCACGGCGTCGACGAGGCTGGTGGAGTCGCGTGGGTCGTGCCCCGCGATGAGCTCCAGCAAGAGCGCAGCGTCCTCGACGGTGCGGGTCATCGGGCCGATCTGGTCGAGCGACGAGGCGTACGCGATGAGGCCCCAGCGCGAGACCCGGCCGTAGGTGGGCTTGAGGCCAACCACCCCGCACATCGAGGAGGGCTGCCGGATGGAGCCGCCGGTGTCCGTGCCGATGGAGGCGGCGCAGAAGCCCGCCGCCACCGCCGCCGCGGAGCCACCGGACGAGCCGCCCGGGATGCGCTCCAGGTCCCAGGGGTTGCGGGTGGGGCCCTGCGCCGAGTTCTCGGTGGACGAGCCCATGCCGAACTCATCGCAGTTCTGCTTGCCGATCAAGATGGCGTCCGCGGCGCGGAGGCGCTCGACGACGGCGGCGTCATAGGGGGGAGTCCAGCCAGCGAGCATCCTGGACGCGGCGGTGGTGGGCTGGCCCTTGGTGACCACCACGTCCTTGATGCCGATGGGCACGCCCGCGAGCGGCCCTAGCTTGTCGCCGCGGCTGCGCCGCGCGTCGATCTGCTCGGCCGCCGCGCGCGCGCCGTCGCGGTCCACGTGCAGGAAGGCGTGGACGCGCGGGTCCAGCGCGTCGATGCGCGCCAGGTGCGCGTCCACCAGCTCGCGCGCGGTGGCGCCGCCCACCGCGACCCGACGAGCCTGCTCCACCAGCGAGAGATGACAAAGATCGCTCATGAGACCTACGCTTCGCTGATCACCACCGGCACCACGAACGCATCCTCGGCGCGCGCGGGCGCAGCGCCAAGCGCCACCTCCACCGGCAAGGACGGCTCGACGACATCCGCCCGCAGGCGGAGGTCCATGGGAACGGCGTGGGTCATGGGCACGACCGAGCTTGTGTCCACCGCCGCCAGCGCGGTCATGGACTCGAGGATCGCCGACAGCTCGAGCCGCATGGTCTCCGCCTCCTCCGCCGACAGGGTCAACATCGCGAGGTGCGCGATCTCGGAGACCTCGTGCGCGGTCAGCTCAGCCACGGCGCTAGACCTCCGCCGGCAGAGGCGGCAGGGGGAGCGGCATCAGCTCTGGCTTTCCGGCGGCGCGCGCCGCCAGCTCTGCGCCCAGGCGCAGGTAGTCATCCGCGATGCGGCCGGCGGCGACCTCATCGCTGGCGACAAACGCCTCCAAGAGCTCGCGGTGATGGCGGCGCACCGCCTCCTGGGGCGCCGCCAGGTTCGCCAGAAACGGCATGAACGAGCGCACGCCCTCGCGCACCGTGTTGATGAGCAGCAACATGACCTGATTGCCGGACAGCGAGGCCATCGCGACGTAGAAGTCGAAGTCCAGCTCGAACAGCTCATGGGCGGTGGTCGCGGCGTCGGCGCGGTCGGCGATGACCACCAGGCGCTGCAGCGAGTCCTTGGGGGCGCGGAGCGCCACGAGCTGCGCGATCTCGCGCCCGAACAGGCGGCGAAACTCCAGCAGATCGCGGATGAGATCCGGGTTGCCACCCGCCAGCGGCAGGAGGTGCTGCACGAGCTCGATGCCGCCGGTCTCCATGAAGTTCTGGACGCGCGTGCCATCGCCCTGGCGGATGCGCACAAGGCCCAGGTGCTCCAGCTTCTTTAGCGCCTCGCGCAACGACGCGCGGTTGACGCCGAGGCGCTTGGACAGCTCGCGCTCAGGCGGAAGCTTGGAGCCCGGTGGGTACTTTCCGTCGAGAATCAACCCGCGCAATTGCTCGGTGATCTCCTCGGCAACTCGCTGCTTCTCGACAGGCTTGAGCACGGCCGGCAGAGGTTAACCGAGCGCAGCGCCGAGCGAAAGAGGTCGGTCCACTTGAGGCGAGCGCTTCTTCCGTGGTACGTGCCAAGCTCCATGTCGGCGCGACCCGACGCGATGCAACCCGTCCCGACGGTGACTGCGCTTGCCGGCGACTGCGAGCTGGCGATGTTCGAGGTGATGAGCCTCGAGGGTGATCTGCTCTGTGTCTGGACGCGATTCACGCTGGCGGTGGGAGAAGAGCTGCCCCTGCAGGTGGAGTCGATCGGTCGGACCATTGGCCGCGTGGTGGGTCACCAGACGCTGGATGGCGGACGGGTCGTGACGCAACTCCGGCTGCTCTCTGGCGCCCCGACGAGCGCGCCGGCTGCGGACCAGGGTTGAGCTGAACTCACGTCGCGGCACGTCAGCGCTCCTCGCGACTAGTCAGCGCTCCTCGCGACGAGTCAGCGCTTCTTGAGCACCGGACCGCGGCTTGGTTGCTCCCGCGACATCAGGACGCGGACCTCCGCGGCAGCCTCGGCGTGGCGGGGATCTTGGTCCAGCACCCAGCGGAAGTGCGTGAGCGCCTGCTGCGTGCGCCCGAGCACGCGCTCCAGCCGCCCATACCAGAAGCGCGGGGTCAGCGACTCCGGCGCCATGCGCGAGGCGCGCTCGAAGCCCTGGCGCGCCACCGCCGCGGCCTGCTCCTTGTTCGGCGCGACGCAGAACCGCACCCACGTCAGCATGGCAAGGTAGTCCCCTTCGTCTTTCTTCAGCTCGTAGGCGGCCTCGAACTCGCGGGCGGCCTCCTCGAGGTCGTCGCGCTTGATGGCGACCTGACCGCGGCGATAGCGCTCCTCGGCGGTGATGGCGGCGGTGACGATGGCCTCGGTGGCTTGCCGTGACCCGCCACCTTGGACCTGCGCTTCATAGTCGCGCCGCCGCTGCGGGCTATTGAGCACGGCGTAGGCCTCGTTGAGGCGGGCCATGAGGCGCTGGGATTCGTCGGTGACCGGGAGGCCCACGGCCACCAGCAGGTCCGGGTGGATGCGGCGCACCAGGCCAAAGAAGGCGCTGCGAACCACCTCGATAGGAGCGTCCGGCTTGATGCCGAGCAGCAGGAAGTAGTCAGCGCCCTGATCGACGAGCGCGACCTTGGCCTTGATCAGCGACTGCAGCTCGCTGGCGGCCAGCGGGTTGCGCGCAGGCTGGCCCGCCGTCGGCACCCGGACGTCCGCCTTGGTCGGCGGCTGCGCTGGGGACACCGGCCGCGGTCTGGCGGCGACCGTGGGGACCGGGCCGGAGACGCGACGCGGCGGCGGCGGCGTGGTGGTGCGCGACGGATCTGGCGGGGTGGGCGTGCGCGACGCTGCCGGGGTGGGCGTGGCGGGGCCGGGCGTCTCCGACGTGGCCGACGTCGTCGGGATCTGGGGAGAGGAGCGCCGGCCGGTGGGCGCCACGGTGCGCGCGGCGGCGGAGTGCAGCGGCGGCGGCGCAGAGGCGCGGGAGCCGCCGGTGGCGGGGGTGGGCGTGGCGGTGCGAGCCATCACCGCCTCCGACGTGTTGCCGGTGCGGGTGCGCGGAATCATCGGCGCGGACGGACGGATCGGCGGCGCCGACGCCTGGGCCTGCACATCCCCGATCGAGTCCGCCGCGCCGGTGCAGGCCAGCGAGTACACCACCGCCCGCACCAGCCGCTGATCCACGCCCTCGGCGGCGGCCTCTGCGGTCTGCAGGTTGGCGCCCTGGCGCAGGACGGTGAGGATCGAGCGCTCCTGCTCGGTGAACCCGAACTGGGCCAGCTCGGCCACCGCGTCATCGCGCAGGCGGAAGGAGGTGCCCAGGAGGCCCAGGTCCGAGGACAAGCGGTGCTCTGACAAGTTGAGCCGGGCGCCGAGATAGATGACCGCGCGGACGTCGACCGCGGCGTCGGGATGCCAGCCGGCGGTGACCGTGTCCGTGAGGATGAACTCGCCGCGCTCGAGCGCGAAGGTGCGCGCCGCGCGGTGCGCGGTGGCGCGGCGGCGCAGCCTCGCCACCTGGTCCGGGGTCAACCGTCCGACCTCGACGACGACATCCGTGCCATCATCATGGCTCTGCCGGCGGGAGATCTCCTGCACCTGGCCCGAAGACAGGAGGCCCGCGGTGAGGGCGACGCGCGCCACCGCGTCCGCCGGCAGCGGCGAGTACGCCCCGACGACGGCGCCCTGCGAGAACACGATCGCGTACTCACGCTGATCGCTGACCACCGTGAGCTGGCCGCTCATCGAGCGCAGCCCGACAGCGGCCAGGGTGCGGCCCCACGGTCGATCCGTGACCGCACCTCGCGCCAGCTCAGCCATCCGTCCTCGAGTTCCTCATCGCCGCCGCCCCCACCCTCCAGCAACTCGACGCAGCACAAACCCCACCGCCGCCAGCGCGATCAGCCCCACGGCTGCCGCGACCAACGTCGGATTGCCCTCAGCGTATCCCCACCATGCTGCGACTGCCTGCATCTTGTTCCTAGGATCCTTGGCATGACCGCCTTGGTCAATACATCCTCTCTCGCGAAATCGGGAGTGACCATAGCTGACCGACCGGTCCCTGGGGTAGACTCAGGGTAGCGATGGGCACGACGGTGTTTCCGCTGGATGGCATGCGCGTGCGGTTCGCGGGCGCAACCAATATTGGTCGTCGACGCGATCACAACGAAGACTCCATCTTCCTGCCCGAAAACGACCGGTTGGCCATCGTGGCCGACGGGATGGGTGGCCACGCCTCGGGCGAGGTGGCGAGCCGCATGGCGGTGGAGATGGTGGTCGGACACTTCACCGAGACGTCGAAGCAGCAGACGTTGACCTGGCCGTACAAGGTTGACCGAGATCTTCGCACTCACCTCAACCGCATGACCACCTCGATCATGCTGGCCAACCTGGAGATCTGGGAGCGCTCGCAGCGCGAGTCCCGGTACAAGGGGATGGGGACCACCTGCGTCGCCATCTATTTCCTCGACGATTCTGCGGTGATCGGCCACGTGGGCGACAGCCGCTGCTACCGGCTGCGCGGCGGCGAGATGATCCAGCTCACCGAGGACCACTCGCTCATCAACGACTACATCAAGATGAAGCGGGTGACGCCGGAAGAGGCGGAGAACTCCCCGCACAAGAACGTCATCGTCCGTGCCCTGGGCATGAAGGAGTCGCTGCAGGTGGACATCCTCACCGAGGTGCCACGGGTGGGCGACTGCTACATTCTCTGTTCCGACGGCCTCACCGGCATGGTGCGAAATGAGATGATCGCGCAGATCGTCGCCAGCGAGCGAGATCTCGAGCGCGCGGTGGAGCGGCTCATCACCGCCGCCAACGACGAGGGCGGGGTGGACAATATCTCGGTCGTGCTCGCCAGGATCGAGCCGACATGAAGCGGCGCTCGCTCGCTGGCGCCGCCTTGGCCTTGGCCTTGGCCCTGGCCCTGGCCGCGGTCGGCTGCGCGAAGAAGAAGCAGGAACCAGCGCCCGCACCTGCGAGCTCGGCCCTGACCCTCACCGAGATCGAGCTGACGCGCGGCAAGGAAGCCTGCGCCGCTTACCAGCAGCAAGCCTGCGAAGCGGCCAAGCGCCACCCGGAGCGCCCAGAGCTCGCCGAGGCGTGCCGGCTCGCGCCAGCGCTCGAGGACGCCATGAAGACGGCGCTGGAGATCGCGCAGTATCCAGAGTCCACGCGGCGCGATGTGCTGCAAGCGCAAGACTCCCTGCGCAAGACGATGAAGCACTGCCTCGAGGGCGTCGCCAAGCTCGCCGGGCAGTAGCTTCGGTCGCCCTCAGCATGCGGGTGCGACGGCGCCCAGACGCGCGCGACGGCGCTACTTGATGGGCTGGCTCTGGCCGGCCCACACCACCGCGCGCGCGAGCGAAGTCCCCGCGGGCACGCGCGCGCCGGCGCCGACCACCGCGTAGGGGCCAACTTGGGCGCCCTCCTCGATGGTGGCGCCTGGCCCCACCCACAGCGGCTCGCGGAGCGCCGCGCTGGGATGCACGCGCGCGGTCGGATCGACCCCGGTGAGCTTGCCGGGCGGATAGCGGAGCGGCGCGCCGTCGAGCAGCGCCCAGTTGGAGGCCAGGTAGCGCTCCGGCGTGGAGTGCTCGGCGAAGGTGACCGCGGGCGTCTCCCACGCCACCACCTGACCGCCGGCGCGCAGCCACGGCAGATAGCCCTGACGCACCATGCAGGCCTCCCCGTCGGGGAGGCGCGCCACCACCCGAGGCCGGGTGACATGAACGCCGCAGAACATGTGCTGGCCCTGGCCCAGGATGTCGGTCACCCGAGGCGCCCGGCCCTCCCCCTGCTCGCGGAGCTCCACCGCGCCCCACGCGACGGCGTCTGGATCGCGGCGCACCACCATCATGCCCAGGACCTCTTCGGAGGGGCTGGCGGCGACCGCGCGGTGATACGCCGCCAGCAGCGCCGTCAGGTCGAGATCGAAGATGAGCTTGCCGTTGAGCGACAAGAACGGCTCATCGCGACCGTGCGGATCCAGGAGCGACAGCGCGTGCCGGAGCCCCCCGCCGGTGCCCAGCAGCGCGTCTTCCTGCACGTACTGGATCCGAGCGCCGAGGCGCGCGCCGTCGCCGAGCTCCTGACGGATGATCTCGCCGCGGTGGTGCGTGTTGATGACCAGCTCGGTGATGCCGTGGCCCACCAGGTTGGCGATGCCATACTCGAGGATGGGACGGCCACACACCGGGAACATCGGCTTGGGGCGCAGCTCCCCCAGCTCGCCGAGCCGGGTGCCAAGCCCGGCGCATAGCAGCATGGCCTTCATACCAGCGCCTTTCGCATGGGCAGGAAGATACGTCGTCCCACGACGCCGCACGACGCCTGATAGAACCCTTCCGGCCCGACCCAGGAGATCTCCGCTTGCGGGGCGACCTGCGCCACATCGACCAGGCAGGCCAGCAGCAGCGCTTGCCCCAGGCGTTGACCACGGTGGGCAGGCCAGGTCCCCGCCGGGCCAAACCAGCCGAGGCCGGAGTTGTTGCCATCGTGCGCGGCGAAGGCGCAGAGCTGGCCGTCTCGCTCGGCCACATGCACCCCCGGCTGCGGCAAGGCCAGCGCGCGGGCGACCTCGAACGGCCAGGCGCCGCCAAACTGGCCGGCGATGGCGGACAGGAGCTGAGGCTCCTCGCCGGTGGCGCGGCGCACCTGATAGCCCAGGGCCGCCGCCGCACCAGCGCACGCCGCGGCGCGCTCCGGCGTCACCAGGGGGTTGTCGCGCAGCGCCACCAGCAGGTTCGCGCGCGGGGCTCCGGCGACGAAGCCGCGACGGCGGAGCCAGGACAGGGTCTCCTGGTTGCGCTCGTCGACGCCGGGGGCCAGGTAGTTGCCGGGCTGATCGAGCGCAGACAGCGAGGCGCACCCGGCCGCCCTCGCGATCTCTTCGCACGCCGCCAGGAGCCGACTGCCGACGCCGCGCCCGCGGCGCGCCGGGTCCACCGCCAGCACGCGCACCCACGTGCCGGCGCTGCACGCCACGCCCACCAAGGCGCCAGCTTCGCGCGCAGCCAGCGGCCGCGGGGCCGGCCCCGGCGCGGGCCCCGCACCAAAGAGCTTCTCTTGCGCCACCTGTCCGGCGCGATCAAAGGCGCAGGCGCGCTCCAGCAGCGCCGCTGCCTGGACGAGTTCGGCGCCACGAAGCGGCGAGATCTCCAGCACGAAGACAAGTGTGCGCCAGCGGAGCGCCCGTTCAAATCCGCCGTGCGTACAGAAAAGACGACTTCTGGCACACCTTGGTCTACGATGCCGCGCTGTGCGGCTTGCTCTCACCCTCGCCAGCGAATCCGATTGGATCAAGGTATTCGATCCGCGAGACTGGACCGTGTTTGTCGCCGGCAGCGAGACCGCCAGGCCCAACGAGACGGTGCGCCTCGATCTGCAGGTCGGCGATTGGTCGGTGACCTTGCGCGGCCTGGTGGTCACCATGCGCAGCGATCCTGATGGCATCGTGGTGGCGCTGGGGCCGGCCGAGCGCGACAAGATCAACTACCTCAACGGCTTCGTGCGCGGCGGCCTGCTGAACCTCCGCACCAGGCGGCGGCTGCTCGTGCGCCTGCCGGTGACGTACGGCGCGGTGGATGGCCCGGCCAAGACCTTCACCAAGGATATCAACGAGGAAGGCGCCTTCCTGCTCACCGAGCGCCCGCTCCCGGAGACCTCGCAGCTCCACATGCTGTTCTCCATCCCGGGGCGCAACGAGCCGCTGTCGCTGCGCGGCACGGTGTCTCACGTGATCTTGCCCGACGACGACATGCCCGCTGGTATGGGGGTCTTGTTCTTGCTGGACGAGGCGCAAAAGCTGAGCGTCCGCGACCTGATCGGCGAGCTCGCGGCCGCGCTCGACGCCGGCACGCTGCCCTCCGCGTCCACCGAGTGACCGAGCGGCCGCGCGGCGGCGCCGCGACGGTGCCCTTGGGAGCTTCTAGAAGAGCGGCATCTGCAGCGGCGGCCCAAGCACGGCGGCGCGCGGCCCCAGGTGCGCCGCGATCTCGGCGGCGTGACGCCCGGTGACGTAGATCTCGCGGGCGCAGGTGGCCTCGATCCAGGACAAAAGCTGCGCCCGATCTGCGCAGCTCGACCAGACAAAGCTCTCATCCACCGCGGCCCGCGCCCGCGCGGCCTCGTCGACGGCGTCGCCGCTGACCCAGGCGGTGGCGAGCCGCGCGGCGCCGAGCCGCCGAGCGATGCTGGCGCGCATCTCGGTGGTGGCCAGCACCACCGCCGGACGATCGCGCGCCAGGTTGCGCAGCTCGGGCACCGACGGGACGGCGCCGCGGGCGCGACGCGCCAGGTTGCGCAGGGCCGGCGGGGCGCACACCGCGAGGCCGGCCGCGTCCAGGAGCACCGCCATCTCCAGCGCTCGGAGCTCGGTGGACACCAGCACCAGGACCGAGCCGCGCGCGGCCTGCTCCTGCACCCAGGAGATCAGCCGCGGCGCCACGGTGGCGGGATCGGGGAACACGTGCTCGACGAGGCCATAGGGCGCCGCCACCACCACGCAATCGGCGGCGCGGACCTCCCCTGGCTCGACGGTGCCAAACGAGCGGGTGCTGACCGCGCCCGCGTACAGCGTGGCGCGCCCCTCCGCCTCCACCCGCAGCGCCGC
This sequence comes from Myxococcales bacterium, assembly GCA_016706545.1. Classification (GTDB taxonomy): domain Bacteria; phylum Myxococcota_A; class Polyangia; order Haliangiales; family Haliangiaceae; genus JABFXX01. Next base: position 54,971 of record JADJJK010000026.1, read on the forward strand.
CGCGCCAAGCCCGGCGCCGCTGGGCAAGAGCTCGAGCTGGAGCTGCCCCAGCGAGAAGCGCCGGCGCAGCGGCACGCCGAGGTGCCCTGGGCCGGTCGCGCCCAGCATCGCCAGCGTGGCCGGCGTGGCGATGAGCTGGCCGTGGCCGGCGCGACCCACGCGGCCGTACGCGGACGCAAAGCACACGTCGCGACGCCGGCGAGCGTCACACCAGATGGGCGTGCCGGTGAGCTGAACGCCGTCGCGCCACACCGCGCCTGCCTCTCGGCCGCGGCCTGAACGCGAGCGACCGGGCCCCGCGGCGCGCTTGGAAGAAGCCTGACTCATGCGCTGGACGCTTCTAGCATTCCTGCGCCCACCTCGCGACCCGCCGCCGCGCGCCAACTTCGCTATGCTACCGCGTGATGGCGTCACCTCCGCGCGCGGGCCAGGCACGCAGCCGAGTGCAGGTGGGCAACCGCTTGGCCCGCGGCTTGTGGTGGCGCGCGCCGCTGGCGCTGCTGCTGTGGAGCGTGGTGGCCGCGCCGCTGGTGGCCCTCGCCGCTGGCGCGCTCACGCTGCGGCGGTGGGCGGCGGAGCTGCCCGCGGTGCCGGACCTCGCCGCCTGGCAGGCCCAGGCGCCGGCCACCTCGCTGGTCGTCGCGGCCGACGGCACGGTGCTCGCCGAGCTGCCGTTCTCCGACGGGGTCGAGGTGGGCCACCGGCGCTGGATCACGCTGGAGAAGACCCCGCCGCGACTCGTGCAGGCGGTGCTGGCGGCCGAGGATCTGCGCTTCGCCTCGCACCACGGCGTCGACTATGCCGCGATGGTGCGCGCCGCGCTGGCCAACCTGCGCGCCGGTCGCGTGGTCGAGGGCGCCTCCACCATCCCGCAGCAGGTCGCGCGCAACCTCTTGCCGGAGGAGCTCGGCCGCGACCGCAACCTGCGCCGCAAGGTGCGAGAGGCGCTGCTGGCCCGCCAGCTCGAGCGCCGCTGGTCCAAGCGCGCCATCCTGGAGGTCTATCTCAACTACGTGTTCCTTGGCAGCAACGCCTATGGAATGGCCGCCGCCGCGCGCGCCTACTTCGACGTCGAGCTCGCGGAGCTGACCCTGGCGCAGCACGCGCTCCTGGCCGGGCTCATCCAGGCGCCAAGCCGGCTCGATCCGCTGCGCCATCCGGACGCGGCCAAGGTTCGGCGCGACGAGATCTTGGGGCGGATGCAGCGCGCGGCGATGATCGACGCCCCCGCCGCGGACCGCGCCCGCGCCGAGCCGCTGGGCTTGCGGCCTGCCGCGCCCCGCGAGGGCCAGCTCCTGCCGTGGGCCACCGAGGCGGCGCGCCAGCTCCTGGCCGAGTCCCTGCCAGAGGAGCTGGCGCGCGGCGGGCTCGTCATCGAGCTGTCCACCGCGCCGGCCGCGGGACACGCGCTGGAGCGACGGGCGCTGGAGCACCAGCGGCGCTGGAGCAGCGCCGCGCAGCTCCCGGGCCAGGCGCCTGGCGCCGTGGCGCGTTCGACAGACCGCGCAGAGGACTCCTCCGGAGGTCGCCGCGCTGTGGTGGGACCTGCACACCGGCTACGTCGAGGTGCTGGTGGGTGGCACGAGCTGGCAGCGCAGCCAGTTTGACCGCATCAGGAAGGCCTGTCGCCAGCCCGGCTCGGCCTGGAAGACCCTGCTCTATGGCGCCGCGCTGGAGGCCGCGGCGATCACTCCGGGGACACCGCTCATCGACGCGCCGGTCACCGAGTACGACGAGGTGCAGAACGTGTTCTGGAAGCCCAAGTCGTCTGGCAGGTTCCGCGGCGCGGTGCTGGCCGAAGATGCGTTCGCGGCCTCGCTCAACGCGCCGGCCATCGACGTGCTCGGCCGCGTCGGCGGCCAGGCCGTGATCGCGCTGGCGCAGCGGCTGGGCGTCACCTCGCCGCTCGCGGACGTCGGGCCGCTGGCGCTGGGCGCGTCGTGCGTCCGGCCGCTCGAGCTGGCGCGGGCCTACGCCGCGGTGATCCGCGGCGGCTGGGCGCTGGTGCCGCGCCTGGTGGTCCGGGTTCGGCGCGGGCCCCAGGCGCGCCCGGAGGCGCTCTTTGACGCGGCGGCGCCCGAGGACCCGTGGCTGTCCGCGGCGCGGCGCCTTGACCGGGTCGCCGCGCTGGCCGGGCTGCCGCCCGATGAGCGGGTGGGCGCGCCGCCTCGAGGCCGGCTACTCGACGAGCGGATCGCCTTTCAGCTCCAGCACATGCTGCGCGCCGTGGTGACCCGCGGCACCGCCAGCGCGGCGCGCGGCGTGGGCCGCGAGGTGGCGGGGAAGACGGGCACCACCAACGACAACACCGACGCCTGGTTCGTCGGGTATTCGCGGCGCGTGCTGGGCACTGTGTGGCTAGGCTTTGACGACCCAGGACAGAAGCTCGGCCCACGCGCTGACGGCTCCCACGCCGCGCTGCCGTGGTGGCTCGACGGCCTGCGCGAGGTCGAGCGAGACCGCCCCCCGAGCCCGGTCTTGCCAGCGCCACCGGGAGGCATGGAGAGGGTGTCTATCGATCGCGAGTCCGGCCTGCGCGCCCGGACCAGCGGCCTCGAGCTGTGGTTTCGCGAAGGCAGCGCCCCCACCGAGCAGGCCGGGATGCCCTCAGGGGCTGGGACTGACTTCGAACGAGCCTCCAGAGAGTTCTAGAGAGGTCTAGAGAGTTCTGGCCCGTACGCTACCCCCCACACCTGAGGCCAGACCGCCAGCCTGTCGTTCCGTTGCGAGGTTTCCGGCACAACCGCTAGGCGCCTGCAACCGGGGTGGTATGATGCGCACCTCATGTTTGGCATGGGCGGCACCGAGATCCTTGTGATCTTGATCGTCGCGCTTCTGTTCCTTGGCCCCGACAAACTTCCGGAGGCGGCCAAGTCGATCAGCAAGGGCATTCGAGACCTGCGCAAACAGACGCGCGAGTTTCAGGACACCATCGAGGCCGATGAGCGCATCGGCGGCGCGATCCGGGACATCAAGAGCGCGCTCAACGGAGAAGACCCGCGCCCCCGACCGCGCCCGCCGCGCCCACAGGCGGCATCGGCCGCGGCGATCGAAGCGGCGAGCGCTGCGGCGAACGCCACGGCAGCAGGCGGCGCGGTTGCCGCCGTGGCCGGCGAGCCTGGCGCGGCCGGCGAGGCCCAAGCCGGCGAGGCCCAGGCCGGCAACGCCGCAGAACCTCTGAGCGAAGTGGGAGAGGCGAGCGCGGCGGCCGGGCCGCGGGTGACCTTGCCGCCGATGGCAGGCGAGCGCCATGACGCCCATGACGCCCCCCATGACGCCCATGACGCCCATGACGAAGCCGCTGAGCTGGCGGCCATGATCAAGCCCGCCGACGGCGCCATCGCCAAGGGCTCCACCAATGACTCCGGCAGCCCCGGCGACCATGGCTGAGCCCCTGCCTCCCACGCCGACCGGCGCGCCTGCCTCCCCTCCGGAGCACGAGCTAGATCACGGCCGCATGCCGTTCTTCTCCCACCTGCGCGAGCTCCGAGATCGGGTTCGCTCGGCGTCGGTGTACTTCGGCGTCGCGTTCATCGGCTGCTTCTATTTCTCCAAGCAGATCTACCGCTGGCTACAGGTGCCGCTGTTCGAGGTCTGGGCGCGCCAGGAACAGACCCTGGGCCCGCCCAACATGGTGTTCTCGTCGGTCACCGAGCCGTTCTGGGTCTACATGTCCGTGGCGCTGTGGGCCGGCATCTTCGTCGCCTCGCCCTTCATCTTCTTCCAGCTCTGGCGCTTCGTGGCGCCCGGCCTGTACAAGCGCGAGCGTCGGGTCGGCGTGGTGTTCGCGCTGTTCTCCGGTGTCTTCTTCGTGTCAGGCGCCCTGTTTTGCTACCACATGGTGCTCGAGCGCCTCTACGAGTTCCTGCTCGGCTACGCCACCGCCGAGCTGCGCCCGATGCTGGTGATGAAGGACTACCTCGACCTCACGCGCAACATGATGCTGGCGTTTGGTGGAGTGTTCGAGCTGCCCCTGCTCATCTACTTTCTCGCGCTGGCCAACCTGGTCACGCCGCGCGGGCTGTGGCGCTTCAACCGCTGGTTCGTGGTGCTGGCCTTCGTCGTCGGTGCCATCCTGACGCCGTCGCCGGATGTGGTGTCGCAGATCATGATGGCGGTGCCGATGATCCTGCTCTACAACCTCTCCATCATCGCCGCGCACTTCGTCTACCGCGGCAAGAAGCGCCGGGAAGCCGAAGAACTGGCGCGCGAAGCCTCCGGAAATCCTTGAGCCCAGCGCGCGCAGCCATCGGGTAGCCGGTGACTGCTCGCGAAGCTGGGTAAAGCAGGTATGATTGCAGTCGATGCCGCTCCTCAACGTATATGTCGAGGGCACCAAGGAGCAGACCAGGGACGGCGTACGGCGAGTGGCCGCGCAGATCGCCTCCCGCTACGATCTGTCCGCGGCGGAGCTCGAGAAGCGACTCGCCGCTGGTCGGTTTCGCGTCAAGGCCAACGTCGACGAAGAGACCGCGAAGGCCTTCGCGGCAGATCTGGAGAGCCTGGGCGCGCGCTGCACCATCGTGGCGGCAGGCGGCAACCCGGCGAGCCGGGCAGCCCTGGTGTTCCCCCATCACGACCTCGCCGGGGCGACCCTGACCGGCATCCCGCCGATCACCGAGCTGGCTGATCACGAGCCCCAGGAGCCGGCAGCTGTTCCGGCGCCCCCGCCAGTGCTGGCGCGCCCGGGCGCGCTGCCGGCCAGCGCCGTGGCGCCACCGGCCACCAGCAGGACCATGACGCTGCCATGGCGACCGCCGCCGCCAGCGACGCGCACGCCGCCAGCCGCAGCCGCAGCCGAGCCGCCAGCCCCAGCCGCGCCACCCGCCGCAGCCGCGCCACCAGCGCCAGCCGCGACGCCAGCCGCGCCCATCGGCCTCGCGGCCGCGCTGGCGGACGCCACGTTCTCGAGCGGCCTGGGCGCGCTCGACACCGCGACCTTCTCGCTGGCCACCCTCGATGAACGGCAGGAGGACGCCGCGCCCGCGAGCCCGGCGATGACCACGCTGCCCGGCACCGGGCGCGTCGCGCCGCGCCAGAGCGCACCGGGCTTGCCGCTGACGGCTCCCACGCCGCCGCCTTTCGATCAGCCGCCCTCGCCGCAGCTCGCGCCGCAACGTCCGCAGCTCGCACAGCCGCCCCCGCAGCGCCCGGCGCCGACCGCGTCCCCGTACTCGGCGCAGGCCCAGCCGGACCTGCGCTGGTCCAACGCGGAGCTGCCGCCGCCGGGGACCGACCGCTTCGCCCCGCCTCCACAAGAGCGCTCCTTTGCGCTGGAGGCTCCACGCGCCGTCCGAGGTGCGCTGGCGCCCGAGGGCGCGCCCATGATGGCGCCTGCCATCGCCGCGCCCTATGCCCCGGCGACCTCGTCGGGAGACGATCCACGTCGCCGCGGGCGCATCCCCTTTTTCGCCGGCATCCTCTTGTCCGTGTTCATCGGCTTCGCGCCGGCCCACCTGATGGCCAAGGGACGTGAGCGGGCGGCGTTCGAGCGCATCGACAACCGTGTCCGCGCCGCGCAGACGGACGTCACCACCATCGAGGAGTGGAAGGCGCTCGACGACATTCGCACCGCGCGCATGCGCGACAAGCACGCCGCGCAACAAGAGATCGCGTTGCTGGCCATCCTGCTCTGGCTGGCCATCAGCGCCAGCTTCGCCGTCGGCTGGACGCGCTGGGTGGTGCCCCGCCTGACCCCCGTCGAGTGAACCGCGCGATCGAGCGAACCGAGCGATCGAGCGAATCGAGCGAGCGCCGCGCAGGCCGCCGCCGCTGCGCGTGATGGAAAAGCAAACGGCGACCCGAGGGCCGCCGTTTCACGCAGGCAAGTCAGGTGCCTCGGGCGCCTCAGGCACCTCAGGCACCAGGCATCGCGCCGCTACCCAAGGCCCGGGCTCAGCGCTTGCAGGTCGCCTCGTAGGCCTTCATCCAGGTCTTGCCCTTGTCCAGGGAGTACTCGCCCCACATCTTGAACTCCTTGGGGTTGGTGATGTCCTCGTAGTGGCGACCCACGGAGGTGCCCATCATGTTGCGGGCAGAGGCATCCCACTGCGCCTTGCCATCCTTGGAGCCGTCCGAGGTCGCGACCTCGTGGCCCCCCATGTTGTCCACCATGACGCGATGCCACTTCTTGCTGGCGCCGTCGAACGTGGTGAACGACTCGAACTTGTACTTGCCGCCGCCGTTCTCGGTGAACGTGGTCTGGAGCCACCACTTGTCCAGCGAGAGCTTGCTGCGGAGCGTGGCGTTCATCTTCATCTCGCCGGTGGGCCCCATGGCCGTGCCGGTGCAACGCCAGGCGCCTGCGGCCTTGGCCATGGCCGCGACCTCGACCGGCGCGGAAGGGGCCGGGGGCGCAGCGGGGGGCGCGGGCTTGGAAGGCGCAGGGGTCCCGGTGGGCGCGGAAGGCGCAGGCGCGCCCTTGGCGACGCCAGGGGCCTTGGCAGCGGCGGCGGCTGGGGCCGCAGCGGCCGCGGCAGCGGGAGCTGCCTTCGCGGCGGCGGCGGGAGCGGCGGCCGCCTTGGCGGCAGGCGCGGCCGCCGCAGCGGCAGCAGGAGCCGCCGCGGGCTTGGCAGCAGGAGCGGCGGGCGCCGCGCCCTGGGCGTGGGCCGCGGTCGCGAGGCCGGCCGTCACCGCGATCGACAACGTCATGGATGCAAAGGTCTTCATATGGATGGCTCCAAAGCTTTACGTAGAGGCCAGGCACCATATCGGAATCCGCCAGCGGTCACGGCGACCGATTGTATTTTCTTGTCAACGCTGCCCCACGGTGCCGCAATTCATCGAGATTTCGGAGGCCCGGCCGCCGCAGTTCGACTTCTTTCTCTGCTCGCGATGAAGCTGCCATACCAAGCTTTCAGCAACCGCGCCGGGCCTGGGGTTGTCTCTTTCCGTGATGCCCACGTTGATCTCCCGGAGCCGCGCCGCACGCTTCCCGCCAAGCACGCCAAGCACGCCAGGCGCGCCAGGCCGGAATGGCCAGGCGGGGGCCTGGTTGCGCGGCGCCCTGGCGTTGTGCCTGGGCGCTGCCTGTGGCGGCGCCCAGCCCGCGCGCTTGCCGGCGCAAGGTCTCCCTGCGCCAGCGGCCGCCGAACCGGCCCCGCCCGCGGCGCAAGCCCCGCCCGAGCAAGCGCCGCTGGGGTTCCCGCTCTTGTCCATCGACTGGTCGAGCGTGTCCCTGAAGTCCAACGCCGATGCGCTGGCGCTCTGGCAACAGATCGCTCCCACCGGCGCGGACTGGACGTTGCGACTGGGCGAGCTCCCTGATGATGATCGCCTGCTCAAGCCCCTGGCGATCGCGCTCCTGCGCGAGGGCAACTTCACGTGCCCCGCGCTGCTGCCTTGCACCAACGCCGGAGTCGAGGAGGTGGCCAGCAGCGCGACGCTCACGGATCCGTGCCTGCGCCGAGAGCTCGCGCTGTGGGCCTTCCAGCGGCTCGACGAAGATGACGCGGCGGGGCTCGGCGACACGCTGGTGGCGATCTCCGGCATGCCGCCTCCAGAGCATGAGCTGGTGAGCGAGGCCTTCGACCTGGTCCCCGCCAACCACGACGACCTGCTGCTGCGCATGAACCAGGCCGCCCGCGCCGCGGGCCAGGCGGAGCTCGCGGACTCGTCCTTGCCCTGGCTCTCTCCATTGGCGCTCCAAAAAGTGCTGGAGCAGATGCATGCAGACGGGGTGTATGAGCACCTCGATATCGACCAGGCGCGCCCCTCGTTCTTGGCCGCCATCGCAGACCGCCGCCTCAAGGCCAAGACCAGCATCGCCGCCATGCACGAGCTGACCGGGCAAAGCGGGCAGGTCGCAAAGGACGTGCGCTTGGCGCTGCGGAAGGCCACCGCGGATCCGCGCTGCGAGGTGGCCGGCGCCGCGATCCAGCTCCTCGAGCAACACGGCGAGCCGCGCTATCTGCCCCGCCCGGCGCGCGCCTCCACCGCCGCCGCGCTGCACAGCCTGTGCGTCGCGGCGGCGTACACGCAGTCCCACGCCGGGCTCGACGAGGTCTTGCGGCCGTTCGTCAGCCCGCAGGGCTTGCAGGTCATCGACCACGCCGCCGCGAGCGAGGACCCAGGCGGCGGGCCGCAGGGAGAGTTCATCGCGCGCAGCGAGCTGGTCACCCTGCCCTTCCTCGAGGACCTGAGCGCCGCGCTCGAGTCCTGCAGCGGAAGCACCTGCAAGACCTTTGGCCTGCGCTTCGAGCTCTCGTTTGATGCCAAGCACCTGCTGCAGCGAATCGAGCGCTTCGCCGAAGACAGCCCGGGCTGTGCCAGCCCCTGACCTCCATGACCGCCGTGACCTCCATGACCGCCGTGACCTCGCGCAGATAGCGCAGCTCCAGCCAGCAAGACGCGGCGCGTCACCCGAGGCCTCTGGATCCTCCGAGCACCGGCGGCCAAATGTGGCATCCTCTTCCGTATGAAAGTCGTCGCCCTGTTGCTGGCGTTGCTGGTGGCCGCGCCAGCAGCCGTGGAGGCGCAGGTGTTCCGCGGAGACACGCTCGGCAAGCCGCGGCCAGTGGCCGCCAAGTCCACCAAGCCCCGCCCGGCCCCGCGCCGCGCGGCCAAGGCGCCCGCCAAGCGCCCGGCCAAGGTGGTGCGCGCGCCGGCGCGCGCAGCCAAGCCCGCACCGGATCCAAGCGACGTCATCGTCATCATCGAAGATCCGTAGGGCGCGCGCCCTCATCTGTTGGAGCAGCGCTGCCCAACGCTGGGCCAGCGCTGCCTCTGCCCAGCTTGGGCCACCGCCGAGATACGTGACGGCTGTTCAGGTCTTTGAACGCCAGATCTTCGTCGGGGAAGCGGGAGAGATCCGGAGTGAGCGATTGCGTGGCATGCGCGAGTGCAAAAAATTGCCCACGCGATCCAGCCATGCGTAATTCCCATCATGGCCCGATCCCGTCGAGAGGGGAGCGTCGTGACCACGACTACTCCCGTTGCGCGTCCCGCAGAGCCAGCCGAGCGCTGCGACTCGTGGCGACCGCTCTCGCGCATCGTCCTGCGCAAGCCCAAGGGCAACCGTCGGATGGGCAGCGCTCGTCGGTTGCCAGCGCCCAAGCAGGCCGTGGATGCGTGCGGCCGCGCGCTGCGCCGCATGGCCCCTGCGCTGGTGGGCCTGGCCGTGGTGTCCGCGTTCAGCGGCGCCGCAGCGGCGAGCTACCAGTGGGTCACCACCTCGCCCCGCTTCGCCATCACCGCCATCGAGCTGCGCGGGAACCACACCGTGACCAGCGAGGCGCTGACCGAGCTGCTGCAAGTACATCCGGGGGACAACATGTTCGCCACCGCCACCTCGGCGATGGAGCAAACCCTGGAGCGTCACCCGTGGATCGCCAGCGCGAAGGTCCACCGCGAGCTGCCGCACCGGCTGGTCATCACGGTGCAAGAGCGAACGGCTGCCGCGCTGGTGGATCTGGGAGGGTTGTACCTGGTGGAGCCCTCCGGCTTGCCGTTCAAGCGCGCGGCGCTGGACACTGGTGAGGGCGACGGGCTGCCGGTGATAAGCGGCATCGAGCGCCTCGCCTTCCGCGCCGATCCGCAAGCCACCACCCAGCTCATCCGCGCCGGGCTGGAGGCGCTCGCGCACTGGCGCGCCGAGCCCGCTCGCCCGGCGGTGGCGCAGCTCGCCTTCGATAGCTACCGCGGCCTGACGCTGCAGCTCGCGGAGCCCTCGATCTCCTTGCACCTGGGGGCGCTCGACGACCCGGCGTTGCCCGAGCGCATGGCGCTGTTCCAGGCGGCGTGGAGCCACCTCGACGCCGCCGAGCGCGCTCAGACCCAAACCCTGTACCTCGACGCTGGCCCCGGTCAAGTGACCGTCGCTTTTGCCAAGAACTGAGACCCCACGCACATGGCCAAGATCAAGAACAGCGAGATCATCGTCGGCCTCGACATCGGCACCACCAAGATCGCTTGCGTGGCCGGCGAGGTCACCGAGGACGGGATCGATATCATCGGCATTGGCACCGCGCAGTCCAAGGGCCTGCGCCGCGGCGTGGTGGTCAACATCGACGCCACCGTGGCCGCGATCCAGTCGGCGGTGGACGAGGCCGAGAACATGGCCGGCTGCGAGATCAGCACCGTGTACGCCGCGATCTCCGGCGCGCACGTGCGCGGCCTCAACTCGCACGGCATCGTCGCCGTCAAGGACAAGGAGGTCCGCGAGTCGGACATCGCGCGCGTCATCGAGGCGGCCAAGGCGGTGGCGATCCCGATGGATCGGGAGGTCCTGCATGTCCTGCCGCAGCAGTACGTCATCGACGACCAAGACGGCATCCGTGACCCGCTGGGCATGGCCGGCGTGCGCCTGGAGGCCAAGGTCCACATCGTCACCACGGCGGTGACCAGCGCGCAGAACGTGGTCAAGTGCGCCAACCGCTGCGGCCTGCAGGTGGCGGACATCGTGCTGGAGCCGCTGGCCTCGTCGCAGGCGGTGCTCGAGGATGATGAGAAGGAGCTGGGCGTCGCCATGATCGACCTCGGCGGCGGCACCTGCGACATCGTGGTGTACGCCGACGGCGCGATCGTCCACACCTCGGTGTTGCCGCTCGGCGGCGGCCACATCACCAACGACATCGCGACCGTGCTGCGCACGCCGCTCGAGTCCGCCGAGAAGATCAAGCGCAAGTACGGCTGCGCCATGCGCGACCTGCTGGAGGACGGAGAGACCATGGAGGTCCCCTCGGTGGGCGGCCGTGGTCCGCGCATCCTGCCGCGCATCAAGCTGGTGGAGATCATCGAGCCGCGCGTCGAGGAGATCTTCGAGCACGTCAAGAAGGAGCTGATGCGCTCCGGCTACGCCGACTCGCTGGCCGCGGGCGTGGTGATAAGCGGTGGCGCCACCGCCATGGAGGGCATGGCGGAGATGGCGGAGCAGGTGCTGGGGCTGCCCATCCGCCGTGGCTTGCCCACCAAGGTCGGCGGGCTCATCGATGTCGTGCGCTCGCCCGCCTACGCCACCGGCGTCGGGCTGGTGATGTTCGGCGCCAACGCCGGCCGCTCCCTGGCGCAGCACCCCGGCCGCTCGGCGGAGGTGCAGTCCGGAGTCATCAAGCGCGTATGGTCGCGCCTGGCTGAGATGTTCTGAGCGCTCAGCTCGCCGCCGGCGGCAACGACTGCCACCCGGCGGCCCACCGCGTGACGTCCTCGAGCGCGTGTGCCGCCAGCAGATAGCGGCGCGAGGTCAAGACCGCGCGCAAGACCACCTGAGGCCCTGCCTGCGGCTCGCCGGGAGCGTCCACCGCCGCGGCCGAGCGACGCACCTCGATCACCTCGAAGTGGCGCTCGCCCTCGCTGCCGGGCAGCGGCGCACGCGCGGTCCAGCGCGAGCCGAGCAAGAACCGAAGCTGCGCTCGCCGCAAGTCTGGTGCTCCGTCCGTCGTCCGTCGCTGGTCCGTCGCTGGTCCGCTGCTAGTCCGCTGGCTGGCAGCGCCACGTCAGCGTCGATGATACAGGATGCGCCAGATCGGCAGGCCGGTGTCCTCGGCGTTCTGCTCCCGCCAGGATCGCGCGCCAAACGGGTTGCCCTGACGCCAGAACGCCCACTCGCCGGCCAGGTTGACGAACCGCTCGCTCTGGCGCTCGAACACCTCCAGCGCGTCGAGCGCGACCTCCCACACATCCGATTGCACGAAGATCTCGGCGCCAGGCCGGGTGACCTCGGCGATGGCCACCGCGAGTTGCTCGTCGATCATGCGGCGGTTGTGGTGCTTGCGCTTGAACCACGGGTCGGGAAAGTTCAGGTACACCCGGTCGGCGAAGTGGCCGGCCATGACCAGCGGCAGGTGGAGCTGGGCCTGACAGAACACCGCGGTCAGAGGCAGCCGAGCTGCCTGCGCGTGCCGGTTGACCCAGTGAACCAGCTCTTCGCGGATCTCCAGGCCCACGTACTGGCGGTCTGGATCTCGGCGCGCGCGCTCGAAGAGAAACTGCGCCTCGGCGCAGCCGATCTCCAGCTCGATGGGACGCCCGGCGTCGAGCACCGGGAGCTGACCGCGAAACTCCGCGAAGTGAGCGTGCAGCGGGTTGACGTGCTGGCGAAGACGCATCGGCATGACCGGCTCAAGGCTCCCCAGCGGCCGCCTGCGCCGCGAGCGCCGCGAACCCGAACTGCCGGACGTTGAGGGGCGAGGCCAGCGCTGCCAGCTCGGCGCGGCCGACCCAGCGCCACTCGCCAAACTCGTCATTGGGCACGACCTCGGCGTCGGCCGCCACGTCGGCCACGAACACGAAGTTCATGTGCAAGCCCTTGCTGCCTGCCTGGTGCTCTTCGTACCCGAGGTAGCCGGCCGGCACGCCGTCGAGCGCACCGGCCAGCGCCGGGAACACGCCGACGAGCCCGGTCTCTTCGCGCAGCTCGCGCACCGCCGCCTCGAGCGGCGTCTCGCCCTGCTCCAGCTCGCCGCCGATGGGCAGCCAGGTGCCAAGTCGCCGGTGGTGGATCACCAGCACCTGGCCCTCGGGGCCGCCTCGCCGGACGTACACCGCGATCGAAAAGGCTCTTCGAGTCACCGCTTGCTCCGTAGGATGAGGGCGCAACCCGCCATTACTTGGGCACCTTTTCCCAGTCAGCCAGGAACTTGGCCAGCCCCAGATCGGTCAAGGGGTGCTTGGCGAGCTGCAGCAGCACCGAATGCGGGCAGGTCGCCACGTGCGCGCCGAGCTTGGCCGCCTCGAGGACATGCACCGGGTGCCGCACCGACGCCACCAGGACCTCGGTGGCAAAGCCGTAGTTGTCGTAGATCTCCAGGATATCTGCGATGAGGTGCATGCCGTCGGTGGACACGTCGTCGAGCCGGCCGACGAACGGCGAGACGTAGGTCGCGCCCGCCTTGGCGGCGAGCAGCGCCTGGGTCGCCGAAAAGCAGAGGGTAACGTTGGTCTTGATGCCCAGGTCCGTACACGCGCGCACGGCCTTGAGCCCCTCGGCGATGAGGGGGATCTTGACGACGATGTTGGACCGCAGCGCCGCCAGCGCCTTGGCCTCGCGCATCATGTCTGCGAACTGCGTGCCCACCACCTCCGCGGACACCGGGCCGGGCACCAGGTCGCAGATCTCCAGCAGCACGTCCTGGAACTTGCGCCCGGTTCTGGCCACCAGGGAGGGGTTGGTGGTGACGCCATCGACCAGCCCCATGGCCGCGGCATCCTGGATCTCTCGAACATCCGCCGTATCGATGAAAAACTTCATGGCTGGCCTTCGCTTGCACAGCGCGCCCAAGAGTCGTAGCGTGCCGCGACGAGGCGGACTCTACGCAGCTCGGCCCGTACAAGCAACCGCGCATGAACCATCGCATTGGAACTGTCGACCTGCCGGCTCGCATCGGCCTGCCCCGCTACTTCTCCGAGCTGAGCGCGCTGGAGCTCTCGGCTACCCATGCGGCCCCGCTCAAACCAAGCGCGGTGACGCGATGGAAGGCGGAGGCGCCCGCGCGCTCGCTCGCGCTGACCGCGCCGTGGGTCGCGACCCACCGCAAGGCCCCGCCCAACGCCAAGGGCTGGGTCGCCGACGCTGGCGCGGGCGAGTTCCGCGACACCCCCGCGGTGCGCGCCGCCTTGCAGGACTTCGCCGCGAGCTGCCTGGCGCTCTCGCCCTGGGCGGTGGTCTTCCCCTCCCCGTCGCTGTTCTCTCCGTCCGCTGGCAACCGCGAGCGGCTGACCCAGTTCTTCGCCGAGGTGGCGCCCGCGGAGCTCTTTGGCGACGCGCAGCGCGTGTGGATCCCCGATGGGCTGTGGGAACCCCTGGCGGCGGTACGCTTTGCCCAGCAGCTCGGCGTGAGCTGCGCGGTGGACCCGCTGGTGACCATCCCGGGTACGCCGGCGGATCTGCACCTGCACTACGACGCCAAGAACCTGTACTTCCGAGTCCATGGCATCGGCCGCACCCGCGGCCTGCGCGAGGAAGATCTGCTCTCGCTCGAGGAGCTGTCCTCGTACTACCCGGACGCCTCGTTCATCTTCGCTTCCATGGAGCGCTGGAAGGACGCAAAGAACGTGGCGCAGCGGCTGCGCGAGCAGATCACCGCCGTCGATCCGCTCGCTGGCGCCCGCCGCCGCCCGGGTGAAGAGCTGGCCTTCCAGCGGCCGGGAGCGTCCATGGCGATGGGCCCGGCAGGCGTGTTTGCCGCAGCCGGCGACGATGACGAGGACGAGCTGGCGGTGACCCACGACCTGGCCGACGACGAGCTGGACGAGGACCTGCTCGTCGACGACGACGACGACGCTGACGACGCTGACGACGACGACGCTGACGACGCTGACGACGATGACGACGACGACGACGACGACGACGACGACGACGACGACGACGCTGACGACGCCAAGTGACGGCCAGCGGTAGCTAGTCCGCTTCGCTTACCGCCCCCTGGCTCAGGAGCTCGCGGCCGGCTGACCGCTTGGCCCGTCGACCTTGGCCTCGGCTGGCTTGGCGTCTTCCTCGAAGCCAACCTTCTTGGCCACCTTGCGAAACAACATGGCGCCAAGGGAGAACGCAAACCCGGTGACCACGGCACGTACGAACGTGTTCATGCGGGGATTGTAGCAGGGCCAGGCCATCCCGGCAGCGCCTTCGCCGCGTGCCGGCCCAAGCCCACGCCCCGAGAACCTGAGGGCAGCGCGGACACCAGCCCCGAGGAGCGCTGTCCTGGTGCGGAAAATTCCCGCACCAATGTGAGCAGCGACATGCAGGCATTGGCAAACCCCATGGCTCATGCCCTACTGCAGAGCGTGCGCTTGGTAGTTCCACGAGCCACCCTCTCTCTGGTTCACTCCGCCTATCTGATGCGCCCCACCGCGGCGGGCGTTGCGCTCGCCGCGCCGTCAGGGGCCATCACGCTCGTGGACGCCAAGCTGGCGCGGCGCGGGGCGCTGGCCGCCACCGGCGCGGTCGAGGATGTCGCGTGGGCGCCAGGCGGTCGGCTCGTCGCGGTGATCGATGAGGAAGGGCTGCGCACGATGGAGCTCGCGCGCGAAGCGCTGCGCTGGCGCGTCGTGGGCAAGAGCTATGCGTGTCACTTCACTCCCGAC
Source organism: Myxococcales bacterium (assembly GCA_016706545.1). Taxonomy (GTDB): domain Bacteria; phylum Myxococcota_A; class Polyangia; order Haliangiales; family Haliangiaceae; genus JABFXX01. The sequence continues at coordinate 69,992 of JADJJK010000026.1, forward strand.
GGAGAGGCGCTGTGGGTCGCGAGGCCGGCGACACATGGCCCCCAGCTTGGGCAGGGTGCCGGCGCCTGGCTGGAGCTACGCGACAGCGGCAACGGCGTGGTGCATGGCAAGGTCTATCTTCCGGATCCGTTCGGCGCCTCCGCCTTCACCTTGGCGCCGCACCCGGAGCTGCGCAGCGTCGTCGTCTGGGTAGCCTCGGCGCAGGGTGAAGCGCGGTCCTTCGTGGTGAGCGCGGTGGCGCGCGAGCTGACCGTACAGCCGCTGCCTGGCGATGGCGGCTATCCTCCGGAGCCCATCCCGCGCACCGCCGAGTACCTGATGGCTCGCGGTGACCTTCTGGAGCGCAGGACCTGGGCGGGCCACCAGCTCCAGGACGAGCTGTACTGGCCGTGGCTCGAAGACGCGCCGCTGGCAGTGCTGGCGCTCGATGAGCGCCTGGCCCTGTGGGCGTCCCAGGCCGGGCGACTGCATCTCATCGACCACCGCGAGATGACGTATCTCGAGGAGGTCTCCATCGCTGGCCATCCGCCGCGGCCGATCTGGGAGTACCTTCCGAGCAGCAACGAGTCGTACTGGGGCACCACCTTCCAGCAGTTCTGCGCGGTGGGAACGCAGATCATCCTGCAGTTCGGCGACACCGAGCTGGTGGCGGTGGAGCTCGCCGGGAGCTGAGCCCGACCATGAACTCCGAGCGCCGCTCGAGGGGCCCAGCACCTGGCGGCCTTCCGTGCGCGCTGCGAGACGACGCTGCACACCTCGAACCCGCGCGCCTTCTCCTGCCTTTGCTCCTGCAAAAGAAGCGATGTTAGATTGGCAATCACATAATCGTATTGCCCGGGTGATCTCGTGAGATCTCCACTCGCCGCGAGCGCCGCTCACGTCATGCACGCGGCGGCGCTCATGGCACGCGCTGCCCTCCACTGCCCCGTGGTCCGCTGGCGGTTCCGCCTTCGAGGCCAGGGCCATCTTTCCGCATGGCGGCGGTGTACGGGGATTCTGACCGCACCAGCCGTTCGCGCCGCATCGCCGTTCGCGCCGCATCGCCGTTCGCGCCGCATGCCGTTCGCGTCGCATGCCGTTCGCGACACATGCCGTTCACGACGGCATCGCAGGTCGCGCCGCATGCCGTTCGCGCCGCATGCCGTTCGCGTGCGGCTCCTCGCGGCCCTCGCCTGCAGCACCAACAAGGCGTGGCTCGTCGGCAACCCGTCGCAGCGGCGTCACCTACAGACGGTCTTCGCCGGGCTCGCGCTTGCTGAACGTGCTGCAACGCACACCCACTTTGTGGGCGCTCGGCTCGTCACGAGTGATGCGGCGATTTTCGGAATCCACCTCACACGCTCGCTCTTCATCGAAGTCCGATGACGCGGCGCGACAGCCTGTGAACAACGTGTTGTTCACGAGGGCGCTGCAGAGAAGTTCTGCGCAGCCTTCTAACGATTTCTGCAGTTCAGAACACGAACGTGGCCATGGGAATTGGCAATTCCCCCGACTTCTTGGGCACATCGGACACCACAGCCGAAGCTCGGCGCTCGACGACCTGTACGATGGGCTCCGCCTTCTTGCTACTCGCAAGTGCAGCGGTCTTCTTGCCCTGACTGGTGGTCCCTGTTCGCGCTGCAGGGCGCGCCGTGACTGCCTTGTTGCGCATGGTCAAACTCCCCCCCGGAGTCGTGTGCCAGTCACTCTAATAAGTCGCATTCAGAACTGTCAATGTAGGCTTCTGAATTCTTTACTTCGAGCCGAGAGTCATCTATAACGCTCCAACTTCACAAGGATTTCTGGCCAAACATGGACCTGCAACAAATCGTTGGGCAACCGCTCGCCGCACGTGTGGATGTGCTGGCATTCAGCACGTTCGGAGATCCGGACAGGGACGCGATGTTCAAAGCCGTGGACCTCGCGCTTGGCGGATTGCTCAAGGAATGCGCCGCTGGCGAGGGATTTACCGGCAAACCGCTCCAGATGCTGTCCGTTCACACCGGCGGCAAGCTCCCTGCCAAGCGCATTGTGGTGGTGGGCACTGGGGCAAAATCTGAGTTTGCAACTTCCAATCTGCGCGACGTCACCGCCACAGTGGCGAACTTCGCCAATCGCATCGGCGCCACCTCCGCCGGCTTCGTCATGCCGGCGGTCAAGGGGCCTGCGCTCCAGCTCGCGGCCGAGGGCGTGCTGCTCAGCGGCTACCGCTTCAACCGCTACCAGACCGGGGACGACGCGAAGAAGCCGGCGCCGCTGGCCTCCTTCGGGTTCTTCGCCGACGCCAAGGGGTCCAAGCCTGGCGCCGCGCAAGCCCGCGAGATGGGCGCCGCCTTCGAGCGCGCGCAGATCGTCTGTGCCGCCGTCAACCGCGCGCGTGACCTGGTCAACGAGCCGGCCGCGGAGATGACCCCTTCGGCCATGGCGCGCGAAGCAGAGGCGATCGCCAAGCGGCACAAGTCCCTCTCCGTCACGGTGCTCGGCCCCAAGAAGTGCGAAGAGCTGAAGATGGGCATGTTCCTGTCCGTCGCGCAGGGCTCGGAGCAGGAGCCGCGCTTCATCCATCTGGTGTACAAGCCAGCCAAGAAGCCGCGCAAGAAGGTGGCCCTGATCGGCAAGGGGATCACCTTTGATTCAGGTGGTTACTCGCTCAAGCCATCGAACGCCATGGAGGACATGAAGGTCGACATGGCGGGCGCCGCCGCGGTGATCACCGCGATGGACGCCATCGCCCAGCTTGGCTCCGATTGCGAGATCCACGCCATCGCCCCGTGCTGTGAGAACATGGTGTCCGGCCGTGCGTACCGGCTGGGCGATGTGCTGACCTCCATGGACGGCACCACGGTGGAGATCAACAACACCGACGCAGAGGGCCGGCTGATCCTGGGCGACGCCATCACCTACGCCCGCACCAAGGTCGAGCCGGACGAGATGTTCGACTTCGCGACGCTCACCGGGGCCTGCCTGGTCGCGCTGGGCGCTTACACCGCCGGGGTGTTCTCGGATGACGACCAGCTCGCCAAGCGCTGGCTGCACGCGGCGGACGCCGGCGGTGAGGACATGTGGCGCCTGCCGCTCAACCCGCGGCTGCGCGAGTCCCTCAAGAGCTCGGTGGCGGACATGCGCAACACCGGCGATCGCAATGGCGGGGCCATCACCGCCGCGCTGTTTCTCAAGACCTTCGCCAAAGACACGCCGTGGCTGCACGTCGATCTGGCGGGCCCGGCATCGCTGACCACCGCCAGACCTTCGCAGCCCAAGGGCGGCACCGGCTTTGGCGTGGCCACCATCGTCGAGTACCTGACGCGCTGAGCGCAAGCGAGCCTCGCTTCCGAATTCATCTGGTCGCTCCTCGCGGCCCAGGATCACAAGCATTCGAAAGAGTTGCGATTTCTCCGCGGCGCCGGACATGTCGTATTTGACAGGTCAGGCTACCGTTGGTAGCATTCACCATTCATCGAAGACGCTTGAGGCCCGCTTGAAAGAGACCTTTGCCGTAGGCGAAAAAGCCGTATACCCCGTCCATGGAGTGGCGGAGGTGGTGGCATTGGAAGAGCGCGACATCGGAGGGAGACAGACCAACGTCTACATCCTGAAGATCATCGACAGCGGGCTCAAGATCATGGTGCCCACCACCAACGCCGGCGCGGTGGGGCTACGAGGTCTCATCTCCGCCAAGCAGGCCAAGGAAGTCTACGCCATCCTCAAGTCACGGGATGTGCCGCGGGACACCCAGACCTGGAATCGGCGATATCGCGAGTACATGGAGAAGATAAAGACTGGCTCCGTGTTTGAGATCGCCGAGGTGATGAGAGATCTCAGCGTGCTGCGCCAGACCAAAGAGCTGTCCTTTGGCGAGCGCAAGATGCTGGAGACCGCGCGCGGCCTCCTCATCAAGGAGCTGGCGATCGCCAAGGGGTTGCCAGAGCTCAAGATTGGCCAGGAGATCGAAGCCATCTTCGCTCCGGCAGCGGCCTGACGCCCGCGCCGTTTGAAAACGCCAGCAAAGGCATTTCAGATCGCGCCAGTTCTTGAGAACCTCAGGTATCCGCTGAGCGAGCAGACTCTCCTGATACTCGGCGGATGGTGGAGGGCCTGATGACCAAGCGCGTGACATTTCCAGCGATCCCCGAGAGCTTCGGCGTTGCAAGCGGTGCCCTGGCGATGCCAGGCGGTGAGGCGAAGGCCCCCGCGGTGGTCGTGCTACAGGAGTTCTGGGGCCTCAATGAACACATCGAGTCCATCGCGGACCGGTGGGCCGCGGCGGGCTTTCTCGCGCTGGCGCCCGACCTCTATCGCGGGCAGGTGACCACCGACAGCAACCGCGCGAGCAAGTTGATGGACTCGCTCGATCGAGCTCGCGCGCTCTCCGACATCGCCGGCGCCGCGGCGTTCTTGCGCTCGCAGCCCCGCTGCAACGGCAAGGTGGGGGTCACCGGCTACTGCCTGGGCGGCGCCTTCGCGTTCGCGGCCGCCGCGACGCTCGAGGGCATCGACGCCGCGGTGCCCTTCTATGGCATCCCTCCAGGCGTGGACTGGAGCAAGGTCAGCGCGCCGATCCAGGCGCACTTCTCCAGGACCGATGGCTGGGCGCGCGCGGAGGTCGCCGAGCAGGTCCAGAGCGTGCTGCAGGCGCAAGGCTGCACCATGGAGCTGTTCATCTACGATGCGCCGCACGCCTTCTGCAACGACACCCGCCCCGACGTCTATTCGCCAGACGCGGCCAGCGCGGCGTGGCAACGGGCGGTGGCGTTCATGCAGCAGCACCTTGGCAGCTAGTGCTCCGACCAGGTGATAGTGATCCCCACCAGCGAGTGGAGGCGCGCCGAGCCCAAGGCGCGGCGACGAAGCGTTCCTGGGCGGACCGCGAGGAGCCGCAACGCAGGGATCGGCGATGCATCCGCTCGGCTGGTGCGGTCAGAATCACCGGGTCGGAGCACTAGTGCTCCGGAATGAGTCTGCCCGCTCGGGCGGTGAGGATGGAGGCCCGCTCACGGAGGATGGATCGCCCCTCGACGAGGGCCCCACGGGCGAGGGGCTCGAGCGCATCAAGCGATTGGCCGGCTTGCCGCTGGGCCCGGCGCTCGCGCTGCTGGTGGGCTACCTGGCGCGCGAGGGGCCCGCGCCCGCCCTGCCCGCCCTGATGACGCTGGCCATCACCTGGTGGCTGACCGAGGCGTTGCCCGCCGCGGTGGTGGCGCTGCTCATCGCGGTGGGTGCCGTGGTGCTGGGCCTGGCCAGCCCGCAGGTGGCGTTCGCCGCCTTCGGCAAGCCGCAGCTCTTCCTGTTCGTGGGCTCCTTCTTCGTCGCCGAGGCGGTGCGCTTGCACGGGCTCGGCGAGCGCATCGCCTCGGCCATGACCCGCCTGGCCTCCGGGCAGCTATCGTTGCTGCTGGCCATCGGCAGCGCGGCGTTCGTGCTGTCGATGGTGATGTCCAACGCCTCGGCCACTGCGATCCTCTTACCCATCGCGCTGGCAGCAGCGCGCGGAACCTCCCGGCAGTATCAGGCCGCCATGGTGCTGATGGTGGCGTGGGCCGCCTCGATCGGCGGCCTGGGCACGCCCGTGGGCACCCCGCCCAACCTGTTGGGCCTGGCCGCGCTGCGGCACCACGGCGTACGGCTGAGCTTCGTCGACTGGATGACGGTGGGCGTGCCCATCGGCGCGGTGATGATGGTGGGGCTTGCCGCCGTGCTTAGCTGGCGCCACGGCGTTCGCCGAGGCCAGCCGCTCGCCCCCGGCGACCTGGGGCGCACGCCCCGACCGTGGACGCGCGGCGAGTACTCCGTGGTCATGGCCATCGGCGCGGCGCTCCTGGGGTGGACCTTCCCGAGCCTGGCCCACGCGCTCGCCGAGGGCGCGGCCTGGGTGCGGTGGACCGAGACCCACCTGACCGAGGAGGTGGTCGCGCTGGTCGCCGGGTGCTTGCTGTTCGTGCTGCCTGCCGGTGACAAACTCGCGCGCCGCCCGGCGCTGACCTGGTCGGAGGCCACGCAGATCGAGTGGGGCGTCATCTTGCTCTTTGGCGGCGGGATCTTGCTGGGCGACCTGGCCAAGACCACCGGGCTCTCCAATGCCTGGGGCAAGACGCTGGTGGAGCTGACCTCCGCGGACTCCACGTGGACCATCATGGCGCTCTGCACCGGCGTGGCGATCGTGCTGTCCGAGCTGACCAGCAACACCGCCACCGCCACGTTGATGGCGCCGCTGGCGGTGGAACTGGCGGTAGCCGCGGGTGCCGCGCCGATCCCCTGCGTGCTGGGCGCCACCTTGGGCTCCTCGTTCGGCTTCATGATGCCCATCTCCACCGCGCCCAACGCGCTGGCCTACGCCACCGGCAAGGTGCGCATCGCCGACATGATCCGCGGCGGCATCGTGTTCGACGTGATCGGCTTCGTGCTCATCCTCGCAGGGCTCCGCCTGCTGTGCCCGCTCCTGGGCTGGTGGTGAGGGACCCGAGCGGGGCCTGACACCCTCCCTACGATGCTAGCCCGCTGCTCAGCGGCGCGGACAGCGCGCCGCCGCCGCCGCCGCGACCTTCGTCCTTGAGCAAGAGCAGCGACAGGACGGGCGTCACCAGGCGCGACAAGATCGTGGAGCTCACCAGGCCGCCGATGATCACCAGCGCCAGCGGCGAGTACAGCGCGCTGCGCTCCAGCACCAGCGGCAACATGCCGCCGATGGCGGTCATCGAGGTCAGGAGGATCGGGAAGAAGCGGATCTCGCCAGCGCGGGCGATCGCGTCGGCCAGCGGCACGCCCTCGGCGCGGAGCTGGCTCGTGAAGTCCACCAGCAGCAGCGAGTTCTTCACCTCGATGCCGATCAGCGCCACGAAGCCGATCGACGCGGTGAACGACAGGGTCTCGCCGGACAGGAACAGGGCCAGGAGCCCGCCCATGGCGCCAAGCGGGATCACCGCCGCGACGATGAAGGTGGCGCGGAAGCTGCGGAACTCGAGCACCAGGATGGCCAGCACGCCGAAGATGGCGATGATGACCGCGGGGCCCAGACCGGAGAAGCTCTCCTTCTGGCTCTCGACCAGGCCCCCGGCGGACCAGCGGTACTGCGGCGGTAACGGCAAGCCGGCCATCATGCGCAGCGCCGCCTGGCTCACCTCCTGGGCGTTGGCACCTTCTTGAACCTCGGCGGTCACCGAGACATAGCGCTCGCGGTCATAGTGCGAGATGAGCCGCGGCGCGGGCTGGAGCTGCAGCTCGGCGAGCTGCGCAAGCGGCACCGAGCCTCCAAGCCCCGAGACCTCCAGCTTGGCCAGGTTCCCAAGATCGGGGCGGTCCGAGTTCTCTCGCTCGGCGTGCCACGGCAGGCCAACCAGGATGTCGGTGCTGCGACCGCCCGGCATCTTGAGCGTTCCGACATCCAGCCCGCTGATGGCCATGCGCACCGAGCGGTCCACGTCCACCGCGGTGATGCCAATCAGCGCCGCCTTGGGCTCATCCAGCACCACTTGCAGATCGGTGCGCGACACCGCCAGCGGATTGCGCACATCGCGAGTGCCCGGCAGCCGGGCGAGCTGCGCCGCGACCTCCGCGGCGAGCTGGCGCAGGCGCGCCAGATCCGGCCCGGTGACCCGGAGCTCGATGGGCGCGACCACCGGCGGTCCGTTCTCGAACTCGCGGATGATGATCTCGGCGCCAGGGATCTTGGCGACGCGCGCGCGCAGCCGCTCGAGGAGCGCGGTGGTGCGGGCGGCCTGGTAGCCGTGGAGCTGCACCAGCACGTCCGCCACGCTCGCCGACTGGTTGCGCGGCCACACGTTGTAGTAGACCGGGGGATAGCCCCGACCCACGGAGCTGGTGACCCGCGCGATGTCGGGCTCTCGGCGCAGATCGTCCTCGATGGTGCGGACCACCGCGTCCGTGGTGTCCAGGCTGGAGCCGTCTGGCGTCTGCACGTGGATCAGAAACTGCGGGATGCCCGCCTTGGGGAACACCGAGAAGCCGATGCGCGGCACCAGCGCGAAGCTGCCGGCCACCAGCAGCGCGGCGACGAACAGCGTGAGCCTGGGGCGGTGCATCACCACGTTCAGCACGGGGCGGTAGGCGCCCTCGATGAGACGAGACATGGCGCGGAAGGCGAGATTTCCGTGCTCGCTCTCACCGCGCAAGAAGCGGCTGGCCAGAAACGGGATCAACGTGAACGACACCAGGAGCGACGCCAGGATGGTCACCACCACCGCCACCGGCAAGCTGCGGATGAAGGTGCCCGCGTTGCCAGGCAGAAACAGCAGCGGCACGAACGCGAACACCAACGTGGCGGTGCAGCCGAGCACCGCCACGCCGATCTGGTTGGTGGCCGCCACCGCGGCCTCGAGCGGCGACTTGCCCATGCGCATCCACCGCGCGATGTTCTCCGCCACCACGATCGAGTCATCCACCAGCAGGCCCAGCGCGATGACAAAGCCGACGATGCTGAGCTGGTTGAGGGAGTAGCCGAGCCACGACAGCGTCGCCACGCCGATGGCCAGCGACATGGGGATCGAGATCATGACCAGCAGGGACGCACGCAGCCCCAGCGGCACCAGGGTCACCAGCACCAGCGCGATGGCGATCAAGAAGTCGCGCTGCAGCCCGCCTAGCCGGTGCTCCACGTTCTCGGACTGATCGAACACTGGATCGAGCTTCATCCCGGCAGGCAGCGTGGTGGAGAGCTCGGCGATCACCGCCATCACCTGTTCGCGCACGGTGAAGATGTTGTAGCCCTGCCGCATCATCACGGTGATGAGCGCGGTCTCTTGCCCCTGATGACGGATACGGTGCGTCTGCGGCTCATCGGCCATGCGCACCTCTGCGACGTCGGACAGCCGCACGAGGCTTCCCTCGCGGCCCCCCACCACGGTGCTCGAGAGGTCTTGCAGGGACGTGTAGGCGCCGCTGGTCTGCACGTTGAAGCGGCGCGCGCCCAGATCCACGTCGCCGCCCGGGATGCTGGCGTTGCCGCCTTGCAGGGCGCCGATGACCTGGCTCGGTGGCAAGCCGAGCCGGCCCAGCCGGCCGATGTCGAGATCCACCCGCGCCTGCTGCTTGGGATAGCCCCAGTCCTTGACGTCCTTCACGCCGGGGACGCCCTTGAGGCGACGGACGATGTGCTCGACCTCGGTCTCGACCGCGGCCCAGGACGTGTCGCCGCGCGTGAGCGCCACCTGCAAGATGCTGACGTTGGTGGTCTCGAAGTGGATCACCTCGACCGAGGTGAGCCCCGCCGGGAGGCCATCGCGCGCAGCGTCGACCTGCCGACGCAGACCATCTTCCTTGTCAGAGACGTCCACGCCGGCCTCGAACTCGACGTCGAGGAACGCGATGTCAGAGCCGACGCTCGCGGTCATGCGCTTGATCTCCGACAGCTCGGAGATCTCCTTCTCCAGCTCATCCACGACCTCGCGCTCGATCTGATCCGGACTGGCGCCCGGGTACACGGCGACCACCGCGAAGTTGGGAGTGGGGAAGTACGGGTCCTCCGAGCGCGGCATGGTGAGAAACGCGCTCACCCCGAGCACCGCCAGACACAGGAACGCGATCAGCGTGAACTGAGGGTTGCGGACCGAGAACGCCGCCACCCTCACGGCGCACCACCTGCCCGCGCCGCGCCAGCGGCCGGCACGGTGATGGCCGGCAGCGACGACGCGGCCTCGCCGGGGGAGGTCACCAGTTCGATGCGGCTCTTGGCGTTGAGATACGCCGAGCCCTCGGTGACCACCTGCTCGACGCCCTCGAGCCCCTCCGAGATCGCCGCGAGGTCATCGATGAAGAACGCGACCTTCACGCGGTGCGAGACCACGCCGCCGCCGGCGTCTGGCGCCCACACCGTGGCGGCGCGGCCTTCGCCATCGCGCAGCGCCGACGATGGCACCAGCGCCACGATCTTCGTGGTGGCCGGCGAGATCTGCACGCGGCCGATCATGCCGGAGCGCAAGGTCATCGGTGGCGGCTGCCGGGTCTCCGGCGCGCGCGGCGCCGCGGCCGCCTTGGTCTCGCTGACCGAGATCTCGATCTCGTACGTGCCAAGCAGGGTGGCCGCGGAGGCGATCTCCGTGATGCGGCCCGGCAGCGCCACGCCAGGCCAGGCCGACAGCTCGACCTCGGCCGGGGTGTCCTCGACGATGCGCACCACGTCGCGGTCCGCCAGGGCCACTCGCATCACCCAGCCCGCGCTCGCTCCAGAGAGCACCAGCACGGGCTGGCCTGGGGCCACCAGCTCGTTGGGCTCTGCCAGGCGGCGCAGCACGCGACCATCTGCTGGCGCGCGGATCACGGCGTTGTCCTGGTTGAAGCGCGCGGCGCGGAGCTGCGAGCGCGCGATCGCGGTCGCGGTGGTGGCGTCGTCGAGCTGCTCGCGGGTGGCGGCGTTGCCCTCGAACAACGTCTGTGCCCGGGCCAGGTCTCGCTCGGCCTTGTCCACCGCCTGCCCCGCCTGCTCCACCGCCACCTCGACCTCGGTCGCGCGCAAGGTGGCCAAGGCCTGGCCACGCTTGACCTCGTCGCCCTCGTCCACGGTGATCCTCGAGACGATGCCGCCGAGCTTGAACGACGCCTTCATCTCCGCCTTGGACGAGAGCACCCCGGTGCCGACGATGGGCTGCGCCCGCGCCTCACGCACCACCTTGGCGGTCCGCACGGCGATCGGCGCCGGGGTCGTGATGGTGGAGACGGACTTGTCGGGCGCGCAAGCACCAAGCGACAGCGACGACAGCGACGACAGCGACAGCAGCGACAGCAGCGGCAGCAGCGGCAGGGACGAGCGGTTCATCGGAGGCTCCCTTGGGTCTCGGTGACGCGCTCGAGTTCGACCAAGCGCAGGTGAGTGTCGGTGGCGGCGGTGATCTGATCCGTACGCGCCTGGAGCAGCGCGGTGCGCGCGGCGATCACCTCGATCTGAGGCACCGCGCCGACCGCGTACTTCTTGGAGACGATGTCGTAGACCGCCTGCGCGCTGCGGACCCGCTCCTGAGCGGAGGCCACCGCGTGCAGCGAGACCTCCGCCGCCCCGTGCGCGTCGTGGACCTCCACGGCGATCTGGTCCAGGAGCTGGCGGCGGCGCACGTCGAGCGCGGACAGCTCCAGCGCCTTGACCCGGCCGCGGCGCGCGTCCTTGCCCCCGTTGTAGAGGTTCCACGATGCCAGCAACGAGACCGTGGCGAAGTCGTCGCTGAAGGTCGGCGTGATGTCCGAGGCCTGGACGCCATAGCTGAGGGCTAGCGCCACCGTGGGCAGCGAGCCGGTCTTGATGAGCTCGCGCTCCGCGGACACCACGGAGCGCCCCACGCCCAGGAGCCGCAACTCCGTGCGAGCCGAGATGGCGTCGCGCAGCGACGCAGCGAGCGCCACCGGCAAGGCGGCGGGCACCGCGAGCCGCGGCGGCGCCTCCACCGGCGAGTCAAGCGAGACGCCGCGCAGCGAGTTGACCGCGCGCGCCGCCGCGCTGCGCCTCCTCCACCTGACGCAGGAGCTGATCGTGCGCCGCGAGCTCTGCGCGCGCGCGGAACACCACGTCTCCGGTCTGCTTGTCCGCCGCGACTAGCTGCTGGCTGACCCGGAGGTTCTCTTCCAGGAGCGCGCGGGTCTCGCGCAAGAGCGCGGCCACCTGCGCGGCGCGCGCGTGGCCAAGGTACGCGGTGCGCAGCCCAGCGATGATCTCTCGGCGCACGAGGTCAAGCTCCACCTGGCTTGCCTGCTGGCTGAGCCCCGCCAGCTTCTGCGCTGTGGACAGCGCTGGGATATAGAGCGGCTGCGCGAGCTCGAGCTTGGCGTCCAAGGCTGGCGGCAGGCGTAGCTGCAGATCGGTGGGAAAGCCGGCCTGGCCCGTGACCTGGTTGAGCGTGCCGTACACCGGGTTAAACAGCGCGCCCAGGTCGAGCCCACCGAAGAAGAAGTGGGTGTAACGCGCGCTCAGGTCCACGGTCGGGTAGTAGGCCGAGCGCACCACCCGGACCTCGGCGGCGCGGCGCTGCTTCTCCAGCTCCTTGCCCGCCAGCGCGAAATTCTGCGCCAGCGCCTCACGCTGATACTGCGCCAGCCCCGGCGCTTGCGCGGCGCCAAGCGCTTCCTTTGGGGCTTCCCCCGCCGCCTCGGGGCTCGCCGGGACCGGCTGGGCGTTGGCCGCCGGGCCAACCAGCGGGCTCAGGGCAAGAACAAATCCCGCGAAGAAACAGTAGGTTCTCATGTTACCCATCGTTCAAGTATTAAATGATGTTCAGGATCTGCTCTGGCTCACTGCTCTCACTGCTCGGGCAAGGAGCGCCTGCGCCGCGGCTCTGGCGCGACGGAGGACGACGGCGCTGGCGATGCAGCGGACGCTGGCGGCCCTCCCGACCTTGGCAGCACCAGCGTGTCGAGCAAGTACTGGTAGGCCGGCATCACCGCGGCGTCGCGGTGGCTCTCCGGCAGCACCATGCAGCGGTCGCAGATCTGCAGGGTGACTGCGCCATGCACCGCGGACCACAGCAAGAACGCGATGACCTCCGGGTCGCCAGGGCGGATCCAGCCGTCCTGCACCGCTACCTGCACCAGCGCGCGCAGCGAGTCATAGACCGCCTTGCCTTCTGGCCAGGACGCCGCCTCATGGAGGGTGCGTGAGGTAGCCTGGGCCACAAACATCAGGTGGTACAGCTCGGGGTTTGCGCGCGCGAAGGAGATGTAGGCCTCGCCGAGCTGCGCGAGCTGCTCTACCGGCGTGTGTGCTGCGCCAATGGCCGCCACGAAGCGCTGCTGGAGCTCGCCAAATCCAGCCTGATGGATGGCGTAGAGAATCGCATCTTTGTCTTTGAAATAGCTGTAGATAGCGCCCGGCGTGTACTCGACCGCGTCGGCGATGCGCCGGATGGTCGTGCTCTCGTAGCCCTCGGTGACGAACAGCCGCTGCGCGGCATCAATGATGAGGCGCCTCATCTCTTCGCGTTCGCGCTCGCGCCGGCTTGGGACTTGCTCTGGTGTGTTCATAAACGTCGTATGAAGATTAAACGATGTTTACTATCCAGGGATGGACGTGTCAAGCGCCGCGGCTGTGCCGCGCTGACGAGGTGTTCGGGAAAGCCCCGAGCCCCCGAGAGCGCCGAGAGCCCCCGAGGGCCCTGAGCGCCTCATGCGCCCATGAGCCCCGTAACACGAGGGCGAACGCCAGCAAGGGCTGCCCAGGGGCCCGTGGCGAAGCGAGCGCTGGGCGCGCGGCGCTGGCGCCTCAGCCCACTTCTTGCGCGTACGTCATCACCAGGAACATCACGGCTTCGCCGCGCCCAATGTTGCGGTAGGCGTGGGGGGAGTCCGCCTCGAACAGGATGGAGTCCCCGGCGTCGAGGTGATGGGTCTCGCCGGCGATGTCGATCTCGACCGAGCCAGCGCTCACCACCAGGTTCTCGGCCGTGCCAGGGGCGTGGGACTCCGCGCGCTCCACTCCGCCGCTGGCCAGCCGAAGCTCGTAGAACTCGACCCGGCGCGGCTCATCAAACGGAAACAGCGCGCGTGAGGAGAAGGCCCGGTCTTTGCTGGTGAGCACCTTGGCCTCCCCGGCGCGCAGCACCAGCACCCCTGACTGGGTCCGCGAGCTGATGAGCGCGGAGAAGGTGACCTCCAGCGCGCGCGCGATCTTCCACAGCACGTTGATCGTGGGCGCGCTCTGCCCCAGCTCGATCTGGCCGAGCATGGCGCGCGACACGCCAGACTGGTTGGCCAGCTTCTCCAGCGACAGGCCGCGGCGAGTGCGCAGCCGGCGAAGGTTGGCGCCGACGATGGGCGCCAGATCTGCGGGCTCGGCGTGCTCCGGCGCGAGCACCGCGGGGGCCGGCGCCGGCGCCGCGGCGGCCGGCTTGCGCGACGGCGGCTCCGACGAGCCCGCGCCGCGCGAGCTCTTGGGAGCGGGGGTGGGACGGCTCTTGCGCTTCATGTCGCTACCTCGTCCGAGCGAGCCGCCGGTGGTCGCCAGCAACGCTCATGCCCATTGCTATCCGTTTTAACGGATGCTGGCAATCGATATCCTCTGCGAAGTGGCCGGCCCTGGCCTTGGCCCACGCGGTCAGAGCGCGACCGCATCCAGGAGCCCCAGCACCATCGCCGCACCGGCGCCCTCGCCGTGGCCCACGCCGCCGGCAAACACCGGTGACAGCTCCAGGGCGCGCGCGATGGCCGGCAGGTAGCCCAGGCCAAGCTGCGACGCCAGCAGGTAGCCCGCGCAAGCTGGCGCCATCCGCGCCGCCAGCAGCGCCGCCAGCGCGGTGCTCTCGCCATCGAGGATGACCGGCACGTTCATCGAAGCCGCGGCCAGGATCACCCCGGTGAGCACGGCGTGCTCCGGCCCGGCGAAGGCGCCCAGCAGCGCCAGCGCGTCCGGGTGCTCCCGCTCCGCGAAGGCTCGCCCCAGCGCGACCAGCTCCGGCTCTGCCGCGCGGCCCAGCGGCTCGCTGTCAGGTGGCAGGAGCGCGCCGGCCAGGAGCGCGGCGGAGATCTCCGCGCCGAGCCCCAGCGCGCCAACCGCCAGGACATCCACGCCGTCCCCCACCAGCGACACCGCCACCGCGATGCCGGCCTCCAGCGCGGCGTTTCGCTCCACGACGGTCAGCGCCGCGGCAAGGCGGGCGTCGCCGCTGGGATGTCGGCCCAGGCGAACGACGGAGGACGGGAGGTGCGCGGGCTCGGCGCACCCGCAATCCAGGAGCAAGAGCTCCGCGCGCGCCGCGCGCAGCAGCGAGTTGAGCGGGCCCCCACCGCCGGCAAGGTCCCGCGCCGCCGAGGCGGTGGGGTGCTCGGCGCCGAGCCGCACCCCCGGATCTGCGGCGCCGTGATCGCCAAGCGCCACCAGCAACGCGCGGCGGGCGGCGCGCGGCGCGCCGTGCTGCGCCCCGGCCAGCGCCCCGCCGAGCTGCTCGGACAGCGGGCCCCGTGCGCGCAGGCGGCGGCGCGCGTGCTCACGCTGCGCCGCGCTCGCCGGCGTGATCGATTCGAGCACGTGGCGCAGCGCCAGGCCGCCGGTCATGGGGCCTCCCACATGCCGGCGCGGCGCTTGTGCCAGACGAGGATGAGCACGAAGAACGGGCCGCCAAAGAGCGCGGTCACCGCGCCGGTGGGGAGCTGCGCTGGCGCGATGGCCAACCGCGCCACCAGATCGCAGAGCACCACCAGGACCCCGCCACCGAGCGCCGAGGCTGGCAGCAGCAGCCGATGGTCCGGCCCAAGGAGCGCCCGCAGCGCGTGCGGCACGATGAGCCCGACGAACCCGATGGGGCCGCCCA
Source organism: Myxococcales bacterium (assembly GCA_016706545.1). Classification (GTDB taxonomy): domain Bacteria; phylum Myxococcota_A; class Polyangia; order Haliangiales; family Haliangiaceae; genus JABFXX01. The sequence continues at coordinate 85,207 of JADJJK010000026.1, forward strand.
GCGAGATGCTCACGCCGATGAGCAGCGACGCCACCGCGAACACCAGGCGATGGGTGCGCCCGACCGACACGCCCACCGAGGCCGCGGCCTCTTCCCCGGCGGCCAGGGCGTTGAGCTCCCGCGCAGACCACCACAGGAGCAGCAGGCCGCCGAGGATGGGCAGCGCCGCCCCCTCGACGAAGATCCAGCGCCGGCCATCCAGGCCGCCCATCATCCACCGCAGCATGCGGCTTATCTCCGTGAAGTCCGCGGTGGCCTGCACCAGCAGCGAGGCCGCCGAACAGAACATGGAGACGGTGACGCCGGCGAGCACCAAGGTTGCCGGCGGCAAGTGGCGGCCCACCCGCGCGAGCTGCCACACCGCAGCGAGCGCCAGCGCCGCGCCCGCCAGGGCGGCGCCGGCGATGCCGAGCTCGCCCAGCCAGCGATCAAAGCCCAGGCGGATCCCGATCACCGCCAGGAGCGCCGAGCCCGAGGACACGCCGAGGGTATACGGCTCGGCCAGCGGGTTGCGGAGCAGCGCCTGCAACGCGCAGCCCGCGCCGCCGAGCGCCGCGCCGACCAGGAGACCGGCCACCGTGCGTGAGATGCGCAGCCACAAGATCTGGTGCTCCGGCCCATCGCCGGAGAACGCCGCCAGCGGTAGCAACCGCAAGGAGCGCCCCTGGGCTGAGCTGTCCACGCCCACCAGCACGGACAGGGCCGCTACCGCGACGGTCACTGCGCCCAGCAGCAGCAGCGCCGCCAGGAGCCGCCCCAGGGTCAACGCTCGCGGCTGGCGCCAGGACAGAAAGCCGCTCATCGGGGGACCGCAAACGGCGCACCGCTGGGCAGCACCCCGAGGTGAAAGCCGATGCCAAAGGCCTCCTGGGTGCGACGGGCCGCCAGCACGTCCTGCGGCGCGCCGCGCTCGGCGATGGTGCCACCGGCGACCAGCCACATCGACGACGCGGTGCGCAGTGCCAGATCCAGATCATGGGTGACCACGATGGCCAGGAGCCCGGCGGCGCAGCGCTCCTTGAGCATGGCGAACAACGCGCGTGCGTGCGCCGGATCGAACGCGGCGGTGGGCTCGTCGAGGAGCAAGCAGGACGCGCCCTGACAAAGCGCCTGGGCGATCACCACGCGGCGCGCCTCTCCGGCCGACAGCTCATCAAACCGGCGCTGCGCGAGCGCGGCGACGTCGCAGGCGTCCATGGCAGCGGTCGCCGCGGCGCGGTCCGCCTCGCTTGGCCAGCCCAGGCCATGCTGCGCGGCGAACCGCCCCAGCAGCACCACCTCCTCCACGGAGAACGAGAAGGCGAGCCGATAGTGCTGCGGGACGTAGGCCAGCGACCTCGCCACGATCTTGCGCGGCGAGGTCCACGGATCCACGCCCGAGGTGCGCACCGCACCGGAGCTCACCGGGCAGAGGCCCGCGATCGCGCGCAGCAGCGTGGTCTTGCCAGCGCCGTTGGGGCCGACGATGGCGACGAGCTGACCGGGCTCGGCGCTGGCGCTGACCTCGCTGAGGATGCGCTTGGCGCCCAGGTCCACGACCACGCGGTCGACGCTGACCAGCGGCATGTCCCCACGTACCACGGGCGGTCTCGCCTGGGTAGGGCCGGTGCTTCCAGACGCCAAGGCCGCCGCGCGGGCGAGCGCGGGACCAGCGCGCCGCCGCGCGGGCGAGCGCGGGGCTCGATCAGAACTCGATCGGGGGTCGATCGCGGCTCAGCGCCAGTAGGTCGCCACCGCCACCAAGGGGCGCTCGCCGCGCTCGCCGGAGTCGTAGATCGTCGGGCCGAGCGTCACCAGGTCGCCGGGCGCGATCAAGCCGCTGACCTCGTAGCCTCGATCTTGCGCGCGGTAGGCCCAGGCCACCAGCTCGGAGCAGTAGAAGCGCTCCGGATCATCGATGCCGACGAAGCCGGAGAAATCGAAGCCCGTGCCGATCTCGTCGCGGGCGCGGCGCACCGCGTCGCGCCGTTCGCTGGCTGACAGCTCCGGACGCACGATCATGACGCGATGAGCTCCGCGGACGTAGTCCGCCAGCGCGCGCTCGGTGACCCCGCTGTCGACCGCCTCGATCACGGTCCCGGTGGTCGCGTCGTAGATGCCGGCGTGGCTGACATCAGGTCCGCCGGTGACCAGCGTGATCACATCCGACAGGACGGCGTAGCCGCGGCGAAGGACGATGTCCCCATCTTGCACGGCGCGCGCAGCCTCGCGCGTGAACAGCTGGCCATACGCATCATCGAGCTTCTGCTCCTCGGGCCGCGACACGATGTACGACCGCGAGCAACTGACCATCAGGAGCGCCGTGGTCGCAGCGACCACAAGCCAGCGTGAGAACCCAGGCCAAGACGTCATGCCTGCGTGAATTGCAAAGGCTGGACCAGCGATCTCGTCGACAGCTTGTCGATAGCTTGTCGACGGTTCGCGAGGAGCCGTCGACGGCTTGTCAGTGAGTTGCAGACGAGTTGCCAGTGAGTTGCCAGTGAGTTGCCAGGCCCTGCCTGTCCGCAGACCCAACAGCCTGACGGCGGCGATCCTGACACTTGCTCAAGAATCCGACTCCGAGTTCACCTGACGGAGCGAGTCGGGTGGCAAGCGCGCTGCTCGTCAGAACGCGCCCACCAAGGAGAGCCCGGCGCTGTGGGGAGTCGTCATCGGCACCACGGCGACGCGAAGCCTGCGCGCTCGTCGCAGGTTGGCGCGATCCACCGCGTCGTCGGCGTCGATCCAGCCATACAGGCCGGCGCCAGCGCTGGCTGCCAGTCCGACGTAGATCAGGCCGCCCTCCCCATCGGAGCCGAAGGACAGCGCGGCCCCGGTGTACGCCAGCGCCAGGCCACCCGCGATGACCGAGCTGATGACGAGCGCCCGCCTCCGCTCACCAGCGTACAGGTGTCCGGTGCTCGGACCGATGACCGCGCCCGCGAGCCCCGCGGCGATCAGCGTGCCCCCGAGGTACGTCGAGTCATCGAGCAAGTTGCCGCCGACCGCGACCGCCGCCCAGGAGCCGAGCGTCAGGCCCACCGAAAGCGCCGTCGCCGTGCTCGGTGACTTGTAGCCGGGGCGCTGCGCGAGCCGCTCGGTGTCGATCTTGACCGGGAGCTCGTGCTCCGGCGAGGCGCGCTGCGCGGCTGGCGAGGCGAAAGGCTGGGTCGCTGGTGGAGCGACCTCCTCCGCCCGCGCGACACCCCCGAGCCCGACGTGGAGCGCCGCCACCAGCGCGCTCGTCACCATCCAGCGGGGAGCCGACGTCCGCTCTTGTATGTGCATCATGCCCAGAGCGTAGGGCGCGCCGATCGACGAGGCTTCGCACCAACCTAGCAAACAACGGAAGCCTCGAGCACTTCCCCGACATCCGCTCGTCTGGTGTGGCCAGCGTCACCTGATCGAAGCCCTAGTTGCCGCCCCACAGGTGAGCGCCCAGCGCCACGCCCCACAGCTCGGCGCCGCCCAGGTTGCGATAGGTGAGCGCGACGAAGGGGCCAGCGCCGGCGCGCACCGAGCTCCAGTAGCCGATGTCTGGTCCCAGGCGCAGCCCGACCAGGGCGCTGGCTTCGTCGGCCAGGCCAAGGGCGTCCTCGGCGTACTCGTCGCCGCCGAGGCGCCAGGCCAGCGAGGCGCGGGCCAGCAGGCGCACGCCGCCAAGCGGCGCGTCCAGCGACAGCTCGACCGGCGCGTGGGTGGCGGTCGAGCCGCGCACGCCGCCGATCCCCGCGCCGCCGGTGAGCGCCAGGGTGGTGCCGCGCGCGCTGCGCAACGCCAGGCCCGCCAAGTGCGCGTCGACTTCATAGATCCCGCCGTCGAGGACGCCGCCGCGCACGTCCAGGCCGCCGTGGTAGCCAAGCCCCGCCCCGCCGCGGCCAAGCCCCAGGCGCAGGCGCAGGCCGGAGGTCACGCCTGGGTCTTTGCCCAGCGCCTCGTCTTGCGGCAGCTCGACGCGAGCATCGAGCTCCACCGTCATGGCGCGCCCGCGCGCGTCGCCCTTGAGGCGGCCGGTCAGCGACGAGGCCGCGAACGGCACCGCCGGGCCACCGGTGTGCGCGTCGAGCCACGCCTGCAGGTCCGCGGTGACCTGCGCGGTGCCCGGATCGTGGAACATGTCGTGCTGCACGCCCGGGTAGAGCCGCAGCGTCTTGTCCGCGCTGCCCGCCCGCACCACCAGATCGCGGCTGCCGCTGGGCGCGGTGAGCTTGTCCACGTCGCCGTGGATGACGAGCAGCGGGACGCGCAGCCGCTCCGGCGCGGCCCACACCCGCGACACCGCGTCGATGGCGCTGCGCGCGGTCAGCGCCGGGCCGCCGCCTTGCGCCACCAGCGGATCTCGGTCCAGCTCCGCGGCGACCGACGCCTCGGCGGCGAAGTCGTCATGGGGGGTCTTCAAGATCGGCGCGCGCGGCGCCAGCCAGTTGACGAGCTGGATCGCCGCGGCCTGGATGGGCGGCGCCTCGAAGGCGATGCCCGGCGCAGCCAGCACCAGGCCGGCGAGCTCGGGCTGACGCTCGATGGCGTAGAGGCTCGAGATCAACCCACCGATGCTGTGGCCGTACAGAAAGAGCGGTCGCGCGCCCTCCTTGCTCTTGATCAGGGTCAGGAACGCCTCGAGGTCATCGAGCATCACGTCGATGCGCTCCATGTGGACGCGAGGCCCCGCGGAGCGGCCGTGTCCACGCATGTCCAGGGCCCACACCACGTAGCCGCCGCGCGCCAGCCGCTCGGCGAGCGCGGTGTAGCGCGTGGAGTGGTCGGCCAGGCCATGGTGGATGGCGAACACCCCACGCACCGCTTCGCTCGCCGCGGGCCGCCACACCTGGGCAAAGAGCTCGGTCCCGTCCTTGCCTACGAACGTGGTCTGCTGCCAAGCAATCCCATCGGCAACCGGCACCTCCGACGGCTGCCGCGCGCGCAGCCCCGGGTTGGCGGCGGAGGCGCAGGCGCCCAGCGCCACCAAGGCCAGCGCGATCCCGAGCCGGCCAGCCGAGCGAAGCGGGCCAGTCAGGTCACGCCGACCGGCCGGGCCAGAGGGGACAGAAGGGCCAGACGGGCCAGACGGGCCAGACGGGCCAGGGCCTGGGCCAGGCGCGCGATACGAGGACACAGCCGGAAACGAAGCGAGTGCGCAGCATTCATGCGCCCAAGCTACGCAACGCCAGCGCCTTCGCCTATGGGCCGTTTGGCCCAGCGCCGCGGGATACGCGCCGCCCGCTACTTCTTGAGGTCCTTCTCCAGCTCCGCCAGGTCCAGATCCTCCAGCTCCTTCATGTCCTCGGCCGAGAGGTGGCTCCCGGTCGGGAGCTCCGTCTTGGTGCTGGCAGCGGCGCTCGCCGCCGCCACTGGCGCCCCGGCCGCGAGCTGCTTGGACTCCTTGGGCGCCTCGAGCATTCCCATCTTGGCCTTGAGCTCCGACAGGGCGTCGTCCTCGTTGTTGCCGCTCTGCTCGAGCTGCAGGAACTTGGACTCGAGGGTGTCCCCCGACAGCTCGCCGGCCAGCTCCGCGCCGGCCTCCGCCTCTGCCTCCATGAGCTGGATGCGCTCCGCCATGCGGTCGAAGGTGTCGAAGGCGCTGGTGTCGCCGAGCCCCTGCATGGTGTTGGCGATCTGCTGCTGCGCCTCGGCGCGCTTCTTGCGGGCGATGAGCAGGTTCTTCTTGCGCTTGGCTTCTTCGATCTTGTTGTTGAGCAGGCGCAGCGCGTCCTTGAGCTTCTCCACCGCCGCCTTCTGCGCCATCCACTGCTGCTGGAACTGGCCGGCGATGTTCTCGTGCTCCTGCTTGCGCACCAGCGCCTGACGGGCCAGCGCGTCGTCCCCGGCGCGCACCGCGACCATCGCCTTGCGCTCCCACTCCTTGGACTTGTCAGCCTCGGTCACGTACTGCTTTTGCAGCTTCTTTTCATCCGCGATGGCCACCGCCACCGCCTTCTTGGCTTCCACGAGCTGCTGCTGCATCTCGAGCAGCACCTGGTTGAGCATCTTCTCCGGATCCTCCGCCTTGGAGATGAGGTCGTTGAGGTTGGATTTGATGAGCGCACCCAGTCTGGAGAAAATGCCCATGGCTCATCGAGCGTACGGGATCAACCGTTCGGTTGCAACGCTCGCACCTGCCGTGGTACGGACCCTCGAAGCGCACCACCCCGCCGTCGCCGCCATGACCGCCCCCCACGCCCCGCCTCGACACGTCGGAATCATCATGGATGGCAACGGCCGCTGGGCCCAGCAGCGCGGGCTGCCCCGGATCGAGGGCCACCGGGTCGGCGCCGACAGCGTGCGCGACGTCACGCGCGCCAGCCGCGAGCTCGGCATCCAGGCGCTCACGCTCTACGCTTTCTCGTCGCAGAACTGGGCCCGCCCGGCCGACGAGGTCGCTGGCCTGATGGATCTGCTGCGGGACTACCTGCTGTCCGAGCGGTCGGAGATCATGGACAACGGGATCCGGCTCTTTGCCATTGGCGACGTGGACAAGCTGCCGCCGCGGGTCACCGAGCCGCTTCACGCCCTGCTCGCGGACTCCGCAGCGAACCGTGGCATGATTTTGACCCTCGCGCTGTCTTATGGCGGCCGAGAATCCATCACTCGCGCCATTCGCGCGCTGGCGCGGGACGTGGCCGCCGGCCTGTTGCCGGCCGAATCCATCGACCTGGATCGCATCTCCGCCTACCTGCCCACCCACGAGCTGCCGCCGCTGGACCTGCTCATCCGGACCTCGGGGGAACAGCGGGTCTCGAATTTTCTGCTCTGGGAGATCGCGTACGCGGAGCTGATGTTCATCGACACGCCATGGCCCGACTTTCGCCGGGCCCAGCTACACGAATGCCTGGCCCAGTATGGCGGCCGGGAGCGGCGCTTTGGCCTGACCTCGCAGCAGCTCTCCGACGCCGACGTGTAGCTACGGGCGGAAAGCCCGGGGTTTCAACCACCGGTTGACCGGCCGAGACCGTCGCCTGCCCCCCGGCCGTGGATTGCGACCCAGCCTGGCCTTGCGCCTTGCCGGCAGTTGCGGTTAGCTGCGCCTCCCGTGGCCCTCGGCAATCTGGCTCAACGCGCGCTCGTGGCCGTCGTCGCGGCGCCCCTGCTCGTCCTCATCCTGTACTTCGACCGGCCGGAGCCCACCTGGGCGCTGGTGTTCGCCGCATCGCTCCTGGCGATGAACGAGCTGCTGGCCATGACCATGAAGGACCACCCGCGCGACCGGCGGATCCTCCTGGCGTTGGGGGGGCTAGCCTGCGCCTTGCTCTACTGGCTCCACCCGGCGGCGCTCGGCCGCTTCTGGCAGTCACACCAGGCCGCGATGGTGCTGTCCAACGGCTCGATGCTGGCGATGATGTTCGCGGTCGTCGCCCCCGGCCTCTACTATCTGTTCCGCTTCGGCGACATGACGAGCGCGGCGCCGCGCTGGTCCTACGCCATCACCTCCATCTTCTACTGCGGCTTCACCGCCACCACGCTGGCCATGTCCAAGCGCGACTTCGGCGTGGCCGGCGGCGACGTGGTGCTGATGATCCTGCTCCTGGCCTGGATCGGCGACACCGGCGCGTACTTCGCGGGGCGCTTCTTGGGCAAGCGCAAGCTCTACCCCGAGGTCAGCCCCAAGAAGACCTGGGCCGGCGCGGTCGGCGGCCTGGCCGGCTCGGTGGCGGCGGTGGCGGCCATGAAGCTCTTGCGGTTGCCGTCGATGTCCTGGCTGGACGTGGCGCTGATCGGCGTCCCCGGCGCGGCGCTTGGCCAGATGGGAGATCTGGTGGAGTCGCTGATCAAGCGCTCGGTGGGCGTGAAGGACTCTGGCGCCCTCTTGCCCGGCCACGGCGGCATGCTGGACCGCATCGACGCGGTCTTGTTCATCGCGCCGTACGTGTACCTCTACCTCGCGATGTCTGGCGGTTAGCCTTCGGCGGGCTCGCCGCCGGCGGGCTCGCCGCTGGCGCCTTTCGTGGCAGGGGCGGGAGCCCGGCGCCGTCGGCGCTGAGGCCACGCATCAGCGAGCCCATCAGCACCTCCAGCAGGGTCTCCGGCGAGCGCCACTCGAAGTGCGGCACGTCGCCGAGGATGATGAACAGCGACACCAGCCCATGCACCGCGGCCCAGATGGCCTGGGCGATCGCCCGCGCGTCGCGCAGCTCCGGCCGGAACACGCCGTCGGCCATCGCCTCCTCGACGGTGGCCACCAGCAGGTCGAAGCCATCGATGCCCGGCGTGCCCCGGTCCACGGGATTGCGCCTGGCGTCCGCCGGCTGCGGCGTAAGAAACAGGAGCTGATAGTGCCGCGGGAGGCGCAGCGCGAACTCCACGTACGCCACCCCGAGCTTGCCTAGCCGGGCCCGCGCGGGCTTGACCTCCGCGGCCGTCTGCAGCGCCGCCGCAAAGACCGCGAAGTCTTCGGCGACCATCTGCTCCATCAGGTCGCGCTTGTCCTTGAAGTGGACATACACCGCGGTGGTCGAGTGCTCGATCCGCTGCGCGATCTCCCGCAGCGTGACGGCCTCGTAGCCACGCTCCAGAAACAGCTCACGCGCCGCCTCCAGGATGAGGGCGCGCTTGGCTTGACGCTCGCGTTCGATGCGATCTGCGGTGCTCATGAGCTTGGTGATTCCTGTGGCGACGTCCTGAGATCCGTGAGGGCGGCCGGCGCTGGCCGCCGAGGGTCGCAAGAAACTTGCTTGACGTTACTCGATAGATCGGCCATACGTCACATAACAATGTTACGTAAAACTTCATCGTTATCCAACGAACCTTTGTTTCCAGATGGAGACGGGCCCCAGGTGGTAGATGGGGTGGAGGGATTTCGAGCCTTTGGCCTGCTCTCGACCTCCGGGGTGTTCGGCCTGCTCGGCGCCGCAACTGCCTTTGCTAGCTGGATTTTCGCGGTCGTGATGCTGCTTTTCCTGACCCAGGACGCGGCCGCACAGCCCGCCCCTGGGCGTGAGGGCGCGCCAGCGGCCAGCGACGCGCCAGCGGTCAGCGACGCGGCCAGCGCCAGCGCCAGCGACGCGGAGATCGGCCAGGTCGCGCCCGCGGCGCAAGGCCTGGCCGGTGTGGTCCTCGACGCCGAAACCGGCCAGCCAGTCCCTGGCGCCGTGGTCTACGCCCTCGGCGCCGAGGGCGAGGCGCTCACCGACGAGCAGGGCCGCTTCGTCTTGCCGCGCCGCGCCGGCGTCAGCTCGGTCACGGTGGTGAGCGACTTCCATCAACCGGCCACCGTGGTGGTGACGCGCGGGCGCGCGCTGCGCGTGCGGCTCTGGCCCATGGCCTCCGCCGGCGGCCCCGGCGAGGTCATCGCCATCGACGGCGAGCGACCGCCGCAGGCCCCGGGCGCCGCCATCGTCGACCGCGCCGAGATCACGCGCATCCCCGGCACCCGCGGAGACACCCTGACCGGGCTCAAGAACTTGCCCGGCGTGGCCAACAACGGCTCGCTGACCCCAGGCTCCGGCGGGCTCATCATCCGCGGCTCGTCGCCCGAGGACTCGCGCATCCTCGTCGACGGCTTCGAGATCCCCATCCTCTATCACTTCCTCGGCGTGCAGTCGGTGCTGCCGTCCGAGATGATCGACGACGTGGAGTACCTGCCCGGCGCGTACGGCCCGGCCTACGGGCGCGCCTCGTCGGGCATCGTGGCGGTGACCTCGCGGCGCGGCGCCCGGGAGGCCGGGGGCTTTGTCGAGCTGTCCTTTGTCAACGGCGCGGCGATGGTGGAGGGACCGCTGGGCGAGCGCGGCAGCTTCGCGGTGTCGGCGCGGCGCTCCATCATCGACGCCATCCTGCCGGCGGTGATCCCCGACGACGCCAACCTCTCGTTCTCGGCGTATCCCCGCTACTACGACTACCAGGCGCAGGCCGAGACCCTGGTGGGCGAGCGCTGGCAGCTCTCGGGCTTTCTCTTTGGCTCGAGCGACGAGGTGGTGCTGCGCAACGACAACGACAACGCCGCCGATCCGGTGGCGACCGGCCGGCTGGCCAACGACTCCGCGTTCACGCGAGGCATCCTCGCCGCGACCTACCGGAGCGCCGCCTTCACCGGCAAGCTCGCCGCCTCGGCGTACACGGACACCAACCACTTCTCCGTGGGGACCGACCGGTACCTGCGCCTGGATCGCGATGGGGTGGCAGCCAGGCTCGAGCTGTCCTGGAACGCCAGCGCCAAGCTTGCGTTCCAGGCTGGCGCCGAGGCCGATCTCACGCGCACCCGCTTCGACATCAAGTTCACCCGTCCGCCGCGCGAAGGCGACCCGATGGCCCCGAGCTTCAGCGATGACGTGCTGCTGCAGACCCGCGGCAGCAACGACAACCCGGATCTCGGGGCGTGGCTTGGCGCCAAGGTGTGGCCCGTGCGCGCCGTCGAGCTCGACGTGGGCGCGCGGCTCGACCGGTTCCAGCGCAACGACGACACCGTGCTGCAGCCGCGCGCGCAGGCGGTGTGGCACGTGGCCGACGGCGCGACGCTGCGCGCGGCGAGCGGGCTCTACAGCCGCCCGCCGGAGGACCAGGACGAGAACCTGCAAGACGACCTGTCCGCGGAGCGGGCGTGGCACGTCACGGTGGGCGCCGAGAAGCGGCTGGTCCCCGGCCTGACGGTGAGCGCCACCGCGTTCACCAACCAGCTCACGGACCTGGTCGTGCTCGACGGCAACCGCCGCGACATGGCGTCCACCGGCGGCTACGTCAACCGCGGCGAAGGCATGGCCTATGGCGCGGAGCTGATGCTGCGGTACCGCGGGCCGGAGGTCTTTGGCTGGATCTCCTACACCGGCGCGCGCGCCACTCGCCGCGACTCGGCCGACGCTGCCGAGCGGCTGTTTGACTACGACCAGGCGCACAACCTGGTGGCGGTGGCGTCCTGGCGCATCAACGACAAGTGGCAGCTCGGCGGACGCTTTCAGCTCACCACCGGCAAGCCGACGACCCCGGTGACCTCGGCCATCTACCAGGCCGATCGCGACAGCTACCTGCCGGTGTTCGGCGAGGTGAACTCGCGGCGCGTGGACGCGCAGCACCAGCTCGATCTGCGCATCGACCGGGTCTGGGACTTTGGCTCATGGAAGCTCTCTGGCTATCTGGACGTCGCCAACACGTACCTCAACGCGGCGGTCATCGACACCTCGTACAACTTCGACTACACGGCGCAACAAGACGTCACCACGTTGCCCATCCTGCCTTCACTTGGCCTTCGCGGGGAGATGTGATCATGAATCGGAGCCCCTCGGTTTGTCGTGCGATCTCTTCGGCCGCGGCGACGCTCGCGGCGATGGCCTGGACCCTCGGCGCGGGCTGCGCCGGCGACGTCGCCGAGCCATACCAGCTCGATCACGCGCGCATCCTGGCGGTGCGCACCGAGCCAGCGCAGCTCGGGCCCGGCGCGCGCGCCACGCTCGACGCGCTGTTCACCGACTCGACCGCGACGCCGCGGCTGGCCACCGCCGATGAGCTGACGGTGGCGCTGCCGCCGGAGCTGGACCGGCCGGAGCTGCGCGCCCTCCTTTCGACCACGCCAGAGGGCGTGCGCATCCAGGCGCCAGACGCCGGCACGCTGGCGCAGCTTCGCGCGGCGCTGGCGGTGCCCGAGGGGGAGCTGCTGCGGTTGCCGCTGACCGTGCGGGTCCGCTCGGCGGACGGCGTCTTGCACGCGCAGAAGCTGGTGGCCTTCGGCGCGACCCTGGCCAACCCACCGCCTCCGACCGTGGCGGTGGACGGCGCCACGGTCGCGCCTGGCGCCGAGGCGGTGCTCTCGGCCTCCCGGGAGACCTCGCTGGAGGTGACCACCGGCGACGAGCTGTCCGCTGTGCGCTGGTTCTCCTCCACCGGAGCGCTGCGGCGATACACGCAGCCCACGGCCTGGTTCTCTGCTGACGACGACGACGCCGACGCCGCCGACAGCGCCGGCCCGGGCGCCTCGCCGGGGCACCTCGCCGTGGTCCTCCGCACCGCCGCGGGCGGGGTGTCCTGGCGAGTGCTGGTGACGAAGCTGGCGCGGTGACGCGCGCCGGCCCGACGCCACGCCGCCTGCTGACCGCGCGGCCTCACGCCGCCTGCTGACCGCGCGGCGATGTGTCAACGCGGTGTCGACATGGTGCCAGTGTGACTGTGCTGGCTTGTACGGAGTGATGCACTACGAGAACCTCTGGTGAGGTCTATCGTCGCTGGCTACCGCGGTTGCCACCTGGCCCTCGCGGCGCGTCTCGTTCGTGAATTCATCAAAGATTCAAATTCTTAGATGACCATTGGCGACGCCAGAGACCTCGCGCCTCTGCAACCTCTGGGTTGCAGTCGAGACCTCACCTCGGTCAGCAAATAAGCTTGTTTGTTGTGGATACGAAAGTAGTAGTCAACAGCGGCGCTGTTTGCGATTCTCCGCGCCGTGCTGAAACCCGCTGGCCGAGCTGTTGGGTCGTTGCGCGACCTGCTCCCTCTCTTTGCCTCCATCTTTGCCGCCGCGACCCTGGTCGCCGGATGCTTCCCGACGGAGGAGGAGGACGCCGCTGGCGATCTCTCCCCCGAGGCTGCGACGCTGGCCGGCACCCGGCTGCGGCTGATGGCCGGGAACCTGACCACCGGCTCGCAGAACTACAACAACGGCGAGGGCATTCGCATCTTCAAGGGCACCGCGCCGGACATCGCGATGGTGCAGGAGATGCGCTACGGCGCCAACACGCCGGCGGACATCCGCACCTTCGTCAACCTGGCCTTCGGTCCAGAGTTCTCCTACTACCGGGGCTCCTCGGGGAACATCCCCAACGGCGTGGTCAGCCGCTATCCCATCCTCGCCGCAGGGGACTGGGTGGACGTCAAGGTAGGGGACCGCGCCTTCACCTGGGCGCGCATCGACATCCCCGGCGACACGCACCTCTTTGCCATCAGCGTCCACCTGCTGACCAGCTCGGCGGCCAACCGCCAGGCCCAGTCGCAGAACCTGGTCAACCTCATCAACGCCAACGTCCCGCCGGGCGACTGGGTCACCATCTCCGGTGACTTCAACACCAGCTCGCGCACCGAGGCGGCGCTGACCACCCTGGGCGCGGTGGTCACCACCACCGGCCCGTTCCCGGCCGATCGCAACGGCAACGGCAACACCAACGCCTCGCGCGGCAAGCCCTACGACTGGGTCACCGTCAGCCCCGGCCTCCACGCGCTCGCCACCTCCACCGTGTACGGCGCCAGCGTGTTCCCGGCCGGCCTGGTCGCGGATACGCGCGTGTACTCGCCGATCTCGGAGATCGCCCCGGCGCTGACCTCCGACTCGGGCGCGCAGTACATGCAGCACATGGGGATCGTGCGCGACTTCGACATCCAGGTCGCGCTGCCGTCCATCCACGTCGACGCGCCCAACGGCGGCGAGCAGCTCGTGATCGGCGCGGCGACCTCGATTCAGTGGACCGCGAGCAACGTCGCCTCCGTGGACCTCGACTACGCCGCTGACGGCGTCACGTATAGCCGCATCGCCTCCGGCCTGACCGGCAGCTCGTACGCCTGGACGGTGCCGGCCCCGGCCACCACGGCCGCGCGCATCCGCGTCTCGTCCGGCGCCACCAGCGACACCTCGGACGCGGCGTTCGCGGTGATCACCGGCGGCGGGGGCGGCACCGGCGACGTCATCCTCAACGAGATCCTGGCCAACGAGCCGGGCAGCTCCACCGCCGGTGAGTTCATCGAGCTGGTGAACCGCGGCACCGGCACGGTGGACCTCTCTGGCTGGCGCCTGTCCGACGCGGCCGCGCTCCGCCACACCTTCGCCGCCGGCACCACGCTGGCCGCTGGCGCGCGCATCACCGTGTTCGCTGGCGCCACGGGCATCCCGGCCGGCGTGACCGCGCTGGTCGCCTCCACCGGCCAGCTCGGCCTTTCCAACTCCGGTGACACGGTGACCCTGGCCAACTCGAGCGGCGCCTCCGTGAGCTCGTTCACGTACACCAGCACCCTGGCTGGCCAGGACGGCGTGTCGATGAACCGCTCACCGGACGGCTCCACCGGCGGCTTCGCGCTGCACACCACGCTGTCGACCAAGCTGTCCTCTCCCAACGGCGCCCCCTGAGGGAGGGCTGCGCCCCCGCGCGTGAGCGCGCCGAGGCGCTTGCTGCTAGCGAGCTTGCTGCGACGCCGCTAGCGAGCTTGCTGCGACGCCGCCAGCGAGCTTGCTGCGACGCCGCTAGCGCGGCGCCTGCATGAGCTCCAGGCGATTGCCGAACGGATCTCGGGTGTGGCCGCGCGCGACCCCGGGGACCTCCCTGGCTTCTTTCCACTCGCAGCCTGCGGCCACCAGCGCGCGCGACCACTGCTCCAGGTTCGTGACCACCAGCGCCGGGTGCATCTTCTGGGAAGGGCGCATGTCCTCCTCGACGCCGAGGTGGAGCTGCGCCGGCCCGGCCTGAAACCACAAGCCTCCCCGCGCGCGCATGTCCTCGGGCTTTGGGAGCTCGCGCAGGCCCAGCACCTCGCCGTAGAAGCGGCGCGCCTGAGCTTCGCCGCCAGGCGGCATGGGGAGCTGTACGTGGTCGATGCCGAGGACATCCATGTCGTCAGGATGCCACGAAGCGCGCGGCGCTACGCGCCGTCGGACCATTGCGTCTGCACCACCCGCCACTCTTGCCCTTCTTGCACCAGCACCGCCAGCACCCGCAAGATCCGGCGCGTGCTGCGGGTGGCGAACTCCACGTTGGCGGCGCCCCAGGCCACGGTGGGCGCCTTGGCCTGGCGCTCATCCCAGGCGCCCGCGGCGGTGACCATGATGCCCTCGCGGATCGAGATCTCGGCGTGCAGCTTCTTGAACACCCGGCGGATCTGATTGCCGCCGCGCAGGCGCTCGCCGGGCGCGCTGCCGAAGTTGAACGCGCTGTCGCGTGTGCTCACCTCCAGCGCGAAGGCGTCGGTGGAGGAGAACGCGGAGCGAAACGCCTCGACGGCCGCCGCCGGCGCCTCCAGCTTGTCGTCGAAGCCCTCCGGAATCGGGAGGTCTCCGGCCTGGGCCAGCCGCGCGATGGTGTCGTCTGGCAAGCGGTTGGCCCAGTGGCAGGCCACCAGGCGCCAGGACCCTGCCAGCTCCACCGCCAGCATGGTGATGGCGAAGGTGCGGCTCTCGCCACGCCCCCGCACCTCTAGCTCCTCGGCGATCCAGGCGTGGTTGCCCTCGCGGCCGATGGTGGCGCCGCGCGGCGTGACCTCAAAGCCAGCCTCCGGCGCGGGGCCAAGATCCGCCGCCAGGGTGCGCGCCACCTCTTCTGCGGTGCGATGAACGCCGGTCGCCCTGACGCCGAAGGCGAAGGCGCCCGGCACCAGCAACGCCTGCAGCGCGGGGCCGTCGCTGCGCGCCACGGCGAGGTGCAGCGCTTCGAGCAAGGACTCCAGCGAGGCTGGTTCGGTTGGGCCCGGGGTTGGCGCCGTCAGCGCCGCGACGGCTGGATCGGGCGCGGTCGGAGGCGGCGGCGCGGTCGGCGCGGTCGGTGACGAGCGACCGGCCCCCTGGCCAGTCGTGGGCTGCGTCCCGGCGACGGTGCCCGCGGTCCGCTGCCCCGAGGCCGTCGAGGTCGCGCTCTGGCCGGAGGAGCTGACGACCACGGCGAAGACGCAGAGCCCGCTCACCAGCACGCCGGCCAAGGCCAGGTACAAGCCGCGGCGCTGCGGCGCGGGCGACCGGGCCGATGCGGCCGACGCGGGCGACGGGCGACGGGGCCGACGGGGCCGACGAGGCCGACGCGGGCGACGGGGCCGAGAGATAGGGCCCAGCCGGCGCGGTCGCAGGCGGAGACATCAGATACGGAGGCGGCGTGCCGTCAAAGCCGGGCGCCATGGGCAGCGCGCTGCCATGCATCGCCCCCGGCGGCGGCTGCGCGTAGGCAGGCGCTGGCGAATACGCGGGCGGCTGCGCGTAGGCAGGCCCTGGCGAATACGCGGGCGGCTGCGCGTAGGCAGGCCCTGGCGAATACGCGGGCGGCTGCGCATAGGCCGGCCCCGGCCCTGGCGAATACGCAGGCGACTGCGCATAGGCCGGCGCGGGCGGCCCTGGCGGCGCTGACGGATACGGAGCCGGCGGCACCTGCACCGGGAAGCTAGCGGACCCGCTCTGGTGCGCGCCGCGCGAGAGGGCCGGCGCGAAGGTGGGCGTGCCGCGGAGCGTGGTGGGGCCGCTCGCGGCCGGGGCCGGCCCGCCGAGCGGCGGCGGCTTCGAGGCGGACGCCTTGCGAGTCGGCGCGGGCCTGGCGGCGGCGGAGGGCAGCACGATCTCCCCGCTGTCGCCGGGGCCGAGCATCGCGTCCGTGAGCACGGGAGGCGGGAAGCCCGGCGCGGTGTTGGAGGGCAAGAGCTCGTGCGCACCCTGGGGCTCGGTGGTGCGCCAGTAGCGCAGCGCCACCGGCGTGGCCAGCAGGCACAGCAAGGAGCTCCCCGCGGCGGTCGAGCCCAGCGCGATCACCAGCGTCGACGACAGCTCCGCGTCAGCGGCGGACATCATGGTGAGCCACAGCGGCAGCCGGGAGGCCACGGCGAACAGCACCGCCGCGAACGCGGCGTCGAGCGCGGCGCAGATCACCAGGCTGGTGGGACTTGGGCGCCCGGCGAACCCTCCGCAGATCAGCGCGGCCATGCCCACGCAGATCCAGGAGGCGAGGATGCCCAGATAGATGCCGTCCATCTGGTCGAGCAGCAACGCGAAGGCCACGGTGCCGACCAGCACGCAACCCGCGCCGCAGAGCTGGGTGACGTGCCCAGCTATCCGCGGCAACAACGGCCGGCTATGCGTGATCTGGGACAAGGCGGGGGGAATGGTACTATCAGTACGCCTCTTTCCGGGGTTTCCTTCCATCGGCGTCAAGGACGCACCAGGAGCGAGCGCCAGCCGCGAGCAAGCGCCCAGGCCGCGCCGCAGCGGGTTTCGCCTCGTGGGTCGCGTCGAGCCGCCAGATCGCCGACCATCCGAACGTAAAAAACATGATTTCTTGAAATTATTCGCACCTATGCGAGGGAGCGATGAGCGCCCCACCAAGAACGATTGCGGCGCTCCACCGGCAAGCGTATCGGTGGATATGCCGCGAAATTCTGTCTGGATGATCCTCTCGCTCGCTGCCTGCGGGGGCGGATCCAGCCCCCGCCCCAACACGGCGCCCCCCGCTCCACCACCGCGCACCTCGCCGGAGAAGCCACCCGCGGCGGCCCCCGCCAGCGAGCGCATCCTCGCTGACGACACCACCCTGCTGACGCCCTCCAAGGCCAGCTTGTCTGCCCCCGCGGGGTGGCTCTTGCGCGAACAGTCGGAGGTGCTCACGCTGGTGGAGCCCGCCGGTGAAGCGAGCCTCTCCTTCGTGGAGATCTCCACCGCCGCCAACCGCGACGAGGCCGCGCGCGCCGCCTGGGCCAAGGTCTCTCCGGGCTTCGCGCTGCCGGTGGCGATGGCGCAGGATCTCCCGCCCTCCGACGGCTGGGACAGCCTGGCCCAGATCGTCTACGTCACGCCCACGACGGAGTCGCGCGTGGTGCTGGCCCTCGTGCGCAGCTTCCGCGGCACCTGGTACGTGGCGCTGCTGCAGGGCAAGCTGGCCGCGCTGGACCGCCGCGGCGCGCAGCTCTCGACAGCGATCCAGAGCTTCCGCGTGCCCGGCATGGAGCGGGAGACCTTCACCGGCAAGGCGACCATGGATGAGGCACGCCTGGCGGCGCTCGCGGAGTTCGTGGAGCACGCGCGGCAGGAGACCGGGGTGCCTGGCGTGGCGCTGGCGGTGGTGTCCAAGGACCAGATCCTCTTCGAGCGCGGCTTTGGCGTGCGCGAGCTCCGCGACCCGATGCCGGTGACGCCCAGCACGCGGTTCATGATCGGCTCCACGACCAAGGCGCTGACCACGCTCATGATGGCGCGCCTGGTGGACGCCAAGAAGCTGAGCTGGGAGACCCCGCTGACCCAGCTCTGGCCCGGGTTCGCGCTGGGGGACAAGGAGATCACGGCCAAGGTCACGCTGCAGCACACGGTGTGCGCGTGTACCGGGATGCCGCGACGCGATCTGGAGTTCCTCTTCGAGTATGAGGGCGTGACCCCGGAGGCGCGGATCGCCAGCATGAAGGAGATGCAGCCGAGCACCGGGTTTGGCGAGACCTTCCAGTACTCGAACCTGATGGTGGCGGCCGGCGGCTACGTGGCCGGGCTCGCCGCCGCGCCGCGCCGCGGCAAGCAGCCGTCGTTCGATGATGCGTACGCCGCGGCCATGCAGGCCCACGTGCTGGGCCCGCTGGGCATGAAGTCCACCACCTTGTTCACCAGCGTGGCGCAGCGCGGGGAGCACGCTTCGCCGCACGCGCGCGGCCTGGGCCTTTCGTACGAGGTCCTGCCGCTGCACTTCGAGCGCGCGGTGGAGGCGGTGCGCCCGGCGGGCGCGGCGTGGTCCACCGTGCGAGATCTGGCGCGCTACGCATCGCTTGAGCTGGCGGAGGGCGCGCTCGGCGGCAAGCAGCTCGTGTCGCGGGAGTCCATGCTGCGGCGGCGCACGCCGCAGATCAAGATCGACGACAACACGTCCTATGGCCTGGGCCTCATCGTGGAGAAAGATCACGGCGTGGCGCTCATCCATCACGGCGGCAACACCATCGGCTTCACCTCCGATCTGTTCGTGTTGCCGGAGCACAACCTCGGCGTGGTGCTCCTGACCAACGCTGGCGGCGCCAACGCCTTTCACAACGCGGTGCGAAGGCGGTTCCTCGAGCTGGCGTTTGACGGCAAGCCCAGCGCGCAGTCGAACCTCACCGCGTCGATCGAGCGCGCCAAGCAGCAGGTCAAGGAGACGCGCGCGCTGCTCAAGACCCCGCCGGACGCCGCCTGGCTCGGCAAGCTCGCCGGCAAGTACAGCAACGACGACCTGGGCTCGCTGGAGGTGCGCCGCGAGGGCGCAGGCTACGTGGTCGACGTGGGTGAGTGGAGCTGCGAGGTCGCCCAGGAGCGAGACCTGGACGCGACGGAGAAGCTCCTCGTCATCGGCGCGCCCTACGCCGGGCTCGAGCTGGTGCCGCGCGAGGAGGGCGGCACCACCGTGCTGGTGCTGGACGCCGGCCAGGTCAAGTACGTGTTCGCGCCGGTCGGGGCGTCGGCGCGGTAAGCTCGCCGCCATGAGCCAGCGCATCGTGATCCGCTCGCCCGGTGGCACCGAGGTCTTGACCGTGATCTCGGAGGACGAGCCCACGCCGCCGGCCGCCGGCCAGGTGCGCGTGCGCACCAAGGCCATCGGCGTCAACTTCATCGATGTCTATCACCGGCAGGGCCGCTATCCGCTGGCGCTGCCGTTCACCCCGGGCGTCGAGGCGGCCGGGGTGATCGAGGCGCTCGGCGAAGGGGTCAGCGGCCTGGCGGTGGGCGACCGCGTCGCCGGCTTCCTGAGCCAGGGCGGGTACGCGCAGCACGTGGTGGCCGGCGCCGACCGCTGGGTCAAGTTGCCCGCGGACCTCACCGAGGAGCAAGCGGCCGGCGTGCTCCTGCAAGGCATGACCGCGCACTATCTCTGCCACGACACCTTCGCGCTCGAGGCCGGCCACACCGCGCTGGTCCACGCCGCCGCGGGCGGCACCGGCCTGCTGCTGACCCAGCTCATCAAGCGCCGCGAGGGTCACGTCATCGCCACCGTGTCCACCGAGGAGAAGGCGGAGCTGGCGCGCCAGGCCGGCGCCGATCACGTCATCCTGTACACGCGCCAGGACGTGGTCGCCCAGGTCCGGCAGCTCACCGCAGGGCGCGGCGTCGACGTGGTCTACGACTCCGTGGGCAAGAGCACCTTTGGCGCCAGCCTGGCCTGCCTGCGCCCGCGCGGCTACCTGGTGCTCTTTGGCGCCGCCAGCGGGCCCGCGCCGATGTTCGATCCGCTCGACCTGATGCGCGGCTCGCACTACCTGACGCGGCCGACGCTCGCTCACTACATCGCCGAGCCTGGCGCGCTGGCAGCGCGCGCCGGCGCCGTGTTCGCCGCGGTGGCCGAGGGCTCGCTGCGCCCTCGCCTGCATCACCGCTATCCGCTGGCCGAGGCCGGGCGCGCGCACGAGGAGCTGGAGGGCCGGCACACCACCGGCAAGCTGCTCCTCATTCCGTAGCGCGCGCTGGGCGCTCGCTGAGCGCTCGCTGAGCACTCGCTGAGCACTCGCTGAGCGCTCGCTGGGCGCTCGCTGGGCGCTCGCTACCGCAACACGCCGGCCCACAGCGCGCCGGACTCGCGCTTCACCACCAGGAGCGGCTGGCCGTCGAGCGCGTAGGCGCCGTAGAGCGCGGCGCCGGCCGGCAAGCGGACAAACTGCGGCGCGCCGGTTGGCGCGAACACCGCCAGTAGCGAGTGCCGCGCGGTAGCAAAGCGCGGCGTGCCGGCGACCACCAGCCCGACGCCGGCCCCTGGGTGGAGGGCGAACGGCTCGCACGTGAGCTCGACACAGCCGACCAGGCGCTCGCCGCCGTCGCTGGCGAGCAGGACGCCGCGGTCGTCGCAGTCGAGGATCGACGACAACGCGCCGTCAGACACCGGCACCGGCGCCTCGGGCCGGTCCATCCGCGCCAGGTAGAGCTCGTCGTCGACGCTGGCCAGGACCCATGGCGCGGCGGGAGCGGGGCACGCGGCCACCAGCGTGGCGCCAGGCCAAGGCCGGGGCGACGGCAGCGTCGGCAGCGACGCCGCTTGCACGCGCTGCCAGTGGAGCGCGTGCGGCGCCGCCTGCTGAAACACCGCGTCCGCGCTCCCTTCGCCATCCGCGAACACGTTGCCCGAGACCCACGGCAGCGTCAGCTTGCGCCAGGTCTTGCCGGCGTCCGAGGACTGGCTCACGTGCAGCGCGGACTCCTTTTCGTTGCTGGTCACATACAGCGCGGCGCGCTCGACGCCCTGGCCGAGCGCCGCTGCTGGCAGCAAGGACGGCGGCGAGCTGGCCAGCTCCTGCGTCGCGGTCAGCCTGCCGCCAGCATCGAGCGCTCCCGCCGACAGCCGCATCAGGTCCGCCTTGGCCGGGTCAAAGACGGCGGAGATCCCCCACGTGCCGTCCGGCGCGCTGCGCACCACGTCCGCGGCCACTGGCGACGCGGTCACCTCGAGCTGCGCGCCGCGCTGGCGCAGCGTGCCCATGACCCAGCGCTCGCCCACCGCCATGCGGCCGATCAGGTGCGGCCCTGCGCCAGCCCCCACCAGCTCGGTGACGGGCTGACCGTCCAGCACCAGCGGCGTGATCGCCAGCTCGTGCAACGCCGGGCCCATCGGCGCGTCCTCCATCGACAGCTCCACTACCCGGCGCAGCGTGGAGCGCACCTTGCGCAGGTGATGCAGCGCCTCCACGAGCGGGCCGAGCTCGCCCGGGGCGCCGCGATAGGCCACGTAGCGCTTGGCCACCCTGGTCCCGGCGTCCTCGAGCTGCTTCCACGCCGCCTCCACCGCGTCGAGCTGGCTGGCGTTGCCCTCTGGTCGCACCAGGCGCCCGACCTGGCGTGAGCAGTCCACCTCGGCGTCCCCGAGCTGGCCGTTGGTCAGCTCGTGCGTGAGGATCGCGTCTGATACCTCCGCCGCCAGCGGCGGCTGCCCGAACAGGCACGCCCGCGCCTCCAGCCAGCGCTCCTCCCAGCCTCGCACCTGAGCCTGCGCTTCGCGGAGATCTTCGTCGCGCGTGAACACGAAGAAGAAGTAGGACGCGCCGGCGGTCGCGGCGGCGAGCACGCCCAGCACCACCAGCACGACCGATCGTCGAGGAGTCGCCATGCAGATCGATGTACCACAGCCGCCGGCTCGTGCTCAGGTTGACCGCCGCCAGGGGTAGTGGGCGCGGGGGCGAGTGCTATACCCGCTGGCCATGGTGCGCCTGCTGCACGACGTTCGCTCCGCGGGTGCCCGGCGCCTGCGCTTGGCCGCGCTGGCGCTCTTGGCCGCGCTGGCGCTCTTGGCCGCGCTGAGCGTCGGCGCCGGGTGCCGCCGCGAGTCGGCGCCGGCGCGCTCGCTGCGCCTGGTGAGCCTCACCCCTTCGGCCACCGAGCTGCTCGCGACCCTGGGGCTCGCCGAGCAGCTCGTCGGAGTGGACGAGTACTCCAAGTTCCCCGCCAGCGTCGCCGCGCTGCCCAAGGTGGGCTCGTTTCTGGCTCCCAACCTGGAGGCCATCGTGGCGCTGCGGCCCAGCCACGTGGTGGCCGACGATGTTCACACCGAGACCGCCGCGACGCTGCGAGACGCCGGCATCGCCACCGTGATCTTGCCCATGCACAGCCTGACCGACGTCCGCGCCGCGCTGACCACGGTGGGGACCACGTTTGACCGCTCGGCGCAGGCGGCGACCGCGCTGCGCGCCATCGACGACGAGATCGACGCCGCGCAGCGCACGCGCGTGCGTCCGGCGCCGCGGGTGCTGGTGGTGCTGGATCGTGAGGCCGGTGGGCTCGGCAACCTGGTGTGCGCCGCCACCGGGAGCTGGATCGATCAGCTGCTGGCCATCGTCGGCGCGGACAACGTGCTCGCCGCCTCTGGCGTGCGCTACCCCAAGGTGTCGCTCGAAGAGGTGATCAAGGCCAACCCGGACGTCATCCTGGATCTGTCGTTCGCCGGCGACGCGCGGCGCGCCTGGAGCGCGGTCGACGTAGCGGCGGTCCGCGCCGGCCGGGTGCTCGCCGAGAACGCCCCGTACCTCATCAGCCCATCGCCGCGCGTGCCCGAGGCGCTGGCGACGCTGCGCAAGCTGTTAGCGACCGCTCCGTAGCTCGCCGTAGCGCGGACCGCCGCAGTCGCCGCCGGCCGCAGTCGCCGCAGTCGCCGCCGGCCGCCGGCCGCCGCAGCCGACGCCGACCGCCGCAGTCGCCGCAGTCGCCGCCGGCCGCGCTCGACGCCGGCCTCGCTCAGCCCGCTGGCGCGTCGACCGGCGCGCGCGTCAGCTCGATCACGTCGTCCACGTTCGCGGCCAGGAGCCGCTCCAGCAGCACGCCAGCGCCGCGCTCCAGCGCCAGGCGCAGCTCGGAGGCGTGGATGGGCAGCGCCGAGAACAGCGCCACCGGGCCCGCGGGCGTGGACACCACGTCCTGCCCTTCTTCGAAGCACACCGGCAGCACGATCAGGAAGCCGCACAAGCCGGTGCCCTCGGTGAAGGGCTGCGGCGGGTCTCCATTGGGGATGGTGTGGCCAGGGCCGACCCAGGTGGCCAGCCGCTGGGGCATGCGCGCGAGCGCGGTCAGCCAGTGCAGCGGCCACGCGGTGTGGCGTTCGGTGAGCTTGTGCTCATCCATCGGCCAGTCGGCGGGCAACCGCAGCATCAGCTCGCAGCGCGGCGGCTGTGGCACGCCGGCAGGCACTGGCTGCACGAACTCGCTCATGCCCAGCGTACACACGGTCACCGCGCCCTCGGACGCCTCGCTCGGCGGCACGAACAGCAGGTCGATGCGCGGCTGCTGCTCCGGCTGGAACGAGTAGCAGAGCGTCGGCGGGCCGAGCCGCGCGGAGAGGTGGTCGAGCACGGCCCGGGAGATCGGCGAGCGATGCGCCATGGTGTCGGGCTGCTCCTCCAGGAGACCTCCCACCGGCGCCACCACGCTGCGCTCGGCGCTCATCGGCTGGCTTTCGCGGGCGCCGTGGTGAGCCGCGGCGGCATCACCGCGCGCACCGACGCCGGCAGCTCGCGCCGGTTGTCAAAGCCGTAGTAGGCGGCCGGGCCGCGCGGGGAGTCGCTCAAGGTCAGGCGCAGGTCAAAGCCGCCGCGCTTCATGCGCTCGATGCGATAGCGGGTCCGCGCCTGCTCTCCGCTCTCGAGGAACACCAGGCGCAGCTCGTCCTGCGTGGCCTCGTATTGAAACACCTCATAGCCGCCGCGGTACGCATTGCCATGGACATAGACGCCTTGTCCGCGACGGTCGAACTGCAGGAGATCGATGGTGTCGCCTTCATGCGCTGGCAGGTGATCCAGCCAGGGCGTCTGCGTCAACAGGCGCGCGGCTTCCCGCGCGCTGACCGTGGCGCCGCCCTGGCGCTCACCCTGGCAAGCGAGCTGGCAGCCGCCCGCGAGCACCATCATCCCGACGAAGATCGACGCGCGCATGGCGCCGCGTAGCTGGAACCTCATGCACGGCAATCTACCGCGGAACGACCCGCGGCGCTCGTCTGCTGCATCCCCCGTCGGCGCGCTGGTCGGCGTCGGTCGGCGTCGGTCGCCGTCGCCGACTGTCGCTGCGCTATGCGCGGCCGGACTTGGCGGACTTGGCGGACTTGGCGGACTTGTTCAAGCCAGCGCCGTCCTTGAGCTTGGCCAAAAGCGGGGTCTTCTCCCAGGTGAACTCCGGCTCTTCACGGCCAAAGTGGCCGTACGCCGCGGTCTTGCGGAAGATGGGCCGGCGCAGATCCAGCTCCTGCGTCAGCATGCCGGGGCGCGCGTCGAACGTCTGCAGCACGGCAGCGGTCAGCTTCTCGTCCGAGACCACGCCGGTGCCGAAGGTGTCCACCAGCAGCGAGACCGGCTTGGCCACGCCGATGGCGTACGCGAACTGCACCTCGCAGCGCCGCGCCAGCCCGGAGGCCACCACGTGCTTGGCGATGTAGCGGGCGTAGTACGCCGCCGAGCGATCGACCTTGCTCGGGTCCTTGCCGGAGAACGCGCCGCCGCCGTGGCGAGCGAAGCCGCCGTACGTGTCGACGATGATCTTGCGGCCGGTCAACCCGGAGTCGCCCATGGGGCCGCCGATGACGAAGCGGCCGGTGGGGTTGATGTGAAACTTGGTCTGCTTGGTGATGAGCTTGGCCGGGACGATGGGCTTTATCACCAGCTCGCGCATGGCCTCTTCGATGGCCTTGGCCTTGATGCCCTCGTTGTGCTGGGTCGACACCACGATCGCCTCGACGGCGATCGGGTTGCCGTCCTCGTAGCGCACCGAGACCTGGGTCTTGCCATCCGGGCGCAGCCAGTTGACGCCCTTGACCTTCTTCTTGCGAACTTCGGCCAGGCGATAGGCGAGCTGATGCGCGAGCTGGATGGGCAGCGGCATCAGCTCCTTGGTCTCGTCGCAGGCGTAGCCAAACATCAGGCCCTGGTCGCCGGCGCCCTGCTTGGCAGGATCGCCTCGGTCCACGCCCTGCGCGATGTCCGGAGACTGCTGCTCCACGGCGACGAGCACGCCGCAGGTGGCGGCGTCAAAGCCCATGTCGGAGCTGGTGTAGCCGATGTCTCGCACCACGCCGCGGATGATCTTGTTGTAGTCGAGGGTGGCCTTGGTGGTGATCTCGCCCGCCACCATCACGAATCCGGTTTTGGTCACGGTTTCACACGCGACGCGGCTTTGCGGATCCTGCGCCAGGCAGGCATCAAGCACGGCGTCGGACACCTGATCGCAGAGCTTGTCGGGGTGACCTTCGGTCACGGATTCAGAAGAAAAAAGGTAGCTGGCCATAGGGTGGCGGGGACTATATGCCTGGCAATAGCCCTGTCAAAGCCGGATCGCGTACCATATGGAGGATGCCAGTGCTCCGACCGGTGACCCGCGATCCCGTCACGGCGACACACAGCCGAGGCGAGCCCTGGCGACGCCCCGGCGATGCCCTGGCGATCCCGGGATGCGACGGTGTGGATCAAAGTCCGACAGCGCGCGCGGCGCAATGATGGCCAAGGGGATGAGCAACGGATCACAGGGGATGAGATGATGGCTGGCAAACAGATGCGCGCCTCCCGTTCCTCGCGGCGTCCTTCATGCATCCGGACCCTGTCGTCGTTGCTGGCGCTGCTCTTGCTGAGCATGGTCGGATGTGGTGGCAGACCACCCGTGCCCAAGCGCGGCGTCGTCGAAGGCGATGTAGGTGACTGGAAGTTCCGGCGGTTTCAGCCGGTCCTGGACGTGGAGGTCTGGGTCCCCGGCAACAAGGCCGAGGCCTTCACGGCCACGTATGTGCGCGACGCTGCCGAGCGACGCGGTCGCATCAGCGAGAGCGACGTGGTGAGCGTGTTCGTCACTCGATATTCCAGAGAGCAAGGCGTCCTGCGCGAGACCGTGAAGCTCGCCCGGAGGCTGGCCCAGGAGGCCGGCTACTCCGTCGAGGAGGGCAAGGTGAGCGGGGTGCGCTCGGTCACCATCGAGGGCCATGGTGAGGCCTGGGTGATGTGGGCCGCCGGCAAGCACGTGGTGAAGGTCGGGGGCCGCGGGCGGAGCGACGTGCCGTCGGGAGTCGTCGAGCACTATGGCGAGCGCTATCCGTCGGCGATGCCGGGCAGCGTGCTCGAAGGGCCGCTGCCCGCTGGCGCCGAGACGACGCCCGAGCGAGCGAAGGGCGGTCCAGAGAAGCAGCCTCAGAAGGAGCCGTACGATCCCAAGAATCCGCGGCCTGACTGGGAGGGCTATGATCCCAAAAAGCCGCTGCCCAAGCCGCGGGCGCCCAAGGAGCCCTGAGCCTTTTGCTGCGCGCGAGCGTGCGCGCGTGGCGACGAATCGTGCGCTCGCTCATGCTGGCGGCCGGCGCGTGAGCCGGAAAACAATTGAGCCGATTCCACTCGCCAGGTTGCGCTCAACCCGGTAAGTCTCGCCCACTCTTCGAGGCTAGCTTCGATGCCCCCCCAAGCGCCCATCTCCCCCATCTTGCCCATCTTGGCCATCGCCGAGGCCGGGCGTCTCCTGGATCGCTCCACCAGCTTTGCTGACGGCGTGGATCACAAGGTGCGCGCCATCCTCGACGACGTGCGCCGGCGCGGGGACGACGCGGTGGCGGACTACACGCGGACTTTCGACGGCCGCGCGCCGCGCGATGACGGCAGCTACGAGCTGCCCGCCGCGGAGTGGCATCGCCGCGCAGCCTCGGTCCCTGCCGGCGTGCTGGCCGCGCTGGAGCTGGCGGCGGCGCGCATCCGCGCCTTTCATGAAGCGCAGCGCATCCCGGATCTGGACGTCTGCGCGGACGGCATTCGCCTGGGCCTGCGCAGCCGCCCGCTCGCGCGAGTGGGCATCTACGTCCCTGGCGGCACCGCGCGATATCCCTCCAGCGTGCTCATGACCGCGCTGCCGGCCAAGGTGGCGGGCGTGCCCGAGGTCATCATGGTGACGCCTGGTCCGTCGGCCGAGACCTTGGCCGCGGCGCGCATCGCCGGCGTCGATCGCATCTTCGAGATCGGCGGCGCGCAAGCCGTGGCGGCGCTGTCCTACGGCACCGCCACCGTGCCGCGGGTCGACAAGATCGTCGGGCCGGGCAACCAGTGGGTCGCCTCCGCCAAGCGGCAGGTCTACGGCGAGGTGGACATCGACTCGGTCGCTGGTCCCTCGGAGGTGCTCATCCTGGCAGATGACGTCGCGCCGCCCGCGTGGGTGGCCGCGGACCTGCTGGCGCAGGCCGAGCACGACAGCGAGGCGCGCGCCATCCTGGTGACCACCTCGCGCTCGCTCGCCGAGGCGGTGGTCGCCGAGGTCGCGCGCCAACTCGAAGATCTGCCGCGCCGGTCCATCGCCGAGGCCGCGCTGCGCCGCTACGGCGCCGTGGTGCTCGCCACCTCGCTGGACGACGCCATCGAGTTCGCCAACCGCTACGCGCCGGAGCACCTGGAGCTGCAGCTCCGCGATGCCCGCGCGCTCAGCGAGCGGCTGACCACCTCCGGCGCGATCTTCCTGGGCACCTGGGCGTCCGAGGCCGCGGGCGACTATCTGGCCGGCGCCAATCACGTCCTGCCCACGGGCGGCGCCGCGCGCTATGCCTCGCCGCTCGGCGTGTACGACTACATCAAGCGCACGTCGCTCATCGAGTACGACCGCGCCGCGGCCGAGCGCGACGCCGAGCCCATCGCGCTGCTGGCGGACGTGGAGGGGCTGGAGGCGCACGGCCGCTCTGCGCTGGCGCGCCGGCAAGCCCGCGTCACCGATGCTGGCGGCTTGCTGCCGCCCGCGCCAGGGGACAAGACGTGAGCGCCGAGCCCGCGCCAGCCACGACCGCGCCGGCGCACCACCCGCTGGGCGCGCTGGCGGCGCGCGTCCCCGAGCCGCTGCGCGCCACCGCCGCGTACCACGTGCCGCGGCCGGCGCAGATCTTGGCCAAGCTCGACGCCAACGAGCTGCCCTTCGCGCTGCCCGACGAGCTGCTCGAGGGGCTCTCCGCCGTGCTGCGCGACGCCGCGCTCGAGCGGTATCCAGATGCCAACGCCACCGAGCTGCGCGCCGCGCTCGCCGCCACGCTCGGCGCTGCGCCCGAGCAGCTCGTCTTTGGCAACGGCTCCGACGAGCTCATCGCCATGCTGTGCAGCGCCTTCGCCGCGCCGCGCGGAACGCGCCCAGCCGCCATCGCCTATCCGGTCCCGACGTTCGTCTACTACCGGCTGGCCACCATCGCGCGCGGCCTCGAGCCGGTGGAGGTGCCGCTGACCTCGCGCTTCGAGCTGGATGAAGCGGCCTTTGTCGCCGCCATGGAGCGCGAAGATCCCTCGGTCGTCTTCCTCGCGCTGCCCAACAACCCCACCGGCACCATGTGGCGCTGCGAGTTCGCGCTGGAGCTGGCGGCGCGGTTTCCGCGCACCGTCATCGTGTCCGATGAGGCGTACCTGGCCTACAGCGGACAGACCAACCTTGGCGCGCTGGTCCCGGAGGTGTCCTGTCCAAACCTCGTGGTGATGCGCACCTTGTCGAAGGTGGGCATGGCCGGCTTGCGGGTGGGCTATCTGGTCGCGGCGCCCGCCCTGGCACAGCACCTGGAGAAGGTGCGCCCGCCATACAACCTCGGCAGCTTGCCGCAGGCGGCCGCGCGCTTTCTCATCACCACCGGAGCGTCCTGGTGCCAGGCGCGCGCCGCCGAGGTGGTGCAGCAACGCGGCCACCTGGCTGGCGAGCTCGAGCGCCGCGGGTTCGAGGTGTTTCCTTCGGCGGCCAACCTGCTGCTGGTGCGCACCGAGCCTGGGCGCGCCCATCGCATCTGGCAAGCGCTGCAGGATCGGGGCGTGCTGGTGCGCGACTTCGACCGGCCTGGGCCGCTGGCTGGTTGCTTGCGCATCACCGTGGGCACCGCCGGGGATCATCAGATCTTGCTCGAGGCGCTCGACCAGGTACTCTAGAGTTCGCTGGTTGGGAGCGGTTGTCAGCTTGGCCGCGTACGATCTTGAGCGATCTTCAGCACATCGCCCCAGCGCCCCCCTGAAGACCTCATCCTCCTGCGAGGGAATGCCAGGCGGTCGCGTGGCGAGCGCCCCCAACCCTGGGGTAAAACGGCTCTCCAAGGCTCAGTTTCCTTCCGGAGTACCATGACCCGATTCACCTTGCTCTCCCTGGCGCTGGCCTCGATCCCCGCCTGCACAGTCGGCAACATCCCTGACAGCGATGAGCCTCCCGCGGGCGTGGTCTGCGACAAGAAGGCTCAGGCGGTGGATGGGAATCACTTCGAGGGGATGTCCTGTGCCACCGCCGGTGCCTGCCATCCGCTCACCGATGGTGGAGCCGGGGCCGGTCCGTTCTTGCAGCTCTCGGGAACCGTGTACGCCAAGTCGGACGGCGCGGAGCCCACCGAGGGCGCGACCGTCACGCTGACCTGGAATGGTGGCAGCAAGAAGTTCGTCACGGGCACCGCCCCGGGCAAAGGCAACTTCTTCGACTACACGGTGACCGGCATCACCTTCCCGGCCACGGTCAAGGTGAGCCTGTGCCCTGATCCCGAGCTGGCGATGAACACGCCGCTGGCGAACGCAGGGGATCTCAACTGCTCCAAGGGCGGTTGCCACAACCAGAGCCTCCGCATCTTCATCAAGCAGTAGCCTGGCAGGTGCGGCGGCTCGGCAGTCGTCGCCATCGCTCGGCCGGCGCTCTTTCGCTGCGCCAAGGCGCGTGAGTCATGCACTACGTTGTCCTCGATGTTTTCTCCAAGGTGGACTCCACGCACTTTCAGGACCGCGCGGGCGCGACCGCCGTGTGCTGGGTACGCGAAGAGGTGGCGGACAAGAGCGGCACCCTGCTGCGCTACCTGACCACCAAGATGTCGCTGGAAGGGTGGATGATCGCGCAGACCCTGGCGCAGCACACGGTCACCGAGGAGACGTACCGCCAGAACCCGGACGGCATCGAGCTGTTCCAGCAGGCCGCGCGCGACGGCTTTGCCTCCAACTACCGCATCCGACGACGCGAGGTGATCGGCGGCGCCGCGGTGGGCTATGGGCTCAAGCCCGAGTTCGAGTCGTTCGTCAGGACGCTGGTGAGCAGCGGTGGCGCCTCGCTGTACTCCGAGGTCGAGGCCGGCTGGGCGACCGCGCCGCTGGGCGGCGGCGGTGCGCTGGCGCCGCTGTGCAAGGCCGCGACCGACCTGGCGGTGTACCAGCCGCGCTGGCGCAGCTACGCGCCGCGCCGGCTGTCGTACCCGGTGCTGGACACCGAGTGGCTGATGCTCATGTACCAGAGTAACCTCTGGCTCGGCCTTGGTCTCGCGCCCGGGACGCTGACGATGTTTCACCCGCTGGCCGTGCGACACGCCATGACCAAGCGCCAGTAGCCGGCACGAAGATGGGGCGCGACGCGGGGCAGTCCGCGGCTGGCCCGCCGCCTGCTACGCCAGCTACTCCAGCTCCACCCGCCACAGCCGAGGCGTCTCGCTGTACTCCGGCCGGTAGCGCAGGCGCACGGTGTGGCCGCGCAGGCGGGTGAACTGATCCCCGGCGGTGTGCGGGTGGCCCTGCGAGTAGAACGGGTCGTGGAAGAACGCGCCCTCGCACACCGCCAGCCAGGCGTGGAGGGACAGCTCGGGCGGATGCGCCGGGCGCGGCAGGCGAAACAGATCGACGGACAAGCCGGTGGTGAACGGCCGCTCCACCGCGGTGGCCACGGCCGCGGGCGAGCACGCCGCCTGGGCCGAGGGCGCAGAGAACGTGGCCAGCATCTGCACGCGCTCCGGATCTTGCAGGTAGGCCCGCAGCGCCCGCAGCGCCTCGTCGTAGGCCTGCAGGCGCAGCAAGCCCAGCTCGCGGAAGCGCCCCGGCAGGTCGTCTTCGCCGCGCCGCGTGCGCAGATCGGCGACCTCGAGCATGGAGAACAGGAACGCGCGCCGGTTGGCCACGCTGCGCGCCGCGTCGCTCGAGCTGTCGCCGAGCCGCGACGTCAGCGGATCCAGCTCGTCGAGCCGCTCTGCCAGCGACTCCAGCTCCTCTACCTCGTCGTCGCTCCAGCGCGGACCCAGCTCTTCCATCGGGTCGAGCCGCGGCGGCGGCAGCGGGATGGACTCGTCGATGCGCGGCTCCATGCGGCCGGCGCGCACCTCCTCGTTGAGCTCGTAGAGCCGCGTCATGAGCTTGAGGAAGGTGGTGCGGGGGATGACGAGGCTGTCGCCAAGGAAGTTCGTCCCAACGTGATAGGCGTCGAGTGTATCGAGAGATCCGCCAGTCAACCGCTTCCAAAGGTCCTCATCGAAGTCGTCGTCATCAGGAGCCGAGGTTCAATGGCGCCGGCGGGAAGTACGAGGCTTGAACCACTACTGAATGCGATCAGCTACTTCCTCAAGGTCTCGTTGGGTGGCATCAGTTCGCCGATGACATGGCGGCAGGCCCACCAATGGCGCCTTTGCGGCTGCTCAGCGTGCGCAATGACTGACGAGCTGGTCCTCGCTCAGCAGACGTGACCCGACACCCCAGCGGGACCACCAGACCGTCAAATCTCCAAGAAGGGCGGAACTAGAACCACGATGCCTCCACGAACGCTGTCTTGGGACGACTAGACCGTTCGGGCCTGTCTCGACGAATCCGCCGATATCAGTGCGCTGGACTTCGTGGCGGGGACAACCTCGACTGTCCCGCCCGCAAGCTTGGCGCCGGCTTTCTTCCACGTTGCGATAGCATCTTCGGCTTCTCGCAACATTGCCATAGGATCGTCAAAGGTCGTCTTGGGTACCTCGCTCTTTGTCCAACCGGTGGGATTGAACCTTGATCTGTAGGAAACCTGCCCTTCCTGGTCCAAGGATCGGCTAGCGAGTGTTCCATTTGTGCTCCGAAGCGCCTGGCTAATGGAGTCCTCCCGCGCGCTTCGAAGCGGCCTCTACGAATACGTATTCGCCTGATGGCCAGGCCATAGCGAGCAGACGTGCCGTGTGGTGCCCGCCATTGACTCCGCTCGCCTGAAACGCGCCTTGCTGTCGGGGCCACAGAACATGGTCCACCAGGTCTTCTGTGATTGGCTGGTGCCCTTGGCTGCCTGACTCTAGATGCTCCCCCCATAACCTGCCGCACCTCCACGCCGCGCACTTGATGCAGCAGATCCTCCGGCGCGCCGGCTTCGCGTAGCAGGCGGAGCTTGGCGTCGAGCTGCGTCGCATCGCCAAGGCCCGCGGCCTCGATGGCGCGGTCGAGCACCTCCTTGCGGGCGGGCGCGTTGCCTGACTTGGTGGCCACCAGGTTGTCGTAGTCCTTCTTGAGCGCCACCACCTCGCGAGCGTGCGCCACATCGTGCGCGGTGGCGGCGGCGCTGGTGGCGCCCTGGCGCATGACGCTGGCGGACATCTCGCGCTCCATCGCGGCGGCGGGCAAGCCGCCCGGGTGGCGGCGCACCAGCTCGGAGATCTCGTCCAGCTCGTGGCCCAGCACGAACTCCACGTCCTTGGGGTCCAGGTGCTGGTCGAGGTCCACCGTGGCGGTCCACTGCTTGCCGCCGCCGCCGGTGAGCGAGAATCGCGCGGGGCCAGCGTCGGCGCCGTGCGCGCCAGACGGCGTCAGGTCCGCCTTGAAGCGCAGCTCCAGGCGCACCTCCAGGTCGCCGGTGGGCGAGGGCACGCGCAAGGTACCCGAGGCTGCCTCCGCGCTGGCCTCGGCGAGCTTGGTCTCCAGCCGGGCGCCGTGCTGGTAAGCGCGGGTGGCCACGCGCTTGAGGCCATCGCGGACCTTCTCGGGGTTGAGTCGAGACAGGCGAGACACGCCGTCCTTGACGAAGGTCTTCTTGGCGTACACCGCCGCGCCGCGCACGCCGCCGACCGCCTCCACCTGACGGCCCAGGTGCCGCACGCCCACGCGCTCGCCCAGCGCATCGAGCTGGCGCAGGACCGACTCCACAGACTCCACCGACTCCGCAGCGCCCGCCGCATCGGCCGCGCCCGCCGCGCCCGCCGCGCCGCGCCCGGCGCCCTGCGCCAGTTCCTGCACGTGCGAGAGCCGGGTGGCCAGGCGGGTGAGCTGGGCCAAGCTGGCGGCGTTCGCGCCGGCCACCGCCAGGCGCAAGATCAGCGGTCGCAGCTCAGGCGCCTGCAGCGCCACCGACTTGGCCATGTCCAGCGCGGTGTTGTTCAGGCCGCCGTGCGTCCGCCAGTCCTTGTACTCATGCGCCTGCGCGTGCAGCTCCAGCGCCAGGCTCGCCGCCTCCGCCAGCACCTTCGCGCCAAGCCCCACCCCCGGCACGAACGACACCAGCGACAGGCCCAGGGACAGCGCGCTCAGCACGTGCTGCGCCAGCGAGGTCGAGGTGGCCTCGCGGTGCAGCTCCGCCACCAGCGCCGCGCGCGCCGAGCCAGGCGGCACCCGCAGCTTGTGCTTGGCCACCTCCAGCACCGGCCCAAGCCGCAGCGGATCGAGCCGGCCCGTGCCCAGCTCCTGCTTGGTGCGCAGGATGTTCGCCAGCTTTGGCACCGCCTGCTCCAGCACCGCCTGCTCCATCCCGGCGCCCGGCGCAGCCAGGTCGCCGAGCCGCTCCGGATCTGCGCCGCGCTTGGGGTCGCGGAACGCCAGCAAGATCGGATGCTCGGCCTCGGCGGCGAGCCACGCCTCGGCGAGCGCGGCCTGCGCGCTGGCGGCGTTGCGCGAGGGATCGATCGCGTCGCGCGCCACGAAGTCCGCCTCGGTGAAGCCGCGCTCTTCGCGCTCGAGCTGCTCGACCTTGCGCTGCTGCGCGCGCAGCTCGCTCACCACCGTGGCCAGCCCGGCCTGCTGCGCCGCGCCGCGCGCGCTGGCCTTCGGGCTGGCGTTGGGCCCATGGCTCAGCGTCCGCCAGTCGGCGATGATCTGCGGCAGCGCGTCGGGATCTCGCAGGTACGCGCGCGCGGCCTGAGACAGCCGGAAGGTGCCGCCGGCCAGCCCGTACTGCGTGAGCGCCTGGTGCAGCTCGCTGGTGGCAGCGTCGAGCATCTGCGTGGCGGTGCGGGCGGCCTCGGCCCGCAGCTCGGCGGTGAAGGCCTGCGTCTCCACGATCAGCGCGCCGTTCTGCCGGCCTAGCGCCGCCGGCTGCGCCCCGGTCACCCGCACCGCGAGGTGAAAGAACTGCTCCGTCTCGCCAACGAGGCCCCCGGTGCGCAGCGCAGACTCCAGCCGCCCGCGCGCGCCAATGTCCAACGCGCTGGCCCGCTGCGAGGGGCCGGCCGCCTGCGCGGCGTCCGTGTCTTGCCCCGCGGTGTGGGCCGGGCCGGACTCGCCGCGCGCGGCCTGGCGCTGGTGCTGCACCCACTCCACCGCGTCGCGCTGGCGCGCCAGCCGCAAGCGCACCGCGCGCGGCAGCTCGGCGGACAGCCGCGCCGTGAGCTTGGCCTTGCGCGCGAACAGCTCCTCGTCTGGCAGCTCCGACAGCGCCTCGGTCAGCGCGGCCAGGTCACCTGCGCCGCCGCCACCGTTGGAGCCGTTGCCAGTCTGGTGCTCGGCGAGCCCCGCGTCTGTCGCTTCGTCCGCCTCCCTGCCGCGCTTGCCCGCCGCTGCTGGTGCGCTGGCCGCGGGGCCCGGGGCGCCGCGCGCTGCGCCTGCCGCTGCGCCCTCGGGCGGAGCCAGCCCCAGCGCCTGCTGCGCCGCGGCGTCCATCATCCAGGGCGCGCGCTGCGGCGCGGATGCGTTGCTCCGGGGCGTGGGCCGCGCGGCGTGGGGCACCGCGCCGACGCCCGACGCTTCTTCGGTGACCTCATCGGCTGCGTGGTCGGCCTGGGCGGCCTGGACCTCGTACGCCTCTTCGCTGCGCGTGACCTTGCCAGGCGCCACGGCCGGTCGTGGCACGGCCTGCTCGTCGTCATCCGCGCCGTCGAAGCTGGCCTCACGAGCTCTGCCCATGACGCGGACCTTCGCCCGGTCGCGCGCGCGGTTGCGTGAAAAGTTGCCGCCGCTTCGCCTTTGTTGAGCGCCCTGCTACAACCGGCAGGTGATCCCGGAACCCCTGCTGGCCCAGGAGCACGAGCTGGCGCGCTGGCGGCGCGACGTCCCCGCGCTGGCCCTGCGCGTCCATGATCATCCTCTGACGTACCTGGACAACGCCGCCACCACGCTCAAGCCGCAGGCCGTGATCGACGCCGTCACCCAGGTCGCGCTGGCGCAGGCGGGCAACGTCCACCGCGGCGTCCACGCCCTGGCCGAGGCGGCCACCGAGGCCTTTGACGCTGTGCGCCCGCAGGTCGCGCGCTTCCTGGGCGCGTCCGCCGACGAGGTCATCTTCACCAGCGGCGCGACCGCCTCCATCAACCTGGTCGCGCACAGCCTGGGCCGCCAGGTGGTCGGCCCAGGCGACGCCATCGTCGTCACCGAGCTGGAGCACCACGCCAACCTGGTGCCGTGGCAGCTCCTGTGCGCCGAGCGCGGCGCCGAGCTGCGCGTGGTGGCCATCCTCGAAGACGGCCGGATCTCTCTCGAAGATCTGGCGCGCAAGCTCGACCGGCGCGTCAAGCTGGTGGCGCTGTGCCATCTCTCCAACGTGCTGGGCACGGTGGCGCCGGTGGCGGAGATCGCCGCGATGGCCCACGCGGTGGGTGCGCTGGTGCTGGTGGACGGCGCGCAGGCGGTGGCGCACCTCGCGCCCGCAGAGCTCGCGGTCTCCCGCCTGGGCTGCGACTTCTATGTGTTCTCGGCCCACAAGGTCTTTGGCCCCACCGGCACCGGCGTGCTGTGGGGGCGGCGCGAGCTGCTGGCCCAGATGCCGCCGTGGCAGACCGGCGGTGAGATGATTGCGTCGGTGGATTACCAGCGCGCACAGTTCCGCCCGCCGCCAGAGCGCTTCGAGGCCGGCACGCCCAACATCTCGGGCGTGATCGGCCTGGGCGCCGCGCTGCACTACCTGACGAACCTGCCCGCGCATCGCGCCGCGCATGAGGCAGCCTTGCACCGCGCGCTCTGCGCGGCCGTGGCCGGCGCCCCCGGCGTCACCATCTTGGGCCGGCCCCAGGCGGCGGTGGTGTCGTTCGTGGTGGCGCGCGCGCACCCGCATGACGTGGCCACCCTGCTCGACCAGCGCGGCGTCGCCGTGCGCGCCGGCCACCACTGCGCGCAGCCCCTGCACGGCAGGCTGGGCGTGAGCGCGAGCTGCCGCGCCTCGCTGGCGTACTACAACAGCCTCGAGGACGTGCGGGCGCTCGCCGCCGCGCTGTCCGCCGTGCGCGAGGTCTTCCCGTGACCGAGCCGCCGGCCGCCAAGAGCTTGTATCACCCGATCATCCTCGAGCATGATCGGAACCCGCGCGGCGAGCGCCCGCTGCCCTCCGCCACCCACCAGGCCGCCCTCGACAACCCCCTGTGCGGCGACCAGGTCACCATGCGCCTGCGCGTCGACGGAGACCGGATCGTCGAGGCCGCCTTCGAGGCCCGCGGCTGCGCCGTCTCGCGCGCCGCCGCCTCGCTGTGGACCGAGCGCCTCACCGGCTGCTCCCTCGCCGAAGCGACCGACCTCCTGGAACGCTACGCCCGCTTCTGCGCCGAGCCACCAGAGGCGCCCATGGACGAAGCGCTGGGCGAGCTCATCGCGCTCGCCGGCGTGCGCGCCGCCAGATCCCGCAGGCTCTGCGCCACCCTGCCCAGCCGCGCGCTCGAGCAGGCGCTGGGGAAGCGTTCAAGCTAGATCTCGGGATGGCTTGGGGGCACGCTTCGGGGACCATTCTCCGCCCATCGGTACAAAGATATCGGGAGCGACTGTCTCACGTGACGTTGGCACAGAGAGGCGCCCCGGTTCACCCTTCGCACGATCCCTGACTTTGCTATACAATCGAGGCAATGGAGAGGAGCGGCCATACGTGACGGAGCGAGACCTGCGAGTCATCGGCAGGGTCCTCGGCACCAGCGGCGGGCTCGTTCTGGATTTCTCCAACCGCACCTTCTCGCACTTCTTCGACGACTTCGGCGTGAATATCGACGGTGAGAGGTTTCTCAGCGGCGGGACATCCAAAGCCAATCGCTTGCGCACGTTCCTTCGCGAGACACCGCCGCCGCTGAATGGGCGGATCATGCATGCCCTGCTGGAACTGCGTCTCAAAAGTCGTCCCGAGAGCCTGACGGATGCGGACATAGCGCTCTATCGACAGATCGCCGAACGTCTTAGCGTGAGCGGTACTCCCGTTTCGAACCCGACTGGCGCGCCAGAGCCGCCCGTTGCAGCACAACGACACGTCGGCCCTGCACCAACGGAACAGCCACCCCTTCGGCTTCGGCTCACGAACGGCGAGCACCCTGACCTCGACAGCCGCGACGCACAGTGGAACGGCGACATCCCTGCCGTCGAGAAGGGCGGACCTGAGGCATTGCACGACATCGTCGGAGGCGGCGCTTGACGTACTCTTGATGACCGCGGTCGCTGTCGAGCGCGACGCGATCCTTCGCCTCATGAAGCCGCTCCCGGGCCACGCGCAAATCAGAGAGGCCCCTGTCAAGTATCTGACCTACTACGTGGGCGTCATTGGAGAAGCGCGCGTCGTACTCACGATGTGCAGGCCTGGCGCCATCGACCGCGATGGTTCCATAATCGCAACCACTGAGGCGATCCAAGCCTGCCAGCCGCGATCAGTCATCGCCGCTGGCATTGCATTTGGGGGGTATACCGAGAAGCTCAAGATCGGCGACGTGCTGGTCTCAAATCGTGTCATCAGCTACGAGCCCGCGCGCAAACAGGCCGGTGGCGATCGGCCTCGCGGATCGCAGCGCGAGGCGGGAAAGCTTCTGCTGAATCGGTTCCGCAACGTACTGGGCTGGTGTTTCGAGCGCCCCGATCGCCGAAGGTGCAGCTTCGTCGAGGGGCTGCTTCTTTCTGGGGAAAAGCTAGTCGACGACCTCGACTTCAAGGTGGAGTTGTTCGAGCAGTATCCTGAGTCAATCGGCGGGGAGATGGAAGGCGCGGGTATGGCGGCTGTAGCAGCGAGCCACAATATCGAGTGGATCGTCGTGAAAGCTGTCTGCGACTGGGGTGACGGAACGAAGAGTGATAACTATCAGCCACTTGCGGCCGCCGCCGCGGCATCGCTGGTTGCATATGTAGTCGCTCCAAGGACGGCGCTTGCAGACCTCCCAGAGAGTGCCTCGATGCGATTGAAGAGCACCGAGTCGCGCGGGCCGAGGGCCCCTCGACCGACGGCCGAGGATCCCAAACTCAAGCTACGGAGGAGAAACCGTTCCGTTGGGTCGCGGCCCCTCTCGGCAACGTCCTCCACCCCTTGGCGGCACGACGAGGGCGCGACATGTGCTTCAGAGAGCCGATGCCCGCGCCGATGCTACAGGGGCGCCGCCTATCTCCCGCGCACGTCGCATCGTCGAGGTGTTTCCACGGTCGGCTCCGAGTACCGCCGCTCTCGAACCAGCGCGATTGGCGAACATTGTGGAGGCGGTCGAGGTACAGATCGGCAGAGGCGACGTCTTTTCTTTCCGGTTTCACGAGACGAAGGGGATCGCGGTCGCGGAAGGACGCTCGTGGTCCTATCCCGCCAGCATCGGCGGGACTTCGCCGTCGGGTATGACCCGGTTCCAATCTGTTCCGCGAGGCGTTGTGGGAGGAACTTCTCCCGACAGTGCCTTCTCATCGTATCGGGAATGAACTCGGTGGCTGCTCGACAGCGGAGCGTGCGATCGCTGCCGTGCAGTTCATGCAGCAACTGATTCCTCACTTCGGCGTGCAACCTGGGCGGTACGAGATCATCGTCAGGCTTGAAGGAATGGATGGAAAGCGCCTCTACTGCGACGCGAACGAACCTAACAGCGTGTTGTTCCCGTTCGCCGCACCCGCCGTCAGCGCCGAGGAGAACATCATCGTGGGTGCCATGTTTGTTCCGGACTTGACCCTCGCCGAGCTGTTCGCGATGACAACGAAGCTCATCGAACAGATCGCGACCCTCTTCCACGCCCCTGATGACCGAAGGGATCATGCAGCAGGTCACGAAGAACCTGGGTTGAGAGCCCCGCTAACCACCTTACTTTCTTCTTCTCCGTGGCGTTGCGTTCCGAGACTAGCCTCCGCGTATCACGGAGGGGCCTCGGCGGAGATGCACTGGGGCTCGCGGAGGGCTTCGCGGTTCCGGACCGCTCAGGCTCCAGGCGACTACGAGCAGTCTCCGCGGCGTGTGATGAGCTTGCGAGATGACACGAGTCAAGAAGCCACATTGGGTCTTCGATGAAAAGGAATTGAGGACTACCCACCCTTTGGCAGCGATAGGTGCTCATGGGCATGGACCACGAGGAGACGGGCGTGCTTGCGGTGGTACGAAGCGAACTCCTCGATGAGATGCGCCGCCCCTGGACCTAGGCGCGCACCTTCAACGCCGTCGGCTCGGATGAACTCGATCTCCTCCGGCACCAGGCCGCGGCCCTCCAGGAAGGAGCCAACGAGTGACGCGAAGGTTGGGTCCTCGTGATGGACGTGACAGTTGTGCGGCGTGATGCTTCGGCCGGTGAGCTCGCAAGGGGCGGTGTCCTGGCCGCGGAAGTACGCATCGAGTCGCTCATGCTTCTGTGGCAGCACAACGGTGCGCAGCGCGCTACGGATCCGGTCGATCGCGCGGGGCCGCGTCATGCAATTCTTCCACGAGAAGTCCGTCTCGGTGGCGTCGACGCGCAGGATGTAGAAGCCGCGCTTGCCGAACTCGTTCAGCCGCACGACGATGTCCTTCACCCCGGGGCCGATCTTGCGGGCAGCCTCCATATGGCGGTCGAGCAGATCGAGGATCACCTCCTTCTCGGCACCCAGCAACGGCACGTTGAACGTCGCGTTGTTGGCGATGCGGCGCACCGCGTCCTCTGCTGCTCCCTTCGTATCGAACGCGATCGCGCCCAGGATGAACGGTGCAGACGATCTCTTGCCTGGCATGACCCACTCCCGGCCGCCCAACAGAGCGGCAGGCCCGATCACTACACGCGCTAGCGCACCAACGCCAGAGCTTCGCGAACGACCATCAGATCCCGGGATCTCGTCGAAGATAGGCACTAGAAGAGTGGACGGTCACGAACCAGCACGGCTTCGAGTCGCAGGCCGACCGCAAGAGCCTCGAAGTTGGGGGCCCAGCAAGCGACTGGGCGAACCGATTGAACGCTGGGTCGAGCTCGGTCCGGCGGTGATCGGGGCCCAAGGATCTTGCCACCGACCTCCGAGGAGCACTCCATCATCGACTACGTCGGTTAGCTGAGCGGTGACGCTGGGACGGGTGCTGCAGGTGGTCCGGTAAGGGGCGGCCGACGGAGAGGGGATCGACGCCGGTGGCTTCCATCTCCGCGAGGATCCAGCGCTCGATGGCGCTGTGGCGATCGAGGTCGTCCCACAGGCCGCGCTGCGGGAGGCCGTCGGGGTCGAGCGGGGGATCGGCGAGAGATGAGAGTGGTGAGGGTGGCGCCGGTGTGCGGGGGGATGCGGGTGGTGGGGATGTTGGTGGGGCGGCGGTGAGTGGGGCGGCGGGTGCGGCGGCTGCAGGGGCGGCGGCAGCATCGGCGCGGCGCTGGATGCGAGTGATCGTGGCGGCGGCGTCCCAGCTGTTGCCGAGCGGGCCTGATGATGGCCATCGCGGCGGGCTGATTGCTGGCCATCAGCGTTGGGAAGACCGTCCGTCAGCTCGGTGATGGCCGTCGTTCGCGGCGGAGGTCAGGCAGCTCCCGATGGCCATCGAGACCGCGCCGGCGGTGTTGGCGATCGCGATGGCCACCGCTGGGTAGCCGCCGCGCACGCGCATCGACGATGGGTGGTACGTGTCAGCGCTCGCGATGGTCGGCCTCGATGACGCGGGCGACGACGTCGCGCTCGACGAGCTTTCATCTGCGATCTCGCGGAGCGCGCGGCGCGAGGGCGGTCAATGTCCCGCATGGCGCCGAGGTGGCCTCGTGCAGCAGGCTGGAATCGCGTCGAGGCAAACAGCTCGCGTTCGCCAGCCGGCGCGACGCAAGCGGAGGCGGAGGTACTCGGCAGTGTCATCGGGGACGAGGGGCTCGATCTCGAAGCGGTGATGGATGCAAAGGAGTACAGCAGGCAGTTTGCGCCGCAGGGGCGAGGCGGTCGCGGAGCCCGGGCAGCCCGACGAGGACAGCGAGCAGCGCGCGGCTGTCCCACTGGTAGTTGAGCAGGATGTGGAGGTGGTCGAGGGTGTCCTGGTGCAGGAGGTGAGCCTCGTCGAGGAAGAAGACCGGGTGGACGCGTTCGCGGGCGAGCTCCTCGACGTGGGACGGCACCGCGTGGAAGAAGTTGCCGGCGGTGGCGGCGGGCGCAAGGCCGAGGGCGAGGCAGAGCTGCCGATAGAAGTCGCGGCGACCAAGGGGTGGCGTTGTGCGAGTAGGTCATCCGGTAGCCAGCAGCGGCGACAAGGTGACGTGCGGCACGCAGGATGCATCATGTCTTGCCGACGCCAGGTTCCCGACGATGAGGACCGAGGCGCGCTCGGTGAGCGCGTCGAGCAGACCGTCGGCGATGGCCGCTTGGAGGTGGGGAGACACAGATCAGCATCGGCGATCTCCTTGGTGAACGGCGGCTCTCTGAGGCCGAAGGCGTTGAGGTAGGTCATGGCTTATCCTTCAGGGGGCGGCGGCCGGCAGCCTAGTCGAGCAGCGCGCCGGCGGGGTCGACAGGATCGAGGGCGGCGGGGCCTCGCCGCGCCGGGTACGGCGTGTGCGCGAGGCGGCGACCGGACGGGGCCGGAGCGGGTAGCGGTGGCCGTCGTGGAGCGCGACCGGCTGGCCGGCGAGGCCG
Source organism: Myxococcales bacterium (assembly GCA_016706545.1). Lineage (GTDB taxonomy): Bacteria > Myxococcota_A > Polyangia > Haliangiales > Haliangiaceae > JABFXX01. The sequence continues at coordinate 126,934 of JADJJK010000026.1, forward strand.
GCGTGTGGCGACGACGGTGACGACGCGACCGGCGAGGAAGCCCTGGTCGAGTTGCCAGACGCAACCATCGACGTCGATGAAGCCGTCCTTGCGGACACGACGGCGGCGATGGATGGTGACGCCGCGGCGAGCGCGGGCTCGTCGATGGCGCGGCAGGTCGCGCCGGCCCATGCGTCGGCGGGCGCCTTGCCGTACAAGCGCCGTGCGGCGCGCGGTGGTAGTGCTCGTCGACAAACGCGTCGAGGCGGACCTGGACGTCGTGCAGTGACATCGCCGCGCCGAGATGGTCGATGCAAGCCGGCGCGCAGTGCGCCAGAACCGCTCCATTTTTCCCGCGCGCCGGCGCATCGTACGGCCGGGCGTGGATCAACGTGATGCCGAGCCGCTCGCAGCACAAGCGGCGCCTCGCCGCGGTAGGTGCTGCCATTGTCGAGGTAGATGGCGTCGGGGGCGCCGTGGCGGCGCAACGCGAACAGCACCAGGTCGAGCAT
>JADJJK010000027.1 GCA_016706545.1 Myxococcales bacterium
GATCCGTTCCGGGTTCTGGGTTCTGGTACAAACCAAAAAAATCAGGGTTCTGAAAACAGCAGGGGCTGTGAGGCGGTGTGGAGAGGCGCGATGTCCCCTCAGGCACGCCTGCTGCATCTGGCCCTCCTGCGCCTCTCCAAGGGCTGTGGTCAACCGCGCCGCGTACGCGCATTCCCACTTGCCCGGGCTCGACGGGCGCGGTTGTCCACAGCCCGGCACCGTCCACAGCCCCGGGGCTTCCGCGGAGACGCGCTGCGACTTGGATCACGTCACGTTTCCGCAGAGGTTTCCGCGATCTCGATCTCAGATCCCGGTTCGCTCGCGTCCGCCTGCCGGACGCATTCGCCAACTACAGATCTTCTATCCAATATCCATCTCAAATATAAACATTCATCTTGACACCTCCCGCGTCAGCGCACCCTCCACGCTGCCAACCCGCCGCATTCTCTTCACCCGCGGCCCCCACGCGCGGCGCATTACCCATCCACTGGCGTACCGCACGAAAAATCGCGCTACCCGCGCTTCCGCGGCACCTGGAGCACGCCATGCGCCAAGTCCGGCGCCGAAAACCGCCATGCTACAAGAGTGCATGCGCGAGCCTCTCTCCGTCGAGGAAGTTCAAGCGCTCGGCGAGCACATCGCCGAGCAAGCCGTCCACCTGGACGCCGCCATGCATCGCCTACTGGCCGACCTGCGGACGTTCGACGCGGCCGGCGGCTGGTACCGCCAGGGCTTTGGCACGTGCGCCCACTGGCTGAGCTGGCGAGTCGGCTGGGACCTCGGCACCGCGCGCGAACACCTGCGAGTGGCCAGGGCGCTGCACACCTTGCCGCTCGTATCAGAGGCATTGTCCGCGGGAAGATCTCGTATTCTAAGACTCGTGCCATCACTCGCGTGGCCACCGCCGCCACCGAAGCGGTGCTCCTTGGCTACGCGCAGCACTGCACCGCCAGCCAGCTCGAGACGGTGTGCCGCAAGGTCGGCGTGCTCGGCGCAGACGCCGCCAGCAAGGCCGTACGCCCACACGACAGCGAGCGCTACGTGGCGCACACGACGACGGCCTCTGGCATGGTGTGCGTCAAGGCGTGCCTGCGCCCCGACGAGGCCGCGCTGCTACTTCAAGTACTGCAGCAAGCCGCCGTGGACTGCACGCGCGAGGCGGCGGAGCCTTCCGCGGAAACGTCGGCGGCTTCCGAGGAGACGTCCGCACCTGCCGAGCGAGCGGCTGACGTTTCCGCGGAGGTTGCTGACGTTTCCGCGGAAGCGCCAGCACCTGCCGAGCGAGCGGCTGACGTTTCCGCGGAAGCGCAGCGCTCTTCCACCACGACCACCACGCGCCGCCCGTACAACCGCGCCGATGGCCTGATGGCCCTGGTCCAGTCCTACGCACGAGGTAGCCGCGCCGAGCGCGCGCCCGTTGAGCTGATCGTCACGGTACCCGTGGCGCTGCTGCAGCCGTCCGCCGCGACTACCGACTCAGCCACCGGCACCTCCGACTCCACCGCCGCCACCTCCGCAACCACCGATCTCCCCCTCGCCCCGCCACCTTCACCGACCGTGGCGCCTCGCTGCCGGTGGCCCTCACCGTCGAGTCCGACCTGGCGTCTCTCCGCAAGCCACCCGCCGCCTGGCCTGCGACTGCGGCCTGGTCGTCGCCACGGGGCCACCATCGGCCGGCACCTCCATCGCCGACGCCCCCTCTCCATCGGCCGCAAGCGCACCATCCCCGCCGCCCTCAAGCGCGCGCTCTTGCTACGCGATCGCACTTGCCGCTTCCCCGGCTGCGACCACCGCCTGTTCCTCGAAGGCCACCACCTGCGGCACTGGGCCGATGGCGGCGAGACTAGCCTGCCCAACCTGGCGCTGCTCTGCTCGCTCCATCACGCCTACGTCCGGGCGCGGCTATCGCATCACGCAATCACGCACCGGCGCGCTTGCCTTCGAAGATCCGCAAGGCCGCGCCGTCGTGCCGCTGCCGCCGCGCCCGGCGCCGCCGCTGCTCGGCTGGCCCGCGATCCATGCTGCCAACACCACCAAGGCCCCGCTGCCGCTGACCGCCACCACCGGCCAGTGCCGCTGGCGCGGTGAGCGCGTCGATAGCTGGGACGCCGCCGCCACCGTCACGCGCATCCAGCGCCGCGCCGACGCGGCAGCCGCACCCGCCCCCGCACCTTCCGTCCCCACCGCGCCGCTCGTCGCCGCACCGCCAGCGTCCCCACCATCCGCGTTCCCCCGCACACCCTCACCACCCTCCCCACTCCCATCTCTCGCCGATCCCCCGCTCGATCCCGACGGCCTCCCCCTCCGCGGCCTGTGGGACGACCTCGATCGTCACAGCGCCATCGAGCGCTGGGTCCTCGCGGAGATGGAGGCTACCGGCGTCGACCCGCTCTCCATCGGCCGCCCCTTGCCGGACCACCTGCAGCACCCGTCACAACGGCCTTCCCAGCGCCGGTCGCAGCGTGCCTGGCGCTAGCGGGATCTCGGGCAAGGCGCGGCTCGACCCGCGCTCCTGGCCCGGACCGCGAGGAGCCGCGACGCTGCGAAAGCCGATGGATCGGCGGCTGCCACCGGGCAGTCCCTCGTCCCAGTCCCTCGTCCCAGTCCCTCGTCCCAGTCCCTCGTCCCAGGGGAAATGATCAGCACCGCAGGGACGACGGACTGGCGACAAACAGCGAGGAATCAGCGGACGCGCCGGAGCGCGCCTCCGCATCCGCGGTGTGCATGGTAGGTTGCGGGGCCGCCAGATGCTCGCCGCGCTGCTCGTCCCCCTCGTGGCTGTCACGCTCGGCGCGTCCCTGTCCGTGCTCGGCGGCGTCCGGCCGCGCGTGCTCTTGCCCATCCGCGGGTTCGCGCTGGCGGCGGTGGTCACCTCGGTGGCCGTCCACCTGGTGCCCGAGGCCATGGCCGCCGCTGGCGTGTGGGTGTTGGCGGCGTTCGCCGGCGGGCTGTGGCTGCCGCTGTGGCTGGCCAAGAGCCGACGAGATCCGGCCGGCCGGCTGCACCACCGTCGCCTGGCCTCCGAGCTGGGCTTTGTCGCCGTGCTGATCCACCAGGTCGGAGACGGGGTGGCGCTCGGCACGCTGGGCAGCGCCGGCCACGCGGACCACTCCCACTGGGATGTGCTGCTGGGCATCCTGGCGCACACGGTGCCGCTGGCCGCGGTGGTGACCTTGCCCTTCGTCGAGCGCGGCCTGCGCCAGGTGATCTGGCGCGCCGGCCTCTTGATCTCGGCGAGCGCCGTGGGCGTCCTGGGCGCCGAGTGGCTGAGCGCCATGCACGGGGAGGTCCTGCCCTGGCTGTCGGCGGCGGTGGCGGGCACGCTGCTGCATATCCTGGCCCACGACGAGCCGTCGCTCGAGCGCCCGTCGGCGCTGCGCACCGCCGAGCTCCTGGCCATGCTCGCCGGCGCGGCGCTGCCGGTGGCGCTAGCGGGTGAACATGAGCTCCCGGTGCTGACCGCGCTCGCCGAGCACGCCAAGCCGCTGGCGCCGGTCTTGCTCCTGGGCCTGGGCGCCGCCGTGCTCTTGCGCGGCACCAGCGCCGCCGCGCTGCCCGCCGGGCGCGCTGGGCTCTGGGCGGGCTTCGCCGCCGCGGTCCGCGCGCCGAGCTGCGCGTGCGAGGTCGCCGAGGCCGCTGGCACCTCGCGCCGCCCCACCGCGCGGCAGCTCGCCTTCTTGCTGGCGGCGCCGGAGCTGCACATCGGCACGTTGCTGTTGACCGCCGCGCTCTTTGGCTGGGCCTGGGCGGCCCTGCGCGTGCTCCTCGCGTTGGCCCTGGCCGCGCTGCTGGTGGCGCTCCTCGGCTCCTCTGCCGAGCCCGACTCGAATGGGAGCGTGCACCCGGCGCCCACCGACACCAGGACGCGGTGGCGAGATCAGCTCGCGGAGACGCTGGTCCACGCGGGCCCCTGGCTCGCCGCTGGCCTGGTGGTGACCTGCTGGTTCGCCGTGACGCTCGATCCCGGATGGCTCGACAGCGCGCCGCTGCCGTCGCTGGGGAGCTACGGGCTGGCGCTGATGGTCGCCGCGCTCGCCACGGTCGCGTACGTCTGCGCCTGGGCCGCCACCCCCGTCGCCGCGGTGCTCATGGACCGCGGCCTGCCGCCGCTCTTGGCGATCATCGGCCTGGTCATCGGCTCGCTCACCAACCGCGAGGTAGTGGCGGTGTTGACCGCCGCCCTCGGCCGCAAGGTCCTCGCCGTCCTCGCCGCGGTGGTGCTGGCCGCCGCCCTCGCCGCCGCCGCCCTCACCGCGTGGGCGCCCGCGCCTTCGCCGCTGCCCTCGCCGCCGCCGTGGCTCTCCTCTGTGGCCGCGATCGCGCTCGGCGCCGCGGCGCTCTACTCGCTGTGGCGATACGGCCTGTCCGCCTGGCTCGAGCCGCTGCTGTCCGACGCTGGCGGCCACCAGCACCACCAGCACGCCGAGACCGAGCCGTGCCGCGACGGCTGCCACGATCCGCACGCCCCGGCGCCGCCGCAGCTCGAGGAAAAGGCACAGGACGGCGCGTCCCACGGCGCGCACGACCACCACACCCCGCACGGTGCGCACGACCATCGCCACGATCCGCACGACCATCACCACCACAAGCATCCCCACTGATCCACCGCCGCGGCGCCGCCCGTCGTGTGCAACCAAGCGGACAGGTCCGCGCGCGCCGGCGCAGCTGGCCGCCTGGTCGCCGCCCCGTGGCCATGCGAGATTGCCGCGCATGATGCGTCTTGTGGTTCTCGTCCAGCTCTCGCTACTCCTGGCGTCCTGCTCCTCGGGCGCCGAGCGCAGGGGCGCCATGCCCGTGACCACGCCCGCCGGGTCCAGCGCGCCGGCCCCAAAAGACAGCGCCGGGGACCTCCGCGTCGCCACGGCGCTCGCCGCGCTGACCACGCGGCCGGCTTGCCTGGTCGTCCGCTGGCCGGACGGCAGCGAGCGCCGCAGCTCCCAGCCCGCCTGCGCCGAGCGCCGCCTGCCCGCCTCCACCTTCAAGCTCCCCAACGCGCTCATCGGCGCCGAGCTGGGCTTGCTCGACAGCGCCGAGGCCATCCTGCCGTACGATGCGCAGCGCTACCCCGCGCAACCGGACTGGCCGCAGGGCTGGGCGCAGCCGCAGCCCCTGCGCGCCGCGCTGGAGCTCTCCGCCGTGCCGCTGTTTCGCGGCCTGGCCGTGCGCATCGGCGCCGCGCGCATGCGCCGCTACCTGGACCTCCTCGCCTACGGCAACGCCACGTTCTCCGACGACCTCGATCACTTCTGGCTGGACGGCAAGCTCGCCATCTCTGCCGATGAGCAGGTCGCGTTCCTGGCCAGGCTCGCCGCCGGCACCTTGCCCGTCTCCGCGCGCGCCCACGCCATCGTCCGCGCCGCCATGCCCGCCGAGACCCAGGGCGACGCCACCATGCGCTGGAAGACCGGCACCGCCCGCGCCGCCACCGGATGGATCGCCTGGCTGGTGGGCTGGATCGAGCGGCCCGAGGGCACCTATCCGTTCGCCTGCCGCATCGACGACGAGCGCGCTGACATGTCGCTCGTGCGCGCCGACCGCCTGCGCGCGTGCCGCGGCGCCCTGGCCGCGCTGGGCCTGATGCCCGCCCCCGTGCAGTGAGCACCGCGCGCGCAGTTCACGTGGCACGCGCCTCGAACAAACAAAGGATCTGGCTTCTGCGAAGCAGCAGGGGCTGTGGTCGGTGTGGAAAGGCGAGGGCTGTGCGTCAACCGCGCCGCGTGCGAACACCGACGATGCGCTCAGCTCGATGCGCGCGGTTGTCCACAGCCCGCCACCGTCCATCTCTCTCTCCGGTTTCTGGTTCTCTGAAAACCAAAACAAAAGATCTGGGTTCTGCGAACCAGCAGGGGCTGTGGTCGGTGTGGAAAGGCGCGCAGGCCCCGCCATCGCCCGTGCCGCCCACCCACCGCATGCGCCTTTCCAAGGGCTGTGCGTCAACCGCGCCTCGTGCGAACACCGACGATGCGCTCAGCTCGATGCGCGCGGTTGTCCACAGCCCGCCACCGTCCATAGCCCCGCCCACGCCGCCACTCAGCTCCACTCATGAACCGCATTCACATCGCATCTCGTATTGCCATCCACCCAGTACATTGATAATCTGTGCCGGAAATCAAATGGCACTCTCCTCGCGCCATCACAAGTCTGCGCAGCTCACGCTGGACTCCGCGCGTAAGCCCACCGGCCACGGCGGCTGGCGCCCCGGCGCCGGCCGGCCGCGTGGCCGCAAGACGGTGAGCCATGACGCCCGCGAGCGCTTCGCCGCCCGCCACCCGCTGCATGTCACCCTGCGCATCAGGCCCGGCGTGCAGAGCCTGCGCCGCGGCAAGGTGTGCGCAACCATCCGCGCCGCGCTCGCCGCCGGTGGACACAAGCCCACGTTCCGCGTCGTCGAGTTCAACGCCTTGCACAACCACCTGCACCTCCTCGTCGAGGCAGAAGGCCCCCAGGCCCTCGCCCGCGGCATGCAGGGGCTACAGGTGAGGCTCGCCCGCCGGATCAACCGGCTCCTCGGCCGCACCGGCTCCCTGTTTGCCGCCCGCTATCACGCCCGCGCCTTGCGCACTCCCCGCGAGGTCCGCAACGCGCTCCGATACGTCCTGCTCAACGCGCGCCACCACGCCGCCGAGCGCGGACGTCAGCTCGCCCGCGACTGGCTTGATCCTTACTCGAGCGCGCCCTGGTTCGACGGCTTCCACGCAGGCCCGCGCTCGCGCGCGCAGGCGTGTGCGCCTCCGGACTGGCTGGCCTTCCTGCAGCGCCAGGTGCGCCCCACCGCTACCGCGCGCACCTGGCTCCTGGCCACCGGCTGGCGCCGCCACGGCCTGCTGCTCCCCACCGAGGTCCCCGGCAGCCTGAACTGATTTGACCACTGCCGACCCGCAGTCAGCGATCGGCCCTTTTGCCGCTGCTCCGTCGTAGGGGCCGGTCTCCAGGCCCGCCCGGCCGCCGCTACCGCTTCCGCTGCCCCGTCGCGCCCACTCATCGTCTTTGCCGAACCTCGGCGCCCAAACTATCGAACTACCCTCATGGCGCGCCTGCCCTAAGGTCTGCGCGGTGACCCCGCCCGCCGCACCCCGCCGTATCGCGCTGGACTGGATCGAACGACTTGGCAATCGCTTGCCGGAGCCGGCGTTGCTGTTCGTCATCCTCGCCGCCGCGGTGATCGCCATGTGCTGGTGATCTTCGTCGTGCTGGTCATCTTCGCCGACTTCGCGACCTGGGCCCGGGCGCGCCGCTCACCGTCCTGGGCAGATGATCGCGCGGACGTGGCACGCGCCTTGCTCCTCTACGCAGCGGAGGTACCGTCATGATGAAAACGGTGCATGAGGTTCGTGAGTACCACCTGTATGGAGAGGGACTGCACGTGGTGTTTCACCAGGGCGACGCGGACGGGATGAAGCTCATCTACAACGACAAGGAGTTCTCCGGCCGCGCCCTGTACCGCGAGAAGACGGTGATGGGCCTGGTGGTGTCCGTGCTGGTGGAGTCGATCCCAGATCACCCGCGCGCGTTCTTCACCCTGGTGGTGCCAGAGGCGCACCGCCCGGACGGCGTGCGGTCGATCGAGGTGCTCACCTTCGCCGTGCTCTCCACCAAGCAGACCGCGGTCGCCGGCTCGGAGGTGGCGGGGCAGGTCGATCGATATGAAGTGGTCCGCCTCAAGGGTAACGCCTGGTAAAGGAGGTTCGTCATGAGCTCGAAAAGTGGCAAGTACTTCGGCCTGGTCTATGTCAAGCACGGCCGCGTGGGCACCAGGAGCGAGGGCCCGGACTACTATCTGCAGACCGGCAGGGGCGACCTGCTCTTGCATTACGAGCAGCGCAACCTCTGGGAACCCGACTACAAGCTGGAGTTCTTCGCGCGGCAGTTCGTGGAGGTGGAGGGCAAGCTGACCGAGCAAGACGGCAAGGAGAGCCTGCAAGTGGAGCACGTGCGCGCCAGCCACGCCCACTCCGTGATCTCGCACCCGGCGCTGTGAGCGGCGCTTGATCCGGGTCAGGCCTGAGCGCCCGGCATGGGCAGCGCGGGCGGCGCCGTCCCGGCCGACGAGTCCGCGAACGAGAACGGCGGGTACTCGTCCACCAGCGAGGCCTGATACGCCAGCAGCCGGATGCTCCAGCGCTGCAGGCCCACCAGGTAATCGAAGGCGCCGGGCCCCACGCGCTCGAACAGCAGCACGGACACGGCGGCCCAGATCCACACCAGCACGCCGATCCAGCCCAGGATGGCCAGCACCAGCGCGCTTGGCAAGCCGCTGATCACGCGCCAGATCGCGGAGGCCGCGGTGGGCCGCGTAGTCCCCTCCACCGTCAAGAGCACGTTCTCCTCCGGCGCCCGGCCCGGCAGCCGGTCAGCCACCAGCGCCGCCCACGCGCTGACCGAGGCAAGCCAGCGCAGCGCCGTGATGACGCGCGGCCCCTCTTGCGCTGCATACGCGGTGGCGCCGCGCTCCTGCGTCAGCCGGCTCGCCGCGAACACCGGCAGCGCCAGATACGCAAAGAAGAAGACGAGGCCAAATGACAGCCCCAAGAGCCCCAGCGCGCAGAACGCCACCAGGCGCACCAGGAGCTGCAGGCGATCGAAACGCACGGGTTGCGCGACGCTGTAATGCACGGGATACGCTGTCATCGGCATCTCCTTGGTTGGTGTGTGGGCGCCCTGCCAAAGGCAATGGCGCAAGAGCCGCGCGAGCCGCGCCAGCTTTGCGCGGGCGCGAACAGCGCGAGGGTGTTTCCCCATCAGATCCGCGGCCAGAGCCGCATGCTGCCAAGCCCTGCATCGCGCGTGCCGCGGTCACTCTGCGACCCGCGGTCCGGGCCCTGGCGCGCTGCCCCGCGACCGTCGCAGGCGTCGCAGGCGTGCGGGCCCGTGTCACCAGCGCGGTGGCATCGTCCATGCTGACATCAAATCGTTGAATCGAGCGGGCTTGCGCCGACGGGATCTCTCCGCACTCAAAAGCATTTGCCAGCGGTCGGTGAGATATGTTCTTTGATAGGATGATCAGAAGTCGTTTATTATTTGTGATGGTTAGCAGCATCACGCTTGTTGCGTCATGCGCTTTGGGCGCTTTGGAGGATCCCGAGTCGGCGAGCGATCCGAGCAGCGCGCCGCCCCTTTCGGAGCAGCAGTCCTCGGTCCTCGTCGGAGGGGTTGATATCGAGGTGCCGACTCCGTTCGTCGTGGTGTGGCGGACCAATCGGCGCATCGAGCTCCCGCTCGGGCTGCGCGGCCTCGAGCTACCCGCCGGGGATGTCCTCGATCCGATGATGTCCGAGCTCGGCAATCTGCTGTTCTTCGATCGTCGGCTGTCCAAGAACGGCGCGATGTCCTGCGCCACCTGTCACGACCCAGCCTCAGGGTACTCGGTCAAGACCTTCGTCAAGGGCGTCGAGGGCAACACCTTGCCGCGGACGGCTTCGACCGCGCTGAACCGCGGGTTTGGCACCCTCAACACCTGGAGCGGCGCGCGCACGCTCGAGCAGCAGTCGTCTGCGCCGATCTTGGCCCATGACGAGATGGGATTGACCACTACCGGTCTGCTCGGTGTGGTGAGCAGCATTCCAGGATACGTCGAGCGGTTCGAGCGGCTGGTCAACGCGGGAGCCTTGCCCGCGCCCGCGATCTCGGTGGCCAACATCGAGCGCGCCATCGCCACGTTCCAGCGCCTGGGGCTGATGTCGGGCACCTCGCGCGTCGATCGCTACGAGGCCGGCGCGTCCAACGCGCTCACCGCCGCCGAGCTGGCGGGGCGGACGCTCTTTCGCGGCAAGGCGCGCTGTGTGCTGTGCCACTCCGGGAACAACTTCACCGATGAGGGCTTCCACCACATCGTGCCCGTGCCCAGCTCGGACCTCGGCCGCCAGGCGGTCACTGGCCTGGTCTCTGACTTCGGGAAGTTCAAGACCCCGTCGCTGCGCAACGTGGCGTTGCGCGGTCCGTACTTCCACAATGGCGATCCGCTGCCCACCACGGGCCTTGCCACCACGCTGGAGACGGTCGTCCGCCGGTACAACTCCGGGCCGCCGCCCAACGAGCGTAACGCGTCGCCGCTCATCATCCCCCTTGGCATGAGCGCCACCGAGCAGCAGCAGCTCGTCGCCTTCCTCAAGGCGCTCACCGGCAGCATCCCGCACGATCTGCGCCTGTCCGCCCTCGGGACGAGCGCGTCGTCGCCGCGTCGCGAGAGCGTCTATCTGAGCCCGGAGGTCTTCGACGCCGCGGAGTACGTGCAGCTCAACCCGGACCTGGCCGGGCTCACCACCGCGCAGCTCGAGCAGCACTGGCTGGACCTGGGGATCGACCAGGGGCGTCGCGCCAGCTCGAGGTTCTACGTCGACGAGCACGTCGAGCTCTATCCGCTGGTGTACGACGCGATCGGCGCGGGGCCAGATCGGTGGCGCCGGGCCATCGATAGCTATCTCACCTACGGGCTGCGGCAAGGCCGCGTCGGTCGCCACGCGCTCGCGCGCAGCGTCTTTCGCGTGGCGGACTACCGCAACCTCAATCCGGCGCTGGCGTTGATGCCGCAGTCGCAGGCGATCGCCCATTACCTCTCGACGGGCCTGGCGCAGCGGCTGCCCGCCGCCAACGCCCCGACAGACTATCTGTTGATCGGCGGCCAGCATTACTACGCCGATGGCGCCAGCTACTGCACGCTGACCGCCGCCGCCAGCCGCGCCGCGCGCGGCCGGGCCGATGACATCGGCGTGGTGCGGCTCCCCGCCTTGCCCGCGCGCTTGCAGGCCGGCGGCGCGTGCAACACCGCGTCGTCCCCGCCCACGCCCTCGATCCCCGCGCTGCCACGCGACGGGGCGATCGTGCCGTTCTCCTGTCGCGCGGAGAGCAGCAACGCCGGCTGCGCCACCGGCGCGACCTGTCCTGCGGGCATGCAGACCGTCGCCACGCGCATGGCGTGCAACCTGGAGTTCGGCGCCATCACAGATGCAGAGTTCGCGGCGGTGGCCTGGAGCACGCTCAAGGTCACGCGGCGCTCCGACAACGAGCTTTCCGGCCATTGCAGGCTCGATGGCCTCGATATCTCGAGCAGCAGCGTGCGCCTCTTCGGCGCGCGGGGCGCCGGCCCCAGCGCCATCGCCGCCTCGTGCGTCGAGCACGACGACAACGGCGGCGACTGCCACATCCGTGGCGAGCTCCTCTGCGCGCCGCAGTGACCCGCCCCGAGAGCCCCGGCAGCCCCCGCTGATCGTCCCGCCCGGGGGCCGCGCGCTTGTGGGCCAGCTCGCAAAAACTCGGGAACAACCGCGCCGCATTGCGTTTGACAGGTGAACCCTGACGAACGGACTCTTATGCACACGTCGCAATCGGTGCTGGAAACAACGATGGCTCGTGGGCGTGCGGCTGGGGTGACCCAGCGAGTGGCGAGAGAGATTGGCGCGGATGGCAAGACCCTGGTGCTGGAGCCCGACGGCCAGCAGGTCTTGAGCTTCGCGACCTGCAGCTACCTGGCGATGGACCGCGACTGGCGCCTCGCCGAGGGCGCGATCGAGGCCATCCGGCGCTGCGGCGTCGCGGTCAGCGCGTCCCTCGATCCAACCTGCAGCGAGAGTTCGCTCATGGCATGGTAGAGCCTCTTGCCTTGAGCCATGCGCGAATGGTGGTCACGACTGCATGCTTCTTGTGATGCTCGCCAGCCCCGGAGTTGAAGATCGAGATATCTTCTAGCGGGACCTCATGAAACTGATCAAGCTTCGATGTGACCTTCTGAACACTGCCAGCCGGCACGTGGCGAAGCACGTCATCAACGGAATGCCTGGAGATGAGATCAAGAATCAAATACATCAGGTGTCCTCTCCTCAAATCTCCTTTCCCATAGGCTTAAAAGGCCCCTGGGATGTCTTCGAGCATCATTGTGAACTCTGTTTTCTCATGCGGTCGACAGCGGCATCAGCAACATCCCAGGCTTGATCGTGCCGGTCCCCCCTTGATCCCGGACCTTGGCCGCCCGATGATCTCTCGGTGGAGCGATACCGCAAAGTTCGAGGGCAGAAGCGGGTCGATGCGATCGCCGCAGCGATCGAGCAATCCGGCGGAAAGATCGTCCGCGCACCGTCGCCAAGCGAGGCACCGTTCGAGTTCGAGGTGCGGCTGCCGGACGGCAGGCCTCTCAGCCTCGTCTGCTACGCATTCACGGCGAACAAGTACGGTCAGGAAGGCCGACCGGCCGGCGAGCACCGGATGCAGGTCAAATACGGCAGCGAGTTCGATCGGCTGCACGACATCTACGTCGATCCCAACGGGGCCAAGACGACGCTGTTCTTCGGCGTCCACGAGGAAGAAGACCTCTTCATCGCGGTGGACCCGGCGCTACATAACCCGACGTGGTTCTCGATGTCGATCGAGTTCAAGCATGAGGACGTGCAGGCTGCGCTCAAGACCGGCTGGCATGGATGGGAGCGGGAGCGCGTGGCTCGAGGACGACGGCGGGTGTTTCCCCAGGAAAGCCTGACCAGCGAGGCACTGCTCGCGTTCACGCCCGAACACTTCCTCACCTACGCTCGGTTCGAGCGCGTCGCGACGGGAATCGACACTGGTGAGCGGCTGATCCTGATCGACGACATCGGCGACGACCTCCGGCGCGGAGGCGGCGCCCAGAGCATCGTCACCACACGCCTCGACGTGGTGAAGCTTGCGCCTGTCGAGCACGCGCTACTCGCGCAATTCGGGTTGCCGATCGACAAGCTGTTGGACGTGATAGCCGGGAACAAGCGGCTTCACACCGCCGTACGAGGCGGCGTTGCCGAGCAGCACCTTCTCACCGTGCTCAAGCGGACGCCTGGCGTCACTGGCGTTAGGAAGCTGGACCTCGATGGCCAACCCGACTTCTCGCTTCACTACCGGCGCCGCCCGCTGCGGATCGAGTGCAAGAACGTGTCGCCCAAGATGGTTCGGGGGCTGCCCAAGGTCGACTTCCAGAAGACCCGCGCGGCGAAGGGGAATCCGTGTAGCCGGTACTACGCTGCGTCACAGTTCGAGGTCCTCGCTGCGTGCATCTACCCGGTCACCCGGGTCTGGGATTTCCGCTTCACCCTCACCAAGGGCCTGCCATCACACAAGAAATGCTCGGGTAAGATCTCGGACCGGATCCTGGTTGAGGGCTGGGCCGAGGACCTACCGTCTCTGCTCAGCTGAGCCGATTTGCTCCAAGGCCTTGATGTCATAGGGGGCTACTACGCTCCCAGCGTGAGTCGCCCGAAGATCATCAGCCTGTACTCCGGCGCCGGAGGGCTCGACTACGGCTTCGAGGCCGCCGGCTTCGACACCACGGTCGCGGTCGAGATGGACCACCAGTGCTGCGAGACCCTGCGCGCGAACCGCGACTGGGCGGTGATCGAGCGCGACATCATGGAGGTGCCGAGCGCCGAGATCCTCGAAGCTGGCAAGCTCAAGAAGGGCGAACCTGCGTTGCTGATCGGTGGCCCGCCGTGCCAGCCATTCAGCAAGGCCGGCTACTGGCATCGCGGCGATTCGCTGCGCCTGGACGATCCGCGCGCGAACACGCTCGCTGCCTACCTGCGCGTGCTCCAGGACACGACACCCGAGGCATTCTTGTTGGAGAACGTCGAGGGCCTCGCGTATGCGGGTAAGGACGAGGGGCTTCGCCTGCTGCTCGACGCAATCGAGGCGATCAACCGGAAGACGCGCAGCAAGTATCGCCCCATTTTTCAGGTGCTCAACGCGGCCGACTACGGCGTGCCGCAGATCCGCAAGCGCGTAATCATGGTCGCAGCGCGCGACGGCACCGAGTTCAAGTTCCCCACTGTCACGCACGGTGATGCGAGCGAGCAGCAGCTCTCGCTGCTCGCGCTGCCGCCGCACCGCACGGCATGGGACGCGCTCGCCGATGTGCAGCCCGATCCCGGAGAGGAGCTGGACATGAGTGGCGCGTGGGCAGACCTGTTGCCCTCGATCCCCGAGGGCAGCAACTACCTATGGCACACGGCGCGCGGTGGCGGGTTGTCGTTGTTCGGTTGGCGTCGACGGTTCTGGAGCTTCCTGCTCAAGCTCGCGAAGAACCAACCGAGCTGGACGATCCAGGCGCAGCCAGGCCCCGCGATAGGGCCGTTCCACTGGAAGAACCGCCGGCTCTCGATGCGCGAGCTGTGCCGCATCCAGACATTCCCCGACGACGTGAAGATCACGGGCGGACGCGGCGCTGTGCAGAAGCAGGTCGGCAACGCGGTGCCGTCACTGCTCGGGGAAGTAGTCGCGCGCGATCCGCGTGCAGCTCCTGGGCATGAAGCCGCTGCGCGGCGGACCGAAGCTGCTGCCACCGAGCCGCACCCCTGTCCCTGCACCGGAGGCCGTCGCGCGCGTTCCGAAGAAGTTCCTCAAGCTCGTCGGCGATCACGACGCGCATCCCGGAACTGGCAAGGGCTACGGGGCGATCGAGCGAGAGCAGGAAGCGCAGGCGCAGCCGTGACGCCACCGACTGGGATCCCTGGGATCCGGCACCAGGCGAATGTGCGGGCCCGGAGCTAGGCTGTACAGCCTAGCTGTTCAGCGGGTGCCAAGGGTTGACGGTGTTGGCCGTTGAACTCGGGACGAGGAGAGTTTATCCGGTCCGGTACCAGGTCGGTGCGTTGGGGCCGGCGTGCTCCGCCGCGTGGGCCAGGCAATAGAGGAAGGTCAGGGTGGTCGGGCGTCTGGGCGCAGCAGGAACGTGCGCTGGGTACAGCGGCGGCGGTCTACAACTCGACCCAGGCGGTGGACCGCGTGGCCTCCGAGTCGGCGCGCGGCACGCTGTCCGCGGGGTCCTTCGCTATGTCCGTGGGCGAGATCGCCCTCAACGTATTGCCGATGGTCGGACGAGCCAAGCCGTTCACCGCGGGCTGGTTCGCCATCGAGACCGCGAACTGGGGCGGACAAGCCCTGCTGATGACGACGGGCGCTCTGCAAGCCGCGCGCGAGCTGCAAGGGCAAGACGTCGCTGAACTCGCCGCGCTCTATCAGGAGCTGCAAGCGCTCGAGGCGGAACCCAATGGCAACGCCGCCGCGCTGGCCAGTGCCAGAGCGCAGATCTTGGTCAAGGCCAAGGCCGTCGGCGACCGCATCGAAGGCCAGATGTGGGAGCAGGTGAAGGGCAACGCCCTGGTCGCGGTCGCCGGCAGCGTCGTGCATCACGCCTCGGCCCAGGCCAAGGCGAGGATGATGGAGGACTTCGCCAACCGACCGGCTGTAGCCGACGACAGCTCGACCGCCGACACTACGAAAGGAAGCTCCGATGATACCAATCCTCGAAATTCAGGCAGCAAGGCGCTTCACGGACACGATCCAGACCGAGCGACTGCCAAGCTGACAGAGAGCACTGACCGTGCCAAGTTCTACAACGTAAGCTCGAACGGCCTACGAAACGAAGATCCGTTAACATCCCAGCAGATCCATGAGATCGTCGAATACGCGGAGAAGCTTGGCGTGCCTGCCGAAATAGTCCATGTTTCAGAACATCTGAACACTTCCTGGGGAGAGCTATTTGGCACCGAGCGCCTCAACATCGGAACCGATGTTCTGCCATCGACGGACCCCCGCATCGCAAGGCGCTCGGCGAACTCACGGGTCTCCGGGCGAGGTGCCATCGGACATGAAGTGGTAGGTCATCGAAGAGCAGCACAGGCAGGACGAACTCAAGAGAAGCTTGTGCTAGAAGAAGCGCAGGCGAGCATCAGAGCGGCTCGCTTTGCGCCGGGTCTTACAATGCTCGAACGGCTGACACTGATAAGAGACGGGGTGGAGAGATTGCATAAGGCGGGAATTCGCGTCTCCGACGTCAGAGATCTGCTTTGGATTCAGGAGCCTTGATATGATGATTCCCGTCCTTGTTGTCCACGATGTGACGGTGCTTCCAGATGGAGAGCTGGCTCTGGGCGGAACAGATGAATACCTTGAGCCCACTTTCGATCTCCGTGCACGCTATTCCGACGGCAGGGCGCTGCTGATCATCCTGCGTGGCGGGCAACGAATTGAAACCGTCGTCTCGGAAACACGGGTACATACCGCCCTGAGCGGGCAGCGAAATATCTATCTGAAGATCCCGAACATTGTGAACGAGGTTGAGTCCACTCGAGGGGCGATCGTCTGCATGGATTGCTGATCAGGCAATCCCTTCAGGAACCAATGCTTCCCAGCGTCGGTCGGGGCATTTCGTGCGTTCGTGAACGCGGGCCGGGGGCCTCAGGTGAGTACACGGAGGGTCGGTTCAGGAGCGCATGCGCGGGCGTAGGCTCGACCTCGCGTCTGGCCATGCGTGGGCCAATGTGTGCTGCCAGGGGCTGGTAGCTGTGCATCCGCCCCGCACAAAGCCGGGGCCGCGCTGTTGAAAGGCCGGCAAAGCGTACTATCCAGAGTGATGAGGGCGCCGCGCTGGCGCTCGGCCCATCATGTCTGAGCCCACGCTCCTTCTGACCGGCGCCACCGGGTTCGTCGGGGGCGCGGTGAGAGCTGCGCTCGGCGCGCAAGGGTGGCGCGTGCGCTGCCTGACGCGAGACGCGGCGGGCGCGCGGCAACGGCAGCCCGAGCTGGACTGGGCCCAGGGCGACGTCGGCGAGCTCGGCTCGTGCGCGGCGGCGCTGCGCGGTTGCCGGGCGGCGCTGTACCTGGTGCATGGGATCGGCGAGGGCGCGGACTACCACCAGCACGAGGTGGCGGCCGCCGAGACGTTCGCGAAGGCGGCGGGCGCGGCCGGGGTCGAACGCATCGTGTACCTGGGCGGGGTCGCGCCGGTGGGCGCCGGATCGGATCACCTGCGCAGCCGGCTGGACGTGGGGGAGGCGCTGCGGCGGGGGCCGGTCAAGACCGTCGAGCTGCGCGCCAGCATGATCGTCGGGCACGGCAGCCTGAGCTGGCTCATCGTCCGAGATCTGGCGGCGCGGCTTCCGTTCATGGTGCTGCCGCGCTGGCTGAAATCGCGCACGCAGCCGATCGCGATCGACGACGTGGTGGTGGCGCTGGTGCGCGCGCTGGAGCTGCCGCTGCCGGCGAGCGCGTGGTTCGATCTCCCCGGGCCGGTCATCCTGTCTGGCAAGCAGATCCTCGACGAGACCGCGCGCGTGATGGGCCTCTCTCCGCCGCGCACGCTGGAGGTGCCGCTGCTGTCGCCGCGCCTGTCGTCGTTGTGGGTGCGGCTGGTGACCCGGGCGCAGTGGTCGGTGGCGCGTGAAGTGGTGGTGGGCTTGACCGAAGATCTGCTGGCGAACGATGACCGCTTCTGGCAGCTCATCGCGCATCCGCACCGCCTGGCGTTCGCCGAGGCAGCGAAGCTGGCGCTCGATGCGGAGCGTCGCGACCACCGCGACCGCGGGCTCGGGGGCACCTGGGGCGCCGTCGAGCGGCTGCGGGGCCTGCGGAAGGGCTCGCGATGAATGGCGACGCCAGCGGCGACCCGCGCGGCAGGTCGCGCAGCACGGCGCTCGCCGTCGGCGCTGCTGCGGTGTGGCTGGCCGCCGCCGCGAGCACCGGGCCGCTCGGCATCTGGCCGGTCATCGGAGGCGCCGCGGTGGTGCTGGGCGGCGCGGTGCTGCTGCTCGACCGCGCCGCCTCGACGGCGCTGCTGCGGCCGACCCCGCGGCTGGTGGTGCTGGGCGTGGTGGCCGGCGGCGCGATGGCCGCGGCCTCGTACCTGCTGTACCCGCTGCTCACGCGGCTGATGCCGTTCATCGCGGACGATACGGCGCAGCTCTACGCGGCGTTTCGCGCGCCCTCGCCGGTGCTGGCCTCGATGGCGCTGGTCCCGGTCATCGTCGGAGAAGAGCTGGTCTGGCGCGGGGTCGTGCAGTCCACGCTGGTCCGCGAGCTGGGGGCCTGGCGAGGGGTCGTGCTGGCCGCGCTGGTGTACGCGCTGGTGCATGCGCCCATCGGCTCTCCCGTGCTGGTGGCGGTGGCCCTGCTCTGCGGGCTGGCGTGGGGGATCTTGCGTGCCGTCACGGCTAGCCTGGTGCCAGCGCTGGTGTCACACCTCCTGTGGGACCTGCTCGTGCTGCTGTGGCTGCCGCTGGACCTCCGTTGATGCCCGTTGATGCCCGTTGACGCCCGTTGATGCCCGGTGATGCCCGGGCGCCCGCAGCGCGCGCAGCTGGGTCCCAGGAAGTAGATCGCCATGGCTCACTACGTCACTTCGGTCGCAACGCCGCTCTCGGTCGCCGAGTCCTTCGCCTACATGGCGGACGTCACGCACTTCGCCGAGTGGGACCCGGGCGTGAAGCGCGCGGTGCGCGTGGCCGGCGGCGCCGGTGTTGGTAACGGTAACGGCAACGGCAACGGCAACGGCAACGGCAACGGCAACGGCAACGGCAACGGTGTCGGCAACGGCGTCGGCGCCGCGTATGACCTCACGGTCAAGGCCGGCGGCACCACGGTGATGCGGTACGAGGTCAAGGAGTACGAGCCGCCCGGGCGCATCCTGCTGATCGCGCGCACCACCTTCCTCACGTCGGTGGATGAGGTCAGGGTAGTGGCCGCTGGCCAGGGCAGCATCGTCACCTACGATGCGACGCTCACGCTCAACGGGGCGGGGCGCTTGCTGGATCCGCTGCTGCGCCTGGCCTTCCGGCGCATCGGGGACCGCGCCGCGGCCGGGCTGCAGCGGGCGCTCAAGGGCAAGGCGGCGTGACGCGCTGGATCGCGGACGGCATCGACGCCGCGCTGGAGTGGAGCGTGGTCGGCAGCTTCACCCGCATCGGCTCGGCGCTGCGCCGGCGGCTGGATCACTGGACGGCGCTGGGCCAGCGCAGGCTCGACGGCCGCGTGGTGGTGATGACGGGCGCGACCTCCGGGCTCGGGCTGGAGGCGGCGCGCGCGTTTGGCCGGATGGGGGCGACGGTGGAGATCCTGGCGCGCAACGCGGCGAAGGCCGAGGCCACGTGCGCCGAGCTGCGGCGAGACACGGGCAACCCGAAGCTGGGCTTCGTCGTCGCCGACACGGGAGACCTGGTCGCGCTCGGGCGCGCCGCCGCGGAGCTGCTGGCGCGGCACCCGGCGATCCACGTGCTCATCCACAACGCGGGCGCGCTCGACGACGTCCGGCAGACCAGCCCGCAGGGCCTCGAGGCCACGGTGGCGAGCCAGGTGGTGGGCCCGTTCCTGCTCACCAGCCTGCTGGTGCCGGCGCTCGCGGCCGGCGCTCCGTCGCGCGTGCTGTGGGTCTCGTCGGGCGGCATGTACAGCGAGCCGTTGTCGGTGGACCAGCTGGAGATGTCGGCCAGCGACTACGACGGCACCACGGCGTACGCGCGGGCCAAGCGCGCCCAGGTGACGCTCGCCGAGCTGTGGGCCACGCGGCTCGCGGCCAAGGGCATCTCGGTCCACTCGATGCACCCGGGCTGGGCAGACACGCCGGGCGTGGCGCGGTCGCTGCCGCGGTTCCGGCGCGTCGTCGGGCCGTTGCTGCGCACGCCGGCAGACGGCGTCGACACGCTGGTCTGGCTGGCCGTCGAGGATGACGCGGCCCTGCAGCCGAGCGGGCGGTTCTGGCTCGACCGTCGTCCGCGCGCGCTGCACCGGCTCGCCTCGACGCGGCGGTCCGACACGCCGCAGGAGCGCGAGCGGCTGTGGCGCTGGGCGGAGAGCAAGAGCGGGCTGCGGATCTAATCGACGACGATCGTCGCGCTCACCGCCGCTGCCCTCACCTCGGGCGCCGCCAGGCTCGCTGCGCAACGAGCCCGGCCAACCGGGCCCAGGCCAACCCGGCGCCGTGGGTCCGCATGTACTACCATCAGCGAGATGCCTAGCTCATCGTCGTCGGGCTTCGACCAGCGCCAGATCCCGCTACCCGTCCGCGCTGCGATCTATACCCATGGTCCCATCCGACAGTTCGGGTGGCTCATCGTCGTGGTCGGCGCGCTGGTTGCCCTCATCGTCATCCCGTTGACCGATCTACGGTTCTCAGCCTACGACGCGCACACCACCGGCACGGTCATGCAGGTGGAGAGCGCGTCGCAGAGCGTCAACGAGCGACCTGTCTATCGCGTCGAGATCCACATGGAACTCGATGGGCCGCACACGGTGCATTCGTTCACCACGAACCCACCGCAGCCCGGTGATGAGGTGCGCGTGAACTACGATCTCCAGGACCCCGCGGACGCTTGCCTGGAGGGGGGCCCGGCGGGGGGGGGGGGCGGGGGGGGCGCGGCCGGCGGGGGGGGGGGGGGGGGTCGGGTGGGGGGGGGGGGGGGGGCGGGCCGGCCGGGGGGGGGGGGGGGGGGCGGGGGGGGGGGGGGGGGGGGGGGGGGGGGGGGGGGGGGGGGGGGGCGGCTTCTCGGCGACGATCCCAGGGAGGTCGTCTTGTATGACCGGAGCTCACCCGCGCAAGCGACGGCGCTCGATCACCTGCCAGGCACGCTCGCGCTGCGAGGCAACCAGGTGGTGGCGCGCACCTCTGTGAGCCACCTGCTCATCCTGCCCACCCTCGCCATCCTCTCGTCCGTCGCGTCATGCGCCTGGCTTCTGACGCGATAGCAGCCCGCGCAGAGTCCCGGCGAGCAGTTGGAGCGGTGCGGCCACGTCGTTGTGCAACAACCGGACAGCGCGGTGAGCGCACGTGCGCTCACCGCAAGAGTGAATATCTCGAGGGATCCACGCGAGTCCGGACCACGCGGTCTGAACTCCGCCATACAGTAGCCCGATGCAGGTACCAAGCCTCCGCGCCGCGCGGCGCCGTTGTCTTCGATGCGGCCTCCTTCTCGCGGTGGCGCTGTGCGCGCTGCGGCCGGCGCTGGCCCGCGCTGACTCGGACGTGCAGGCGTGGCTCGAGCTGGATCTGGAGCACGAGTTCTCCAAGAAGTGGGCAGTGACCTACGAGCAGCACCTGCGCTTTGACGACAACCTCAGCCGGCTGTCCCAGGTGCTGCCAGACCTGTCGTTGACCATGCGGATCGTCCCCGCCGTGCGCGCCGTCGCCGGGTACCGGGCGCAGTACGTGCGCACCGGATCAGGCGACTTCGAGCTGCGCCATCGCCCGTACGGCGGCGCGCAGGCCAAGCTGGAGCGCGGGGCGCTGCGCCTGAGCGCGCGCGCGCTGTTCACCGGGCAGATCCGGACCAGCGGACAAGACCGCTTCCGCCCGGCGCTGCGCACGCGCTTCGCGGCCGAGTGGCGCGCTCGCGCCTGGCGGCCCCGGGTGTGGACGGAGATCTTCTTCGACCTCAACACCAGCGCTCTCGACAAGGTGCGCTCCGGGATCGATCTGGCGCGCCCGTTCGGCAAGGCTGAGGTGAGCCTCGGCTATCGCCTGGAGGTGCCGGTACAAGACACCGCCGAGCTGACCTTGCACATCCTGGCGCTGTCGTCGGCCTTCGAGCTCTGACCCTCTGCCCTGCTGGGCCGCGCCTCTTGCCGGCTGGCCTGTAGCCAAAACCACCGGCGCAGCGCGGTCGCGTGTACTACCATCAGCGAGATGCCTAGCTCGTCGTCGTCAGGAGCTGACCTGCGCCAGGTGCCGCTGTCCATCCGCGCCGCGATCTTGACCCATGGTCCCATTCGACAGTTCGGGTGGCTCTTTGTCCTGGTGGGCGCGTTGATCATGGCGTTCACCATCCCATCCGTTGATCTGCGCTTCTCCGCGTACGACGCGCATACCACCGGTGAGGTCACGCGGGTGGAGCGCACCTCGACGCGGGTCAACCGGCGACCCATCTACCGCGTCGAGATCCAGGTGACGATCCAGGAGCCGCGCACCGTGCATTCCTACACACCGCATCCGCCACAGCCCGGTGATGAGGTGCGAGTGAACTACGACTCCGACGACCCCGCGGACGCCTGCATGGAGGGCGCCCGTCGGGGCCAACTGCCGCCCTGGATCCTGGTGGTGCTGGTGTTCCCGGCGCTCGGCCTCTTCTTCGCGCTCCGCCGCCTGGGCCAAGCGCGCACCACGGTCCGGCTGCTCCGACAGGGCCGCCCGGCCCACGCCAGGGTCACCGGCAAGCGGCCTGGCGTTGACAGCTTCAACGACGTGCCGGAGACCCACGTGCGCCTGGAGTTCGAAGATGAGGCCGGCGCCACCCACGAGCTGGAGGTCGCGACCTTCAAGCCTCAGCTCCTCGGCGACGATCCCAGAGAGGTCGTGTTCTACGACGCGAGCTCGCCAGCGCAGGCGACGGCGCTCGATCACCTGCCCGGCACGCTCGAGCTGCACGGCGACGAGCTGGTGTCGCGCACCACCGTGGGCCACCTGCTCATCCTGCCCACCCTCGCCATCGTCGGCGTCGTCGCTTCCGCCGCCTGGCTGCTGACGCGCTGAGCGCTCGGCCGCTATTCGATCACGCCTGGGGGCGCGGCGGGGGTCACCGGAGGAGGCGGCGGGACCTCGGTGGCCGGCGGCGGCGCCAGGCCGGTGCTCGGCGCCGGAGGCGGCGGCTCGGCAGGCGCTGGCTGCGGGGGCGGCGTCGAGGTCGGAGGCGGGATCGGCGGCGGCGGGACCTCGGCTGGCGGAGTGGCCACCGGCAAGTTGGGCAGCGGCTGCGGCTGATCAGGCGCCGGCACCGGGAGGCTCGGACGTCCGGCGCTGCCAGCGCCGGCGCCGCCCGCGGCGCCACCGGCAGCGGCAGCGCCTGGGCCGCACACCACGCCCAGCCGCTTGATCTCGCGCATCGGTCCTTGCAGCTTGATGTGAAACAGGTTGTCGGGCCCAAGCGGCGCGCCCGTGGTCTTGAGCTGCAGCGCGGTGCGGTAGTCGCGCTGCTCCAGGCTCTCGGACGGCTTGAAGCGCAGGCAGCCCGCGACCTGTGAGTTGTTGAGCACCTTCTCGAGCTTGGCCTCGAAGTCGATGAACAGCTCGCCGTCCTTGGACACCGTTTCGAACTTGGCCACCTTGGCCACGCCCTTCTTGATCTCGAAGCGCGCCAGCAGCTTGTCGATGGCGACCTTGTTGAACTCGATGCCGTCCTTGACGAACTCCGCCTGGTTCTGGCGCTTGACCTGGGGGCGCAGCTTGGTCTTGCCATCCCCCACCGTGCAGCCCACCGGGCAGGCGAGCTGCAGGTGCGCGGTGACCTTGGTCCAGTCCACCGTGTTGCGCTGCAGCCGCGAATCAAAGTTCAGGTCCAGCGCGATCTTGCCGATGACCGGGAGCCCCACCAGCTCCTTGAGCGGCAGGCTGGCGCCGGGCAGCGCGTCGCTGTGGAACGCGAGCTGGATCCGGTCCTTGGACAGGCTGACCGTGCCGAGCAACGTGCCATCGCCGATCTTGGCCTCCACGTCGACCTTCGCGGTCTTGCCGAGCAGCGCCAGCACGCCCAGGTCCAGCGACAGGCGCTTGACGTAGAACAGCGTCGGGACCTGCGAGGCCTGCGTCGGCCGCGTCTTGATGCTGACGTTGGTCAAGATCATCTTGCCCGGCAAGATGCCGCGCTCCACGCCGCCGATCACCACGTCATAGGACTTGGAGAGCTCCTCGGCGATCCGATCCTTGACGCGGCCGTACGGGAAGGTGAGCTGCAGCGCCAGCGCAAAGGACAGGAGCCCTAGCGCCACATAGCCCAGGTAGCGCAGCGCCTTCTTGGTGCCCGCGCCCAGCGTGATTCCAAAGAGAGCCATGGCTAGTTTCCTCCACTGGCGGCGGCGCTTCCGCCACCTGCGCCGGCGGCCGCGCCAGCCGCGCCGGCGCCCTCGGCCGCTGGCGCCTCCGCGCCCTTGGGCGCCTCCTTGGCGTACGCGGTGATCTCCAGCTTGAGGTTCAGCTTCTCCTTGACCCCGAGCTTGCGGCTGGCGTTGAGCGCGGTCACCGCCACGTAGCGCGAGTCGTTCTCCACCGCTTCGAAGAACAGCCTCGCCTGATCCAGGGTCACGTCGTTGAGATCGATCTGCATGGCGTGCGTGGTGAAGCCGTTGCGGGTCACCGGCGGCCGGGGGTTGAAGCGCGGGATCTTGAGCTTGGCCTTCTCGGCGGCGCGGGTGAGGTAGCTCTCCAGCCCGATGAGCTCGGTGGGCATGGTGGCCACCACGTCATCGGCCGGCTGCAGCGCAGGTCCGCGGGCGCGCAGGTCCGCGAGCGTGGTCAGCGCGCGCCGCATGGTGTCGTTGTTCTTCTCGATCTTGGTGAGCCCATCGCTGATGTACGAGCCCAGCCACACCGCGAGCGTGATCGGCACGGTGACGGCGAGCGCGAGCAGCAAGGCGCGCTCGCGCGGGTTCTTGGTGTCCCACCAGTCACGGGCTTTGTCGGCAAAGGTTGACATGATGGCTCACATGCAATTCGACTTGATGTTGATCTTGAAGCGCTGGAGGCCGTTGGCGTCACTCTCGGTGGTGCCGCGGCTGACGTCCTCGAAGCAGGTGATCTTCTTCTTGAGCTCGCCCTGAAACAGATCGATCTCCTCGGCCTTCTTGGCCGTGCCCTCCAGGTCGACCTTGGTGCCGTTGATGTCAATGCGGAACAGGTCCAGGGTGATCTTGTCCTTGCCAGGCACCTGCGCGCTGATGTCCAGCAGCAGGTCGTACGCGGTGATCTTGGGCATCGGCGACTCGACGTTGCCGCCCGCCGCGCCCGGGGTCGCGAGCACCTCGTCTGCGGTCTTCTTGCCGCCAAAGTGCTGCTGCGACTCGTCGGCCAGGCGGGTCTGCAAGACCTTCTCGGCCTTGCGCAGCCGGTACATGTTGGCGTAGGCGCTGACCGCCGCGAACGACGACACCGCGACCGCCGCGGCGCCCACCGCCCACAGCTTGGCGCGCAAGAACGACAGGTCCACCTTCACCGCGAGCGAGCCCTGCCGCAGGTTGAAGAACGGGCGCCCGCTGAGCGCGTCATGCAAGAGCCCCACGGTGGCCGCTGCCGAGTCCACCGCCGAGCGATCCGCGAGCTTGGGGCCCACCAGCGCCAGCAGCTCGGACTCCGCCAGCGTGCGCACCTGGATGCCCAGCTTCTCGGACAGGAAGCTCGAGATGCCGCGCAAGCGCGCGCCGCCGCCCACCAGCACCACCGCGATGGGCTCCACGCCGACGCGCGCGCGGGCGCCGAGGAAGGTCTGCCGCAGGTCGCGCACCAGCGCCGCCAGCTCCATCGCCAGCACGCCGTGCAGGCGCGAGGCCTCCTCGGTCACCGGCGGCTCCATGGACGAGGCCACGAAGCCGTCGTTGTGCTTCACGCGCTCGGCGTCGAACATCGGCAGCTTCCAGGTCCGCGAGATCGCCTCGGTGAGCTGCTTGCCCCCACGCGCCAGGCTGCGGCTGAACACCGCGTGGCCGCTGCGCACCAGCACCACCTCGGTGCGCTCGTGGCCCAGATCGATCACCGCCACCGTCGAGGCCCCGAGCTCCGCGCCCAGGCCAGCGCTGGTGACCAGCCGCGCCGCGCCGCCGGCCGCCGGCAGGAGCCCGCGCGGCTCGATGCCCAGCCGCTTGCCGGCCTCCAGCATCGCCTCCGCGCGATCGCGGCGCAGCGAATAAGTGAGCACCCGCATGCCGGTGGTGGGCGCGGCCGACTTGCCGTGGACCGGGCCGGCCCCGGAGTCCACCGGCGGGCCCTGCGGCTCGCCGAGGATGGGATCGAAGGCAAACACCATGTCCTCCAGGTCCACCGGCACCACGCCCTCGAGCTCGCCGCCCACCGCCTTCTCCAGCTCGGAGCGGCGCAGGTTGCGAAACGGCAGCTCCAGCACCTGGGTGAAGAGCTGGTCGCCGCGCACCGCCAGGTACATGGCGTCAGGGCCAAGCTTCAGCTCCTTGACCAGATCCTCCAGCACGGCCTGGGCGCGCGCCGCTGCCGGCGCCTCCCCTGGTGGCAACGGGCGCTCCACGACATGCGTGACCGTGCCGCCGCGCAGGCCAGGCACGGCCAGCGCGAGCTTCACGCTCCACGACCCGAGATCGACGACGAAGGTGCGACTCATCGCTTCTACTGCTCCTTGAGGAAGACCCAGGCGCCGCCGTCGTTCGAGCCACCAGCGCTCTTGCGACGGTTCTGCGGGGTCGCCTTGAAGTCCCAGACGCCGGTGATGGTGCGACGCACCGGAGGAAAGATCGGGTTGCCTTTGTCGTCCACCTGGGCGCGGTTGATCTCGCCCCAGGCGGTCACGCGGTACGTGCGTTTCTTGTCCACCGAGGCGATCGACTCGAGCTTGGTCTTGCTCAGCACCATGCCGATCTTCTCGCCCGGCGGCAGGCCAAACGGGTTGGCCGCCGCGCCGCTCTGGCCGCCGCGCTTGCTCGCCCACTTGCCAAAGGACTCGAGCGGATCCTTCACGAACGAGATGAACTCATCGGTCTTGTCGTGGGTGATGCCGAACTCTCGAGCCTTGATGATGATCGAGGCCAGCGTCCACAGCCTGCCTTGATCGCGCAGCAGCGGATCGTTCTCGTTGTCGGCGGCCAGCATCAGCGTGGATGCCATGAGGCCCACGTTGTCCACCGCCGCCAGGTTGAGCTTGCAGCCGCCGTAGGTGGTGAACGAGTCGCCAAACAACGTCCAGAACCGGTCGTCCACGCCGCGGATGAGCCGGATCTCGCCCACCGTGTCCAGGTAGGTCTGCTTGGCCTTGTAGCTGTCGCGCAGCGACTCATAGCCGTAGTCCTCGCCGGTGCCGCGGCTCTGCCCGCGCGTCGAGTCCTTGTCCACGTAGTCCATCAGCGCCGAGACCTGGGTCTCGCGGTCGCGGCGCCAGTCCTCGGCGTCCGCCTCGTTGAACACCGGGTCGTACGCGGAGAAGTACAGGAGCGAGGCCAGCCGCTTGGACAGCGACTCCTTGACGCTCTGGTTCTCCGCGCAGTTGAGGTTGATCTTGGCGTCGTCGGTGGAGATCGCCGGCAACAGGCCGCAGTTGCCGATCTCGCTGCCGAGCCCCTTGACCCGATCCACCGGCACCCCGAGCGCCTCGCTGATCTCGGAGCGGTTGCCGCAGAACGCCATCATGAGCTGGTCGGCGTAGGTCGTCAGGTCCACGCCCTTCATCTGCCCCTCGACGCCGCGCTGGATCTTGATCACCAGCTCGGACACGTCCAGCGCGGTGCGCGCCAGGAAGTGGGCGCGCATCTGATCGCGGTAGTTGGCGGCCGCGATCATGTCGATCGTCGCGTTGGTGGCGAACTGGTTGGTGATGGCCAGGACGATGGAGATCGCGATCATGACCATGACCAGCGCGATGCCGCGCTCCTTGCTGGCGAACAGCTTGCCGCGCACGTAGCGCGGCCGTGGCAGGCGCCGGCCCGGCGGGCGAGTCTTGTCAGGGGGCGAGGTCATGGGGAGAAGTTCAACGCTTCCTGCATCAGGATCCGCGCCTGGGTGACGCGCGTGGTGGTGTCGCCCTGCGGCGACGGGATCTTGAGGGTGATGCGCACGCGGGTCGGCAGCTTGTCCTTGTCACCGTCGCTGGCGGTGGAGTCCCAGCGGTCACGCCACTCCTGCGCGCGCCAGTCCCAGAACTCGAACTTGACCTCCTCGATGTCATGCACCAGCACGTCGTACTCGGCGGGCTCCTGATCCGGATTCTCGTTGGACAGGCGGCGCTGCTCGCGCCGGACCCAGTTGGTCTTGTCCCGGTCCGCGCGGTCAGCGAGCGCCAGATACGAGATCTGGGTCTGCTCCGATTCGTTGGCGTCGGCGGTGAGCACGCGGTGGTTGAGCGTGGAGAAGCGCATCTCCGGAACCTTGCCGCCGCTCTTGCTGACGAACAGCGTGCGCCGATGCGAGGCGTTCTTGTCCTCGTTGAGCGAGAGATACGCGCTCTCGAAGTCATGCACCACCTGGCCAAGCGCCACCCGCAGCTCGTGGTTGCGCGCCTCGATCGCCTCCGAGCTGCGCTTGGCGCGCGAGCTGTTGGAGATCGTGGACCAGGTCAGCGCCATCATCAGGCCCATGATCGCCAGCGCGATCATGATCTCGAGCAGCGTGACGCCGCGCTGGTGGCGGCCGAGCCGGCGGGAGGTCACGGCTTGCCTCCGGTGCCGCCGGTGCCGCCGCCGCCGCTCGTGTGCCGCCGCTCGTGCCGCCGCCTTCTTCGCCGCCGCCGCCGCCGAGCAGCCCCATCACCGCCTGCACCGCTTGCTCGGCCTTGGACGGATCGGTGACGTACGTGACCACCTTGAGATCGCGCTCCTTGCCCAGCACGGTCCACTTGAGGTCCAGGCTGACCCGCCGCACCGAGAGCTTGAGCACGCGCGAGATGGGCTCGTAGAACTGCTCGATGAAGCCGGAGGTCATGTCTTTGGGCTTCTCGGTGGTGCTGCCCGCGGCGCTCCCGGCGCCGCCGGGGGACGGGACGCCGAAGCGCTCGCCGATGGCCTTGCCGCCGTCCGCGGTGGCCTGCTTGCCCACCTCGGCCATGGTCTGAAAGTTCGGCAGCTCCACCGACTCGATGGTCGCCTTCCACTCCACCGACTCCCAGCCCTCGGCTTCGAACGTGCCCTCCTCGGTTCGATCGCTGTCGGAGAAGCCGTCCTTCTGCAGGAGCTCTTCCAGGTCGTACATCTTGGCGCGCGCCAGGTCGGTGACGATGCCCAGCATCTGCGCCTGCGAGGTGGCAAACAGGCTGCTGGTCGCGCTGCGCATCAGCATCAGGAGCGCCATGCCCAGGATCGCCAGCGCCAGCATGACCTCCACCAGCGTGAAGCCGCCAGCGGCCGATCGCGCCGACGATCGCGTCGACGATCGCGCCGACGATCGCGCCGACGATCGCGTCGGCCGCTTCGACGGCCGCGCCGACGATCGCCAGAGATGTCCGTCGCGCGTCATCGTTCACCCTCCCGCTCTTTGATGCGCTCACCCTTGACGTCTCGCATCATGTGCTCCTCCACGTCAGGCAGGGCGCCATCGCGCAGCTCGACGCGCGAGGTGAGGCCGTGCAGCAGGATGGAGAACACGTCGGTGCCGTCGGTGAGCTCGATCACCGCCTTCTCGGTGGAGCCCACCGGGAAGAAGTAGATCGCCACCTGGCCGTCCGTGCTGCTCTTCTCCTGATGCTGCACCCAGACCTCACGGAACTTGATGCCCTTGGCGCTGCGGAGCTGCCGGATGAAGCCCTTGCCCTGCGAGTCCCCGGTGATGCCGGCCGCCGGGCCGCAGGTCCGGTCCGCCACGTGGTGGCCGGCGAGCGCCAGCGCCTTGCGCGCGGTCTCCTCTGGATCAGACGACAGCGCCTCCGTGGTGACGCCGCGGAGCTGGCCCTCCATGCGCAGGAGCGCGCGCTTCTTCTCGTCCTCGTTCACCGCCACCGCCTCGTTGCGGGCGATCGCCGCCTGGCCCTGGCACACCTCGATCGCGTAGGCGTGCTTGTCCAGATCGATGAGCACGCGGTGCATCTCGCCTTGCTCGATGGCCATCTGGTTGGCGCGGCGCAAGAGCGCGGTCAGCTCCACCGAGTTCTCCGCCAGGTCGGCCTTGGTGACCAGGCGAAACCCGCTGCGCACCAGCATCAGCGAGGCGCCGATGATGGCCAGCACGATCATGATCTCCAGCAGCGTGATGCCGCGCTGCCGCAGCGCGCGGCGGTCGCCCGCACGCCGCGACCCAGACGAGCCAGGGCGCGGCGTCAGCAGAGCGAGCGTGGAGCAAGAGCGAGGCATGGCGGGTGGTCTAGAGCTCACCAGGACTTGAGGTCGTCCGCGGTGTTCTCTTTCTGATCAGGGCCGTTGGACGCGATGGCGATGCCCTGCGCGCCCGCCGGCAGGTTGGCGCCGCACAGGAGCCGATACGGCTGGCCCCAGGCGTCCTTGTTCTCCTTGTTGTTCATGTACTCGTTGAGCGCCTCGATGCTGGGCGGGCAGGCCTTGTCCGGGTTGGCCTGCGACCACAGCGGGAAGGCCTCGCTTGCGTACTTGCGCACCGTCGCCGCGACGATGTCCTCCTTGGACTTGCTGAACAGCTTCATCACCTTGGGTCCCACCACCAGGCCCATGATCAGGGCCAGGATGGCCAGCACGATCATGATCTCCAAGAGGGTCATGCCGCGCTGAGTGAGACGGCCGCGACGACCGCGACGACCGCGACGAGCGTTGGCGAGGACACGACCGAGAGAGGCTTGCAGCTTGGAAGGAAGAATACGCATGACGACAATCTCCTTGTGACTTAGCGGCCGCCGAGCTGGCCGAGGTCCATGATCGGTTGCAGGATGGAAAACACGATGAAGGCGACGGCGCCGCCCATGAACACCAGCATGAGCGGCTCCAGCAGCGAGGCCAGCCGGCCGAGCTTGATGTCGACCTCCGCCTCGTAGGTGTCCGCCACGCGCTCGAGCATCGCCTCGAGCTGGCCGGCGCGCTCGCCCACCGCCACCATGTGGATCATGGTGGCCGGGAACTGGCCGGACTTGCGCAGGGTGACGGCCAGCGACTCGCCCTCCGTCACCGCCTTCTTGGAGTTCTCGATGGCGCCGCGGATGACGACGTTGCTGACGATCTGCTTGGCGATGTCCAGCGCGCGCAAGAGCGGCACGCCGCTCTTTAGCATGGTGCCGAGCGTGCGCGCGAACCGGCCCACGTTGAGGCTGCGGGCCAGCGGCCCCACGATCCACATCTTGAGGATCGCGCGGTGCCACACCGGCTTGCCGCCCTCCGAGCTGCTCCACTTCATGAACAGCACCACCGCCACCACGCTGCCGATGAGCAGGAGCAACACGTTGTTGCCGATGAAGTCCGAGCTCCAGATCAGCATGCGCGTGTTGAGCGGCAGGGTCTTGCCCTGCGACACGAACATCTCGGTGATCTGCGGCACCACCTTGGCCATCAGCACCACCATGATGATGACGCCCACCACCAGCATGACCAGCGGATAGACCATGGCGCTCTGCACCTTGGACTTGAGCTTCTGCGCGTTCTCGAGGAAGTCCGCCAGCCGGGTCAAGACCTCGTCCAGGTTGCCGGCGGCCTCACCGGCGCGCACCATGGAGACGAACAGCTCGTCAAAGAGCTTGGGGTGCCTGGCCATCGCGTCGGCCAGGTTCGAGCCCTCGTTGACCGCGGCGCGCACCTCGGACAGCGAGGTGCGAAAGCGCACGTTGGTGACCTGGTCGGTCAGCGCGCCCAGCGTCTCGGCCAGCGGGATGCCGGCCTTGAGCAGGGTGGACATCTGCCGGGTGAAGGCCGCCACCTCCACCTTGTTCACGCCACCAAAGAGCGCCCCCAGGTCCACCTGCTTGGACAGGCCGCTCGACTTGGCGGCGCGCTCCTTGGCCTTGGCGTTGCCCTTGGCCAGGTCGAACGACGTCACCACCACGCCGTCCTTGCGCAGGAGCTGGCGCAGCGTCTTGGGCGCGTCCGCCTCGCGGGTGCCGGTCACCGCCTTGCCGGCGGAGTTGACCCCTTTCCACTCGTAGAGCGCCATCAGTCGCCCGTTTCTGCGGTGGTGAGCATGACTTCCTCGGCGGTGGTCATGCCCTGGACGACCTTGCGCGCGCCGTCGAAGCGCAGGCTCACCATGCCGGCGGCCAGCGCCGCGTTGCGGATGGTGCCAGCGTCCGCCTTGTCCAGGCACAGTCGCCGCACCTGGCTCGTGATCATGAGCAGCTCGTAGATCGCGGTCCGGCCGCGGTAGCCCTCCTGCCGGCACGCCGGACACCCCACCGCCTCCAGCATGGTGCCAGCCGGCAACGTGCGCATGCCCTTGACGTCGGGGAACTTGTACCCGCCGGCGTAGAACTTCGACGGCTCGAGCCCCAGCTCCAGCACCAGGCTCTCCGAGGGCCGCACCGGGCGCGCGCAGTCTGGACACGGCCGCCGCACCAGGCGCTGGGCCAAGAGGCCCACCAGCGACGAGGCCACCAGGAACGGCTCGATGCCCATGTCCACCAGGCGGGTGATGGCGCCGGCGGCGTCGTTGGTGTGGACGGTGGAGAACACGAGGTGGCCGGTGAGCGAGGCGGTGATCGCGATCTCCGCGGTCTCGCGGTCGCGGATCTCGCCGACCATGATGACGTCCGGATCGTGGCGCAGGAACGAGCGCAGGCCGGAGGCGAAGGTCAGCTCGATCTTGGGGTTGATCTGCGTCTGCGAGATGCCCTCGAGCTGATACTCCACCGGATCCTCGACGGTGAGGATGTTCTTGTCCGGGGAGTTGATCTCCGAGAGGCAAGAGTACAGCGTGGTGGTCTTGCCGGAGCCGGTGGGGCCGGTGACCAGCAAGATGCCGTGCGGGCGGTTGATGATGGAGCGGACCTGCTCGAGCGTGTCGGCCGGGAAGCCGATGTCGGGCAGGCCGAGCATGACGGAGGCGCGGTCGAGGAGGCGGATGGTCGTGCGCTCGCCGGTGGCGGTGGGCACGGTGGCCACGCGCATGTCGACGTCCTTGCCGGCCATCTTGCGGCGGATGCGGCCGTCTTGCGGCAGCCGCTTCTCGGCGATGTTGAGCCCGGCCATGATCTTGACGCGGGCGTTGATGGAGTTCTGGAACTTCTTGGGCGCGCGCTTGGCCTCGCGCAGGTTGCCGTCCACCCGGTAGCGCACCACCACGTCGCGCTCGCCCGGCTCGATGTGGATGTCGGAGGCGCGGTCCTTGACCGCCTGGAAGATGAGCGAGTTGACCCAGCGGATGATCGGCGCCTCGTCGTTGGCGTCGAGCATGTCCACCAGCTCCTCGGCCTGGCCAAACTCCTCTTCTTCTTCTCCGCCCTTCTTGGGCGTGGACTCGAGCTCGGCGCCGCCGCGCAGCCGCGCGTACGCCTTGTTGATGTGCTCGAGGATCTTGCTCGGCGCCGCCACCACCGGATCCACCGGCTCGCCCAGCAGCACCGCTACCGCGTCGATGGTCTCCACCGCGGACGGATCGCCGATGGCCACCACCACCCGGCCGGCGACGTCGCGCATCAGCGGCAGCACCGAGCGCTGCTTGGCGAAGTTGATCGGCAGCTTCTCGATCAGCTCGGCGGGGATCTCCTCGGCCAGCGGCAGGTCGCGCTGGTACGGCATGTCGGACTGCCAGGCCAGCGCCTTGGCGAGATGGTCTTCCTCGATGAGGCGATGTCGCAGCATCACCTCACCGAGGAGCCCGCCCTCCTCACGCTGGAGCTCCAGCGCGCGCGCGAGGCCCTCGGAGTTGGCCGCGCCCTGCGCGACCAGGATCTCTCCCAGGAGCGGCGGCGGCGGGATCGAAGGCGCCACGCCGATGGCGGTGGGATCCCCCATCGGCGGCAGATCGTAGGTGGCAGGCGAGCTCGCCATCGTCAGCGGCTCCCTCCGGCGGCAGCCCCGCCAGCGGCCGGCTTGGCCGCGGGCGCCGCGCCAGCCGCAGGCTTGGCCGCAGGCGCCGCGCCAGCCGCAGGCTTGGCGGCCGGCTTGGCCGCGGGCTTGGCGGCCGGCTTGGCCGCGGGCTTGGGCTCCTCGACGGGCTCGGCGGACGGCTCGGGCTCGCTGGGCTCGTCCGTCAGATCCGAGGGCACCGTGTAGTTCACCGCGCCGTCGGGGACGCGGCGCTGACCACCCAGCGAGCGCAGCTCGGCGCTGTCGGCCTCGATGCCGATCACGGTGCGGTTGATCTCCTCGAGCAGCCCGCGCTTGCGGCGGTAGTCCACCTTGGGCGCGAAGCGGGCCTCGCTGAGGTTGGCGAACGAGCGCAGGTACTCGGTGCGCTCGCGCTCCTTGCGCTCGCGGATCTCCTGCAGCTCGAGCTGGTCTTTGACCACGTACGGGGTCAGGAGGATGAGCAGGTTGCCCTTGCGCTTGGTCTTGTTGGTGACCTTGAACAGGTAGCCCAGCACCGGGATGTCCCCGAGCAGCGGCACCTTCGACTCGCTGTACACGGTGGACTCCTGGATGAGACCGCCGAGCACCACGCTCTGCTGATCACGCACCACCACCTGGGTCTTGAGCTTGCGCTCGGTCCAGGTCGGCCCGAGCTGCTGATCTCGCTCGCCCTGCTCCTTGATCTCCGCCTCCAGCTCCAGCCGGACCATGTCGTTGGAGCTGATGTGGGGCGTGACGTTGAGCGCCAGGTTCAGCTTCTCGCGAGCCACGTTGGTCTGCGGGATCGGCAGCCCGCCGCCGGTGCCTGGGATCCCGATGCCGCCGGTGATGCCGGCGATGTACGGGATGTTGCGGCCGACGGAGAACTCCGTCTTCTCGTTGTCGATGGCGATGAAGTGCGGCGCGGACAGGAGGTTGGTGTTGGCGTTCTTGGCCAGCGCTTGCACCAGCAGGCCAAAGGACGGGATGGTGGTGCCGACGCCGCCGAGCCCCAGGTTGTCGGTGTTCTCCAGCGGCGTGCCGATGAGGCCGCCGATCAGCCCCTTTGCCGCCGCCAGGCTGGCCGGGTTGAGCGAGCTGAGATCGCCGAGCTGCACGCCGCCCAGCACCAGGCTGCCGTCGAGCACAGGCACGCCGCCGTGCGAGCTGCTGCCCAGCGTCATGTCGCCGGAGAGCTGCAGCTCCAGGATCAGCGCCTCGATGAACACCTGGCGGCGCGGCACATCCAGCTTCTTGATGACGTCCTTGAGCACGATGAAGTCGCGCCCCGACGACAGGATGAGCAGCGAGTTGGTGGGCTTGTCCCCGAACACGCGGGCCTGGCCCTCGATGGTGGCGCCCAGGTTGCCTGGGACCTGGCCAGGCGCCGGCACCCGACCGCCGGCGCCCTGCCGCGGCTGCTGCCCCTGCAGCGCGCCGTTGATCGTGTTGGCCAGCTCCTCGGCGATGGCGTTCTCCAGCGCGTAGACGTGGATCGAGGAGCCGGAGGTCGTGTCGAGCGCCACGTCCAGGCGCTCCACCAGGGCGCGCACTCGCAGGTACGCCGCCTCGCTGGCCACCAGGATCAGCGAGTTCGAGCGGTCATCCGCCAGGATCTTGGAGGGCACCGCCGCGGCGATGTCCTTGGCGCCGGTGCCATCCGGTCCGCGCCCGGCGGGCGGGGCGCCGGGCGTCAGGCCGAGGATCTCGGTCAGCTTGCCCTGCAGCTCCTTGGCGTCCGCGTACTGCACGGCGATCGTGTAGACGCCGTCGGACGAGCCCGGCAGGTCGATGGCGCGCGTCAGCGCCACCATGTCGCGGACCTGGCTCGCGTAGTCGGTGATGACCAGCACCGAGCCCACGGTGTTGACCTGGCCGGCGGGCGACTGCATGCCGGACAGCGCGGTGCGCAGGTCGTCGACCTTGAGGTACGAGGGCCGCAGGATGAAGCGAATCATCTCATCGCGGTTGCCCGGCGAGCCGCGGCGCAGCGGCAAGGTCTCGGTGCGCGCGGTGGCGGACTCGATGATGCGCATGACGTTGCCCTTGGGCACCACGGTCAGGCCCATGGTCGACAGCGCGACCAGGAACACGTCGTAGGCCTGCTGCGGCGTCATCTTCACCGGCGCCATGATCGTGATCTTCTTGCCAGAGGCGACGATCCGCGGCTCGAACACGAAGTTCTTGCAGTTGAACGTCATCATCCACGAGATCAGATCTTTGAGCTCGGTCTCCGGGCCCTTGAGGGTGACCGTCATCGGTCCCTTGGCCCGGTTGTTACAGGAGTACATCTGATCATCGACGGCCGGCGCCGGCTGCGCGCGCGCCGTGGGCGCGGGCCAGCCAACCGTCGACAAGAGGAGCGCCAGGCCAACGCCGACCAGGAGGGGGCTTTGTCCGCTGCGCGCGACGCGCGACTTCGAGGCAATGGAATTCGACATCATGATTCTCGTGGGGATTCCGTTGGGGGCGCTTAGCGGATCGAGTAGCGAATGGTGACCGGCTTGCCGCGGCGGCTCAAGGTCACCTCGAGGGAAGATGCGTCGCGCAGCTTGGTGTAGACCTCGAGCGCCTTCTCCGCCGAGGTCAGATCGAAGCCGTTGACGGCGTTGAGCGTGTCGCCGTTGGACAGCCCGAGCTTGGAGTACACCGAGTTGGCGCGGATCGCGTACAGCTTGAAGCCATCGGCCTTGCCGTCTTTGACCGACGGCACCACGCGCGCGCCCTTGGCGATGGCCATCGGGTTGGCGAGCGCCTTGTCGACCAGCGAGCGGTCGATCTCGTAGTTGGTGTCGTCGATCTTCTTGATGCCGTTGTCGATGGCGGCCTGCAGGTCGTCCTTGTTCTCCTCGCCGGGCGCGGGGGTGACGGCCACCGGCGTCTCTGCCACCGGGGTGGCGGCGATGACCGGCGCGGAGGCCCCCACCAGCACCAGCCGCTCGACGCGGCCGGCGTTCTCGAAGTCGATGTACTTGTAGTGGATCTCCTTGACCGGCCCGGCGCCGGGGATCTTGTCGCCCACCCGGTACCCGCCTTGAAACTGGGTATCGGAGTTGAGCACGGAGGCAAAGGACACCTTGGGATCGGCGCTGACGTTGGTGGCCAAGAGCAGGAGCGCCAGGTTGGTCAGCGGCACCTGCGATGGATCGGATGCCTGCGCCACCGACGGCGTGCAGTCCGAACAGAACATGTTGCGCTGGGTGAGCTGGGTGCCGTCCTTGCTGTGGCGAGCCGCGCGCGGCTCAGCGGCGACGAGCTGTAGCTGGCGAACGGGCGCGGCCTTCTTGGCGTCTCCCAGGAAGTTGGCCTCGATGATGTGCGCCGCCGCCTTGGCTGCGTAGAACGCACACAGCACGATGGCGACGACCGGGACGATCCAGAACACTCGCTTGATTTGGTCCTGCATATGTCTTCCTGCGCGAACGATGGATAGCCCCCGAAGGTCAGCTACCGCTCGTCGGCTCGCCCTTTCCCGGCTCCTCGCCGTCATCGATCTCGTCGCCGCTTTGGCCCTCGAGCCGGCGGTAGATGGTGCGGGTCGCGATGCCCAGGAGCTTCGCGGTCAGGCGCTTGTCGCCGCCGGTGTGGCGCAACGTCTCGTGGATGATGCGCATCTCGATCTCGGCCAGCGGGGTGCCCAGCGCGAAGGTGAGCGGTGAGCCGGCGACGCCGCTGGGCGTGGCCTCACGGATCTCGCGCGGCAGCGCGTCCTCGTCGATGAGGCCGGTGCGGGTCAGCACCACCGCGCGCTCGATGGAGTTCTCCAGCTCGCGCACGTTGCCCGGCCACCGGTACTCCCCGAGGAGCGCCAGCGCCGCCTGGGTGCATCCGGAGATCGGCTTGGCGTTCTTCTCCGCGTACACCGAGGCGAAGTGCTGCACCAGCAGCGGGATGTCATCGCGCCGGTCGCGCAGCGGCGGCACGTGGACCGGGATGACGTTGAGCCGGTAGTACAGATCCTCCCGGAAGCGGCCAGCCTTGACCTCCTCGGTGAGCTGCACGTTGGTGGCGGCGACCAGGCGGATGTCGATCTTGCGTGGCTTGCCGCCGCCGCCCAGCCGCTCGATCTCGCCCTCTTGCAGCACGCGCAAGAGCTTGACCTGCACGTGGCGAGAGATCTCGCCGATCTCGTCGAGAAACAGGGTGCCGCCGTGCGCCGATTCGAAGCGGCCTTCCCGCGCCGCGGTGGCGCCGGTGAAGGCGCCCTTTTCGTACCCAAACAGCTCGGCCTCCAGGATGGACTC
This sequence comes from Myxococcales bacterium, assembly GCA_016706545.1. Classification (GTDB taxonomy): domain Bacteria; phylum Myxococcota_A; class Polyangia; order Haliangiales; family Haliangiaceae; genus JABFXX01. The sequence goes on from JADJJK010000027.1 coordinate 37,332, forward strand.
CGGGATCGCCGCGCAGTTGATGGCGACAAAGGGCCCGCCGGCTCGCGTGCTGTGCTCGTGGACGGCGCGCGCCAAGAGCTCCTTGCCGGTGCCGCTCTCGCCCAGCAAGAGCACGTTGGCCTCGCTGGGGGCGGCCTGCATGACGATGTCCATGGTGCGGCGCCACGACAGCGAGGTGCCGATGATGGCGCGCCGCCGCCGCTCGGCGAGCTGGGCCTTGAGGCTGCGGTTCTCCACCAGCAGCGACTGCTTCTCCAGCGCGTTGCGCACGATGCGCACCACGTGCGCCCGCTTGAGCGGCTTGGTGACGAAGTCGTACGCGCCTTCCTTCATCGCGTCGACCGCGGCCTCCACGGTGCCGTGCGCGGTCATCAGCACCACCTCGGTCTCCGGCGCGATGGTCTTGGCGGCGCGCAAGAGGTCCATGCCGGTGGTGTGCGGCATCATCAGGTCGGTGAGCAGGACGCCGATGCGGTGCTTGCGCAAGAGGTCGAGCCCGGTCGTGCCATCAGTGGCAGACAGCACGCTGAGCCCCTCGCGCCGGAAGATCTTGGTCAGGGACTCGACGATGGAGGGCTCGTCATCCACCACCAGCACGACCCCCGCCAGCTCGCCCTGCGCCAGCGGAGAACCGGCGCCAGCGCTGGCCGGACCTGCGGCGCCAGACCCTGCCGAGCTGGCGGAGCTCACATCACCCACAGCGTACCGGAGCGGAGAAGACCACATGCTGTTCTCCCTTAACACGTCCAGTGCCAACCCTGATTCCTGTAACATTATGAAATAATTAGCCATAGATCTGAGTAGGCGGCGCCGCTCCTGCCATCCTGTCACCGCCGTTTGGCCGCATTGTCAATTTGGCAGGATCTGCCGGGAGTGTTGAAAGGTGGAAGCGAACCATCACCCGGTCGTCAGAAATCGGGCGGCCGGCGTGCGCCATGGAGCTGAGGTTTGCCAAGACGCTGAAACCACGCAGGCTCGATGGCTGGACCAATAATTGCTCCACACGGGACCATGGCCTATCGATCCTCTCCGACTTGCCCTCCCCTCACGTCCTTCGCCTCGCGTCCCAGGCACTCGACCCTCGCGCTTGCGGGGCTCGCCAGCGCGCTGGCCGCTGGCGCGGGATGTTCTTCTTCCACCTTGAGCCACAGCGCGCGGGTGCCTCACACCTCCGTGCCGATGTTCTCCGGCCAGCCGATGTCCACGCCGTTCGAGCTGACCGGCGGCGCGAGCTCGATCTCGGCGGTGAAAAAGCCCAGGCTCGATGACGCCGGGATCGCGACTCCGATGGAGGTGCCCGGCACCCAGCTGCACGGCGAGCTCCGGTTCCGCACCAGCGCCAACACCTTCGGCGGCGTCGCCTTCGAGCAGGGCACCAGCGGCTCCACCCAGCGCCTGAGCTCCGAGGCGCCTCCGGTGGGCGATCGGGATGTCTTTGGCGTGGGCGGCGTGTTCGGCGGCTCGACGATGCTGTCACCGGAGGTCCGCCTGGGCTATCTGGCCGCGGTCACCGTCTGGGACGTCCCCTACGTCACCTATGACCGGGCCGCGGACGGCACGGTGACGGTGATCGAGCGCGACAGCGACAAGATCTCCACCTATGGCGTGGGCCTCACGCCGAGCTACCGGACCGGGCCGCTCGTGCTGTTTGGCACCGTGTTCCTGCGCAACCACCCGGTCTCCAACCGGTCCGAGTTGCTCGAGACCGATCCTGTCGAGGGAGGCCCGTTCAACGTGGCGGTCGCCGCGGGCGTCGAGTACGAGTTCGCGCCCAGGCTGTCAGCCACCGCCCTCGTGCAGCAGAACCTGTCAACGGAGCCGGTCCGCTATGGGCCGGGCCTCCAGGTCGCGCTCACCGCCAAGCTGGGGAACTGACCGCGCGCGCGGCGCTCAGCGAACGGCGTAGCGCAGCGTGATGCGCTCGCCGCGGCGGAGCACGGTGAGCTCGAGCGAGGTGGCCTCGCGCAGCGTCGTGTAGGCGTTCATCGCGGCCTCCATGGAGCCGAGCTCGAAGCCGCCGAGCGCCTGCAGCGTGTCGCCGTTGACCAGGCCGAGCCGCGCCACGGCGGAGCCTGGGCGGACCGCGTAGAGCTTGAACCCGACCGGCTTGCCGTCGACGATGGCGGGCACCGCGCGGGTGCCCTTGAGGAACGCCATCGGGTTGGCCAGCACCTGATCGACGAGCGCGCGGTCGAGCACGTAGCTGCCATCTTTGACCTTGCGAACCCCTTCGGCGAGCGCGGCTGCGAGCGCGTCCGGCTCGGAGGCCGGCGCGCTCGGCGCGGGCTCCGGCGCCGCCGCGCCTTGCGTGGCGGCGGCTGGCGACGGGCCGCCCGTCAAGAGGAGCCGCTCGATCCGACCGGCGTGCTCGAAGTCGATGGAGCGGTAGCGCACCACCTTGACGGGGCCGGCGCCAGCGAGCACATCACCGACGCGATACCCGCCCTGACGGTGGCTGTCCAGGTGGACGATCGAGGCCATCGAGCGCGACGGATCGGCGCTGACGCTGGTGGCCAAGAGCGAGAGCGGCAAGCTGGTGATCGTCACCCCGAAGGGATCGGCGACGCCGGGCGCAGGCGGCGCGCAGTCCGAGCAGAACAGGTTGCGCTCGACGAGCTGGCGACCGTCCTTCGAGTGGCGCGGCCGCGAAGCGGGGTCCGCGCCAGCCGGCCGCCGCACCACCGCCGCGGTCGCCTCCTTGAGCAAGCTTGACTCGAGGAGGTGGCTGACGGTCTGCGCCGCCAGCGAGGCGCACGAGACCACCGTCGCTGCCTTGAAGATCCACGATAGATGAGAGGGCTGTAGACGCATACGTTCTCCTCGCGCCGTCACGGCGCGCCTTGGGCCAAGCGCCGCCCGCGAGCCTCCCGCGAAGCCTCGGCGCCAGCGCTGCTTCGACCTCTTCAGCACGTCGAGTGCCAACCGAGCGATGGCGCCGAAGTTCTCGGAAGCGCTGAGGGCCTCACCAGGCGCGCCGGGCGTGAGCTGCCACGGTGGCACCAGGACGAGCGCCACCGCGGGCGCCCGCGGACAAGGTGGCGCGAGCGCGCGCCCAGCCGTGGTTGGCGGAGGCGCACGAGCGCGCGCGAGGCGCGCGAGGTTGGCGCGAGGTTAGCCGGCGAAGTCGTCAGTGGCGGACAGGAGCGCCGAGGTGATCCCGGGCTCCTTCATGCTGTGCCCGGCGTCCGGCACCAGCACCAGCTTGGAGCCGGGCCAGCGCCGATGCAGCGCCCACGCGCTGGCGGCCGGGCACACCACGTCGTAGCGGCCCTGCACGATCACGCACGGCAGGTGCGAGATCTTGGGCACGTCGTCGAGGAGCTGGTTCTCGCTGCGAAAGAAGCCGCCATGGACGAAGTAGTGCGACTCGATGCGGGCGAAGGCCTCGGCGAACTTGTCGTTGCCGAAGCGCTGCAGATATCCCGGATCCACCAGGAGCCGGCTGGTGGCGCCCTCCCAGATCGACCACGCGCGCGCCGCCTCCCCGCGCACCGCGCGATCCTCCGAGGTCAGCCGCCGATGGTACGCGCTCATCAGATCGCCCCGCTCGGCCTCGGGGATGGGGCGCAGAAACTCCTCCCAGGCGTCGGGGAAGATCCAGCTCGCGCCCTCCTGGTAGAACCAGAGCAGCTCCTTGCGGCGCAGAAGGAAGATGCCGCGCAGCACCAGCTCGGTGACGCGGTCCGGATGGGTCTGGGCATAGGCCAGCGCGAGCGTGCTGCCCCAGCTCCCGCCAAAGGCCTGCCACCGCTCGATGCCCAGCTTCTCGCGCAGGCGCTCGGCGTCCGCCACCAGATCCCACGTGGTGTTGTCGCGCAGCTCGGCGTGCGGAGTGCTCTGCCCACTGCCGCGCTGATCGAAGAGCACCACCCGGTACCGCGCGGGGTCGAAGTACCGCCGGTAGTCTGCGTCCAGCCCGCCGCCGGGACCGCCATGGAAGAACACCACCGGCTTGCCATGGGGGTTGCCGACTTGCTCGTAGTACACGCGGTGCAGGTCCGAGACCTGGACGAAGCCATGATCGAAGGGCTCGATCGACGGATAGAGGGTGCGCATGAGCGAGAATGTAGCGCAGTTGCTCACCGGTGGCGGCCCGCCCGCTGCGCAAGCGCGCCCCGCGAGCGCGCCCCGCGAGCGCGCCCGCTGCTTGCGCCCCAGATCAGAGATACCTGCGCAGGTCCAGACAGAACGGTCGCTCGGGCTCGATCTCGGTGGGCCGCGGCGTCACCGGGTGCGACAAGTGGCCCACGGTGGTGAAGCGCTGGGCGCGCCGCGCCGCCGCCTCGAACGCGGTGAGCGGCGGCTCATCGAAGGCACGGCCGTCCGGATGCCAGACGTGATGAGCGCAGCCGCCCAGCGAGCGCTGGCCCCAGGTGTCCACCAGATCGAAGCGCAGCGGATGATGCACCCCGATGTGCGGGTGCAGGCAGTGCGGCGGCTGCCAGGCGCGAAAGCGAACGCCGGCGATGAACTCGGCGCTGCGGCCGGTGGGACGCAGCGGCACCACCCAGCCATTGACCAGCACCTGATGGCGCCCCGGCGTCGCACCATCCACCTTGATCTCCAGCCGCTCCAGCGAGGAGTCGACGTACCGGCTGGTGCCGCCCGCGGTGGCCTCTTCGCCAAGGACGGTCCAGGGCTCCAGCGCCGGCCGCAGCTCCAGCGTGACGTCTTCGGCGGTGATCGAGCCCAGCAGCGGGAAGCGATGATCGACGAAGGCGGAGTAGCCCGCGCTCGGCAGGCGCACCCCGCGCTGCGCGAGCTCCTCGAGCACGCTCTCGAAGTCTCGCCACAGGAAGTGCGGCAACATGAAGCGGTCATGTAGCTCGGCGCCCCACCGCACCAGCGGGCGCTGATACGGCCGCGCCGCGAACGCCGCGACCAGGCCGCGCACCAGCAGCATCTGCGCCACCGCCATGC
>JADJJK010000028.1 GCA_016706545.1 Myxococcales bacterium
GTGGTGGCGCGCAGCCGCCCCAGCTCCTCGTGCAGACACGCCATGCGGAGATCGAAGAGCTGCGTCGATTGCGCGTGGCGGACGTAGGTGGCGCGGCAGGCCTCGACGTGCGCGGCCTGCCAGGCGCTGGCGAACCCATCGAGCATGCGGGCGGTGCGCGCCGCGACGTCCTCGGCTCTCGGCGCGCCGGTGGCGGCGAAGGCGGCCACCGTGGCGGCGCGGCGCGCCGGGTCCCAGACCCCGATGAGCTGGTCGGTCGGCGCGTCGCAGGTCACCTGCTGGGAGCGGCGGTTGGCCGCCCAGTAGCCGAGCGCCATCGCGGCGCCAAGGACGCCGGCGAGCGCCGCCGGCCAGAGCTTCCGCAGCGGGGGGCGGCTCCTGCTCGCCAGGGCGTCGAGCAGCGGCTCCATCGACGGAAAGCGCGCTCCGGCCACCGGATCCATGGCGCGTCGCAGCGGCGCTCGCAGCGGGCGCGGGATGCGAGGCGAGGCCGTGCGCGCGCCCGACACCGCCTCGCAGAGCGCGACGGCGAAGCTGTACTGATCGCTCTTGGCGTCGCCAGGCTGACCTGCGCGCGCCTCGGGGCTCATGTACGCAGGCGTGCCGATGGTGGTGCCGATGGCGGTGAGCCGGGAGGCCAGGCTTGGCCCCGGCGAAGGGGCGCGGTCAGCGTCCGCGGCGACGTCCGCTGGGGAGACGTCGCCAGCGGCGGCGGCGGCGGCGGCCAGCCCGAAGTCGGTGATGCGGACCCGACCGTCGCTGCCCACCAGGATGTTGCTCGGCTTGACGTCGCGGTGTACCAGGCCCGCGTCGTGCGCGGCGGCCAGGCCTCGTCCTGCCTCGATGAACGCGGCGACGATCTGGCGCCAGGTTCGCCGCTCCGCCTGCAGCCAGGTCTCGAGGTCCTGGCCCTCCACCAGCTCCATCGCGACGAACACGTGGGCGCCGAAGATGCTCGCGTCATGCACGGCGACCACGTTGGGATGCGAGAGCTGGGCCATGGCCTGGGCCTCGCGCAGGAGCCGGCCGCGCGCGTTGCTGCGCGCCGTGGCCTCGCCGAGCACGCGCACCAGCTTGAGCGCCACGTCGCGGTCAAGCTCGGGGTCGTAGGCCCGATAGACGATGCCCATGGCGCCTTCGCCGATGGGATCGAGGACGACATACCGGCCGAGCTGCGAGCCGCGCTCGACGAGCTCGGCCCCTGACTGGGCCTGCCAGAGCAACGCGCGATGCTCCGGCGGCGTGGCGTCGGAGGACGGGCCCGGCTCGGCCGCGGCGGTCGCTGCCGCGTCGGTTGGGGCCATCGTGCGCGCCAGCTCGGTCATCAGCGCGCGGCAGTCGGCGCAGGCATCGAGGTGACGCTCGAAGTCGTCGTGACCATGAGGTGGCTCTCCTCGGTCGAGGAAGCGCGCGAGGTCGTTGGCGTCGAGGCACGGCATGGCGGGGAGACCCAAGGAGGGTACTTGCACTTGCTGGCTCATGCAGGGCGATGTGCAAGGGGGCGTCTGGTTGCGGCGCCGGGCGCGACTATTTCTCAGCAGGCCTTGGGCTGTGCTGGGATTTCCCCGAGCGCGTCACGGGGCCTCTGGGGCGTCTGGGGCGTCTGGGGCGTCAGGGGGCGTCTGAGGCTTCCGGGGCCTCGTCCTCTGCGACCTCGGGGGCGTCGGGGGCGTCGGGGGCCTTCGCGACGAGCCGCGACGGCGGCGCGGTGAGCCCGAGCCCGACGATGGTGATCACCAGGTCCTCGCGCACCTGCCACCACCCGTCGAGCGCGTCAGGGGCGCCCGTCAGCTCGACCTGCAACGGCTGCCACCGGCCGCGCGCCGTCGGCGACGTGGCGTCAGGCAGGCGGACCTGGGCGCGGCGGGCGTCTTCACGCAGGCCCTGCCGGGTGGCCTTGAGCGCGCTCTCCTTGGCGCTCCACAGGAGCGTGATCCATAGATCGCGGAGGGGTGGCGCGCAGGCGGCGACCTGCGCGGCCTCCTCGGCGGTGAAGAAGTCCGCTACCAAAAGCTCGCTGCGCGGCTCGACGCGCTCGCAGTCGGCGCCCAGCCAGCGTGGGGGCACGGCCGCGCTGCCCTGCGCCGAACCGGGCAGGTGACGCCGGAGCGCGGCCACCGCGTGACCGCCGCTGTGGCTCAGCGACAGGGTGACCGGCAGGCGCTCGCCGCCGAGCCAGGCCTCGGGGGCGCCGTCGTCCGCCGCCCGGACCGTCAGCTCGGACAGCGACGGGCCAAAGGCGGCCCACAGCTCGGGGATCGCCGTGGGCAGCCACGCCGCCAGCGCGCGCTTGGCGGTCCAGCGGCCGAGCAGGAAGTCGCGCTGGCGCTTGGCGAACGGCAGCCCCGCCAGGCGCTGCCGCTCGAGCTCGGCGAGCCAATCGAGCGCGGACGGCACCTGGTCCTGGCGCTGCTGCAGCCAGCGCGCCGCGCTCGCGCTCACGACTGGGGGCCGTCCACCTGGCCGCGCCAGTGCCGCAGCGTCCGCGCCATGCCGCGCTCCAGCGCAGCGATGAGGCTCGGGCGCAGCTCGGCCACCGGCACGATGCGATCGATCGAGCCCATCCGCAGCGCGCGCTCGATGCTGTGGATCTGGTCGAACTCGTCAGCGACCTGCCCGAGCTTCTCGGAGCGCACGAGCGGGCGCAGCGCGGCGAGCTGGTTGCGCAGCGCGGCCTTGTCGGCTGGCGGCGCGGCGGCCAGCGCGGCCTCCAGCGCGGTCAGGCGTTCGTCGGCGGCGGTGCGGGTGTCCACGTCGCGCGAGAACACCACCGCGGCGGCTGGCGCGCCGCCGATGACCGAGGCGCGCGCGCCCTCCACCGCCAGGACCTCCAGGTTCTCGTTGAGCTTCTTGGAGAACACCACGAAGGCGCCGCCGTGGTAGCGCGACACCACGCAGAACACGATGGGGCCGTCGAAGTTGACCACCGCGCGCCCGATCTCGGCGCCGTACTCGAGCTGCAGCTCGCGCATCGACTCTGGCGAGCCATCGAAGCCGGCCAGGTTGGCGATCACCACCAGCGGCCGGTTGCCGCTGGCCGCGTTGACCGCGCGGGCGATCTTCTTGGACCCGCGCGGAAACAGCGTGCCGGACGTCCACTGCACCGGGCCGTCCCCGGGGATGAAGCCGCGGCGCGGCAGCGCGTGCGACTCGATGCCGATCATGCACACCGGCACGCCGGCCAGGTGCGCGTCCCAGATGACGCCGATGTCGCCGTCGCGCAGGTCGCGCCAGCGCTCGAGCGGCTCGTGGTCGGCGTCCGCCACCGCGCGCATCACCGCGCGGATGTCAAAGGGCCGCTTGCGGTCGGCGTTGCGCGGGCCAAACACGTCGCCGATGGTGGGCAGCTCGTCGCCGGGGTGCGGGCTGTCGCGGACGTCGCGCTGGCGCGCGTCGGCGGTGACCGCGGCGCGCGGGAAGCGCTCGCCTGGGACCACGTAGGTGTGGGCGTAGTGCCGCAGCAGGAGCTTGCAGGCGTGGCCGATGTCTGGCGCCCAGTACTGGGCCTGGCCGTTTGGCCCCATGATGCGCTCGTAGCCGCCGATGCCCTGGTTGTCCTCGGCGGAGGTGCTGCCGGAGTAGTCGAGCGCTTGCTTGCCGGTGAGCACCATCGCCGAGTCGCCGATCATGATGAGGATGCCGCGGGTGTGCATCAGCATGGTGGCCTCCGCGTTCCAGTACGGCTGGGCGCCCACGTTGATGCCGCACACCACCACGTTGATCTCGCCGCGGCGCTGGGTGAACTCGATGATCCGGCGCAGCACCGCCGAGATCCAGTCCATGTTCTCGGTGCCGCTCTGGCGCGAGATCTTGGCGCCCGCGGACAAGGCGAACCACTCCAGCGGGAGCTGGCGCTGCTCCGCGAGATCGAGCGCGGCCATGATGCGGCGGCACTCGGGCTCGGCGAGCGAGCCCATCTCCTTGTTGGCGTCGCCAAAGAGGGCGACCCGCTCGATGCCCTCTGGCACCTCGGCGGTGAAGCTGCGCAGCACGCCGACCACGATGTTGGCGGTGTTCTCGCCCCAGCGCCGATGCACCGGGACCAGCGCGCCGCGGTCGTCGAGGTCATGCTCGACGAAGTCGCCGCGCGGGAAGCCGCCGCCGGCGTCGGGCGGGGTCAAGAGGCGCACGATCTCGTACGGGTAGATGAGGCCGCGCCGGCGCAGCGAGATGACCTTCTGTTCGTACTCGGTGAGGGTGGCCAGCGGGTAGGCCGGCGGCTCGGTGACGCGGACGTGCAGGCCGCCGTCGAGCGTGTTGGAGATCCGCAGCACCACCTCGCGCAGGTCCCTGGGCTGCAGCTCGGGCTCCGCGCCGTGCGCGCTTCCCGCGCCGGCTGGGCCGTGCGCGCCCTCTGCGCCGTCTGCGCCGTCTGCGCGGTCTGCGCCGTCTGGCGGCCGGGCCGCGAGGCCGCCGCTTGGGACGCGCGTGTACACCATCACCTGCTCGATGCCGAGCCCCTCGGTGGCCGGCGCCAGGCGGCGAACCACCTCGTCGAGCTCTTCGGCGCGGAGCCGCAGCGGCTCCCAGAACTGCAAGATGACGCGGTTCCACTGCAGGCGATCGCGCGCGGGGCGCTCGGCCTGGACCCGGCGCAGCGCGGCCAGCGCCTCGCCGAGCACGCGCTCGAGATACGGGAGCTGCACGATGCGGCCCTCGGCGTCGCGCACCGGGGTCAGATCACGGACCTCGCCCATGGCAAAGAGCCGCTCGTCCTTGGGGTTGTCCCTGGCGACGGCCCGGTACAGGTACACGTCCTCGACGGAGGGCAGCCGCTGCAGGTCGAAGCCGGCCAGGCGCCAGAAGCTCATGCGGCGCCCGATCATGGGGTGGACGCCGCGCACCAGCTTGTCTTCCAGGTAGCCCGCGACGCCGTCTTGCTCCGGCCGCGCGGCGTCGCGCCGGTAGGTGACGCAGTGAATGGGCGCGGGCGCGCCGCCGGGCGCCGCGGTGGCCACCACCACCCGGCATAGCCCGACGGGCAGGCCGCCCTCGGCGAGCGCGGCGCGCACCTCGGCTTCGTCGTCGGCCGCCGAGCCCAGCGCCGCGCTGGCGGTGGTGGTGAAGTCCACGACCACGCTGGCCGGGTCACCGGCGGCGCGCAGCACCGGGGTCAAGCGGCGGACGCACGCGGCGAGCTCGGCGCGCGCGGCGTAGGTGGCGATCACCGTGACGGTCCGCGCCTCGCTGGGGTACCGCGCGCTGACGTAGTGGTGCCCATCGAGCTCGTGGACGGTGAGGTCGCGCAGCGCGCGCGTGCGGTAGTGCCTCCGGGTCAACGCCTCCAGCATGGCGGCGCGCGCGTCGGCGCTGGCGCCAGCGTGGGTCATGCGCCAGGACAAGAGCGCGACGAGCGGCTGCGGGTTGTCGACCAGCTCGCGCACCGCGCGGGCGCGGTCCTCGGGGCTCGGCGAGGCCTCGAGCTGATCGAGGCACGCCACCGCGCGGCGGTAGATGGCCTCGCGCGCGCACGAAGCCCGGCTCGTCGTACAGCGCGTGGCGCACCTCCAGCGCCAGCTCATGCACCGCGGCGAAGCGGCGCCGGCTGGCGCCGATGAGCAGGCCGAGCGCGGCGTGGAGCCGGTCGCCGGCGCTGATCTCACCGGGCGGCGCGGCCAGCCGCCGGTCGAGGATCGCGGCGATGACCAGGGCCTGGGCGTCGCCGCGCTCGTGGGCGCGGAAGATCCGCTGCAGCGCCTCCCGCAGGGCCGGCGAGTCGGCGAGCGAGGTGTCGAGCGACGGCGTCGCGGCGGGCAACGCGGCGGGGTAGTGGCGCAGCGCGCGCGCCAGCAGGCGGAGGAAGGAGGCGGGCAGCCCGGCGCCGCAGGTGTCGAGCGAGCGCAGGAAGGTGAGCAGGTGCTCCTGCGCGCTGGCGAACTCGTGATCGTCAGTGGCGGCGTCCAGCTCCCCCGGCTGGCGGCGCACCAGGCTCTGCAGCTCGGCGAAGATCTCCAGGGCCTCGGTCTCGGCGTCGAGCAGCGCGGGCGCCTGGTGCGGCATCGCGGCGGCGGCGGCCTTCCACTCGGTGGCGATGGCGCGCGCGGTGGCCGCGTCGGCGTCGTAGCCAAGGAGCAGCCTGCGCAGCTCCGAGAAGGCGCGCGCGAAGCGCTGCTCGGGATCGGTGACGCTGCGCGCGCCGGGCAGCTCGAGCGCGTAGTGGCGCGCGGCGGGCGCGGCCTCCGCGCGCTGTCGCTCGATCACCAGCATGGGGGCGTCCAGCTCCACCTGCGAGCTGGGGGTGACCAGCAGCTCTTGGACGCGCCCGTCGCTGGGAGCGGCGACGGTGATCTCCATCTTCATGGACTCGAGGACCACCACCGGCTGGCCTGCGGTGACCTCCGCGCCGACGGAGACCGGCAAGCGCAACACCACCGCGGGCGAGGGCGAGCGCACGACGTCGAGCGTGTCCTCCACCAGGATGTGGCGCGGGACGCCATCGATCTCGACGGCGTAGCGCAGGCCGTGGGCCACCGAGCGCACGCGGTAGGTGCGCTCGGCGAAGCTGAGCCGGTGCTCGTATCGGCCGAGCGGCTCGACGCGCACGTCGCAGGCGGCGCCGCGCTCGGCCGTCACCCGGTAGGTGTCGGCGGAGATCTGCGCCACCAGCAGCGCGCTGGCCTGGCCGCGGTGGCGCAGCGCGACCCGGTTGCCGCCGGAGGGGCCAAGCCGAGGCCGGCCGTGCTCGGCGGAGCGGAAGAACTGCTCGGCCTCGCGCGCGTGCGCGGCCTGGTAGGCCGCGATCGCCACCGAGATCAGCGCGGCATCGGCGTGCGACTCGTCGAGACAGGTGCCGTGCGCCAGCACGGCGTCGAACCACTCGTCGTCGGTGGCCAGCTCGAGGACCTCGGCGCGGGTGCCCAGCGCCATCAGGCACGCCTTGTTGGTAGCGCCGCCGCGCAGAAACAGGTTGGTCTCGCGCAGGCCGCTGCCCAGGCGCTCCAGCGCCTCCGGCCGCTGGCCGGCCCACGCCACCAGGGTCGCCAGCGTCGGATCGGCGCTGTCGCCAAGCTCGTCGCCTTCGGCCACGGTGGCCACCAGCCGCAGGCCGGGCCCAAGCGGCGGCCGGCACAGCTCGACCGCGCCAGCGGTCAGCGCGCCGTCGCGCTCGGGATCCTCGCGCGTCAAGCGAGCGGCCAGCGCGTGGCCGTGGACGGGGGCGCGATCTTCTTGCGCCAGCGCGCCGCCGCGCGCCAGGTGCAGGCGCAGCCTGGCGACGTCCACGCCCACCACCGCCTCCAGCGCGTGCTCGCCGTGAGGGACGGCGCGGAGCCCGGCGAACGAGAAGCGGCTCGACGCCAGGACCACGTGCGCCTCGACCGCGGCCACGCCGCAGAGCTCGAGCTCGCGCGCCAGGCGCAGCGCCGCCAGTCGCAGCTCGTCGGCGAGGTCGGCGCCAAAGCCGGGCGCGGGGCACTCGGCCAGCACGGGGAGCCCATGACGTCGCAGGGTCAGATCGCTGGCGGGCAGGACCGCGACCTGGCCGTGCGCGTCGCCAAGCAGCGTGAGCTCCACGCGGCGCACGCGACCGTGGCCGTGCTCGGTGGGCCAGCCGGCTCGCGCGGCGAGCTGCGTGAGGGCGGCGGGCTCGAGCACCTGCGCGTCGGGCGCGTCGAGGAGCGCCTGGCCGAGGTAGCGCACGCCCTGGCGCTGACACAGCGCGAGCAGCTCGCGGGTGAGGGCGTCATCGTCGAGCGCGCTCCACACCGCGTCGGCGCGCGTGGCGGCGAGCGCGCGCCGAAGCTCCGCGGGCGTCGCGCTGGGGATCGGCCAGGCCTCGTCGGCCTCGCAGACGTGACGCGCGCGCGCGTCCCCGGGGCAATGGAGCGCGATGGTGCGCAGCGCAGGGTGGCCTTCGCGCGTGAGCACGCGAGCGGCCTGGATGAGGCGCAGGGAGGCGGGGCCACCGCCGAGGATCGCGAGGCGCCCGAACGCGCGGTCCGCGGTCGGGGCCAAAGGAGACGAGAGCTTGCTTGGCATGGAAGTGGGAACCCTAGGACTCGGTGCTGGTGGTGATGGTCTGGTAGCCACGCAAGCGCAGGCACACCGCGCCGCTCGCGTCGAGCACCTCGGCGTCGAAGCGACCGTCTTCGCGGGCCAGCGTGAGCGCGGTGGCCGGCCGGGCCGACAGCGGCCCGAACCAGCGCACCTCTTCGACCGCGCGTGGCAGCGCCAGCCGGCCGGCGTGCGCGCGCGCCTCCCAGATGCCCGCGGTCTGGAAGCACAGCTCGATGGCGCGCGGGTCGAGCAAGGTGACGCCGTCTGCGCAGTCGGGTGGCAGCGGCTCGGCCATCTGGCCCAGCGCCAGCGCGCCCTCGATCCACACCGCCTCCAGCACCTGGTACGCGGGGCCGTGGAAGTACGTGCGATAGATCTCGGCCGCGCGCACCGGCTCGCTGGCGTCGCGCGCCGGTCGCTGGTGATGCGACGGCGGCGGGGCCGCGGCGGGGCTCCGGGCCAGCTGGACGCGCGCGGTGAAGTGGGTGGTGAGCTGGGGTTCGGCGCGGCCGGGGAGCTGACGAACGCTGGTGAGCCGGCAGTCGGCGAAGAGCTCGTCAGCCTCCTCGTCTGCGCCCTGGGCGGCGGCTGGCGCGGGTCGCAGCCACGCCTCCAGCCGCAGCGTGCGCGGCTCGTCGCGATAGAACTTGAACGGCGCCTCGAAGCGCACGTCCAGGAGCGCGCGCACGTGGCGCTGGGGCCACAGCGCCACCGCCAGCTCGGCGAAGGACTCGAGGCCCATCACGCCGGGCAGCACCGCGGTGCCGTCGATGCGGTGGTGATCGAGGAAGGGCTCCCGCCGCGGATCCAGCGTGGTCTCGACGGTGAGCGGGGAGTAGACGCCGCAGCCGAGCACCTGGCCGAGCATGGGGCGCTGCTGCGCGCGGGCGAGCTCTTGCGCGCGCTCCACCGCGAGGCCGCCCGCGGCGCTGCGCTCGGCCACCAGCGCTCCGAGCTGGCCGGCGATCACCACCTCGCCGCTGCCGCGCACTAGCTCGGCGTACACCGCGGGCACGCCTTGCGCCGGCGGCAGCATCTCGATCCCCGCGAGCTGCATCATCTTGGGGATCGAACCGCGCGACGCCATGCCGATCTCGCCCCACGCGGTCCAGTCGATGGCCACCGCGCACACGCCCGGCCGCGTGCGGCCGAGGTTCGAGACCAGCTTGCAGAGCAGGTCGTTGGCCGCGCTGTAGTCGGTCTGGCCGCCGTTGCCGAAGCGGCCGGCGATCGAGCTGAACACCACCGCGCCGCCGAGCGACGAGTCGCCAAGGCCGGCGAGCAAGTTGAACCAGCCGTCGGCCTTCACGTCGAAGACCCGGTCGAACTCGCTGCTGGGCTTGTCGGGCAGAAAGTGGCTGATCTCGAGCCCGGCGGCGTGCATCAGCAGATCGAGGTGGCCGTGGGCGCGCACGGTGGCGAGCGCCGCGGCGACCTGCTCCTGGTCGCGCAGGTCGACCTGGTGGTAGTGGGCGCGGCCGCCGGCCGCGGCGATGGCGTCGATGGCGCGCTGCGCCGCCGCCTGACGTTCCAGCGCCGCCAGCTCGCGCTCGACCAGCGCCGGGGTGGCGCGCTCGCCGCGCGCCTTGGCGCGGTCAAACAGGTCGCGGCGCAGGCCGTCGCGGTCGTCATGGTAGCGGCGCAGATCGGTCGACGAAGCATCCGGCGTGGGGGCCAGGTCGAGCAGGTGGAAGACGCCGCCACCGGCGCGCGCCGCCAGGTCCGCGGTGATGGCCGCGACGATGCTGCCGGCGGCGCCGGTGACCACGACGTGGCTGTGCGGGTGCAGCGCGAAGGCCGGCGGCGCGGCAGGATCGAGCGCCGGCTCGCCGAGGCCGATGGTGAGGCGCAGGCCGCGCTGGTAGCCGATCTCGACGGCGCCCGGATCCGCGAGCGTCTCCTCGACGAGGGCCTGCGCGATCGCCGCGGGAGCTTCGCCGGTCGCGAAGTCCACGGCCTTGCACAGCGCGGCCTGCCGTTCGCGGGCCAGCGCCTTGATGAAGCCGGTGACCGCGCCGCCGAGCGGGGCGCTGGCGCCCTCGGCGCCGTAGCCGTGCGCGCCGCCCAGGCGGGTGGCGGCGACGATGAAGGTGCCAGGCTCCGCGAGGGTGTCGTAGAGCGCGCGAGCGAGATCGGCGAGCCGCTTGACGCGCGCGGCCAGGGCGCCGCGGAAGCCGTCGAGACCGAGCGCGCCAAGGTCGCCTTCGTCGTCGAGCGCGGTCAGCCAGAACACGCCGGTGAGCGCGCGGCCCTCGCCGAGCCGCGCCAGCAGCGCTTCGGAGGAGTCACCTGGCTCGCCGACGATGACGCGCACGTCGCGTTCGCCGAGCGCGGCCAGCAGCGCTTCCGCGACGCCGCCGCGGTCCGGCATCACCAGCACGGTGGCGCCGGCCCCAAGCGCGACGCCGGTGGCGACGCACAGCTCCAGCGGAGGACGCAGGAGCACGGTGGGCACCTTGCGGGGGTGCGAGGCCGCCGAGGACGCCGCGACCGGGCGCGGCGCGGCGGCTTGCGGGGGGGTCGCCGCTTGCGCGGGCGCGGCTTGCGAGGCCGCGGCTTGGGAGGGCACGTCGACGGCGGCGGCTCGCGCAGCAGGGGCCAGGTCTGGCCGGTGGGCGTACACGAAGCCGATGACGTGAGCGATGGTGGGGAAGTCGCGGAGCTTGAGGTCGTCCAGGCGAGGGATGTCGTACGCGGCGCGGACCGCGGCGAAGGTCTCGGCTTGCTTGACGGTGTCGACGCCGAGGTCGGCCTCGAGGTCGAGGGTGTCGTCGAGCATGTCGGGGGGATAGCCGGTCTTGTCGGCGATGATGGCGAGGACGGCGGCGCGGACCGGGTCGTCGCTGGGCGCGGCCGCGGCTGGTGTCGCGGGCGCAAGCGTCGCTGCGGCTGGCGTCGCGGGCGCGGTTGACGCTGCGGGCGCGGTCGGCGCCGGCTGAGCGGGCGTCGCGGACTGCACGGGCGCAGCGCTCGCTTGCGGCGCCGCGGCTCGCGCAGGCTCAGCGGCCGTCGCAGCGGTCGCAGCGGCGGCGCGTGCCAGGTCTGGCCGGTGGGCGTAGACGAAGCCGATGACGTGAGCGATGGTGGGGAAGTCGCGGAGCTTGAGGTTGTCCTGACGAGGGATGTCGTACGCGGCGCGGACCGCGGCGAAGGTCTCGGCTTGCTTGACGGTGTCGACGCCGAGATCGGCCTCGAGGTCGAGGGTGTCGTCGAGCATGTCGGGGGGATAGCCGGTCTTGTCGGCGATGATGGCCAGGACGGCGGCGCGGACCGGGTCGTCGCTGGGCGCGGCGCCGGCTGGTGTCTCCGGCGCAGGCGTCGCTGTCGACGCAGGCGCCGTGGGCGCCGTGGGCGCAGGCGCCGTCGCTGACGTCGCCGCCGTCGCCGCGACAGGCACCGGCGCGGCTGCGGCGCGTGCCAGGTCTGGCCGGTGGGCGTAGACGAAGCCGATGACGTGGGCGATGGTGGGGAAGTCGCGGAGCTTGAGGTTGTCCTGACGAGGGATGTCGTACGCGGCGCGGACCGCGGCGAAGGTCTCGGCTTGCTTGACGGTGTCGACGCCGAGGTCGGCCTCGAGGTCGAGGGTGTCGTCGAGCATGTCGGGGGGATAGCCGGTCTTGTCGGCGATGATGGCCAGGACGGCGGCGCGGACCGGGTCGTCGCTGGGCGCGGTCGCGTCGACGGCGGCGGTCGCGGTCGTCGCTGGCGCTGGCGTCGCGGTCGTCGCGGTCGTCGCTGGCGCCGTCGGCGCAGGCGCCGCTGCCACGACCTGCGCGCTCGCGGCAGCGCTCGCGGCCACCGGTGGCGCGGCGGCGGCTCGCGCAGCAGGGGCCAGGTCTGGCCGGTGCGTGTACACGAAGCCGACGACGTGCGCCAGGGTGGGGAAGTCGCGGAGCTTGAGGTTGTCCTGACGGGGGATGTCGTACGCGGCGCGGACGGCGGCGAAGGTCTCGGCTTGCTTGACGGTGTCGACGCCGAGATCGGCCTCGAGGTCCAAGGTCTCGTCGAGCATGTCGGGCGGGTAGCCGGTGGTGGCCGCGACGATGGCCATGACCTGCTGCTTGACCGGATCAACTGCCGGCGCAGCTACCGGTGTAGCTACCGGCGCAGCGCTCACCGGCGCAGCGCGTGGCGCGGCCGGGGCGGTCGCGGCGGTCGCTGCGGTCGCTGCCGTCGCTGCCGTCGCTGCCGGCGCGGCGGCCACCGGCGCTCTCGCCGGTGCGATGGACGGGCGCGCGGCGCCGCCCGCCGCCGGGCTGGCAGGGACGCTGCCGCGGCCCAGCGCCGGATCGATCACTCGCAGGGTGCGCTTGACCACCTCGAGCTGCGGCGCCGCCTGGCCGGAGACGCTGGCCAGCCACGCCAGCCAGGCGCCGCGATCGCGGATGCGATAGTCGTAGCCCAGCGCGCTGGCGCGCTGCCTCGCGCCGTCCGGCGTGGTGACCCAGCGCAGCAGCGACATGCTGATCTGCGAGCCGAAGCCCGCGCCGAGGCGCAGCGCGTAGCGGATGGGGTACGGCCCGCCGTGCGACAGGTTGAGCACCCCAAGCTCCGGGTCCACCTCTTTGTGGTTGGGCACCGGCGGGACGATGCCGGTCTCCAGCGCCTTGATCGCCAGCACATCCTCGATGCCCACGCCCATGGCGTGGCCGGTGAACCCCTTGGTGTTGGCGATGACGATACGGCTGGCGGCCTCGCCGAAGACCTCGCGCAGCGCGTGGATCTCCGCCGAGGCGCTGCCGCCGCGCGCCGGGGTATAGGTCTCATGCGAGACGAACACCATCTCGGCGGCCATCGCCTGGCGGGCGACGCCGCCCGCGGCCTCGGCGCGGCGCACCACGCGCTCCATGACCTGGCCCATGTGCGCCAGATCGAGCCGCGTGCCGTGGAACGCGCTGTTGGCGGTGATGGTGCCGAGCAGCTCGGCGATCGGCGCGAGCCCGCGCTCCTGCGCGGCCTCGGCGCTCTCCACCACCACCGCGGCGGCGCCCATGCCCATGATCATGCCGTGACGGCGGCGGTCAAACGGCAGCGCCGCCTTCTCGACCACGTCGTCGGTGGCCGCGGCGCCGCTCGACAGAAACCCCGCGCCGATCCACTCGAACAGGTGGTCGCTGGTGACGTCGTCGCCCGCCACCACCACCACGCGGCGACAGCGGCCAGCGCGGATCCAGTCCTCGGCGAGCGACAGCGCCTGGGTGGTGCTGGCGCACGCGGCGTTGAGCTGGGTGTTGGGGCCGCGGGCGCCGATCAGCTCGGCGAACTGCGAGTGCCCCATCGCCAGCACGCGGAACAGGAAGCGGCGGTCGAACTGGAACGGCTCGCGCTCGAGCTCGGCGGCGAGCTCGTCGCGCTGGTAGCTCAGCTCGGCGCGCAGGGTGGCGTCGCCGCTGGGGCCCAGGTGGGCGAGCACGCCTTCGATCAAGGTCAGCTTCTCGCGCCGCGCCAGATCTCGGTGGTACCGGCCGAGGTCGTCGGCGAAGGAGTCGAGGCCGGGGAAGGCGGAGGCGAAGATGACGCCGGTGTCGTCGCGCAGGGCCTCGGGCAAGCCCCAGCGCTCGGGCAGCTTCTTGCCGGTGCTGGCGGTCTTGTAGTGGTGGACCAGCGGGATGCCGGCGTCGCGCAGGGCGTCGAGGCCGGCGCCGATGGCGAGGCGGGTGACCACGTCCAGCGCGGCCAGCCGCTCTGGCGCCACGCCGAACTCGGCCTCCAGATCCAGCGCGCCGCTGCGGCCGGCCAGGCGGATCACGTCGTCCGGATCATCGATGAGCTGGAACGACCCGGAGCCGTCCGCGCCCTTGACCACGCGGGTGATGTGCTTGTCGACCATGGCGCGGCGATGACGCGCCGGCACCACGTCGATCAGGCTCTCGCCGCGCAGCAGGCGCGCGACGTTGTCGTCGTCGAAGACCCGCGCGGTGCCGGGCAACCCCAGCGCGGCGCCGGTGACCACCACCGGCCGCGGCGCGGCGGCCTCGGCCGTGGTGCGCTTGGCCTCGAGCGGCGCCGCCACCGTGTGCGTCGGGGCCGCGTCGGCCGCGCCAAAGCCCGCGGCGTAGAGCCCGCACAGCGCCTGGTTGAAGGCCACCGCGTCGGCGAGCTTGGGATGGTTGGTGGACAGCGCCAGGACCTCGGCGTGGTGCCCCAGCGTGTCGTCGGCCAGGCCGGCCAGCGCGCGCTTGGGCCCGACCTCCACGAACACGCGCGCGCCCTCGGCGTAGAGTCGCTCGAGCCCCTTGACGAACTGCACCGGCGACGCCACCTGGCGGGCCAGCAGCTCGATGATCTCGGCGCGCGCGCCGTCGTGGCTCGGGTACAGCTCGCCGGTGACGTTGGCCACCACCGGCAGGCGCGGCGGCCGCACGTCGAGCCGCTCGATCACGCTGCGCAGCGGGCCGCTCGCTGGCGCCACGATCTGGGTGTGAAAGGCGTGGCTGACCGGCAGGCGCGTACACTGGAAGCCGCGCGCCACCAGCGTCCGGGTCACGGCCTCGACGGCGGCGCTGGCGCCGCCGATGACCGCCTGCTTGGGGCTGTTGTGGTTGGCCACCACCACGTAGCCCTCGGCGGCGGCCACCACCGCCTCGATCTCCGCCAGCGGCGCGGTCACCGCCACCATCTGGCCGCAGTCCGCGACGGCGACGTGGGTCATCTCGCGGCCGCGCGCGCTCACCGCCTCCAGCGCATCGGCGAACGGCAGCACCCCGGCGGCCACCAGCGCGCCGTACTCGCCCAGGCTGTGGCCCATGACCAGATCGGGGCGGACGCCATACGCGCCCAGCAGCCGGGTCAGCGCCAGATCCGTCGCCAGGATCGCGGGCTGGGTGATGGCGGTCTGCTTGAGGTCTTCTTCGGCCTGGGCGCGGCTCGTCGCGTCCGCGACCGCGGGGAAGATGTAGCTCGACAGCGAGCGCCCCAGGAGCGGCGTCATCACCTGATCTGCTTCGGCGAAGGTCTGCGCGATGACCGGCTCGGCGGCGCGCAGCGCGCTCAGCATGCCCACGTACTGCGAGCCCTGGCCGGTGTAGAGGAACGCCAGCTTGCCGCGCGGGCCACGGCCCGCGAACACGCCTGCTGACGAAGCATGCGCCAGGCCGCGGGCTCGCCGCTGCGCAGCGCCTTGAGCGCCTTGCCGGCCTTGTCGGCGAGGCTCGGCGGCGTCGCCGTAGTCGATGGCCACCCGCTCGGCCGCGGCCAGGTCCGCGGCGGCGGGCGCGGTCACCGGGGGCGCGTGACCGGCGGCGGCGGCGCGCTGCACCGAGGCCAGGCGCTCCGCGAGCGCGGACGTGGTGGCCGCGCCGAGCACCAGCGCGCCGCGCAGCGGCGGCCGGCTGGCGGCGGCGGCGGCGATGCGCGCGGTCTTGCTCTGGGCGGAGGTGGCCACCGTAGAATCGGCGCTGGCGCCCGCGGCGCTGCCCGACGCGCCGATCGGTCCGCTGCCCGCGCCGCTGCTTGCCGCGCCGCTCACCATGACGCGACCGCGGGTCAGCGCGCCGGGCACGTGCTCCTCGAGCACGGCGTGGAAGTTGGTGCCGCCAAAGCCGAAGGCGCTGACCGCCGCGCGCCGCACGCCGGCCGCCGGCTCGGTCCACGGGCGCAGCGTGGTGTTGACCGCCAGCGGCGAGTTCTCGAAGTTGATGTTGGGGTTGGGGCGCGCGAAGCCGAGGCTCGGCGGCAACGCCTTGTGGTGCAGCGAGAGCGCGGCCTTGAGCAGGCCAGCGGCGCCGGCCGCGGCCTTGAGGTGGCCGATGTTCGACTTCACCGAGCCCAGCGCGATGGACCGCGGCGCCGCGCCAGCGGCGCGCAGGACCTCGCTCATCGCCTCGACCTCGACGACATCGCCGACGCGCGTCGAGGTGCCGTGGCCCTCGATCAGGGACACGGTGGCCGGCGACACGCCGGCGTTCTCCCAGGCGCGCTCCACCGCGAGCCTCTGCCCCACCGGGTTGGGGGCGGTGATGCCCTTGCCCCTGCCGTCGCTCGAGCCGCCGATGCCGCGGATCACCGCGTAGATCCGGTCGCCCGCGCGCTCGGCGTCCGCCAGCCGCTTGAGCAAGAAGACCACCGCGCCCTCGCCCATCACGAAGCCGTCGGCGCCATCGGCGTACGGTCGGGTTCCGGTGGCGGAGAGCGCGCCGATCTTGCAGAACTTCACGTACGAGCTTGGCCCCATGTTGCGGTCGATGCCGCCGGTGAGCACCGCGTCGTAGTCGTGCTCGATGAGCCCCTCGATCGCCGCCGAGAAGGCGGCCACCGCGGAGGCGCAGGCGGCGTCGACCACGTAGTTTGGACCGTGCAGGTCAAACAGGTTGGCGACGCGCCCGGCGATCACGTTGGACAGCTCGCCGGGCATCGTGTCCTCGGTGATCGGCGGCATCGCCTCGCCCAGCAGGCTGCGCGACTCGGACTCGATGGCCTCGCGAACCCGCGCGTCGAGCGCGGCGAAGCTGGGCGCCGCGGCCAGCGCCTGCGCGAACTCCGGGAAGAACACGCGCAGCGCGGTCAGGTAGTGCTTCTCGCCCGCCATCGCGTTGCCCAGGATGACGGCGGTGCGCGCCCGATCGAGCGGCCGGTCGGGATAGCCGTAGTCGAGCAGGGCCTCGCGTGCGCAGGTCACCGCCCACTTCTGGCCGGCGTCCATCGCGTCGCCGACCTTGGGCGGCACCGGCAGCTTCCAGCGCGCGGGGTCCCAGGCGAACTCGCGCACCCAGCCGCCGATCTTGGAGTACGTCTTCTCTGGCGCGTGCGGATCGGCGTCGAAGTAGCGGGCTGGATCCCAGCGGTCGGCCGGGACATCGGTGATGGAGTACCGGCTGGTCTGCAGGTTGTTCCAGAAGGTGCGGGTGTCGGGAGCGTCGGGCAAGATGGCGCCCACGCCGACGATGGCGATGGCGCGGTCGATGGTGTCGGACATGTCGAGCTTTCTCCGTGCGTTTTCGCGAGACTGGGAACAGGGCCGATCGGCGGCGGCCAGCTACTGCATGGCCCGGCCGTACAGCGCGCTGGCGACGCGATCCATGTCGGCGAGCTGGCCGGCCTGGGCGCGCCAGATCGCCGGCACGCCGAGCGCGGCGGCCAGCGCCTCGGCGCCGTCGTCCCCGGCGCCGCCCGCGCCCACCAGATGCGCGAGCCCGTCCTCGGCGACCTTGCGCGCGGCCTCGCGGGCAAACACCCGGGCAAGCGAAGCCATCGCGGCGGCGTCAAAGCGGCGGGGCGCGCGCGCGTCGAGCGTGCCCTCGGCCACCGCCACCGCGCGGCGCGCGATCGCCGCGGCGCCCTCGGTCCAGGCGATGAGCTCGCCCAGGCGAAACAGGATGTGCTGGTGGCGCGTCAGGCGAGCCACCCGGGCTCGCTCCAGCACCTCGGCCAGCGCGTGCGCCGCCAGCGCGGCCAGGTTGGCGCCGGCCAGGGGCTGCCGCTTGTGCAGCACCTCCAGCGCGGCGGCCTGATCGTGATAGTAGCGACCGCGGGTCTTGAGGTGGCTCTGCCAGCGATCCCGCGAGATCGTCATCTCCATGATCTCGCTGGTGCCCTCGTAGATCGTGGTGATGCGCACGTCGCGCTTCACCTTCTCCACCATGTACTCCTTGGTGTAGCCGTAGCCGCCGAGCGCCTGGATCGAGGCCTCGGCCGCCGCGTTGCCCGCCTCGGTGGCCAGGTACTTGGCGATCGCGCCCTCGGTGTTGAGCTGCTCGTCGCCGCTGTCGAGCCGCGTGCCGACCTCCTCGATGTAGGCCCGCGCTGCTTCCAGCCGGGCGGCGTGCGGGACGATGAGCTTGTGGGTGTAGCCCTGCTTCTCGGACAGCGGCGTGCCGGCTTGCACGCGCGTCGTCGAGTACTCGATGGCGCGGTTGAGCGCGGCCCATCCAGCGCCGAGCCCGAACGCCGCCACCATGAGCCGGGTGTAGCCGAACACCGCCTGCGCCTGCACGAGGCCCTGGCCCTCGACCAGGCCGACCACCCGGTCGGCGTCGACGTAGACATCCTCGAGCGTGAGCGCCGCGGTGTTGGACGCGCGGATGCCGTGCTTGTCCTCCGGCTTGCCGGCGGACAACCCGGGGGTCCCTCGGTCAACCACGAACCAGGTCGGCCCGCTCGGCGTGTTGGCCAGGATGGTGTAGAGGTCCGCGACCCCGCCGTTGGAGATCCACTGCTTGCTGCCGCTGATGCGATAGCCGGTGACCTTGCCATCCTGCTCGATCCGCGTGGCCACCGTTCGCAGCGCCGCCAGGTCGCTGCCGGCCTGCGGCTCGGTGGCGCCGTAGGCCATCAGCACGCCCTGCTCCGCGATGCGGCCGAGCCACTGCTTGCGCTGCTGCTCCGTCCCGCCGACGCTGATCGGCTCGCTGCCAAGGAAGGTCGCGAGCACGCCGGTGGCGATGCCCACGTCCACGCCGGCGAGCTGCTCGCAGATCCGGTACACGCCATAGGAGCCAGCGCCTAGCCCGCCATACTGCTCCGGCACAAAGAAGAGCTGGACGCCCAGCTCATCGCTGCACATGCGACGCACCAGCTCCTCTGGAAACTGGTCCTTGTGGTCGAGTTCACGCAGGGTAGCGTCGGGTAGGTAGCGCTTGGCAAAATCAGCCAGCGCAGAAAGTGCGGCGTCCAGCGTCTCAAGATCGATAGCCATTGCTGGGGGGTAAGAGCAAGGAACGGGCCGCTGTCAAAATGACCTCGCGAGGACCTCTTGGCGCGCTGTGCCATGCGCTGCACGCGGAAGAGTTCTTCACGGCTGTCGTCTACACGAGCGGACCTCGGCTTCTGCGGCGGCGCGAGGTCGTCTGGTTTGGCCGCCTCTTCGGCCAGTCCCACGCGCGAAGGTCTTGCGCGTGGTGCAGCGCGGCGTGCAACGCTTGCAGGAAGCGCCGCGCGCGCGGCGATGGTTTGGTAAGGCCCCTCGCGGCCGGTCGCCAGCTCGTGCTGCGACGGCGCGCGGCGCCTGTGCTACCGGGCCAGGCGTTCGAGCTGCGCTGCCAGCGCGCGGCGACCGTCCCGCAGTCGGGTCTTGGCTGTGCCAAGGGGGATGCCGGAGGACTCTCCGATCTGCGCGGCGGTGAGCCCATCCCAGTAGTGCAGCTTGAGCGCGAGCTGATACGGCTGTGGGATCCGGCGCAGCGCCTCCCGCAGGTGGCGCTGCTCTTGCTCCGCCGCCAAGGTGGCCGCCGGGCAAGGCGCGAAGCTTCCGGCCGGCAGCTCCTCCGGATCGTAGCCGTCGGCGCATCGCGCGGAGCTGCGCGCCGCGCGGCGAACGTGCCCGGCCAGCACGCGGTGCGCGATGCCAAACAGGAAGGTGCGAAAGCAGGACTGTCCGCGGAAGCGGGCGGCGGCCTCGAGACAGGCGAGGAAGGTCTCATGCACCAGATCGTCCTGCGCGGCGCCGCTCACCTTGTGGTGGAAGAAGCGGGCCACGCTCGCGTAGTGGCGCTCGAACAGCGCAGCACCAGAGAGGGGATCTCCGCCGCGCCAGGCCGCCAGGGCCGCGCCGTCCACATCCACCGGGTCATGCTCTCGATCCTGGAACATCGGCACCTCCAGGTCTTCTGTGTCGCCAGCGGGGCGCGCGTTGCCGCTCGCCGCCGAAAATCTTCGCGGCGGGGGCGGCGCTGGAGAGATCCTCGAGCCGTCTTCCAGGCATGCGGCGGCCGTGCGGCGGCTGCGGCGCGCGGCCGTGCGCCGCATTTCGAAGATTCCAGGATGGCGTGCCGTTTTTTCCAATCTCGGCCATCCCCATCGACCACTACCAGCTTCGAGAGGTGAGCGTGACGCGGCCCGGGTCGGGCGCGGTTTCTCCCCTGCGCGCCGCCTCGCCGGAGGCGAGCGTTCGCTCGCAGTCCCTTTGTGCTTGAAGACTTCGTGCTTGAAGAAAGGATCCCCCATGTTTGCTTGTAGCGAGAAGCGTATGAGTGTTCTCAGTCGTGCTCTCCAGCTCGCCGCGCTCGGCGCCGCGCTGGCGGTCGGCGTCACGGCGTGCGCGACGGAGGAGTCAGGTGCGGCGCCGGTGGCCGAGGCGCAGGTCGATCAGGCCCTGGTGGTGCGCTATGGCATGACGTGGCTCCAGAAGACGCGCATCGTCGACGTGCAGGGCGTCGGCTCCGACGCCACCACCGACGCCTACGACGGGGACACCCCGTGCAACGTGTCGCTGCCGCTGCTCTGCATCCGCAAGAGCGGCCTGGCGCAGCCCGGGTACATCACCTCCACCTCGACCAACCGCTGGACCGGGGGCTTTCTCGCCATGTCTCGCGGGCACCTGGGCACGGATCTCACCTCCAGCGCCGCCGGCGACGCGATCTGCGCCGGCGAGCTGGGCGCAGGCTGGGAGTTCGCCGAGTTCCACGACGGCGGCGGTGGCTGGAACTTCCAGGGCTACGGCTCGGCGGCGCTGGCGCCCAACCGGTTCTGGGTGGAGATCTCCAACCAGCCGGCGAACTGCTGGAACAGCGCGTACCGGTGAGCGCGGTTGGCCAAGGTGGCGTCGGTCACGCAGTCGCCGCTGCGCCGCCACCGAGCTCGGGTCAGTGCGGGTTCTGCGGCAGGCCGTCGCCTAGCTCGTAGTAGTCGCCCTTGTCGGCCACGTGGATGTGAAGGGCGAGCTGCGTGCCGGTGGGTTGCTCGAAGGCGCCCATCGCCACCGCCAGCGAGTCTCTGCGCACCGGGTCCCAGAACAGGAACGAGCCGCAGATGGAGCAGAAGCCGCGCCTCACCTTCTCTGAAGACTGAAACCAGGTGAGCTTGTCCGCGCCGGTGATCGCCAGCCGCGCGCGCGGCACATCGGTGGAGGCCCAGTAGTGGCCGGATTGCTTGCGGCACTGCGAGCAATGGCAAGCGTCGGGCGGGTGCAGCTCTCCGGAGACCTCGAAGGTGACGGCTTTGCAGAGGCATGATCCTTTGTGCATGGCGCAGTCCTTGGTGCCTTCGCTACTCGATGGTCCAGATCGTCGGCGGCACGTCGAACCGCTGGCCACCGTCGCCGGCAGTCAGCCACGACGCGCCGGCGTGCAGGGTGCCGCCCAGCGTGGGGATCACGCGCAGCTTGGCGGTGAAGATCTGCCCGGGCGACAGCGCGGGGACAAACAGCTCGACCGCGTCATCGGCGACGGTGAAGCGCTCGAGCCCTCCCATCAATTGCAGCGCGCCAGGATCCGCCTGCACCCCCGCGGGCAGCGCGTAGCGCAGGTGCAGCGGCAGGCCCGCTGGCGCCACCGCGGTCACCTCGAGCGTGAGCGGCTTGCCGACCGTCCCGCGCACGGCCGCGGGCAGGCGCAGCTCCAGGCCGCGCGGCTGCGACGGTGGCCAGGGCACATAGCTGCCGAGGCTCAGGGCGTAGCCCAGCCCCGGCACCGCCGGCTCGGCGATGATCTGCCACGTTCGCGCGGTGGCCAGGCCAGGGGTCGCCGCCTCCAGCACCAGCACCTCTCGTAGCTTGTCCTTGGTCAGCTCGCCGGTGGCCACTGGCTTGCCGTCCATCAAGAGGCGGATCGAGACGCCGGCGGGCACCGGCGTCTTGAACAGCTCAAGCACCGCGCGCATCGCCACCAGGTTGGTGCGCCCGTCGCCCCAGCCGCCGAGCAGGCTGTAGCCGCCGAGCAGCGTGGCGCCCAGGTCGGCCAGCGGCGCCTGCGCGTCGCCCGCGAGGGCCAGCACCGCCAGCGCCGTGGCCTCGAGCGTCGAGGGCACCCGGCCATCGCCGCGCACCACGCCCTCGCCGACGGGCAGGATCTTGGCGCCGTCGTCGGTGGCCTGCAGCGCCGCGCGGACCTTGGCGCGCAGGTCGTCGGCGAGCTTGCCCTGCACCGCGCCGCTGGCGAGGACCGCCGCGGCGGTGTAGGCGTCTTCGATCTGCGCGGCGTTGCGGGCGAAGGCGCCCGCGGCGCGCACCGAGGCGGCGCTGGCGCGCTTGCGGTCGGCCGGCGACGCGGTGGAGGAGGCGGCGGCCGAGTTGATGGCGCGCACCGCCTCGGCGGTGGTGACCATCAGCCGCTGCAACGTGATCCCGGAGGTGATGGCGAAGGTGCCATCGGGGAGCTGCGCTCGCGCGAGCTGATCCGCGGCGCGGGCGCCCAGGCGTTGCAGCACCGGGCTCTGCGGGTGCGCCAGCGCCGCCTCGGTGAACAGGATGGCGCCGTCGAGCTCGAGGCGCCGCGCGTGCCGCATGGCGCGCTGGGTCGCCAGGATCGAGAGCTCTCGCACCGCGGTCGGATCGGCCGTGTCGCCGAGCGCGGCGAGCAGGTCCGGTCCGCGCCCGGCCAGGAAGAGCGCGTAGGCGTCTTCGGCGGGGCCGACCCGCGAGGTCACCACGCCCAGCTCGGTGCGCAGGATGGCGAGCGCGCCCGGGTAGACCTGCAGCCGCACGCGATCGCTCTTGGGATCAGCGCCGGGGACGCCGTCGATGGTCAGGGTGCGCGGCGCGGCCAGGGTGCCGGTGCGGGTGGAAAAGACCGGCTTGCCGGTGGGGACCACCTGCAGCGTGCGCAGCACGGCGTCGCGCTCACCGAGCGTCACCCGCACCGAGACCGCGCCCACGTCGTTGACGGTGAGCCGCGCATATTCGACGCGGCTACCGTTGGCGGGGAGCGTCACGGTCCGGGCGAGGCCGTCGATGGACGCGTTCTGCGCCTCCATCGCCAGCGTGGTGGTGACCTGGGTCGCCGTGGTGTTGACGAGCTGGATCGGCAGGCGCACCTGGTCGCCGACCATCAGCGTCTTGGGGATGATCGGGTCCACGTAGGTCGGCAGCGTGCCCAGAAAGCTCGTCACCGCCCCGGCCTGGGCGCCGCTGCGCGAGTGCGCCAGCGCGAGCACGCGCCACGAGGTCAGCCGGTCGGGGACGCGGGCCTTGACCTGCGCCACCCCGGTGTCGTCGGTGACGAGCAGCGGCTCGAACAAGAACGTCTCCGGGAACCAGGCGCGGGTCTGGCCCTCTGGCTCCTTGGCGGGCCGGTTCTTGCCGTCCGCCTTGCCCTTGGCTGCGCCGCCCCAGGCGTCCGCGGGGCCGCGCTCCAACAACTTCCCTTCGGCGCGCCCGAGGTCCTTCTCCTCCTCGGCCTCCTGGGGGCTCGCCATGGCCGGCGCCGCGGGGGCCGCGGCGGGCGCGGCTTCGTTCATGGTGCTGGTGCGCAGCGAGCTCTCCATCGCGCCTGGCTCTTCGCCCTTGGCCTTGCACGAGAGCGAAGCCAGCGCGGTGAGCGCGGCCAGCGCGGTCAGCTCGGTGGGGCCCAAGGCCAACGCGAGCCTGCTTTTTCGCGTCATCATCACGATCACGGCCTCTTTCTGGCGACCCAGGCCGCCCAGTTCTCGACGTCCTCGGGCAACCTCGTGCCCGTCACCACCACGTGCGGATCGGTCAAGGACAAGAGGTCCGCCGGCAGCACGTGCAGGCGCAGCTTGCGCCCGAAGGCATCGTCCACGCGCTCGCCGCGCTTCGCGCACGCGGCCAGCGCGTCGCGCCACAGCCTGGCCATGGTCTCCGGCTTCATCATCTCCTTGGCCGGCGCCTTGTCTTCCCAGGCGCGCGCCTGCGCATAGAGCTCGGCGAGGACCACGTAGAACCGGTCGGTCAACTCGGCCACGGCGTCCAGGGTGGTCTCGGCGGTGCCGCTGACCACCGCGTCCAGCTCCGCCGGCGTCGGGATGCTGCTGACGCGCTGGATCACCGCGGCCGCGGCGTTGGCGCCCTGGATGCGCCCCATGGTCAGCGCCTGGCCGTCGAGCTGTCCGAAGGCCGGACTCGGCGTCTCCACCTTGGGCGCCAGGCGGCTGAGGTCGTCCGCGCCGGGCAGCGGCGTGAGCTGGGCCAGGCTCTGGTCCACGCCGAAGAGCCCGACCGCCGCCTTCTGGCCCTTGCCCTGGCTGAGCGTGCGCACCGTGAGCTGCGCCTGCTGGCCTGGCGCGTAGCGCTGGGCGTCGGGCGTCACCGAGACGGTGAGCCCGCCTGGCGGCTGGACGAACACCAGCGCGCGGGTGTCCGCGTAGCGCGCTTCGCAGAAGCCCTTGACCTCCGGCGGCAGGGCGAAGGTGGCCTTGCGCTCGGGGGTGAGCTTGGCGACCACCTTCTTCTTCTCGCAGACCAAGGTCAGCTCCTTGGGCAGCTCGCCCAAGAACGTGGGGCCACGCAGCAGCTCGGCGGTGATGGTGTCTCCGGGCTTGGCCAAGATCGGCGTCATGCGCATTCGCAGCGTCGGCACCTCGCCGGGGCCAAGCCGCAGCAAGGTGGACGGTTCCCCGGGGACGTCGGCGCTCACCGCCAGCTCGTAGCCCAGCATGACGGTGGGCTGCGGCCGCTCCTGGCGCAGCCGCTCCGGCAGCGCCAGGGACATCCGCGCCAGGCCGAGCGCGTCGCTCGGCGCGGGCTCGGCCAGCTCCACCCGCGCGCCGGCGAACCGGCTGGTCACGCACGGCATCGCCGCCGCGAGCGCGTCGCCCTGCGGATCCGCCACCCAGTCGCCCAGCGTGATCTGCTTCTGCCCGGCGGTCACTCGCCAGGTCAGCGCGCGCGGGAGCGAGCCGTCCTGCGCGGAGGGCAAGCAGTCTCGCGCGGCGGCGGCGCGCGCGTTGAGCGCGGCGGTGAGCGCGGGCACGAGGTCATCGTCGTCTGGCAGCTCGGTGGCGCTGGCGATCTCCACCGACAGCACCGGCAGATCCGGACTGGTGAACACAAAGCCCAGCGTGTACATGCGCTCGGCGCCAGCCGGCAGCCGCCGCGCGCGCGCCACCTCCAGCACGCAGCGCTCGACGAGCAAGGGGCCCGCCGCCGCCGCGGTGATGGCGCCAGAGGCGCTCACCCGCAAGCCCACTTGCACGGTGGTGCGGTCTTCCAGCACCCACTTGGCGCACGGCGCCAGCGCGGGCAGCCAGCGATCGAACTCCACCTGGTCGTCGAGCGGCGCGCCCTCGCCAGCGAGCAGCTCCTCTGCCTCCTCCCGGCTGACCACCGGCGGTCGGGGCGCGGGTCGCCAAGGGCGCGCCGGCACCACCACGTTGACCGGCGGGCCAGGATCGAGCTGCAGCGCGGCGACGCCGTCTTCATCGACCACCGCGTCGACGCCTGGATCGCTCGGCTGCCAGCCCCGGCGCACCTTGAGCTTGGCGCCCTGCAGGATGCGTCCATCCGGCGTGGTGACCCGCAGGTACACGCGGTTGCTGAAGCCCTGCACCAGCCCGTCCCCCAGCTCGGTCACCGCCGAGACGGCGATGGCGTTCTCGCTCAGCAGCAGGGCGGCGCTGCTCGCTGCGCGATCGCCCGCGGCGTCCACCGCCGCCAGGCTCGCCACCAGCGTGACCTGGCCCTGCAGGTCGTCGGGCAAGGGCGGCAGGGTCAGCGCGAAGCCACCGTCGGCGCCGGTCACCGCTTGCTTGGGCAAGCTCTCGAGCCAAGCCGTCGGCGCGGGCCAGTCGCCCTGGACCTGCCACTGGATCTCCAGCTTGGCCGCCGCCACCGGCGCACCCGAGCTGTAGGTCACCGCGCCTCGGAGCCGCGGCACGCCCGCCTTCAGCGTCGCCGGGTCGTTGGGCGAGTAGAAGGGCAGCTCGGCGGCGGCCTCGATGCGGAACCGTGGCAACGTGAACGGCTTGACGGCGAACGCCAGCTCGTCGGTGGCCTCGCCGGAGCTCCACTGCACCTTCCAGGTGCCGCTCTGGGCGTTGCGATCCAGCGGGAAGCTGCCGGCGACCACGCCGAACTCCCCCGCTGGCGCCTTCTCCTCGAGCAGCACCTGGCCCTCAGGATCGGTGATGATCCACCGCCCGGGGCGGCCGTCGATGGGCGCCAGGTCAGCGGCGCGCAGCACCACCGCGCGGAAGCGCACCGTGTTGCCCGGCTCGTACAGCGGACGGTCGGTGATCACGTGGACCCGGGCGGGGGCGTAGAGCGGCAGTGGCAGGTCCACCTCGCCCTTGCCCAGGTCGGTCTCGTACTCCGCGTGCAGCGTGTAGTCGCCGTCGGCCACCTCGGGCAACGTCACCTTGCCAACTCGCAGGTTGTGACGGTCCTTCCACTTGACCTTGAGCTCCTGGGCCTTGCCCGCGCCGTCGACCAGGGTGAGCTTGCCCGGCTCCACCTCGTCGACGGAGAAGGTGTCAAGGACGTCGCCCTTGACGAAGTGGCCGGTGACCGCGAGGTGCACCGCGCCCTCGGCGCCGCGTCGCAGCATCACGCTGGTCAGCCTGGCGGTCTGCCGGATGCTTCCGTCGTGGTCCGGCCACCTCGAGCTACAGGCCCAGCGGCCAAGCAGCAGCAATGCCAATCCGGCACCTGCGATCGCGAGCAGTTTCTTACGGTTCATCGCGCACCACCGCCTTCTACGTTCGAGCTTGCCGGATCAGCCTACGCTCATTTTCGGCCTGGTGGCGCTGGTGGGCTCGGGCCTTGCCGGCGTCAGGCCGCAGGTGGCGCTTGGCCGGCGGGCGCGCGCGCGGCACAATCGCGGCATGGCTGTGGTGACCCCCGAAGGGCTCGCGCGCTTTCGCGCCGATGGGTTCCTCGCGCTCGAGGGCGTGTTCGACGACGCGGCGTGCGACGCGCTGCGCACACGGGCCGCGGAGCTGGTGGAGGCCTTCGACGCCGACTCTCACCGGTCCATCTTCACCACCGACGAGCAGGCCCGGCGAACCGACGACTACTTCCTGGACTCCGCCGAGCGCATCCACTTCTTCTTCGAGGCGGAGGCCTTCGACGAGCAGGGCCGCCTGCGCCAGGCCAAGGCGCAGTCGATCAACAAGATCGGCCACGCGCTGCACGACCTGGATCCGGTGTTCGCGGCCTTCTCCCGCGCGCCCGCGGTCGCGGCGCTGGTGGCGGCGGCGGGCCTGCCGGAGCCGGTGCTCCTGCAGTCGATGCTCATCTTCAAGCAGCCGCGGATCGGCGGCGCGGTGACCTGCCACCAGGACTCCACGTTCTTGCACACCGTCCCCGAGCGCGTGCTGGGCCTGTGGGTCGCCCTGGAGGACGCCACGATCGACAATGGCTGTCTGTGGGTGCTCCCCGGCGGTCACCGCGAGGGCCTGCGCTCGCGCTTCGTTCGCCGCGCGCGCGCCACCCACACCGTGGTGCTAGATCCCTCTCCGTGGGACGAGTCCAAGCTGGTCCCGGTGCCAGCCAAGAAGGGCACCGTGATCCTGCTCGATGGGCTGGTGCCGCACGCCAGCCACGCCAACCGGTCGGCGGTGTCGCGTCAGGCCTATACCCTGCACCTGATCTCGGCGCGGGATGCGTATCCGGATAGCAACTGGCTGCAGCGCACCACGCCAGCCCGCGGCTTTGCCTGAGGCTTGCCCGCGGCTTTGCCGCGGCTTTGCCCGCGGCTTTGCCTGAGGCTTTGCCGCGGCTTTCCTGAAGCGCCCGCGCTCTGGCACAGGCTCCTGCGCGCAGCCCGCCGCGCGGGTCAGGCTGCGGCGGCTCGCGCCGCGGCGGCGGCGGCAGCCGCGCTGGCCAGGCGGGCCTTGACCCGGCGCTCGACGCGCCAGAGCAAGAGCGGCATCAGCGCCGCCAGGACGATCGACAGGCCCACCACGATGTCCATGTGCAGGATGCGCTGATCTGGACCGGTGGTCAGGATCCAGGACGAGCCGATGGCGCCGGACGCGGACGCCAGGTGCTGCATGGCGGACTGCAAGGACATGTACTGCGCGCGCTCGTGCGGCGCCGGCAGCTTGGACGACAGCGTGGACAGCGGCACGCCGCGCAGCGACGCGGTGCACATGAACGCCACGAACACCAGCATGGCCGGGACCAGCGCGCGCTCTGGCAAGAACCACACGAGCTGACAGCCCGCGAGGACGATCGTGCCCAGCACGGCGATCGGCGTGGAGCCGATGCGGTCCACCGCTGGTCCGGTCAGCCGGACGGTGGCGAAGCTGGCCAGGCCGCCCACCAGATACAGATACTTGATCTGGCTTTCCGGATAGTGGTGGTTGTTCTGCAGAAAGCTGCGCACATACGGGATGATCATGAACACCGACAGCGTCATGGCGCCAGCGGCTGCCAGGGTCATCGCCATCTCCGGGCGGCGGATGAGCGCCAGCGTCGGCGTGGCGGCGCGGCGCTCGCCGGCCAGGTGCAAGCGCAAGGACGGCAAGGACTGGACGGCGAACACGGTGACGGCGGCGCCCACCGACGCGACCGCGAAGAACGGCGTCCGCCAGGAGCCGAGCTCGGCTGCGTAGATCGCGGCGGGCACGCCCAGGACCGAGGCGATGGGGAAGGCCGCGGACACGATCCCCATGGCCTTGCCGCGGCGCTCGAGCGGCACGACGTCGGCCACGATCGCGAGCGCCAGCGAGGTCGCGGGGCCGCCAAACGCGCCGGCGATGATGCGGGTGGCCATCATGCTGGGCAGATCGCGCGCGAAGCCGCCCGCCGCGGTGGCGGCGACCAGCCCCGCCATGGCGACCGCGAGCGCGGTGCGGCGGTCCGCGCGATCGAGGAAGCGAGAGCTGAGGATGCCGGCGAACGCGGCGGCGAGCGTGTAGGCGCCGCCGATGAGCCCCAGCTTGGACTCCGGAAAGTCCAGCGCGCGGGCGAAGTCGCGCCCCAGCGGCATGACCATCACGAAGTCGAGGACGTTGACGAGCTGGACGAGCGTGACCAGCCACAGGACGCGGCGCTCGAGCGGCGCTTCGAGCGCGGGGGCGGAAGATGGCACGGCGGCCCTAGGGTGCCGCAAGTTGCTCGCCCTGGCGAGCGCATGGCGACCAAACGAGCGGATGCGTTTGCGCACATCGTGCGCAGCGGCAGGACGCTGACGGACGACCTGGGCGATAGGCCAGGCGCGCCTGCCCAGGAGGGCAGGCTCAGCGCTTGGCTCTGGCGGCGAGCCCCTCGAGCACCTTGATCGACTCGGCGATCACCACGGCGGCTTGCTCCTTGCTGGGCGTGGGGAAGCCACCAACCCGGCTGATGGTGCCAAGCCAGCCATCGCCCCAGTCGCCGGCGTCGCGCAGGTGCGCGAGCGCCGCGTCGACGTCTGCCTTGGCGTAGTCACCTGCGGCCAGCCGAGCGCGCACGGTGTCTGCGCCCTTGCCGCGGCCCTTGCCCACCAGGCTCTGCGCCAGGCGGCCCCCGGCGATCGGGTGCGGGATGAGGATGACCTCGACGCCGGGCTCGTGATCAGCCAGCGTCCAGGTGAGGCGCCCGGGCTCGCGCTGATAGCCGGGCGGCGACACGAACAGCAGCGGCTCGTGCAGGTGATCGACCGTGATCTGCAGCTTGCCGATGGGCCCTGCCCAGCGCGCGCCGGTGGTCAGCCGGTAGGTGAAGCTGCCCATGCCGCTGGCGGGCACGCTGTAGCGATCGTTGATGAGCGGCGCGCGATAGCGCACCGACAGCGCCGCCTTCTCGCCCGCGTCCAGCGCCAGCGGCCACACCCAGTGCTGCTGCGCCTTGCCGGTCTTCTGCTTTCTGGCCGCCACCTTCTTGCCGTTGATGGTGACGGTGAGCGGGACCTTGCATGGCACGTCGACCGACCCGGCGTCCTCGCCGGTGGCGCACGGGAACCCCACCTGCAGGCGAGTGGCTGCTCCCCGGTTCTCCAGCGTCACCGCGGCGTGGACGGCGGCCGAGCGGAGATCCATGGCGATGGTGAGGGTCTCCTCGGTCATCGCCACCTGCGTGTCGGTGGTCGGGGCCGGCGTCGCCCCGCTGGTCATCGGGTGCGGATCGGCGCTCGCGAGGGCGGCCCGCAAAAGGCAAGCGCAGATGACGAGAGAGGAGAGGCGCATGCCGGCAGCATACTCGATAGCCAGCGCGCTCGCGGAAGGCCGCTACGGAACGCCGAGGAAATCGAGGATGGCGTTGACGAAGGTCAGCGGGTGCGGCGGGCAGCCGGGGACGTAGAGCGCGGGCGCCACGTCGTCGAGAAAGCCGCGGTCGACGCCGCGCGAGCCCTCGTGCAGGCCGCCGGAGATGGCGCACGCGCCGACCGCGATGACGAAGCGCGGCTCAGGCATGGCGTCCCAGCACAGGCGGACGGCGTCGCGCATGGTGCGGGTCAGGGTGCCCGAGAGCACCAGCGCGTCAGCGTGGCGAGGCGACGCCAC
This sequence comes from Myxococcales bacterium, assembly GCA_016706545.1. GTDB lineage: Bacteria > Myxococcota_A > Polyangia > Haliangiales > Haliangiaceae > JABFXX01. The sequence continues at coordinate 30,031 of JADJJK010000028.1, forward strand.
CCAGTCGATGCCGAAGCGCGACACGTCGAAGTTGACGTTGGCGGCGGCGCCAAGCTCCAGCTCGCAGGCGTTGCAGCCGCCGGCCGAGACCTGGCGCAGCTTGAGGGAGCGGCCAAACAGCTTGTGAAACGCCTGCGAGGCGTGGACCTGCGCCCGGGCCTCGGCGTCGCCGTGGGGACGGCCCGCGGTCAGGGTCAGGCCGTCGCGGGAGGTGGCGGCCATGTGCGGGCTCTCGCCAAAGGTGATCTTGGCCTCCGGACAGGCAGTGGCGCACTCGGCGCAGAACACGCAGCGGCCCAGGTCGATGGCCAGCGGCGCCTTGGAGATGGCGGCCACCGGCGTGGGGCAGGCGGCGATGCAGGCGTGACAGTCGTCTGGACACGCGGCGTCGGCGAGCGATGGACGCCCGCGAAAGCCCGCGGGCACCGCCGTGCGCACGTCCGCGATGGCCTGCTGGCCCTGAGAGAGACGAACGCGGAGCAAGGACAAAAGGCTCATAGGTCGTTGCCGCAGTACGAGAGGTCAAAGCTCTTGTTGCAGATGGGGAAGTCAGAGATCTCGTTGCCGCGCACCGCCATGGCCAGGCCCATCCAGTTGCGCAGCGACGGATCTTGCACCTTGTAGTGGATGACGCGGCCTTGCTCGTCGGTCTCCACGCAGTGGATGACCTCGCCGCGCCAGCCCTCGACCACGGCGATGGCGAGCTGCTCCGGCAGGAGCGGGCGCGCCGGCTCGGGCGCCGCCGGCTCGGCGAGCCCCTCGGCGCAGGCCAGCTCCAGCCAGCGCAGCGAGGCGGAGAGCTCGGCGATGCGCAGGCGGGCGCGCGCCAGGCAGTCGCCGGCGGGCTCGACGCAGACGTCGAGCGGCGGCGCGGCGAAGGCGCCGCGGCCGGGGCTGCGCGCGTCGAGCGCCACCCCGCTGGCGCGGGCGGCCATGCCCACCAGGCCGAGCTGGCGCGCGGTGTCCGCGGACACGACGCCGACACCCGCCAGGCGGTGGCGCACGGTGCGAGACGACAGGAAGCACTCATGGATGATGGCCAGGTCGGTGCGCAGCAGCGTCAGGTTCTTCTGCACCAGCTTGGCCAGCGCCAGGCCGCCGCGCTGCGGCTGCGCGAACGGGCGGATGGCGCCGCGCGAGAACCGGCTGCCGCACAGGTTCATGGTGGTGTTGATCGCGGTGGTGCGCAGGCGGCCGTAGGTGGAGGCGCCGGGCACGAACCCGACGTCCGCGGCCAACCCGGAGAGCCCGGCCAGGTGCATGGCCACCCGCTCGAGCTCGAGCGCGATGGCGCGCGCGCGCGCGCGCGCTGCGGCGCCGTCGCTGGCTTCTTGTGTACCGCCGCTGGCTTCCTGCGCGCCGCCGCTGGCTTCTCGCGCGCCGCCCGCGGGCGCCGTGAGCGCCTCGAGCGCGGCGGCGTAGGCCCAGGCGTGCGCAGCGCTGGTGTCGCCGGCGATCGTCTCCACGAGCGGGGCCAGCGCGCGCGGATCTTTGCGCAGCAGCCGCTCCTCCACGCCGCGGTGCTGGAAGCCCAGGTGGATCTCCAGGTGCAGCACGTGCTCGCCGAAACACGCGAAGCGAAACACGCCAGGCTCGATGACCCCGGCGTGGATGGGGCCCACGTTCACCTCGTGGACCTCCTTGCCCTCGACGCGATAGAACGGATAGGAGTTCATCGCCGCCTGGTCCTTGCCCTGGTAGCGGATCGGGCGAAGCCACGGGTGGCCAGCGACGCGGACCCCGAGCTGCTCGTGCAGCTCCCGCTCGAAGCAGTGCAGCGCCGGGATCTCCGAGGTCAGCTCGTGGTAGCCGCCGGCCGGGTGAACGGAGGTGCGCAGCAGCGAGAAGCCGCCCTCGCCCAGGAGGACCGCGGTGAGCAGGACCCGGTCGCCGTCGCGGCGTCCGTACACGGTGAGCGGGCGCGCGCCGGCGCGAACCCGGGCCATGAGCTGGGTGCGCCAGGCGCCAGGATCCAGGCGTTGCAGGGCGCGCACGTCTTCTCGGTGCAAGGGGTGTGAGAGCGCGGCGTCCCCGGCCGAGCTCGCGGGCGGTTCCGCAGCCGTGCTCATGGGCCCTCCAGCAGCGTGGCCACACTCGCCATCAGCTCGCTGAGCTGCGGCGGGATGTAGATGCCCAGGACCAGCAGCGCCATCAGGAAGATCAGCTTGTGCATGCCCGAGAGCGCGCTCTGCTTGGGCCAGGTGCGCTCTTGCTTGGGCTCGCCCCAGATCATCGGGAAGATCGTCCGCCCGGTGGCCACGAACGTCATGGTGATGAGCATGCAGAACGCGGCGAACACGAACATCTGGCCGCTGGTCACCAGCGCCGACAGGATCAAGAGCTCGCCCAGGAAGCTGCCAAAGGGAGGAAAGCCGAGCAGGCCAAACGTCCCCACCATCAAGAACAGGCCGCTGTAGGGCAGGTCCTTGATGAGGCCAGCGATGGCCTTGGTGTCCTTGGTCCCGTAGTGCTGCTCGATCTTGCCGGCGGTGAGAAACAAGATCGCCTTGATGAAGGCGTTGCTGAGCACGTAGAGCAAGAGCCCAAAGCCGGCCGGCTTGCCAAGGCCAAGGCCGATCGCGATGACCCCGGCGTGGTTGATCGAGGCGTAGGCCAGCAGGCGCTTGAAGTTGCGGGTGGCGACGATGCTGACGGTGGACACCGCCACCGAGGACAGGCCGATGGTGAGCAGCTCGCCGGTGATGAGCGCGCCCGAGCCGGCGCGGAAGACCTGCACCACGTGAAAGAGGAACACCAGGGCGCAGTTGAACTGCACCGCGCCGAGCATCGCGGTGACCTCGGACGGCGCCTCGTCATAGGCCTCGGGCAGCCAGCTATACATGGGCGCGAGGCCGAGCTTGGTGCCGATGCCCAGCAGCATGAGCGCCAGGCCGAGCTGGCGCCACGGGTTGGCCGGGCCGGCGAGCGCCGCCGGGAGCTTGTCGAGAAACAGCGTGGCCTCGTGCCCGTCGAGCTCCATGCTGCGGCCAAGGCTCACCATGCCCAGGAGCGCCAGCGCCAGGCCCACGGAGGAGAACAGCACGTAGCGCCAGGACGCCAGCCGCGAGGGGAACTCCTTGGTGGCGTCCTTGCCGCCGTCCGACGCTGGCGCCTCCGGCCGGACGATGAGCAGCGCCGCCGACAGGGTGGACGCCTCCAGCGCCAGCCAGATCAAGAGCAGGTGGTTGCCGAGGATCGCCAGGTTGCACGCCGCCAGAAACACCAGCGACAGCGCGGCGAAGCGGCGCATGACGGCGGCGCGCTCGGGGCTGGCGGCGGCGCGGCCATGCACGTAGACGGAGATGCCCAGGAAGATGATGTTGACCACCGGGGCAAACAGCCTGGCCATGGCGTCGCCGCGCAGGTAGCCCGCGAGCAGCGCGGGGTCGCTTCCGGAGGCGGTGGCGGTCTGCCAGATGGCGATCGCCGAGGTCAGGGCCGAGGTGGTGATGAGCAGCGCCGGCGCGTGGCTGACGATGCGGACGTCGAGCTGCGCGGTCAGCGCCAGATCCAGGCGCACGCCCAGGCGAGAGCCAAGCTTCGAGCCGACGCGCGGCCCGAAGTGCGGGATCCACAGCAGCGCCGCGCCAAAGAGCGGCAGGCCGATGAGCCACAGCCAGGTCATGAGCGCGGGCCCTCCACGGCGCTGACCTTGCCGGAGGTCGGCGGTGGCAACACCTGCAGGTACCAGCGGAACAGCCAGACGGTGAGCACGAGGATCACGGTCTGCGCGATGGTCAGGCTCAGCGCGTGGCCGTGGTGGGTCGCCAGCTCGAGCAGCGCGGGCTCGGCATCGGCGGCGCCGGCGGATCTGGGCGGCTGGGTCGCGGCGCCCAGCTCGAACAAGGCGATGGCGTTCTCGATGCGCAAGACGCCCACCATCTGGGAGAACGGGCCGGTCTGGGTGGCCAGGAGCAAGAGCCCCAGGAGCAGCGCCGCGGTGGCGACCGCGACGAAGGTCTGCGCGTCCGACTCCAGCGGCGAGTCCACCGGCACCATCATCTCCGCGAAGCGGAACGACAGCAGCACGGCGGCGATGGCCATCGTCCACGACATCAAGTTGGGCGGCAGCACGTCGCCGCTCGGCAGCGCCTTGTGCGCGCGCATCACCGCGTACAGCGCCAGCGGGGCGCCCAGGCTGCGGACCACCAGCAGGTCGAACAGCGAGAGCCAGGCGTGGGCCGAGGACATGAACGGATCGAGCTGATAGCCGATCCAGGCCATGATGAGCCCCTGGCCGGTCAGCGCCAGCAAGTTCAGGCGCCACGACGCCACGAACAAGGGCATCAGCAAGATGCCGAGCATGCCGATGAGCAGCGGGCTCATCGCAGGATCCCCAGCCGGCCGGCCATGGCCAGCGCCGCCAGGAGCGCCACCGCGCCCGCCGACAGCGCCACCACCAGGTACTGCGGGATGGTCCGCAGCTTGAGCCGCGCGATCAGCGACTCTGACAGCCCGAGCGCCGCGGCCAGGGCCAGGCACAGGCCGAGGTGGAGCGCCACGCCGGGCAGGCCAGGCGTGCGGGGATGCATGAGGGTCGCCAGCACCGACAGCCCGACGTACAGCTTGATGGCCGACGCCCACTGCACGGCCGCCAGCTCGCGCCCGCTGTGGTCCAGGACCATGACCTCGTGGATCATGGTGAGCTCGAGGTGGGTGGTGGGATCGTCGATGGGCATGCGCGCGGCCTCCACCTGCACCACGATCACCAGCGCCACCAGCGCCCCGGCCCACACCACCAGCGCGGCGCCGCCCGCGACCTGCGGCACCAGCAGCAGGGACAGCTCCCGCTCGCCGGATGCCAGGCTCAGCGCGCCGGCCGCCAGGAACAGCGCGGGCTCGAGGATGGCGGAGAAGGTCGCCTCGCGCGAGGCGCCCATCCCCTCGAAGGCGCTGCCGGTGTCGAGCGCGCCCAGGATCAGCGCCACTCGCCCCAGGCCCCAGACGTACGCGAACCAGACAAAGTCAAAGCGGAAGGACGCCAGCGCCGGTCCACCCGCCAGCGGTACCAGGCACGCCGAGCCCAGCGCCGTGACGAGCACCACGTACGGCGCGAGCTGAAACACCGCGGTGGTGGTGGTGCTGAGCACCGAGCGCTTCCGCGCCAGCCGCCACAGGTCGTATCCAAGCTGCATCAGCGGCGGGCCCTTGCGCCCGGCCCACCGCGCCTTGACGCGCTGGATGACCCCCACCACCAAGATCGGCATGACCAGCAAGGCGGCGAGGTTGCCAAGGAGCTGGCTCGTCAGGTATGCGCGGACCTGGTCCACGGCGCCTAGAGCCCCTCGCCCAGCGCGATGAGCGCGACCACCACCACCGCGATGAGGCCAGCGGCGAACGCGAACCGCGGCTGCTCGGGGATCCGGTCCGAGGTGTCTTGCACGAACTCCTCGCCCTGGCCCAGCACCTCGTAGATGCGGCGCTCCACCGCGTCGACGTGGTGGGTGGCCAGGTGCGAGGCGTGCTGGGGGAACGGCTCGGACGGCAGGTGCTCGCGGGTCATCACCGGCAGCACCGGGCGAAACAGCGACGAGAGCTGGGCGGAGAAGGAGCTGCCGGTGTACTGCATGCGCGCGGTGGCCGCGGTGTAGCCGCAGCCCCAGGTGACGGAGCGTCGGCTCAGCGCGCGGCGCCGCCAGGTCAGCGCGAGCACCACCGCCAGCGAGAGCGCCAGCGCGCGGCACGCCCAGGTCACCGGGCCAAGCTGCGCGGCGAGCGTGTCGACGGTGGCCGCGGCGGCCGCGCCGGCTGCGCCGGCTGCGCTGGCCGCGCCGGCTGCGCTGGCTCCGGCGGCGACGCCGCTGCCGCCGTGCCGCGAGAACAGGTCCAGCGCGGGCTGCACGATCATCAACGCCAGGTCCGGCCAGACGCCGATCGCCACGATCGCCGCGGTGTGCGCCGCCATCGGCAAGCTCATCGCCCACGAGCCGTCATACTCGGCGTCGTGCGCGGTGTGCTGCAGGTTCGCCAGGCCCGCGTCTCGCGGCGTGCCGAGGAAGGCCAGGCCAAACGCGCGCACCACCGACAGCGCGCCCACCGCGCCGACGAAGGCCAGCCCCGCCGCGGCGCCGACCAGCACCACGTCGGCCTCGCGCGACGGCGCGGCGCCCGACAGCAGGCCCGCGTAGATGAGGAACTCGCCGAGGAACCCGCCGAGCGGCGGCAGCGCCGCCATGGACAGCCCGGCGAGCGCGAAGAACACCGCGGTGCGCGGCAGCCGACGCGCCAGCCCGCCGAGCCGCTCCAGGTCCACCGCGTGGGTGGCGCGCTGGATGGTGCCGGCGGCGTAGAACAGCGCGCACTTGAACAGGGCGTGCCCGAGCACGTGCAGGAGGCCGCCGCCAAAGCCCAGCACCACCAGGATCGGCTGGTGCCAGCTCCAGCCCAGGAGGCCCACGCCAAAGGCCATGGCGGCGATGCCGACGTTCTCCGTCGACGAGTAGCCAAGGAGCCGCTTGAGATCGCGCTGCACCGCCGTGTAGAGCACGCCAAAGCCCGCGGACGCCGCGCCGAACACCAGCACGCTCCAGCCGAGCCACTCCTGGGGTGTTGGACCGAGCAGGCAGAAGCGAAGGAAGCCAAACAGGCCGGCCTTGTGGATGACGCCGGACATCAAGGCCGAGACGTGCGCGGGCGCCGCGGCGTGGGCGCGCGGCAGCCAGGTGTGGAACGGAAAGAACGCGGACTTGAGCGCGAAGGCCAGGCCCAGGAGCAGGTAGATCGTGCCGAGGGATGGCGGATCGCCGCCGAGGAACACGCCGAAGTCGGCGAAGTCCATGGAGCCGGTCTTGCTGTGCAGCAACATGAACGCCGCCACCAGGACAAACAGGCCCACGTGGGTGGAGACCAGGTAGTTGAAGCCGGCGAACCGGATCTTCTGGCTGCGGTAGTCCCAGATGACGAGGAGCCACGCCGCCACCGCGGCGATCTCCCAGGCCAGGAGGAAGACCAGCGCGTTCTGCGCCGAGTAGATGAGCACGAACGCCACCGACGTCATGTTGAGCAAGGCGAAGTGCGGCCCGCCGTTGCGTCCGGCGACGAAGTACGGCCGCAGGTAGCCCACCGCGTACACCGTTCCCAGCAAGGTCATCGGCAACGACCACGCCAGGAAGAACGCGCCCAGCCCATCGACGCGGAAGGCGATGCGATCGATGGGCGCTGGCCAGGGCCAGAGCACCTCCAGCGCTTGCCCGCTGGTCAAGACCGGGACCACCGCCAGCAGCACCAGCAAGGACGCCACCGCCTGGCTGACGATGGCGGCGGCCGCGCGCGTGGCGTTGCTGCGCAACCCGATGGCCAGACCGCACCCCAGGAGCAGCACCGGGATGCTGGCCAGGAGCAGGACCGAACTCACCATCGCGGCACTCTATCACGCGAGCGGCGTTGGGGTCTCGCGGGGGGCTCGCGGTCGTCGGTGGCACAGTGTCGCTGGCCGCGCTTGTCGGACGCCCGGGCTGCGCCGGGCCTCGCGCGCGCCGTCGGGCCGCGCGCGCCGTCGGTGCGGCGCCGTCGGTGCGTCGCCGGCGTGACGTTATCTGCGCAAGAACGCCGAGCACTCCGCGAGCGGCGAGGGCGTCTGCCCTTGGCCGCGCAGGCTCGCATCGATGGCCAGGCGCGCGCCCAGATCCAGGAGCCCGTTGTAGTCGTCGAACACCACCGCGCCGCCCTGCGTGATGCGCGGCAAGACAAACTCGCAAGCATCGCGCGTGCCCTCGAAGATGTTGGCGTCGATGTGCGCGAACGAGAACCGCGGCTCGCGCGGCGCGATCTTGTCGAAGGTCTCGGTGAACAGGCCCTTGTGGATCTCGACCCGCGACGCCACCCCCAGCTCCTCGGCCTGCTGCGCGATGATCTCGGTCCATCCGGTGGGCGGCGCAAACTCGCCGGGCCGGCGCGCCAGGTCAAACCGGGACGGCTCCGGCATGCCCGCGAAGGTGTCGAGCATGAGCACCCGCTGCGACAGCCCGTTGAGGCGGCCGAGCACCGCCAGCAGTAGCGACGTGGCGCCCTGGTAGGCTCCGCACTCGATGACGTCGCCGGGCGCCGTGCGAGCCTCCCACCACAGGCCGGTCAGCGCCTCGGTGCGCGAGCGCGGGTTGCCGATGCGCACGCCGGCGTGAAACAGCAGCTCCAGCGCCTCCTCGTAGTGCGGCGGCAGCGGGAGCTGCAGGTAGGTCTCGTTGCGAAACGAGCGGACCGGGTTCCAGTACGCCTTCCAGTCCAGCACCGGGAGCTGCATCTTCTTGCGCATCCAGAAGTAGCGAGGGACGTCGTAGAGGTAGTACTTGGCCCCCAGCTCGAAGCTGCGGCGCAGGCGGCTGCGCAGCCCGCTGGCGTAGTGGCTGGTGTCGAAGACGTCGGTGGCGGGACTTGCGCTCATGGGCACCTCGAGCCGCCGCGAGGCCGGGAGACGCGAAGGCGCTCGACAGCAAGCCGCGGCTGGCGCCCTGAGGTATCACGGCCCTCCGAGGCGATCAACGCGCCCGTCCAGATGCGACCGCGATCACGGCGCGCCAGCTCGCGCCGCCCGCGCGAACCCCGCGGGCGCACCGAGGTCGACTCGGGCTACCCCTGGGAGTAGAGTGCGCGCCGCATGTCCGAACCTCAGCCTTCGCGAGCACGGCTCGATCCGTCCAGGCGCCGCCTGCTGGCCTGGGGGATCGGCGTGGCGATCGTCGCGGCGATGGCCTCGCGCGTGCCGTTTGGCCAGCTACGCAGCGCGATGGCGCAGGGCGCGTACCTGCGCCTGGCCTGGGCCACCGCGCTGATCGTGGCGGTGACCATGCTGGCGGACTCGTTCTCCACCCAGGTCGGCCTCAGGGCCCTGCGCCTGCGCTGGCCGTTCATGCGCGTGCTGGCGGTGCGCGGCGCCACCTATCTGCTGGTCTTGCTCAACTACGTGGCCGGGCAGGTCGGCCTTGGCTACTACCTGCACCGCGCCGGCGTCAGCGTGGCGCGCGCGGCCGGCATCACGCTGCTGTTCACCGGCACCACCCTGGCGACCTTGCTGGTGGTGACGACGATCTCGTGGGGCGCCGCCGGGCGCGGCGGGCCGCTGTGGTGGACCTTGCTCCTGGGCTGCGCTGGCCTTGGCCTGTACCTGGTGCTGGTGGCGGTGCGGCCGCGCTGGCTGGCGCAGCGCGAGCTCCTGGCGCCGCTGTTCGAGGCCGGGCTGCGCGGCAACGCGATCGCCCTGCTGGGGCGGGTGCCGCACGTGTTGTGTGTGGTGTTCGGCCACTGGGTGGCGATGCGCGCCTGGGGCCTGCCGGTGCCGCTGCTCGCCGGCGCCGTCGCCATGCCGGGCGTGGTGCTCGCGGCGATCTTGCCCATCTCCCCGGGCGGCCTTGGCACCGCGCAGGCCGCGATGGTGCTGTTCTTCTCGTCCTATGCGCCCGGTCGGACGCCGCAAGAGCAGGGCGCGGCGATCCTGGCGTTCGGCGTGGTGTACTTCGTGTTCGGCATGGTGGCGCAGGCGCTGGCGGGGCTGGCCGCGCAGGCGCTGCTCCGCCGCCAGGATCGCGAGCTCGCCAGGGCCGCAGCGAAAAGTGTGGCGAGCGCCCAACGCTCGCCGAGCCCACACCCTGACTCCACCTGACTCCGCCTGACTCGCCTGACTCGAGCGACGCCGCGCTGACGGCGACTACGAAGCAGCGGCGGGCTTGGCCGCGTCGCGCGCGTCCTTGGCGTCTTGCGCGTCCTTCGCGTCCTTCGCGTCCGGCGCGTCCGGCGCGTCCGGCGCGTGTTGCGCGTCCGGCGCAGGCACGGGCAGGCGCCCCGCCAGCTCCAGCTCGGCGCGCAGGATGGCCAGCTCACGAGTGAGCTGGGTGATCTTCTCCTGCTGCTCGACGAACTTGGTGTAGTAGTGGACCAGCACGAACATCACGGCGACGATCGACAGGTACGTCACCAGGTCCGAGCCGCGGCCGACGCCGACGAACTCCGCCACCGCCTGGGTCAGATCCGGAAACACCACGGCGGCCGAGGCGGTCACCAGGAGGCCTGTGACCATCACGATGTGGACCGGCAGGCGCTTGCGGCGCAAGAACACCAGCCACGCGGTCGCGGCCAGGCCAACGATGAGCAGGATGCGGATGATCATGGCCGGAAGAAGTAGTCAAACAGGATGCGCACGGCCTGAAAGCCGGTCTGGCCCTTGGCCATGGAGTGCGCGGTGTAGCGCACGGTGACCGGCACCTCCACCACGCGCAGCCCGCCGGTGTGGATCTTTCGCAAGAGCTCCGAGGCGTGCGCCATGCGGTCCTGCGTGATGCGCAGCTTGGGCGCGACCTCCGCGCGCATCGCGCGCAGGCCGCAATGGGCGTCGGTGAGCCGCAGTCCGGACAGCCGGTTCGACATCATCACCGCCGCGCGCAGCATGGCCATCCGCCGCTGGGTGGCGCCCTCGACGCTGCCCAAAAAGCGCGAGCCCAGCGCGATGTCGGCGTCCTCGAGCGCGGCGATGAGCGCCGGGATGTCCGCGTAGTTGTGCTGGCCGTCGGCGTCGAAGGTGACGATGTACTTCGCGCCCTGGCGCAACGCGCAGTCGATGCCGGTCTGCAGCGCGGCGCCCTGACCCAGGTTCACCACGTGGCGCAGCACCACCGCGCCGCCCGCTCGCGCCTCCGCGGCGGTGTTGTCGCGTGAGCCGTCGTCCACCAGGATCACCGACCAGCCGTCGCGCACGACCTCGGACACCACATTGCGGATCACCTTGCCTTCGTTGAAGGCAGCGATGACCACGCGGGTGTCTCGCCGGAGGGGGTCCATGGGCGCGTTTATGCATTGCTCCTGGCCGCCAGTCAACCATTTGCGGGCGGCCGCGGCGGCGCGGTCCCTGTCCCTGGGTATCTGCAGACCTTTGAAACCCTTGGCGGGCGCCCGTCATCGTCGGGGCGGGCGCGGTCCAGGTCACGCGCCCGCGCCCCGTGACCTGGCGCACGAAGGGGCCAAGCGCACGTCGGCCGGGCATCCATCTTTGGCCCCAGGAGCTTCGTGTTATGGTGCCGCCGCATGTCGATGAAAGGGATCATTCTCGCCGGTGGCAGTGGCACTCGCCTGCACCCGCTCACCCAGGTGATGTCCAAGCAGCTCTTGCCTGTGTACGACAAGCCGATGATCCACTATCCGCTGTCCACGCTGATGCTCGGCGGGATCCGCGAGATCCTCATCATCTCCACGCCGCACGATCTGCCGCGCTTCCGCGAGCTGCTGCGCGACGGCAGCCAGTGGGGCCTGTCCCTGCAGTACGCTGAGCAAGCGCAGCCAAACGGCATCGCCCAGGCGTTCATCATCGGCGAGCGCTTCATCGGCCAGGACAGCGTGACCCTGGTCCTTGGCGACAACATCTTCTACGGCGAGGGGCTCGGCCATCAGCTCGCCAAGCGGGTCTCGGAGAACCAGGGCGCGACCGTGTTCGTGTACCGCGTCAGCGACCCGCAGCGGTACGGGGTGGCGGAGCTGGACGCGCACGGGCAGGTCATCGGCATCGAGGAGAAGCCGGCGGTGCCCAAGTCTCACTTCGCGGTCACTGGGCTCTACCTGTACGACAACCAGGTGATCGAGATCGCGCGCGGCCTGCGGCCTTCGGCGCGCGGCGAGTACGAGATCACGGACGTCAACAAGGCGTACCTGGCGGCGGGCCGGCTGCGCGCGCACACCCTGTCGCGCGGCAACGCCTGGCTCGACACCGGCACCCACGAGTCGCTGCTCGAGGCGGCCAACTTCGTCGCCGTGGTGGAGAAGCGCCAGGGCCAGAAGGTTGGCTGCCTGGAGGAGATCGCGTATCGCCTGGGCTACATCGACGAGGCCAAGCTGCGCGAGCTGGCCGCGCCGCTGCGAAACAGCGAGTACGGCAAGTACCTGCTCGACGTGCTCAAGCCATGAAGACGCTGCCCACCACGCTGCCCGGCGTCCTCCTGTTCGAGCTGGACGTGTTCGGCGATCAGCGCGGCCGCTTCATGGAGACGTACCGGCGCGAGCGCTATCGCGAGCTCGGCGTCGAGCTTGACTTCGTGCAGGACAACTTCTCGTCGTCCTCGCGCGGCGTCCTGCGCGGCCTGCACTACCAGCTCGAGAACCCGCAGGGCAAGCTGGTCCACGTCACCCGCGGCGAGGTGTTCGACGTCGCGGTCGACATCCGCGTCGGCTCGCCCACCTTCGGCCAGTGGTTTGGCGCCTTGCTCTCGGCAGACAACCACCGCCAGATGTGGATCCCCCCGGGCTTCGCGCACGGCTTCCTGGTGACCTCGGAGCAGGTGGACTTTGCGTACAAGGTCACCGCGCCGTACTCGCCCAGCGACGAGCGCGCCCTGGCGTGGAACGATCCGCAGCTCAACGTGGCCTGGCCGCTGCAGGCGTGCGTGGACGGCGCGCCCACGCTGTCGGCGCGCGACCGGGCCGCGCCGCTGCTCGCCGCCGCCGACCTGCCGCGGTTGTCGCCGTGAAGGTCCTGGTCACCGGCGGACGCGGCCAGCTCGGCCGCAGCGTGGCGCGGCGCGGGCACGCCGCTGGCCTCCAGGTGGACGCGCCGGATGTCGACCAGCTCGATCTGCGGGACCCAGCCGCCATCGCCGCCCACCTCGACGCCGCGCGCCCGGACCTCGTCATCAACGCCGCCGCGTACACCGCGGTCGACAAGGCCGAGACCGAGCGCGACCTGGCCTTCGCCGTCAACCGCGACGCCGCGGCTCACCTGGCGCGCGCCTGCGCGGCGCGTGACCTGCGCCTCCTGCACGTGTCCACGGACTACGTCTTTGACGGCACCGGCACCCGCCCGTACCTCGAGGACGACGCGCTGGCGCCGCTCGGCGTGTATGGCCACAGCAAGGCCGCGGGCGAGGCCGCCGTGCTCGCCGCCGGGGCCACCGTGGTGCGGACCTCCTGGCTGTTCGAGGAGCGGGGCCCAAGCTTCGTCCACACCATGCTGCGCCTGGCCGCGGAGCGGGACAGCTTGCGCGTGGTCGGGGATCAGGTCGGCTGCCCCACCTGGGCCGACGATCTGGCCGACGGCCTGCTCGCGCTGGGCCAGCGCGCCGCGCTCGAGCCGCGCTATCACTATTGCAACCAGGGCGTCACCACCTGGCACGGCTTCGCCGAGGCCATCGTCGCCGAGGCCCGGCGCCATCGGCCGATGCGCTGCACCTCGGTCGAGCGCATCACCACCGCGGACTACCCGACCCCGGCGCGCCGCCCCGCGTACTCGGTGCTCGACACCTCGCGCCTGCGCGCGCTCGGCATCGTGCCGCCGTCGTGGTCGGTCGGCCTGGCGCAGGTGGTCGCGCGCGTGCTCACCGACGGTCCCTCGTCTGGCTCGTCGGGTCCTTCGTCCGGTCCCTCGTCCGGTCCCTCGTCGGGTCCTTCGTCCGGTCTTTCTGGCTCGGGCGCGCCGCGCGCCTCGGGCACCCCCATGGCTTAGCGTACGGAGAGCTGCATGCGTCGTATCATCGTCACCGGAGGAGCCGGGTTCATCGGCTTCAACTATGTCCGCGAGCTGCTGGCGGTGGAGCCGCAGACCGAGGTCATCGTCGTCGACAAGCTGACCTACGCCGGCAACCCGCGCTCGCTGCAAGAGCTGCACGCAGAGCCGCGCTTTCGCTTCGTGCGCGCGGACATCTGCGATCGCGCCGCGCTGCGAGAGCTGCTCGGGGCCACCAGGCCCGCGGCGGTGGTCCACTTCGCGGCGGAGAGCCACGTCGATCGCTCCATCGATGGCCCGGAGGACTTCGTGCGCACCAACGTGATGGGCACGTTCGCGCTGCTCGAGGAGTGCCGGCGCTACCTGAGCGAGCACCCCGACCCTGCGTTTCGGTTCCTGCACGTCTCCACCGACGAGGTCTTCGGCGCGCTGGGCCCAAGCGGCGCCTTCGTGGAGACCACCGCGTACGACCCGCGCTCCCCGTACTCCGCGTCCAAGGCCGGCAGCGATCACCTGGTGTCGGCGTACGTCCACACCTACAAGTTCCCGGCGCTCACCACCAACTGCTCCAACAACTACGGGCCGTATCAGTTTCCGGAGAAGCTCATCCCGCTCACTATCGCCAACGCGCTGGCTGGCAAGCCGCTGCCCGTGTACGGCAAGGGCGAGAACGTCCGCGACTGGATCTACGTCACCGATCACTGCGCCGCCATCCGCGCCGTCCTGCGCGACGGTCGCGTCGGCGAGTGCTACCTGGTCGGCGCCCGTCAGGAGCGCAAGAACCTGGACGTGGTCCACACCATCTGCGATGTCCTCGACGCACGCGCCCCGCGCGCCGACGGCAGCTCCCACCGCAGCTTGATCCAGTTCGTCACCGACCGCCCCGGCCACGACTTCCGCTACGCGATCGACCCCAGCAAGGTGGAGCGCGAGGTGGGCTGGCGCGCCGAGGTCGCCTTCGCCGAGGGCATCCGCCGCACCATCGACTGGTACATGGAGCGCCGCGACTGGACCGAGGCGATCTTGTCCGGCCGCTATCGCGACGCTGGCTGACCGGGCGCGCGGCAGGCGCGGCAGGCACGGCAGGGCAGGCGCGGCGTGGGCAGGGCAGGCGCGGTACGGGCAGGGCAGGCGCGGCGCGGACAGGGCAGGCAGGCGCGGCGCGGCGCGGACAGGGCCGGCGCCGCTACAGCTCGCGCAAGAGGCGCACGCCGCGCAGCGCGTCGCTCAGGTCCAGGCGGGCTGCGCTCTTGAGCGCGCGGAACGCGACGTTGAGCTTGAGCACCCGACGCTGCCGCGCGATCTGCACGCAGCGCTCCCAGCCCCGCTCGCGCACCACCGGCAGCACTCGCTCGTAGAAGCCGATCTCCTCCCGGAAGCGCTCCTGCGTGCGGGTCAGCCGCTCGGTGGCGTTGTCCTCGTGCCGCCGGTAGCGGTAGCACCGGTCGGGCAGGCCCACCAGGTGCTCGCCATCGAGCAAGAGCTGCATGGTCAGCTCCCAGTCCAGCACGAACCGGTACGGCGCCGGGAAGCGCCGGTCCCCCACCACCCGCTTGCGGAAGCACAGCGTGGGCGCGACGATGAAGTTGGCGCGCAGCAGCGCGCGGACCCCGGACTCCCCCGCGAGCACCAGCTCCTGCGACGAGGTCGGGTTGATCCGGTCCTTGACCCGGTCTGCCATGGAGAAGCGCGGCTCGCTGCGCGGCCCGATGATCTGCGCCCGGCAGAACAGCGCCGCCGCCTGCGGATGCCGCGCCGCCGCCGCCCGCATGGTGCTGCCGTAGCGCTCGCCCAGCTCGTCGTCCGCGTGCAGCACCGTGACCAGCTCGGTCTCCGCCACGTCCACGCACTTGTTGAAGTTGCCGGCCATCCCCAACGCCGGCTGGTTGCGAACGTAGCGCACGCGCGCGTCCCCCAGCGAACGCACCAGCTCTTCGACCCCCGGCTCCTTGCCCTCGTCGCACACCACGCAGCTCCACGACGGATCATCCTGCGCCAGCACGCTCTGCAGCGTGCGCTCCAGGAACGCCAGGCCCGTGTAGAACGGGATCGCGTACGTGATCCCCGCCGGGGACGAGCTGCTGGTGGAGCGGACCGAACTCAAGGCCGCTGCGTAACACGCCAGCCACCGCCGAGGCAACCACCGCCCGCCGCCTCGCCCCACCGTGCTGCCTCGCCGTCTCGCCGTCTCGCCGCCGTCGCCACCGTCGCCTCGCCGTCTCCCCTCCGTCTCCCCCGCCTCGCCCTCGCCCGCCCGCCCGCCATCGCGCCCCGCCGTCTCGCCTCGCCCCGCCGCCCCGCCGCCCCGCCGCGCCCACCGCCTCGCCGGCAGGTGATCTTGCGCACTGCCTCCTCCAGGCGTTCGCTCATTTTTGTCTCTCTTGCCATGATTGCAAATGCAACAACATTGCAATATGGCGAGACGCGAGGTAGAAGCATCTCGATGCATCGCCCGCTCGATCTGTCATCGAGAGCGCCGAGTCCAGGCGCGCGCCCCTCACCGAGCCCCGTCGACAGACCGCGAGCTGGCCAGGTCGCCCAGGCCATGACCGCCGCGCCAGCCCGCGTGTCGCCGCGCGCCCTCGGCGAGCTACGCCCCCTGGAGATCCCGTGACCGAGCTGTCCGTGCTCCTCCTGGGCGTTGGCCTCGGCCTCCGCCACGCCACCGACGCAGATCACGTCGTCGTGGTGTCCGCCCTCGTGCAGCGAGATCCGGGCGTGTGGAGAGCCGCGCGCATCGCCGCCCTCTGGGGCGCCGGCCACACCGTGGCCTTCCTCGCCCTCGGCCTCCTGATCGTGCTCGCCGACGTCCGCGTCCCCGCCGCCTTCGAGCAGGCCGCTGAGCTCCTCGTCGCGTCGATGCTCATCGCCTTCGGCGCCTGGCACCTCGCGCGCAGCCGTCGCGCTAACCCCGACGAGGAGCGCTCCCCCGTCGGCGCCTCCGCCCGCCCCGTCGCCATCGGCCTCGTCCACGGCCTCGCCGGCTCCGCCGGCATCGCCCTGCTCGCCGCCACCACCATCGCCTCCCGCCCCGTCGCCGTCGCGTACCTCGTGCTCGTCGCCCTCGGCACCGTCCTCGGCATGGTGACCCTCACCGTCGTCATGTCCCGCCCCATCCGATGGACCCTGCGCCAGACCGGCCACCTCCGCCACGCCGTCGCCCTCTTCGCCGCCCTCCTCAGCATGACCCTCGGCCTCTCCATGGTCGTGCGAGTGCTCACCGCCTGACGAAGGTGCCTGGTTCGCGGAGGGCGAGAGGAGACGAGAGGCGCGGACACGCACCCGCGGTCTGCGATGGCCCAGTCCAGGTCGTACTTGACTTCACGGCATGGACGCGCCTCCAAGGAACGCCTGCGCCCACAGCGGGGCGCCGCGCACACCAGGCGGCGCCCGCCCGACGGCCACCTGCGCCGTCCGGGCTGCCGCCTCTCGCAAGGTCTGGCCCGCGAAGGCCCGCGCCGCCCGCGCCGCCCGCGCCGCCCGCGCCCACCGTCGCAGCGTCGACCATCCCGTCGACGCCGGCCCCCGCACACCGCGTGGCATCGGGTGCAGCGGTACCTTCGGCAGCTAACCACCGCCGTTGTCGGCTCGCCATCGGCCGCAAGCGGGCCACGAACCTGACGGTCGCGGAGCCCGTGGCTGTGCAGCCCAACGGCCGCCCCGATCGGACGGCTCGTACTCCCGCATCCAGGGCATCGCGCGGGCCGAGCCTCCGCCACCGAGGGCGGCCGTACGAGCCACCACTTGACGTCGAGCGCGGAGTGGATGATGTGTGAAGGGCGTCCGGTTGTCTTCGTCAATGGGGGCCGACCAGGAGCACGACGCCGACGGTGTTCTAGCACCGTCGGCGTCACCTACTTTCGGCGCGCTCCAAGCTCAGCTCCGGAGAGTTCGTGGACCGGTTCTGCCCCAGCAAGCCGGACCGCCACCGGTCGTTGTCGACGATGGCGTCGGCGCCTAGCCATCACGCAGCCTGCTCCATCTCGCTGGTGTTCCCGTAGTTGGGGCTGCTCCCTAACACTCCTGCAGCACCCGGTTCTCCTCCTTGAAGTATCGCGAGACCCCGGCTGTGCTCGTCACAGGGCGCTCGTGAGCGCGTCGACGGCGACGCCCATCCCGGCGTCGGGCGAGCAGTTACACGCATCGTAGTCGTCGCCGCTATCCAAGCAAACTTGCTGGCCGGCTGCGCCGTCATGACAGTGACACGGGCGGGTCTTCTTCGGCGTGCAGAGCGGCGTGTTGTCCTCCACAAGGTTGCACGCGCCGAGCGCCATGGACGCGGCGAGCACGATGGTAGCGAACATTGGTTGGTGGATGGTCATTTTGCACCTGACGCCGCGCTCAGCGGGGCTGTTCCATTCGAGCTTGTAGACTGGCTGAAACCAACGAGGATCTGTGGCTTCTCGTCGTTCCCAAACGGTTTGAGCACGGAAAGAGACACCAGGCCATGCACGCCACTGCCGGGGGCGCGAACGCTGAAGTAGATGCCACCTTCGAACTGGGCTCCACGGATACTTCGCTCGACGGTCCCGAAGTTGTATTTGTTCTTCCACCAGTTCCACGCTGCGGTCCCATAGAGGCCTGCGCGCGGTGCGAAGTTGGCGTCCCCTATCTTGGTGCCGCGAATCTCGAGGCCAGCGGAGGCCCGCCCCTCGATGACCTCAGGATACTCGATGGTCGATCCGGCAATGGTATCGCCGCCCTCTAGCAGCCACAACATGGATGCCGAGGCGTAAAGCGAGAGCAACTTGCTCCCGCTCGACCAGTCTCCTTGCGCGGAGCCTTCCGCTGCGAGACCATCGGCCAGGTCCCCCTCCCCCTTGGCCGCGGTCCGGCGCAGGGCGCGGAGTCCGGCAGAAAACGCGTACTGACGGCGGCTGCCGAGCTGCTCGAGGTGGCACTCATTTCGAACACCTTTGGACCATGATTTGCTATCATCAGCCTCCTTCTGCCCCAGTACGACCTGCCCCAGTGCGACGGCGTATTGGTCGGCGGTGAGCTTGCTCAGCTCATTGACGCAAGCTTCACTCTGGAACGCAGAGACGTAGAACAGCTTCTTCGTGGTCCATGTCGCGCGTACGCCGATCGACGGCAACTTGGCCACGAACAGCTCGGTCGTCGCGGGCACCATGCCCACGGTCACGCGGGGAAGAGACTCCTCGAAGGTCTCCGCTACGACCGAGATCTGGAAGGTGGGCGTGATGGACAGACCTTCGAGCTTCACGAAGGCCTTGGCGCTGTTTTCGTTGTTCAGGATGTCGATGGCGGCCTGCAGCCCATCTCGCGCCGAGGCCGCGGGAATGCCGAGCGTGCCGCCGCGGCGTGCGGCGAATTGCGGCACAGTCGACGTGGCAGCCAGCGCATCGGCGGCATCCCGCTTTTTCTCTTGCTCTTGTGGTTTGGGGTCAGGGGCCACGACCGCGGCTTGCGATCTCTTCTCCTGTGCAGGCTCAGGAGGCGGCGTAGCCCCCTGCGCATGAGCTGGAGGTACGGAAAAGGCGGCGGTCGTCGTTCCCGCAAGAACGAGTGTCACCATGACCGAAATCCTTGGCTTCATTGTGCCTCTTCTTGCGATGTGCCTCGTTGACGTTGCTCTTGAAGGAAGCTGAGTCTGCGTCATGAATGTCCCCGGGTTGACTGCGGCGCAGCGAGCCGCGATCAGAACGGAAAGCAAGCACAGCGCCAGACGATCGCAGCGACACTCGCTCCCAGCTCGCCGCGATAACCCCTGAATATTCCTTGCGCCCGCCGCGTTCTGCGTACCAGGCTCGTCAATGATCCCGGACACGGTCGGGGGGGCCGTCCGGAAAACAGGACAAGCGGTTCGCTTGCTCGGCAGGGTGCGTCCATGCCCTACTCGAGCTATCGATGGGGGATTTCGATGCGGTGCGGTGTGCAGCGGAACGAGACTTCTACCGTCGCCTGCTCGATCTCGGTGGTCAGAACGAGATCGAACGGCTGCTCGATCAAGCGCTGAAGCCGATCACCGAGGTGACCGGCGCGACGCTCTCTATCTTGAGCTGCACGAGGGCCATCAGGTGACGCCGCGCTTCTGGCGCGGCCACGGCTGCACCGACTCGGACATCGCGGTGATTCGTGCGTCGATCTCGCGAGGCATCATCGCCCAAGCAATCGCTGATGGCCGCACCATCGAGACCCCGTCGGCGTTGGCCGACGCGCGCTTCGAGGATCTGGCCAGCGTGCAGCAGCTGCACATCGACGCGGTGCTGTGCGCGCCGGTGGGGACGCCTCCGATCGGCGTGGTCTACCTGCAGGGCCAATCTGAGCGGGGCAGCTTCACTTCTGAGGATCGGGATCATCTCGAGCTGTTCGCGCGTCAGCTCGCGACGGTCGCCGATCGCCTGTTCGCCCGTTGGCCTGGCCGCGAGGGCGTGGACCACACCTGGGAGATCCGCCAGCGCTTCCGTTGCGACGGGCTGATCGGTCGCTCGGCGGCGATGGCGCGCGTGTTAACCGAGGCGTCGCACGTCGCACCGCTGGCGATCAGCGTGCTGATCAGCGGGCCTACGGGCACCGGCAAGTCGCTTCTCGCCCGGGCCATCGCCGTCAACGGTAAGCGCGCGGCCGGGCCCTTTGTCGCACTCAATTGCGGCGCGATCCCCGAGGGCCTGGTGGAGAGCGAGCTGTTTGGCGCCGAGCGTGGCGCTCACTCCACCGCCACTAGACGCATGCTCGGCAAGGTCGCGGCGGCAGCCGGCGGCACCCTGTTCCTCGACGAGATCGCCGAGCTGTCGCTAGGCGCCCAGGCCAAGCTCTTGCAGCTGCTGCAGGAACGGCAGTACTACCCACTGGGCGCCAGCACGCCGATCGCGGCCGACGTTCGGGTGATCAGCGCGACCCACGCCAACCTCAAAGATAGGGTGGCCCAAAGGCAGTTCCGCGAGGATCTCTACTACCGGCTGCACGTGCTGCCGATCGAGATGCCCGGCCTGGCCGAGCGCCGCGAGGACATCCCCGATCTCGTCGAGCACTTCTGCGCGGAGTCCTGTGCGCGCAACGGTCTGCCTCCGCTGCGGGTGGCGCGCCGTGCGCTCCTGGCATGCCAGGAAGCGACCTGGCATGGCCACCTCCGCGAGCTGGCCAACGCGGTCGAGGCGGCGGTGGTCCGCGCCCAGATCGACCGTGCTGAGATGCTGCTCGAACACCACGTCTTCCCCCACGCCGCCGCAGCCCGTCAGGATTCGCCAAGCTTGCAAGAGGCGGTGCGCCGCTTCAAGCGCCGATACGTCGTCGAGGCGATCGAGCGCTGCCACTGGAACGTCAGCGAGGCGGCGCGCACCCTCGACCTCGCGCGCGGCCACCTCTACAGCCTCATCGCCGACCTGGGCATCGAGCGGGCGTCCGAGCCGAAGAAGCCCTGAGCCTTGGTCGAGCGCGAGCGGATCATGGACCCGGATCTGGCACCCACCTGTTCTTGATCTCGATCGCATTAGCGACCGGCGATCGGAGGATCCCAGCCTCCAACTCTTGCGGGGTCGCTCGTTCGGCGAGCGGTCGCGAGGAGCACGATCCATCGTCGAGACCGAGGGCGGCCCGCTGCCACCGCCGCGGCAGCTCGGGCAGACCTTGCGCCTTGCCGAGCTGCGCCAGACGGCGGACGACCGCCGCGTCGAGAACCGCGTTCAGGAAGCGGCATAGCCGCGACGGAAGTGGCGTGGTGACGGGGAGTGCCAGGTAGAGCCAGAGGATCTTGCGGCCATCCAGGCGGGTCTGCGTGCGTCCATCCACCGTCACCAGCGCCACGTCGCGCGACGTGGAAAAGCTGCGCGACGACAGCGCCAGCACTTCGACCTCGGTCATCAGCTTTGCCAGCACCTCATCGGCCGACACTCCACCCGCGCGAGGCGAGGCACAGAACTGCAATGTGTCGCAGAACCAGACATCGGCCTGTAGCAAGGTCGCCGAGGACGAGTCCCGCGACGTCGGAGGATCTGTCCGCCCGAAGGCCGTCCACAGCACCGGGCGCTCAGCGAGTGGCTGCGCCGTCGCGCCAAGGTCCGCCCATGTCGCAGGCGCCCGATCTTGGCCGCGCCCGCAGCACAGGTGGGCGCGCACCGCACGGACGTCGATCCGGCGCATCGGGTGGTCGGCGCGGACGAACAGCGCGGTCTCGTCGAAGCCGATCGGCACCTCGACCATGAGCTTGCCGGCGTTCCGCACCTCGGAGGGCACCGCCCGATCGAAGCGCGTCGAGAAGGCGGCGATATCGAGCTCTCCGGAGACCAGGCTGCGCAGCGCGCCGCCGCTGCCGAGATCGAACGTCGAGCTGATCGGAATGGAGAGCGCGCCACGCTTCTCGATGAGTGGGCGCACCGGTGCGAGAAAGCCGTACAGCACCGTCCCGCTGCCCCCAACCACCACCGCTGGTGGCGCTTCAACGGCGCGAGTGCGCCAGCCCGCCAGCCCCGCCACCCCCAGCGCAGAGGCGGCGAGGGCTGCCAGCCCTCGCCGGCGCCACACGGGGCTGCGCACCACCACCGCCCCATGCACTCGGCCGGAGAGTGCATCGGCTAGCTCGGCCGCGGTCTGGAAGCGCTCGGCCGGATCGATCGCCAACGCGCGGCGCAACACGGCTCGCAGCGCGTCGTCATCAACCACCTCGATCGGCGGAGCGAGCCTCCTCAAGTGAGCTGCGCCGCCAGCCGGTCAGCAACGTGACCAGCACGAGCGTGGCAGAGAACAGATCCGAGCGTGCGTCGACCCGGCCCTCGCGTAGCTGCTCGGGCGCCATGTACGCGGGCGTCCCCCCAACGGAGCGCGCCGGCTGATCGACAGGCCGCAGCCGGGCCAACCCGAAGTCGACCAGGACGAGCCGCTCGCCACCTCCGCGGGGGACCACCAGCGCGTTGGCGGGCTTGACGTCGGCATGCACGAGGCCGACCTCGTGCGCGGCGCCGAGGCCGGCCAGGAGTTGGCCGATCAATGCGACGGCGCGCGCTCGCGGCAGCAGGCCTTCGTCGGCGAGGAGCTTCTCGAGATCACGGCCCTCGAGCAACTCCATGACGAAGAACAGCCGCCCCGTCGCGGTGACATCGGCATGATGGATCCGGACGACGTTGGGATGATCGATCCGGCCCACGCTCTGGATCTCGTGGAGAAACAGCCGGCCGCTGGGTGCGCCATGCTCGACGGTAGCGCGCAGCACCTTGATCGCCACATCGCGCTCGACGGCTAGCTGCCGTGCGCGGTAGATTGCGCCGAAGCCGCCCCGCGCGAACAGTCCGTCGATCCGGAACTGCCCTGGCAGCATGGCGCCCGTCAGATCCTCCGCATCGTCCGCCGCGGGCACCGCGGGCAACGGCCCAGCGCGCCTCGCCGAGCCCTGGCGATGCGACCGCCGCGGATCCGACGCGCCGGCCAGGGGGCCGGGTGAGAACAAGGTCGCGCCGAGGCTGCTCCCTTCGATCAGGGCGCCGGGTGCCGCACGCGCGACGTCGCAGAGCAGACTGGCGTAGGTCACCGTGCCGGTCGAAGGATCGATGGCGGAGCCCTCGAGTGCCCCAAGCAGCCCTTCCAGCGTCGGTTGCGCCAGCGCGTCGAGTCCGACCGCGACGACCGTCGGCCCCCCCGCACTCTCGAGCGCCCGTGCGCACGCGTCGCGCAGCTCTGGCTCACGTCCGCCCGCTGCTGACCAACCGGCGACAGCGATCACGTACCGCTCGGCGCGCCACGTCCGCGCGGCGGCCGCGATGTCGCGCAAGGATGCGGGGCCGGTGGCCCCTTCCAGCCGAGGATCATCGTCGGGCCCGCCGATCGGCCCTACCAGGACGAGCAGCGCGACGTCGACCGGCTTGACGGCCAGGGCGCAAAGCTCGCGCTGCACCGCCATCACTACCGGCTCTGATGAGGATGCGCCCGCCACGACGCGCCCGACGCGCCATGGCGGCTCGCCGGTGCGAAGCACCTCGCCGAGATCGCAGACGGTCTGGATCGCAGCGTCGAGAGGGCCCACGCGCCCTGCGGCTCCCTCGACTAGCACGAAGAGCGCGGCCCCGTGCGGCCTCGCTTTCCAACTACCCACCTGATCGAACTCGACCGCGTCCATCAACGCCGACCACTGTATCACTTGCCGCTTGGCAATCGAGGGCGCCTGCCAGCTCGCGCGCGGCGACACCCTGCCGGGACCTGCAGGGTGATCTTTCGGCCAGCGCGGCGAGACGATCGTTGCGGATCTCGAAGAGGGGCATGGGAGCCCGGGTGGCGATCGCAGTGAAGAACCCGACCGGAGGTTGTTTGGAAGAACCCGACCGGAGGTTGTTTGGAAGAACCCGGAACATCCAGCTCTTGCGGCCGACGACGATCTTGCGGAGCGCGCGCTCGGCACGTGTGTTGTCGAGCGGCAACTCGCCGTCGACAAGG
Organism: Myxococcales bacterium; assembly: GCA_016706545.1. Taxonomy (GTDB): domain Bacteria; phylum Myxococcota_A; class Polyangia; order Haliangiales; family Haliangiaceae; genus JABFXX01. The sequence continues at coordinate 53,825 of JADJJK010000028.1, forward strand.
ACGCGACGCAGCTCAGCCTCCTGATTCAGCGCGTAGCCGAGCGCCTTGGTGGCGAGGTTGTTGCCGGATGCCGTCGCTCGCGCGTCGCGTGTCCATGCGAAGAACTCGTCGAACAACGGGCCCAGATGCGTGGCGCGATGCGCCGCGCGCTCGGCGCGGGCATGCGTTGCCCCGCGCGATCGGCGGCGAAGATCGCGCGGGATGCGCAGGAGCCCCTGCACCCCGACGGCGTACCGGCAGAGCGCCGCCTCGAAGAAGTATCGGCGACAATGGGCCCAACACCCGACGAGCGGCTGACGCCCGCGGCGTCGGGGTCGTCGATATCCTTTGGCGGCCCTCGCTCGAGGATGTCGTAGACCGCGCTCGCGTCGGCTTGGAGCACTCCGCGGAACGCGCCGAAGAGCTGCTGCACAGCCTCGCTGGTGTGCTTCTCGACGTACTGGAACAGCACCGCATCGGCGTCGACGACCGCGGTGAAGAAGTGCCCTTCTTGCACCCAAGCGACCGGCCGTCCTTGGCCTTCGTCGGCTGGATCAGCGCTCCGGTCGCATCGGTCGAGATCACATGACCGTTCGCGATCGCGTCGCGCCACATCGCCGCCACGATCGTCGCGCCGAGCGTGTTGCCGGCGTGCTCGACGTACCGGCTCATCAGCCCACGATCGAGCGGCAGCCCTTGGTCGGCAAGCGCCTGCTCGAAGCGATAGTGCGGCGTTCCGAGCGCGAACTTCGACGTCAAGATGTGCGCGATCGTCGAGGTGTGGAGCAGCGCTTTGGGGAAGAGGGTCTCTGGGCTCGGCGTCACCACCACCGTCGTGACGAGGGCGCTGGCTTCAACGGCGGTCTCCGCGGTTGGTGTCGTGGTTGCGCGGTCCTCGATGGCCGGCGTGAGCCGCGAACTCGCGGCCGAGTCTGACGGAGTCGTCGCCCTGGTCGTGTCGCCGTTCGTGACAACCTCGTACTTCGCCACCCGCTTGACCAGGATGTAGAACCCACCCGGCCGGTAGGCGACCTGCTGCGAATCATCGAAGCCGATCCGACGACAGCCTCGCGCCTCGAGTTCCTCGTGGACGATCTCGATCACCACACGGGGCAGCTTGCTCGTGGACAGGTCGCGCCGGCCGTGAGGACGAGGCTTGCCCTTGCCCTCCGGATCAGGCGGGGCGGCCTCCGTCGCATCCTGGACCTTCTTGTTCAGTTCCTTCTGGAGCTGCGCCTCGCCCGCGAGTAGATCGCCAAGCGCGAGCTGGAGTTCGCTCGTGCCGCTCCGCTCGGTCTTGTTGCCGTACAGCCGCCGCTTGAGCAACGCGAGCTCGTGGGCCAGCCCCGTGATCGTATCCTCGAGCGAGGCAACCTTGATCGCGGCTTCGGCTTTGGCCCCGGCCAGCTCCGCCTGAAGCTGAGCGATCGTCGTCGCCATCACCTTCTGCGACATCGTCCTGGTTCCTTCGTCGGTAGAGGCCACCCTCCTCTCCACTACACGACGTGGATCTCCCTGTGCAAGCGCAAATTGCGCGTCAGTGATACCGGCGTGGCGTCGTGCGCGGCGTGAGCGCTACACCGCGATGGATCACGTCGAAGACCGCCGCGCTCACCAGCAGGTGCTGTTCACCCGGCTCGGTCGCCCGTGGCAGTTCAAATCGCCCGGCGTCGAGCTTCTTGTGGATCACGATCGTCCCGGTTCCGTCCCACGTCAGCACCTTCATCGTGTGCCCGCGCTTGCCCACGAACACGAACAGTGCCCGCGATCGCGGCTCGGCGCGCATCTTCTCCCCTCACCATCCCCCGAGCCGCTCCGCGCCCAGCCGCATGTCCACCGGCTCGAGCGCCACGTAGATCGTAAGCGCTGTGCGAACCCGTGGCGCAGTGTGAGGCGGCGGACAGATCAGCGTGGCAGCGGCGGATCGGCCGGCGGGACCGTGAAACTGCCGATCTGGAGGTCCAGCTCATCCGGATCAAGGCGAGCGCGGGTTCTTGCCCAGTGGACCGGCGCGAGTTCGAGGTACCGATCGCGCGGCCAGTACGCCAGCACGCGCAGGACCTCCTCGAGGTACGCGAACGGATCGATGCGATGGAGGCGGCAGGAGGCGACGAGGCTGAAGATCGCGGCGGCAGCCTCCGCGTGGGTGTCGCTGCCGTAGAACATCCAGCTCTTGCGGCCGACGACGATCTTGCGGAGCGCGCGCTCGGCACGTGTGTTGTCGAGCGGCAACTCGGCGTCGACAAGGACGCGACGCAGCTCAGCCTCCTGATTCAGCGCGTAGCCGAGCGCCTTGGTGGCGAGGTTGTTGCCGGATGCCGTCGCTCGCGCGTCGCGTGTCCATGCGAAGAACTCGTCGAACAACGGGCCCAGATGCGTGGCGCGATGCGCCGCGCGCTCGGCGCGGGGCATGCGTTGCCCCGCGCGATCGGCGGCGAAGATCGCGCGGATGCGCAGGAGCCCCTGCACCCCGACGGCGTACCGGCAGAGCGCCGCCTCGAAGAAGTATCGGCGACAATGGGCCCAACACCCGACGAGCGTGACGCCCGCGGCGTCGGGGTCGTCGATATCCTTTGGCGGCCCTCGCTCGAGGATGTCGTAGACCGCGCTCGCGTCGGCTTGGAGCACTCCGCGGAACGCGCCGAAGAGCTGCTGCACCGCCTCGCTGGTGTGCTTCTCGACGTACTGGAACAGCACCGCATCGGCGTCGACGACCGCGGTGAAGAAGTGCCCCTTCTTGCACCCAAGCGACCGGCCGTCCTTGGCCTTCGTCGGCTGGATCAGCGCTCCGGTCGCATCGGTCGAGATCACATGACCGTTCGCGATCGCGTCGCGCCACATCGCCGCCACGATCGTCGCGCCGAGCGTGTTGCCGGCGTGCTCGACGTACCGGCTCATCAGCCCACGATCGAGCGGCAGGCCTTGGTCGGCAAGCGCCTGCTCGAGGCGATAGTGCGGCGTTCCGAGCGCGAACTTCGACGTCAAGATGTGCGCGATCGTCGAGGTGTGGAGCAGCGCTTTGGGGAAGAGGGTCTCTGGGCTCGGCGTCACCACCACCGTCGTGACGAGGGCGCTGGCTTCAACGGCGGTCTCCGCGGTTGGTGTCGTTGTTGCGCGGTCCTCAATGGCCGGCGTGAGCCGCGAACTCGCGGCCGAGCCTGCCGGAGTCGTCGCCCTGGTCGTGTCGCCGTTCGTGACAACCTCGTACTTCGCCACCCGCTTGACCAGGATGTAGAACCCACCCGGCCGGTAGGCGACCTGCTGCGAATCATCGAAGCCGATCCGGCGACAGCCTCGCGCCTCGAGTTCCTCGTGGACGATCTCGATCACCACACGGGGCAGCTTGCTCGTGGACAGGTCGCGCCGGCCGTGAGGACGAGGCTTGCCCTTGCCCTCCGGATCAGGCGGGGCGGCCTCCGTCGCATCCTGGACCTTCTTGTTCAGCTCCTTCTGGAGCTGCGCCTCGCCCGCGAGTAGATCTCCAAGCGCGAGCTGGAGTTCGCTCGTGCCGCTCCGCTCGGTCTTGTTGCCGTACAGCCGCCGCTTGAGCAACGCGAGCTCGTGGGCCAGCCCCGTGATCGTATCCTCGAGCGAGGCAACCTTGATCGCGGCTTCGGCTTTGGCCCCGGCCAGCTCCGCCTGAAGCTGAGCGATCGTCGTCGCCATCACCTTCTGCGACATCGTCCTGGTTTCCTTCGTCGGTAGAGGCCACCCTCCTCTCCACTACACGACGTGGATCTCCCTGTGCAAGCGCAAATTGCGCGTCAGTGATACCGGCGTGGCGTCGTGCGCGGCGTGAGCGCTACACCGCGATGGATCACGTCGAAGACCGCCGCGCTCACCAGCAGGTGCTGTTCACCCGGCTCGGTCGCCCGTGGCAGTTCAAATCGCCCGGCGTCGAGCTTCTTGTGGATCACGATTGTCCCGGTTCCGTCCCACGTCAGCACCTTCATCGTGTGCCCGCGCTTGCCCACGAACACGAACAGTGCCCGCGATCGCGGCTCGGCGCGCATCTTCTCCCTCACCATCCCCCCGAGCCGCTCCGCGCCCAGCCGCATGTCCACCGGCTCGAGCGCCACGTAGATCGGGAGACCGTGCGAGATCACGGCGCACCTCCATCCAGCGCGGCAACGACCGCCCGGAGGAGGCCAGCGTCGAACCCGACGCGCAACTCGATCTCCGCGGCGCCGACCCGCACCACCAAGGCCGTGCTCGCGGGCGCGGCCGTCACCAACTCGACGAACGTCGGCGTCCTCGCTGATCCCGGAGTCGCGTTCGTCCTTCGACCTCTGCACCCATGTATACGCCGTCGATGCGATCACCCCGAGCCGTCGCGCTGCACTCGGGACCGGCTCGCCACGCTGGACCGCGGCCACCAACTCAGCTCGCTCGCTCCGCTTGTAGATCTTCCTCATCCTGCCAGCATCAGCGCCCCCTTTGCACCGTTCCAGGTGGGGTTCGCACAGCGGTTACCGTAGATCGGGAGACCGTGCGAGATCACGGCGCACCTCCATCCAGCGCGGCAACGACCGCCCGGAGGAGGCCAGCGTCGAACCCGACGCGCACCTCGATCTCCGCGGCGCCGACCCGCACCACCAAGGCCGTGCTCGCGGGCGCGGCCGTCACCAACTCGACGAACGTCGGCGACCTCGCTGATCCCGAGTCGCGTTCGTCCTTCGACCTCTGCACCCATGTATACGCCGTCGATGCGATCACCCCGAGCCGTCGCGCTGCACTCGAGGACCGGCTCGCCACGCTGACCGCGGCCACCAACTCAGCTCGCTCGCTCCGCTTGTAGATCTTCCTCATCCTGCCAGCATCAGCGCCCCCTTTGCACCGTTCCAGGTGGGGTTCGCACAGCGGTTACGATCTATCTAACTCGTCCGAGTCGCACCAGGATCTGACGGATCTCACCCTCGAGTCGCGTGCGCAGCTCCGCGGGCGCGTCATACTTCAAGCGGTGCACATGATCGATGTCGAACGGCAATCGCGCCGCGGGCGCCTGAGTCAGAAGCTCGCTCGTACGACGTGCGTGCTCGACGAGAATCACCTGATGGGGCGGCTTCGACGCAAGCGCGTACCCAATCTCGATCCGGTATGTTCGGATTAGGAAGGAGACGTCCGTTATGCACTGCCACCGGGGTTGCATCAGCCACAACGCAATCAGCACGTGCAATCTTTTCCATCAATGCGGTGTCGATACGGACAGCTCCGTCACCGACGTCCGTTGCCATTTCAATCGCGAACTGGGCGTCGATCCTCCAGCTGGAATTCGCAATCTTCTCGATTCGCTGCAGGGCGTCCATGATGTGGGTGCGTGATGGGTTGTGATCTGACTGCCACGCATAGAAGACGCCAATCACCTGCGGGCGCACCTCATCGAGAATCGTCTCACCTGCACCCAAGTTGAGCTCACCCCGTATCCGTTTCGAATATTCGCGCTCGCCCAGGGGGGTTATTGAAAAAAGTCGTCCTTCTGGCAAGGTCCTCTCAGTCATCCAACCGAGTACCACCACCTCCTCGGCCGCTCTAACGACTGTTCCGGCTTCGTAGAGAAGCAAGTGAATTTCGAGTTCACGTTCCCAGACTTCAGGAAGAGTGCCGAGGAAGCCACCGACATCTCGCCTATTCGCGATGATCGGGAACATTACCAACGCCACGATCAGATCCTTGAGCGGGTACTTCTGTTGATCGCGTAGGCACCGGTGTCTGATGCATCGCCGATGCAAAATCAACTCTCGTGCCTTGAGTCCCGCGCTCGTTGCCCGGAAACGTGGCTCACGGATCTCGCCGCTCGGAGGCGATTCCTTAGTCAACCCCGAAGTTGTTAGCTCCAGCATCGCGCGACTTATGTCGTCAAGTTCCACGTCGACTCGTTGGGCTCCGAGAATCGACACTGTGGTCTCCCCCTCCATTCGCGGCGAGAAATGTGGGCTGATTAGCAAATCCTCCGCGAGCGGGGTGAGATCGGTCGTCATACAACCTGTCTTGTAGCAGGAACTACGGCGGAAGGGAGCTGGGCACCTGGGTCGCGAGAGGCCCGCGCGGCTGAGAGCACTCGTGGCGTCATTGCAGGGCTCCATGCCGTGGTCCATCAGGACCCGTTTGATGGTGTTGCGCCCCAGCTCATGGCCCAGGTTGCGTAGCGCTCCCCAGATCCGCGTGTAGCCCCAGCTCGGGTTCTCCGAGGCGAACCTGACCACGAGCTGTTGCGCGCCGGAAGCACTCGCTGGGAGGAAGAACCCGACCGGAGGTTGTTTTGCGAGGCGAGCACATCGACAACTCGCCCACGGAGCGCGAGTTCCAGAACGTCGCCAAGCTGCGCCTCAACATGCTCTTCGCCGGCAGCACCGAAGGCGCCCACCGCGCCGGCGTCCTGCTCGGACTCGTCGCCACCTGCCGCGCGATCGGCGTCCCCATCCAGGCTTACCTCTCCTGGGCCTTCGATCGCCTCGGCACCCATCGCGACCTCTTCGCACTGTCTCTCGACCAGCTCACACCCGCCGTGTTCAAGCGCACCTTGGGCTGAGCTTGGCCCGGCCTCGCCCTCGATGGCCACCCCGGTGGACACACGCAGGCCCGCTGGTCGGCGTCATCCCGGCGTGGCTGATCGGTCACCGACCGGGTCTCCACCGCGGTCACCTCGAACATCGCGCTGAGCGACTGGGGGCGATATCTCGGCGACGCCACCTTGACGGCCGCGATCCTTGACCGGCTCGCGATGCACGCCATCCGCATCGACATCGACGGTCCGAGCTGACGCCAGCACGTCGCCAAGACCCGCGCCATCGACCGCGAGCCGGCAGCCTGACCCGCGCCATCGACCGCGAGCCGGCAGCCTGACCCGCCCCTCCGCGATTTCTCGAGCCGGATCCCAGCCGCGACCGTGGATTAGTATCCCGCCGTCGCCGCAGCCATCATTCCCAGCACTGGATCCCCGGTCACGCCGCGATTGGATCCGTCAGATGCCGCCGACAAATCCCCCTTGTCGCGCTTGATGCTCGCGAACGCCTTCACGATGACTACTGCTCGACCGGAGATGGATCTCCACCGCCACCTCCACCGTCACCCACGACGAGGGTTGTAACCAACAGGCTCACGTTGGTGAAGGGCAGAACAGGTGCGACTTCGATGTAGAAGTCACCCAGTGGTGGGTTCGCGATTGCTAAGTCTTCATTGCTTCCTGGGACCGCAGGGTACAAATCGAAGTCTGTGGGGGTGGGCAGGGCTGCATATCTCACGATAAGGTCGGCATCGCCATCACCTGCCATACTGATTATCAGGCGAGATTTTCCTTCGGGGTTTGAAAACTTGTAAAGTCGCCTTCCTCCGCCGCTCACGATGTTGGTCACCGGAATACCGTCTTGCAGCGGCACGACTGGCGGCAAGCTATCCATGACGAATCGTCGTCCCATCGCTACTACGTAACCTAACGTCGAGTCGAGGGTCTCCCACATGACCACGAAGCCGCCGGCGAGGTCCATGCTAACCGCGGTCATGCCCGCGCGTGCGTTAGCGACTTTGAAGTTCGAAACTATGGTTCCATCGCTCCTGTACTCGCGGCCTAGGACTGCAGGAGGAATCATTGGATTGCCACTTCGCCCAGCATTACTCCACACCACGACAAATCCCCCGTCGTCCATCATCCCTACGTCGCTGAGCTGCTCATTGTTCGGAGCGTCGCTGATGATGAAGTTCCCTCCAATCGGAACACCGCCGCTGTCAAATCGTTGACCAACCAGCGCGAATATCGTCAATGAAGATCTCCACTCGCCCCAGACAATAACGGACTTTCCAGAAGGAGATATCGCTACATGCGGCAAGCGAGAGTCAGCGCCGGAGCTATTTAGCTGATATTCGGGCCCGAACGCTACACCAGCGCTGTTGTATCGGCGCGCCCATACATCGATCTTAGCGAATGATGGCAGTCGCATTCCAGCAAGGGTTGCATTGCCAAGTCGATCAACCGCTATATCATATACAGTATGAAATCCGGTCAATCCTTGCGAGACTGCGATCGGGTTAATCAACGGCGTTCCGGTCGGCGTATAAGTGCGAAGTCTGATAGTGGACGTGTTGTCGCTATGCACCTGCACCCATGTCACGACAATGAGTCCGTCGGCGTTGACGCCTACTTTTGCGCCGCCGATCCACCCGCCGAAGTCTTCGTCAACGCGCACAGTTGCAACTACATTCACCCCCATGGCGTCAACAACGCGCAGGTAGACTCCGACGTTCCCCGGAATGTTGCCGACGACAGATACCCTGCCAGCGCGATCTACTCCGATGGAGTCCCCCCAGTTTCCAATCACAGCAGTATTGAAGGCAGGGAGGCTGCCATTCGCGCGTCGCCTAGTTAAGATCCTGGTGCCGGCATTGTCACGAACAAGCTCGATGTGTTCGCCATTCGAGCTGGCAACACTGTCGAGTGCCGCTGACTCTATGGGGGTTCGCAAGATCCTTTCTGGGGCTGCCAAGGGAGTTGCTTCGCCTTGGGCTGACCAGGTAAGGATAGAAGTAAACAATAGCACCCATGAAATCTTGTAGACAAACTTCACTCTCAACCTCTTCCATGTTTGAATAGTTGGCATCCAGCGCCGCAAGCTCCACCACAAGGACGCCTGAAGACGCAGATCTTCTCGATGGAAAAGCCGCCACCTGTGGCTCTCGGCGGGGCGAGCCAGAAGTTGTATGGAAGAACCCGACGGGAGGTTGTTTTGCGAGGCGAGCACGGGCAAGCCGCGCCGCGTGGGTTCGCGTACAAAGAGTTCGCACGCTGAGCGCTGTCCATGCGCGCCAAGGGCGCCCTCAGGGCGCCCTTGGCGCCAGCTCGAGGAGCAGCGCGGCTATCTCGCTGATGCTGCGCCACGCCGCGACGAGGCGCGGCGTGGCGCGCCTGAAGTCGTCTCAATCGCTGTGTCTCGCAAGGGGCACCTGGGGCAGCTGTCAACGAGCGGCCCCCGCAGATGCCGCTCACTCCTGGATCACCACGCCGGGCTTGCCGCGCATCTCATCTGTGAGGAACCCGACCGGAGGTTGTTTTGCGAGGCGAGCACGGACAAGCCGCGCCGCGTGGGCTCGCGTACAAAGAGTTCGCACGCTGAGCGCTGTCCATGCTCGCCAAGGGCGACCTCAGGGCGCGCTTGGCGCCAGCTCGAGGACCAGCGCGGCTATCTCGCTGATGCTGCGCCACGCCGCGACGAGGCGCGGCGTGGCGCGCCTGAAGTCGTCTCAATCGCTGTGTCTCGCAAGGGGCACCTGGGGCAGCTGTCAACGAGCGGCCCCCGGCAGATGCCGCCTACTCCTGGATCACCACTCCAGGCTTGCCACGCATCTTGTACGTGCCGGCCGGGAACACCGCCGGCAGGCCGGCAAGCCACTGCTGGAGAGCCGCGCGATAGGCATCCTGGAAAGCGCGGTTGCGCTGCAGCGCCTCCACGCGCGCCCAGCGGTTGCGCGCCGCAATGGTCGGCCGCAGCTTGCGCCTGGGCTCCCACGTGTTCGGACACGAGCGAAAGTCTTGCCGCCTCACCCCGGCTCGGCCGAGTACCGCTCGCCTCTCGCTCACCCGTTGCTGGCGCGCCAGCGCCTCCAGATCGTCGAGCCGCTGGCGCACCTTCCGGCGCGCTTCCTCGACCGGCCCCAGGTGCTCCGGCCAGGCCAACCTGAGCACCACGCGCTCGGGCGTCGGGCCCTCTTCACGGAAGAAGTGCGCCGGCCGCTCGGCCTGCAGATCCTGCCCGCCGAAGAACGCCGCCGTGGTGTGAACTCCCGGCCAATGCTCTACGTGTTCCACGAGCTGCGCTGTCACCGGGTTGGCCGCCGCATACGCGATCTTGTCGAACACATCCAGCTCTTCCACCAACTCCACCTGCCCAGGCTGCTCGTCGGCCCAGAAGTTCTCCCAGCGCCCGCGTAACGCATTCAACGCCCGGGCCGTCAGGCTATGCAACTCCTGGGTGAACGCAGGCAACACGCCATCTGGGTCATGCACGATCGCGTGATGATGATTGGACATCACCATCGCGTACAGCACTCGAATGCCAGTCTTCTGCGCCGCATATGCCAGGCAATAGAGGAAGACCTGGTTGGCCACCGCGTCGGGACGCAGCAGGAACGTGCGCTGCGTGCAGCGCCGCGTGATCATGTACACCTTCCCATGGAGGATCGGTCGAGAGTTCACGCGCAGAGCACTAGCAAGAAGCAAGCCGCAGATTAAATATCTGTAATCGCTGCGCTGCTGTGCCGTTAGTGTCCGACTTCCGGCCAGAGCGCCCGGACACTTCCACTCTCTTGCCGGACACTCCTTCACTCGACTGTCACACGCGACCCGTGTGGCACCACGCGACTCACACTGTCCGGCTTCCGGCCGCTGCCTCACGGCTGCGAGCTCGCCCAGGGGAGCGACGCCACCCCGACCGCCGCGATCTTCCACCGCCTCGCGATGCACGCCATCGATGAGGCCATGGAACGGCTGGACGAATGGCCCACCACCTCGGCTCGCCGCCCGTCCGCCGATCATGGTGAAGAAGAGCGGCCACATGCCAGGCAGACGAGGGAGCCGTCGCTGAGCACGCGATAGCGTTCCGGCACCTGTCCGCAGTGCGGACACGCGCGATCGAGGATCACGAAGCGGGGGCGGCCCTCGATCGGGACCTCTGGGCCGAGATCGGAGAGCTCCGATTCCGAGGTGCGGATCCGGATCAGGATCTTTTCATCCGTGACGTCGAGCCGCACGTGGCGCGAGCCGAACCCCCACGCGGGGAAGCCGCCGACCTCTGGGACGATGGCAGGGCCCATCCGCTGGCTCAGGTGGCGGCGCTCGGACAGGTCCACGCCGGCCCGCAGAAAGCTGACGACACCCGGCGCGACCGGCATGGAGTAGCGCGAGCCTCCTCTGCCATACCAGACAGTGAGTCCAGCCGTCGTGATCTCGGCATCGCAGCCCTGCTCTCGCTCGAGCATGAACCTGAGCATCTTCGACGTCCCAGGGGTGAACGGCAGGGGCTCGCCGTGAAGCGCTGCCAGCACGTCTTGATAGCTCGTCGCGCTGGATGGCTCGTCGGACATCGGGCGGCATGGTAGCGCAGGCGGATGCCGCTGGCCAGGCGTTGGCTCGTGACGGCAACGAGCTCGCCAGATAGAAGAAGTTGCCGGTCACGGTGGCGGCGGTGATCGCGACCTTCGCCTTCGAAGGCGAGCAGCGGGCTACGGCTGGCTCGGCGGCGTCCACCCGGGGGGCGAGGCGCCCTCGGTCATGAACCAGTAGCCGCCTGGCGCGAACGAGGGCGGCGGCGCCGGCAAGAGCGCGGACAGCGCGGCGAGCATCACCGGGTGGTAGATGGTCCAGTGCGCGTGGCTGGTGCGGCGATCATCCAGGGTGACCGAGACCTTCGCCGCGGGCAGCGCGGCCAGGCCCGCGACAAGCTCATCGAGCCCACGCTGCATGGTGCCGCCTTCGTTGCCCATGGCCACGTACAGGCGCGTCGCCGGCCGGTTCGCCGCACCGAAGCGCGTCGCGACCTCTTTGCTCAGGCGGCGGTCGTCGTACCAGAGGCTGGGGCTCACCGCGATGTAGTCGGTGAAGGCCGCAGGCGCGACCGCGAGCGTCTCGACGACGAAGAGCCCGGCCAACGACTCGCCGGCGAGGATGCGGCGCGACGTCACCGGCAGCCGCGCCTCGACGAACGGCACCACCTCGTCGAGGACGAAGGAGCGAAACGCCGCGGACCCGCCGTAGGTGTCCTCGGGGCGGCGGTACCGCGGATCGAGCGCCGGCGCGGTCAGCTCGGTGAAGCGCTGCACCGTCGAGATCCCTACCACGATCGGCGCCTCGAACGCGCCCGCGATCGTCGCGAGCTGGGCCAGTCCGCTGACGTGGTGGAAGTCCTGATCGATGCCACCATCCAGGATATACAGGACCGGGAACGGGCCATAAGGCCCACTGCCGCGCGGCGGCACCCACACATTGACCGTCCGCACCTCGCCCAGCGCCTTGCTCTGGAAGCGGTACGACGTACCGATCGAGATCGCTGACTCCTCCACTCCGCCGCTCGCCACCACCCGCACCGGCGGTGTCGGACGAGCACAAGCCCCGAACCCAACGAACCCAACGAGCCCAACGAACCCTACGAACCCTACCCAACGAGCAAAGTGCATGCGCCATCGTGCAACTGCCAAACGGTGATGTCGAGGCGCGCGTCGGCGGAATCTGCGGCCCGACCGGAGGTTGTTTTTCGGGGCTTGACGAGCGGCCAAGAGGAACGCAAAATTGGTATCGGATTATCCGATACGCGAGCAGCCCATGTTACCCCGCCCTACGATCGAAGCCTTCGACCGCTACTTGTTGGCGCTCGGCCTGCGCTTCGAGGGCGTCGTCATCGGCGGCTCGGCGCTGGGGCTCATGGGCGTGATCCAGCGGCCGACTCGAGACTTCGATATCCTCGCGCAGAGGCTCGGTCATGGCGTTTAGCCGCGAGACCTCACCGGCGCCCACCCCAAGCGAGCTGACGGCGCGCATGGTGGGCATCGGGATGAACTTCGCCGCGGCGGCGGAGGCAGGCGCCGACATCGAGAGCACGCTCTTGCACGCGGCTGTTCTCGGCATGGACGAAGGGGACCTCCGCGTGCTCGCCATGCTGACGACGTGGCTCGGCGTGCATCACTCCTACGTGAACGCCGATCGGCTCGTGCGGCTGGTGGCCGCGCAGCCCTCAGGGCGTGTCCGCGCCTACTGGGCAGCCATGGCCGCGTGGCTCAAGAAAGACCGGCGTCTCGCCCGGCTCGCAGGCGCATCAGGCGGTGCGTCGATCGACCTGTTACCGACAGGGACCGAGTTCCAGGTCAAACGACGTGGCGAGGATGAACGCTTCGCGGGCTCGACGCTGCGCGTCCCCAAAGGCACGCTCCGAGATCGCGAGGAGGACGTGCTCACGCCGGAGCTCTTGGTTCGACGTCACGCGGGATACCGGAACCGGGTGCTCATGGGCCCAACGTTTCGCGCCGACGTGTGGACGGTCCTCGAGCACGAGCCCGATCTCTCCATCGCTGACGTGGCGCGGAGGGCCGCGTGCTCGTTCGCGACGGCGTGGCAGACGGCGCGAGACTACCGCCTTCTGCGCGCGGCTGGCGTGCTCGCTCTCCAAGGGCCCGCTCGAGCAGGATACGCGCCAGCCGGCGCATCGGCGTTGCGCAGACCAGCACGGGACGTGGGCGACAAGGCTGCAGCGCAGCTTGGACGCAGGCGATGACGAGCGCGAGCTCTCTGGTATCCGCTGGTGAATTCCATGCGCGGGCTGGTCCATGGCAGTGGCCGCCCGCCTGTCGCCGGCCACGCGCGACCGCCTGCGCTACGCTGGTTCGCGCACCAGCACCATCTCGATGGAGGGGATGGCGCGGGGACGAGCGTCCTTCTCCACGAAGCCAAGGGGGCGATACACCTCCTGGGCGTCGCGGGTGGCCAGCATGACGCGGGCGGTGTCTCGCACCGCGGGGTGATCGAGGAGGAGGCTGACCATGGCCTGCGCGACCTTGCGCCTGCGCCACGCGGGGGCCACGATGACGTCGTAGAGCCAGGCCCACTTGGTGGCGTCGGAGGTGGCGCGGGCGCTGCCGATGAGGGCGCCGTCTGGATCGCGGGCGCCCACCCAGGCGGCGGAGCACACGTGCGCGCGCACCAGCCGCGCTGGCGAGATGCCCTCGTTCCAGTACGTGCCCTCGAGGAGGGTCGCCACCCGCGGGGCGTCGGAGGCGGGGAGCCAGGCGTGCAGGGTGCAGCCGTGCGGGCCGGTGAGGAAGGCGGGGCTCGGCGCCAGCGGGTTGGCGGCGCGGACAAGCTCGAGGGCGCGTACGTCGCCGGGGTCGCCGCGACGCCAGAGCTGTTCGAGCAGCGTCGGGATGTCCTGGGGCTTGCGGTTCTGCGCGAGCTTGGCCTTGCCGGTCAGCTGGGTCAGCGGCAGGCCGGCGACGAGGAGTCCGCCGACCTGGGCGCGGTACATCGGATCGTCGTGGGTGATGGCGCGGTGGCCGCCCTGCGGCTGCAGCTTCTCCATCAGGGCCTGCAGCGCGCGGGCCTTGCGCGCTGGGTCGGTGATCTCCTGGGCCACGCCATGGACCTGCACGCTTCGGTAGTACGTGGTGGCGGGGCAGGCCTTGACCGGATCGAAGAAGGTGCTTGGCACGGTGGCCACCAGCTCCTCGCAGGCGGCCACCACCGGCTGTCCGAGCAGGCTGGTCTTCTCGCCCTTGGGCGAGCTGTGGAAGACCAGGTGGTCGTCCACGAGCACGCCATGCAAGGTGCGCAGGACGGGCGCGCCATCGGCCGCCACGCCGGCGAGCGTGAACGTGCTCTGGGCGGCCAGAAACTCCCGCGCCTCTGCGTTCGACATCGCGAATTCTGGGCGTCGCATGCGATCGAGATATCAAGACGCTGGTCCAGCAGGTAGATCCAGTTTTGGAATGTCTGCTAGACCAGTTGGATGCCCCGCTTGCCTTCGCTCAGCCTGCCGGTCGCGCCCGAGGGGCCCCGCTTCGTCGCCATCGCGCGAGCCCTGGCGGGCGAGCTGGAGCGCGGGCGCTGGCTGCCGGGGCAGCGGCTGCCCAGCAGTCGCGCGCTGGCGGCGGCGCTGGGGGTGCATCGCAACACGGTGCTGGCGGCGCTGGGCGAGCTGGAGGCGCAGGGCTTCACGGTGACGCGGCCGGCGCGCGGGGTGTTCGTGAGCGAAGACCTGCCGGTGGCGCGGGCGGGCCAAGCGGAGGGCAGCCGCGCGCTGGGACGCGCGGGGTACGCCTTGCCGGCGCTGCCGCCGAGGCTGCGCGACTGGGCAAGCGGTCCGGTTCCCGGACCTGGCGTGCGAGGGCGGGGGCGTCAGCCGATGGCGTTCTCCGCCGGCGTCCCCGATCCTCGGCAGTTCCCCACCGACGCGCTGGCGCGGGCGTGGCGCCGGGTGGTGCGTCGCGGCTCGCGCTCGCTCCTGAGCTACGGCGATCCGCAGGGGCACCCGGCGCTGCGCGCGGCGCTGGCCGAGATGATCCGCAGCGCGCGCGGCGTGCCCGCCACCGCCGCGCACGTGCTGGTGACGCGGGGCAGCCAGATGGCGCTGGATCTGTGCGCGCGCGCGTTGCTGCCGCGCGGGGCGCGGGTCGCGGTCGAGTCCTTTGGCTACGGGCCGGCGTGGAACGCGCTGCGGCTGGCGGGCGCAGAGCTCGTCCCGGTGCCGGTGGATCGCGAGGGGCTGGACGTGGACGCGCTGGCCAGCTTGCTCGAAGGTCCGGCGCGGCGCGCCTCGCGGCGGCTGGCCCCGATCTCGGCGGTCTACGTGACGCCGCACCACCAGTACCCGACCACGGTGACCTTGAGCCCCAGCCGGCGGCTGGCGCTGGGCGCGCTGGCCAGGCGACACCGGTTGCTGGTGCTGGAGGACGACTACGATCACGAGTTCCACTATCACAGCCGGCCGGTGGCGCCGCTGGCGGCTGGCGACGACGGCGAGCAGGTGGTGTACATCGGCACGCTGTCCAAGGTGCTGGCGCCGGGGCTGCGGCAGGGCTTTGTCATCGCGCCGCCGGCGGTGATCGAGCGGCTCACCATCTGGCGCGCGGCGATGGATCGGCAGGGAGACCAGGCCATGGAGGCCGCGGTGGCGGAGCTCATCGAGGACGGGGAGCTGGCGCGCCACATGCGGCGCATGCAGGTGCTCTATCGAGAGCGCCGCGACGTGCTGGTGTCCGCGCTGACCCGCGAGCTCGGCGAGGTGCTCGCGACGGAGGTGCCGCGCGGCGGTATCTCGCTGTGGGCCAAGGTGGCGCCGGGGGTGGACCTGGCGCGCTGGCTGGCGGCGTGCGCCGCGGCGGGCGTCGAGATCTCACCCGGGACGCGCTTCTCGTTCACCGGCCACGATCCGCGAGCGCTGCGGCTGGTCTACGCGCCGTGGACCTCCGCCGAGCTCACGCGCGCGGTCGGCGTCATGGCGGCGGCGCTGCCCGGGGCCTGACGGCCTGACGGCCTGACGTCCAGCGCCGGGTGTCAGCCCGCCCCGCGGTCGCGCCGGTCGGGGCCGGTGGAGGACCCATGGGGACCAGTGGGGACCAGTGGGGACCAGTGGGAGACCGATGGGGAATTTGATATAGATACTGGACAACAGATCTGGAGTTGGCGAATGCGTCCGGCAGGCGGACGCGAGCGAGCCGGGACCACAGGGGTCACTTCACGAGGCTGCCCAGGCGCTGGACGCTGACGCTGTTGTTGCTGTAGCCGATGATCTCGGCGACGCCATCACCGTCGAGATCGGCGGCCAGTAGGTCATCATTGTCCGGGATGGGGAAGCGGCCTGAGAGGGGAGGGCGTCCGGGGCGGGCGCCGAGCAGCACCTGGACGGCGCGGGTCGGCAGGCCGAGATCCTCGATGATGTCCCAGGCGAGATCGGTCTCGCCGTCGGCGTCGAACGCGCCGCTGATGTAGTGTCGCGGCGGCGCGACCGCGGAGCTGCGGCGGCGCTCGAACAGCCGGTAGCTGGCGCCAGGCTTGCTCAGGACGGACTCGACGATGACAAAGCCGGTGGCGTCGACCTCGGTGGTGAGCAGGCGAGCTTCGCCGCCGGAGGGCGCAAAGCCGGTGCCGGCGAGGCGCCGCTCTCGTCGACGCTCGATGGGGGTGTCTGACGAGAAGAGGTAGAGCTGGTTGAGCGTGGTGGTGTTGACGGTGGCGGCGATCTGCGGCGCGCTGCTGGTCTCCAGATCGGTGACGCAGCCGATCGCGCTCAGGGACACGGTGCCGTCGGTGGGGGCGACGAACGCGCGCTTGGCGCCTCCGCCCAGCGGCGTGGCGACGAGGCGCTGGGTGAGGCCTTCGCGATAGGACGCGAAGAGGCCGGCGGTCTGGGTGGTGCGTGAGCAGCCGGCGAAGCCGAGGACGTCGCCGAGCACGGCGCTCGCGCACGATCCCTGGCACACGGTTCCGGACAGCGGGATGCCAAACACGCCCTGGTAGGTGCCGTCCGCGTTGACCACCACCACGCCAGGTCCGACGCCGAACACGCCGACGGCGTTTGGCACGGATGCCGGCGGCGGCACCGCCACCGGGACGAGCTGGGTGGCCCCCAGCCGATACGACCGAACGAAGCGCGCGGTCGGCGAGTCCTTCTCCAGGCAGGCCAAGGTGGGCTCGCCGCCGCGCTCGTAGATCGTGCAGCTATTGAGGAAGCTCGGATCGGGCAGGCCGAGCGCGCGCTGCACCGGCAGGTTGACCATGGTCGAGGTCACCGGGGGCGGCAGCGAGGTGCTCCACTTGACGCGGACCTGCACGGCGTACGGGCCAACCATGGTCGGCGGCGCGGGCGCGAACAGGCCCTCGCCGTTGGCGAGCATGATGGGGGTGGCCGGCTCGAGGACGTCGTTGGCGTTGGCGGTGGCGGGCCCATAGGTGGTCCACGTCACCTGCTTGCCGTCGATGCCTCGCTGCCTGGCGTCGACGGCGATCACGGCGATCTCGACCTCGCCGCGGCCACTGGTGACCAGCGTTCCGTCGGTGGCCGCGGTGGCCACCGGCTCGGTGGTGATGACCACTCGCTCTTGCGCGTCGATCTCGTCGACCTCGGTGCAGCCGGCGAGGACCAGCCGCTCGACGCCAGGGGCCGCCACGGACGGCGCGCCGTAGCCGCGCGCCACCACCGCCTTGTGGCCCAGGCGCGGGATGGCGGTGAGCGACCCCTCTCCCTTGCTGCGCTCGAGCGCGAGGAGCTGCTCATCGGACAGCTTGCGGAACGCGATGGCGTCGCAGGTGATCTCCTCGCCCGCGTAGACCGTGATCTCCACGCGGGTCACCAGCGCGGCCAGCGCTTGCTGGGAGCTCGGGTGCTCCACCACCACGCGCAACGAGGGATCAGTACACCCGGCGGTGGTCAGCGCGAGCACGATCGCGGCGGTAGCTCCGCACGCCGCCAGGGCGCGGGCCCGCGGTCCCGAGGTGTGGGGCGTGGGGACATCGTGGGGGACATCGCGGGGGACATCGCGGGGGACATCGATGTGCGGCGACCTGACAACCGTGCATTCATGGGAGATCCAGTTTCTGGGCAGCGGGCCAACCGGTATGCTGGGGGAGTGAGTGTGGACCGTCAAACCATGATTCTGACCGGGCTGGCAACCAGCGCGACAAAAGGGCGGACGGCGCCACGTAGCTACTCGTTGCATGTGCAGGTTCCGGGCCAGCCGTCTCGCCAGGTGGTGCTGGGGGCGCGGCCGGTGGTGCTGGGCGCGCACTCGTCGTGTGATGTGGTGCTGGAAGATCCTCAGATCTCTCGCCGACATGCCGAGCTGCTGGCCGGCCCAGAGGGCATCCGCGTCAAGGACCTCGGGTCCACCAACGGCACGTGGTGGCAGGGCAGCCGGCTCACCGAGGTGGTGGTCTCCTCAGGTGCCGTGATCCAGCTCGGCGCGGTCTCGGCGCGGATCAGCGCCAATGACGCACCTTCGGTGCCGCCGTCCGACCGCGACCACTTCGGGATGATGGCCGGCAAGAGCCTGGGCATGCGCGAGCTGTTCGCGGTGCTGGAGCTGGCGTCGCCCACCGACGCGACGGTGCTGATCGAGGGCGAGTCCGGCACCGGCAAGGAGGTCACGGCGCGGGCGATCCATGACGCCTCGCTGCGCGCGGCGGGGCCGTTCGTCGTGGTCGACTGCAGCGCGATCAGCGAGAGCCTCATCGAGTCGCACCTGTTTGGTCACGTGCGCGGCGCCTTCACTGGCGCGGAGCGTGAGCGCAAGGGCGCGTTCGTGGAGGCCACCGGGGGCACGCTGTTCCTCGACGAGCTGGGGGAGCTGCCGCTGGCCGCCCAGGCCAAGCTCTTGCGCGCGCTGGAGGCGCGCACCGTGCAGCCGGTGGGCGCAGATCGGCCGGTGGCGGTGGACGTGCGGCTGGTGGCGGCCACCCACCGCGATCTGGCGCGCATGGTGGCGGCCAAGGAGTTTCGCTTTGACCTGTTCTACCGCCTGGCGGTGGTCCACGTGGCGCTGCCGGCCTTGCGACAGCGGCTGGAAGATCTGCCGAACCTCATCGCCGTGTTCTACCGCGCGCGCGGCCTCGCGCCGGGCCCCATCGATGGGCCAAACCTCGAGCGCATGCATCAGCACTCCTGGCCCGGCAACGTGCGCGAGCTCCGCAACGTGCTGGAGCGGGCGTGGGCGCTGTCGGGGACCGCGACGGCGTTCCGCGAGCTGCGGCTGTGGCTCGACGCCTCCATCTCTGGCCAGTTCAGCGAGGTGGTGGACTCGTCCTTGACCTTCAAGGAGGCCAAGGAGCGCTGGAATGATCACTTCGAGCGCCGCTATGTCTCGATGGTGTTCTCGGCGGCGGGCAACAACGTGACCCGCGCCGCCGAGCACGCGGGGCTCTCGCGCCGGCACCTGCGCGAGCTCTTGTACAAGCATGCGTTGATCGAGCGGCCGGCCGAGAGCGTGGAGCCGGACGAGCCCGACGCCTGACGAATCCTGGCGACGCCTGACGACGCCTGACGACGCCTGACGACGCCTGACGACGCACGACGACGGTCAGATCACGGCCGGGCCACCGCCAGGCACGAGCGCCGCCGCAACGGTGGCCAGCGTTGGCAGAACGGACTACTCTCGGTGACCGTGCAACGCGTTGGCGCCTACGAGGTGCTCTACGAGCTGAGATCGGGCGGCATGGGCTCCGTGTTGCTGGCGCGGCGCCGTGGTCCGGGCAGCTTCGAGAAGCTGGTGGCCATCAAGACCATCCGCGCGGACCTGGCCGCCGCGAAGCAGGTGCGGGCGATGTTCCTCGACGAGGCCGCCATCCTGGCGCGGCTGGGCCACCCGGCGGTGGCCACCGTCCACGACTTCGGCGAGGAGGGCGGCAACCTGTACCTGGTGATGGAGTACGTCGCCGGCGTCGCCCTGCACGCGGTGACCGATCGACGCCCGCCCGCGCCCATCACCGCCCGCATCATCGCCGAGGCGGCGCGCGGCATCCACGCGGCGCACGAGCTGCGCGATCTGCAAGGCGCGTTGCTCGGCGTGGTCCACCGCGATATCTCGCCGGACAACGTGCTGCTCGGCTTTGACGGCCGGGTCAAGGTCATCGATTTCGGCATCGCGCTCATCAAGGGCCGGCAGGCGCCGGTGACCGAGATGGGCATGCTCAAGGGCAAGCCGCCGTACATGTCCCCCGAGCAGATCAAGAACGAGGCGATCGACCGGCGCAGCGACGTGTTCGCGCTGGGCGCGGTGCTGTGGGAGATGCTGGTGGGCGAGCCGCTGTTTCAGGGCGACTCGATCTACGCGATCGCGCGCGCCATCGAGCACCAGCGCCTCGAGCCGCCCTCGGCGCGGGCGCCGGGGCTGCCGCCGCGCCTCGACGCCCTGGTGCTGGCCGCGCTCGAGCGCGACGCCAAGAACCGGTTGCCCACCGCCGCCGCGCTGGCGCAGGAGCTCGACGCGGTGGTCGCGGCCGCTGGCGGCGAGTCGCTGGAGGCGTGGGCGCACCGCGAGCTGGCCGCGCCGCGCGAGCAGCACCAGCGCTGGCTGGCCAAGGTGCTCGGCGGCGGGTCCGCGCCCGCGCCGATCGGCCGCGCGACCGGCGCGGTGACGGCGATGGCTCAGCAGGCCCCGGCGGCGCCGGAGTTCGGCCCCCCGCAGGTCCAGGTGTCGCCGCAGCTCGCGCCCACGCTGCAGCCGGCAGCTCCAGCGCACGGCGACCGACCGCCAACGCTTGCCGCGCCGCGCGCTGGATCGTCGGCGGAGGGGCCCGCCGCAGCGCCGGCGCCGGTCGCGCAGCACGGGCAGGCCGGGCAGCCCGGGCAGATCGCGCAGCCCGGGCAGATCGCGCAGCCCGGACCTGTCGCGCAGCCCGGGCAGCTCGGGCCGGTCGCGCAGCCCTGGCAGCTCGGGTCGCCCGCCGCCCGTCAGGTCGCCGCTGGCGCCAGCCGCCACCACGTCACCAGCGCGCTGACGTTGCGGCGGCCGTCGCGCTACCGCTTTGCGCTGGTGCTGGCGATCTTGGCGCTCGGCGCGGGCGTGATGTCGTGGGCGATCCTGTCCTGGCCGCGTGGCCAAGGAGGGGCGCGCGCCGACGCTGGCGACGCGCCAGCGCCGCTCCTGGTGGTCGCGTCAACCGACGCCGCCAGCCCTGCGGTCGACGCGGGCGCGCCGCCGCCGCGCGACGCCCAGGTGGCGCTCGGATCGCCCGACGCCGCGCCAGACGAGCCAGACGATTCTTCAGGTGCTCGCCCCGACGCCCGCTCTCGACGTCCACCCGGCGGCCGAGACGCCGGCTCGCGCGAGCGCCCTGACGCCCGACGCGCCGAGCGGCCCGACGCCCGCGTCGAACCGCGGCCCGATCCTCGGCCCGACCCGACGCCCGATCCAACTTTCGATCCGGCTGGCCCGCCCGGCAAGCTCCGCATCACCGCGGAGCCGTACGCCAACGTCATCATCGATGGCGTCTCCGCCGGCCCCACCCCCATCCTGGGCCGCAGCCTTCCCTCGGGCCGACACGAGGTCACGCTGATCGACCCGGTCACCGGCGCCGTCCGTTTGCGACGCACCGTGGTGGTACCGCCGGGCGGCACCGCGCAAGTGGTGCTGCCGTAGGAGAGAGACCGAGACCGAATCCGAATCAAGCCTGGGACGTTGCGGATGCGGCTGTCGACGGCATGAGAAAAGGCAGTCCACAATGATCCTCGAAGACATCCCAGGGGCCTTTCAAGCCTATGAGCAAGGAGATCTTGGGAGAGGACACCTGATGTATTTGCTTCTGGATCTCGCCTCCAGTCATTCCGTTGACGATGTGCTTCGTCACGTGCCTGCTGGCAGTGTTCAGGACTTCACATCGGAACTCGAACAGTTCCGCGACGAAGTTCCTCTGGAAGATATCTCGATCTTCAGCTCTGGGACCGGCGAGCCTCCCCAGAAGGATGCCATCGTGACCACCATTCGCGCGTGGCTCAGGGCTAGAAGCTCCGCCATGCCATGAGCACTGCTTGGGAGGCGCAACGAGGGCTGGGACGACAGCATGGGAGGGCGCGTAGGTTGAGCCTTGCGTGCCAGCGGTGTCTGATTGCTGGCAGGTTGCGCTGTAGCCTCCGATCTCGAAATCCACGTCTGGGCCAACCGGCGATGGCAGTTTGCCGGTAAGCTGAGCCGAATCAAGTGACCAGGAGCGAAGAGGCGGGATGACGCGGCGATCCATGAGCGAGCCTATCGACCTGGCCCGGCGTTTCTTGGACGAAGACGAAGAACTCCAGTTCCAGCACGAGCGCGGAGGTCTGGGCTGGGATGAACTCTTGCGGTCGCAGTACGTGGTGGTTCTCGGCGAAGGCGGTACGGGCAAGACCACCGAGCTGCGGCTTCAGGCCGCAAATCGGCGCAGCGCTGGCGAGTTCGCGTTCTTCATCGAGCTGGCGGAGCTTGCAGAGGAAGGCCTCACATCTGCCCTCGAACCTGACGACGAGAAGGTCCTGGCGGACTGGCGCGGCTCCGAGCAGTCGGCGCGGTTCTTTCTCGACTCGCTCGATGAAGCCAAGCTGCGAACGCAGACCTTGGACAGGGCTCTGAAGAAGCTGCGCAGCGCACTCGGCGATGCCGGGCCCCGCGCGTTCCTGGTGATCTCGAGCCGGGCCAGCGACTGGCTCAATAGCACCGATCTGCCGGCTCTGGAAAAGGCCATCGGTGCGTGGAAGTCGAAATCGGATTCGGACTCCGCTTCGGCATCAGAATCGCCACCGGCTTCTGACTCGCCTCCGCGCCTCCGCGTGGTGCAGCTTGCCCCCCTTGAACGCTCGCAGATCGAACAGTTGGCGCGGCGATCCGGTGTCACCGATTTCGCGGCGCTCTGGCAAGCCGTGCAGGACCACGGCGCTCATGCCTTCACCGAGCGCCCGGTCGACGTGGTCTGGCTCGCCTCCTACTGGGTCGAGTACCACCGCCTCGAAGGCCTCACCGAGCTGATCAAGCACAACGTCAACCAGCGACTGACGGAGCCCCCAGACCGCGCCAACCTGGGCCCGCCGCTTGCCAAAGCCGAGATCCTGCGAGCCCTTCGAGCGCTGGCTGGCGTGGCGCTGCTCAAACAGCGCTGGGCCTTCCGCCTCCCCGGTGACGAGCTGGACCTCAACCGAATCAGCGACTCGCTCGATCCTCACGACGACGCGCTGATGGACTGGGGTCAGGCCAAGGTACAAGCCCTGCTGCGGCTGCCGATCTTCGACGAAGCTAGCTACCAACGGGTCCGCTTGCACCACCGCACCGTGCATGAATACCTGGCCGCGCGCTGGCTCGAAGAGCTGGTCGAAGCCGGCTGGCCGTATCGCGAGCTCGAGGCGCTCTTGTTTCGTGGCGGCGCGGCGGGCACCGTGGTCCCTGCCCACCTGCAAGCGGTCGCCGCGTGGCTGGCTGCCACGCACGATCAGCTCGCCGATCGTTTGGCCGCCGAGGCCCCGGAGCTGCTCCTGCACCATGGAGATCCGGCACGTCTGTCCGAGGCCACACGGCTCGCCGCCTTGCACGCTTTCGCCGCGGGCTAT
The DNA here is from genome assembly GCA_016706545.1 of Myxococcales bacterium. Taxonomy (GTDB): domain Bacteria; phylum Myxococcota_A; class Polyangia; order Haliangiales; family Haliangiaceae; genus JABFXX01. The sequence goes on from JADJJK010000028.1 coordinate 77,338, forward strand.
TCCGGCCGCCAGCACCGGGGGCACTGGTTCGATGCAGCCAGCTTGCGTCGCTTCGCCAGCCCCGCACTGGCGCCGCTGGTAACCGCGCTGCTGGCCGACCGCACCCAGCCCCAAGAGCTGCGTGCCACGCTCCTCGATCTGATCGAGCATGGCCAGCTCGCCGCCTGTGTCCCGACCGCGCTGGCCATCGCCAGAGACACGGCATCTCCTGAAGAGCTGAGGAAAGATGCCATTCGAGCCGTCGGCACCGCCGGAAGCGCGGCAGACCACGAAGCCCTTCTGGCGGCGCTGGTCGAGACCGATTCCCCCGCGCTCATCGGGGCTGCCATCTCGGCGCTCTACCCCAGCGCGATCGGCACCTCCGCGCTGATCGACCTGACCGTGCGCGCCGCAGGGCCTGACGAGCACGGATCTGACGCGATCCATGCAACGTGGGCGGGGATTCTCCGACGTTCGGACACCGCCAAGCACCTCGAGTTTCTGGCTGTGCTCGCGGACCGACTCGATCCTCTCCCCGCGACTTTCGAGGGGCTCGCCGAACGCTGGCATTGTCGCCTCCTGTCATTCGTGGTCTTGCACGTCCTGCAGAACACAAGTCTCTGGTCCACGAACCCCTCAGCGGTAGAACGGGCGCTCGAAGTCCTGCGTCTCACCGCCAAGGTGCGGCACCATCATGACTACATCACAGAGAAGGTCGCGCTCTTCGTGCGCACCATTCCCTCGCTTGTTAGACATCTCTTCTGGGATGGCGTGAAGACATCCAGTAGCCACTCTCTGTCTCTCGCCAACTGGCGGTCGCACTGCCGCCCAAGCGAGCTCTTCAGCCTGCGGCCCAGCGATATCTCCTGGCTCAGCGGAGATGCGAGCAGTGACCGACCGATTCCCGAACGGCTGATCGCCTTCGACAACACCTGGTGGCTGTCCCGCGAATCCCCCGACCTCGACTGCATCGCGGCCAGCCACCCCGCTCTCGCCGAGCACTTGCGCACTCTACGGCAGGAAGAACATGAGCGCGAGCAGCGGCCAGAGGCTCGCCAGTGGCAGGAGCAACAAGAGGTCGATCGACGTAGGCGCGAAGAGGCTCTCCACTCCGCCCGCGAGATGCTCTCCGCCAACCTCGCGACCATCCGCAGTGGAACCCACGTGCGCTTGCTGCTCTACCTGTATCAAGAAGCCGAGCGACCTCACTCCCGCTATGGCGAGATCTCGACCCAGCCGCTCCACGACCGCTATGGAGAGGACGTGGCCAAGGCCGCCGAACTCGGCTGGCGCGCGTTCTGGCGCCAGCACTCTCCGCAGCTCCCACACGAGCGAGCCAAGCCTAACGAGTTCGAAGTCAGGGACCTGATGGGCTTGGCGGGGATCTGGTTGGACGTTCTCGATGGCGCAACCCTCGCGCAGTGGCCCCATGCCGAGGCCAGGCTCGCGGCGCGCTACGCGGCCTGCGAGATCAATGGATTTCCCGACTGGCTCGCCCCGCTGGCAGAGGCCCATCCGTCCGCCGTTCGCGAAGCGCTGGAGCCGGCCTTGCGCGCCGAGTTCACAGCGGCTCCCGGGCCCGTGGGGGCCTGCGCGCTCCTTGCGGCTGTGGGTCACAGCGCGCCGCCTGTGCTCGCCGCGCTGGGGCCTGTGCTCGCCGCGCTCTTGTCCACCCACGAGGCGGGCAGCGTGGCGGCCTTGGAGTACGCCTTGTCCGTCACCGCGTTGCTCCCGGAGGTTTGCCAGCCGCCCGATCTCCAGCAGGTGGCGGAGCGCTGTCGCGCCAGCGTCACCGAGCCTGACCGCTTCGGCGTGTGGATGCAGCACTGGCTCGATCGCGAGGCACAGGCTGCGGTGGGCGAGCTGTGTGGCCTCCGCCCAGAGGTCGCCGCCGAGCTGGTGCCCGCCTTGCTGGCCCAGCTTGGCGAAGACACGTGGACCCCTTCCTACCGCTTCCCGCGCTCGCTGGACACCAGCCCAGCGGAGCTCCAGCGTCTCTTGCCCTTGGCCTATGCCCATGTGCGAGTCGAAGACGACCTCCGCCACAGCGGAGCGTATTCTCCCTCCGCCCGCGACCACGCCGAACGGGCGCGTGATCGGATCCTCGGTCGCGCGCTCGAGATTGCCAGCGGCGTGTCGGTGGAGGAGCTGCGTCGGCTCGCCGACCATCCTCACCTGGCCGCGGTCCGAGATAGCCTCCTGAGGGGCGCCGAGCAACGCGTCGCGATTGAAGCTGCCGCCATGCCTTGCCCCGCTGCCGAGGACCTGATCAAGCTCTATCGAGCACGCGGCACCGCCGCGCTGCAAGAGCTGACAAGTCGACGAACGGCCGACGCCGCTTTCCTCGTCACCGCAGAGAGCCTCCTGGGTGACGTCATCGCCATCAGCCACTCCTTGCTCGAGAGACGAGCGGTCCTCCCTTCGGGCGAAGATCCGATCAACGACTGGCTGCTCGATCTCTTGCGCCACCGGCTGCACTATCGCCGCGTCGAGGTCGGCGACCAGGCTCGCGGTGGTAGCTCGGCATCAGGGAAGGGGCCCGGCGAACGAGACGGCGTGCTGCGCCACCAAGGGCGCACCATCGGCATCTTCGAAGCGTTCCGGCAGCCCGGGCTCAACAGCACCGCGATCCATCACCACCTCAACAAGCTGCCCGGCTACAACCCGGTCGGGGCGCCGCTGTTCGTTGCCGTGTACTACCAAGGTGGCGACTTCTCGGACTTCGCCCCCAAGTACATCGCTGCTGTCGAGGGTCACTCGATCGCCGACTGGGGTCGACGCATCCAGGCCCCCGACTACCCCGTCGACAACCTCGGCAACGCGCTGCGCGTGCTCTGCTTCGTGTACGACACGCCCCAGGGCAAGCAGGCTGTGTTCCACGTGCTGCTCGACCTGGGCGCCGGTCCCAGGAAGTCTCGCGCCAACTCGGAGTAGGTAGGCATCGACGGACGAACTGGGGTCGAGGGCACCATAGACGTCGCGCGCGCCGATGCCCGAACCCGAGCCCGAATCGGACGCTCGCGCTCGGCTTGGGGGGGTGTTCAAGGTGGGATGCTGCGATGCAGCAGAGGCCATCTCGCCGCTCGGTACCCCAAGGTTCCACCTGCGCTGGGCGCTTGGCCGCGTCTGGAACGCCCAGATCCCGCCCGCTGGCCGGGACCGAGGCTAACCTGTCGATCTGCCGGGGGAATGCGAGCGCGCGGCGGGTTGGCAAGGCGCTTGCTTTATAGCCTTCCCGTCACCCGCAAAAAGGACTTCCCCATGAACAAGCTTTCGCTAGCCCTTCTTCTCGCCGCCTCTGCCACCGCCTGCGTGTCCGACAGCAAGGACGTCACAGAGCCAGATGCGGAGACCATCACCTCGGACCTGGACAAGGCCAACGGCGGCTACGCCACGACCGATGAGTCCAGCCAGTTTGGCGAGGAGGCGCTGTTCTCCGACGCCGCGCTGGAGGCCACTGGCGCGCAGGCCGATGCGACCGCCGCGGACCCGACGGTCCGCGACATGCAGAATCGCCCCGACGTGGCCATGCGCGGCGTGGTCATGATGTGGGGGCAGCTCCCCGCCGATCCGAACCAGACCACGGCCAAGGACTGGAGCGGCACCATCACCGCGTCGCGCGGCGCCATCATCGTGGCGCGCAAGATCGCCTTCGAGGATCGCACCGACGCGGTGCTGCCGCGCGAGACCCGCAACGTCGTCGCGTTCTCGTCGAAGACCACCACGCACTCCGATGGCCTGGTGCTGAGGCTCATCGACCCGACCCCGGCCGCGCCCGAGCCGCTGACCCTGACCTACCAGATCACCGGCGGCGCCAGCTACAGCATCGGCGTGGCCGCGCTGGCCACCGCGCCGCAGGTCATCGACGTCGACGGCGACAACAAGATCATCGCCGCCTCGGTGCGGCACCGCGACAACTGTGACGCTGGCGCGATGCGCGGTCGCTGGCGCCACGTGGCGCCGAACGCGGGCCACTTCCTGGGCGTGGTCGTCGACAAGGACGGCGGCGAGATCGGCCACGTGCGCGGCATCTTCGGCGAGCGTAACGGTGAGCGCCGCCTGTTTGGCAAGTTCATCAACAGCGACGGCGCCTTCAAGGGCCTGATGGTCGGCACCTACGGCGCGGACGGTCGCTTCGCCGCCCGCTGGCTGCACCGCAGCGGCGACGCTGGCCGGATCAGCGGCGTGTACCGCGCGGGCAACGCTGGCGCCGAGCGCCACGGTGGCTTCCTCGCCCGCTGGGCGGAGACGACCTGCAGCGAAGACCGCCTGCCCGGCACCTGAGCGCAGCGAGTGGACCTGGCCCGCGGCAAGTCGCGGTGAAATCCAGGTAGACTGCAGGCGCGAGGCGAGGTGCCTCGCGCGTCGCTCGTTTCGGCAGGCATCTTCGTGAAGAGCATCATGCAGGGCATTGGTTTTTTGCAGAGCTTGGTCCGCGTCGGTCTGGCGTCAGCGCTGGGGCTGGCCGCGTGCGGCGGCGGCGCTGGCGGGCTGCGCGCCGCGGCGGTGCGGCCGGCGTGCCAGCTCGACGAGTACTTCACCGCTGGCCGGTGCGAGAAGGCGGCCGGGCTCGCCCGCCTGGAGGCAGGGCGCGCGGCGCTCGCCAAGTTCGAGGTGGAGGTGGCGAGCAAGGAGCTTGGCGCCGCGGCCAGCGCCGGCCCGCTGGACTTTGACTCGCACGTGGCGCTGTGGGAGCAGCGCGGCATCGCCGCCGCGTACTCCGAGGACGAGCCCGGCGCGCTGCGCGCCTTCGACATGCTGCTGGCGCTCGACCCCGGCCACTTCCTGAGCTACACGCTGTCGCCGCGCGCCACGTTCGTGTTCGAGAAGGCGCGACGCGCCGCCCAGCACGCGCCGCGGCCGGCGGTGCAGCTCACCTGGCGCCGCGACGCGCGCATCGGCGACGCGCTGCCGGTGGACGTGGAGGTGGTCGCGGATCCCAAAGGGTCGCTGTCGCGGGCCACGCTGACCTTGCGCACCCGCGGCGAGGCGAGCTGGCGCGCGGTGGACCTCGCGCTGCCTCGGGTGGGCGGGGTCTCGCGGGTCACGCTCCCGCCGACCACTGGCAACAAGCCGGCGACGCTGGAGCTGTATCTCCGCGCGTTCGATGCAGCGGGCAACGAGGTGCTGCGCTGGTCTGGCCCCGAGGCCCCACGCGAGCTGGCGCTGCGCTACGAGCCGCCGGCGCCGTGGCATGGCAAGTGGTGGGTGCGCGGGCTCGCCGGCGGCGCCCTCCTGGCCACCACCGGCGCCATCGTGTACTTCGCCACCCGCGAGCCCCCAGGCACCGTCGACGGTGACGTGGTGATCCGCTAGCCGAGGACGCCGCGCTCGCGCTGGTCTTGGTGCTACACTGCCGGTCGCATGACCCGCACGCTCTCGTCGGTCCTGGGGAACTCGCAGCGCCTCGACGGCGGCGCGATGTTTGGCAACGCTCCCAAGGCGCTGTGGTCTCGCTGGATCGAGCCAGACGAGGACAACCGCATCCCGCTGGCGTGCCGCTGCTTGCTGGTGCGCGACGGGCAGCGGCTGGTGCTCCTGGAGACGGGGATCGGCGTGTTCTTCGAGCCGCCGCTGCGCGCGCGCTACGGCGTGGTGGAGCCGGAGCACGTGCTCCTGGCTTCGCTGGCCGCGCTCGGGGTGGCGCCGGAGCAGATCGACGCGGTGGTGTTCTCTCACCTGCACTTCGATCACGCAGGTGGCGCCTTGGGACCGTGGGCGCAGGGCGCGCCGCTGTCGCTGGCGTTCCCGCGCGCGCGCTTCGTGGTGGGCGCCCAGGCGTGGGAGCGAGCGCAGGCGCCACACGCACGAGATCGCGCCTCCTTCATCCCCGAGCTTGGCCGGCTGCTCGCCGACAGCGGGCGGCTGGAGGTGGTGGAGGGCGAGACCTCGGAGGTCCTGGGCGGAGGGTTCCGCTTTCATCGCAGCGCCGGGCACACGCCGGGGCTCCTGCTCACCGAGATCGAGATGCCCGCTGGTCCGGTGGTGTTCGCGGCGGATCTGATCCCCGGCCGCGCCTGGGTCCACCTGCCCATCACCATGGGCTACGATCGCTATCCCGAGCTGCTCATCGATGAGAAGGACGCGCTCCTCACCGAGCTGCTCGCGCGCAGCGGGCGGCTGTTTTTCACCCACGATCCGCTGGTCGCGATGGGCAAGCTGGCGCGCGACGGCAAGGGCAAGTTTCACACCACCGACGAGTTGGCAGAGGTGCGCGAGCTCGCTCATTGAGGGCGCCGCACACGACGGACCTGGCGGCATGGGCGCGCCGATGCGCGCCGACGCGCGCCGGTGCGTGACGAGAGGGGAGCTGTGTCATGGCATCGAGTCATCACCTGGACGCGCTCGCTCGGCGAGTGGACGCTAACCGGCTGGAGGTCGGAAACCCCCACGGCGTGCCGGTGACGCTGTTTGCCAATCGCGACGTGGGGATCGAGCCCGAGGCCATCGAGCAGGCGCTGTCGCTGGTGGCGGTGCAAGGCACCATCGAGGAGGTGTGGAAGGCGCAGCGCGCGGGCTCGATCTCGCCGTTCTGGGGCGACCAGCAAGGGCAGCTCGAGCGGGTGGTGCTCACGCCGGACCTTCACCGGGGCTCCGGGATCCCGGTGGGGACCGTCGCCGCGGCGCGCGGGTTCGTGCTCCCGCAGGCGGTGGGCAACGACGTGTGCTGTGGCATGCGGCTCCTGGTCACCGACGTGACGCGGGCCGAGCTCGCGGCCCACCTGGACGAACTGGACCGGCCGCTCCGCGCGGTGTTCTTTCAGGGGCAACGGGAGATCCCGATGTCGCCGCGTCAGCGCGAGGCGCTCCTGCGCGAGGGGCTGTGGGGCCTGCTTGAGACCAGCGCCGACAACGCGGGCGTCGGGCTGTGGCGCCACTATGATGCCGGCGAGCAGGAGCGAGACCTGTCCTCGGTCCACTTCCAGGGCGTGGTCCCGGCGCGCGGGCTGTTTGCGTTCGGCGACTACGTGCGAAGCTCAGGCCACCCGAGCTCTCGCGATTCGCAGATCGGCTCGATCGGCGGCGGCAACCACTTCGTGGAGCTGCAGGTCATCGACGAGATCCTCGACGGCGGCACCGCGCACGCCTGGGGCGTGACCGAGGGCAAGGTGGCGATCATGGCGCACTCGGGCTCGGTGGGGCTTGGGCACACGGTGGGCGGCTATTTCCACGATCAGGCGCGCGCGCTCTATCCCGGCGCGCTGCGCCACCCGGCGCATGGCTTCTACTGCCTGCCCACCCAGGGGCCGCACGCGGCGCTGGCCGCCAAGTACCTCGATGCGATGCACAACGCCGCGAACTTCGCGTTCGCCAACCGGCTGTTTCTGGGGCTGATGGCGTTGCGGGTGCTCTCCGAGGTGCTAGGGCGGCCGGTGAGCTCGCGTCTGCTCTACGATGCGCCGCACAACCTCATCTGGGCGCCGCCAGGTGACTCGAGCGACGCGGTGTACTTGCATCGCAAGGGCGCGTGCCCGGCGCTCGGGCCAGAGCTTGGTCCCGCCGTTGGGCCAGCGCTCGGTCCCGCCGTCGGTCCCGCCGTCGGGCCAGCGCTCGGTCCTGCCGTTGGGCCGCAGGTCGCGTCCCCTCGCTCGGGGAGCGCGCCAGGCGACCGCTTCCGCTACACCGGGCACCCAGTGATCATCCCCGGCTCCATGGGCTCCTCCAGCTTTCTCCTGGCGGGGACCGGCAACGAGGACGCGCTGTGCAGCGCCTGCCACGGCGCAGGGCGTAGCCTGTCTCGCGGCAAGTCGCGGCGCGTCGACGAGGACACCTACCGCGACACGTTCTCCCGGCTGCGCGTGGTGACCCCCATTGATCCCAAGGCCGCGGAGGTGCGGTTCCGGCGTGACGTGCTGGCGCAGTATCACGACCGGCTCAAGGAGGAGGCCCCCTATGCGTACAAGGACATCACCCCGGTGGTGCAGACGGTGGAGGACGCCGACGTGGCCAGGCGCGTGGCCCGCCTGGCGCCGGTCCTGACCATCAAGGGGTAGCCCGGGGTCTCACGATCCTGCACATCATGCACGCACACCGCGACGACGAGCCTGACCCACCGTGCCAGGCCCGAGCCACCGTGCCAGGCCCGAGCCACCGTGCTCGACCCAACCACCGTGCTCGACCCACCCACCGTGCTCGAGCCGACCACCGTGCTGGGCCTACCCACCTCCCACGCGCTCACCCTTGTCGTTACCTGGCGATCCGTTCCGGGTTCTGGGTTCTGGGTTCTGGTACAAACCAAAAAAAATCAGGGTTCTGAAACCAGCAGGGGCTGTGCGGCGGTGTGGAGAGGCGCGCCGGTCCCTCAGGCACGCCTGCTGCACCTGGCCCTCCTGCGCCTCTCCAAGGGCTGTGGTCAACCGCGCCGCGTACGCGCATCTCGCCTGCCCAGGCTCGACGGGCGCGGTTGTCCATAGCCCGACACCGTCCACAGCCCCGGGGCTTCCGCGGAGACGCGCTGCGACTTGGATCACGCCACGTTTCCGCGGAGGTTTCCGCGATCTCGATCTCCGCTCGCTCGCGTCCGCCTACCGGACACATTCGCCAACTACAGATCTTCTATCAAATATACATCTAAATATCAACATTCCCTTGACACCTCCCGCTCCCGCGCACCCGCCGCGCCGCCAACTCGCCGCGATCTCTTCCCCCGCGGCCTCTGCGCGCGCTACATGCTCGTCTACCTGCGCACCCCACGAAACTTCGCGCCACCCACGCTTCCTCGGCACCTGAGGCGCGCCAGGCGCCAAGTCCGGCGCCGAAAACCGCGTGCTACAAGAACGCATGAGCGAGCCTCTCTCCGTCGAGGAAGTTCAAGCGCTCGGCGAGCAAATCGCCGAGCAAGCCGTCCACCTGGACGCCGCCATGCATCGCCTACTCGCCGACCTGCGGACGTTTGACGCGGCCGGCGGCTGGCACCGCCAGGGCTTTGGCACCTGCGCGCACTGGCTGAGCTGGCGCGTCGGCTGGGACCTCGGCACTGCGCGCGAACACCTGCGCGTGGCCAGGGCACTGCACACCTTGCCGCTCGTATCAGAGGCCTTGTCCGCCGGGCAGATCTCGTATTCCAAGACTCGCGCCATCACGCGCGTGGCCACCGCCGCCACCGAAGCGGTGCTCCTTGGCTACGCGCAGCACTGCACCGCCAGCCAGCTCGAGACGGTGTGCCGCAAAGTGGGAGTGCTCGGCGCCGACGCTGCGAGCAAGGCCGCGCGCCCGCACGACAGCGAGCGCTACGTGGCGCACACGACGACGGCCTCTGGCATGGTGTGCGTCAAGGCGTGCCTGCGCCCCGACGAGGCCGCGCTACTCTTGCAAGTGTTTGCAGCAAGCCGCGGTGGACTGCACGCGCGAGCCGGCAGAGGCTTCCGCGGAGGTTGCTGACGTTTCCGCGGAAGCTCCAACACCTGCCGAGCGAGCGGCTGACGTCTCCGCAGAGGGTGCCGATGTTTCCGCGGAAGCGCCAACACCTGCCGAGCGAGCGGCTGACGTTTCCGCGGAAGCGCAGCGCTCTTCCACCACGACCACCACGCGCCGCCCGTACAACCGCGCCGATGGCTTGATGGCCCTGGTCCACAGCTATGCGCGCGGCAGCAGCACCGAGCGTTCTCCCGTCGAGCTGATCGTCACCGTGCCCGTGGCGCTGCTGCAGCAGACCGCCGCGACCACCGACTCCGCCACCGGCACCTCCGACTCCGCCGCCGACATCTCCCCAACCACCGCTCTCGCGACCGCCACCTTCACCGACCGCGGCGCCTCGCTGCCGGTGGCCCTCACCGTTGAGTCCGACCTCGCGCTCTCTCCGCAAGCCCCCCGCCGCCTGGCCTGCGACTGCGGCCTGGTCGTCGCCACCGTCGCCGCAGCAACATCCACCGACGCCACCCCACTCTCCGTCGGCCGCAAGACCCGCACCATCCCCGCCGCCCTCAAGCGGGCCCTTCTGCTGCGCGATCGAACCTGCCGCTTCCCCGGCTGCGATCACCGCCTCTTCCTCGATGGCCACCACCTGCAGCACTGGGCCGACGGCGGCGAGACCAATCTCGACAATCTCGCGCTGCTCTGCTCGCTCCACCACGCCTACGTCCACGAGCGCGGCTATCGCATCACGCAGTCACCCACTGGCGCGCTCGCCTTCGAAGATCCGCAGGGCCGCGCCGTCGTCCCGCTGCCGCCGCGCCCCGCGCCGACGCTGCTTGGCTGGCCCGCGATCCGCGCCGCCAACGCCGCCCTGCCGCTGACAGCCACCACCGGCCAATGCCGCTGGCGCGGCGAGCGCGTCGATAGCTGGGACGCCGCCGCCACCGTGACGCGCATCCAGCGCCGCACCGATGCTGCAGCCGCACCCGCCCCCGCACCTTCCGCCCCCCGCCCCTCCCCCCCCCCCATCCGCGCCGCCCTGCACCACCACTCTCCCATCTGTCGCCGATCCCCCGCTCGACCCCGACGGCCTCCCCCTGCGCGGCCTGTGGGACGACCTCGACCGCCACGGCGCCATCGAGCGCTGGGTCCTCGCGGAGATGGAGATCACTGGCGTCGATCCCCTCTCCGTCGGCCGCCCCTTGCCGGACCACCTGCAGCACCCGTCACAGCGACAGTCCCAGCGCCCCTCGCAGCGCCGGTCGTAGCGTCCGTCGAAACCTCCGCCCACCTCGCGCTAGCAGGGTAGCCGGGGTAGCCGTCCGAGCGTCGTCTGGGTCAGGCGCAGACCACGCTGATCGCGTGGGCGTGGGTGCCGCCGTTGGTCGACATGACCTGGATGGTGCCGGTGGACGCGAGCGTGGCGAACTGCGCGGCGGTGATGGTCACCGAGTGCATGTGGGGCGACGTGCCGGTGATGTCGTAGGTCTTGTTCGCCGCGGCGGCGACGTCCGCCTTGGCCACCGTCAGCGTGTGGCCGTGGTTGCCATCGATGGACACCACGGTGCCGTTGGCGGCGCAATCGCCGATCATGGGTGGGTCCTTGTCATCATCGCTGCCGCAGGCGGCGAGCGCCGAGACGCCCAATGCAGCGGCGCCGAGGCCGGCCAGAGAACGCAGGAACTGGTTGCGGGTCATGGTCATGGTGGCGCAGCGTAGCATTCTCGCCGCGCGCGGCGCGCGCACGGTCTGCTTGCTACGGCAACATCCGCTGGCGCTCGCCGGCGGTGGGGAGCCGACACTCGTCGTAGCGCCCGAACCACCGGTAGCGTCGGCGGGCCACGAAGCGATAGAGCGGATCCATCAGCGCCGCGGGCAAGTGGCGCAGCGGGTGCGCCCAGCGCCACGGCCAGGTCAGGTGATGCGCCGCGTGCAGGAACGCCTTGCTGCGCAGGTGCGCGCGGCCGGCCCTCCACGAACACCACCGTCTCGAGTGTTTCGGGGATCTCGCGGTGTCGCAGGCGCAGGCGCGCCGCGGTGGGCCCTTGCAGCGGCGCATAGAACAGGCGGCCTCGATCGCGGCGAACCAGCCAGCGGACCGAGCGGTGACAGAGTCCACACTGGCCGTCATACAGGATGACCGGTAGCGCCTCCAGGTCCTCGTCGGCGCGGGGGCCGACGCTCGGGGCGGGCGGTTGCCCGGGCGGCTCGAGCGCACGCCCTGGAACCGGGGGCTGCGACGGCGACTCCTCGAGCATGCGGCAGTATGTCATCCAAGCAGGGGGCGACAACTTCTGACCGGCGCGGAAAAAGGCGCGGCGTGGAGCGTTAGGTGCGGCACAGCGCCTCTCCGAGCAACGTGGAGCCGCCCACGGGCGTTTTTCTCGGCCCCGCCTGCTACGGTCGGGGGGTGAAGACCGAGCTGCGAATCACCGGCATGACTTGCAAGAACTGCGTGCGGCACGTCGAGAGCGCGCTTCGCAAACGCCCCGGCGTGGCGCAGGTCGCGGTGGACCTCGAGCGCGGCCTGGCCGTGGTCGAGCACGGCGACGAGGTGACCGCGAGCGCCCTGTGTGAGGTGGTCGCCGACGCCGGGTACCAGGGAGTCCCTTCGCTTGTCGATCCGACCTAACTGACGTATATCGACGACCTATGCTCGGGTCCACGGCAGACCGCGCCCTCGTCGGCGCCATCACGCATGCTGCGCAGCCGCGCGGCGTGGCACGGCGTGCGTTCATGGCGAGGGTCACTCGCTCTCTCTGGCTTGGGCTTGGGCTTGGGGCGGCGGGGTGTGCCCCCACCGCGCTCGCGCTCGCTCCTCTTCACCCGGCGCTGTCCAGCACGCCAGGCGCGCGCCCGGCGCCGCTGCCGGTGCCAGGCGAGTCCCCGGCGCGGTCCGACGAAGCCGAGTCTCCGTCGGACGGCTCGCACCATCACCACCACGGACACACCCCATGAGCAGCTCGTTCGCGGCCCACCTCTCGCGGCGCTCGGGCAGGGGGATGGGCGTCCTTGTCGCGCTGGCGGTGAGCGGCGCGCTCTCCGCGGGCTGCGCGGAGAGCCACCGCTCGTTGCTGCGGCCGGTGGGCGCGGAGCTGGCGCGGCGCGGGCTTCCGGAGATCGGCTCGGTCTCGCCCTCTCAGGTGCGCGCCAGCGAGGCGGTGCAGAAGCTGCTCGCGAGCCCGCTCTCGCTGCAGGCCGCGCTGCGGATCGCGCTGGCGCAGAACCGTCGCTTGCAAGCGCAGGCAGAAGAGCTGGGCGTGGCGCGCGCCGCGCTGACCGCCGCCACCCTCCCACCCCTGGAGGCCTCGGCGACGTATCACCTGGGCACGCTGGAGATCGACGTGCTCGCGGATGTGCTCTCGCTGCTGGAGCTGCCAGGGCGGCGGCAGGCCGCGCACGCCCAGCTCGACCGCGCGCGCGCGGCGGTGGTGGGCCACGCGGTGCGGCTGGCGGCCGAGGTGGAGATCTCTTACGGTGGGTTGCAGGCGGCGATGGCCAAGGTCACGCTGCGGCAGCTCCACTTCGACGCGGCCTCCGCGGCGGCGCTGGTGCAGGAGCGCGCGCACGAGGCTGGCGGCGCCACCGAGCTGGCGCTGGCCCGGAAGCTCGATCAGCGCGAGACCGCGCGCTCGCTGCTGGGCCGCGCGCAGGTGGAGCTCTTGCTGGCGCGCGAACGGCTGGGCAAGGCCTTGGGGCTCTCCGGTGCGGACCCCCAGTGGACCGTGGCGGAGGCGCCGCCGGTGTTGCCGGCCAGCGCGCCCGCCCTCGACGAGCTGGAGCGCGAGGCGGTGAGCGCCAGCACGGAGCTGGAGATGACGCGGGCCAGCGCGCGCGAGCGCGCCCAGCGCGCGGGCGCCTCGCGGCTCCGGCGCTTCCTGCCGAGCCTGGCGGTGGGCGCGGTGGCGGAGACCGAGGGTGACGTGTGGTCCTACGGCCCCGCCGTCCGGCTGGCGCTGCCGCTCTCCGGCGAAGCTGACCGCGGCGCAGCGCCGCGACGATGCGTCCCTGCGCCAGGCTCAGCATGAGCTCTACGCGACCGCGGTGGAGCTGCGCTCTGCCGCGCGCTCGGCTCGGCTGGAGGCGCTGGGCGCGTACGCCGAGGCGGCGCAGCTCCGCGACGTGGTGGTGCCGCTCCGGCAGCGCATCCTCGACGAGACCGTGCGCCACTACAACGCGATGAACGCCGACCCGTTCGCCGTGCTCCTGGCCCAGCAGGCCCTGGTGGAGGGCCGGCAGCTCCTGCTCGAGGCCACCGCGCGCTACGGCGCGGCGATGGCGCAGGTGTCGGCGCTGCGGCGTGGCGTGATGCCGGCGCTGACCGCGGCCGGGGCAGGGCCGGAGCTGCCCGCTTCCTCCGCGGGCCCGGCGCCAGCGGGGGGCCACGGCCTGCATTGACCCTCTGACTTGCCAGGCCAAGGGCGAGGGGGCGCTCGTCGCGACCGCTGGAATGATCCTCGTCCTGGTCCTGGTTCTCGTGTCGTCTTCTCCAGTCGCCCTCTCGAGTCGCCCTGTTGCTTGTTCAAGGAGTTCCCATGTCGGTCACACGTCGCGCGCTTCTCCACTCAGGGTTGGCAGCCTCTGCTGCGCTGGTGACGAGCCGTGGCGCACGCGCGATGCCGGTGGGCAACGCGCCGGCTGGGCCCGCGGGCCATCAGCACGGGGCGGCTGCGGCTGCGGGTGCTCCGGCGGCGCCGTCCGCTGCGGCAGCTCCGGCTCCGGCTCCTGCTCCGGCTCCTGCCCCCGGCGGCGCAGCCTCCCGTGGTCACGTCGTGGTGCCCAACGGGCGAACGCTGCCGTATCAGGTGAAGCAAGGCGCCAAGGTGTTCCACCTGGTGGCCGAGCCCATCCGGCATGAGATCACGCCGGGGCTGGAGATCGAGACCTGGGGGTACAATGGCGGGTCTCCCGGGCCGCTCATCGAGGTGACCCAGGGCGATCGCTGCAGGTTCTACGTCACCAACAAGCTGCCGGAGCCCACCACCGTCCACTGGCACGGGGTGATCGTGCCCTGTGGGATGGACGGCGTGGCCGGGCTGACCCAGCGCGCGATCCCGCCGGGCAAGACCTATCGCTACGAGTTCGTATTCGGCCAGGCGGGGACGTTCATGTATCACCCGCACTACGACGAGATGACGCAGATCGCGTTCGGCATGTGCGGCATGATCGTCGTGCACCCGCGCGGCAAAGATCCTCGGACCGACGCGCGTGGCCGTCGCGTGCGCGACTATTCCTTGATGGCCCACGAGTGGAAGATCCCCATCGGCGCGCGCCGACCTGACCCGATGGCGATGAACGACTTCAACGTGCTGACGTTCAACTCCAAAGCATATCCCGCGACCGCGCCGCTGGTGGCGGAGAAGGGGGAGCTTGTCCGGCTCCGCTTCGGCAACCTTGGGCCCATGGACCACCACTCGATCCACCTGCACGGCGCGCCGTTTCAGGTGGTGGAGACCGACGGCGGCCAGGTGCCCATGTCGGCGCGCCACCCCGACACCACCGTGCTGGTGCCGGTGGGAGCGGTGCGGGTGGTGGAGCTGGTGGCGGAGCACCCGGGCGACTGGGCCTTGCACTGCCACATGACCCACCACGTGATGAACCAGATGGGCCACGACGTGGTCAACCTGACCGGCGCCAACGTCGAGGGGCTCGACGCCAGGATCCGCCGCGCCGTCCCAGGCTACATGACCATGGGGCACACCGGCATGGGCGAGATGATGGCCATGGAGCAGCCGCGAAACAGCGTGTCGATGCGAGGGGGCCGCGGGCCCCACGGCACCATCGACATGGGCGGGATGTTCACCGTGCTCAAGATCCGCGAGCGCCTGCGCCCAGGCGACGAACAGGGCTACTTCCCGGCGCCGCCGGACACCATCGCGCGCGAGGCCACCGCGGCCGAGCTGGCGGGCGACGGCATCGAAGGCTGAATCGAAGGCTGCTCCCGAGGACCCAGAGGCCCCATGAAGATCTTCCCAGGCGCCGAGGCGAGCAACAGCGCATCCCCTGTTCATCGCGGGGACGTGTTCTGGATCGGGCCGGATGACTCGCGAGGCCCAGCGCCTGCCTACGCTCATCCGCACGTCGTGGTGCAGGACGATGTCTTCAACCACTCGCGGATCTCGACGGTGGTGGTGTGCGCGTTGACCTCGAACCTGCATCGCGCCGCCGAGCCGGGCAACGTGCTGCTGGACATGGGCGAAGGGAGCCTGCCCACCCAGAGCGTGGTCGTCGTGTCGCAGATCTCCTCTGTCCAGAAGACCCAGCTTGGAGCGCTGATCGGCTCACTGTCAGAGGCCCGGGTGGAGCAGATCCTCGATGGCCTGCGCTTCTTGCAGCGGTCGTTCTTTCGTAGATAGCGCGTCGTGTCGCCGGGCTACCGCAGCGCGCGTCCTACGGCGCCGGCTTGAGGCAGGTGACGTACGCCGTGGAGGTCACGGGAGAGGCGGTGCCGTTGTAGAAGTCGCAAGCCCAGGCTGCCGGGTTGTCTTCGGGAGTTGGAGTAGATGATCTGAGGATATATCTGGAGTCAGAAGATCGTGCGAAGCAGCCTCCAGAGATGACAATGGAGCCGACCTCGCAGAAGGCGGTCGCGATTGCAGAGTCTGCTGCTGGAACGAGTCTATTAGCCGCCACTCGGACGATTCTTCCCTGCAACGGTGGCTCGGCGCTTGGGCAGTCGCACTGCGTTGCCGCATCGACGGTGGAAGGAGAGTCATTGTCGCTACACGCAACAACCAAGAAGATTCCAGAGACAAATCCAATGATCAATGCGGTAAATGTGCTTACGATCTTCATGGTGCCTTGTCTATTGTTCGATTGTTGAGTACGTGGACGATGGGATCGAAGTGGTGGCTGATGGCGGCGGGTGGAGCAGCGAGGTGTTCGTCGACGCAGCGACGAAGTTGTAGCGCAACGCTTCAAGCCCTATCGTCGCGCTATCCAGGCTCTGGCGTCGCTTGTAGTACGTGCGTTGCGTGCAGTACGTGACGCGAGGGATGCCGCGGTCGGCGGTGCGAGAGCAGAAGTCTGCGTCGGTTTGCTTGCCGGTGTACAGGCGAGCTGCCTGGACGAACTCGGCGAAGGGCGGCTCGGCGGGGTACGCCGCGTTGGCCGGGCGCAGCGCGGTGGCCTGCTTGAGCCAGGCGGTCGCCAGGTAGCGAGGGATGGTGGCGTCGACGCGCGGCGCGATGCGGTACGTACGCACGGTCGGGGTGTTCATGCAGCCGGGCTCCTGACACGGCTGCACCTCGGCGCTGGGGACGCCGGTGGCGCTGGCCGAGAACAGACGGAGCTCGAACGGCACAGGTGCTGCGGGGAAGGACTCTGCCTGGGTGATGGTCGCCGGCACGCTCAGGCAGGCGCCGGGATCCACCGCGCAGCTCTCATCGGTATCCTCGACGCCGATGGGCTCATGGCCAATGGAGAACGCGCGGGTGATGGCGGCGGTGGGCGGCGCGGCCAGGGTCACCCGCAGATACACCGCTTCGGCCGTACCGTTGGAGATGAGCGAGTCCATCACGGAGGCGCCGGTGGCGCCTGGGTTCAAGAGGAGCGTGGACAGGTCCTGGGTGCGCCCGCTGTCCAGTCCATGGGCCATGAGGGCCAGTGCGTGCGCCGGATGTCCGCCCACGCCCGGAGTGTACGCCTCGCCGACGTGGAGTGGGGCCGCCAGCGGATGATGTGTCCAGCACCGGGCCCCGGTGACCTCGCGGCCAAAGCGATCTCTGCCGCGCAGCTCCAGCTCGAGCGCGCCCTCGACGGTGCCCAGGGCGCCGAGCGTCAACGGAGCGGCGCCGCCGGCTCGGTACAGCGTCAGATCGTATTCGTGCACACCTCCTCCGAGGTCGGTGCCAGTGACCTCGGTCCAGTCGCGCAGCGTGGCGCCGCCGGCGCCGGCCACCTTCACTCGCACCTGGGCGCCCACCGGCTCGATGCCCACGCCGTCGTCGGTCAGGCGCAGGCGCCAGCGCAGCGGGTTTCTGCCGTCGAGCTCGCCGCCGTACAACGGGGCAGCCTCATCGAGCAGGTAGGCGTGCTTGTAGACGTCGGGGCACCCTTCCGTCCCGAGCGTCACCGCCGGGCCGAGGTGGCGGTGGGTGGGCTCGACGCCCGAGAAGCCGATGACGTCGGAGCGCTCGTCCCGGACCGCGGTGGGCACGGCCGCGAACACGGGAGCGGTGTCGTCCAGGCGCAAGGTCACGCTCCTGGTGGTGACGTTGCCGGCGAGGTCCTCGGCGCGCACCATCACCGCGGTGCCGGCGCGCGCGACGGAGCCCACCGGGAGCTGCACGCTCCAGGTGCTGGCGCTGACCGTCGCGGTGGCGGTGTCGCCGCTGGCCGTCACCGTGAGCTGCCGGAGGTGCGGCTCGGTCACGGCGCCGCGCAGCGTCGGCGCGGTGGCGGTGGTCCACCAGGCTCGCGCGTCCACCAGGTAGCCGCCGGACTCCACGGTGAGCGCGGGCGCGGTGTTGTCGATCTCGAAGCTACGCACCACCCGACGCTCGTTGCCGGCGCGGTCCACCGCGACCGCGGTGAGCGACATGGGTCCGTCAGCCAGGGTGGTGGTGTGCAGCGTGGTGCGGGCCACGTTGTTGGTGAGGTCTCCGTCCTCGTCTTGGGCGGCGGCGAAGCTGGCGATCGGCGGTACCCCGGAGTCATCGGAGGCCGCGAAGCTCACGCTCACCTCGCCGCGCAAGAAGAGCTGGTCGGCGGCCGGGGTGCTCCAGCCGATGGAAGGCGGCAGCCGGTCCACGGTCTCGAGGCAGGCGTCGCCGAACAGCTCTGGATCTGGGTTCCGGCCGATGCCCTCGATCAGCGTGCGCGCGTCCTGCGACCCCAGCGAGGTCCGGTTCCACACCGAGGGCGCCTCCCTGGTGCCCAGGAACTTGGTCACCTCGCCGGCCAAGATCGTGCGCAGCGAGTTGCTGTAGGCGTCGCACATGGTGCGGCAGGCGCCGCCCACGCAGCCCCCGGGCGGGGCAGCGCAGGGCTCCGGCAGCGGCGCGCAGGGGCCAAGCTGCAGCCCGCTGCCAAAGCTGCGGTCGTCCCCGTCGTTGCCGTCGAGCAGCGCATCGCCGAGGTCCTGTCTGAGCGCCTCCACCACCGTCATGAGGTTCACCACCTGGGGCGTCGCGTCGCTGGCCAGCCGGAGGTCGTCCGCCAGGACGGCGAGGCCGCCAAGCACGAAGGCGGCGCGGACCTCGTCGGTGGGGCTGGCCGCGGGCAGGCTGAGATCCGCCGGCACCACGGTCTCCCAGTTGACCGCGCCCAGGTGGCTGCCCAGCGGCTCATACGCCGCGGCGACCGCGTTTGTCGGGTCGCCAAGGACCGCCAGCTTGTGGCGAAAGCGCGCCTCCACCAGCGCGTGAACCGGCGTGATGATCGCGGATTCGCTGCGGTCTTCGAACACGCCCAGCCAGTGCAAGGCGCGCAGCTCCGCGGTGGCATCGAGGCGCACCAGCGCGCCGGAGATCGGATCGCGAAAGGATCCGCCGGAGGTGCGCAGGAGCAAGAGGCCGTTGACCGTGCCGGTGGCGACCGGCTCGAAGGTGCCGTGCGCGTCAGTGACGACCACCCCCACCAGCTTGCGCACCGCGGCCTTGCCGTCATCCAGATGAAGCTGCTCGATGGTGACGGTGGCGCCAGCGAGCCCAGCACCAGGCGCCATCAGGACTCGCCCGCCCACCAGCCCGTCGCGGGTCTCGGGGCTGGCGGCGGTGCAGGCCCCGGCGCCAAGGAGCACAGCCAGCATCAACGCGGCGTGTCCAAGGGGGCCGAGGGGGCCAAGCGGGCCAATCAAAGGAGACGTCGCGCGGCAAGCCGGAGGAACTGGCACAGCCGGGGACTCGGCCCGGCGGGCGCGAAGTTGCGAGAAATCACGGCAGGCGCTGAGAAGAAACCGGGGGACCTTCACCCAGAGAGGGCGCCCCCCAGGCGCGGTTTGCGACAGCTTTTTTTGGGGGGCGAGCTCCGGCCCTCTCAGCGGACGAAGTACTCGAGGTGAAAGCTATCCAGCGCCGCTGCGGTGGCGGGGGACTGCAACTCCACCTGGTACTGCAAGAAGCGCAGCGGGACCGCGGCCGAGCCGCCGGAGGCGTCGACCCGGTGCCAGGGGGCCGCCAGGCACTCGGCTTCGGTGGCGCCGGTGCGCAACGACACGATGGCGTCTTGCGGCGCGGCGCGGTGCAGTTTCGCGGTGGCCATGCCAAGCCAGGCGACCTCGCCGAGATCCTGCAACGCCGAGGTGTAGGAGAAGCTGGAGGGAAACGGCATCGCATCCGGAGAGGTGGCGCGGTACAGCGTGGTCACCGAAGCGCTGTCGACGTCCCCGGTGCCCACGTCAAGGACGTGGTCAGCGAAGGTGAACAGCCAGGCGCCGCCGGGCGCGGAGGGATACATCCTGGGGTCAAGCTCGTAGCGCAGGCGGGTGGTGCCGTCGCCGGTCAGCGAGCCCTGGGCCGCCAGCGTGCGCTGCATGCCGGAGCGCGTGAGCGAGAGCGAGATCTCGGCGAGCGTCGAGTGGGTGAGCGTGGCCTCCACCGAGGTGGCGACCGCGGTTCCAAGGACGCCGGGCAGGGTGAGCGTGCGCTGCACGGTGTCGGGCGGGTTGGGGATGGGCTCCGAGGCGCCGTTACGCGCCGACAGCCAGCGCTGCCCCACGCCGATCACCGGGCGGAGCTTGTGATCGGCAAAGGCGGTGGCGTCGCCGAGCGGGGCGGTGAGCTGGACCGAGGCTGGCCCGGCGGCGCGCTTGTTCAGGTCCAGCACCACGTCGTGCCAGCCGGCGTCCAGGCCCAGGCCCGCTATCACTGACGCGCCACCGGTGGCGAAGCGATCGGCGCGCAGCGCGCCGTCGATCCACAGCCGGTGGCCTGGCTCGGTGGTGAGCGTGAAGCCGTCGAGCGCGCCCTCCACCAGGAACTGTCCGGACCACCGGACGCTGAACTGGGTGGGGCTATCCACGCCGCTGTCCGGCGGCGCCGCGGCGCCAAACGACAGCGCGCGCACGCTGGGCGCCAGCTTGCCGGAGGCCCAGCGGAGCAGGGACGGTGAGTCGAATGCGTCCTGCACCAGGCCTCGAGCCGAGGCGGGCAGGGGCGCGCGCAGGCGCGTCAAGTCGAACGAGGCCAGGGTGGCGACGCCCTGCGCGCCGCGAAACTGCAGCGTGCCGCCGAGCGCGGTGTTGGCCACCGCCATGCGCACCGGATGCCAGCCAGCGGCGGGCACGGTCTCGGTGACGAGCGTGCTGCCGTTGCCGGTGTGGCTGACCAGACGACGGTATTCGGTGCTTCCTGGGTTGGCGAGGTCGACGAACGCCGCGTCATCCCCGCGCAGCTCCAGCCGCCACGGTCCGGCCTCAAGGAAGAGCTCGCCCTCGAACAGCACGGTGATATCGGTGGCGCGCGGCAGCCCCAGGCCGGCCGGTCCTTCGCCAGCACCCCAGCTCAGGGAGGACGAATACAAGATCCCGTACTCGCTGGTAACCCCGTTGGTCAGATCGGACCATGCTGCCGCGGCTGCGCTGGTGAAGGCCGCGCGTGGCACCGCGCGCAAGAAGAGGCCGTGGGTGAGCCAGGCGCTCGCTTCCACCGTGCCGAGGTCCTGCACCACCGCGCGGGTCAGGGTGGCGCCGGGCTCGGCGAAGTGCGCGGCGGTGTCGTGCAAGAGCTCGCGCCGTCCGCGCTCCACCCCGCACCCTCCCGCCGGCAAGCAGACCTGGCCCGAGGGGCAGGCCTGGTTCTCCGCGCAGGAAGTCCCGAGGTCGCGCTCGGCGAGTAGCAGGCGCCGAGCAGGCCTGCCAGGAGGCCTGCCAGGGGGGCCAGCCGAACATCTGGACGTCTGTTCGGACGTCTGGCCGGGCTTTCGGCCAACCTTCCGGCCACGGCGGCGTAGCGTGCTGCGCGCATTTGCAGCCCGCGAATTCATCATGGCGGGGCCGCCGGTGCAAGGAAGTTCTCTGAGGGGCGACTGTCTCCTGGGCTACGCCTGCCAGGCCTGAGTTCTGGCGGGAGATCAAGAGGCAAGCGTGAGAACCGACGTGATGCGCGACCTGGTAGGTGTTGACCGCAGGTGCGAGCGAGCTGCGGGGCAAGCGGATGTGCGACAGGGGGGCGCAGCCGGCGGGCGGCGGCCGAGGAAGGGCGGCCGGGAGGTGTAGAAAGTTGCGCGGCCACGCTCGCACTCCGTACGTTCGCCTTTACGGTGCGCAAGGTCCTGGTGGATATGCATGTCGCCCCCGCCACCAGGCGCTGGGGCGCGCGGCTCTCGTTGGCGTTGGCGCTGGCTGCGGCCATCGGGTACATCCCCTCGCAGGTGCTGGCGCGAGATGCGCGGGTGCCAGGGTTGCAGCGCCAGGTCGAGGAGTTCGAGCACGAGATCTCCGGAATCGAGGCCAGGAACTTGACGATGATTCGCGAGATCGAGGCGCTGCGCGCGGACGTCCGCAGCATCGAGCGCCGGGCCCGCATGGATCTGGGCATGGTGTATCCCCATGAGCTGGTGCTGCGGCTGCCGCGGCCCGGCGAGCAGGCGTCGTTGGTGCCGGCGCCATCGCCATCGCCTTCGCCATCGTCGTCGCCGGCGCCATCGCCTTCGCCGTCCGCGGCGCGCCCGAGCAAAGGATCGCCATGAGCTGGCGTCGCAAGTTCGTGCGTTCGCTGCGTCGGGTCAGCCAGGCGGCGCTGGGGACGGTGGTCGGCGCTGGGTTCTGCCTGGTGGTGGCGGCCGGGGCCGTGGACGACACCGACACCTTGCAAGCCTCGGTGGCGCTCAGCGCGCTGGTGGCCGCGGTGGCCGTGGGCCTCGTGCGCCGGCTGCGCTTCGTGCAGCCCACCGCGCGGGCGCAGCGCGCCTCCTTCTGGATGTCCGCGGCCGGTGACCTGGCCGACGTGGAGCTTGGCCTCCTCTTGTGCGCCGCGGGCTATGGCCTGGTGGCCGCCACCGGGCGCGTCGAGTCCTGGGCCTATCCTTTCCTCTACGGGCTGTGCGCCTTCTCGGCGACCGTGCTGGCCCGGCCCGGAGCGGTGGCGACGCTCGGCACGCTCCTGCTGCTGGAGGCCGCGCAGCTCGCGCGCTCGCCGTTCTCGCTGACGGTGGCGGTGGAGAGCGCCTTTCATGTGGTGTTCCTGTTCGGCGCGGCCGCGGCGCACGCGGTGATGCTGCGCGGCGTCGCCTCGCGGTACCGGGCCCGGCGCCTGCGTCGGCTCGACGAGGAGCTGGTGGCGCTGCGCGAATCAGCGCGCGACTTTCGCCTGATCGCCTCGGCGCTTGGGCCCACCAGCCGGGCGCCGCGCGCCCGCGAGGAAGAGGACCGGCTCCTGGCGATAGGTGGCGTCGAGATGATCGACGACGCCACCGGCTGGGTGGTGACCACGCTGCGGCGCTCGCTGGCGGCGCGCACGGTGGCGCTGCTGTGGCTGGAGGAGGACGGCGAGCACGTCAAGCTCAAGGCGATCTCCAGCGACACGCTGGCGGCGGTCGAGCCGGGCAGGCTGCCCAACTCCGGCCTGCTGGGCGCGGTGATCCGAGATCGGCAGCCGCTCCTGGTGTCGGCGACCAAGCCGGGGCAGCTCCCCTACTATGATGATGGCAGCGCCGGGCTGGCGCTGGTGGCGGTGCCGGTGGTGGAGAACGGTCACCTTCGCGGCGTGCTGGCGGCCGATCGTCACCGCGCGTTCGAGGAGGCAGACCGCGACG
The DNA here is from genome assembly GCA_016706545.1 of Myxococcales bacterium. GTDB lineage: Bacteria > Myxococcota_A > Polyangia > Haliangiales > Haliangiaceae > JABFXX01. The sequence goes on from JADJJK010000028.1 coordinate 100,366, forward strand.
CGCTGGCTGAGGCCGGCGCCCAGCTCCTGCGCGCCGTGCAGGCCGAGCAGGTGTTCCGCGCGGTCGAGCGCTCCAAGTACGAGTTCGAGCGGTTCTATCAGGCCGCCGCCATGCTGGGCCGCGCGCTGACTCCCGAGCAGGTGATGGAGACCGCGTTCGACGCCGCGGCGGCGATCGTGGAGTACGACGCTGGCGTGATCGCGCTCTATGACCGCGAGAGCAAGCGCCACCGGGTGGAGGCGGTGCGGGTGGACGCACAGGCGCCGCTGGTGGACGCCGAGGCGCTGCGCGCGCTGGAGTTCAAGGACAACACCGGGCTGGCGTCGATGGTGGTCAAGAACCGCCACTACCTGCCGTCGTCGGGCGAGCCGCGTGATCTCTCGGCGCCGGTGTACACCCGCAAGGTCAAGGTGGACGACGCTCGCTCGCTGCTGGTGCTGCCGCTCCTGGCCGGCGATGAGGCGATCGGCACGCTGACGCTGATGGCGCGGGCGGAGAAGCGCTTTGGCCGCGACGTGCGCGAGATGCTGTCGGTGATCGCCAACCAGGTCGCGGTGTCGCTGGAGAACGGCCTCCTCTACAAGCGGATGGAGACCATGGCGACCACGGATGGGCTCACCGGGCTCACCAATCATCGCACCTTCCAGGAGCGGTTCGCCGAGATGATCGAGCGCGCCGATCGCCACGGCACGAAGGTGGCGCTGCTCCTGTGCGACGTGGATCACTTCAAGAAGGTCAACGACAACTTCGGGCACCCGGTGGGTGACGAGGTGCTGCGCCGCGTCGCGCGGGTGCTGCAGGAGGTCCCGCGGCGCATCGACGTCCCCGCGCGCTACGGCGGCGAGGAGTTCGCGGTCCTGCTGGACAACGTGGATCTGGCCCAGGCGCGGCAAGTGGCCGAGCGGCTGCGCACGGAGATCGAGAAGATGGTCGTCGAGACCGAGAAGGGGCCGCTGCGCGTCACCGAGTCGGTGGGCATCGCGCTCTTCCCCGACGACGGGCGCGAGCGCAGCGTGCTCATCGAGCGAGCCGATCTGGGGCTCTACCACGCCAAGCACAACGGCCGAAATCAGGTGGTGACCTACGGAGAGTACCTGGCGCACCAGAAGAGCGGCGGCGGCGGCGGCGGCAAGGAAGAAGTGAAGAAGGCGTCGTAGGCGTCGTAGGCGGTGTAGACCTCGTCGTCGGCCTCGTCGGCGGCGCCTGGTGCGCCAGGCCAAGGCGCTGGCGTGACGGCGCGGTGACGTCGGCGGATCCCGCCGGCGCGTCGAAGTTGCCTCGGCTGGTTGACACCTCCCTGGGGCGCCTCGAACATCGAGGGGTGGCGATCAAGAACTACGTCCTCGACACCAATGTGCTGCTGCACGACGCGCGCGCCATCTATGCGTTCGCCGACAACAACGTGATCATTCCGATCTACGTCATCGAGGAGATCGATACCTTCAAGAAGGACCAGTCCGAGCTGGGCCGCAACGCCCGGCAGGTGGCGCGGCTGCTCGATCAGTACCGCAGCGACGGCGGGCTCTCCAAGGCGCAGCCGATCGACACCGGCGGCACCGTGCGGGTGGCGCTGTCGAAGAGCCCGCCGAAGAACCCAAGCTACGACTCGCGGTCCATGGACCAGCGCATCCTGGAGCTGGCGCTGGAGGTGCGAGACGCGGACCGCGAGCGGCCGACGATCCTGGTCACCAAGGACGTCAACATGCGCGTGCGCGGCGACGCGCTCGGCCTGGCCACGGTGGACTTCGAGCCCGAGCGCATCTCGCTCGACGAGCTGTATCCAGGGAGCCGCGAGCTGACGGTGGGCCCTGGCGTGATCGAGCAGTTCTACACCGAGGGCTCGCTGGAGCCAGCGGCGCTGGGAGAGCCTGTCCACGCCAACGAGTACCTGCTGCTCAAGGATGAAGCGGGCAAGTCTGCGCTGGGGCGGTACGACAAGACCGCCGGGCGGCTCAACGGCGTCAAGAAGCTGCGCGAGGGTGTGTGGGGCATCCGGCCGCGCAACAAGGAGCAGCACTTCGCGCTGGACCTGTTGCTCAACGACGACATCAAGCTGGTGACGCTGGTGGGCAAGGCCGGCACCGGCAAGACGCTCCTGGCGATCGCCGCCGGGCTGCAGAAGGTGACTGACGAGCAGGTGTTCTCGAAGCTGCTGGTGTCCCGGCCGATCTTCCCGCTGGGCCGCGACATCGGCTACCTGCCCGGCGACATCGAGGAGAAGCTCAACCCGTGGATGCAGCCGATCTATGACAACCTGGAGCTCCTGCTGGGGCTCAACAAGACGGACAAGCAAGACGGGCGCAGCTACGCCGAGCTGGTGGATCTGGGCTTTGTCGAGATCGAGCCGCTCACCTATATCCGCGGTCGCTCGCTGCCCAACGTGTTCATGATCGTCGACGAGGCGCAGAACCTCACGCCGCACGAGGTCAAGACCATCATCACGCGCGCTGGCGAGGGCACCAAGATCGTCCTCACCGGCGATCCGTACCAGATCGATCACCCGTACCTGGACTCGTCCAACAACGGCCTCACCACGGTGGCGGAGCGCTTCAAGGACGAGGCCATCGCCGGCCACATCATCTTGACCAAGGGCGAGCGCTCGCAGCTCGCCGAGCTGGCGACGCAGATCTTGTGAGGTCGACCGGGCCGATGCGGCACGGGGCGAGCGCTGCCCGTCGAGCTGTGAGCTGGCTGGCGGTGGCGCTGGTCGCGGGGAGCGCGCACAGCTCGCGGCTTGCTGCCGCTGCGCCGCAGGCCCCGCAGGCGCCTGGCGCTGCTTCGACGGCGAGCCAGGGGTGGACGCTGGAGGTGCCTGCGCGGCTCGAGCTGGCCCTGGCGGCGGTCGGCTCGATCAAGGTGGTGCTGCGCGGCGGGCCGCGCCACAAGGTCGCGTCCAGCGGGGTGCTGGTGGAGCTGGCCGTGCCAGCGCGCGGGCTGGGGATCCGGCAGCGGCGGTATCAGCGCGCGGACGCGGTGGATCCCTCGGTGGAGGCGCCGGAGCTGGCCTTCGCCATCGCGGTGCGCGCAGAGGCGTTGGGCAGCTATGCCCTGCAGGTCCACGTGCGCTTCTGGGTGTGTACGCCCAAGATCTGCGTGCCCGTAGATCAGACGCGCTCGGTGGAGGTGGTAGTGACCGAGGCGGCGGCGCAGGTGGAGGCGGCTCCTGCGCCAGCGCAGCAGCGGCAGCGGCGGCAGCGGCGTCTGCAACGGCGGGCGCGGCGCCAGCAGCGGCGGCAGCGCCGCCGCGATCAACAGCGACCTCGCCCAGGCCGGCGAAGAGCCCTCGCCCGGGGACCGGGCCGACCAAGCCGACCGGGCCGACCAAGCCGACCGGGCCAAGCGGGCCGACCAAGCCGACCGGGCCTGGCCCCGTTAGCCCGTCTGCGCCGCCGTCCCGGTCGGCTCAGTAGTCCCAGTAGTCCAGTAGTCCCAGGAATCCGTGATATCCCATGATTCACGTTGGTTACGGGCGCTGAGCCGGGACCTGCTGGGCTTTGATAGGCAGGCGCGAGATCGAAGCTGCAGGTGGTGCGTTTAGCAACCCATCGCCATGAAGAAGCTCGTCACCACCGTGATCCTCACCGCAGCGATGGGCACCGCCGGCATCGCCGCGTTCCTCCATGTTCGCCAGGGCGGCGCACACCAGACGCCGATCGGCATCGTCGACCTTGGGCCCAAGGACAAGCCGGCAGGGGAGCAACAGCTCATCGATGTCGTGTTCGCGCTCGACACCACGGGCAGCATGGGCGGCTTGCTCGACGGCGCCAAGCGCACCATCTTCTCCATCGCGACCCACATCAAAGAGACCAACGGCAACGCCAGCCTGCGCATCGGCCTGGTGGCGTACCGCGACATTCACGACGACTACGTCACGCGCGTGTACCCGATGACCGAGGACATCGACAGTATCTTCGCCGACATGACGCAGCTCACGGCGGGCGGCGGTGGCGATCTGCCGGAGCACGTCAACAAGGCGCTCTCGGACGTGCTGGCGATGCCATGGCGCGACAAGGCCGCCAAGATGGTGTTCCTGGTGGGCGACGCGCCGCCAGCGCCGCGCGGGGACGCGCCGGACGCTGACACCCTGGCGGCGCAGGCCGCGGCTCGGCAGATCACGATCAACACAGTGCGCTGCGGCGGCAACGGACAGACGGAGGTCGCCTGGCAGCAGATCGCTGCGCTGGCGGGTGGGGAATACTCCTCGATCGCGCAGGACGGCGGCGTGCGTGAGATCGCCACGCCCTACGACGCCGAGATGGCAGCGCTGAGCCGGCGCATCGACGAGAGCACCATCATCTATGGCGACGAAGGCGACCGGACCCGCTACGGCCGCAAGATGGCCGCAGCCGCGGCGGCGCCCGCGCCCACGGCGGCTGCGCGTGCGGACTACTACGTCAAGGCCAAACCCGGCAAGAGCCGTGATGACAAGGACCTGATCGGCGGCCTCGCTGAGGGCAAGATGTCGATGTCGGATCTCGAGGTCGAGAAGCTGCCCGAAGATCTCCGCGCCATGAACGAGGCGGATCGAGCGGCGCAGATCAAGGCCAAGGCCGAGGAGCGCAACCGCCTGCAGGGGCAGCTCAAGGAGCTCACCACCAAGCGCCGCGAGTACCTGGCCAAGGAGGCCGCAGCCTCTGGCGGCGCGGGCGCCGGCTCCGGCTTCGACGCTGAGGTCTCTCGCACGGTCGACAAGACGCTGGCCAAGAAGCGGAAGTAGACGCGGAGCAACGGCCTGCGCTGCGGAGCATGTGCGGGAGCCTACAAAGCCCCTACTGCGCGGCCCCAGGTGGCCGAAGACCACGAAAGAGTCGACGTGCTCGGCGCCCGCCTGCAAAGCGAGCGCCGTCACGGCTTCGGCGCCCGCCTCAGTCGGCGCGAAAAAGCGCCGTAAGCTGCAGCGCCCGCCCCGGCGGGCGCCGTTACGGCTTCGGCGCCCGCCTGCAAAGCGAGCGCCGTCACGGCTTTTGGCGGCCGTTCGGCGCCCGTGATCTCGTAGCTACTTCTTCTGGAGCGAGTCCCGTAGCTCCTGGGCGAACTTGCATACGCCTGCGCCGATGGCCTCCGCTTGCGCTGACAGCGTGGCCTCTGCCTTCTCGCCCGCCGCGCGCACCTTCTCTTCGAAGTCGTGCAGCTCCGGCTCGAGGTCCTTCCAGCGGTCCTTGAGATCCATCCCGGCGAGGTGGACCTTGACGCGCACCTCTTCAGCGAGACGACGGACATCGTTCCAGGACAGCGAAGCGAAGGGTTCGTTGCTCATGACAAGCCTCCACAGGTCTCGTGCAGCGCGTCAAACGTAAGCCCGATTGACGCCGACGCAACCCAGAAATCGCCGGCTCGCGCGGCGCCTCACCGATCCGGAGGGCCGGGAGTATCGAGGCGCCGGGTGACGCCGCCAAAGCGCAGCTCGGCGCCGGGCTGGCCATCGTGGCCATCGTGGCCGCCGGGGTCGTCGGGGCTACTCGGGCGGCCCTGGCCGTAGTTCTTGAACTTCTCCACCACGTGCAGCATCTCGGCTGCATCGAGCAAGCGCGGGGTGCCGCCCAGCAGGGACAGCAGGTATTGCTGGGCCAGGTTCTCCACCTCCCCAGCCAGGCCAAGCGCAGCGGACAGGTGCTGCCCCAGCGCGATGACGCCGTGGTTGCCAAGCAGGCAGGCGCGGCGTGAATCCAGCGCGATGAGCGCGGCGTCAGAGAGCGCCTGGGTGCCATACGTGGCGTACGGCGCGCAGCGAATATCCACGCCGCCGGCCACCGCCACCATGTAGTGGAAAGCGGGGATGCCCTGGCCGCGGCACGCCAGCGCGGTGGCGTGGGTGGAGTGGGTGTAGAACCACGGCGTTGATCTCCGTCCGCGCCCGCAGGATGTCGCGGTGAAAGCGCCACTCGCTGGAGGGCTGCTTGGGGCCAAACCAGGTCCCGCTCCACTCGACGTACGGCAGCTCCTCGGGGAGGAGCGCGCCGTAGTCCACGCCAGTTGGCGAGATCAGAAAGCCCTCGCCGCAGCGCACCGAGACGTTACCGGAAGTGCCAAAGGTCAAGCCGCGGTCTCGCAGCGCGCGGCAGGTCTCGATCAGCGCCTGGCGCAGCGCGGGCTCCGGCGCGGTCATGGCTCGGGGTTCTCGCCAGCGGCCCCAGGCTGCTCGCCGAGCCGCACGTGGTCACCGCGCTGCGGTTGCCCCGAAAACCGCCATGCATGCTCCGGGAACAGCCATGCCAGCGCTTGCTCCTGCGCCGCGACCACGCCGCGCTCCGTGATGAGGCCGGTGACGTAGCGCGCGGGGGTGACGTCGAACGCGGGGTTGGCCGCCGGGCTGTCGTCGGGCGTGAGCTGGACCTCCACCAGCGAGCCATCGCGGGCGCGGCCGGTCACGTGGGTGACCTCGGACGCGGCGCGCTCCTCGATGGGGATCTCCCGCAGCCCGTCGCGCTTGGCCCAGTCGATGCTGGAGGACGGCGCGGCGACGTAGAAGGGGACCCCGCAGTCGTGGGCGGCCAGCGCCTTCTGGTACGTCCCGATCTTGTTGCACACGTCGCCGGTGGCGGTGGTGCGGTCGGTGCCGACGATGACCACGTCGACCTGCGCGCGCTGCATCAGGTGACCGCCAGCGTTGTCGGCGATCACGGTGTGCGGCACGCCGTGCTTGCCCAGCTCCCACGCGGTCAGCGCGGCGCCCTGGTTGCGCGGCCGCGTCTCCTCCACCCAGACGTGCAGCGGCAGGCCCGCGTCGTGCGCCAGGTAGATGGGGGCGAGCGCGGTGCCGAAATCCACGGTGGCCAGCCAGCCGGCGTTGCAGTGCGTGAGCACCTGGAGCGGGGCGCCAGGTTGCTTGCGCGCGTGAGCAGGGCGCGCAAGAGCGGCAGGCCGTGCTCGCCCAGGCTGCGGTTGGTGCGCACGTCCGCCTCGCAGATCTGCGCTGCCTGTGCATACGCCGCGGCGGCGCGATCGCCCGGCGCCAGCGGCGACAGGTGCGCGCGCATGGTGCCGAGCGCCCAGGCCAGGTTGACGGCGGTGGGGCGGGTGCCCATCAAGAGCGCACACGCCCGGTCCAGGCTGTCGTCGTCGGCGGCGTCATGCATCGCCAGCGCCACGCCGTAGGCCGCGGTGGCGCCGATGAGCGGCGCGCCGCGCACCAGCATCGCGCGGATGGCGTGCGCGGCGTCCTCCACGCTGGCCAGGACCGCGAGCTCGAACGCAAACGGCAGCTTGGTCTGGTCTATCACCTGCACTCGCCAGCCGTCGTCGTCGAGCCAGATGGTGCGGCGCGCCACGCCATGGACCTTCATCGCTCGTCCTCGCTGCGCTCGGGGGCGGGCGTGCTGGCGCGCAGCGAGCGGGCGACGATGGGGCCGAGCTTGTCGATCATCGCCGGCGAGCGAGCGCCTGGCGCGGTGAGGTACGCGGCGTCGAGCGCGTGGTGGCACCCTTGGCCGCACGGCTCGGTGCGCGCGCCGAGGATCGGCAGCACCTCCTTGACGAGCGCGCGGGCGGTCTCCGCGTTGCGCAGCAGCGTGCCCACCACCTGATCCACCGTGACGGCGTCGTGGTCCGGGTGCCAGCAGTCGAAGTCCGTGACCATGGCGACGGTGGCGTAGCAGAGCTCGGCCTCGCGCGCGAGCTTGGCCTCGGGCATGTTGGTCATGCCGATCACGTCGCAGCCCCAGCTCCGGTAGAGCTGGGACTCGGCGTGGGTGGAGAACTGCGGCCCCTCCATGACGAGGTAGGTGCCGCCGCGCTGGTGCGGGATGGACAGCGCGGTGGCCGCTTGCTCGAGGCGGCGGCCAAGCCGGTTGCACACCGGGTGCGCCATCGACACGTGCGCCACCAGGCCCTCGCCGAAGAACGACTTGTGCCGCGCGAAGGTGCGATCGATGAACTGGTCGGCCAGGACGAAGGTCCCCGGCGGAAGCTCTTCGCGAAACGAGCCGCAGGCCGACAGCGACACGACCTCGGTGACCCCCAGCGCCTTGAGCGCGAAGAGGTTGGCGCGGAAGGGCAGCTCGCTGGGCGAAAGCCGGTGTCCGCGGCCGTGTCGAGGCAAGAACACCACCCGCTGGCCGCCGAAGGACCCGGTGAGGAGCTGGTCGGAGGGCGCGCCAAACGGCGTCTCCACCGTGATCCAGCGCTGGTCTTGTAGCCCGTCGATGTCGTAGATGCCCGAGCCGCCGATGATGCCGACGACAGGTTGCGTGCTTGCGGATGCCATGGCGCCCCTTTGTCCGAGCCCAAGGCTTACCGCGGAACCGGGGCTGTTCGCCAGCCAAGCCAGCCAGGCCAACCAGGGCACGCCAGGGCGCGGCGCCGAGGCGTTCCTGGGCGGACCGCGACGAGCACCCGGGCTAGGCGCGGGCGCGCTTGGCGGGCTTCATGGGCTGCCAGGTGGTGGCCACCTGGCGCAACTCGGCGGACTTGGCGCGTGACAGCGCGCCGACCGCGGTGATGACCAGGCTCTCGGGGCAAAAGACGCGGCGGGCGGCGGCGATGACGTCGGCGCGGGTGACGCGGGAGATGGCGGCGAGGCGCTTGGACAGCGGTGGTGGCTGGAAGTACAGGGCCATGCCGCCGAACCACCCGGCCATGGCGCTGGCGTCATCGATGGAGGCCAGGGTCTCGTAGCGATAGCGGGCGCGGGCCTTGGACAGCTCCTCCGACTCGACCTGGCCCTGGCACAGCCCGCCGAGCAGGCCGAGGATCTCGCGCAGGAGCTCGGGCACCTTGGTGTTGGCGGTGGCGCCGGCGATCTCGAACAGCGCGGTATCGGCGAGCGGCTCGATGCCGGCGTGGATCGAATAGGCCAGGCCCTTCTGATCCGCGAGCTGATAGTGCAGCCGGGTGGACATGCCGTCGTCGAGCACCCGCAGGAGCGTGACGAACGCCAGGTAGCCCGGGTCAAGCTCGGGTACGCCGTGAAACAGCACCGCCAGGTTGGTCTGCGAGCCGGTGTCTCGCACGTGGCGCAAGAGCGGGCCGCTGGGCGGCTCGGGCGCGGGCAGCGGGATGGCCGGTCGGCCTGCCGGCAAGCGCGCCAGCCCGCGCCTGGCGGCGGCGACCACGCGGCGATGCTCGACCGGGCCGGCCACACACAAGAGCGCGTTGGTGGCCCCGTAGAACGTCTCGAAGTGGCGGCGGACGTCGGCGGCGGCGAAGCGCTGGACGTTGGCGCGCGGCCCGATGATGCGCTGGCCGAGCGGATGCTTGCCGAACATCATGCCGCGGGCGATGTCGTCGACGTTGGTCTCGACGCCGTCCTCGTCGTAGTCCTCGTTGAGCTCCTCGAGGATGAGCGCGCGCTCCAGCTCGATGTCGGCGAAGCGCGGGCTGCCCAGGAGCTCGCCGAGCAGCGCCACCGCCGCGGGGACGCGGGCGGGCTCGAGCGCCATCTGGAACAACGTGTAGTCGCGGCCGGTCTCCGCGTGCAAGGTGGAGCCCAGCTCCTCGACCGCGGTGTTGAGCGCGAGCGACGTGGGGTGCTCCTCGGTGCCGCGGAACAGCATGTGCTCGACGAAGTGAGACAGGCCGCTGTCCTGCGGCGACTCGAAGCGGGAGCCCACCTTGATGAACAGCGCGACGGTGGCGGTGTGCAGGTGCGGCAAGGCCACGGTGGTCACGCGCAGGCCATTGCGCAGGAGCGAGGTGGCGACCGCCGGGTCCAAGGCGCGGAACGAAGCTGGGGGCACGACGGCGGAAGCTAGCACTCTCTGCGGCGGAAGGTCGCGCTCTTGGCACCAGAGGGCAGAAAGGAGGCGATTTGCGGGCGTCGGCGGGGGGCGGGTTCGCCGAGCGGGAGTCGGCGGGCGGTATCGGGCGGCGTCGGGCGTCGGCGGGCGTCGGCGGCGTGGGCCGCCGTGGGCGAGCCGTGGGCGATTGATGCCGAGCGGCACAAAGGGCATTTGACGGCGCGGGGGGTTCGGGGGTATCACGACCGGGACCATGTTGCTCAAGAAGATCGTGGTGGCCGAGGACGATGACGCCATCGCCCACATGGTGAACATGGCGCTGGGCGACGCCGGCTTCCTGTGTCTGCGCGCGCGCGACGGGGAGGAGGCGCTGCGCCTCGTCAAGCACCATGATCCAGACCTGCTGGTCCTGGACGTGATGATGCCGCGGGTCGACGGCTTCGAGGTGGCGCGCCGGCTCAAGGGTGACGTCATGTGGTCGCGCACACCCATTCTCATGTTGACCGCGCTGGCCGGCGTGGAGAATCAGGTTCACGGCATCGACGCCGGGGCCGACAGCTACATGTCCAAGCCGTTCGACCTGCGAGAGTTCGGCGCGCGGGTCAAGGCGCTGGTGCGCGCGTCGCGTCGCGAGCGGGACCGCAACCCGACGACCAACCTGCCGGGGTCGCGCGCGATCGACGAGGAGATCGAGAACGCGCTGCGCGCCGGACGGCACACCCACGTCCTGCACGTGGACGTCCTGAGCTTCGACAGCTACGCGGACGCGGTGGGCGTGCAGCGCTCCGAGGAGACCGTGCGGAGCCTCGGCCAGCTCTTGCTGGACGCGGCGCGCAAGGCCAGCGGCGGCGGCGCGTTCGTCGGCCACGTCGGCGGCTCGGACTTCATCGCCATCGTCGCGCCGGAGCACGCGCAGGCGATCGTGGATGGCGCGATCGCGGCTTTCGAGACGCGCCGCGCTGAGCTCGCGCCGGGCGACTCGCAGGCGCTGGCGCTGGTCATCGCGTCGGCCACCACCGATGGCTTGTCCGCGGCGGGCGCCGATGAGCTGGGGCGGCGCCTGGGCCGGGCCATGAAGCAGGCCAAGACGCTGGGCAAGTCGAGCCACGTCGCCTGGTCTGCCTGACGTTGCCGGGCGCGGGGTTGCGCCTGCGTCCACTGGCTGCGTGCCTTCGCCGCGACGCTTGCGTATGCTCGGCAGGAGTTGACTCGCGCGGGCCATGAACCAGAGGCGTCCCAAGCGGCGGAGGTGCGCGCGCCCGTGACGCCCGCGCCGTCTGTCCCGCGCGGCGAGGACTCCGCCGCGTCGACGTCCTTTCGCGTGGTCGAGCCGGGCAGCCGCCTTGGCCGCTACGAGGTACACGAGGTGATCGGCGAGGGCGGCATGGCCACGGTGTTTCGCGGCCGAGATCCGGAGCTGCGCCGCGACGTGGCGATCAAGGTGCTGTTCCCGCACCTGTCGCGGCGCCGCGACGTGGTGGCGCGCTTCCAGCGAGAGGCGAGGGCGGCGGCCCGGCTCCGCCACCCAGCGATCTTGCAGACCCACGACGTGGGCGGTGGCGAGCGCGGTGAGCCGCCGTACATCGTCATGGAGCTGGTGCGCGGCAGGTCGCTGCAGGAGCACCTGGCGGCGCACGGACCGATGCTGGCGGAGCTGGTGGCGTGCGCGGGCGTGGTCGTCGCGGAGGCGCTGGCGGTGGCGCACGACGCCGGGGTCATCCACCGCGATCTCAAGCCGTCGAACCTGCTGGTGTCTCAGGACGGACGGCTCTTGCTGGCAGACTTTGGCGTGGCCCACGTGGAGCGCGACGAGTCGCTGGCCACTCGCACCGGCGCGATGCTGGGCACGCCTGCCTATATGAGTCCGGAACAGGCGGTCGGCGAGACCATCGACGCGCGCAGCGATCTGTATTCGCTGGGCGCCACGCTCTATCACCTGGCCACCGGGGTGGTGCCCTACGCGGGGTCGACGATGAAGGTGCTGGGCCAGCTCGCCACGCCGGGCGCGCTGGTGCCAGCGGACAAGCGCCGGCCGGCGGTGGGCAAGGCGCTGGTGCTGGCCCTCACGCAGCTCATGTCGCATGATCCAGCGCAGCGGCCGGCGACCGCCAAGGCCGCCGCCGCCGTGCTGCGTCCACTGGTGGCGCCGCTGGGCGAGGTGGGCGAGGAGCTGGCCGCGTACTGGCGTGAGCCCGCGGCCTACGTGGCAGAGAAGACGCCGCTGGTGGTGGCGGCGCTGGTGCGTGAGGGTCATCGACTGCGCCTCGCCGGCAAGCTGGCAGGCGCGATGGCGCTCGCCGAGCGCGCGCACGCGCTGGCCCCCGACGACGCCGGGGTGGCGGCGCTGGTGCAAGAGGTCACCGCGCGGCAGGTGACCTCGCGGAGCCTCGCACGCCTGGCGGCGGTCGTGGCGGCGCTGGGGGTGGGTGTGGCCGCGGTGGCCTGGGGCGCTAGCTGGGCGTGGCGTTCGCCGCAGGCCGCCTCGGGCCTGCGGGACATGCGGGACGCGGAGGTGGGCCAGCCGGTTGGCTCGGCGCCAAGCGAGCCGCCGAGCGCGCGGGCTCCCTTGGTAAGCGAGGCGGCAGCGCCTGGCCCGGCGGGGGGCTCGGGTGCGGCGGGAGCGCCGGGGCCGGGGCCTGCCCGCGAGGTGCAGTCCGCAGGCGGTGAGCGCCAGCAGGATCCGCGCTCAAGCTCCAGCTCATCGAGCCCCAGGGCTGCCAACGCCAGGCCCACGCCCTCGCCGCGGACCGGCCGCGGCGACTTGCCTGCGCCCGGCGGCGCCGGGGACCGCGCCGGTGCTGGAGCTGGTGACCGCGCCGGTGGTGGCGCCGGTGGTGGCGCTGGTGGTGACGCTGGTGTGGCGGTCGTCGGCCCGCCCAGCGCAGCGCCCGGCGCGGCGACGGCACCGGTCACGGCACCGGCACCGGCACCGATCACGGCACCGGTCACGGCACCGGCATCGGCACCGGCGGCGCCGGGCAGCGTCACCTTCGCGATGGATGCGTGGTGCGAGCTGGTCCTCGATGGACTGGCGCGGGGCCGCGCTGATCGCGGGCGCGCGATCTCGCTGCCAGCAGGCCAGCACCAGGCCGAGTGCTCCCAGGGGCCGGGGCTAGGCCAGTGGCGCGGCTCGTTCGAGGTCAAGGAGGGCCAGCATCTGCGCATCACCGGCGAGCTGCGCGCCGAGGTCAGCGTGGAGGTCGCGGTGTCGGGCTCTGCGGTCTCGGTAGACGGCGTGGTCCTCGCCAATGGCCGTCAGGTCAAGCTGCACAACGGGCGTCACCGCGTCACGGTCCGGCAGGGCGAGCGCGAGCTGTCGAGCGGCTGGGTCTCCATCCCTCGCGTCTCGCGCTGCGTCCTGCGGGATCAACCGCTCCTTGACTGCTATCCCACGCCGTGAGGCGCCTCGGCGGGCGCGTGGTCGGTCGTGCGCCGCCGCGGCAGGCCGGCAACCAGGACACGGATGTCGCGTTGGGCGTTCTCCTTCTTCGCGGCGCCCTGCAAAAATCATCGCTTGCGCTTGGCAGGCTCGTTGCACATCCTCCGGCCATGGCGTCGCCTCCTTCAGGCCCTGCAGCTCGCTTGCCCGGGGTGACGCCCGGTGCGAGGCCCGTGGTCGCGTTCGGCCTCGCGCGCGGTCTCGCGGGCGGGGCGGCCTTGGGCGTGGCGCTCGCTTGCTCGCTGGTCAGCGGCTGCTTCTATCTCGAGCCGGTCAACCAGCGCCCGGGCATCGAGATCATTCGGCTCGCGCCGGAGGCGCTGTCGCGCGGCGGTACGGTGTCGCTGCAGGCGCGGGTCCTCGATCCGGAGGGCGGCGCGGTGTCGCTCTTGTGGAGGGCTCACGCCTGCGCACAGACCGTGGCGGAGTGTGACGCTGACTCGTTTGACACGCGCGCGCAGGCGGTGTTCGAGGTCGCGATCCCCACGGTCACGCTCGCGTCGGCGCCGGTCCAGCATCTGAAGATCACGCTGGAGGCCACCGACGAGCGCGGCGCGTCCGCTCGGCCGTCGCAGGAGCTGTACCTGGATATCGGCAACGAAGCGCCCGTCTTGACCTCTCCGCGCGCCACCGGCGCGCTGGTGGTGGGGCAGCCGGTGGAGGTGCTGGTGGTGCGCAGCGACGCGGATGATGCCGCGAGCAACGTGGCGCTGACCTGGACGTTGTTTCCGCCGATCGGAGGCAAGGCCTCGCTCGGCCCGCTGTCCTACCCAGGAGACAGCGACCGCGAGCAGCGGCGGCAGTTCACCCCCGACGTGGAGGGGCCGTGGTCGATCGAGGTCGTCGCTCGGGATCCGCTGGCGCGCGAGGCGCGCGTGGTGTGGCTCTTCGCCGTCGAGGTCGACCGTCCGCCGTGTCTGCGCGCGCTGGCGCCGCAACCGCCGGCCGCGCCCGCGACCTTGCTGCTTGATTCGCTGCGGCGCTTCTCCGTCTTGACCGTGCAGGACACCCTCGATCCCTTCCCCGGCGGCGCTCGCCCACCTTTCGGGGTGGCCCAGTTCACGTGGTCGCTCAAGGCGCCGTCGCGCGGTGGCGCGCGGCAGGTGCTGCCTGGCGCCGCAGGCAACTTCGTGGAGCTCGATCCGGCCGGCTTCGAGCTGGGCGAGCTGGTGGAGCTGCGGGTCGAGATCGCGGATCGCGTGGCGCGCTCGCTGCCCTGCGCGGACGGCGCCGCCACGTGCTCCATCGAGGGGACCGGTTGCTTGCAACGCCAGACCTGGCTCCTGGAGGCCCGATGAGGCAGCGATGGCTCCCTGCTCGTGCGTTGACCGTCTGCCTCTGCGCCGCAGCGCTCGTGGGGTGCGCGGGCGATGTCGACAACCCGGACGACTCGCCCTGCAAGGTGGCGCTGGTGTTCACGCCCGATCCCGCGGAGGCGTCACCGACCGCGCCGGTGCGGGCGATGGCTCAGGTCACCGGGTACGCTGGCGGCACGACCTTCCAGTGGAAGGTGACGCACGAGGGCGGGGACGTGCCCATCACCCGCAGCGCGGATGGGTCAGCGATCGACTTCCCGGTGCTGTCGGCCGGCGTCTATCAGGTGGCGCTGGAGAGCCCCGGAAGCGGGTGTCCGGGCGCGAGCGCCAACTTCAACGTCGCGGCGCCCGGCACCATCACGCAGGCGTATCGGCTGCGCATCACCCCGCCGCCAGGGGCCGCCGCGGTCGGGCAGATCGTGCCCTACGTGGACCGAAGCAACGCGGACACCTCGCAGCAGGCGCTGGTGCTCTCACCCGGGATCGACGCCAGCGGTCAGGTCCGCGTCAACGGCGCCGCCACCGCTGCCTCCTTGCGGTTCTGCGCGCCCGGCAGCGTGGAGCCGCTGGCGGAGGTGGCGGCCAGCAGCACCGGGCGCTTCACGCTGCGTCTCGAGGCGGTGTCGTACGACGTGCTGGTGGTGCCCGCCGGTGGCGCTGCCCCCATGCGCTTCGCGAACTGGCCGGCGCAGGGTGGCCAGGTGTTCGACGTGGGTGCGGGGGTGCCGGTCGGGGGCACCGTGCGCGATCCAGCGGGCGCGCCGCTCTCGGGGGCGCGCGTGGCCTTGCAGGTCGATGGCGTCCCCAGCACCGTCGCCACCAGCGCGGCGGATGGCAGCTTCACGCTGCAGGCGCGCAGCGGCGCTGTCGTTCAGCTCGCGGTCACGCCGCCCGCCGGGCGCGGCCTGCCTCAGCTCCTGGGCACCTCGACCGCGCTGGACCTGGGGCTCCCGCTGCAGATCCAGTACGCAGCCGGCTTGATGACTCGCGATCTGTCCGGCCTGCTGGTCACCCAGGGCGGGAGCGCCGCGCCGCAGGTCGGCGTCGTCGTGGTGGGCGCGATCGGCGCCGCCGCCTCGGCGGTCGCTGGCGGGACGCTGGAGCTGCAGGGGCATCTGAGGGTGGCTGCGCAGACTGGCGCGGATGGGCGGCTCGGCGCGGCGCTGGTCCCCCGCGCGGCGCTCTCGGCGGTGCTGCAAGCCTCGACCGGGGAGCTCGCGGTTCATCCGCTGGATACGCGCGTGGCGCCGCCGGCCGCGCTGGACCTTGGTGCGCCGCCGCAGATAAGCGGCGTGGTCATGCTGAGTCAAGGGCCCGCCGACGGAGCGCAGATCCGGCTGGAGCCGCAAGGCGCGCTGGCGCAAGCGGGGATCCCAACGACGGTCAGCACGACCGGCGCGAGCGGGGCGTTCTCTTTGCCGGCGGCGCACGGCGGCGCCTATCAGGTGGTGCTCACGGATCCAAGGTGGCGAGGCTTGCCGGTGCGGGTTGCTGTCACGGCGCCAGCGGCGCTGGGGCCGCGCACCTTGGCGCCGCGGTTCGTGCTCGCCAGCAAGATCGTGATCTCCAATGTCTCATCACCTGTCGTGGGCGCGGTGGTGGAGCTTTTATGTCATGCCTGCACGGGGGTGGAGCGTCAGCGGCCAATCAGCGGGGCAGTCAGCGATGCCTCGGGAGAGTTCTTGCTGGCTGTGCCTCGGCGCGGACAATAGCGCTCGTACGAGCAGGTGTCGGCGGTGAGGATTTCGGGGCGCGCACCCCACAGCCCCCCTGGGTGTTTCCATACCCTGCCTGGCCGGTGGCGCTCGGTGGAGCGAGCAGCGACGGCTCGCCGCTGATCTGGAGCGTGAGGTCGACAGCGTCTGCAAGATCTGCTGATGCGTCGTCGTCTCGCTTGTACTCCGCGCACCGAGAATCATGAGATCTCACTCCAGATGATTCTTGCAACGTGGTGCGCTCGCGAAGACACTGATCTCGTGTTGCAGGAGAGTGAAGGATCCAATCGTGCGGAAAAGCCGGGCGCGGTGCGGGCGCCCTTGCCGGTAGACGAGGCGCGGCGCCTCGCGGTGCTCCATGAGCTCGCCATCCTCGATACTCCGCCGGAGCAGATGTTCGATGACATCGCGCAGCTCGCGGTCGCGATCTGCGAGACGCCCATCGCGCTGGTCTCGCTGGTGGATGCGCAGCGACAGTGGTTCAAGGCGCGAGTTGGCCTGGACGCGCAAGAGACGCATCGCGATCTGGCGTTCTGTGCTCACGCGATCTTGCATCCAGACGAGGTGCTGGTGATCGGCGACGCCCAGGCCGACGAGCGCTTCGTACACAACGACCTGGTGACCGGGCCGCCGGGGATCCGGTTCTACGCAGGGGCGCCGATCGTCGTGCGCGGCGGGGAGGCGATGGGCACGGTGTGCGCCATCGATCAGGTGCCGCGCACGCTGACGCCACAGCAACACGGCGCGATGCTCCGGCTGGCGCGGCAGGCGGCGCGGCTGCTCGAGCTGCGCATGGTCGCACACGAGGCGTCGTGCGAGCTGGCCGGAGATCCGTCAGCGCACCGCGCGGCGGACGCTGCGTCAGCGCCAGGCCCTGCGGAGTCCACGACCAGCGTGGAGCAGCTCGCGGCGCGAAACCTGACGCAGCTTCACATCCTCCACATGATCTCGCACGACGTGCGTGAGCCGGTGAACACGATCTGCAACTTCAGCAAGCTGCTGCAGCGCCGCTACGGGGACGTGCTCGGGGAAGAGGCGCTTCAGTACCTTGCGTTCGTCTACGATGGCGGCGCGCGCATTCGCACCATGCTCGATGACCTGCTGGCGCTGGTACGGCTCGACGGCACGTCGGTCACCCGGATGCGGACCTCGCTGCGTGACCTGGCGCTCGCGGCCGTGGCGGACCTCGCCAGCATGATCGAAAGGGTGGGCGGCGAGGTGGTGTGCGAGGAGCTCCCGTGGGCGAGCGTGGATCGAACGTTGCTGCGGCTGGTGCTGCAGAACCTCATCAGCAACGGCCTCAAGTTCGCCCGCAAGGGGGCCTCCCCCAAGGTGGTCATCAGCGGCGGTCGCGATGAGACCCACTGGTGCATCTCGGTGACCGACAACGGCATCGGCATCGCGCCTCAGCACCACGAGCGCCTGTTCGCCGAGTTCTCGCGGCTGCACTCGCGGCACGAGTACGAGGGCACCGGCCTTGGGCTGTCGATCTGTCGCCGCATCGCCGAGCTACATGGCGGTCACCTGCGCCTGCGCTCAGAGCTTGGCGTGGGCAGCACCTTCACGCTGATGGTCCCGCTACAAGAGGGCGAGGCCCCCGGCCTGCCGCGCGGCGCTGGCGCGCAGCCGTGCTAGCCAACAGGCCTTACACCAGGGCGCGCGAGACCGACACCGGCTTGCCGGCGATGTCCAGCACCGGGCAGTGACGGTCCACGGTGTCGGCGAGCTCACGGTAGCGCTCGTCTGTCTCGGGACCAGTGATCTGCACGCGAAGCTGGATCGACGAGTACCCGGGGCGGACGTTCTCGTCCACGCCGAAGAAGCCGCGCAGATCGATCTGCCCATCAGCCACCACGTTCACCGAGTCCAGCGCGATGCCGAGCTTCATGGCCCACACGCGATAGGTGATGGCCTGGCAGGTGGTGAGCGAGGCCAGCATCAGCTCTACCGGGTTTGGCCCCTCATCCGTGCCGCCGAGCGCACGGGGCTCATCCACCGTGATGCGGTGATTGCGAATGTCCACGTCCATCCGCAGGCCTTCTGTAAGCGCAGCGCCTACAGAGAAGGTCATCTGCGCAGCCTCCGGCGTGCTGAAGCGCTGGACGAGGGCGTTGACGCCGGCTTGGGCTTGCTGGACTTGTGCGTTCATGGCTGATGGCTCCTGCAGATTCTGTAAGGGGTCGTGGGGGAGTTACTCCAGATGCCCACTTGTGTGTGCAGGTTATTCCCTAGGACCGGCTTGGAAAGCAAGCAAAGAAAGTTGCTGAACTGCTGAATTTCGCAGCGCTCTCGTTTCTCGAAACATGCTGCGTCTCGTCAAAGTGCTAACTTTGAAGGATGCCAGCTCGGGCGGATGCACTGCGGCCATCTGGTCTGACCAGCAGTCAAGGTCCTGGATCAACACGTGCCAATACGGGATTGGTGCTTGCTGGAGGAGCCGCTCTTGGTGCGTACGAAGTGGGCGTGGTGCAGTACCTGGCTGATGAAGTGGCCCGTGAGCTTGGGCGCCCGCTGCAGTTCGACCTGCTGACTGGCACCTCCGCGGGGGCGATCAACGCCGCGGTGCTGGCAGCGCACGCCGATGATCTGCGCACCGGCGCCGCGCGGCTCGCGGAGCTGTGGCGCAGCCTGCGGCTTGGCGCCGTGCTGCGGCCCTCCGGCGCCGAGATCTTGTCCATGTTGCTCGAGGCCACCACGCAAGGGCACTGGATGGGCCGGTTGCTGCATGCGCGGGGCGGCGTGCTCGATCCATCGCCGATCGAGGAGCTGGTGCGCGCCGCGCCGATGCACCACATCGATGAGCATGTCCGCTCCGGCCGCCTGCGCAGCGTGGCGCTGTCGGCGACGCGCGTGTCCACCGGGCGCGCCGTGGTGTTTCACGATAGCCACGCGCTGAATCCTGACGCTGCGGCCGGATCTTCCTCCACGATGGTGCCGACCCGGCTGCGGGCCGCGCACGCGCTCGCCTCCGCGGCGATTCCGCTGCTGTTTCCGGCGGTGATGATCGATGGTGAGCCGTACTGCGACGGTGGTCTGCGCCAGGTGGTGCCGCTGTCTCCCGCGATCCGGCTGGGGGCACGGCGGATGGTGGTGGTGAACCCGACCAGCGAGCCCGCAGAGGTCTCGGCGGAGGTCGCGGCAGAGCGGCGCGCGGCGGTGCTGAGCCCCACCTTCCTCGCCGGCAAGGCGCTGGGCGCGCTCTTCCTCGACCGGATGGAGGTGGACCTCGACCGCGCGGCCCAGGCCAACCAGATCTTGCAGGCGGGCAGGCGCCGCTGGGGGCCGACGTTCGACGCCGAGCTCAACGAGGAGATGGTCGCGGGCGGCGGTCACGCGATCTCGGAGCTGGAGACGGTGTGCATCCAGCCGTCGTGTGACCTGGGCGCGCTGGCCACGGACTACGCCGCGCGCGAGCTCGGCCGCACGGAGACCAGCGTGGCATCGGTGCTGCTGCGCCAGCTCGCGCAGGCCGGCGCCACCCGCGCAGGGGACGTGCTCTCGTACCTGCTGTTCGATGGGGGCTTCACGAGCCAGCTCATCGAGCTGGGGCGCCGCGACGCCAGGAGCCACCACGCCTCGCTGTGTACGTTGCTCGCAGAGCCCGCGGCGTAGCGGCGGCGGCGCCTGCGGCTTGCTGAATCGGCACGGCGAGGGTGGCGGCGCGCTGAATCGGCGTGGCGCGGCGAAAGGAGCGCACGGCCATCTTCGTCCGTTCGCCCGCGCAGCGACTGCGCGCTCGCTCGGAACTCCAGGGGATCGGCGGTCAGCGCGCGCATGCTCGGCGCATGCTCGGCGCTCGGCGCTCGCTGGTCAGCGCGCTCGCTCGCTCGCTAGCCTGCTTGGTTGCTCGCGCGGAGGCCGCGTCGCTGGCCGCGCTGGAGGGGGCCCAGGGTTCGGCACGGCGCGTGCTGATGCGCCATGCATGCGAGTCCATCCTCTCCTTCCGATCTCGTCCATGGTGCTGGTGATGGGGTGTGGCGCTGCCGACCCCGACCGAACCGAACCGCTCGAACCGCTCGACCCCGACGTCGTGGGCGCCCCCGCGCCTGGCCCGCGCGTCGAGGCCGCGCCGCGCGCCGACCTGCCTGAGCTCGGCGCTGCGCTGACCCGTCCGGCCGCCATCGGGCAGGGCAGCCGCGTCAGCGCGGCGGAGCCGCTGGTCACGGTGACCTCGCCGGAGCTCTCGATCTCCGCCGGCACCGCGACCATCCGCGGCCACGTGGTCTACAACGATCGTCGTAACCACGGGCTGTTTGCGGCGCGGCGCAACCTGGACAAGGTCACCGCAGGCGCCAAGTGCGGCACGGATGGCCTGTGGCCGGATGGCACGAGCTGCGCCACCCACTGGCTGGCGGCGCAGTACATGGTGGTGGACATCTACGAGCGCGACAAGGGCTTTGGCTTGCTCGACTT
>JADJJK010000029.1 GCA_016706545.1 Myxococcales bacterium
ACCGTGCCAGGCCCGAACCACCGTGCCAGGCCCGACAGCCGTGCGCGACCCGACCACCGTGCTCGACCCAACCATCGTGCTGGGCCTACCCATCTCCCACGCGCTCACCCTTGTCGCTCAACTAGCGATCCGTTCCGGGTTCTGGGTTCTGGTACAAATCAAAAAACTCAGGGTTCTGAAAACAGCAAGCGCTGTGCGGCGGTGTGGAGAGGCGCGTCGTCCCCTCAGGTACGCCTGCTGCACCTGGCCCTCCTGCGCCTCTCCAAGGGCTGTGGTCAACCGCGCCGCGTACGCGCATCTCGCATGCCCAGGCTCGACGAGCGCGGTTGTCCACAACCCGGCACCGTCCACAGCCCCGAGGCCTCCGCGGAAACGCGCTGCGACCTGGATCACGCCACGTTTCCGCGGAGGTTTCCGAGATCTCGAACTCACGTCCCAGCGCGCTCGCGTCCGCCTGCCGGACGCATTTTCAATTCAAGATCTACTATCCAATATACATATCAAAACCAAAACTCCTCTTGACACATTCCGCTACAACACCCCCTCCGCGCCGCCAACCCACTGCAGTCTCTCCACCAGAGGCCCCCACGCGCGGCACATTGCCCATCCACCCGCGTACCCCACGAAAAATCGCGCCATCCGCGCTTCCGCGGCACCTGAGGCACGCCAGGCGCGAAATCCAGCGCCGAAAATCAGCGTGCTACAAGATCATATGCGCGAACAACTCTCCGTCGAGGAAGTTCAAGCTCTGGGCGAACACATTGCCGAGCAAGCCGTCCACCTGGACGCCGCCATGCATCGCCTGCTCGCCGACCTGCGGACGTTCGACACCGCCGGCGGCTGGCACCGGCAGGGCTTTGGCACCTGCGCCCACTGGCTGAGCTGGCGAGTCGGCTGGGACCTCGGCACCGCGCGCGAACACCTGCGCGTGGCCAGGGCCTTGCACACCTTGCCGCAAGTATCAGAGGCACTGTCTTCCGGGAAGATCTCGTATTCCAAGACTCGTGCCATCACGCGCGTGGCCACCGCCGCCACCGAAGCGGTGCTCCTTGGCTATGCGCAGCACTGCACCGCCAGCCAGCTCGAGACGGTGTGCCGCAAGGTCGGCGTGCTCGGTGCCGACGCCGCCAGCCGAGCCACACGCCCGCACGACAGCGAGCGCTACGTGGCGCACACGACGACGGCCTCTGGCATGGTGTGCGTCAAGGCGTGCCTGCGCCCCGACGAGGCCGCGCTGCTGCTTCAAGTACTGCAGCAAGCCGCGGTGGACTGCACGCGCGAGCCGGCGGCCTTCCGCGGAAACGTCGGCGCTTCCGCGGAGACGTCCGCACCTGCCGAGCGAGCGACGGGCGCCTCCGCGGAGGTTGCGGACGTTTCCGCGGAAGCGCCAGCACCTGCCGAGCGAGCGGCGGGCGCTTCCGCGGAGACGCGGAGCCTCCCCACCACAACCACCGCGCGCCGGCCGTACAACCGCGCCGATGGCCTGATGGCCCTGGTCCACGACTACGCACGGGGCGCCAGCGCCGAGCGCGCGCCCGTCGAGTTGATCGTCACCGTGCCCGTGGCGGTGCTGCAGCAATCTGCCGCGACCACCGACTCAGCCACCAGCACCGCCGATGCCGCCAACGACATCTCCGCAACCACCGATCTCCCGCTCGCCCCCGCCACTTTCACCGACCGCGGCGCCTCGCTACCGGTGGCCCTCACCGTCGAGTCCGACCTGGCGCTCTCTCCGCAGGCCACTCGCCGCCTGGCCTGCGACTGCGGCCTGGTCGTCGCCACCGTCGCCGCAGCAACATCGACCGACGCAGCCCCGCTCTCCATCGGCCGCAGGACCCGCACCATCCCCGCCGCCCTCAAGCGCGCCTTGCTGCTGCGCGACCGCACCTGCCGCTTCCCCGGTTGCGATCACCGCCTCTTCCTCGAGGGCCACCACCTGCAGCACTGGGCCGATGGCGGCGAGACCAGCCTGCCCAACCTCGCGCTGCTCTGCTCGCTCCACCACACCTACGTCCATGAGCGCGGCTATCGCATCACGCAGTCTGCCGCTG
Organism: Myxococcales bacterium; assembly: GCA_016706545.1. Classification (GTDB taxonomy): domain Bacteria; phylum Myxococcota_A; class Polyangia; order Haliangiales; family Haliangiaceae; genus JABFXX01. Next base: position 2,052 of record JADJJK010000029.1, read on the forward strand.
GCGCGCTCGCCTTCGAAGATCCGCAGGGCCGCGCCGTCGTCCCGCTGCCGCCGCGCCCCACGCCGCCGCTGCTCGGCTGGCCTGCGATCCGTGCCGCCAACGCCGCCAACGCCGCCCTGCCACTGACTGCATCCACCGGCCAGTGCCGCTGGCGAGGCGAGCGCGTCGATAGCTGGGACGCCGCCGCCACCATCACTCGCATCCAGCGCCGCGCCGACGCGGCGGCCGCCGCCCCGTCCACCCCCACCGCGCCACCCACTGCAGCACCAGCAGCATCCCCTCTGCCCTCATCCCGCCGCACACCGGCACCACCCTCGTCTCTCCCATCTGTCGCCGATCCCCGCTCGACCCCCGACGGCCTCCCGCAGCGCGGCCTGTGGGACGACCTCGACCGCCACAGCGCCATCGAGCGCTGGGTCCTCGCCGAGATGGAAGCGACCGGCGTCGATCCCCTCTCCGTCGGCCGCCCCTTGCCGGACCACCTGCAGCACCCGTCGCAACGTCCGTCGCAACGTCGTTGAGGGTGTCGAGGCGCGCCGAGGGGGAAGGCGCGCCTCCGTTCGTTGGCGGGATCATTGTCACCCGATCAAAGCGCTAGCGCCTCGTCCATTTGCGGTGAACCACCTCTGTGCGCTCGCCGAGGTCCAGCGCCCGGTCGAGGCGCTCGTGCTCACTTGCTGGATCGCCCCAGCAAGGCTCGCCGCCCGGGCAGCGAGCGCCCGGGCAGCGAGCGCGGCGTCGGCATCGGGCGCGGCGGCGCCACCTCGGCGAGCACCTCGGCCATGGTCTTGCCGTCGGCAGCGGCCGTGGCGCGCCGGCTCGCCCCGGCCGAGAACACCATCGGCAGCGCGGGGCAGGTCAAGCCGCGCGGCGGCGCGGTCAGGGTGCGGAAGTAGTGGTTGACCGCGCCGTCGATGCACGCGCTGCCGGACCCGTAGATCGTGTGGCCGCCGCCCTGGTAGCGCAAAAGCCGTGCCCGTGGCCGCAGCACCGCGGCCATGTTGCGGCTCCACGGCAGCGGCGTCGCGGGATCGTAGTCGTTGCCGATGAGCACGATCGGGTTTCGGGTCTGCGCGTTGACCAGCGGCGTGAGGTCGGTGAGCGGCCACGCCGAACAGGCGCCGATGCCGTCGCCGAAGTTGGCGCCGCCGAAGCGCGGGTAGAGCTGCTTGGCCGCCATCTGCTGCGGGAGATAGTCGAGGCCCGGCCGCCGGGTCCGGCTATCGCCGCACACCACCGCCACGCCACCAGGCACGGTGATGCTGGTGGGCGGCGTGGGTGAGATCGGCGCGAACACCTCGTAGTTGCCGGCGTCGGCCAGGGCCAGCACCTCGACGATGAGCGGCCAGATCGACTCGGCGTACAGCGCGGAGAACAGGCCGCCGCGGATCACCGAGCCGTCGATGATCCCACCCTCCACGGCCACCGGGTTGGCGTCCAGGCGCGCGACCACCCGGTCGAACGTGGCCACCACGCCCGCGGCGCGCAGCGGGCACGCGGCGTCCGCGCGGCATCGCTGATCGAGGCTCTGCAGCGCCAGCTCGGCGCCGGCTGAGCCCTCGGCGTCGAGCTCGAGCAGGTAGTCGCCGAACCACTGCGGCGGCACGTTGCCGTCGAGCACCATGGCGCGGACTCTGCTGGGGAACAGCGTGGCGTAGGTGGCGCCCAGCGCGGTGCCGTACGAGTATCCGAGGTAGTTGATGGTGCTCTCGCCGAGCGCGGCGCGGAACAAGTCGAGGTCGCGGGCCACGTTGCTCGTGACCATCAGCGCCGGCAGCTCGCCGTGCTGCGCCCGGCAGGACTGCGCGATGCGCCGGCCGGTCTCGTCGTTGAACGCGGCCTGCGACTCCAGCGAATCTGACGGCTGCGGCGGCAGCACCACCTCGCACGACAGCGCGTGCGAGCGCCCGGTGCCGCGCGGATCGAAGCTCACGATGTCAAAGTCGCGGCGCAGCTCCGCGAACATCGACTTGGCGAGCAACACCAGGTCCACGCCGGAGCCGCCCGGACCGCCCGGGTTGACGAAGACCGAGCCCCGCTTGCGCGCGCCCAGGGCGGGAGCCTTGATGACCGCGAGCGAGAGCCGCTCGCCGCCCGGACGCCGCGGGTCCGCCGGGACCAGGAGCGTGCCGCACGACAGCTCCGGATCTTCCTCGCACGGCGACCACTGCACGGCGCCGGCGCGCCGGTCCGCCAGCTCGAGCGGCGCCTCGCCCTTGGTGGCGGCTACCTGGGCCGGCTCCTCCTGGGCCACGGCCCCGGACAGCGCCGCGCTCGCCTCTCTCGCCGCCACCCTCTCCGTCGCCCTCGACCGCCGGCGCGCACCCGGCGCCCGCGGCCACGAACGCCAGCGTGATCCACGCAAACCCGACCCTGCTTCGAATCTCGTCACTCATGAACTTCCTCTCATTTCTGGACGGCCAGCGATCCGCGCGGAGCGCAGTCGCGAACCAGCAAACTCGGGCGCTCAACGGCGGCGGTCGCCGCGAGTTCCAGGCCGCGCGAACAGGGCGTGCCGTGATCACAGCAACTGGCAACCCGCGAAGTCGCCGCTCATTGGGCGAACAACCGTGGCTGGGATGTCGAATTCGTGGAACCTTTGGCCGGTGCCTCCCGTTGTCCTTCGGTAGGGCCACCGCCGTGAAGCAGCCGTGAAGGAACTCGACGAGATCACCCTGGCCCGCGCCCAGCGCGGCGACCGCGCCGCGTTTCGCTCGCTGATCGAGGCCTACAAGCGGCCGGTTCACGCCATCATCGGCCGGATGATGGTTGGTCGCGCGCGTCAGGCCGAGGTGGAAGATCTGGCGCAGGAGACGTTTCTCCGCGTCTACCGCGCGCTGCCCGCCTTCGAGGCGCGCGGCCCCGGGCGCCTGTCCAGGTGGATCTTGACCATCGCCACCCGCCTGGCGCTGGACGAGCTGCGACGGCTCCGCCCAGATCCGGCGGCCCGCGAGCAGAGCGACGACGTCCCCGGACACGACCGCACCGACGACGCCTTGCACCGGCGCGCGCTGGCCTCAGCCATCGCCAACGCGGTCGACGAGCTCTCGGCCGAACAGCGCGCGGTGTTCCTGCTGCGCGAGTTTCACGACTTCGAGTACCAGGAGATCGCCAGCACCCTGGACATCGACGTCGGCACCGTGAAGTCGCGGCTGTCACGCGCGCGCGCGCAGCTACAGCTCTCGCTGGAGGAGCTCCGCCATGGCTGACTCACCTCGCCCCCTGCTCGAGGACTGGCCTGCGCCAGAGCCCGCGCCGGGGTTCGCTGATCGCGTGCTGGCCCGGCTCGACGCAGAGGGCCGAACGCTCCCCGCTCCTGCCGGCGCTGCGCGGGGGCACCGAGCACGCGCCTGGCGCGCCGCTGCCGCCGGGGCGCTGGTGGCCGCGCTCTGCACCGCCGCGCTGTTCTGGGCGCTGCGCCCACGCGCGCCAGGCGGCGCCGCGGCGGAGGTCCGTGGCGCCAGCGGCAGCCATCCCGCGTCGAGTACACGACAGACCCTGCGGCTCGGCGCCCGAGGAGTGGCGGTAGCCGAGGCCGAGGCGACCCTGTCCTGGCAGGTGGGCAAGGGCCAAGGGCAAGTCTCCCAGCCCAGCGGCTCGGTGTTCTATCGCGTGGAGCACGCCGCCGAGCACCCCTTCGTGGTGGTGACGCCCCACGGACAGATCCGGGTCACCGGGACCTGCTTCACCGTCGACGTGAGCGCCGGGCAGACCCGCGTGCGCGTCCACGAGGGCTCGGTCGTCCTCGACGGCGGTGGCGCCAGCGCCCAGCTCGGCGCTGGCGACCGCGCGACGGTGGACGCGCATCGGCTCACACGCGGCGAGGTCGTGGCGCCGGTGCCTGCACCCGCGGGGCCGAGCATCGCCGCCGAGCGGCCTGCCTTGCCGACGACCGAGACCGGCGAGCCCCGCAAGCTCGAGCCGGACCAGGAGACGCTGGTGCAGTGGGCCAAGCGCTGCCGCGTGGTCAGCGACATGCCGCCGTTTGACATCGACAAGATGAAGACGGACGCCGACTGGGAGTCCTATGCGCGCTCGCTCGGCGCCACCGCGGCCGAGACGGCGATGATCCGGGACGCCTTCACCGAGGTCGAGGCCAAGGCGGTCGACACGGTCAACCAGATCGGCGAGCAGGTCGTGGGCGAGCCCTCGGTCGGCTCCATCGAGGACCTCGATCGCATAGTGTTCGAGATCTTTCGCGCCGCGGAGTTCGCGGAGCAGTTCGAGATCGTGCAGCGGCTCTCCGCCGAGCGCGCTGGGCTGGCGCCGCGCCTCGCGCACGAGCCGCGCTCGCCGCTCGAGGCGCTGATGCGCGGGCTGGTGGCGCAGGGCGAGCTGTTCGAGCAAGCGCTGGCCCGCCGCCTGGGGCCAGCCCGTGCCAGGGCCCTGCGCGCGCGCAACGAGGGCTGGCCGGGCCCTGGCGTCGAGTGGGAAGGGTGCCCCAAGGCTGCGCGCTAGCGCGGCGCGCCTCTTCGCTCGGCCCGGCGGGCTGGCGCGCGGGCTGGCCCGCAGTCTGGCGGTCGGTCTGGCGCGCGGGCTGGCGGTCAGTCCGGCGCGAAGTCTAGCGGTCCGTCGGGTCTGCCGGTCAGTCTGGCGCGAAGAAGCTGTCGCGGATCGCGCTGCCCAGCTCGTTGAGCCGTAGCTGCGTGCCATCGAGGAGCTGGTGCAGCCGATCATCGAGGGGCACCGGCACCCGCGCGGCGTGGCCTTCCAGATCGCGCAGCAAGGCCGACATCCGCGCCTCGGCCGCGGTCGCTGCCGGCGCGGCCTGCTGCTGGCTCTGCTGCTGCTGGCTGCTGCTGCTGGCTGCTGCTGCTGGCCCTGCTGCTGCTGGCTCTGCTGCTGCTGGCCCTGCCTGCGCTCGCCTGGGTGGACGATGGCGCGCAGGCTGTCCTCCGCGGCGTACAGGCAGTGCAAGATGGAGCGCGGGAACTCGCGGTCAAAGAGCAGGAACGCCACCACGGTCGGCGGCGCGATGCGACCATGGCGCTTGCGATACATCTCCAGCGCCGAGGCGCTCTTGAGCAGCGCGCCCCACTGGATGTCATCCACCGCCCCGACCTCCGGCGGCGCCGTCATGTGGGTCAGGCGGTAGCTCTTGACGTCGACGATGCGCGAGGTCTTGTCCGCGCGCTCCACCAGGCGACCGAGCCGGCCAAAGTGCCACGCCTCGTTGTGGCTCATGGTCAGGTACGTGGTGCCCACCAGCAGCGAGACGCCCTGCTTGACCGCGGTGAAGAAGTCGTACGGCGCCGCCAGCACCTCGTCGGGCCGCGCCTCGCGCACCGCCAGGTAGAGCTTGTTGAGCCGCTCCCACATCTCCGACGAGATGACCTCCCGCACCGAGCGCGCGTTCTCGCGCGCCGCCTCCAGGCAGCGCAGGATGCTGCTGGGGTAGTCGCGGTCGAACGTGAGGAAGCGCATGGCGCTGTCCCGCTCGGGCGCGCCAAAGCGGCGGCGAAACAGCTCGTCGTCCCCGGTCGTGGTGATGATCGGCGCCCAGTCCGCCGAGGTCCCGGCTGGCAGGTCCAGCGACAGGTGCAGGTTGACATCGACAAAGCGCGCCATGCTCTCGGCGCGCTCGACGTAGCGGTTCATCCAGTAGATCGCATCAGCGACGCGGCTCAGCACGACGCACCTCCGTCATCATGCAGCACCCAGGTGTCCTTGCTACCGCCGCCCTGCGAGGAGTTCACCACCAGCGAGCCGGGCCGCAGCGCCACCCGCGTCAGCCCGCCGGGCAAGACATACGGCGGCTGACCGTCGCCGCCATACAGCACATACGGGCGCAGATCCACGTGCCGCCCCGCCAGCTCCTCGGCCCCCGACAGCAGCGTGGGGACGCGCGACAAGCCGATCACCGGCTGCGCGATGTAGTTGCGCGGATCAGCGGCGAGGCGCGCCGCGAACTCCGAGCGCTCGGCGGCGGTGGAGGCCGGGCCCACCAGCATGCCGTAGCCGCCGGATTCGCCTGCCGCCTTGACCACCAGCTCGGGCAGATGCTCCAGCACGTAGCGCAGATCCGAGGGCTCACCGCAGAGGAACGTGGGCACGTTGGCGAGCACCGGCTCCTCGGACAGGTAGTACCGGATGAGCTTGGGCACGTAGGCGTAGATGACCTTGTCGTCGGCCACGCCGGTGCCGGGCGCGTTGCACAGGCTGACCCGCCCCGCGCGGTAGACCTCCATCAGGCCAGGCACCCCCAGCATGGAGTCGGCGCGGAAGGCGCGGGGATCCAGGAAGGTGTCGTCGATGCGGCGATAGATCACGTCGACCCGACGCAGGCCGCGCGTGGTCCGCATCTTGACCCAGCCGTCGTCCACCACCAGGTCCGGGCCCTCGACCAGCTCGATGCCCATCTGCTGCGCCAGAAACGAGTGCTCGTAGTACGCCGAGTTGTAGCGCCCCGGCGTCAGCACCACCGCGGTCGGGGGCTCATCACCGGCGCAGGCCGGCGCCACCGAGTGCAGCGTCTCCAGCAGGCGCGAGGGATACAGATCCACCGGGCGCACCCGCGAGTCCTCGAAGACCTGCGGCAACGTGCGCTTCATGACCGCGCGGTTGGACAGCACGTAGCTCACGCCCGAGGGGCAGCGCAGGTTGTCCTCGAGCACGTAGAACTTGCCGTCCCGGTCGCGGACCAGGTCAGTGCCGGTCACGTGGCACCAGATGCCGCCAGGCGGGGTCAGGCCGCGGCAACCAGGCAGGTAGCTCTTGCTCGACTCCACCAGCTCGCGCGGCACGATGCCATCGTCCAGCGCGCGCTGCGCGCCGTAGACATCGGCGATGAAGAGGTTGAGCGCGGTGATGCGCTGGCGCAGGCCAAGCTCGAGCTGCCGCCACTGATCGGCGGGGACGATGCGAGGCACGATGTCGAACGGGAAGATCTTCTCGGTGCCGGCGCCGTCGCTGTACACGTTGAAGGTGATGCCCAGGCCATACAGCGCGCTCTCCGCCGCCGCCTGGCGGCGCGCGACCTCGCCTGGGCCAAAGCCGCGGAAGCGCTCGCCGAGGATCGCGTAGCCTGGCCGCAACGCGCCGTCGGGGGCGAACATCTCGTCGTAGAAGCCGCCGCAGTCGTAGCCGTCAAGCCGCATGACGTCATCATACCCGCATCGGCCTGGCGGCGGCGGGCGGAAGGCCCGTCTTGACCGCCGAATGGTCGCAAAATTCTTCGTCTTAGTATCTATAGACTTATTTTTTATTATTATTTCTATTGAATTAGCTACTGACATCGATCAGTGAACGTCAACACGCCGCCGCCGTTGCCCGCCAGATCGGTGTCGAAGAACCACTTCTGATCCGAGAGCCAGGCGATGCGCGCCACGAAGTCCGGCGGCACCCCGGCCAAAAGCGCGTGCTTCCACACCCCGGCGTAGCCGCAACGTGGCGCCCGCACGATCGGGTCGTCGCAGCTCTCGCTGGACAGCACGCGAGCCGAGACCGTGCGCACGCCGACCGCCACCTGGACGCGACACGCTCGCTCCACCGGCAGGTTGCGCGGCGTGCCAGGTGGCATGGGCGAGCGAGCTGGCGAGCGGAACTCGTACTCGCGATCGCGGCCCTCCACCGTGAGATCGACCCGACCATCGGAGAACACCGGATCGAAGGAGAACGAGGTGAGCCCGGCGTCAGGCAAGAGCGACTGCGCCAGCGCTCGCGCCTTGGGCAGGTACGCCACAGGATCGAAGCGACGCGGATCGTAGTCCGCGGGCCGGCTCGTCGAGGTGCGCCCGGGCGCCGGGGGCGGACTCGAGCCGATCACCACGTTGGGGCCGATCTCCACCCCGGGACCGATGTGGACGCCGTGGTCGGCTGCGCTGCCGCCTCCGACGATGATGGGGCCCTTGGCGGACGGGGCTGGCGGCGCGGAGGGCGCAGCCCCAACGGCCGGGGCAGATGCTGGCGCCAGCGACGGCGCGGGCGCGGCGGCGGTCCGCTGGCGAGTCGGCGAAGGAGTCGGCGAAGGAGCCGCCGATGGCGGCGCGGAAGGAGCAGCCGATGGCGCCGCGGCCGCCGCTGCGGCTGGCCCCGCCGCTGGGCCGTCCGCTGGCCCCACGTCTGGCCCCACCGCCGCCGCGCCGCGGGCAGCGGGCACCGAGGGGAGCGCCCCCTTCCCTGGAGCCGCGCCCGACAGGGGACCAGCGCCGTCTGCCGACGGCATGGGCGCGACGGTCACGCTCGGTCGCGGCTGGGCCTGCTGCGAGGCCATGACGCCGACGAGCACCAGCACCAGCGCCAGCGCGAGGCCGCCGCCCAGGAGCCAGCCTCGGGCCGTTCGCCGCGCTGGCCGCCGGGCTCGCGGATCCACCGCGGGCTCGGTGACGAGAAACTGCATCGGCATCGGTGAGCGGCTGGCGTGAGAGACGATGCGTCCGCCCGGCGCGCTGCTGGCCCGCGCCCGCGCGGACAGCGAGCGCCACTGATCGGCCGGCAACGCCTGCGCGGCTGCCTGCATCGCCTGGTTCATGGCGCCGACGCTCTGGAACCGCTGCTCGGGCGCCTTGGCCAGCGCCGTCAAGATCACCTGCTCCAGCGCGGCGGGCAGCTCTGGCCGCAGCGCGCGCAGCGACGGCGGCGGCTGCTCCAGGTGCGCGCGCATCAGGTCATACAGCGTGTCCCCCCGAAACGGCTTGCCCCCGGTGATGGCCTCGAACAGCATCACGCCGGCCGCGTACACGTCGCTGCGCGCGTCCACGTTGCCTGCGCCGGTGATCTGCTCCGGCGCCATGTACTGCGGCGTGCCCAGGAGCGCGCCGGTCTGGGTGCGCGGCGAGAGCTGCTGCTGGAGCTGAGGCGCCAGCTTGGCGATGCCGAAGTCCAGCACCTTGGCGTGGCCCTCCGCCGTCACCAGCACGTTGTCCGGCTTGAGATCGCGGTGGACGATGCCGATCGCGTGCGCGGCCGCCAGCGCGGAGAAGATCTCGCTGGCCACCTGCACCAGCCCGCCGAGCGGCACCGGGCCGCCCTGCACGATCTCCGCCAGCGTCTGCCCCTCGATGAACTCCATCACGATGTACGGCCGGCCATCGGGCAGCTTGGCCAGATCCATCACGCTGACGATGTTCTCGTGCCGGATCAGGTTCACCGCCCGCGCCTCCGCGAAGAAGCGCTCGAGCAGCTCGGGGCTGCGCGCGCACTGATCCGAGAGGATCTTGATCGCCACGCGGCTGCCGATCATCGGCTGCACCGCCAGGTACACCCGCCCCATGCCGCCTTCGCCAAGCAGCCGAGCTAGCCGGTAGCGGCCGATCTCATGGCCGAGCAGCGGATCGTCGGTGGCGAGCAGCGGCAAGCCATCCGCCGGACAAAGGCCCGGCGCATCGGCGCGCTGACCGCAATCGCGGCATACAAACCCAAGGATCATGGCAACGTCTGCGATGCACCGCGGCCGATTCACCCAGGACCTTGAAATTCTTGTCCCAACCGTTCGAGGCGGCGCCTTGGGCCGGGTGTATCAACAAACCGTCGGCTCCTGCAACGTGGGGTTTCTCTGCGCCGCGAGGCCCGCCCCGCGCTCACGCTTCGAGCTGCGCCGGCTCCACGTAATAGACGAAGCGGTCGCGGTCGATGCGGTGCGAGATCTCCGGTTGCAGCGCCGCGGCCTCCCTGGGGCCCACCGGATAGACGCCCAGGAGCAGGTCCTCCGCCGGGCGCTCGAACAGGCGGCGCAGCGCCGCGGGCGCCACGCGAGTGAGCGGCTCCTCGCCAGCGAGCGCCTCTCCGTCTTGCTCGAACCAGCGCAGCAGATGGATCACGCGACGGCCAACCATGCCCCACCATACCGCCGTTGCCAGCCGTCGTTGCTAGCCGCCGTTGCCAGCCGTCGCCAATCCGCCGTTGCCAGCCCCGTTGCGAGTCCGCCAGCCGCCGTTGCCAGCCGTTGCCAGCCCGCCGTCACCAGCCTGCCAGCCGCCGTTGGCGAGCGCGCCGCACCGCGCAGCGGGCGCCACCAGGAGCTTTTGCATCACAATTCACGTCGATTTGGCGTGGTCCAAAACCAAACGCTGACCAAGAATCGTCGTAGAAATCTTCAACTCAGTTGTATTCTGCATCCAGGATCTCTATATGTCAGAAAGACTCTCGATGATCTCCCGCTGACTTTGTGAGGCTGGGTATGCGCTTTTTTCTCTCTGGCAATCTGATGCGCTTCTCCAACTTCCAGCGTGAGGTGGAGGTGGACGCGAGCACCGTGCGCGCCGGGCTAGACACCCTGGTGGAGCAATACCCAAGCCTGCGCGAGGTCCTGCTCGACAACCAGCACCAGGTGCGGGGCGTGCACAAGCTCTTCCTCGACGGAGAGCCGCTGGATTCCTTGCAGGCCGCGGTGCGGCACGACTCTGAAGTGGCGGTCGTCACCGCCATCGCTGGCGGCTGAACAAAAACCGCTGATCCCAGATCACGCGATCGCTGGGCTCGACGTTCCGGGCTCGGGCGCGCGTGGTCTGTCGTCCTGTCACCAGCGCGAGTGAGCTTCCTCGCGCTGCGCAAGGAGATGCCGTGCGTACACTTCATCACGACCTGGTAGTTGATACTTGCCTGTTCTCTCCCTTGCAGCTCCAGCCGCGAGCGCTGTTTGCCCAGAGCTGGAATGGGCTCGCGCGCTGGTTCGCGGCCAACGTCTGCAGCTTCCCCTCGCTCCTGGGAGATCATCATTTTGGCATGGTGTTTCTGGGCATCCACCTCGCCTATCACGAGCCGGTGGGGTTCTTCGACGCCGACGTCATCGGGCAAGAGGTCACCGTGCGGCTCCTGCGCCAGGGGTCACGGCTCGAGCTGGTGAGCCGGTACGTGGGCCGTGGCCGAGAGTGCGGAGATGGTCGGCTGGCTGCGGAGGTCCGGTGTACGTTGTGCCCGGTGGCCATCACCGAGCCCCGCTCGCTGGCCGCGCAGCCCGCGCCGTTTCCGGAGGACATCCAGCGCTGCTTTGCCGAGGATGAGCGCGGCACCAGCACCGCGCCGCGGGTGGTGCCGGCGTTGCTCGAAGAGATCAGCCGCGGCGTGCCGCTCGGCGAGCGGCAGACCCCGTTCACGATTCACCGCCACATGGCCGAGGTCGCTGACCAGTGGTCGTTCTCGGAGATCCCATGTCTGTGCGAGGCCTCGCGCGAGCACCTGGTGCTCGAGCAGGTTGGGCGCGCGCCGGAGCTTGGGCAGGCGCTGGCGCTGCCGCTGCGCACCGTCGACGTGGAGCTCGCGCGCCCCTACTACTCCTTTGATCGTGGCGTCACCTCCACCCAGGCCGCCTCGCTTGGCGGAAAGCTCGCGTTCGTCCACCGCCTCGGGGCGACGCTGCCGGGAACACCGGTGCATGGCATCGTGGTGGAACGGTACGGATGACCGCCGACGGAGCCTCCTCCCTCGCGCCGCCGAGAGCGCCGTCCATGCGCCAGCAGCGCGCCAGCACGCATGGCGCCTGCGAGGCGCGCTTTGGCGCCTTTGTCAGAGAGCGGCTCCAGCCCACGGCGCGTCAGCGCGATCGCGACGGCACCCCGCTGTCGCGCGAGCAGGTGACCGAGGCCTGTGCCCTGGGCCTGGCGACCCTGCGCGCCGACAGGGCGCACGGCGGAGGCGGCGCCTCGCTGCCCGAGTGGGCGCTGACCCTCGAGTGGCTGGGAGCCGAATGCGAAGACCTGGCCGTGCCCACGCTCCTTGGGTACCGGCACGCCGCCGGCGCGCTGCTCCACGAGCTGGCGCTGGGCCGGGTGCCAGGGGCCGCCGCGGAGGGGCGAGCCGTCGCGGCGAGGTGGGCCGACGCGGTGGCGCGCGGCCAGGCCACCGTCAGCGTCGCGTACACCGAGGGCGCTGATCCGTTCTCGTTCCGCACGCGGGCGTTGCCCACGGAAGACGGCTATCTCGTGCATGGCACCAAGACGTGGGTGGCCGGCGGGCTCATCGCCGACGCGGTCTTGACCTTCGCCGCGGGGCCGGACAACGAGCTGCTGGCGTTTGTCATCGAGCGCGACGATCCCGGCGTCAGCTTCGCCGCGCGAGATCTGATGGGCATGCGCAGCCTGGGGGTGGCGCAGCTCACCCTGCACGAGGTGAAGGTGCCCCGCTCGCGCCTCCTCTTGGACCGCGACGCCTTGACCGCGGCGCAGCGCTTCTTCAACGAGCGCCGGCTGACCATGCCGCTGGGCGCGCTGGGCCGCGCGACGCGCCTGTTCGAGCAAGGCGTGGCGGACCTGTCGCAGCGCCTGCGCTATCGCCTGCCGGTGACCGAGATGCAGGCGGTGCAGAGCCGGCTGGGGCAGATCCATGTCGCCATCGAGACCGCGCGCACCGTGATCTATGACGCGGTCGAGCGCGCGGATGAGAGCGATCCGGTCTGGGACGCCGTGATCACCACCGCGAAGTACTTCGCCATCCAGCAGCTCGAGGCCGCCGTGCGCGGCCTGTCGTACGTGCTGGGCGGCGCGGCGTATGATCGAGCGCTGCCCTACGAGCGCGGCCTGCGCGACCTGCACGCCTTCCTGCACCTGGCTGGCACCCAGGCGACGCTGGAGGTGGACCTGGGCGTGAAGGCGATCGCCGCGGTGGAGCAGGCGGCGACCCGGCGGCGCAAGCGCGCTGTCGACCGCGGGTAACGAACCTGCGATTCGTCCCCCGGGGCGGCGACGGCGGCGCGGCCGAAGCGCTTGAGATCGCGTCGCCCGCCGACCGCGCCGCGTTCGGCACGACGGCTGCAATGAGGTCCTGGCGTCACCCACCCCGGACCCAAGGATTTCATCATGAGCAACGTCCTCCCCACCATCGATCTCTCGTTCCTCGAGCGCGCCACTGGCGGTAACGGCGACGGCGGCGGCGCCAACCAGACCACGATCAACGGCAACCTGACGGTCAAGACCCCGATGGGCATCGAGGCCTCCGGCCAGGGCAGCTACCAGTCGCGCGAGACGGACTACGCGCGCTGCATCGGCATGGCCGCCTCCGGCGGCGCCAAGCCCGCCGACTTCCCGGCGATCTGCGGCAAGCCCCCCGGCGCTGGCAACTAGCTCCTTCACCTTCCGCGCAAAGGAGCTGCCCGATGTTGATGTCGATCGATGGCGCCGACCTGTCCTCCGTCTCCGGAGGACAGAACACCGTCACCACGCGCTCTCCGCAAGGAGAGCGCACCACGACCCGCAGCGACTACGCCTACTGCGCCGACAAGGTGACAGAGGCCTGCCGCACCATGAGCCCTGGCACGCTGTGGGGCACCAACGAGGCCAAGGCCGCGCAGTGTACCGTGCAGAGCCTGCCGCAGGCCTGCGGGCTACCGCCGAGCGGGCAGTAGCCGAGGCGACCCCGCCGCCGCGCGGCGCACGCATCGCTGCGCGCCGCCCAAGCAACGTGGCCGGCTACCGCACCCGCGCGAGGTAGAGCCCCGCGCTCTGCGGATCGTCCTCGCGCGAGTACACCACGTGACGGCGGTCCGCGGTGAGGACGAAGTTGGTCGCGGCGCCAGCGATCAGCGTCGTCTGAGCGGCTGGCGCCTGGAGATCTGCGAGCTTGAGATCGAACGCCACGCCAGTAGCGGTCGCGGTCACGTTGTCCGCGTACAGGATCTCGCTGCCGGCGAGCCCGAAGTGCTGAAACGCAGTGGCGCCGCTGCTTATCACCTGGGCTGGCGTGTCATGCGAGGCGGTGAGCAGCGAGTAGCTGCCCGCGGCAGCGTTCAGGCAATAGAGCAGCGCGTGGCGACCATCGCGCGAGAACGGCTCGAACGCTGGGCCGCAGGTCGCCGCCGGGCCGAGCGTGGTGGTCGACGAGCGTCCACGCGGATCGACGAGCTGCAGGTCCAGCGAGCCGGAGACCGGATCGTTGCCCCAGATCATCATGCCGCGCTCGCGCGGCGCCAGCATGTCGTCGGTGTAGTAGGAGTGCCCGCCGATCGGCAGGTGGCTGGCCGCGAAGCTCACCGCCGACAGCGGCCCGACGACGCGCGAGGCGCCGGTCGCCCCGGGCTGGAGCCGCTTGAGCACCGTGCTCCCCGAGGCTGCGTCAACCGAGTAGGAGAGCACCTCCCCGCGCTCGGTGGGGATGAGCAGGTAAGCTGGATCCGCGTCGAGCACCTGCGTCGCCCCGGAGCGCGAGATCGAGATCGGCTGCAGGCTGGAGGTGAGCGCGGTCACCAGCCCGGCGCGAGACTGCACGGTCTGCGGCGCGGCCAGCCCGCTGGCCAGCACCCGCGGCGCCCCGCCCTGCACCGTCGACAAGGTGGCACCCGTCGCGCCGGCCTGACAGTACGCGGCCAGCGGCTGCGCGTGCCGGTCTCCCGCGACCTGCGCGCGGAAGCCAAGCGAGGGCGGACAGGTCCCGCTGGCATAGTCGGTGTCCACCCCGCTCGCCACCACCATGCGCTGCGGGCGCTCCAGGGACTCCAGCACGACCTCGCCGCGCGCCCCGGCGGCGTCCACGTTGTCGAGGAACAGCACGTGGCGACCATCGGGGCTCGCGGCCACGCCGGGAGGAAACGCGGTGCTGGTTGGCACCACCACGCGGGTGCCGAGCACGCGCGGCGTCATCCGCGGGCGCCACACCACGAAGCGTCCCGGCACGGTTGGCGAGAACGCCGCTTGATCCGGCCACAGCATCACCGTGTCGCCGTCCACCAGCGTCTCGACGCTCGGCACCGTGGCTTCAGCCAGCAAGATGCGCGGCGCGTCCGGCACCGGCTGGGTGGCGTAGACCTTGAGGCCGTCCTGGTAGATCACCCAGCGCGACGCGGTGGTGGCCAGGACACCTAGCAGCGACCCTGCCTGCAGGCGCACCGGCCCGCGCAGCGCCAGCGGCTCGCCAGCGGTCAGCGCCTCTGCGGCCTCGCCAACCTCCTCATCCACCTCCTGGGAATCCTGACCAGGCTCAGCGTCCCCCAGCCCACACGCACCCAGGATCGTTGCAACTGCAAAGAGAAGCTTGCTCGAGTTCATTTTCAGTACCTCCGCGCCCAAGGTCGCTCATGACGCGGTCTTCTCCCAATGACATGTGCTATTTATTCATTTGATTACAGATACTTGCGACAATACACTGACGTGCTTGCGCTGCAACGTGTCATCCGCAGCGAGCGAGAATGTGTGATGCCCGCAGGGCGCGACAGCGTCGCGATAGGCCAGAGCCGCAATCTGTTGTTATTGCAACCGGGCTCCCTGGATATATCAGGATGTCTTTTTTGTACGATAAGCCACGCATATCGTGCGCTGCCTCCACGCCCTGCCGCTGCTCGCGCTCCTCGTCGGATGTGAGTCGTCCCCGACCGCACCTCCGGCCCGCTACACCCCGGCGCAGATCGACCGAGGTCGGTATCTGGTGAACTCGGTGGCCTACTGCGGCTTCTGCCACACCGCGATGTACCCCGACGGGACTCGCGAGCAGAGCCGGCTGCTCGCCGGGATCGATTGCATCATCGACCGGCCCGCGCCGGGCCAGACCAGGGCCAATCCCGACGACGGCTATGGCTGTCTGAGCTTCACCAACCTCACCAACGACGCCACCGGGATCGGGGAGCGCACCGATGAGGAGCTCAAGGCCGCCACCTTCGACGGCGTGCGCCACGATGGCACGGCGGTGTCCACCGTCCACCCCTACTATCTCTACGCGCTGTACAGCGAGCCTGACCGCGACGCCGTGGTCGCGTACATGCGCTCGTTGCCGCCAGTGGAGCTGCCGACCCGCCGCGAGCCACCCTGGACCACCGCGCCGCTCATCTCGGTGGTGACCGACGCGCAGCTCCCCACGCCGAGCCCCGCCTATCCCGAGCACGAGGCCGCGACCCGCGGCCGGTACCTGGCCGCCATCGCCGCCTGTTCGTGGTGCCACACCCCCACCTATCCGTCCACAGATCCGCGGGCGGCCACGGACGTCATCCAGCGAGACCGGATCTACCAGGGTGGCCGTGGGCTGCGCGCGCTGTCGAGCCTGGGCTACCGACCAGGGATGATCGCGCTGGATCCGCCGGTGAGCCCGGCGATGTGGAGCACCGCCACCGTGTTCTCCACCAACCTGACGCCGGACCCCGGCACCGGACTTGGTAGCTACTCGGCCGCAGATTTCACCCGCGTCATGCATGAAGGCAAGGACCCAGCGGGCAAGTACTCCTGCGCCGCGGCGCACGGCGATCCGACCTCGATCTCGGCCTCGCTCACCGACGGCGACGTCCTGGACCTCTATCACTACTTCCGCTCCCTTCCGCCGGCGACGCGCCCGGTGCCCTCCACCTGCGAGGCGTTCAAGTGAAGGCCCCGCTGGCCTGCTGCGGCCTCGCGGCGCTCCTGCTGGCGCAGGGGAGCGCCCGCGCGCTCGCAGCTCCGGAACCAAGCGGGCCAAAGGCTGCGCCGCGCGGCGAGGCGGCGAGCGACGGCGTCAACGACGGCGACAGCGTCAATGACGACGACGACAGCGACAGCGACGGCGACGGCGACAGCGACGACAGCGACGGCGCCAACGACGACGACACCTACCAGCCAGATGAGCCGCCAGCGCCGGGAGCGATCGACGCGACAGGCGAGCTGGCCGAGCTGCGCGACCGGGTCAGCGAGCTGGAGGCGCACCTGGCGGCGGCCGAGAAGCCGCCCACCGCGCCGCGCCCGACCCGCCTGACTGGCTACGCCGATCTGGGCTTCTTCGTCCCGCTCGGCAACGGCGGCGCAGGCGTGGTCCGCGACGCCGCGCATGCGTACTTTCCACAATACGCAGACTACGGCTGGGTGTTCTACGGAGATCTCCTGGCCACCGCCGTCAACTCGGCGGGCGAGGTGGCTGACCTGGGTGAGCTCCCCGGCAGTGATCGCTTTGACTCCATCGACTCGCGCGGCAACCCCTCGTTCGTGGTCAACGAGGTCAACCTCTCGATCAACGCCGGGCTCACGCCGCGCGCGCTGCTCACGGCCAGCGTCAACTTCACGCCGCGACAGGGGCGGGACTTCGCGCTCGGCGACTGGCTCAACGTCGACCTGACCCAGCTCGAGTGGCTGCCCACCGAAGACGGGCGGCACTCGATCTTCCTGGGCAAGATGGAGTCCGTGCTGGGGCACGAGTACCGCGCCCGCAAGGCCGAGCAGCACTTTGGCATCACGCCGACGCTCCTGGCGCGATACACCACCGGCACCGCGGTCGGCGTGAAGGTCCGCTCCAAGCTGGCCGGCGATCATCTGGTCCTGGCGGCGGCGCTCACCAACGGCTCCTCGGGCACCGAGCAGTTTCACTTCCACGACGAGATCGACAGCAACCCCGGCAAGACCCTGAGCGGGCGAGTCGCCGGCCGGATCTCCTTGGGGCCGGCGACCCTGGAGGTGGCCGCCTCGGGACAGGTCGGCGCGCAGGACGGAGGCGCCTCTGGCCGCGCCTACCTCTATGGCGTGGACGTGCAGCTCACCACGATCTCGCTGGGGCTGCGGGCCCAGTGGCTGCGCGGCCACGCCCCCGGCGACCCGGAGGCCCGCGCCTACCGGCTGGAGCTGCGCGACGGGGCGTACCTGGAGGCGAGCTATCTGATCAACCACTGGCTCGGGCTGCTGCTGCGCGGTGAGCTGCGACGCGCCGAGGTCGCGCTGCCACCGGAGCGGCTCTACCTCACGGACTCCTGGCGCGCGGTCGCGGGCGCGCGGGTGGTGCTGGCGCCCGGCCTCCTGGCCAAGCTCGAGGTTGTACACAACGGCGAGCTCGGCGCGGCGCCCGAGTTCCGCAATGACATCGTCACCAGCTCCTTCGTCGTCTCGTACTGAAGAACCCTCTCGAGGTCATGATGCGGCTCCTTCGTCTCCTGGTCCTGACATGGACGCTCTGGGTCCCGACGCTCTCCAACGCCGATGACAAGACGTCCTCGGCGGCGGCCCCCGCGAGCCAAAAAGACGTGGCGCGGGTGGAGGCCGAGCTGCAGAAGCAGCGAACCTTGCTCGCTGGCCTCATCCAGCTCATGCAGCGCCGGTTGTCGGCCGAGCAGACCGCGCTCGACGCGCTGCAGGCCGCGGTGCAGAGCGGCGGCGGCGTGGCCGCCCCTGCCGCCCCCGGCGCTACGCCTGGCCCCGAGGGCCCTGCCCGCGTGCGCCGCAAGCGGCCGCCGCGCGTCGCGGGGACCGGCACCGTGGCGGGCACCATCACGGTGCGCGGCGCCAAGGCCGCGTGGGTCTATGTCGAAGATCTATCCACCACCACGGGCGGCGCCGCCACCATGACCCAGAAGGCTAAGGCCTTCGTGCCTGGCGTGCTGGTGGTGCCGCGCGGCACCCGGGTGGAGTTCCCCAACGGCGACCCGATCTTTCACAACGTGTTCTCCTCCACCGCCGGGGCCGAGTTTGACCTCGGCAGCTATCCGCAGGGCGAGTCACGGACCATGACCGTCACCCGCACCGGGCAGATCGATGTGTTCTGCAACCTGCACTCGCAGATGCGCGGCTACGTATTCGTGGTGCCCAACGCCCTGTTCACCAAGGTCGGCGCCGACGGCCGGTTCTCGCTGGGGATGGTGCCCGCCGGCAAGCGCCGGATCGGGGTGTGGGCGCCGGGCGCCAAGGCGGTGGTGCTGGAGGTGCAAGTGACCGCCGACAAGACCGCCAAGATCGACATGGAGATCTCCGGCGGGTCGGCGAAGGCGCACCTGCGTAAAGACGGGACCCCCTACGGATCCTACGACGAATGACGGCCAGGACCTCGCTGCGATGCGCAGCCATGCTGACGATCGTCCTCGCCGCGTGCGAGGGGCCGGAGACCTTCACCGACTCCGAATGGAGCGCGCTGCGAGCGCTGTCCGCCCTGCCCGATCCGCCGGCCGATCACTCGAACAAGTACCAGGGAGACCCGGCGGTCATCGCGCTCGGCAAGAAGTTCTACTTCGATCCGTGGTTCGCGGGAGAGGCCACCCACCTCGACATGCTCTACCGCCGGACCGGCGTCGGCCGGGCGCCGGTGGGCGCCGAGCTGGAGCTGTCCTGCAATAGCTGCCACCAGGTCGACCGCGGTGGCAGCGACCTGTCGTCCGTGCCCCGCCACGTGGCGGTGGGCGCCGGCCCCTACGACGTCAACTCGCAGCCGACGCTCAACTCCGCCTACTACTCCCTGCTGTACTGGAACGGGCGGGCGGATTCGCTGTGGGCGCAGGCGGTGGCGGTGGGCGAGGCCGAGGTGTCGATGGCCAGCGATCGGCTCAAGATCGTCTGGCGCATCGCCGACGTCTACCGCGACGAGTACACGGCGGCGTTCCCCGAGTGGCCGCTGCCTGCGTTGATGGACTCGGTGGCGGCGCAGAAGGCGCGCCTGCTCGCCGATGGCAGCTGCGCGCTCGACAACGGCGCGTGTCCCCTGGCGACCTGTACCCCGCTCACCGTGGGCACGACGACGACCTGCGCGCCGCGCTTCCCGCTGCGCGGGCGCCCGGGGTACGACGGGCAAGTAGGGCTGGTGGATGACGGCACGTTTCGCGGCTGCCAGAAGGGCCTGCCCCGGGGAAACCCGCTGGCGCCGCCCGAGCCGTTCGACGACGCCTTCGACTGCATGCCGATCGCCAACCAGCTCGCGGTCACGCGCATCTACGTCAACTGGGCCAAGGCGCTCGCCGCCTACGAGGCCACGCTGCTGAGCCGGGACGCGGCCTTCGACCGATGGGTGGCCGCCGGCCCGGAGTCCGAGCTGATCTCGGCCGCCGCGCGGCGCGGCGCCAAGCTGTTCGTGGGCAAGGCGGCCTGCAACGACTGCCACAACACGCCGCTCTTGTCGGACCAGCAGTTCCACAACATCGGGGTGCCACAGGTCGGCGATCACGTGCCGACGCCCGCGGATTGCCCCGCCGGCGGCTGGTGTGACTGCGTCTCGGACGACGTCAACCAGCCCTTCAACTGCCTCCCCGACGGCGCGCGCGACGGCCTGCGCAAGCTGCAGTCTGGCCGCTACCGGCGCGACTCGATCTACAGCGACGACGCCGGGTGCCAGCGCAACCAGCTCTTCCACGCCGAGCCTGGCTACGTCGCGGCCGATGCCCGCGAGTGCGATGGCCGGGTGCCGCACTACGCCGAGGTGGTCCGCGCGCGCGCCGAGCACCGCGTCGATACGCTCGCCGGCCGCTGGCGCACGCCGAGCCTGCGCGACGTGGCGCTCACGCCGCCGTACATGCACAACGGCCGCTACCAGACGCTGGAGCAGGTGCTCTGGCACTACAACAGCGGAGGCACCGCGGGAGACGGCACGCGGATCGGCGCCGCCGACCCGCGCATCTCGCCGCTGGCGCTGTCGGAGGCGGACCTCGCCGATCTGATCGCGTTCCTCGAGACCCTCACCGGCGCGCCGCTCCC
Source organism: Myxococcales bacterium (assembly GCA_016706545.1). Taxonomy (GTDB): domain Bacteria; phylum Myxococcota_A; class Polyangia; order Haliangiales; family Haliangiaceae; genus JABFXX01. The sequence goes on from JADJJK010000029.1 coordinate 22,313, forward strand.
ACCCGAGGTGAGCTCGCCGCCTGCGATCCCGCCGCGCTCACCGTTTTGACCCGAGCGGTGCGGCGCTGCGCAGGGGCAGCGCTGGGGAGCATCGGCTACGGCGACGGCCGGCTACGGCGACGGCACTGTGGAGCGCCAGGTTCGCTGGCCGCTCTGCAGCGTCAGCTCGACGGTGGCCGCGCCATGCTCGGCGAGGTCTCGCAGGTTCTGCACCGGCTCACCGTTGACCGCCAGGAGCGTGGCGCCGACGGGGATCTCAGCGGGGCGCGCGGAGTGGATGATCACCACGCCCGGCTCGCGGTCCGGCGCGGCATTGGCAAAGCCCAGCCCCCAGCCGGTGAAGCTGCGCCAGTAGTACTGGCGCGCCGCCTGCACCGCCTCTGCGCTGAGAGAGAAGTGCGCCGTGACCCTGGGCGGCGGGCCCGGCGCCTCCTCCAGCTCACCGCGCTCCGGGTTGGCGGTGCCGCCGAGGTCATCGAGCCAGCGCCGCGCGACCTGCTCCGGCGCGCGCAGGCCGCCGCGGCAAGGCGCGTGCGTGGCCGGCAACTCCAGGAGCAGCCGCTGCGCGACCTCGTGCAGGTAGCGGTCGCGCGCGCGGGTCACGGCGTCGGCGCGGACCTCCGCGCTGGCGACGGACGCGCCGGTCCACGAGCCGTCTTGCTGCACGGTGAGCACGACCGGCGGCGAGAGCTCGGCCGCTCGCGCCGCCGGCGCTGCACCGACCGGCGGCGCGTGCCGCTCCTTCTCGCCGGATGGCCACAGCCCCACCAGCGCCAGGGCGCCGAGCGCGGCCGCGATCCCTACCCAGAGCGGCCAGCGCGGCCACCGGCGCGACGACGGCTGCGACGACGGCGGCGGCGACGGCGGCGGCGCCGGCTGCGGTGACGGAGCCCGCGCCGCGGCCGGTTGCGGCGCGCCAGGCAGCGGCCCGGTCGCCGCGGGCATCGGCACCAGCCGCGGCGACGACGAGCGCACGAGCTTGCTCGCGGAGGCGCGCGCCTTGGCGGCCGAGTCGACGTCCGCCGGTTGCGCCGCGGTGGCGAGCCCTCGCTCCAGGATCGCGACCTGCTCGCGCACGATGGCAGGGACCGGCACGCCGAGCCAGGGCCGCACCACGTCGATGGCCAGCAGCTCGTCGTCCGCTTCGCACACCGCCGCGCAACGCGGGCACGGCACCATCGGCAGGTGCCCGACGTCCAGCAAGGCCAGATCCCGCTCCAGATCCACGACGCGCGAGAAGGTGTGGCCGCACTGGCCGCACTGATAGCCGGCGGCGAACGACACGAGCTGCGCTTGCCCGGCGAAGGCGTGGACCGCCGCGAGCTGCGCAAAGAGCGGCTCGGAGCAGCGCGCCAGGAACAGCCGCGGCGCCGGGGACCTCTGGTTTAGGCACTCCAGCAGGGTCAGCCACTGCCTGACGCCCGCGATATCGATGCGCTCCACCTGAGCGCCATCCACCACCACCGCCGCGTGAAACGACTCCGCCACCTGGGCGCCCGCGAAGCTGTCGTCGAGGCTGGCCGGCGCGGTGAACAGCATCACCGACGTCGGATCTGGCGCCAGCGCGCGCGTGGCCACGGTGGCGGCCGAGGTGCCAGGGCGGGTCGCCTCCGCGATGACCTCCACCTCGCCGCCCGGGTCCGAGCGCAAGAGCGCGCGCCAGGTCTCGTTGGGTGGCCCCATCACTCGATCGAGCAGGTCGGCCAGATCTGCGGGCTGGGTCTCCAGGCCCAACGTCCGCGCCAGGCCGTCGAGCACCGACTGCAGCTCACGAGCCGTGGCGTGGCGCTCCTTGGGATCGAGGCTCATCGCGCGCATCAGCTCGCGCTCCAGCGACTCGGGGATCTCCGGCCTCAGCTCGCGCGCGGGCCTGAGGTTCCCCGCCGTGATGGCGGTCATGATGGAGAACTCCGACATCTGCTCCGAGCGCTGGCGATACGGGAGCTGCAAGGTCAAGAGCTCGTACAGCGTGACCCCGACCGCGTAGATGTCCGCCCGACGATCGATGTCCGCAGAGCGGACCTGCTCCGGGGCCATGTACCGCAGCTTGCCCTTGAGCGTCCCCGCGCGCGTCTCGTGGATGCGCCCCGCCGCCTTGGCGATGCCGAAGTCGATGACCTTCACCGCGCCGTCATAGGTCAGCATCACGTTGTGCGGAGAGACGTCGCGGTGGACGATCTGCAGCGGCGTACCAGCCAGATCCTTCGCCTCATGCGCGTGGTGCAGTCCGGCGCACATCGCCGAGCCGATGGCCAGCGCGTGGCCCATCGGCAAGAGCTCGCCCCCGGCGCGCAGCCGCCGCTCCAGCTTGGCCAGGTTGTGGCCGCGGAGATACTCCATCACCAGGTACGGCACGCCATCGTGGATGGCCATGTCGTGGAGCTGCACGATGTTGGAGTGGACCAGCGCGGCGATGGCCCGGCCCTCATCGAGGAACATCTCCACGTACCCGCGCTTGCTGACGTACTCCGGCAGGAGCTGCTTGACCACCACGATGCGCTCGATGCCGGCGGTGGTCCTGGCGCAGGCCAGGTGCAGCTCGGCCATGCCCCCGGTGGCGAGGAGCCCGATCAGGTGATAGTTGCCCAGGTACATGGAGGCAGGGTTTTTCGCAATCGCAGAAAGCTCTTGGCCAATTGTGACGGCAACTCCCTGGAGACTTCAAGCCCAGGACCGAGGCGAACCCGCCGCCGCGCGGCCAGGCCGCGGCATCGCCACCAACCTGCCGACCCGTGGCAGCGACCGGGCGTCGCGCGCCCCAGGCGCGCCCGAGCCCGACCGCGCGCTAGCTGACCGCTGACCGCTGACCGGCGCCGCAAGCTGGCGGAAGGAGCCAACGCGGCAGCGACCACCTCGCCGCCGCGGGCCGCGGCACGCTCCCTGCAATCTCCCCACCCATCTCCCCACCCATCCACGGGATCCTTCCCACTTCTTCAGGAGCTGTCATGTCTGTGCTTCCCACCATCGATCTGTCCCTGCTCTCGCGCGCCTCCGGCGGCAACGGTGAAGGCGCCAACCGGACCGTCATCGAGGGCGACATCAAGGTCAAGACGCCGCTCGGCATCGAGGCCAGCGGCAAGGGCAGCTACCAGTCGTCGGAGACCAACTACGCGCGGTGCGTGGGCCTCGCTGCCGCCAACGGCGCAAAGCCGGTGGAGTTCCCTTCGATCTGCGGCATGCCGCCCGCCGCCACCAAGTAGCCCACGCGATCGACGTCCGGCGTCCTCGCCGGACGTCGGGCGGCCTCACATCTGCAGGCCGCCGTCGACGTCGATGGTCTCGCCGTTCAAGTAGTCGCACTCCAGCACGAACTTGACGGCGAGCCAGATGTCCTCTGGTACGCCGACGCGGCCAACCGGGATGGCCGCCACCAGGGCGTCGCGCGCCTTCTGGTTCATGCCCTGGGTCATCGGGGTCTCGATCATGCCCGGGGCCACCGCGCCGACGCGGACACCGAACCCTGCGAACTCGCGCGCCCAGGTGCGGGTGTTGGCCGCCAGCGCGGCCTTGGCGGCGCTGTAGTTGGACTGGCCGCGGTTGCCGTGGCGGGCGATCGACGACATGTTGACCACCACACCCGGGCGCTGGCCCAGGTTCACCATCTTGGCCACCGCGTCGCGCGCGATCAGCGTGGCGCCGGTGAGGTTGACGCCGATCACGGCGTCCCACTGCGCCTTGCTGAGCTTGGTGACCTCTCCGGTGGTGCGGTCCTTCTTCACCAGCAGGCCGTCCCGCAGGATGCCGGCGTTGTTGATGAGCCCATTGAGCCCGCCCATCGACGAGGCAGCCCACTCCACGAACGCGGCCACGTCCGCCTCGTCAGAGACATCCAGCCGGCGGGTATGCACCTTGCCCGGCAGCCCCTGCGCGGACGAGGCCACCTGGGCCAGGCCCTCTTCGTTGACGTCGCCCGCGGCGACCTGCGCGCCGGCCTCGGCCAGGCGCTTGGCGAAATGCGCGCCCATACCCTGGGCCGCGCCGGTGACGATGATCTTGAGAGATGAAAGCTCCATGGACGAACCTCGCTTTGCTGCGGGTCTTACCACAGCAAGCGCACCAAGCGGCTGTCCTGGGCGCGGCAGATCGCCCGCGCGCGGCCCTCAGTTCTCCAGAAAGCAGCCCGGCGAGCAACCGTCGCCGCCGGCGAGGTTGCCGTCGTCGCACTCCTCGGTGTCGTCCCCCTGCGTGTCGCGGAAGCCATCGCCGCACACGTTGTCCCGGCACAGGCGGGTGCAGTCGCCAAACGGGCCAGTGCCCACGTCGCACTGCTCGAACCCGGCGCGGACGTACGTGTCGCCGCAGCGCGCCAGCACGCACTCGCCGACGCAGCCGTCCGAGTTGGACATGTTGTGATCGTCGCACTCCTCGCCCGGATCGAGGACGCCGTTGTGGCAAGCCTCGAGCTGGCAGGTCGGCGAGCAGCCCGCGCCGCCGTCGCACTGCTCGATGCCCGGCGCCTGCGTATCCACGAAGCCATCGCCGCAAACGTTGAACTGGCAAGTGCTCAGGCAGTTGTCGGTGTTGCTGGTGTTGCGGTCGTCGCACTGCTCGGTCGCCTGCACGATGCCGTCGCCGCAGGACGGCAGCGTACAGTTGTTGCGGCAGCCGTCGTAGTCGATGTTGTTGCCGTCGTCGCACATCTCCAGGCGCAGGCCGGCGGTGTTGCGGTACCCATCGCCGCAGTAGCCGATCCGACACTCGCCATTGACCGCGATGCAGTCGTCGGCCAGATCGGCGTCGCCGTCGTCACACTGCTCGCCGGCCGCGGAGTTGAAGAAAGAGTCGCCGCAGACCACCAGCGTGCAGTTGGCGTCACAGTCGACGCTGTTCCCCATGTCGTCACACTCTTCGCCCGCCGCCCGGTTGGTGACGCCGTCGCCGCAGCGCGCCAGCGTGCAGTTCACGTTGCAGGTGGCGGTGTCGTTGGGGCCACCTGGATCGCATTGCTCGCTGCGCACCGGGTTGACGAAGCCATCGCCGCAGCTCGCGTCGGTGCAGTTGGCGTTGCAGGCCATGGTGTTGCCGCCCTCGTCGCACTGCTCACCGGCCACCGAGTTCTCCTGGCCATCGCCGCAGCGCGCCACCGAGCAATCGAAGTCGCAGGTGGAGGTGTTCACCGGCGCGCCGCTGTCGCAGTCCTCGCCGCGCACCCGGTTGATCTTGCCGTCGCCGCAAGACGCCAGCGTGCAATCGACGTTGCACATCAAGGTCTCGCGCGGCTGCGGCGGATCGCTCTTGCGCGCGGGCTTGACGCCATCGTCGCATTGCTCGATGGCCGGGCCGACCAGGTTGACGAAGCCGTCGCCGCACAGGTTGGGGTAGCAGTCCGCGCGGCAGGCGTCTTCGTTGACCTTGTTCATGTCGTCGCAGGTCTCGCCGAAGTCCAGGTTGCCGTTGCCGCAGGACTCCAGCAGGCACATGGAGGAGCAGCCGTCGTTGGCCCCCTGGTCGTCGCACTCCTCGCCGATGGCGGTGTCGTGGACGCCGTTGCCGCAGGTCTCATCGCTCTTGCAGTCCGCGGAGCAGCCGTCGCCGTCCCGCACGTTGCCGTCGTCACACACCTCGTCGAGCTGCTTGAGGTTGTCGCCGCAGCTCTCGGAGGCTTGCAGGCAGATCGCCTGCGCCGCCGCGCACTTGAACCCCGGCGGGCAGAAGATGCCGGACTGCTCGCACGCCGTGGACGACGGCTCGGTGCAGCTCGTGATCAGCGCGAAGAGCGCCAGCAGGACGCCACCACCCAGAAGAAAGATTCGGTTCATGATCATGGTCCTAGAAGCGGAAGGAGGCCGCGGCGCCAGCGAGGCCGGGGCCGATCATCGGGCGCAGGCTCAGCGAGGCGGCGGGCGGGCCGCCGCCCTCTTTGGGCAGATCCTCTGGCCGTATCTGATAGGGGCGCACGCGGTTGGCGTACGCCAGCACGAGCCCGGTGGCGATGGTGCCAGCGCCGAGCCCAAACCCCACCCACGCGAGCGTCTGCTTGCTGGTGCCGCTGTCGCGCATGTCCGTGAGCTCCGGCGTGATCGGGCAACCCGCCGCGCCGCACTTGCTGATGAGCGCGTCGAAGTCGCGGACCTCCGAGCGTCCGGAGACGTAGATGAAGGACGACGCGATGGCCAGCGCGCCGCCGCCGCCCACCACCGCCCAGGGCACCCAGGTGCGCTGCCAGCGCCGGCGATGGCGCGTCAGCTCCTCGGCGGAGTACAGCTTGAGCGAGAAGCGCATGGTCTCGCCAGGCCCGATGTACGGCGCCTCCACGCTGGTGACATAGCCCGCCTTCTCCGCGACGAAGCTGTGCTTGCCGACCCGCACCAGCCCCTGATAGCGCCCTGGGCCGGTGAACACGACCTCGCCGTCCACCGCCACCTTGGCGCCAGGCTTGTCACAACTGATGTCGACGTTCGCCACCTGCTTCTGCGCGAGCAACATGTAGTTCTTGGCTCGATCGTACTTGTCCTCGTCGAGCGGCGCCGGCCCATCCTTGGGGTTGTACTTGAGCGCCTTGGTCAGGCTCTGGTACACATCGATGGGCTGGTCGAGGTTCATCATCGCCAGCGCGAGGTTGTAGTGGATGGCGGGGTGATCCCAGTGCGCGAGCGCGTCGCGATAGCGCTTGGCCGCGGTCACGAACACACCGTCGTTGAGCAGGGCGTTGCCCTCGCGAAAGTGCCGCAGCGCCTCCGCCTGATCCTCGGGCGAGACGCCAGCGACCCACGGCCGGTCTGCGGCGGCGCCCAGCGTCTGGTTCTTGTCCACCGACTCCACGGGCACCTTGGGCGCCGGCTTGCCGTTCTTGCCTGGCGCTGTCGGTGCCGCGGGCGCTGTCGGCGCCGCGGGCGCTGTCGCCGGCGCTGCTGCCGCGCCGCTGCCGGCCGCGGGCGCCGCCGCGCCGCCGGCGCTGCTGCCGCGCCGCTGCCGGCCGAAGGGGACGGCGCAGCGGGCGGCGGCGCGGCGGGCTGCGCCGCCGCCCGCTGCGCCACCAGCGCGACGGCCGCGAGCGCCGCGACGGCCGCGGCTACCAAGGGGTTCGTCCATGACCGTTTGCGATTCCCAAGACCCATAGCGTTCATCCATCTCCTCGTACCCAAGCACCACCAGGCAAGTCCCACGCCTGGCACCCGGGCTATTTCAGATCCTCGATGACCTTGCTGCCGAGCTGTACCTCGAGCTTCTTGGCGCGCTCCTTCTCCTTCTTGAGAAGGCCCTCGGTCTCCGTCTTGGCGCGCAGCGCTTCCTCCCGCGCCGCGATCGCGGCCTGGCTGGCCTTGACCGCCGCGTCGCTGGAGCGCTCGGCATCTCGGCGCGCCACCTCTGCTTCGTCGAGCGCCAGCGCCAGATCCCGGCCGCTTAGCTCCAGCTCTTCCTTCTTCTTCTTGAGCTCCTCCACCTTGCGCTGCAGCTCGAGCCCGGTCTTGTTGAGCTCCTCCAGCGCCTTGATGCGCGCGGCGGACGCCTCTTCCTTCTCCTTGGCCTGGCGGCCGGCCTCGCGCATGGCGGCCACCGCCGCCGCAGCCTGGCTCTTGGCCTCGCCGCGTGACCGCTGGATCACCACCAGCGCGACCATCGTCGCCGCCACCACCGCCAGCATGAACACGAAGCCGCCCACCACCGCCGCGCGCTTGCGCCGCGCCGCCCGGGTCGACGCCGCGATCACCGCGTCGACGTAGACCCGCTCCAGATCCGGAAGGATGCCGCGGTAGCGCCTGCGCCAGCGCCGCGCCTCCTCCGCCAGCTCGCCGCGCCACAGCAGATCGGGGCTCTTGCCCTTGGTCTGCCACTGCCGCGCCGCCGTGCGGAGCTGGTCCATGAGGACCGAGTCTTCCTGCGTCTCCTCGAGCCAGCGGCGCAGCGTGGGCCAGCTCTGGATCAGCGACTCGTGGACGATCTCCGCGGTCGAGCCGCGATCGGAGGTGCCCGGCGCCATGCCCGAGGACGACACCACCAGGAGCCGGGCCGCCACGAGCTGGTCGAGCAGGCCGGAGATCTCCGCGGCGTCGCGCGACAGCTCGCGCAGCTCGCCCAGCGGCACGATCGCGCGCGTGCGCTCTGGGGTCACCAGGCGCAGCATGATGGCGCGCACCAGCGGCTGACGCTGCGCGCCCAGGTCCGACACCACGCGGTCCGCGTGGCTGGCCAGCGCGCCGCCCACCCCGCCCATCTGCGCGTAGGCCAGGTGGGTCAGCATCTTGCGGCTCTGGTCTCGGCTCTCCCAGAGCCTGGCCGCGGCGAACTTGCAAGAGCGGCAAGGCCCCTGGCGTGGTCTCCAGGTGATCGAGCATGTCCTCCACGATGGAGGGCAGCTCGAACTGGAAGCCCGCCATCTCCGCCGGCTGCACCAGCGCCTCGCGCAGCCCCTCGCGGTTGGGCGGCCCCAGGAAGAACAAGCCCTGCATCAGCTCGTTCATGAAGCCCTGGTCCTCCGCCACGCGGTCCAGGAAGTCCGAGCGCATGGACACCACCACGCGCAGCGGGCTCGTCGGATCGTCGGCGACCGCGGCGAGGCACGCCGTGAAGGCGCGGCGGATCTCCGGATCCGTCACCTGCGTGTAGAGCTCTTCGAACTGATCGACGAACACCAGCATGCGCCGGCCGTCGCGCCGCGCGCGGCTGCGCAGCACCGAGCCCAGGTGCCCCGGCTCGCGCCGCAGCTTGTCGGCGAGCGCGCGCTGCTCCTCCAGCTCGTCCACCAGGTTGACCGCGGTGGCCACCATGGGCGAGATCATCTGCGCCAGCGAGTCCAGCGGCTGGCGCCCCGGGCGAACCACCAGCGTCTCCCAGCTCTCGCCGGAGCGCTTGAGCGCCGGCACCACGCCGGCGCGCACGAACGAGCTCTTGCCGACGCCGGACGAGCCCACCACGCCGATGAGGGCGCGATCGCGCAGCCGGGTCACCATCGCCGCGACCTCGCGGTTGCGGCCGAAGAACTTGTCGGCGTCGACCTCCTGAAACGACGCCAGCCCGGCGTACGGCGTGTCGTCGGACGCGAGCTGCGCGAGCTGCTTGCGCCCGGGCAAGAACGCCTCGAGTGCGTGCAGCAGCTCGGCGGCCGAGCCCACGCGCTCGTGCTTGAGCTTGCGCAGGCAGCGGTCGACGATCTCGATGAGCTCCGGTGGGACGTCCGAGGGCGCCGCGTCGCGCAGCGACGGCATCGGCATCTCGAGCATCGCGGTCACCATGAGCGCGTGGCCGTCCATGGGATAGAGCGGGTGGCGACCGGCGATCATGCGATAGAGCAGGATGCCGCAAGCCCAGACGTCGGTGAGGTGATCGATCTCGACGCCGATGCCCCACTGCTCCGGCGACATGTACTTGAGCGTGCCCATGATCGTGCCGACCCGGGTCAACGCGGTGTTGCTGCCGGTGGCCAGCTCAAGCGGCGTGGGCAGGCGGATCTGACCGCTACTGCCGCCGGGCTCGCGAGCGCGCTCCGGGCCGCCCTCCACCTGCGGCTGCAGCACCTTGGCGATGCCGAAATCGAGCACCTTGAGGGTGCCGTTCGCGGTGACGAAGATGTTGTCGGGCTTGAGATCGCGATGGACGATGCCCTGCTCGTGCGCGCACGCCAGCGCGCGCAGCACCGGGACCATGATCTCCACCGCGCGGGTGTATGGCAGCTTCTGCGCGTTCTCCGTGTAGTGGGTGAGCGGGTGCCCTTGCAGGAACTCCAGCACCATGAACGGGCTGCCCAGGTGCTCGCCCACTTCATAGATGACGACGATGTTCTCGTGCTGACAGCGCGCCGTGGCGCGCGCCTCGACGAGAAAACGCTGCGTGAGCTCGGGCTGCGTGGTGTGGAGGAACTTGATGGCGACCCGTCGGCCCAGGCGCAGATCGCGCGCCACGAACACGGTGCCCATGCCGCCTTCGCCGATCTGCTTGATCAGCTCGTACTGCTGGATGCGCACCCCAGGCTTGGGCGCGCCTGATACCGGATGCACGCCAGTGGGCGCCTGAAACGCATCCCAGGCGCTGGTCCCCGCCGTGCTCGGCGGGGTGCTCGGGCTCACGCTCGGCGGCGTGCTCGGCGCCACGCTCGGGCTCACCACGCTCGGCGGCGTGCTCGGCGCCACGCTCGGGCTCACCACGCTCGGCGCCGCAGACTCCCGCCGCATGCGATGCGGCACGATGGTGACATCGGTCGGCGTCGTGAGCGGCACGCCGGCTGGCTCGGTGGCGTCGAGCGGCAGCGGCCGGATCGCGGGGCCGTTGTGCCCGGTGCCCTGGCCATACGCCACCCCGCCGAGCGCCGCCGAGCGCACCGAGGGCCGCGAGGAGGGGCTCGCCGAACCAGTGCCCGCGGCCAGCGGATGAGATGGCGGCGGCGGCGCGCCTGGCGGCGCAGCCTGAGGGTGAGCCTGATGCGGCGCCTGAGGGTGAGCCTGATGCGGCGCCTGAGGCTGCCCATGATCCGCGGGCGAGGCGGTGGTCGCACGACGTCGCGTGATCGAATAGGAGCCAGCGGTCGGGCTGGCCACCCCGACGAGGGTGTGCCGATTCGATGGAACGAAAGGCTCCGGCTCCCCCGCCTCCGGACCTTTCCCAAGTCCCTTGCGATCGTCTTGCTGGTCACTCATCTCGGCCCTCCGAGCTGCGTTCGTGGCACCCAACCCAACCTTCGCCGATTGCGAACGATCCCCTCAGAAGGTGCGCGTAACGAATAGTACACAGCGTGCAATCAGCGAACTACTGAAAAGCCACGGACAGCTACGAAATCTTTGCACTCCCCGCGTCGCAGCGCAAGAAATCACTGCTGCTGCGCTCCAACTACATCTGAGCGTTTTGCCTACGACAGCAACGGTCAGCGAGCGGAGGCTCGCCTCGCCACTTATGCCCTCCATCAGCTCCTCTGGAGGAGGTGCTACTCGATGCGAGTCGGTGCTACTCGATGCGAGTCGAGGTCGAGAGCTTGCCCATCTCGCGGTATTCGAGCTGGATCGCGCGCATCAGGTAGTCCTGGCTGAGCGACCTGCCCTCATGGGCTGCCAGGAAGGCCGCGCGGATCGCCGCGTTTCGAATGTAGCCACCGGACATGGGGAACCGGCGCGCCAGGTCGGCGAAGTCGAACTGCCCTTCTGTCGGCGTCTGCGGCGTGACGTGCGCGGCCCACAGCCGGACGCGCATGTCTTCATCCGGAAACGGGAACTGCAGCCGCAGCGAGAGCCGCCGCTTGAACGCCGGATCGATCGCGCCGTCGAGGTTGGAGGTGAGCACCGCGACGCCCTCGAACGTGTCCAGGCGCTGCAGGAGGTAGTTGACCTCGAGGTTGGCGTAGCGGTCGTTGGAGGTCTTGACGTCGGTGCGCTTGGCAAAGAGCGAGTCGGCCTCATCGAACAAGATGAGCACCTGACCGTCTTCGGCGGCGTCGAACACCTCCGCCAGGTTCTTCTCCGTCTCACCCAGCCACTTGGACACCACGCGCGCCAGGTCCACGCGATAGAGGTCCAGCCCAAGCTCGGTGGCGATGACGCCGGCCACCATGGTCTTGCCGGTACCGGGCGGGCCATAGAACAGCGCCGTGAGCCCGCGCGCCGTGCTCATCTTGGCCTCGTAGCCCCAGTTCTCGAACACGATGCGCCGGTGGCGCGCGCGCCCGATGAACTCCCGCAGGCTATCTAGCATCTCCTCGGGCAAGGCCACGTCCTCCCACGACGCCACGCGGGTGATGCGGGTGGCCACGTGGTCCAGGCGCGTCGCCACGTACTGCCGCACCTGCTCGTCGAGCGCCGCGGTCTGATCCACGGTCTCATCCGCGGCGCTGCGCCGCGACGCCACGTGCGAGGCCACGGCCTGGATGACGCCGGGGCCGATGCGATAGCGCGACGCCAGGTGATCGAAGTTGGCGGAGATGCCAAGCTCCCCGCACAGGCCGGCCCACACGTCCGCGCGCTGCGACTCCAGCAGCGGCGGCAAGGTGACGGTGATGAAGCCGGCGTCCATCGGCAGCATGCTCTCGGGGCTGGTGCGCACGATCACGGGGCCAGGGTGCGTGCGCAGCACCTGCCGCACCATCTCGCGCAGGTCCGCGTCGGTGGGCTCGATGGCCTCGAGGCCGGACAGCATGGGGATGAGCCCATGGACGTTGGCGCGAAACAGCGCGTTTCTCAGCATCGCCACCATCTCGCGCGGCGCGCGCGGCATGCGCTGCGTGTCGATGGCCACCACCTCGCGCCCCACCCGCGCCGCCAGGGCCGCGATCACGCTGTGCCGGCCGAGCCCGCGGCGACCGCGCACCACGAGCCGCAGCGGATCCTGCGGCGGCCGCGGCTGCGCCAGGTGGGCCACCAGATCGCGCTTGACCGAGGCCACCAGGAAGATCTGGTCCAGCGATCGATCCGCGATCCGCACCGTGGAGATGTCATCGGTGCGGGGGATGGGCAAGCCGCGCAAGCGATCCAGCAACGCATCCGGCACCACGATGGGCGCGAACAGCGATCCCGAGGAGCTGGCCCCGACCAGCACCATGCCGTTGCGCACCAGGCGCGCGTCCGGCGCGAGCTCGCGCGCGATCTGGTCGCGCAGCGCGCTCTGCTCCCCGACGATCTGCTCGATCAGGAAGCGATCCACCAGCGGGCGGTTGGGATCGTTGCTGAGCACGGCGTACAGCCGCGCGATCTCGCCGCGCAGCGCCGGCGCCGCGGCCAGCAGCAAGATCTGCGCGGCCACCGGCGAGAGCCGCATCTCGCGCGCCAGCTCGGAGAACGGCAAGCGGATGCCGCGCTCGGCGCTGGCCGCCGCGCGCAACGAGGCCTCCCGCTGCCGCTTCTCGACCTCGGCCTTGCCTTCGATGAGCTTCTCCGGCGCGGCCCCGGCCACGTCGCCGACCAGCGCGCCGACCTCCAGCTCGAACGGCCGCTTGGTGCCATGCGGGGTCGACAGCCGGCCGCTGTTCCAGGCGTCCGCGATGGCCAGCGCCACCCGCGCGGAGACCAGGTCCAGCATGGCGTCGAGGTGGGCGCGCGCGGTCAGGTACGGCGAGCTCTCGCCCTCGCGTACCGAGGGCGCCGGTGGCGGTGGCGGCCCCAGCGCCAGCGGTAGATCGTCCGGCACATCGACCCGACGGGGGCGCTGCGGCGTGGTGATCGGCGCCTCGCCAGCGGCAGCGTCGGTGGGCGCGGGCCGCCGCCGGCCCTCGCTGACCGCGTGGGCGCCTGGGAGCACAGGCTCAACGCCGCTGCGCTCGCCGTCGCCGTCCCTGGCTTGCGGCGCGCCGGTCAGCTCCTCCAAGGTGGGCTCGGGGGTCTCGCGCTTGACCGCGCGAAACAGCTCGCTCACCACGACGTGCAGGACCTCGCCCTCGCGGCCATCGCCGAGCGCCAGCACCACGTGCTTGCCGTCCTGATCGCAGGCCATCTCGATGATGGCGGAGGGCGCCACCGCGGTGCCGACGATCTTGCCGTACCGCAGATCGACGCGGGTGACCTCCTGATCGCCATCGTAGATGAAGGCCTGGCCGAGCTGCTCTGCCACGCACCAGCACGCGGACTTGCTGACCGGGATGTGGTGGATCGCGGCGCCCGTCGGCCCCACCACGCGAAACGCATCCCCGCCGTCGCCGCGGATCAGCGCCGCCACCGCCCGGCCGCCGAACAAGAACCACGCGCCAAGGACGTCGCCGCCCAGCGGCGCGAGCGTGCGCCAGGCCTCGCGGCCCCCGCGATCGAGCGCGCGCAGCCGATCTGGCCCTGCCACCAGGCTGCGCCACCCGTACACCGCCACCGGGCGCTCTCCGGCGGCCAGATCGTCCAGCGGGTCAGCGATGATCGCGTCCGACCGCACCGAGACCAGGACCGAGTTTGGCTCGCTCATGATCACGGCCTCGGACGACTGGTGGCCATGACCGGCGATGAGCCGAGACGCGGTCACCGGCAGCACGAGCTGAGGCTCGAGCAGCGTCAGGTCCTCCAGCGCGCGCCGGTGCAGCGCGGTGCCGTGGACCGTCCAGAGCTGCTTGGCCACGAAGTCGAAGTCATCGCCGCTGGCGACCCAGCGATTGCCAGCGGTGCCCAGCAGGTCGATGACCTCCAGCTCCTCGCCAGAACGGATGGCCACCCACCGACCCGTGCGAGACATCGCGAGCTTGCGCGGAGGCACCGAGACCGTCATGTGCTCGCCGATTGTACTCGCTGCGGCCAGAGATTCCCCAGCGGGTGTCGAAAAAACCCCGATCGACGCCGCAGATTGTTGGAAACGCTCGCCCTTGGCCTCCCCGAGCGCACCGAGGAAGACGCGGCTCGCGGCGGGGTCGTCGTGCGCGCGCGGAGCGCCTCATCCTCCAAGCAGCAAGTACGCGGCAGCGGCGAGGGCCAGCACCGCCACCAGGAGACCGAGCCCGGTCACAAGCGAGGAGCCGCGATGGGTCGAGCGGGAGTCCGCGGCGGAGCCCGCTGGCGCCTGCCCGGCGCGGGCGCCATCGCTCCGTGCCGCCGCGCGCTCAGGAGACGCCGGCGCCAAGGCGTCGTCTGTCAGGTAGCGCTCCGCTTCATCCACGAACCGCAGCAGCACGTCACCGAGCGCCAGGCGCGCGCCATCGCGCAGGGGCCGCCCCTGCGCGTCAGGCGGCACCCGCTCGCCGTCCACGCGCGTGCCGTTCTTGGAGCCCAGGTCCACCACGCGCACGCCGTCCCAGGTCCGCACCAGCGCCACGTGAACCCGCGACAGATCTTCGTCGAGGATGACCCAGTCAGCCTCGTCGCCTCGACCAACGGTGAACCGCGAATCGGGCGGCGCCAAGATCCGGCTGGAGCCGATCGCCGGGCCCGCTTCCACCACCAGCCGCGGGGCGGCGCCGCCCATGATGCTGCGAAGCAGCTCGCGAGCCAGGCTCTCGGTGCGCTGCGGCGGCGCGGCCACCGCACCGTCGGGCGCTTGCGAGATGGAGAGCCGATAGCCTCCAAGCTCCACCAGCAACGGCGCGCTGGTCTCGCCGCTGGCACCGGCGCCATGCGACGTCCCCTGCAGGGCCAGCTCATGCCCTGCCACCCACGCGATGACGAGCGGCGATGAGCTCACCTTGCGAAGGCGCAGGTGCTGCGGCTGCACGGACAAGGCAGGCAGGCGCAGCGAACATCCTTCACCGCTGCCGATCACCAGCTCGTCGCCGTCCAGATCCACGGGCGGCAGCGGGCTCCGCCCGATCTCGCTGACTTCGATGCGCCACATGGAAAGGACCGAGCGTGAAGGACTCGCCAGCAACCAGGCGCTAGCGCTTCCCCGGCTCCTTGGCCTTGTACTCGTAGTACCGCGCCAGCACCGTCTTGAGATACTGCTGCGTGCGCTGATACGGCGGGACCTTGTTGCCGTACTTGGCCAAAGATCCCGGCCCGGCGTGATACCCCGCGATGGTCAACACCAGGTCACCGTCATACCGGTTGGCGAGGACTCGCAACAGGCGGGTCCCGCCAAGGATGTTCTCCCGTGGATCCCAGACGTCCTTGACGCCCATGTCCTCGATCACGGCCGGCATGAGCTGCATCAGGCCCTTGGCGTCCATGGACGAGACCACGCGAGGGTCGTAGTCGCTCTCGGTCTTGATGACCGCGCGGATGAGCGGCACCGGGATGCGATACAGCTCCGCCGCCTCATGGATGAAGTCGTCATAGCGGTGGAAGCGCTCCGGCGTATTGTCGCTGGCGGCGACCTTGTCGCAGCTCTCGCACTTGCCGCGCGCCGCCGCCGCCTTGCTCCCGGCCTCCGGGTCAGAGGTCATGACCTTCTTCCACTTCGCGTCGCCACCCTTGGGCTTGACGTTGGTGAAGTGGATCGTGCCGTCTGCGTCCTGCCAGCGGTAGATGTCCGCTCGCGCGTGGCGACCGGGGACGAGGCCCACGGCGACGGCGATCAAAACGGCAAGCGCTGGCTTCACGGAAAAAATGGTAGCCCGCCTGGCGACCGGATGCAAAGGAAGCGCAGCGCCAGCGCCAGCGTCCTCGGGGCGCCTGCGCCTGAGCCGAGGAGCTCCCGATTCCACCCTGACTCCGCCAAGAGTACGTCTCAGCTCCACATGCTCCGACAGCTCATCACCGCAGCGCCGCATCTGCCGACGACAAAGCCGAAGATCTCGGACCCCGCGCGCCTGAGACACGCGCAGCTCGCGTGATAGCGTCGTCGAGGAAGAGGAGGACTCCATGCAACTTTCAAAGAAGCTCGCGGCGGAATTTCTGGGAACGGCCTGGTTGGTGCTCGGCGGATGTGGAACCGCAGTGCTCGCAGGCAAAGGCGTTGGGCTGCTTGGCATCTCGCTGGCGTTTGGGCTCACGGTCGTGACCATGGCCTACGCCATTGGCCACATCTCCGGATGCCATCTCAACCCCGCCGTGTCGGTGGGCCTCTTTGTGGCCAAGAAGCTGCCCGCCAATGAGCTGGTGGCGTACATCGGCGCCCAGATCGCCGGCGCGCTCGCCGGCGCGGGCATCTTGTTCGTCGTCGCGAGCGGAGTGGACGGCTTCAGCGCCGCCGACGGCTTTGCGTCCAACGGCTTTGGGCCGCACAGCCCTGCGCAGTTCAGCATGCTCGCGGGGCTGGTGATCGAGGCGGTCCTCACGTTCTTCTTCCTTGTCATCATCCTCGGCTCCACCCATGAGCGCGCACCGGCAGGCTTCGCCCCGCTGGCGATCGGCCTCGGGCTAGCGCTCATCCACCTCATCAGCATCCCCGTCACCAACACCTCGGTGAACCCCGCCCGCTCCATCAGCCAGGCGGTCTTCGCGGGCGGCCCGTACCTTGGACAGCTCTGGCTCTTCATCGCTGCGCCCATCGCCGGCGCCGCAGCGGCCGGCCTCGTCTATCCGTGGCTGTCGCGCAAGGAGTGAGCCGGCGTCGCCCGCCAAGCTCACCGCGTCGTCTGCCTGGATGACACGCGCCGGAGCTGAACCGCTGCTGGAATGGAGCTGGGCCGCTGCTGGGCCGCTGCTGGGCTGGATCGCTCTTGAACTCGCCCCGCCGTCCGGCGCAGCGTCCGGCTGCCGGACGCTGTGGCCGGATTCCGCCGGACGTGCTCGACCGCCGGCGTCGCCTGGGCCTATGAGATCCGGCCCTTGCGCGCCCGCGCGTCGCGGCACGCGGGTTGCTCTTGTGCACGGGAGATGCCCTCGCTGTCGCACGAGATCCTGGTGGAGCTGTTCCGCAACGGCAAGGAGCCAGTACCTCTTCACAGGGGGTTTTACTCGTTGATGCCGCCGATCCATCGCCGATCGCTTCGTTGCCGCTCCTCGCGTTACGCCCGGTAGCGCGTCGTCGCGGCGCCTTGCGCTCGGCGCGCCTCGGCACCCTCAACAGAGCAAAACCCCTGTGAAGAGGTACTCGTCCGCGAGCTCCTGCGCGCCTGCGCCCACCTCGAGCTAGCCGAGGTCACCGCCGAGCTTTCAGCCGAGGTCACCGCCGAGATCGCCTCCGTCGACCTGTCACAGACCGTCTCCACGGAGTACCGCGCCGATCAGGTCACCCTGTTTCGCCGTGCGGATCGCAGCATCGCCAGGGCCTGTGTGGTCGAGATCCAGCTCCGCCCGGACGCTGACAAGCGCAGGTCCTGGCCGGAGTACATCACCGCCGCGCGCCGCAGGTTTGGCTGCCCCGTGCTCCTGCTCGTCGTCGCCCCGGACCCCGCGGTCGCCAGGTGGGCGCGGCAACCCATCGACACCGGGCACCCGGGCTTCACCCTGTCCCCCCTCGTCATCTCCTATCCGGACATCCCGCGGGTGGTGGAGCCTTCGCTGGCAAAGCACGCTCCAGAGCTCAGCGTCCTGTCCGTGCTCGCCCACCCCGAACAAGACGTCGCGCTGACCGCGGTGTCCGCGCTTCGCCACCTCCCGCCAGACCAGCTCAAGCTAACCTTCGACATCATCTGGCAGTCCCTCCCCGACCCGGTTCGCCGCACCCTGGAGACCCACATGCTGCACTACGAATACCAGAGCGACTTCGCCCGCAGGTATCTGGCCCAGGGCCGACAAGAAGGCCGCGAGGCCGGCAGACAAGAAGGCCGCGAGGCCGGCAGGCAAGAAGGCCGCGAGGCCGGCAGACAAGAAGCGCAGCGCTCTGCAGCCCTGGCGCTCGCTCGGCGCAAGCTCCCCGACCTGTCCCCTCAGGACGAGGCCCAGCTAGCGGTCCTGCAAGATGAAGCCCGCCTCACCGCCCTCATCCTGGGCCTGGGCCTGGCGCTGGATTCTCACCAGGCTCGCCTCGCCCTGCAGCAAGCCCTGGGCACCTGAGCCCCCCGAGGCACGCTCCACCACGAGCGCAGCGAGCCGGCCTCGTCCGAGGGGGCCGGAACACCTCCGGCCCCTCGGTCAGCGCGAGCGCTCGCTAGCGCACCACGAACACCACGGCGGTGCGCGCCGGGATCGTGAAGGCGCCCGTCGTCGCGTCATAGGTCGACTCTCTGGCGCGCGCGTCGCCAGCCTCTGACGAGCGATGCACCGGGTGCAGGCGATACCCCTTGGCCTTCTCGGCATCGAGGGTCACCGTCTGCGCCGTCTTGTCCACGTTCACGAAGTAGAGGACCTCGCGGAACTCCGCGCCGCGGTAGCCCTCACCCTCGAGGTGCCCCACCAGGACCGTCGCCACCTGACCGGAGCCGGTGTTGTAGAAGCGCAGGCGCTGCTTGATCTCCTCGGCGGTGCGCAGCCGGAACAGCCGCGAGCTGGCGCGGATGGCGAGCAGGTCGCGGAAGGCGTCGCGCGTCCAGCGAATCTCGGCGCTGGTCGGCTTGATCGTCGGGTTGGCCAGGAGCGGGCCGATGATCGACCAGTTGTCGCCGTTGTCCCCCTGCGGCGGCAGCCCCACGCCGAAGTTGTTGTCCTGATAGCTCCAGTCCAGGCGATTGAACCAGTCACCGCTGTTGTAGCTGTTGCGATCCATCGACTTGCTGCGCAGCGTATCGATGCCCGCGTGGTAGTACGCCACGCCCTGCGAGAAGGCGTTGATCGCCGCGGCCAGGATCTGCACCCGGGCGCGGTCTTCGCGCGTGGTCGACAGCGGCAGCTTGTACACGTTGATGTCAAACAGCGTCTGGTTGTCGTGGTTCTCCACGTAGTTGACGACCTCCTGCGGATCGACCACGTAGCCGGCAGGCTGCCCGTTGTAGTCGAGCTGCTCGAGGCGGATCGTCGCATCCCAGCGCGTGGTCAACTCGTAGTCGCGGATCGAACCGGCGAGCCCGGCGCGGATCATGTCGGCCGCGGCCAGCAGGTCATCGCGGCTCTTGCCCGCGCCGCTGCCGTTGTCATCGTAGTGAAGGCCGTTGACGTAGCCCTGGTTCTGCACCAAGGAGGAGCCGCCATCGAACGGCCCGCCGCCGCGCACCGAGTCGCGCGCGCGGTCGCTGAACGTGCCAATTCCGGAGCCGTTGAGCGAGAGCTGCGAGGCCTGCACGAAGCGCGCGCCGTTGGCGACCTCGCCAAAGTTCCAGCCCTCTCCCACCAGCTCGACCTCGCGGCCAGCCGCCGCGTTGACCTCGGTCCGCAGCCGCTCCATGGTGGCGCGCGGCTGGTGGCCCATCAGGTCGAAGCGGAAGGAGTCGATGCCGTAGGCGGTGGCCCAGGTCTTGACCGAGTCGATCATGAGCTTGCCCATCATGAGGTTCTCGGTGGCGGTGTTGTCACAACAGGTGGAGCGCTCCACCTCGCCGGCGCTGCTGAGCCGGTGGTAGTAGCCCGGCACGATCCGATCGAGCACAGACTTGTCGTTCTGCCCCGAGGCGCTGGTGTGGTTGTAGACCACGTCCATGCCGACGCGCAGGCCGGCCTGATGCAACGCCATCACCATGGCGCGGAACTCACGGATGCGCGAGGCGCCGTCACCCGGATGCAGCGCCAGGCTGCCCTCGGGGGCGGTGTAGTGGAGCGGGTCGTAGCCCCAGTTGAAGCAGTCCTCGTCGCGGACCGCCGCGATGGCCGCTTGCTGCTCCGGACTGTCCGCCGCCGCCGCGGGGATCTGCGGCGTCACGCACCCGAGCTCGGGCACCGTGGCGATGTCAAACACGGGCAAGAGATGCACGTCCGTGAGCCCGGCGCGCGCCAGGCCGCGCAGGTGGCGCATGCCCGCCGAGCGGGAGTCCGTGAACGCGGCGTACTTGCCGCGCAGCTCCGGCCGCACCGTGGTGTCGGTCAACGAGAAGTCGCGCACGTGGAGCTCGTAGATGCTCATGTCCTCCTGCGCGCGGACGGTGCGCGGACGGTCATGATGACGCCAGCCCGGCGGCGCCAGGTTGGGCGCGGACAGATCCGCGATGTAGCTGTGCTGCGAGTTGGCGTCGAGAGAGATCGAGTACGGATCGGTCACCAGGTTGCGCACCACGCCCACGCCGCGCACGAACACATCGACGGCGTAGCGGTAGTAGCGGCCCGCCGCCTCCCCGCGGGTGGACGCGGTCCACACGCCGGTGAGCCCGTTGTAGGTCATCGTCTCGTAGCGCACTTGCGCTCCTGAATGGATGCACACGCCCACGCTCCTGGCGGTGGGGGCCCACACCTTGAACGTCGTCCGGCCGCGGCCCAAGGAGACGCCCAGGTCGGCCACGCTGCCGGCGGCCTGGTAGCGGTCGTCGAGCTGGCCGCCAAGCTGCGCGGTGGTCGCGCCACGCACCAGCCCTTCGGCGTTCTCCTGCACCAGCACGAGCTGGCTGCGCAAGAGCCCCCCGAGCTGAGCCTCATCCTCCGCCGACACGCGCAAGGTGACCCCTGCCCCGACCCAGCGGAAGCGCTCCGCCACCGCTGGCGGGAGCGGCTCGGTGGAGACGGTCAGCGCGAGCGCGCCGTCCGCGCCGGTCACCGCTTCGCCGCGGCGCGCGATGATCTGGCCCTGCGCGGAGTACGCGAGCTTGAAGGTGCCAGCGGCGTTGGTGCCAGGCCAGCGCAAGAGCCCGCGGCCCAGCCACACCGCGCGAGCGTCCGTGGTGGAGACCAGGCTGGTCTCGGGGTTGGAGGTGAACACCGTGGCCACCTGCTGCACCAGCCAGATGTTGCCGGTCTGGTTGGTGATGCTCAGGCTCGAGTAGGTGACGCGGATGTTGTTGTTCCAGCCATCCTTGTTGTTGACGCCACCGTCCGGGTTGCCCGGCAGCCCGTGGATGATGAACTCCACCGCCTCGCGGCCTGGCTCGCTGATCGGGTTGGTCACCGGCAGGTCGAACGAGATCTCGGAGCCATCGGAGGCAGCCACGTAGTTGGGCATCGACGACAGCGGGACCGGGTTGTCCCACTGCTCCAGGGTCAGGCCAGCGAGCCGGCTGACGTCCACGCCGCTGCCGTTCCACAGGTGCAGGCCCCAGTTGCCATAGGCCGCGTCCGTGCGCTTGTACGTCACGCGCACGGTGGCGATATCCAGCGTGCCCGACAGCGGGTTGCTGCGGTAGATCGCGGAGTCTCCGGACTTGAGCCAGAACTCGTTGCCGGTCTCGAAGCTCCAGCGCCGATCGCCGTCGGGGTCCTTCTCGTCCCCGCGGTGGACGAGGAAGCCGAACCCAGCCGCGGCCGGATTGGTGAACTTGGACGCCTCGATGAGAAAGTACGCGCCGTAGCTGTCAAAGCCCGCCGGAGAGAGCGGCGCCGGCCAGGTCACGCCAGGATAGTCGCCGATGTACTGGCCACCTTCGTCAACCTGCCAGAGGTGCAGCCCCCAGCCGGTGTACGCGCCATCTGGCCGGTTGTAGTGGACCTTCACGTCCACCGGACGCGGCCCGCCCCCATCGCTGGGGGGCACCGGTTGCAGCACCGTGCTGAGCGGACCGTTGCACAGCTCCGAAGCTTCCTGCGCGGTGAGGGTGCGCCCCGCTGCGTCGCGCAGCTCGAGACCGCGCTCGCTGGGAACTTCCGTGCGGTCTGCGCAGCCAAAGAACATCAAGGCGCAGAGCGCGAGCAAAGAGCCTCGCGTTGCTGCACGTTCGAACTTGGATCTCATGTGGGGACTCCTGGGAGGAACGACTGCTTTTTTGCGCCAGAACCGATCTTTTACAAGCTGAATAGAAACACTCAGGATCGATTTCTTGCGATTCCGCAAGGTCCGTTGCAAATGACGGCTGTTTCCGTCGCTGGCGTTCGGTCAACTTGATGGAGATCTCCAGTGGTTAGACCGCATGGCATGCGAGCGGACGACGATCTGTAGTCCGTCAGACAGCGCGGGAGTCTGCGACCAGAACGTCACAGAAGCCGCAAATGGCGGCGTGGTGCGCGAGGGCCTGAGCCCGCCGCACGACGGAGGTGACAGCGAAGCTGGAGGGCGCGAGGCGCGGTGATCGAGGGGTGGTCCTGCTACCCTCGCCCGGTGACCGCGGCGCCGTCCGATCCTGCGCTGGAGCGCGCGCTCGACGCGCTGTTCGCTGCGCCGTTTCCCGACTTCGTGGCGGAGCGCAAGCGCCTCGTCGCAGAGCTGCGCGGCGGCGGACAGCGCGCCGCCGCCGCCGCGCTGGGCAAGGTCAACCGCCCCACCCTGGCCTCGTGGACCATCAACCAGCTCGTCCGCCGCGATCCCGCGGAGCTCGACGCGCTGTTCTCCGCTGCCCACCGGATCCGCCTGGGCGACTTCTCGGCCACCGCCGATCACCGCGCGCTGCTCGCGCGCTTGCACGTCCACGCGCTCGCGCTCTTGCGTGAAGCCGGCCAGCCCACGAGCGACGCCACCTTGCGCCGGATCTCGACCACGCTGCAGGCCCTCTCCGCCTATGGCGGCTTCGCGCCGGCGATGCCCGGGCGGCTCATCGAGGATCGAGATCCGCCCGGCTTCGACGCCATGGATCTGGCGTTCCCCGCGTCAGGCGCGCCGCCCAGCCACTTGACGCTCGTCCCCACGCTGGTGCGCGCGCCCATCGCGCCCGCTGAGCCGACGACCTCCGCCGCGACGACGACCTCCGCTGCGACGACGACCTCCGCTGCGACGCTGACCTCCGCTGCGACGACGACCTCCGCTGCGACGACGTCGTCTGCAGCGACGACGACCTCCCCGCCTGGCAGCCCGCCGGCCGAGACCGTCGCCGCCAGGCCCAGGCCACAGCTCGTGGTGATGACCGGCGGGGCCGATCTCGCGATCACCCCGGAGCCAGCGCCTGGCACCCTGGACAGCGACGCGGCCAGGCCGCGCGCACTCGACGCCCCCGACGAAGTCGCGACCAGCGACGACATACGCGCCGCAGAGGCCGCCGCCGCAGAGGCAGCCGCCGCGCTGGCGGCAGCAGCCGCCGTCGCCACCGCCGCCGCCGCGCGCGTCCAGCAGGCTCGCCAGCGCGCGCGCCTCGACGAGCTGCGCACCAAGCAGCGCCGCCTCACCAGCGCCATCTTCGACCACGAGCAGGCCCTCGCCGTCCTCGAGAAGGACCTCGCGCAACGGCGCAGGCTGCTCGACGCTGCGCGCGGCGAGCTCGCCCCGCTGCAAGACGAGATCACCGCCTTGGCCGCCACGCTCGAGCCCACTGCCCCCTCGGGATGAGCCGCGCAA
This sequence comes from Myxococcales bacterium, assembly GCA_016706545.1. Lineage (GTDB taxonomy): Bacteria > Myxococcota_A > Polyangia > Haliangiales > Haliangiaceae > JABFXX01. The sequence goes on from JADJJK010000029.1 coordinate 45,731, forward strand.
CCCCGCCGCTCGCACCTTGAGCTTTGCCGCCCCTTGGGGCAAAGTCGCCGTGGTTTGCGCCCATAGCTCAGCTGGATAGAGCAACGGCCTTCTAAGCCGTAGGTCGCAGGTTCGACTCCTGCTGGGCGCGCGAGCAAGCCGGAAGCTGACCGGAAAGCTGACCGGGAGCTGAGCGCGGGCCCACCGGGCGCCGCCCAGCGCCGCGCGCGGTGAACGGCAGCTATGGCAGCCGGGCCCGCACGGCGGCGGCGCGCTCGGTGACGAACTCCTTCCACGAGCCGGCGCGGCCGGCGAAGCCAGAGCAGTTCATGCCGGCCGGCGCGGCCATCGCCTCGGCCAGGTTCCCGGTGGCCATCCAGGCGTCGACCTTGGGGTGGACCACCGCCGGCGAGAGCGGGCCATCGATGAACTGCAGGAGGCGCGCGTGGAACTCCGCACGGTACGCTCGCAGGAAACTGTCCTTGAGGCGGTTCCAGCGTCCGCCGATGGCGTCCGCCTCGCCCTCGGCGCCCAGGTAGATCGACGAGTCCGCCGGGCGCCAGGAGCCAAAGTTCTTGTCCAGGTCCCACGGCATCATGATCCACCTGCCGTCGCGGCGACGGTACAGGTAGTGGTTGTGGATGTAGTCATCAAACGGCACCGACCAGTTGATGATCGCCATGTAGTCGAGCAGCCGCTCCAGATCGAAGTTGCGGGCGAAGAACTCGCGCTCGGCCGCGACACCTGCGGCGCGCGCGTCGTTGAGCTCCTCGACCAAGGTCATCACCGGGTCCGCGTTGCCCCAGCTATTGTGGGTCTTGCGATCGTAGGTCATCGCGTAGCGCTCGCGCGCGGACAGCCCGCACGCCGGACCTATCCGGCGCTCATCCGCCACGCCATAGGCGCCAGACTCCGAGCCGCCGCCGACCGCCTTGAACAGCTCTCCCACCGGCCCGACCTTCGCCATCATGTCGTCGCCCGGTCGCTCCACCTCGAGCATGTAGTGGAAGTAGCCGCCGTTGATGTGCAGGCGAGCATAACGGGTCTCCGGCGCGGGGATGCCCGCGTCGCGGAACAGCCGATATCCCACGCCAAGGTCGTAGCCTGGGCAGGACTGCCAGTTCTTGTTGAGGATGATCTTCTCGCGCCCCTCGAGCCGCCGGTACCGCGGAAACGAGATGTGCCAGGACAGCGCGCGGATGGGGCCGGTGCTGGGCCCGGGGTAGGGCCAGCTCGGGAGATCCAGGCCCAGCGTGCGGTTGAAACGGCTGCCCTGATAGCGGACCCGCACGTCGTAGACCTTGTCGCCGTGGAGCAGGAACGCCGGCGCCTCGTCATCCCAGCGCGGGTTGACATCGCAGCCGGTGTCGCGGCCACCTTGCAGGTTGGTCCAGAGCTGGCCCCAGGCCGCGGGCGCGATCTGCAGGTGATAGGTGCGCGTGGTGGTCGCCACCGCGGGCGTCTTGGCATAGGCGTGCCAGCGGTATGGGTCCGTGGCGCGCGGTGAGATCACCTCGCCGCCAGCGCCGCGATCGGCGCGGACGCGATACCGCACCACCACGCCCTCCGCCACCGCCGGGATCGACGCCACGAACTGCCGGGCGCCGCGGTCGGTCATCGCCACGCGCGTGACCGGCTCATCGGTCCGCGCGATGTCGTCCACGAAGTACTCCAGCTCCACCGCGCTGGCCGCGCCCTGCGCCGACAGCGTGGCCACCAGCTCGTCGGCGCCGCCCGGCGGCCCGGGCGTGCGCTCGCGATCGAGCACGATCGCGGGCGCCACCGCCGCCGCGCTCGTGTTGGCCGCCCCAGGCGTCGAGCCATCGAGCACCGACAGCGCCCAGGTCGCCGGATCGGAGGTCGGCAGCGCGAAGCTGATGCGCTCGAGCGAGTAGCCCTTGTACCGGTGGGTCTCCAGCGGCAACAGGCCTGGCTCGAGCCAGTCTTCTCCTGCCCCCAGCGCGTCCGCGGCCACCGGCCATGGCGCGTCGTCCTCGTAGGTGAGCGAGTCCACCTCCACGCCGTCCTGGCCAAGCAGCGCGAGCGTGTCCTTGCCGTTGTCGAGCTCGCCGTCGTAGTCGCCAAGCAGCGCGCCGAGGTCGAGGCCCCAGACCTGCGACAGCCGCTGTCGGTCCTTGGCGATCACCCGGTACTCGCCGGGCAAGATCGCCGCGCCAGCGGGGAACTCGAAGGCCAGGGCTTTGCCCTGGAGCCTCCACCCCGTCAGGTCCACCTTCACCGTCCCGGCGTTGAACAGCTCGACGAACTCGTGGCGCTCGGCGTAGTCGTCCTCGGCGACAGGGTGATAGTGGACCTCGGAGAACCGGACCTCACGCCGTGGCGAGTCGGAATCTCCGTCGGAGCCACAGCCGGCGGCGACCACCACCGCGGCCAAGGCCAGCTCGGCGACGCGCCCACCGAAGGTGGGAAGCCCGCCTGGGGTTCCGCTGCAAGGTTGGCGATCCACGGTGAGGGCAGTGTATCAAGTCTCGCGCGGACGGGATCGCCCCATACGCATGAGGATGCTCGGCGACCTCTACGGCAAGCGCGCGCGCACCGCCGCGGCGCGGTCGGTGGCGAACTGCTTCCAGCTCGCGGCCCGCCCGGTGAAGTTGCCGCAGGACAGGCCGGTGGGGGCGGCCAGCGCCTCGGCCACGTTGGCGGTGGCGGTCCACTCGTCGACCTTGGTGTGGACAACGGCAGGCGACAGCGGGCCATCGATCATCTGCCGCAGGCGCGCGTGATACTCCGCGCGGTACGAGCGCAGGAAGCTGTCCTTGATGTAGTTCCACCAGCCGTTGCGATTGTCCGGATCGTTCTGGGCGCCGATGTAGATCGAGGAGTTCGCGCCCTTCCAGCCGCCGAAGTCCAGGTCCAGGTCCCACGGCATCAGCAGCCACTTGCTGTCTCGCCGTCGATACAGATAGTGATTCTGGAACATGTCATCAAAGGGCACGGCCCAGTTGATGATGGCCATGTGATCGAGCAGGCGCTCCAGATCGAAGTGCTTGGCGAAGAACGCGCGCTCGGCCGCCACGCCCGCGGCGCGCGCGGCCGCCAGCTCGGTGATGAGCTCGATGATCGGATCGGGTTGGCCCCACTTGGTGTGCGTCTTGCGGTCATAGGTGAGGGCGTAGCGCGCCCGCGCGCTGAGCCCGCAGTTGGGGCCCATCACGCGCGCGTCGCCGATGCCGTAGGCGCCGTCGGTGACGCCGCCCACCGACTTGAACAGATCGCCCACCGGTCCAACCTTCGCCATCATGTCCTCGCCGGCGCGCTCGACCTCCAGCATGTAGTGATAGTACCCGCCGTTGATGTGCAGGCGGGCGTAGCGCGTCTCCGGGGCCGGGACCCCGGCGTCGCGGAACAACCGAAAGCCCACCGCGGCGTCATAGCCCGGGCAGCCCTGGCGGTTCTTGCTGAGGATCAGCTCGCCGCGGCCCTCGAACTTGCGGTATCGCGGAAACGACAGGTGCCAGGACAGCGCGCGCACCGGGCCGGCGCTCGGCCCAGGGTGCGGCCAGGCCGGCAGATCGGCGCCGTTGGTCCGGTTGAAGCGGCTGCCTTGATACCGCGCCATCACGTCGTAGACCTTGTCGCCATAGAGCAACACCGCCGGGACCTCGTTGTTCCAGATCGGGTTGACGGTGCAGCCGTTGTCTCGCCCGGCCTGCACGTTGTTCCAGAGCTGGCCCCAGCTCGCCGGGGCGATCTGCAGGTGATAGGTGCGGGTCGCCGCGGCCACCGCAGGCGTCTTGGCATAGGCGTGCCAGCGGTACGGGTCGGTCGGGCGCGGGGAGATGACCTCGTCGCCGGCGCCGCGGTCGGCGCGGATGCGGTAGCGCACCACCACGCCCTCGGCCACCGCCGGGATCGACGCCACGAACTGCCGGGCGCCGCGGTCGGCCATCGCGGTCATCGCGGTCCGGGTGGTCGGCTCGCCGGCCCGCGCGATGTCATCGACGAACCACTCGACCTCGACCGCATCGGCCGGGCCTTGCGGCGACAGCGTCGCGACCAGCTCATCCATGCCGCCGGCTGGCCCCGCGGTGCGCTCGCGGTCGAGGACGATCGCTGGCGCCACCGACGCCGCGCTGGCGTTGGCCTTGCCGGGCGTCGAGCCATCCAGCAACGAGGGCGCCCAGGTGGCGGCCTCTGACGTGGGCAGCGCGAAGTTGATGCGCTCGATCGAGTAGCCCTTGTACCGGTGGGTGTCGAGTGGCAAGAGCGCGGGGTCGAGCCAGTCGTCCCCGGCGCCCAGCGCGTCGGCGGCCACCGGCCACGGCGCGTCGTCGTCATAGGTGAGCTTGTCGATCTCGGCGCCGTCGCCATCGAGGAGCCACAGCGTCTCCTTGCCGTTGTCGAGCTCGCCGGTGTAGTCGCCCAGGAGGGTCGCGGCCTCCAGCGCCCACACCTGCGCCAGGCGATCTCGGTTCTTGGCGATCACGCGATATTCGCCGGGCGCGATGGAGGAGCCGTCCGGGAACTCGAAGCTGACCGTGGAGCCGACGAGCTTCCAGCCGGACAGGTCCACCTTGGAGGAGCCGTCGTTGTAGATCTCCACGAACTCGTGGCGATCTTCGTAGTCGTCCTCGAGCGCTGGGTGATAGTGGATCTCGGAGAACAGGACCTCCGGCGCCTCGGCGCCGCACGCGCCCGCGCCGAGCGCCGCGCTCAACCCGAGCGTGACCAGCCTGCAAAGCTTCCAGGAGGATCGCACCGTCGACAATGGCTCTACTTGCACCGTCTGCCATTGTACTCAAGCCGGCGCGGGAAGTGGGGGAGCATCTGGGTAGCGCTCGACAAAAGGGTCCGCCTGGAGCGGGCCTGCTGCCGCGACCTCAAGCTTCCCGAAGCCTTACGCCCACCCTGGGCGCACGCCATGCCACACTTGGCCGATGTCGGCCCCCTCGCCCTCACCCTTTGAAGGCCTGCTGCAGAAAGGCGATCTTCTGCAAGCGCTGGCGCTCTTGCACCAGGAACTGCAGGCCAGCGAACCCGATCCCGGCAGGCTGCTCATGATCTTCAGCCTGGAGGTGCGGCTGCATCGCTTCGCGGACGCGCAGGCCACGCTGCGGCACGTCATCGAGCTGGCGCCACAGGCGGCGGCCGGGCTTGCGTCGTACGGCCGCTGCGCGCGCGCCGAAGAAGCGAGGCTCGCGCGGCTGACCTCGCCGGAGGTCGCCGGGCAACGCGCGGCGCTGTTGCCGCCGCCTCCTCATCTCCTTTCGTACTCGACCGCCGCGGTGCAGCACGCGCAGGGCCACCACGCGGTCGCGGCGGCCGCGCTGGAGCAGGCCAACGCGCAGCGCCCCAGGGTGAGCGGGACCTTCACCTGGACCTCCGGGCGCACGCAGCGCTTCGTCGACCTGCTCGACATGGACGCGCTCACCGGCGCGGTGTTGCCGTGCTTCGGCGGCGACGCGCTCCTGGACCTGCCCTACTGCCAGCTCCGCAGCGTCACGTTCATGCGCGGGCCGTCGTCGTTCGACGCGCTGTGGGTCCCCGCCGAGATCGTCCTTGTCGACGGCCAGCTCGTCCACGTCCGGGTGCCGGCGCTGTACGTGGGCACCGGGGTCGCGGAGTTCGCCTCGGCGCGTATGGGCCAGTCCACGCTGTTTTTCCATGACAAGGGATACTGCGTGGGCCTTGGCCAGCGCGATCTCGAGCTTCACGGCGAAGGCGGCGAGCGCACGATGGTGGGCATCCTGGCCGCGGCGAAGATCGACTTCGACGCGCCGGCCTCGCTCGAGCCTAGCTGACCGCCGGCGCGCGGCCGCAGCTCACAAGAGCAGCGCCGGGGTCGCGACCGCGGTGCGGCACTGCCAGTTGAAGCTGCGAACGTGCCCCGCGAAGCCCCGCGCGCGCAGGCCGTCGATGAGCTGCGTCGCTTGCTGGCGCAGCCCCGCGTCTCGCTTGCCGTCCAGGCGCCAGGCCAGCGCCACCAGATACGCGGCCTCGCCCCAGTGCTCGTCGGTCTCATCGGGCTGGCTTCGCCCGGCGCCCACGCCCATCCAGTAGTAGGGCCGGCCGGTCAGCGGATCGCGGCCATCTCGGGCGATGCTGCGCCCGAGCTTTATCAGAGACTCGCGCACCAAGAGCGCGCGCTCGCCGCCGACCCGGGTGGCGTAGGTCAGCAAGGCCTCGGCCAAGATCGCGCTCATCCACGGGCTGCAGCCATCGTGGCCATAGGGTTCGCTGTGCGCGGTGGCCGAGTGCGCGAAGCAGCGCGCCTCACGGTCAGCGTAGCCCGGCGGGTAGCTGTCCTGGAGCTGGAGGTAGGCCGTCGCCGCGGCGTCGGCGAGCTGCGAGAAGCGCTCGGCCTCATCATCGGAGACCACGGCCGCCCACTCGAAGGCCAGCAGGCCAAAGCCGGCGTGGCGCTCGGTCCAGAAGTCGTCGCCTCCGGCGTAACCTGGGCTATCCCACAACCTGGCGGCGCGGCGCGCGATGGCCTCGGCTGCCTCGCGGTGGCGGTCGTCTCCGGTCAGCAGGTAGTGCAACGCCAGGCCCTGGCTGTAGTGATACTTGAGGTCTTCGCTGGCCCCCGGCACCGCCAGCGCGCTGACCACGCCTTCGGCGTCCAGCGTCAAGCCGGCGCGATAGAGCTCCACCTCGCGCGCCGCGGCCTCCAGCGGCGCGAGCGCCCCGGTGAACACGTGACCGCGCACCATGGCCGTCACTCGATCGAACAGCCAGACCTCTCGCCGCGCCGCGCCCTCCAGGAAGACCTCGGTGCCAAAGCGCTGGTAGTCGCAGACGTTGGCCCATGCATCCAGGGCGGTCCCCAGGAGCTGTGCGCGCGGCACCATCGGGCCGACCAGCCCGCTCTGCGCCAGGTGCGCCGCCGGCAACAGCGCCCACACCGCCGGCAGCCCCTGCTCGTCCACCAGCGCGGACACCGGGAGCAGCTCCACGCCACCTTGGCCCACCTGGCCAAGCGTCACCTCGAGCTGCGTGGTCCCCGGCGCGGGCTCCACCTGGAGCTGCACGCTGCGCCAGCTCCCATCCGGGTATCTGGCCAGGCCGCGCCGCGCCGCTGGCAGCTCCTGGCCCTGCGCGCTGACGCGGAGCGCGTGCTCATCGCGCAGGCTGCCCTGTGCCAGCGGGACCGCGAAGTTCAATCGCCGCGGCGCGCGGGGCGCGCGGGGCACGCGCGGCGAGAGCTCCACCGTGATCGAGACCGCGGGCGCTGGCGCCGCGCTGGGAGACTCGGCGCCGGCGCCAGGCCGACCTGCGCACGCTGTGACGATGCTCACGGTCAGGAGCACGCAGGCTCGCCCGACGACGCCGCCGCGGACAGGCGCGGCGCTCCTCGTCGGCGCGTCGAGACCGCCTTCCTCCAAGGGTGTCCTTGCCCCGGCCGCAGGTGCCTTCATGGGCCCAAGCCTACGATGAAACCTCGCGTGGCGGAGCGCTCCTCGGCGCCACCGGCGATGATACGCTCGCGGTCTCACGCGAGGAGAGTGGAGTGGTCGATCTAGTGGAGCAGGGCATCTATCCTCCGGGGCCGACGCAGGTGCCGGCCGATCTCGTCGTCCCCAGCGCCACCTACCGCCGCCACGCAGCGCTGGCGGTCGCTGGGCTGCTCCTGTTCATCGCGGCGTACCTGGCGCTGGGCATCTGGCTCACCCGGACCACGCTTCGCCTGTTCGCCTTCGGGTTCTCCGCGCAGAGCCTGGGCATCCTCCCCCTCTTGCTCGGCGTCGGCTCCGGCTTGCTCACGGTGTTCGTGTGGAAGGCGCTGTTCTTCCGCAAGCGCGACAAGGCGTCCACTCACCGCGAGCTCACCGCCGAGGACCACCCTCGGCTCTTTGCGTTCCTGCACCGCCTGGCTGACGAGGCCCGGGCGCCGCGGCCGCATCGCGTGTTCGTGTCCGCCGAGGTCAACGCTGGGGTGTTCTACGACCTCACGCTGCTAAACCTCATCATCCCGTCCCGCAAGAACCTGCAGATCGGGCTGGGGCTGGTGAACACGCTGAGCCTCAGCGAGTTCAAGGCAGTGCTGGCGCACGAGTTTGGCCACTTCACCCAGCGCACGATGGCGATCGGCCGATGGGTCTACATCGCCCAGCAGATCGCCGGCGGCGTGGTCGCGCGCAGAGACAGCCTGGACGAGCTGCTGCTCTCGATCTCCAACTGGGATCTGCGGGTGGCGTGGATCGGCTGGATCTTGCGACTCATCATCTGGTCTATCCGCTCCATCGCAGACACCATGTTCCGCTGGGTGGTGCTCGCCGAGCGCGCGCTTGGACGCGAGATGGAGCGCCACGCTGATCTCGTCGCGGTGTCGCTGGCCGGCAGCGACGCGCCGATCCACGCGCTGCACCGGCTCGCGGCCGCCGACAGCGCCATGGACCGCGCCCTCGGCTTCATGGAGAGCGAAGGGAAGGCCGAGCGGGCGGTCCTCGATGTCCTCGCCGTTCAGAGCCGCGTCATCGAGCACATGCAGATCATCCTCGACGACCCGCTGTACGGCGAGGTGCCGCCGCTGCCCGCCATGCCCGCGGCCCATCGCCTGTTCAAGGCGCGGCTCGCTCACCCTCCCAGGATGTGGTCCACCCATCCGCCCAACGAGGAGCGGGAGAACCTGGCCAAGCAGCGCTACCTCCCTGCCCCGCTCGATGACCGCAGCCCATGGCTCTTGTTTGAAGATCCCGCTCGGCTGCGCGAACAGGTGACCAAGGAGATCTATGTCGAGGGCAAGCGGCCCCAGGTGGTGCCCTCGATCGCGGAGTCCCTGCGCACGCTCGACCTCAACCTCGACAAGCCGACCTTCGATCCTCGCTACCGCGGCGTGTACCTGGGGCGCTCGGTGGTCCGGCATGCGCTGACACCCGAGCAGCTCTACGACGACGCAGCGGCCCCCGACGAGCGTGACGAAGCTGACGAGCGTGACGAGCCAGGTCTGCGCGCGCAGCTGAGCGAGCTCTACCCCGAGGAGGTGCGCCAGGAGCTGTCGCGTCGCCGGGAGCTGTTGGAGGAGCTCGCGCTGCTGCGCGCCCTCGAGACCGGGGCCTTCGACGCGCCGGGTCGGATCATCCGCCACCGCGGCCAGGAGCACGCTCGGCGCGAGCTGCCGAGCTTGCTGGCGACCACCCGGCGAGAGCTCGACGACGTCGAGCGCAAGCTGACCGCGCACGACCAGCGCTGCCGCACCGCCCACTTGCACGCGGCGCGCGCTTTGGGAGAGGGCTGGGAGGCGACGCTGCGAGGGCTCGGCGCGCTCTTGCACTACGCCACCCACCGCGAGCTTGACCTCGACGACGCGATCGGCGCCCTGCAGAACGCCATCGCGGTGGTCACCGCGGATGGGCGCGTCAGCGACGCCGAGCGCGAGCGGGTGCTGGGCGTGGCGCTCGACCTGCACGAGATCTTGCGTCAGATCCACCAGCAGGCGCCGCGCGTGGAGCTCGGCCCAGGGGTGACGCGCCGCCTGGAATGCGAGAGCTGGGCCGCCAAGCTCGGCGGCGACCTGACGCTGCCACCGCCGTCCCCCGAGCAGCTCGGGGACTGGCTCGGCGCAGTCCGCTCCTGGTCCGACTCCGCGTCGATGGAGCTGGCGGTGCTGCGCAGCGGCACGCTCGACGAGCTCTTGGCCACCGAGCAGCAGGTGGCCGTGGCGACGCAGCGAGGAGAGCCCCTGCCCGCGCCGCCCACGCCCGTGCCCGCGGTGGCCACCAGGTACCGCGCGTTTCCGCCGTCTGCGGAGCGCCCGCTGCAGACTCGCCTTGGCTGGTGGGACCGGTTCGCGGTGGCGGACGGCTATCTCCCGGGCGCGGTGCGGCTGGCGGTGGCGGGCACGATCGTCGGTTCGATGATGCTCCTGGGCAACGTCACAGAGGAGCGCGACGGCGATCTACGCCCCGGCTGGGATTCCGCGGCCACCGAGAGCTCCCCGCACAACACCAGCTCGGTCACCGTGTACAACGGCCTCGACGTGCGCGTGGTGGTCGACATGAACGGGCGCGAAGTGGTGCTCGATCCGGGCGCGCACCAGAGCGTCTTCGTGGTGGCGCGGCCCTGGATCCCGGTCACCACCACCGTCGAATGGGAGGAAGGGCGAGGGGAGCTCGTCGACCGCTTTCACCCCCAGGTGGAGATCGGGCACCGCTATCTGTACAACGTCGGCGCGGCGGCCCCGCTCTTTCAGTGGACCCTGCAAGACGGGGTGCCCACCGGGGCGGCCACTCTGATCGGCGCGCCGCAGTGGCACGAGACCGCGAGCATCGTGCGCCTCGACACCAGCCCCAACACCCTGCACCAGCGCCAGGGCCAAGACGCGGTGCTGGCGAGCCCCCCGCTCCTCGATGGCAGCGGCATGCTCGAGCCCACCGCAGATCCGTCCCCGCTGCGCGCCGCCGCGCTGGCGCACGCGCGCTGGGATCGCGAAGACTCGCCCGGCTTGCCAGGGTGGCTGGAGCTGGCCGCCAAGCTCGCCCCGGAGGAGCTCGCGGATACGCTGAAGAAGCGGCGAACTGGCGCCGACAGCGTGCTCTTGCGCCGCGTGGTGCAGGACCTCGAGCAGCGCCACGACGGTGGCGACGGCGGCGCCGCCGCGTGCGCAGCGCAGCTCGCCCGCGCGAGCGCCAGCGACTCGGCTGACGAGCACTACCTGGCCGCCCGCTGCTCGGAAGCGAGCGATGGCAGCGATGCCCGCGACGTCAGCGATGACGAGCGCTGGCTCGAGCTGGCCAAGCGCTGGCCAGATCATGCGTGGATCTCCATGCACGCAGGGATCGTCTTCGCCAAGCGCCACCAGTGGGCGGAGGCGCTGCCGCGCTTGCATCAGGCCTGGCGCGCGCTGCCCGGCCTCCACCTGGAGGTCCCGCTGGCCAGGGCGCTGCGCGCCGCGGCTCCGGACACGGAGACTGACCTGACCGGGCTGCTCGCGCGGTCGCGCCTGCTGCGCCAGCTCAGCGCGCACCCGCATCACGACGGCTTCCCTGCAGCAACCGTGGACCCCTTTCTCCAGCTCGAGGCCGGGCGGATCCCGCAGCTACTGGAATCCTCCGAGAGCCAGGACGCCGCTCTGCTCCCACTCATCGCGGCCTCTGATGGCGCGCCTGGCAAGCTCGCCCCGCTCGCGCTGGCCCTCCCGGCCGAGTCCCTGACGCTCCCCACCGGCGCAGCCCTGCTGGGTCTCGCGCTGCGCCACCGGCGCAGCCCTGCGCCGTTTGGCGACCTCGTCCTCGAGCTGGTGGGCGAGCGCGACGCTGCCGTGCTGGCGCCGTTTCTCGCCGACCTGGAGAAGCGCAAGGTGCCCAAGGACGCGGCGCTGACGCGCGCCACGCTGCAGACCCAAGGCCTGGCCTACTCCATCGCCACCATCGCGCTGGGCGCGCGCAGCCCCAGGCGGTGGCGCGTGCTCGCGACCCGGCTGCTCTTCGCTCGCGAGCGCCCCTACTTCCGCTGAGCGCGCACCTGCCGGCCACCTGGCGAGATCCCCAGCGCGCGACCCCGGTTGACGAGAAATAGTCTGGGCGCGCAGGCCGCGCGAGAACGCTCACGCGCGGCGGATTTCCCCCCGCGAGAGCCTCTCGTTTCCCCTGGCATTCACGCTACCTTTCGCACCATGACGCAAATGAGAAAGTGCGCGCTGACGCTGGCGATGGCAGCGGCTCTGGCATCGTGCAGCAGCGGCCTGCGGCCCACCGGCGTGGCCGCGGTGCTGCCCTCCGACGTGGCCCAGAAGCTCCCCCGCGAGCTGATGGCCTTCGTGGATGAGCTCCCGGCCGACGTCAGTGGCTTTGGCTACCTGGACTTCGGCGCGCCCATGGACCAGTTCCTGGATCTTGGGCCGGAGTACCGGCCCATGATGGACGACCTGCTGGAGATGACCCGGCGGCGCTGGGGCGTGGATCCGCGCCGGGCGCGCGGCGTGGGCGTGGCCAGGGTCGGCGATAAGTTCGTGTACTTCGGCGACGTCGGCGCCGCGGTGGCGGTCCCAAGCGATCCCTCCTTCGCGGTGGGCCGGCTCGGCGCGTTCACCATCGTCGGTGAGCCGCCGGCAGTGCAGGCCGTGCTCGCCTCTGCGAAGCAAGGCAAGCTGGCCAAGCAGCGGTTGCCCTGGGTGCAGAGCGCGCTGGCGCGCGCCGCCGGTCAGCTCACGTTCTACTCGTTCCCCGGCGACAAGCTGCCGCCGCCCACCACGCCCACCGCCATCAAGACGCAGGCCGCGATCCTGCACGGCACGGTCACCGTCAGCGCCACCGGCTTCGCCTCCTACCTGACCGCCAAGCCGGGCCAGGTGGCCACCGTGCGCGCGCCGGTGGAGACGGCGCTGGCAGAAGGCCGCGTGGCGTTCCAGGCCTTGGGCGCCATGGGGAGCGGCGCGGGCATCGGCGCCGCCATGCAAGGCATCCTCGCCCGTCACTATGGCACCGCGCTGCTGGCGGGCATGCAGGTGAGCGCCGCGGGCGACGAGCTCACGATCGCGCTGCCCTGGCACGCGCCGGCGATGCCCGCGCCGACCCCGGCGCCCGCGCTCGGCGAGCGCGTGGTGACGCATGGCGAGTGGGCCGTGATGCAGCTCGACCTGGGCCAGCCGCTCCTGCGCGGGCTGGTGTCCATCACGGATGTCCTCGGTGCGCCGCTGGACCGCAGCAAGCTGGTGTCGGAGCTGCTGGCAGAGCTCACCAAGGCAATGGACGTGCCCGCCATGGATCCGCGCGCTGCCACCGTCTCGGTCGGCGGGATGTCGGCGCTGGTGTCGCTGCACGGCGACAAGCCGACCTTGCCCGGCGGCATGTTCGGCGTGGCCCACGGCCAGGTGGTCGGCGCCGCCACGCCATGGGGCATCGTGGCCACCGCCCCCAACATGACCGAGGCGCTGCAAGAAGCCCTCGATGAGTCGGCGCAGGGGATGCCGCTGGCGGAATCGAGCAGGTTCGCGGCCGATCGCTCCGCCATGGTGCGCGCCATGGTCGATCTCAGTCGCTTGCCCCCCATGCTCAAGATCATGGCGAGCGAGCTCCCCATCCACTCCGTCGAGCTGGCCGCCAGCGCCACCCGCTTCGAGGCGGATGTCGTCGTCAAGTCGGGCCAGCTCGCGCAGGTCCAGCAGCTCCTGAACCTGTTCATCGAGGGCATGACCTCGGAGCTCGGCTCGAGCTATCAGGACCGCAAGAAGGCCTCGGCCACCGCGGAGCTGGGCGCGATCATCGCGCACCACCAGATCCAGATCGTGCGCCAGGTGCTCACGCCCAAGGTCCAAGGGGATCGCCTGACCTTCGTCTACGCGGTGTCGCCGCAGCTGAGCCGGTCGCTGTGGATCATCGGCGTGCTGGGCGCGATCGGCGGCATCTCGGCCCCGGCGTTCCAGCAATACCTGCAGCAGCAGCAGGCCCCCAGCGCCATCGCCAACTGAGCGCGCCGCGCAGCTCTGGCCCGCCAGCAGAAAAGGGCCTAGTCGTAGGCCCGATTACACTACAGGGCATCTCACTGTTCAGATTGCCAATCTCGCGGCCAACAACAAACCAAGAATTTCATTCAACTGGTAGGATTCCGTTCTAACTGTACACCGCGAGCCGGATTGGCTGGGCGGACAAGAGGACGGAGAACACCGGATGATCAGCCAACAGCTCGTTTCTGCAGCCGCGCTCGCGCCAACGTCCACCGCTTGGCGCAAGCTGGCCACCGCGCTGGGTCTTGGCCTGGCGCTGATGAGCGCCGCTTGCGAATCACCCGCGAGCGACGACGCGGCCGCCACCTCGAGCGACCCGGAGGCTCGGGCGGCCGCCGCCACGCCGCTTCGAGGGTATGCGGATCTCCACCTCCACATGTTCGGGGAGGCGATGTTCGGCGGCGGCTGGCTCTACGGCACCGCCAACCACGCCGACTACCGGGTCGCGCTGCGCCGGTGCAGCGGCAACCTGGACCGCACAGACCACGCCGCCACCCGCCTGGGGCCGCTCAATGAGCTGCTCTCCGCCAACGGCGTCACCGATGGCGACGCCGGGTGGCACTGGGGCAAGCGCCGCGGCTGGGACGAGCGGTCCTGGCCGTTTCGGCAGGAGCACTGGGAGCACTGGCCGTCCTGGGACGCCATCGCCCATCAACAGTCGTGGCAAGGCCACCTGCGCGAGGCCTTCCTGCAAGGGCTGACGTTGGCCGTGGTCTCCGCGGTCGACTTTCGACCCATGTGCGAGTTCATGATGAACCGCAAGGCGCACCTGCTGAAGAACGGACAGTGCAACGAGTACACCGCCGTCAAGTGGCAGCTCCAGGAGGCCAACCGCTTCGATCAGGCCAACGACTGGGTCGCGATCGCGCTGTCGCCCGCGCACGCGCGGCAGATCATCGCCTCGGGTCGCATGGCGATCGTGCTCTCCGTGGAGTCCACCGAGCCGTTCGACAACCGCGCCGACTGGACCACCGTCCTCGACGAATTCGTGGCGCTGGGCGTGCGCACCTTCCAGATGGGCGGCCACATCAACAGCCGCTTCTCCGGAGCCTCGGTGATGAACAAGGCGTACAACGCCATGCAGTGGCTGGAGAACTACTTCAGCAAGGGCCAGTGCTTCGAGATCAACGGCGGCACGCGCTGCAAGTACGACGACCTCACCGAGATCGACATGGTGGGCATCCTGGAGACCAACCCGCGCAACGGCTTCGTCTGCCGCAACGCCGCGGGCCAGGTCGGCGCGTGCAACGCGGGCGCCGGCTACACCAACGAGCTCGGGCTCACTCCGCTGGGGGTGCAGCTCGCCAACGCGCTGATGGATCGGCACCTGGTGATCGACCTCGCGCACATGTCCGAGCGCGCCGTCGCCGATCTGTTCGCGGTGGCCCAGTCGCGCGGCAACTACGCGCTGTACTCGTCGCACTCGCACTTCCGCGAACAGCTCATCGGCAGCGATGCGCACATGGCCAACCAGACCCAGGAGAAGCCGCTCACCGCCCTGCACATCAACGTCATCAAGACCACCGGCGGCATGGTCGGCCTGCGCACCGGCCCCGACCACGCCGCCACCTACGCGCTCTCAGGCGTGGCCAACACCTGCACCGGCTCGTCGCGCTCGTTCGC
Source organism: Myxococcales bacterium (assembly GCA_016706545.1). GTDB lineage: Bacteria > Myxococcota_A > Polyangia > Haliangiales > Haliangiaceae > JABFXX01. The sequence continues at coordinate 60,738 of JADJJK010000029.1, forward strand.
GCAGTCGCTTGCCTGGGGCGTCGACCAGGGGCTCAACCTGGCGTGGGCCACGGACCTAAACGGCTTCATCCAGCAGATGGTGCCGCGCCGCGGCGACGAGGGCTGCCGCGGCGGCGATGCCCGCAACACCGAGCAGTACGTGTGGACGCCGCCAGCGTCCACCGTGTCCGATGGCCTGGGCACCTTCCCGTATCCCTCGCTCGAATATCGCGAGTGGTATCAGAAGCAGGGGCTTGGCCACATCGGCCTTTTGCGCCCGATCTTCGAGGACCTGCGCAGCATGGGGCTGCGCCAGAAGTACCTGGACAACCTGGGGCGCTCCACGGAGAACTACGTGCAGATGTGGGAGTCCGTGCTGTAGTCCACCGCGCCGATCGACAGCTGCTGCGCTCGCTGCCTCGCTCTACCTTCGCTGCCTCTCGTTGCCTCGTCAGCGCGCCGCGCCCGCGAGCGCCCGGCGAGCGCCTCGGTTACCGCCCGAGCCCAAGCCAGGCGTAGTAGCCAAGCGCGCGCTCGAGCGCGAGCGCCGAGAACATCACCACGCAGCTCAGCAGCGTCACTGCCCAGCCAACGCGCAAGAAGCGCAGAAAGCCAATGTCGCCGCGCGGCCCGGCGTTCTCCATCACGATCAAGTTGGCCACGCTGCCAAACAGCGTGAGGTTGCCGGCCAGCGTGGAGGCCACCGCCAGGATGACGTAGCTCCACGATGGGCTGGGCATCGACGGGATCCACGCCACCGCGATCACCACCAGCGGCACGTTGGACACCAGGTTTGACGCCACGATGATGAGCGCGATGAACGCCAGATCAGCGGCGAGGTCGCCGCGCGCCAGGAGCGGCGACACCGAAGCAAACGCCGCGGTGAGCACGCCGGTCCGGGCCAGGCCCGCCACCACCACGAACAGCCCGGCGAAGAACACCAGCAGCGGCCAGTCCACCACGGCAAACGCGCGCCGCGGCGGCGTGCGCGCCACCACGGTCAAGAGCGCCGCGGAGGTCATCGCCGCGCCGGCCAGCGACACGCCCGCGATGGCGAGCGCGGCGAACAGAGCGAGCGCCGCGAGGCCCTTGGCCACCAGCGGCTTGTCCACCGCGGGGCGCGGCAGCCCGCGCTCCAGCAGCGGCCCGCGCGGCAGCTCGCGCCCAAACAGCCAGCCAAGGAGGGCGGCGTTGGCCACCAAGGTCAACGCGCCCGCCGGCAAGGTCAGCGCCAGGTACTGGGCAAAGCTCAGGTGCGCCTGCGCCGCGGCGCCGACGATCATGTTCTGCGGGTTGCCGCTGAGGCTGACCACGCCGCCGATGTTGGACGCCGTGGCCAGCGCCAGCAGGTACGGCAGCGGCGGCAGCTTGGCCTCCACCACCACGGCCACCACCAGCGGCGTCATCACCACACACACCGTGTCGTTGAGCAGCAGCGCGGACAGCCCTCCCGACACGAACGTCAGCGCCCACAAGAGCGAGCGCGCGGTGCGAGCGCGGGTCAACACCAGGTACGCGGCGAGGCGGAAGAACTGCGCCTCGTGCAGGTACGCGGCGATGAGCAAGACGCCAAAGAGCAACGCCAGCACGTGCAGGTCGATGGCAGCGAGCGCAGCCTCGAGCGGCAGCCCGCCGACCACCACCATGGCCACCGCGCCCACCAGGGCGCCGGCCGGCCGATCCAGCCGCACCCACCGGAGCTGCCGGCTGGCGATGACCAGATAGGTCAGGGTGAAGACCACGAGCGCGCCTGTCACGTGCGCCCACCATACGCGCCCCCCGGCGCGCTCGGCAACGTCAGCGCAGCTCGTCCGCGCCGATCTCGCGGCTGACCGCGCGCCCGTCGCCATCGATGTCGCTGATGACGATGTTCGTGGGCAGGGGCTCCGCGGCGCCCACCGCAGGGCTCGTGGCCATGAGGTGGTAGAAGGACTCGTCGTCTCGGTTGGCCGGCAAGGTGGCGCTGAGGAACTGCGGGTCGCCGGTCTTGTTGCCGGTGCCCGGCACCGTGGTGCCCACCGGAAACAGCGAGTAGATCGCGGTGCAGCCGATCATGGTGTTGCCGGCGAAGATCACGCTGGAGAGCGCCTGCGCCCCGGCGCAGTCCGCGCCGCTGCCCACCCCGGCCATCGCCTGGTTGTTGGCCACGGTCAGGAAGCGCGCGGTGCTGGCGGTGGCAGCCGAGGTCAGGCGCACCCCGCCGGTGGCCGAGGTCGCAGAGCCGTTGCCGGCGATGATGTTGTTCTCCAGCTCCACCCGGCCGCCCGCGTTGATGCCGCCGCCCGCGTTGTTGACGATGAGCGCGAAGGTGACCTTGAGCAGCGCGCCGCCCGCCGAGATCCCAAGCCCGCTGTTGCCGATCACGTCCACCGTCTCCAGGTCGAGGGTGGGCGCGCCGCCGGTGACCGCGATGCCGTGCCCGGTGGCGCCGGTGGCGCCGCCCAGCTCTAGATCTCGCAGCTCCACGACGCCATTGCCGCTCACCTCGAAGATCGCGCCCGGCGTGCTGCGCGTGATCCTGGGTCGAGCGAGCTCCTTGGGCCCGTAGATTTGCACCGCGCGGTTGATCTGCAACGCGGCGTCGATGGACTGGTTGTCACGGACCCGGATGTGACCTCGCCCGGTGGCGAGCGCGGCCGGCAGCGTGCAGGGCGCGGTCAAGCTGCACTCGGTGCCGGCGCCGCCAGCGGCGACGTAGGCGATATCCACGGGCTTTGGGCAACCGCCGTTACGCAGGCACAGGAGCCCATCGCATTCGCGGTCCTCCGTGCAGGACTTGCACTGGTTCTTGTCACAGAGCCGGCGTTCGGGACAGGCGTCTTGCGGGCCAGAGTCGATGCACTCGACGCAGCTCTGGAGCACAGGATCGCACGCGGGCTTGTCCGCCGGACAGGAGCTGCAGACCGCGTCCACGCACTGGCTGGTACCAAAGTCGCAGCGTTGCCCAAGCGGGCACTCGCTGAAGAACTCATCGCACTCGCGCGCCGCCCCCTTCTGGCAGCCAGCGCTACCCAGGAACATGGAGATGGCCAGGAGCAAGGGAACCCAGATCCAACGTGGCATAGCTGTCCTCGCCCGTAGTCTCGCAGCATCGAGGCCGGGCGGGAAGGCGCGATCACCCCACAGGTGTTGGCAAGTCCAGGCGCTGCCGAAGCGGCACGCCAAGGAGGCCCCTTTTTTGCCTTTCTGTCACGCCCCCACGCGACAGCGCAGCGCGACGCAGTGAGGCGCAGCACAGCCGCCCGGGGCGTCGGGCCCGGGGGCAGCTCAGTCCTTGACCTGGAACTTCCAGCGCACCCCGTCAGAGCCCAGCGCCTGCGAGCCGTTGGCGTTGAGGTAGCCAAACCGGTACTCGGCGCGGACCTCGTAGCTGCCGCGCTGCTTGCTCTCGCAGGTCACCGACGCGGTCAGCGTCTTGCCGTCGATCTTGATCTGGTCTCCGGTGAGCTTGCTGGCGTTGCAGGCCAGCTCCGTCGGCAGCGCCAGCGCCACCTCGGTGGGGGCCTTGGCGTTGAACGACAACCAGTGGGCCAGCGTGATCGAGATCTTGAACTCGAAGCGCTCGCCGCTCTTGACCACCTCGGGGGGGCCATCGGCGACGATGGTCAGCTCCTTGATCGCGGCCACCAGCTCGTTGACCTTGGCGTCGCGCTGATCGAGCGCGTCCGGGTCGCCCGAGAGCTGCACGTGCGCCACTTTGCCGTCGGTGTCGGTGATGATCGCCGCCGGCCCCTTGCCGAACGCGAGGGCCTTCATCAGCTTGCCCACCGCCGGGCCAAAGCTCACGGCGCCAGCGGCGATCTCGCTGCGCACCGGGTCGAGCTTGGTGGCGTCCCGCTTGCCGCCGTTGATGTACGCGATCACGTAGATCTTGCCCGCCTCGCGCAGCGTCACCAGCCGCGCGAGATCGTCCCTGCAAAGCGGCACCCGCGGGCTGCAGAACCAGTGCACCACGACCTTGCCTGCGGCGTCGTTGGCCACCGGAGGATCTTCCAGCCACGTCTTGAGAGTTGGCCAGGCCAGCGGGTCTCCCACCTTCGGCGGGTTTGCGTGCGCAGGGAGTGCCACTGCCACGGCAGCCAGCGGCAGGAAACAAGCCAGGAAGCGTTTCATCGGGGGTAAGATATCCCGCCGCGCGCGAATATTCATCCGGAGCGCGGAACCGCCGTTGCCCGGGGCGTGTGCTGCGGCCACTTGCGTTATGCTCCGCGCCGATGGCGGGACTACTCATCGCGCTCCCCGGAAGTGAGGGCCACGCGCAGCGGCTCTCGGAGGCGCTGGACCTGCCGATGGCCAAGGTCGAGCTGCGCACGTTTCCGGACCAGGAGATCTACCTCCGCATCGACTCCGAGGTCTCCGGCCAGGAGATCGTGATCGTCGGCTCGCTGGATAAGCCCGGCGAGAAGTTCCTGCAGCTCGCCTTTCTGTCCGCCACCGCGCGCGAGCTCGGCGCGACCCGGGTCGGGCTGGTGGCGCCGTACCTGGCGTTCATGCGCCAAGACTCACGGTTTCAGCCTGGGGAGGGCATCACCTCGGTGTACTTCGGCAGGATGATCTCGGGGCTGGTGGACTGGCTGGTGACGGTGGATCCGCACCTGCATCGCTGGTCGTCGCTCGACGACGTGTACTCCATCCCCACCGGCATCGCCCGTTCCGCGGAGGCGATCGCCACGTGGATCAAGGGCCACGTGGAGCGGCCCCTGATCGTCGGGCCGGATGCCGAGAGTCACCAGTGGGTCGCCGCGGTGGCGGACCTGTGCGCGGCGCCGTTCCTGGTGCTGGAGAAGACCCGTCGCGGCGACCGCGACGTCTCGGTCTCGAGACCAGCGCAAGACTGGCGGACGCACACGCCGGTGCTAATCGACGACATCATCTCGACGGGCCGCACCATGGTGGAGGCCACCAAGCAGGTGCGCGCGGCAGGCGGCCCCCCTGCGATCTGCATCGGCATCCACGCAGTGTTCGCGGACGCGGTGCAGCAAGAGCTGCTCGCGGCGGGCGCATCGCAGGTCATCACTTGCGACACGATCCCCCACCCGTCGAACGAGATCTGCGTGGGGCCAGCGCTCGCTCGCGCCGCGCTCGCGCAGCTCTCGCTTCGCTGAGTGGATCACCGAAGCAGGAGATGACCGCAGGAGGGCTCTGCGGTCTTTTTCGTACGTTCCGTTTCTGAAGTCGTCCACGGCATACTCTCTATGTCACTTGAAATAATGAATATTCTTTCAAGTCGGAGAGGGATTGGATCTTTTTAATATTTCTGCTTACAAACGGATCCTGGACGATCGTACCCTGAATCGCGGTTACTACACGAATATCTCGTGTAAGCGTAACTACAAACAAGACGCGAGGTATTATCGATGAGGCACGCGTTGTGGATTGTCGTTTTGGTTGCGGCCTGCGGCCGCGACGGAAGCTCGAGCGACCAGAGCGAACCCCAGAGGGCCACGCTCCTCGAGAAGCAGAGCGCCCTCGCGCTCACTCGTGACACCAAGGGGCTGCAGGTAACGAGCAGCCCCAAGGGCAAGCAGGTTCGCCTCGGAGGCACCTTCCAGAGCGCGGTCATGGTCCGCCGGGCCGCCGATGGCACCTTGCAGACCGAGTGCTTCGATGACGCTGCAGCTGCAGAGTCCTTCCTGCAGGCCACGCCGCCCACGGCGAAGGCCACGGCGGAGGTGCAGTGATGCGTCGACCTCCACTGCTCTTCACCGCCGCGCTCCTGTGCGCGCTGCCTGTGGCCGCCCAGGCCGCCGCGGTCATCACCATCATCAACGCGGATGCACCAGGGGAAGGGTTCAACGACCCCACGCCGGCGACCCCGGTGGGCGGCAACCCGGGTACCACGGTCGGTGAGCAGCGCCTGCGCATGTTCCAGTTCGCCGCTGATCGCTGGGGCGCGTTGCTCGACAGCTCGGTGGAGATCCAGATCCAGGCCAACTTCGATCCGTTGACCTGCACCGCGACCTCCGCGGTCCTCGGTTCGGCGGGCGCCTTCACCGTGTCGGCGGACTTCCCCAACGCCCCGGAGACCGGCGTCTGGTTCCCGGGCGCGCTGGCCAACAAGCTCGCCGGGGAAGACCTCGACACGGCCTCGCCGGATATCGGCGCGCGCTTCAACTCCAACCTCAACGGCAACCCGGCCTGCCTGGGCGGCGCCACCTGGTACTACGGCTTTGACAACAACGAAGGCCCCAACCAGACCGATCTGCTGCCGGTGCTGATGCACGAGTTTGGCCACGGGCTCGGCTTCCAGAGCTTCGTCAACAAGCTCACCGGGGCGCTGTTCGCCGGGCTGCCTGACCACTACCTCATCTGGATGTTCGACAACCAGACCGCCAAGCTGTGGCGCAACATGACCGACTCCGAGCGCGCGCTCTCTGGCAAGAACGGTCGCCGCGTGGTCTGGAACGGGCCCAACCTGCTGGCCGCCGCGCCGGAGTACCTCACCCCGGGCACCGCCACGCTCCTGGTCAGCGCGCCAGCCTCGCTGGCGGGCCGCTACCTCGTGGGCGAGGCCACGTTCGGCGCGCCGCTTGCCACCACGCCGCTCATCGGGGACCTCCTGTACGCGCAGGACTCCGCCGCCGGCTTCAACGGCTGCGCGCCCTACGCCGCGGGCACCTTCACCGGGCGCATCGCCCTCATCGACCGCGGCGTGTGCGGCTTCACCATCAAGGTCAAGAACGCGCAGGACGCGGGCGCGCTGGCGGTGGTCATCGCCGACAACGCCGCCGGGACGCCGCCGCCTGCGCTGGGCGGCGCAGATCCGACGGTGACGATCCCGTCGGTGCGGGTCACCCAGGCGGTGGGCGCGTCGTTCAAGGCCGCGCTGGCCGCGGGCAGCACCACCACGGTGAACCTGCTCCGCGACCCCACGGTGCTGGCAGGCGCGGACGAGGCCAACCGGGTGATGCTCTACACGCCGGACCCGGTGGCGACCGGCTCCAACGTCTCGCACTTCGACACCAGCACGTCGCCCAACACGCTGATGGAGCCGGCGATCAACACCGACCTCACCAGCAGCGTCGACCTGGCGTTGCCGCTGTTTCGCGACCTCGGCTGGTACCCCGACGCCGACAACGATCTCGTCCCCAACAGCGCGGACCTCTGCATCTTCGTCCCCGACCCGGCGCAGACCGACACCGACGGCGACCACGTGGGCGACGCCTGCGATGACGACGACGATGGCGATGGCGCAGCGGACGTCAACGACAACTGCCGCCTGGCCAATAACCCCGGGCAGGAGAACCTCGACGGCGACGAGGAGGGCGACGCCTGCGACGCCGACGACGACAACGACGGCGTGACTGACCCGTCCGACAACTGCCCGCGCAGCGCCAACGCTGGCCAGACCGACCGCAACAGCGACGGCGTGGGCGACGCCTGTGATGACGAAGACAACGACGGCGTGGTCGACGCCAACGACAACTGTCCGGACGACGCGGACGCCACCTTGGCGGACGCAGACGGCGATGGCGCCGGCAACGTCTGCGACGCCGATGACGACAACGACAGCGTGACGGACACCGCCGACAACTGCCCGCTGGTGGCCAACGCCGGCCAGGAGGACCTGGACACCGACGGCATCGGCGACGCCTGCGAAGACGACACCGACGGCGACTCGATCCAGAACGGCAGCGACAACTGCCCGCTCATCGCCAACGCGGCCCAGGAAGACCTGGACGGCGATGGCGCCGGCGACGTGTGCGACAGCGACGACGACGCGGACGGGATCGAGGACGTCGCCGACAACTGCGCGCGCACCGCGAACCCGGGGCAGGGCAACAGCGACGGCGACGCCGAGGGTGACGTCTGTGATGCCGATGACGACAACGACGGCGTGATGGACGTCGCCGACCTGTGCCCGCTGGTGCCGGACTCGGCGCAGACCAACACCGACGGCGACGCCGAGGGCGATGCCTGCGACGCCGACGACGACAACGACACCGTCGCCGACGGCGCCGACCTGTGCCCGCTGGTGGCAGACGCCGCGCAGACCAACACCGACGGCGACGCCGAGGGCGACGCCTGCGATGGTGACGACGACAACGACAGCGTCGCGGACGGCGCCGACAACTGCCCCCTTTCGGCCAACCCGACGCAGGGCAACAGCGACGGCGACGCCGCCGGCGACGTCTGCGACGCCGACGACGACAACGACGGCGTGACCGACAGCGCCGACAACTGCCCGCTGGTGATGAACGCCGCGCAGGAAGACGCCGACGCCGATGGCGCCGGCGACGTCTGTGACGCCGACGACGACAACGATGGGATCCAGGACGGCGGTGATAACTGCGCCCTGATCGCCAACGCTGGCCAGGAGGACCTGGACACCGATGGCATCGGCGACGCCTGCGACGACGACACCGATGGCGACGGCGTGCTCGACCCCGCCGACAACTGCCGCCGGGCCGCCAACAGCGGACAGGAAGACCTGGACACCGATGGCGAGGGTGACACCTGCGACGTGGACGACGACGGCGACGGCGTGGCGGACACCGCGGACAACTGCGCGCGGGTGGCCAACAGCTCGCAGACCAACACCGACGCGGACGCCAACGGCGGCGACGCCTGTGACCCCGATGACGACAACGACGGCGTGCTCGACGCCGCCGACGGGTGCCCGCTGGTCTCGGACCCGGCGCAGACCAACACCGACGGCGACACCAACGGCGGCGACGCCTGCGACCTCGATGACGACAACGACTTCATCCCCGACTCGATCGACAACTGCCGCCTGGTGGTGAACTCCGGTCAAGCGGACGCCGACGGCGACAGCGCAGGCGACCCCTGCGACACCGACGACGACAACGACACCATCCTCGACGTCGCCGACAACTGCCCGCTGCAGGCCAGCCCGGACCAGACGGACTCCGACGCGGACCGGCAGGGTGACATCTGCGACATCGACGACGACGCGGACGGCGTCCTCGACACCGTGGACAACTGTCGCCTGCTGGCCAACCGCGAGCAGCTCGACACCGACGCCGATAACCAGGGTAACGCCTGCGATATCGACGACGACAACGACAGCGTGACCGACACGCGCGACAACTGCCCGCTGGTCGGCAACGGGACGCAGGAGGACGGCGATGGCGACGGCATCGGCGACGCCTGCGACCCGGTGGACGACGACGGAGGTGGCGGCGGCTGTTGCTCGACGGGCAAGAGCTCGCCCGCGGGCTCCCTGCTGCTGGTGGCGTTGGTCGGCCTGATGACGGTGCGGCGTCGCCGACGCGACGCGCTGAACGCGCGCTGAACGCGCAGGCAAGGGCGCACCCTTGCTGAACCGGGCCGCTCGGGATCTCCTGGGCGGCCCGTTGTTCGTTCATGACGGGACGATTCCGGACGATTCCGTTCCGACTACACCACGGCCCGCCGCGCGGCCATGGGCGGACCGGTCGCCGGAGTGCGCGCGGGTGCGCGAGGGCGCCAGAAGGCGCACAGCGGGCCAGCGCTGGACGCGCGAGGGCGCCAACGTGCCAGCGCCCTTGGCGCGAGCCTCGTGCGACCCTGCAGCATCTGCCTCCTCGAGCTTGCGCCGGGCGACATAGCGCGGTGTGATAGCAGGACCTGTACATGCTTCCAGTCAGTGACCGCCTCATCGAAACGATCCGGACTTCGATCATCGGAGATGACTACGCGCTGGATGGGCCGTACGGCCTGCGGCGCATGACCTACGCCGACTACACCGCGTCAGGCCGGTCGCTATCCTTCATCGAAGACTTCATCCGCAACGAGGTGATGCCGCTCTACGCCAACACGCACACCGAGACCTCCGGCACCGGGCGGCAGACCACCGGCTTTCGCGAGGAGGCGCGCACCATCATCCACCGCGCCGTCAGCGGCGGCGAAGATGACCTGGTGATCTTCACCGGCTCCGGCGCCACCGGCGCGATCAACAAGCTCATCGACGTCATGAACCTGCGCATCCCCAACGATCTCGACGATCGCTATGGGTTTCGTAGCCAGATCCCGGTCGCCGAGCGGCCGGTGGTGTTCATCGGGCCGTTCGAGCACCACTCCAACGAGCTGCCATGGCGCGAGTCGATCGCCGATGTCGTCGTGATCCACGAGGACGCCGACGGCCACATCGATCTGGCGCATCTCGAGGAGGAGCTGCAGCGCTTCGCCGAGCGCAGGCTCAAGATCGGGAGCTTCTCCGCCGCCTCCAACGTCACCGGCATCGCGTCAGACACCCGCTCCATCGCCGCGCTCTTGCATCGCCACGGGGCCTACTCGTTCTGGGACTTCGCGGCCGCGGGGCCGTACGTGGACCTGGAGATGAACGTGTGCCCCAGCAAGTCCATGGAGCCAGGTTGCTACAAGGACGCGATGTTCATCTCGCCGCACAAGTTCATCGGCGGGCCCGGCACCCCGGGCGTGCTGGTGGCCAAGCGCCACCTGTTTCGCAACACCGTCCCGGCGAGCCCCGGCGGCGGCACGGTGGCGTACGTCAACACCGAGGAGCATCGCTACCTCGATGACCCGGTCCACCGCGAAGAGGGCGGCACGCCCGCGATCATCGAGTCCATTCGCGCCGGCCTGGTGTTCCAGCTCAAGGAAGCAGTCGGCGCCAACACCATCCGAGATCTCGAGGAGGTGTTCATTCGCCGCGCCATCGCGTCGTGGCAGAGCAACCCCAACCTGGTGGTCCTGGGCAACAAGGACGCGTGGCGGCTGTCCATCGTGTCGTTCGTGGTCAAGCATCGGCGCTCCTACCTGCACCACAACTTCGTGGTGGCCCTGCTCAACGATCTGTTCGGGATCCAGGCGCGCGGCGGATGTTCTTGCGCCGGGCCGTATGGACACCGCTTGCTCGGCATCGATCTGAACACCAGCAAGGAGTTCGAGCGCGAGATCGTCCGCGGCTGCGAGGGCATCAAGCCCGGCTGGGTGCGGGTCAACTTCAACTACTTCCTGTCCGAGATCCAGTTCCAGTTCCTGCTGGATGCCATTCACCTGGTGGCGCTCGATGGCTGGCGCCTGTTGCCCCACTACGAGTTCAACCCCGACACGGGGATCTGGCGCAACCGCCGGGGCGGCGGCAGCCCCGTCTTGCGGCTGGAGAACATCTCGTATCAGGCCGGCAAGCTCGAGTATCGCTCGCGCCACGCCAGCGAGCCGGAGTGGGCGCTCCCCGGGTACATCGAGGAGGCCCGCCGGGTCATCGCCGCCACCGCGAGCGAGTACCCGGAGATGGAGCCGCCGTCCGCGGCGCCGCTCAACGCGGACTTCGAAGAGCTGCGCTGGTTCCCGCTGCCATCCGAGGTGCTGTCGGAGCTGCGCGGCGTGGACTCCTCTGGCCCCGTGCAGCGGCTGCGACCCTGAAGCGGCCCGCAAGGGCTCCGTGGGCTCCATGCGGCTCCATGGAGCCCATGCCACGCGCGGCGCCGCGGCGCTCACCCGCCGCTACGCGGCGCCACGTCGCTCCACGCGAAGCGCCAGCGCACGCGAAACCCGGCGCGGCCGTCGGCCTGCCCGCCGTCCTGCCCGTCGAGCCGCACCGCCTCCGCCTTGCCCAGCGCGCCGAAGTCTGCGCGCCCGGTCAGCAGCGCGCCCAGGCCCGAGAGGATCGGCTCGTGACCGACCAGCGCGACCGAGCTCGCCTTGCCGGCGAGGAGGCGCTGCACCAGCGGACGCACATCGCCGCCGGGGCTCAGCGCTGGCTCGGCCAGCACCGGGCCCTGTCCGCCCACGGTCGCCAGCACGAGCTCCGCGGTCTGCACCGCGCGCACGAGCGGGCTGGTCCACACCTCCGACGGCGTGCAGTCGTGCCAGCGCAGCCGCTCGCCGAGCGCGCGCGCCTGCACCCGGCCCTGCTCCGTCAGGTGACGATGCGGATCGCGCAGCTCCAGCGTCTCATCGATGGCCTCCGCGTGGCGGATCAGGAACACCAGCACCGGCCAAGCGTCGCGACAGTCAGCGCCGTTGTCAACTCCCGGCAGATGTCCAAGGGGAGCGAGCCTGAGCGTGCCTGACCGAGCCCGAGCGAGCCTGACCGTGCCTGACCGAGCCTGACTGGGCCTGACGAGCCGGGTGGCCCGCCGGCCTCACTTGCCGCTGCCGCCGATGTCGTGGCTCGACCGGGTCAGCCACCACGCCGCCAGGATGGGCAAGGTGCTCGCCGCCATCACCAGGATGGCCACCACGTTGGTGATCGGCACATCGCGCGGGCGACCGAGCTGGTTGAGCAGCCAGATGGGCAAGGTGCGCTCGTGCCCGGCCGTGAAGGTGGTGACGATGATCTCGTCGAACGACAGCCCGAACGCCAGGATGGCGCCAGCCAGGAGCGCGGTGCCGAGCTGCGGCAACACCACGGTGCGAAACGCCGCGAAGTGATCCGCCCCCAGATCCATCGCCGCCTCCACCAGGCTCGGCGGCAGGCGGCGCAGCCGCGCCACCACGTTGTTGTACGCGACGACGATGCAGAACGTGGTGTGGCCAAGCGCGATGGTCCAGAAGCCCGGCGTGATCTCGCCGAGCCGAAACGCGGCGTGCAGCGCGATGCCGGTGATGATGCCGGGCAGCGCGATGGGCAGGATGAAGCCCATGGCGATGAGATCCTTGCCGCGAAAGGTGCGGTGCGACAGCGCCAGCGCCGCCAGCGTGCCCAGCACCACCGCGGAGATCGTGGCCATCAACGCCACCTTGCCGGACAGCGCGACCGCGCTCCAGATGTCGCTGCGCCCCAGCGCCTCGCCAAACCAGCGCAGGGTCAGGCCCGGAGGCGGGAAACCAAACGCGCTCTCCTCGGTGGAGAAGGCATAGAGCGCCACCAGCGCGATGGGCACGTGCAGAAACAACAGGCCCGCCCAGGCGGCGAGGCGCAGCGGCCAGGGCGCGCGCGGGCCGTGGCGAGTCGAGCGCGGCTTGCCGGCCTTGGCGCTAGAGCGCATCAAACGCCCCCAGCCGACGAGCCAGCGCGAGGTAGCCGCCGATGATCACGATGGGCACCACGGTGAACGCCGCGGCCATCGGCAGGTTGCCCACCGAGCCTTGCTGCGTGTTGACCATGGTGCCGATGAAGTAGCCCGGCGGCCCCACGAGCTGGGGGATGATGTAGTCGCCCAGGGTCAGCGAGAACGTGAAGATCGATCCGGCGACCACCCCCGGGAAGGTCAACGGCAAGATGACGGTGCGGAAGGTCTGCCACGGCCGCGCGCCGAGATCCGCCGAGGCCTGGAGCAAGCTCTCGGGCACGCGCTCGATGGCCGCGTAGATCGGCAGGATCATGAACGGCAACCAGACGTAGGTGAAGACCAGGAAGCGCCCCAGGTTGGAGGTGGACAGCGAGCTGCCGCCGACCACGGGCAACGCCAGCACGCCGTCGAGCACCTCGCGCAGCCCCAGCAGGTTGACCACCCAGTACACCACCCCGCCCTGCGCCAGGATCACCGTCCAGGCGTAGGCCTTGACGATGTAGCTCGCCCACATGGGCAGCATCACCGAGGCGTACAAGACGCCCTTGACCGCGCCGCGGGTGTAGCGCGCGATGTAGTACGCCACCGGGAAGCCGATCAGCGCGCTGCCCACGGTCACCGCCGCGGCCATGGCGACCGTGCGCACGATGATGTCGAGGTTGACGCCGTGAAAGAGCGCCCGGTAGTTGGCCAACGTCAGCTCTGGCGTCACCACCATGCTGAAGTCATCAAAGCTGTACGCGCTCTGCCACAGCATCGCCAGGAGCGAGCCCAGGTACACGACGCCCAGCCACAGCATCGGCGGCGTCAACAGCAGCCAGAGCGCGAGCAAGCGACGGCGAAACAGCACGGTGGAGATCCGCCGCAGCGCGCCGCGCGGCGCCGCTCCTCGTTGGTGAGCGGGCTGGGCGTCCTCGGTCGTCACGTCGCCTGGACCTCGACCATGTGCTCCTTGGCCCAAGACACCTGCACCGACTCCCCAAGCTTGGGCTGTGCGCCGACGGCCGCACGCTCGCTGGCCACGCTGACCATGAAGGCCGCGCCCGCGGCGTCCACCGCGATCCGGCTCACCGGGCCATGAAACTGGACCTCCTTCACGACCCCGGTGACCGACAGGTCGTCATCGACGGGCCCGCCCAGCCGCAGGTGCTCAGGGCGGATCGCGATGGGCTGCGGGCGGCCGGTGAAGCGCTGGGCCACCTCGCCCTCGAAGATGTTGGCGGTGCCCACGAAGCTCGCGACGAACACCGTGCGCGGCCGCTCGTAGAGCGCGCGTGGGCTGTCCACCTGCTCGATGCGCCCCTTGTTGAAGACGGCCACCCGGTCCGACATGGACAGCGCCTCGCCCTGGTCATGCGTGACGTAGACGAAGGTGATGCCGAGCTTGCGCTGCAGGCTCTTGAGCTCGCTCTGCATCTGCTCGCGCAGCTTCAGATCGAGCGCACCCAGCGGCTCATCGAGCAAGAGCACGCGCGGCTGGTTGACCAGCGCGCGCGCCAGCGCCACCCGCTGCCGCTGGCCGCCCGAGAGCTGGCTGGGCCGCCTGCCGCCCATGTCCGCGAGCGCGACCTGCTCCAGCGCGGCCTGGGCCTGGCGAGCGCGCGCCGCGCGCTCCACGCCCTTCATGCGCAGGCCATACGCCACGTTGTCGAGCACCGACAGGTGCGGGAACAGCGCGTAGTCCTGAAACACCGTGTTCACATCACGGTCATAGGGCGGCACGCTCGAGGCGTCCCGGCCGTGCAAGAGCAGCTTGCCAGCGGTGGGGAAGTCAAACCCGGCGATGAGCCGAAGGCACGTGGTCTTGCCCGAACCCGAAGGCCCCAGCATGGAGAAGAACTCGCCGTCCTCGATCGACAGCGAGATCCCAGCCACCGCGTCCACGCTCCCAAAGCTCCGGCTGACGTTCACAAGCTCGATGGCGACGCTCATGACTTGCCCCTCGACCTCCACGTACCGAGAGATCGTGATCTCACTAGCCCAAACAGCTCATGCCCTGTGGGACTCGCCTCATTATTGGGCAAAGCCCTCCCGACGGGCACACTCGCGCCCGGGCTGCGCCGCCAACCTCGCCGAGCGAGCTTGGCGTGCTCGGGCAGGAGACCGTTTGACACCAGTCTCCTAGCGTCCACTCATCACGCCAACGTAGTCCGTGACCCAGCGACTGTAGGGGACGCACGCGCCCTGGCTGCAAGTGCCGGTGGGCGTGCGCCAGAAATGGACCTGGTCGAAGCGATCGAAGCCGTTCACCTTGCAGGCGTCGGTGCCCTTGGGCGCCGCTTCCTTGCACGCCGCCGGCACCACTGGCACCGAGCCAAACCACTCCGACAGCGCGATCTGGACCTTGGGGCCAAGCGACCACTCCATCCACTTGTAGGCGCAATTGACGTTCTTGGCCTCGGCGTGAAGCATCGTGGTGTCAGCCCAGCCCGTCGAGCCCTCCTCGGGGATCGTGGAGGCGATCGGCTGCTTCTCGGCGACCAGGGCGTTGACCATGTAGCCCCAGGAGCTGGACGCCACCACTCCGTCGCTCTTGAAGTCGGTCATCTGCACGGTGGCGTCATGCCAGTAGCGGTGGGTGAGCTTCTTCTGGTTGCGCAAGACTTCGAGCGCAGCCTTGTACTGGTCCTCGTTCAGCTCATAAGGATCCTTGATGCCCAGCTCGGGCTTCTTCTTCATGAGGTAGAGCGCGGCGTCGGCCACATAGATCGGGCCGTCGTACGCCTGCACGCGCCCCTTGTTGCTCTTGCCATCCGCGAGCTTCTGCTCTTCGAACACCACGCCCCAGGTCTTGGGCGGCTCCTTGAAGGCGTTGGTGTTGTACATGAGCACGTTGGGGCCCCACTGATACGGCACGCCGTACGACTTGCCGTCCACCGTGTACCAGGGCGCGGCCTTGAGGCGCTCATCCACCGTGGCGTACGCAGGGATGCGCGACAGGTCCACGGGCTGCACCCGCTTGCCGGCCACCAGGCGCAAGCTGGCGTCGCCGGAGGCGGTTACCAGGTCGTAGCCGCCCTTGTTCATGAGGGCGACCATCTCGTCGGAGGTGGCGGCGGTCTTGACGTTGACCTTGCAGCCGGACTCCTTCTCGAACTGGGTGACCCAGTCGTAGGCCTTGTCCGACTCGCCGCGCTCGATGTAGCCCGGCCAGGCGATGATGTTGAGCTGCCCTTCCAGCTTCTGCTCGGGCGCAGGAGGAGGAGTCGCTGCCGAGCCGGCCGAGCCTGCAGGGTCTGCCACGGCTCCGCTGCCAGGCGCAGGAGTCTTGTCTTCCTTCTTCTTGCCGCATCCCGCCGCCAAGATTCCCGCAATACCGAATCCACAGACGAGCGCTGTCTTTCGCGTCATGCCGGCTCCTTTTTGCAAACAGACCTACGAAACGGAGCGAACCACAAGACGGGCGGCGGCGGCTACTCGAGACGAGATCATAGTGAACGTGCAACGAACGGAGGTGCGACGGTGTATGACCTCGTAGCCGCGGAGGTCTCGACGTCCAGCGGCTGCAGCGCGCCGCGGCGCGCCGGACTCCCGCACACCGTTGCCAGCGTGCCCGGGTTGCGATGGCGGCGATTCCCTGGTCTGCTACCGGCGTGTCCGCCGTCGAGCTCGAGCCCACCCTTTCGCTCAAAGATCCGTCGCTGCTCCGGCACCAGTGCTACGTGGGCGGCGGCTGGGTCGACGCCGCGGATCACCGCACGCTGAAGGTGACCAACCCGGCCACCGGCGAGAGCCTCGGCACCGTGCCGACGCTGTCAGCGGCAGACGTCCACGCGGCGATCGCCTGCGCGCAGGCCGCGCTGCCAGCCTGGCGCGCGCGCACCGCCAAGGAGCGCGCCAACGTGCTGCGCCGCTGGTTCAACTTGATCATGGAGCACCAGGAAGACCTGGCCACGATCATGACCGCGGAGCAGGGCAAGCCGCTCGCCGAGTCGCGCGGCGAGATCGCCTATGCGGCGTCGTTCATCGAGTGGTTCGCGGAAGAAGCCAAGCGCGCCTACGGCGACACCATCCCAGGCCACCAGGCAGACAAGCGCATCCTGGTATTCAAGGAGCCCATCGGCGTGGTGGCGGCGATCACGCCCTGGAACTTCCCCGCGGCGATGATCACCCGCAAGGCCGGCCCCGCGCTGGGCGTGGGCTGCACCATGGTGTGCAAGCCCGCCAGCGCCACGCCGTACTCCGCGCTGGCGCTGGCGGCGCTGGCCGAGCGCGCCGGGTTGCCCGCGGGCGTGCTCAACGTGGTCACCGGCGACGCCAGGATCGTGGGCCACGAGCTGACCACCCACCCGGCGATCCGCAAGGTGACCTTCACCGGCTCCACCGACGTCGGCAAGCGCATCGCCGCGGCGTGCGCCGCAACCGTCAAGAAGGTCTCGCTGGAGCTGGGGGGCAACGCGCCGTTTCTGGTCTTCGATGACGCAGATCTGGACGCCGCGGTGCAGGGCGCCATCGCCTCCAAGTATCGCAACAGCGGGCAGACCTGCGTCTGCACCAACCGCTTCCTGGTGCAAGAAGGGGTGTACGACGCCTTCGCGCAGAAGCTGGCCGCCGCGGTGGCCAACCTGCAGGTGGGCGATGGCATGACCCCGGGCTGCCAGCAAGGCCCGCTCATCAACGACGAGGCCCTCGCCAAGGTGGAGGCCCACCTGACCGACGCGCTGGCCAAGGGCGCGCGCGTGCTCGTCGGTGGCAAGCGGCACGCGCTGGGCGGCACCTTCTTCGAGCCCACGGTGATCGCGGACGCCAGCGCAGCCATGAGCCTGGCGCGTGATGAGACCTTCGGCCCGGTGGCCGCGCTGTTTTGCTTCCGCGATGAAGCGGAGGCCATCCGCCTGGCCAACGACACCGAGTTCGGGCTCGCCTCGTACGTCTACACCAGAGACCTGGCGCGCACGCTGCGCGTCGCCGAAGCGCTCGAGAGCGGCATGGTGGGTGTCAACACCGGCCTCATCTCGACGGAGAACGCGCCCTTTGGTGGCGTGAAGGAGTCCGGCTACGGCCGGGAGGGCTCGCGCTACGGCATCGAGGACTATCTCGCCATCAAGTACGTCTGCATCGGCGGCGTCCAGTAACTCGCGCCGCGCGCGCGTCCACCCACCTCTCTCGAGAAGAGCCTTCCATGAACACCAACCTGCTCATCGGTGACTCCTTGGTCGCGGGCCAGGGGCCTGGCGAAACCATCCTGGATCCGGCCACTGGCCAGCCCATCGCCGAGGTCGCGGAGGCCTCGGTGGACCAGGTCGCCGCCGCCGCCGCCGCCGCCGCGCGCGCGTTCCCCGCGTGGGCCGCCACGCCGCCCAAGGACCGCGCCACCGCGCTCTTGCGGCTGGCCGACGCCGTCGAGCGCCGCGGCGCCGAGCTGGCCCGGCTCGAATCGCACAACACCGGCAAGCCGCAGGCCGCGGCGCTGGGCGACGAGATCCCCGCCATCGCGGACGTGTTCCGCTTCTTCGCTGGCGCCGCGCGCTGCATGACCGGCGCGGTGGCGGCGGAGTACATGCCTGGCATGACCAGCATGATCCGGCGCGACCCGCTGGGCGTGGTGGCCTCCATCGCCCCGTGGAACTACCCGCTCATGATGGCGGCGTGGAAGATCGCGCCGGCCCTGGCCGCCGGCAACACCGTGGTGCTCAAGCCCTCGGAGCAGACCCCGCTGACCAGCCTGGCGCTGGCCGAGTCCATCGCCGAGATCTTTCCGCCCGGCGTGGTCAACGTGGTGTGCGGGCGCGGCCCGTCGGTGGGCGCGGCGCTCTTGCGCCAGCCCGAGGTCCGCATGGCCTCGCTCACCGGCTCGATCTCCTCGGGCCAGAAGGTGCTGGAGGGCGCGGCCCAGAGCCTCATCCGCACCCACCTCGAGCTGGGCGGCAAGGCGCCGGTCATCGTCTTCGACGACGCCGACCTGGAGCAGGTGGTGAGCGGCCTGCGCGCCTTCTCCTTCTACAACGCCGGCCAGGACTGCACCGCGGCCTGCCGGGTCTACGCGGGCGCGAAGATCTACGACAAGCTGGTGGCGGAGCTGACCTCCGCCGCGGCGTCCTTGAAGGTGGGCGCGCAGACCGAAGAAGGCGTCGAGATGGGGCCGCTCATCACCGCCGCCCACCGCGATCGGGTCAGCGGCTTCGTGACCCGCGCCGCCGCGCTGCCGCACATCGAGATCACCACCGGCGGTAGCGCGCGCGCTGGCGGTGGCTTCTTCTACGAGCCCACGGTGATAGCCGGCGCCCGCCAGGGCGACGAGATCGTGCGCGACGAGGTGTTCGGGCCGGTGGTCTCCATCACGCGCTTCACCGAGGTGTCCGAGGCCATCGCCTGGGCCAACGACTCGGACTACGGCCTCGCGTCCTCGGTGTGGACCCGCGACGTCGCCAAGGCCATGGCCGTCGCGAGCCAGCTCCAGTACGGCACCACGTGGGTCAACACCCACTTCATGCTGGTCTCGGAGATGCCGCACGGTGGGCTCAAGCGCTCCGGCTATGGAAAAGATCTCTCGATGTACGCGCTGGAAGACTACACTGTCGTTCGTCACGTGATGGTCAAGCTGTGAGGGGTCATGTCGGACAACACCAACGCTAGCGCCAACGCCAGCCTGCGCCATCGTCGCGAGGCTGCGGTGGCTCGCGGCGTCGCCACCGCGGCGCCTTTCTACGTAGCGCGGGCCCAGAACGCGGAGCTGTGGGACGCGGAGGGCCGGCGCTACCTCGACTTCGCGGGCGGCATCGCCGTCTTGAACACCGGACATCGCCATCCGCGCGTGGTGGCGGCGCTCCACGAGCAGCTCGACCGCTTCACCCACACCGCGTTCCAGGTGGCGGCGTACGAGTCGTACATCAGCCTGGCCGAGCGGCTCAACGCGCTGGCGCCAGTGGCGAGCCCGGCCAAGAGCGTCCTTTTCTCGACGGGCGCCGAGGCGCTGGAGAACGCGGTCAAGCTGGCGCGGATCGCCACCGGGCGCTGCGCTGTCATCTGCTTCTCCGGGGCGTTCCACGGCCGCACGTTCTTGACCATGGCGATGACCGGCAAGGTCGTGCCGTACAAGGCCGGCTTTGGCCCGCTGGCGCCAGACATCTATCACGTGCCGTTCCCGATGGACCTGCACGGCGTCAGCGTGGCCGACAGCGTGGCCGCGCTCCAGCTCCTGTTTCGCGCCAGCGTGGAGCCCAAGCGGGTGGCCGCCATCGTCATCGAGCCGGTGCAGGGCGAGGGCGGCTTCTATCCCGCGCCCACCGAGCTCTTGCGCGAGCTGCGCGCCATCTGCGACGAGCACGGCATCTTGCTCATCGCCGACGAAGTGCAGACCGGCTTTGGCCGCACCGGCCGCTGGTTCGCCATGCAGCATCACGGCGTCGAGCCCGACCTGATGACCTGCGCCAAGTCGCTCGCCGCCGGCCTGCCGTTGTCAGCCGTGATCGGCCGCGCGGCCATCATGGACGCGGCGCCGCCCGGCGGCCTCGGCGGCACCTACGGCGGCAACCCGCTGGCGGTGGCCGCGGCGCACGCTGTGCTCGATATCATCGAGCAAGAGCACCTGCTTGACCGCGCCAACCTGCTGGGCGAGCGCCTGCGCGCCAGGCTGACCCGCGTGCAAGCGAAGGTCCCCGGCGTGGCGGAGATCCGCGGCCCCGGCGCCATGGTCGCCATGGAGCTGATGCGCGGCGGCGCGCCGGATCCGGACGCAGCCAAGGCCATCCAGGCCAAGGCGATGGCGCGCGGCCTGCTGCTCCTGACCTGCGGCGTCCATGGCAACGTGATCCGGTTTCTGTTCCCGCTCACCATCGAAGACGCAGTCTTCGACGAGGGCCTGGCCATCCTCGAAGACGTCATCGCCTGACCCGCGTGACCTGCGTGACCCGCGTGACCTGCGTGACCTGCGCGGCGCGCGTGCCCCGCGCGGGCGCCCGCCTCTGCCACCCGACCGCTGCTTATTGCACTGCCGCGATCCAGAGCTGCGCGCCTTGCGTCGGCGTGGACACCCACGTGACGTCATAGCTACCGGCGGCGTCCACCTGCTTGACCGCGACCGCGCTCTGCACCAGCGCCCCGGACAGGAGCACCGCGTCGATCACCACGAAGCCGCCACCAGGCACCGCGGTCTTGTCCCCTTGCACGCCGGCGTCGCCCCACCAGAACGCGACCAGGGTCGCGGGCCCGGTGGTCGTCACCTTGGGCGAGGTCAACGGGTCACCAGCTTGCACCTCGGCCCAATCGAAGTCCACCACCTGGGTCCCCTGCACCTCCACCACCGAGACCGTGATCTCGTCCGCCGGTGGCGTGCTCACGCTCACCACGTGCCCGGGACCACCCGCGGCACCGGCGAAGGCGTAGAGCGCCGTTCCCGAGGACGGCCAGCGCGTGTAGGGGTGCTGGGTGCCGAGCTGCACGTACGGCGCGTTGCCCTTGTTGTCCGTGGGCAAGCGAAAGGCCGATGCGTCGCCCCGCCCCACGCTGACCAGGATGGTGCTGCCGCCAGCCCTGGTGGCCAGCGCCGGCGTCGCCAGCGCCGCCTTGCCGCCGCCGATGCGCTGGAACACCAGCGCGTGGGCGCCGACCGTCGCCGGGATCGCTCCGTCGGAGCGGCCGTCCGCCGCCCCTTCTCCGTCCTTGCCGCCGCAGCCGGCGAGCAAGCAAGCGATCGCCCCGGCCAGGACCGGCGCCACGAGCCCCGCCTGATGCCACGCCAGGTGACCGTCAGCAACCATCGCCGCAGTGTAGCGGCCGGGCGCCGCCAGACAACCCTGGAGATCCTCGCCACTTGAAGATCACCCCGGGATCGCCGCGAGCGATGCCCCCCGCGCCACCGCGGTCCGCCGGTGCGCCCACGTCATGGCGAGCGCGAAACGCCTTGGCCATCGCCGCACGTCCATGCAAGAGTGGGAGCGCTACGTCGCAGCCCCAAGCCCATGAGAGTCCTCCACCTATCTCCCTGCTTCGCGATCTTGGCAGCCTGTGGGTTTGGGGATGACGGTCGGCTGCAATCCGGGGTCGACGCGGCCGCGAACGTCGACGCGGCGGTCGACGCGCCGATCGACGCGCGGCCAATGGCTCAGACCTTCGAGGCCCGGCCGGCCACCGCGATTCCGGACAACGAGCCCACCGGCATCTCCGTCCCGTTCAACGTCAACACCGTGACCTTCGCGACCAGCGCAGAGGTCCAGGTCGGCGTGGCGCACACGTTCCGCGGCGACGTTCGCATCGAGCTGCTCCGTGGCACCACCGTGCTCAAGGTGCTCAAGATGGAGAGCACGGACGCCAACGACAACATCAACGAGACCTACCAGATCACGGGAGCCGAGCTTGGCGCTCCGCTCAACGCGATCTACTCGGTCCGCTTCATCGATACCGACCAAGGGGTCATCGGCACCGTGGCCTACGTGCGGTTGACCTTCAAGGTCACCTGAAGCGCTGGCTCGCGCCGCGCCGCCTGGCGCCCCCTCTCTCTCGCACCGATCTTGGCAGTGCTCCATCACAGCCCGGCCTGACCCACACAAGCTGACATCCCCTGGCTGAGCGCCAACCGGGGTTGGTGCGGGTCTTGCTCTCTACTCAAAGCATGCAGACTCCTGGCAAGCTGCTCAATGAACTCCTGCAGCAGCACGAGCAGATCCGCATGCTCATCCGCCGATGCGATGAGCTGCTCGATCTCACCGACCGCGACCCCTCGCAGGTGCAGGAGCTGGTCCTGGCGGTGGCCCGCCTGCGCTGGGCTGTCGAATCGCACAACCGCGTAGAAGAACAGCTACTATCCCCGGTGCTGCGCGAGATCGACTCCTTCGGCGATGTCCGCGTCGAGCACATGGTGGACGCGCATCGCAAGGAACACGCCCAGATCGGCGAGCGGCTGGACAAGCCCGTCGTCGATTCGCTGCGTCAGACGCTGGGCCTCTTGCGTGAGCACCTCGAGGCGGAGGAGCGCTATTTTCTCACCTCGCGAGTGCTCCGCGACGACCTGGTCACCCTCGAAGGCGGCGGCTAGCTGTCGGCGAGACCTGAACCGCTGACGCCGCCGCGATTGTAGAACTGCGTCTGTGCAGAACGTGCGCTGACGTCTGTCGTGCGCTGCAATTCTTGCACGGACGCGCGCGCCGGCGCGCGCCGGCTTGTGTCCGAAGCCCTGTGCCGACACGTGCTGTGCGTTGCTGCCTCAGGTGGCCAATGGCGAACACCCGCTGGTGGTGAAGCTCCCACAGTCCGGGCCCGTCAGCGCTGTTCAAGGTTGGTCACGTTCCTCGCTGATAGCCAGCGCTCGTCTCTAGCCAACTGGAATCACGAGGACTGTTCCATGGCATGGCAAGTGCTCATTGGTCGGACCATGAAGAGAGCGCTGATCGGCGGATGGATGGCGTTGGCGGTCGCGCAGGCGGGCTGCAACTCCAAGACGACCATGGTCGCAGGCGCCGCTGGCCTGGTGCTGGGCGCGGTGGCGCTGTCGAGCACCAAGGACGTGCCCGAATGCGGGCCCCCAGAGTTTGTGTGTCCTGGCAACGTCTCAGACGACTCCATCAACCTCTTCGTCATCACGGCCGGGGCGGTAGTTCTGGCTATGTCAGGCGCGATCTTCCTCGGCGGCGCCGCCGGGGCGACCTATGACGTCGCGTCGAAGCCGTCCGACGTCATCCCGCCCGCGCCTGTGGCTGCTGCGGCAGGCCCCGCAGCCACGGCCATGCGTGGTGTGCCGCCGAGCAAGACTCCGCCACCGTCGACCAGCGCCCCCGCCGCTGCGCAAGCAAGTCCCATGGTGGCCCCGCCACTTCCGGAGAACCTGTCGAGCACCGCGCCAGCACGCGCGGAGCTCGCGCTGCACATCCGGCTCGCCGCGCGCGCCGATCGCTGCCCCACCGCGCGCTTTCTTGCAGAGAAGCTCAAGGCCCATGATCCGGACCTGGTGGCAGCGTTGCACGAGGGCGACAGCTACGTCGCGCGTTGCCTCAACGCCACCGGGCCGACCACGACGACGCCCGCCGCCCTGCTGGCGCCCGCGCTGCCATGACAGGCGCGCCCGCCAAAACGGCTGCGCGCGCCGCGCACGCACGGCCGCGACCACCCAGCACCTGACCTCCACCTGGCCTCCACCTGGCCTCCTGGCCTTCCGCCCGCGTGGTCCCACCTGGCCGCCGCTCTTTTCGCTCGAAGATTCCCCGCTAAGATATCTGCATGGCAGCACCTCCCGATGATCCCGTCGAGCCTGGCGGCCCTGACGAGCCGTCCGCCGAGCTGGCGCGCTCGACCAAGCGCCGCAAGCTGCGGCCCTTGCCGGGGCTCACGCCCGCGGACTTCCAGCACAAGAGCGACATCGCGGCCACCGACGCGCTCAAGCGGATCCCCGGCCTCGAGAAGGTGATGTCCAAGATCATGGAGTACGGCCTCGAGCGCCTGTACTACGTGGACAACGTCGCCTCGAACCTGCGCGTGACACCGGCGATGTTCGGCAGGCTCCACCGCAGCCTGACCTGGGCCTGCAAGATCCTCGACGTGCCGGAGCCAGAGCTCTACGTCACCGTCGATCCGGTCCCCAACGCCTTCACCTACGGCCACACCAAGCCCTTCATCACGCTCACCTCCGGCCTCATCGACATGCTCAGCGATGAAGAGCTGTTCTTCGTGATCGGCCATGAAGTGGGCCACATCAAGGCCGGCCACGTGCTCTACGGCACCATCGCCCGCAACATCGCCGCCGTCATGGAGCTGGTCGGCCAGGCCACGCTTGGACTGGGGGCCCTGCTGGGCCAAGGCCTCGTCTATGCGTTGCTCGAGTGGTACCGGTGCGCCGAGCTGACCTCGGACCGCGCCGCGCTGCTGTGCGTCCAGAACCTGGACGCCGCGCACGGCACGTTCATGAAGCTCGCTGGCGGCACCACTCGCCTGGCTGCAGAGATGGACCGCGCCGAGTTCCTGCGCCAGATCCGCGCCTATGAAGACGTGGATCGCTCCACGCTCAACAAGGCGTACAAGATCTTGCTCACCGTCTCGCGCACGCACCCGTTTGCCATCCAGCGCGCCAAAGAGCTCGATCTCTGGCACAGCTCCGCTGGGCCGCTAGCCCGAGTCCAGGTTTGAATGCCTGCGCCACGCTGCGGGCGCCTTGGGCGTAGCCAGCTGCTGTCACCTACGCCCTCGCTGCGCTTCGGGCGGCGCCCGCACACCGAAGGTCTCGTCTCGCACGCGCGCCGGTCCTGCGCCCTGGCAGGCCGCGCACGCCGAATCGGCACGCGCGCCGCTCGCGCACGGCCGCGAACCGATCGCGCACGGTCGCGCACGGCCCGAGACGCCAACCCACCGCCAACGCGCACTCGCCGCGCACGCGCCGCGCAGTCGCCGCGCAGTCGCTGCTGGGGCCAGGCATCGGCACGCCGCTGGCAAGCGCAGGGCGAATGCTCCCCAAGCCGTCCTGCGCTGTCCTCATGCTCGCAATCGCCCCCACGCTCGCCTGCGTCGCGCCACCGGAGAGCGCTCCCGTGGTGACCGCAGCGGAGCAACCGAGTCCTCGCGCGCCAGCGCAGGCCGCCGCGGAGTGCAGCCTGGTCGGCGCGCAGGCCGCGTATCGCTGCACCGAGGTGATCGGCTACTCCCAGACCCGCAACTGGTGGGGAGCCGCCGCGACCCCGTGGTTCGAGGGCAGCCCCGGCATCGACGGTAGCCGCTGGCAGCTCCGGTGGCACAACGGCGCGGTGCTCGAGAAGTGGGCGGACCCGGCCTACGAGGGCTGGAACCTGGGCGCCCCCGCCACCCACCTGGACTCGCCTTGCAGCGACGCCACCGTCGAGCGCGTCGTCCTCAACCTGGGCAGCGAGGTCCTCGATGAGCTGTCGCCGGCGGAGGACTGGGCCGCCGCCATCGACGCCACCGTCGCCACGGTCCGCAGCAAGTTTCCCGCGCTGCGCACCATCGTCTTGCAGCCCATCGTCGGCGGCACCGCCGCGGCGCTCTGCAACACGCAGGCGTCGCGCAGCCACCCAGTGCAAGTGCAGGCCGCCGCGCTCGCCGCCGATGGCGCGCAGGTGATCGCGGGGCCGGACCTTCAGGTCACGAGCTGCCTGGCCTTCGCCGACGCGCTCGGGCACCTCACCCACGAGGGCTCACGCCGCACCGGCCCCAAGGTCGCCGCCTGCTACGCGCAGTGAGCGCGACGAGCATCGTCCACCCGACCAGGCCAGCGGATCACCTGGCGGTGATAGCATCGCCGCATGACGCCTCGGCCCGAGCCTGCCGCGCCTTCCCCTGTGAGCCCGCGGCCCCGGCTGCTCGAACGCCTGGCGCTCGCCGGCCCAGAGCGCAAGGCCGCGCGCGCATGGGTGGCCTATGACTGGGCCAACTCGGCGTTCATCACCATCGTCGTCGCCGCCGTGTTCCCGCCGTGGTTCGTCTCGCTGGCCGCGGGCCCCGGCGCCACCGAGGCGATGCGCGCGCAGGCCACCGGACGGCTGTCGCTGACCACCGTGATCGCCTTGTCGATCATCGCGCTGGCGTCGCCGCTGCTGGGCGCGATCGGCGACCGCGCCCCGATCAAGAAGCGCATGATCGCAGGCTTCACCCTGATCGGCGCCGGCGCCACCGCGGCGATGTGGTTCGTCGGTCCCGGCGACGCCACCCTGGCGCTGATCCTGTTCGCGATTGGCAACATCGCCGCCAACGGCGCGTTCGTGTTCTACGACAGCCTCTTGCCTCACGTGGCACCGCCCGACGAGCTAGACCGCGTGTCCACCGCGGGCTACGCGCTGGGCTATCTCGGCGGTGGCCTCTTGCTCGCGTTCAACTTGGCCATGATCTTGAAGCCGGCGCTGTTTGGCCTGACCGACGCCGGCGCCGCGATCCGGATCTCGTTCCTCCTGACCGCGGCGTGGTGGCTCTTGTTCGCCATCCCGCTCCTGCGCCACGTCCGCGAGCCCATCATCGTGGCCGAGCGCCGCACCGCCAGCACCGCCACTGCGGTCCGCGAAGGACTGCGCGATCTCGCCGGCACCTGGCGCGAGCTGCGGCGCTTTCCGCAGGCCGGACTGATGCTCCTGGCGTTCCTCATCTACAACGACGGCATCGGCACGATCATCCGCATGGCCACCGCCTATGGCCAGGAGATCGGGCTGGCCCAGGGCGACCTGATCCTGGCCCTGGTGATCGTGCAGCTCGTCGGCATCCCGGCGAGCTTTGCCTTTGGCCAGCTCGCCGGCCGAGTGGGCGCGCGCCGCTCGATCTTCCTGGGCCTCGTGGCCTACACCGCGATCAGCGTGCTTGGTTATCTGATGACCACCGCTGTCCACTTCTTCGTCCTCGCGGGCCTGGTCGGGCTGGTCCAGGGCGGCGTCCAGGCGCTGTCGCGTTCGCTCTTTGCCTCGCTCATCCCCCGCCATCGCTCGAGCGAGTTCTTTGGCCTCTTCGCCGTGTTCGAGAAGTTCGCCGGCATCCTTGGGCCCGGCTTGTTCTATCTGGCCAACGAGGCCTTCGGCTCGAGCCGACCCGCGATCCTCGGCGTCATCATCTTCTTCGTCGGCGGTGGCCTCATCTTGTCCCGCGTCGACATCGCCGCGGGTCAGCGCACCGCGCGCGCCGCCGAGGCCACGGTGAGCTGAGCTGGTCAGTTCTGGTCCGTTCTGGTCAGTTCTGGCCAGTTCGGTTCAGATCGCCCTGACATCCCCTGGCCGCCACGAGAGAGCACTGATGCGCCGGTGCACCATCTGCACAGCCCCGACAACACGCCTTGGGCGCGGCTATGCAAGAACAACTATCCACCTCACAGAACACAAGGATTTCTCGGTCTGTCCTGTTTTTGCATTCATAGCGGAACTCTCGTTGCCCTTATAGTGGCGTCGACAGGCCGTAAACACCCACAGGACGGACTATGACACGCATTTTCGGATTCCAAGCTACTGGTCTCGCCGCGACCTTGCTCGCCGCGCTCGCCGCCTGCAACGCAGAGTCACCCCTCAAAGAGCCCCCCACGTGCAACCTCGGAGAGCAGGAACAGCTCCAGAACGTGGTCACGTCCTTGGCGTTCGACACCAAGGTGCTCGCCGACCTGGGCGTGACCGTTCAATCCACCGCCGCCATCCAGCCAGCGCCCCAGCACGCGCTGTCCGTGCTGCCTGGCACCCCGCTGTCCTTTGATGCTGCCGCCGAGTGCATGGCGGTCGAGGTGGTGGATGGCCACCTGAAGTCCTTCACCAGCGGCAAGCTCAAGCACACCGGGGGCCCCACGCTGAGCCACGGCGAGGCGCGCCTCAACCTCGCCGGGTTCGAGGTCAGAGTCGGCGCGGAGCCGCGCACGTTCGACATCGTCACCGCCGCGGGCGAGCCGCTGCTGCGCGGCAAGCTGCCCCACTATCAAGTCGATCCAGCGACCGGCATCCTCGATGTCTTCAACGTCGACATCGTCGCGACGCCGGCCCTGGCGGCCCGCTGGGGCGTCCCGCACCTGTCGGGGCTCGTCATCGGCGCCATGACCGTGCGTGGCAAGGTGAGCTTGCCGGCGGCCAAAGCCAACGCCAAGGCCAAGGCCAGCGCCGACGCCCCCGCGCTTGGCGCCGCCCCGCTCAACGCCTGCGACGACTTCACCGGCACCGTCGACGTGGCGCTGATCGCCATGGACGAGATCCAGCAGCGCGCCCGCCTCGGCGACAAGGTCGTGATCACGCCGTCGGCCGTGCTCAAGAACGTGGGCACCGCGAACGTGCCCTGGCAGGCCAAGTTCTCCGGCGTCTTCCCGCCGTACAACACCGACCAGCACCCGTTCCTCGTGTGGGCGCTCTATCGCGAGTCCGGCGGCATCTTCGAGATGCTGGCCCGCAGCGACGTCAAGCACGCCTTCTTGACCATCAACTCCAACTGCTCTCCTGGCGCCTGCACGATCGGCAGCGTGCTGGGCCTTGGCTGCGAGGATGTCTACGGCGTCACCACCAACGGCAATCACCTGGGGCCACGCTCGGAGATCCTCCCGCACGCCGGTACCTGGGCGCACTGCAACTTCCCCGCGCCCAACACGCCCTCGCACTTCGATCAGGCCGCCCCGTGGTGCCAGCAGGACAACAACGGGAGCACCGAGTCGGTGCTCGAGCACCGCGCCGTCGCCAGCGACGCCGAGCTGTCGGTGGCCGGCGCCAACTACTACTTCGCGTCCTGGTACGTCGTCCGCGATGACGTCAACATCTTCAACAACATGGGGTGGCGGCGAGTCATCCCCTCGCTCTCTGGCACCACCTGGTCCTTCTCTCCCGCCACGCCGTTTCGCCAGGGCTCGGCGGTCAACGCCTGGGTCGACCCCGCCGCCCCAACGCCGAACCGGCTCAACGTCACGCACACCGATCCCACCGCCGGGTCGGTGCAGGTCGCGGCCACCGCCACGGATCTTGGCAACGGCAAGTTCCGCTATGTCTACGTGGTCCACAACCACGACTATGATCCCAAGCTGACCTCGCTCTACATCCCCACCGCCGAGGGCATCACCATCGAGCAGCCCAAGTTCAGCGACGGAGATGAAGACCTCACCAACAACTGGCTCTTCAACGTCGGCATCGGGCAGGTGGCGTGGACCGCCATCAACCCCGCGGCGCGCCTGTCCTGGGGGTCGTCGTTGACCTTCACCTTTGTCTCCAACATCGCGCCGGTGAGAGCCGCGGTCCGCCTCACCCGCAGCGACAACGGCGGCTCCGTCAACCTCAAGTCGCTGGTGCCCGGCACCGGCATCCGCGCGACGACCCTGCGCTGACCCGGCGCTCGACCGCTGAGCAAGCGGTCAGCCCACCTGGCGCCCGTCCCCTGCGTGAACGTCCGTCGTGAACGTCCGTCACGCGGACGCTTCTCCGACGGACTGTCGGTGCTATCGTTTGGCCGTCCATGCTCCGCAGGCTGCAAAAGGGCGTCCCCCGGTGGCTCCGCACCGCGCGCTGGCACGCCAGCGACACCGCCTGGCACGCCAACTGGCGAGCCATCCGCGCCGCGGCGACGCCGTGGGCCAGGCCGCACTACGAGCGCGCCCGCGCCAAGCTCTTTGGAGCGCAGGACCACGGCGGCCCGGCCACCGTCATCTCCCGCGAGCGGCTCGACGCCTGGCTGCGCGAAGCTGCGCCGCCGGGCGTCCCCTTCGACGCGGTGGTGCTGGATAGCGCGGGCCTGCGCGCGCGCTTTGGCGATGGCCCCATGGAGCGCCGCAGCCTGCACATGCACGGCAAGCTGCGCATGACCCACCGCGCGATCCCGAGCCCCTCGGTGCTCGTCATCGCCTTGTTCAGCGACGTCGCCGCCGACTACTTCGTCGAGAGCATGGCCGCCGAGGTCGCCGGCCAGGTCAACGAGGAGTACGGCAAGGACCTCGCGTTCGCCGACACCCAGGCCGCCGTCCCGGTCTTGCTCAAGGAGGTCGCCACCGCCGCGGGGCTTGGCACCATCGGCAAGAACGCCTTGTTCTTCTCCCGCCGCTTTGGCTTCAACTGCAAGCTGAACGTCGTGTTCCTGAACGCGCCCGTCGATCGATACGACCCCACGCCCACCACCGCCGAATGGAAGCTCCCGGACTGCAGCACCTGCAACCTGTGCGTCGAGGCCTGCCCGGTGGGCGCGTTTGATGACTACGTGATCACCCGCACCGAGTCCTGCGACCGCCTGATCTCCGGTGACTTCTTCGGCCCCCGTCGGGACCACATGTGCCGCGCGTGCATCACGCGCTGCCCGGTGTCCAATGACGTGCTCAAGCTGCAACGCAGCGAAGGCGTCCCCAAGCGGGTGTTCTGGGACAACGAAGCCCAGATGTCCCTGGTGGCCGACCTGTTCATGTACCGGCCGTCGTTTCTGGTGTGGTTGCTCCAGCGCTTCTATTACGGCTCCGAGTTGCCAGGCCGCGACACCGACAAGAAGAAGGGATACGGCGAGAGCCTGTCCGCTGCGGTGACGACCTCCGAGAAGACCCGCGACGGCTGGCGCCTGGCCGCCAGGCGTCGGCGCTAGGAGCGTGGTGTCAAGCACCACGCTCCTAGCCTCATGGTTGGGCAAAGCCCTCCGGACGGGCGCACTCGCGCCCGGGCTGCGGCCCGGCGAGCAGGTGAGGGCCTGGCTGACCCGGACCGCCGAGCTGCAGCGCGAGCTCGCCGCGATCGCCGAGGTGGATCCGCGCTGGTGGCTGCTAGCTGGCGCCGCCGCCCTCGCTGAACCCCGCGCCGCACCGGCCAAGGTCTATCTCGCCTGCGACGCCGAGCCCGACGCCGATACCTTCATGGGCTATCCCTCCCCGCCCCCGCGCGACCTGATCCGCGACGCCATCGCCCGCGCCCGCGCCGCCCGCACCGCGCTGCGCGAGCTCGATGGCACCCTGCCAGAGCAACCCCTCGCCGTCACCGTCGAGCGCGCCGCCGGCGCCAAGCCTCGCCCCAGCACCCTCTCCGTCGCCGCCTTCGCCATCGCCGACCGGTGCCTCACCGCCGACCTCGAGGATCCGGACCTTGGCCACAAGCTCGCCGCCACCCTCGCTGGCGCCGCGCCCCCTCGCTGGCGCGGCGAGCCCCCGTTCGTCTGCGTCGCGCTCGGCGAAGAGCCGCTGGAGACCGCCCGCCATGGCCACCGCCGCGCCTGGACCGATCACGGCGGCCCCTGGCTCGGCCTTGGCCGCGCCGCTGGGCTGGCCCTGGTGTCCACCTGCCACCTCATCGTGGATGGCTACGGCCACGCCCGCATCACCGCGCGCATCGCCGAGCTCACCGCGCCCGACGCGCGAGACGCGCCTGACGCGCGTGACGCGCACGACACGCCCGGCGCACGTGACGCGCGCGTGACGCACGAGCCACGCCCGGCGCCCGTGACGCCGCCCAGCGCACGAGCGCCCAAGGCATCCCTGCCGCGGCGCTCGCAGACGCCCCCGCGCTCGCGCCCGTCGCTGGCGCCGTGCCGCTCGTCATCGCCTGGCGAGCGCTCCCGCGCCCCGCGCCCCGCCTGGTCCCCCTGGCCTACCGGCTGGGGCGCATCCTCCACCACCACGCCGGCCACCCCACCGCCGCCTTCTCCCCGACGATCCAGATCCCGGTCGCGCGCGGCAGCAAGGAAGATCCCCAGCGCCTGCGCCGCCGCATCGTCTCCGCCACCATCAGCGTCCGCTTTCAGGACGGAGCCCCTGAGCCGTTCTCCGCCTTCGAGCCCCGCGTCCGCGATATCTTCACCCGCGAAGCGGCCGAGCGCGGCCTCGTCTCCCGCCTCCTCGCCGCCGCCAGCGCCATCCCCGTGCCGCTGTCCTGGAAGCGCAAGAGCATCAGCGCCCAGCGCCCCCGCTGGCTCGAGACCTTCGCCGAGGTCATTGGCGGCCGGGCCCTCCTCTCCCGCATCGCCCTGGAGCTCCCCGCCCCGCCCTTGTGCGCCGTCTCCTCCCCCGCCCGCCTCGCCAGCCCCACGGATCCCTTCGGCGGCTGCGTCATCACCCTCGTGGACGATGGCCACCACGGCGTGATCACCGTCTGCGGCTCCGGCTTCGTCGGCACCCCGCCCGCCGCCGCCGCCCTCCTCGACGAGCTGCTGGCCCCGTAGCGCCTTCCAGCGCCTATCGATCTTGGGGGTGCGAGAGCCCCTCCATCGTGCAGGGCTGATCGAAGGGCGGTGGCAGATCTGGCGTCAGCTCGAGGGTGAGCTCGTGGGCGTCGCGAGCGATGGACCACACGAAGCGGTCCGAAGAAGGAGCGAGGTCCGCGCCGAGCTGCAAGCGAATGGGCGTGCGCACCGTCGCTTCTTGGCCGGGCTCGAGGACCCGTTTGGTGCGATGCAGGCCGAGGTCCAGCGTGGGCTGCGTGACCGCGACGTCGACCCCGCTCGCCTGCGCGCGCAAGCGGAACTGCAAGAAGGGCTCGAACAACGTGAGCGCGAGCGGCGCGACCCCGGTGTTGCGCAGCGAGAACGAGATGCTGTAGAGGCCATCGCCATCGCGCGCGACCGTGGCGCGGCAACGAGCGTCGTGGGGGGCGGTCGACATGGGCGGCGTCTCCTCTGTTCCTGCGCCGCTGGCGACGGGGCGCGGAGCGCTCGGGCTGCATGCAGCGACGAGCGCAATTGTGAGCCGAGGCAGTCTTGATCTCACCGAGATTCCTTCTTTACTTTCCACGTACCGTCCATTTTTCGGACGCGCGTCACGTTGTACCGCCCCAGCGCGGTGCCCGGCGAAGATTCGTACGTCTGCGGGAGAACGACCTGGATCTCCTTGGGGGTCGCCAGGTTGTTGGCCAGGGTGTCCACGTTCGGGTGGCCGCCGTGCTGGTCTGCGATCTGGTCGTCCGAGTCCACGGTGAACGTACCGTTGTTGCCCGCGTAGGTGCCGATGGAGTGGGCGCTGATGGCGGCCACCGAGGTCAGGCTGTGGGTCGTGCGATAGGTCTCCTGGATGTCAGCGGGGACAATGTTGCCGATTGACCAGTTACCGAAGGTCTCGAGGACCGTCTGGTGCTCGTAGAATGGCTTGCTTCCGGTGCGGCGCTCCGGGCCAATATCGTACGTGTAGACCCCCGGCAAGTCGCGCTCGGAGCCGTCCTCTCGCTGTGTCATGGTCGTCGGGACATGCGCCTTCTTGCCGAAGCGCCAGCTCTCGGTTTGCACCGCGGCGCCCCCTCGCCGCTTGAGCTGCATGGTCACCGAGACCTCGGTCGCCCCGTCCCACGGGCTGGGGACGAAGAAGTTCACGTTGCCCGACATCAGGCCGGGGATGGTCTTGCTGGTGGCACCGCTGGAGGTGTCGAAGTGACCGCCGACCGTGCTGTACGAGATCTCGTAGTCGGCGTCGCTGCCGCCCGTGAACTCCGCGACACAGATGATGCGTTCGCCAGGCGAGGACAGCGGCGCACGATCGAACGGCACGAGGTACGTGGCAGAGGGGGTGTCCCGCAGCGCGTTTGGATCGCGCGCTCCTGGCGTGGGCGAGCTGGCGCCAGCGCCTTCCGCGGACAAGCCATGGCCGATGACAGCTCCGGCGTCATCTTCCAGTCCTCCGCGTGCTCGCCCCCCGCGGGCCGAGACGCGCGCCCCTGCTGCTCGACGCCGCCCTCCGCGCCTTGCTCGCTTCTCGTTTGCTTGCCCGCCGCCGGCGCTTCAACCTGCGCCGAGGCAGTGCCTTGCTCGCGTTCGCCTTCCCGGCTGCTCTGTTC
>JADJJK010000030.1 GCA_016706545.1 Myxococcales bacterium
GCGCCCACACGACAGCGAGCGCTACGTGGCCCACACCACGACGACATCGGGCATGGTGTGCGTCAAGGCGTGCCTGCGCCCCGACGAAGCCGCACTGCTGCTTCAAGTATTGCAGCAAGCCGCGGTGGACTGCACGCGCGAGCCGGCGGAGGCTTCCGCGCAGGTTGCCGACGTTTCCGCGGAAGCGCCAGCACCTGCCGAGCGATCGGCTGACGTTTCCGCGGAAGCGCCGCGCTCTTCCACCACCACCACCACGCGCCGCCCGTACAACCGCGCCGATGGCTTGATGGCCCTGGTTCAGTCCTACGCGCGCGGTGACCGCGCCGAGCGCGCTCCCGTCGAGTTGATCGTCACGGTCCCCGTGGCGCTGCTGCAGCAGACCGCCAGCATCAGCACTGCCAACACCACTGACTCCGACACCGCCGACATCTCCGCAACCTCCGACCTCGTCCCGGCCACCTTCACCGACCGTGGCGCGTCGCCCGTCGAAACATCCGCTCACCTCGCGTTAGCGCCAATGCTTCGTGGCCGCGCTGCGGCTGATCATCAACGAGTGGAGCTGGGCCACCATCACCACGAGCCCCGGCGCAATCCCTCGTCATCTCACGGACCTCCGCGACAAGCTCAGGAGCTTCGTGCCGCCTGAACGACGATCCGACCGCGTTTCCCCTCGCGCCGTGAAGCTCGAGATGAGCAACTACGCCGCAAGCGTCCCTTGGTTTCTTCCTCGAGGAGCCGCGCTACATAAGCGGCATTGCTGCTAGGCTCGCGCGATGGTGCAGTCTCAGCCCGCGTCCTGGCTCATCGTTGGTGCTGGTTACACCGGGGGGCGGCTGGCCGCGCGGCTGGCGGCGCGGGGCGACCGCGTGACGGTCACTCGCCGCGCCTTTGACGCCGCCGGCCCCGTGAGCCCGAGCGCCGCCGGCCCGGTGGGCACCCAGGTGGCGCAGCTCGTGCTGGACCTGGACCACCCGCTGCCGGAGCTGCCGGTGCAGGGCGCGTTCGTCGTCGTGTGCGCCACCGGGGCAGCCGCCCGGGCAGCGAGAGGCCAACCTGGTGGCGGCGCTCCGTGGGTGCGCGCGCTTGATCTATGTCTCCTCCACCGGCGTGTACGCGCCGGGCGGTGGCCAGTGGGTGAACGAGAGCTGGCCGGTGGCGCCGCGCGGCGCGCTGGGGCAAGCCAGGGCGGAGGCGGAGACCTGCCTCGTTCGCGCGGCCGACGACGCCGGTGTGCCGTGGTGCCTGCTGCGCGCCGCCGGCATCTACGGACCGGAGCGCGGCCTGGCCGCGCGGGTCCGCGCCGGGGCTGCGCGGGTCATCGAAGATGGGCGCGCGCATGTCAGCCGCATCCACGTGGAAGATCTGGTGACGGCGATCATCCACGCGGCGGAGCGCGGCGCCGCGGGCGTGGTCAACTGCGCGGACGATGCGCCCGCGCCGCACGGCGAGGTGCTCGATGATGTCGCCGCCCGGCTCGGCCTGCCGCCGCCGCAACGGGTGGGGGCGTACGAGCTGAGCGACGCCGCGCGCGCCATGCTGCTGGCCGATCGCAAGATCGAGAACCGGCGCCTGCGCCAGGAGCTTGGGGTGGAGCTGCGCTACCCGAGCTGGCGCGAGGGCGTGGCGGAGGAGCTCGGCTAGCCTGACAGACTCCTGGCCCGCGTTCGCGGCACGCACGTCGTCGCGATCAGGCGGCGACGCCGGCCTTGCGTCGTCGGAGGCCGCGGGCCAGCAGCGCCAGCGCGGTCAGCGCTCCAGCCCCGAGCGGGCCGCCGCCGCTGCTGGTGTCACAGCAGCCGGCGCGCGCGCGCACAGGTGGCGCAGGAGCATCGGCCGGCTCGCTGACGCAGGTCGCGCCGCTGGCGCCAAACTGCTCGCGCAGCGAGGGCCACAGCGAGACCTCGCAGGTCTCGTGCTGCACGGTGCCGGCGGGGCAGGCCAGCGGGCCGCTCATCTCGCCGAAGCGAAAGACCTTCTGCCAGTCGTGGCCATCGCTCGAGCGGCCCACCGCGAAGAAGTCGGGATCCCAGTTGGTGCCGCATCCCAGGAGCTCGCCATCGCCGCGCTCGTGCAGGCAGGCCAGGTGCGGCGCGCCAGCTATCGCGGTGAACGAGGCGCCGCCGTCTCGCGACTCATGGACGCCTGCGGTGCCGGCCGCCACCAGCACGTGATCCTGGCGCACCACCACGCCCGCGATCCGCTCTGGCGTGACCAGCACCTCGGTGAAGCTGGCACCTCCGTCGGTGGAGCGGTACAGGCGGTCCCCGGCCGGGGGCGCCGCCGCCGCGGATCGCAGGTAGAGGGTGTCGGCGTGCGAGGGATCGACCGCGAGGACGTGGACGATGGGCGTCACCGCCACCGCCACGGTGTGCAGCGGCATCGCGGTCCACGTCTGGCCGCCGTCATCCGAGCGTCGAAGATGCGCGGTGGGCGGGAGCTGGCCGCCATCGGGCGCCGTGCCCGCCACCTGATAGCCGGTGGCGTAGATCCGCGAAGGGCTGCTCGGCGCGACCTTGATGCTCTTCCACCAGATGGCGGCGGAGTGCAGCCCCATGGGCCGAAACGTGCGGCCAGCGTCGCGTGAGCGATAGACGTCGTTGTAGCGGCCGCTCTCGGCCGTGGCGATCCACACGTCGCCGCCGGGCGCGAGGTCGATCGCGTCGACCCAGATGCCATCGAGCGCGCCGGGATCGGTGGCCGGCGTACCCTCGGTGGCGGTGGAGAAGGTGCAGCCACCGTCGCGGCTGACGCGCAGCCCCTCGAAGGTGGTGGCGTAGAGCGTGCCGTCGCCGCCGATGGCGTACTTGGGATCGAAGGTGCCGCCAAAGCCGATGCTCTGCTCGCACAGCCAGTGGAAGCTGCAGCCGTTGTCCTTGCTCAGCAGCACGCCAAAGGTCGTGGCCACCAGCACCTCGCGGCCGCCGGGCCGGGTGGCCACCGAGACCGAGCTGGGCGGGCGTCCGTTGGCCCAGGACGGGGAGCTCGCCAGGCTGGCGGCGAGCAGCAGCGCGGGCAGGCCCAGGGTGGGACGGCGCTGCGACGAGGGAGCCACGCTCGCACGGTACACCGGGCGCTCGCACGTGACCACAGCGAACCTGGCCGGTCGCTGGGGCAAGCCGAGGCAAGGCGCGCTGGCGTCGGTCAGGCGTCGGTCAGCTCGGCGATGACCGGCGCGTGATCCGAGGGGTTTGGCCCCTTGCGAGTGGCCCGGTCGATGGTGCAGGCGGTGCAGCGGGCGGCGAGCGTCGCGGTGGTGAAGATATGGTCGATCCGCAGGCCCCAGTTCTTGAACAGCGCGACGCCGCGGTAGTCCCACCACGAGTAGAGGCCGCCCTCGGCGTGGTGCGCGCGGAAGACGTCCTGGAGGCCCCAGTCCATCACGCGCTGCAGCGCGGCGCGCTCGGCGTCCGAGCACAGCACCGCGCCATGCCACGCAGCGGGATCATGGACATCGAGATCCGTCGGCGCGACGTTCATGTCTCCGCACAGCGCCAGCGGCTGTGACGGATCACACGTGCGCTCGAGGTACGAGCGAAGTCGCTGCAGCCACGACAGCTTGTAGGCATACTTGTCGCTGCCGACCTCCTGGCCGTTGGGCACGTAGACCGAGATCACCCGGACGCCGCGGAACGTGGCGGCGATGGTGCGAGCCTGTTCGTCCGGGTCGTCGTCCACAAAGCCGCGGACCACGTCCTGCGCGACCTCTCGGCTCAGCAAGGCGACCCCGTTGTACGAGCGCTGGCCCAGCGTGACCGCGTGGTACCCAGCGGCGGCCAAGGACTCGAACGGAAAGGCAGAGTCTTCGACCTTGGTCTCTTGCAGGCACACCACGTCTGGCGCCTCCGCCGCCAGCCAGGCCAGCAGGCGATCATGACGCGCTCGGATGGAGTTCACATTCCAGGTCGCCAGCTTCATCGCGCGGCACTGTACGCCGGTGCGCGTCATGGGAACAATGCGCCGCAGGCGACGGTTGAGAGCCGGTGACGCGAAGGACAGGAGCGCGACCGCGCGTCGGTGGGCCTACGTTAGACCCTTCGTTCTCGGTCCGCGTTGCAGAGGGTATCCCATGAACACCAACAACCTTTCGGTCTGGTCCATCATCGAAGCGTTGCAGCGGCGGCTCGAGCGCCAGGGAATCTCGGGAGCCGCCGCAGATCGGGCGGTGGCCGAGGCGGTGCGGCTCTTGGTCTTGCGACCACGCCTGGTGTGACGCGCGGCAGCGCGGCTCGGCGGCAGCGCTGGCTCAGCCGGCGCGCGGGAGATCTGCCAGGGCGATCTTCGGATCCAGGTACTTCTTCAGCTTGCCCAGGATGTACTCGGTGGCCTTGCGTCGCCAGAGCGCGCCCGGATCCACGCCGGCGAACGTGACGTTCCCGGGAGACAGCAGCAGGTCTCCTTTGATCTTGACCACCAGATACTTCCCATTGAACACGGCCTTGTCCGGGCTCGACCAGGAGACCGTGATGCCGTGCCGCTTCTCCAGGTACTCGCCCAGGACTCTCATACGGGCCTGAGCGTCGGCGTCTGACAGCGCGTGCTGGTGCTGGATCGTGAGTTTGTTGTCCCCGTGGAGCTTGTCCGTCATCTCGGGCAATCTAACAAAGTTTCACGTCGCATGTGGTCGCGAACTGGTTGGACCATCGGTACGTCATGACATCAGACGGCCAGCGCGCGTCGGCCCAAGCTCAGGGCGTTGCCGTGCTGCCCGAGGCGCGCCGCAACGCCGCGCGCTGGTCATCGGTGAGCTGGAGCTGACAGGCCGCCATCGCGGCGCCGTCGGCTGCCTGCATCATGCAGCTACGCACCGCGGCGCTCCACTTGCCGCGCGTGCAGCTCTCCTCCACCGCGTCGCGCAGCGCGGGGAGCTGCATGGTCACGCGCTGGCGTAGCGCTTCGTCGATCTTTGCGGCGCGCGTCTGGTCTTGCGCCAGCACCAGCAGCCGGCCAGCCACCGCCGCGCACGGGACGTCCTTGGGCTTTCGGGTGCAGGACGCCGCGGCTGGGAGCACGAGGGCAAGGAGCAGCAGGCGCGAGAGCATGCCCGGTTGTTGCGTGCGTCGGCGGCGGTGTCAACTTCTCGGTGGCCGGCCAAGGGCATGCGCTGCGTGGCGAGCGTCGAGCCCGGTGCCGGAGACGAACGCCGAGACCTGTGCCGAGACCAGTGCCGGACGCCCGTGCTGGAAGCACCGCGCGAGGGTACTGTTGGCCACCATGGCTTTGCCCGATGTCGAGTTCTCCAGCGCCAGCGACCCGGCGAGGCCACTGCCCGGTGCGCCGAGCTCCTTGGCGCCGAGGTGGCGGCAAGCGGCGCTGGTCGCGGTCCTGGCGCTGCTGACCGCGCTGTGGCACCTGCCGGTGGTGCTGGGCCAAGGGAGCTGGGACTCGCCGTTCTATCAGGCGCAGGTGGTGCCAGCTCGGCTGGCGGTCGCCGAGCTGGTGGCCCAGGGCAGCGCGCCTCACTGGTGGGACGGCGCGGGCCTGGGCGCGCCGCTGTCTACCGAGCCGGCGCACGCTGCGTGGTACCCGGCGACCTGGTTGGCGCGCAGCGGCTGGGCGGTGGATCTCTGGGGGCTCTTGCACCTCGCCGGGCTCGCCCTGGGGCTCGTCGGCCTGACGCGCGCCGAGCTGCGGGCGCGCGGCGTCGCGCTGTCCGGCAAGGCGGCCGTGTCGATCGGCGCGTTGCCGATCGTCCTCGGCGTGGGGAGCGGCGCGCTGGTGGCAGGGCAGCTCGCGTCGCTGACGTGGGCGGTCCTGGCGATCTACCTGGCGCAAGCGCTGGCGCGTCAGCGCGCATCGGCGAGCGCGGCGTTGGCCATGGCGTTGGCCTTGGCCTTGGCCGCTGGCTTCGTGGCGGGCGCGCCTGCGCTGGCGCTGGTGGCGGTCGCGCTGGTGGTGCTCGAGGTCCTCGCGCTCGCGCCATCGCGGCTCCGCTGGGTGGCGCTCTCGCTGGCGGTGGCGTTGGCGCTGGCGGCGGCGGCGGTGTTGCCGTTCGCGCTCGCCGAGCCTCGTCATGCTGCCGATGGCGAGCTGGTGGCGGCGTCCTGGATGCGCGTTCACTCGGGGGCAGCGGCGCTGGCGACGCTGGCGCTGGTGACGCTGGCGGTGGCGGGGCGGGTGTGGCGCTGGGGCGGGGCCGCGCTGGGGCTGTTCGCGCTGGCCGCGCTAGGCCACGAGGGCATGATGCCGGCGGTCGGCGGGGTGTCGCTTTCGCCCACCGCGCTGGAGGCTGCGGCGTCGGTCTTGCTGTTCGCGGCTGCCGCGGTCGGGGCGGCGCGCCTGTGGAGGGGCGCCGGCGCGCCGCTGCCCGCGCGCGCGCGTGGCCACGCGCCAGGCCGCGTCGTGGTGGGGCTGGCGGCGCTGGCGCTGGCGCTGCTCGCCGTCGAGCAGCTCTCCGCGCGGAGCTGGACGCCGCGGACCGAGCTCGACGAGGTCCCGCGCTGGCTCCGCGATCCCGGCGCGCCGCTGCCGCCGCGCGCGCTGGCGGGCGCGCCCTTGCGCGTGTTCTGTCCGCCGCCGCTCGTCGCGGCGCAGGCGCGCGCACGTCAGCGCCGCAGCGTCAGCGCCGATCCGTCGGCGCGCGGTGGGCCCCAGGCGGCGCTCGCGGCCGAGCGTCGCGACCAGCGCGCGGCGCAGGACCCTGCTGCCGAGCTGACGGTGCCCGGGGCGCTGGCCACCGGCCTTGGCTGCGCGCCGAGCCGCGCGGCCGCCGAGAGCACGTACGTCCAGGCGCTGTGGCGGCGCGGCGCAGGTCGCGGAGGCAGGCTCCTGCAGCGCTGGTCGATCGGCCTCGCCATCGTGCCGTCCTCCACGGTGGTGGCCGCGGGCTTCACGGAGCTGCGCCGGCGCGGTGCCTGGGCGCTGGTCGAGGCGCCAGCGCGCCCGCTGGCGGCGGTGTACACCGCGCTGTCCCCTGCGGCGAGCGCGGCGAGCGCGCAGCAAGCGGTGCTGCCGGATCCAGGGCGCGACGGCGCGGCGCCCGGCGAACTCGTGGTCGAGCGCCCCGAGCGCCTCGAGCGCCAGCCAGGCGAGCACCCAGGCGCGGCCTTGCCCGCCATCGCCCCGCCCGCCAGCGAGGAGCCCAAGGATCCGGCTGCGCCCAGGCCGAAGGCCGATCCTATCGAGCCAGTCGAGGCCGCCGATCCTATCGCTGCGCCCGCCCGCCGCGCCCGCCGCGCCCGCTGCGCCAGGCCGCCACGAGGACCTGGGCGCAGCGGCCGACTCGCCTCCGCCGCTGCGCCTCGGCGCCGAGCCGCCGCTCGACGGCGCGCCGGCCCACCACCATGACCACGACGAGCCCATGGTCCGCGCAGCGCCCCGTGGGGCCGCCGCGTGGGAGCCCTGCGCGGTCCTGCACTGGCGCCCCGGCGACGTCGCGTTGCGGTGTCGCGCCACCGCGCCGGCGGTGGCGGCGCTGGCGGTGGCCTGGGATCCCGGCTGGAGCGTGCGCGTCGGCGCCAAGGCATCGCCGGTGCTGCGCGTCGAGGGCGCGCTCCTGGGGGTGGCGGTCTCTGCGGGCGAGCATGAGGTGCGCTGGCGGTATGCGCCGCGCGGCGGTGCGGCCGGGGCGGCGGTGAGCGCGCTGGCGTTCTTGGCGCTCGCCGCGGTGGCCTCGTGGTGCGGGCGGCGCTGGTGGAGGCGCCGCGCGACAACCCGCGGGTGAGCCGCGACGAGATCCGCGTGGTCCCGTTTTGTCCCGGTTTGGCCGGCGCGCGGGGCTGACGGTGGCGGATACTCGGTCCATGTCCGCGCGCGCTTCTGCGATTGTGTCCCCAACGCTCGCCGAGCTGGAGCTGGCCTGGGCAGGGCTGCCGTTGGCGGCGCTCGCGCCCGCGCTGGTAGCTCGCGCCCACGCCCGGCTGCTCGAGCTGTGGCCGCTGCTCGAGCGCTGGGTGGAGATCAACTCGTTCACCTCGAACTTCGCCGGCTGCGACCAGGTCGCCGACGAGCTGCTGCGCGCGCTCGCGTTGCCTGGGCTCGACGGCCGGCGCGTGCCCGGTCGCGCGGCCGCCGATCACCTGGTGTGGAAGAGCGCCGCGTGGGGGACCCGCCCCGGCGTGCTCCTGGTGGGCCACCACGACACCGTCTTTCCGCCCGGCACCTTCGAGAGCTTCTCGTGCGACGCGCACAAGCTGTATGGCCCCGGCGTGCTCGACATGAAGGGCGGCCTGGCGCTCTTGCGCACGGCGGCCGCCGCGCTGGCTGACTGCGGCCTGCTGGCCGAGTTGCCGGTGGCCGTGGTCTCGGTCTCCGACGAGGAGACCGGATCTGCTGATGGCCGGCGCGTGCTGGCCGAGCTCACCGGTGACGCCGCGGTGGGGTTGGTGTTCGAGGCCGGCAGGGTCAACGATGCCATCGTCACCCGGCGCAAGGGCACCGGCAAGCTGGTGGTCAGCGCGCGCGGGCGCGCGGCCCACGCTGGCAACGACCTGTCCGCCGGTCGCAACGCTATCTGGGCGCTCGCGCGCTTCATCGACGGCGCCCAGCGCCTCACTGCGCCAGATGGTCGGGTGACCGTCAACGTGGGCCTGGTCACCGGCGGCACCAGCGCCAACACCGTGCCGGCGCAGGCCCGCTGCGAGATCGATCTGCGCGCCACCACCGCCGCGGACGCCGAACACCTGGTGGCCGCGTTGCAGCGCCTGGCCGCCGAGCTCACCGAGCAGACCGAGGTGCAGCTCACGCTCGAGGGCGGGATGCGGCGTCAGCCGCTGGAGCCAAGCGACGCGCAGGGCCGCCTCGCCTCGCGCTACGGCGCGTACGCCAAGGCGGTGGGGCTCTCCGACGCCCAGGCGGCGCTGATGGGCGGTGGCTCGGACGCCAACACGCTGGCGGAACATGGCGTGCCGGCGATCGATGGGCTTGGGCCCCGCGGGCAGGCCTTTCATACGCCGCAGGAGCACGCCGAGATCGCGAGCTTCGCGCCGCGCCTGGGAGCGCTGTTGGCCTTCTTGCTCACCTGGGAGGCGGCGCAGCGCTGACGCCGCGCCAACGCCGCCAGGCTAGATCGCCACCTGATCGCACAGCCGATCCAGCGTCTCTCTCGAGGAGATCGCCTCGCCGCGCGCGATCTGCCACACCGTGTCGACCACCGCCTGGTTGACCGGCGTGGGGATCTTGGCGGCCTGGCCGTGCGCCACGATCTCGCCGTTGAG
Organism: Myxococcales bacterium; assembly: GCA_016706545.1. GTDB lineage: Bacteria > Myxococcota_A > Polyangia > Haliangiales > Haliangiaceae > JABFXX01. The sequence continues at coordinate 9,153 of JADJJK010000030.1, forward strand.
AAAGTCGATCGCCGGCGGGCGCTTGCGCTCGATGGCGCTCAGCATCGAAGACCTCATGCGGCGATAGCGCAGCCCCACCGCCAGGAGCAGCGCGTGCTTGGCGGCGAGCGACGCCGAGCCGCGCGCCGCCCGGTCCTCGGCAGACAGCGCGACCCAATCGAGATCCAGCGTGCCGACCACCTTCTCGAGCCGGACGCCGAGCGCGCGCGCGACGTCCACCGCCTCCGTCATGACCTCCAGCGCCAGGCGCCGATAGCGGCGCACTCGCGCCACCGGGCCCAGCCGGTCGCCGGCGATGGTCCCGATGGAGGAGATCGCCGCGTTGAGCGCGAGCTTGCTCCAGCGCGCCCCGCGCAGGTTGCGCGTGGTGGTCACCGTGCCGATGGCCTCGAGCATGCTGCCGAGCTGCGCCAGCGCCGGATCCGTGGTCGGATCGACGGCGCGGTCGAGCTTGCCCAGGGCGAACCCGCCGTCGGCCGTCTTCTCGTAGCAGCCGGGCTCCGGCATCGACGCGCCCCACGACACGATGCAGCCGATCACGCGCGCCTCGCCCACGATCTTGGCGACGCGCTCCTCGCACAGCCCGTTCTGCAGCACCACCACCTGGCCGTCCTTGGCCAGGTGCGGCGTCACCGTGCGCGCGGCGTCCTCCACGCTGGGCGGCTGGGTCGCCAGGATCGCGTAGTCGTATGTGCCCGCCGGCGCGGTCACCACCTGGGCGGTGACCCGCCGCTCTTCTCCGCCTTCGCGCACGCGCATGCCCGCGCGGGACACCGCGTCGCGGATCTCGAGATTGGAGGACACCGCGACGACGTCATGGCCAGCGTCGGCGAGCGTCGCGGTGACGATGCCGCCGATGCCGCCGGCGCCCATGACCAGGATGCGGGGCTGGGAGTTCATGCGCCGCAGGCTAGCAGGGGCCGCGCCCTGGGCGTCGCCGATGGCTCGCGATCTTGCGGCGCCGCGGCGCGCCGGTTCGACCGCGTGGTCGACCGCAAGGGCGAAAACCCCGGCAAAAGCTCCACGCCGGAGTCGAACTTTGGCCAAACGCTGGGGAACCGCTCTGGGAGCGGATAGAATTTCCGGCAACCGCAATGAAGATCACCTTCTGGGGGGTGCGAGGCAGCTACCCCGTACCTGGCGCCGCTACCGTTCGGTATGGCGGGCAGACCTCGTGCGTGGAGATCCGGACCGAGTCTGGCGGGTGCCTCATCGTGGACGCCGGCACCGGCCTGCGAGCGCTGGGGCAGAAGCTCTCGCGTGAGGGCGGCGTGCCCAGGCAGTTTCACGTCCTCCTGTCGCACGTCCACTGGGATCACATCCAAGGTCTGCCGTTCTTCGAGCCTGCCTATATCCCGGGCAATCGCATCGCGGTGTACGCGCTCCTGACGGCGGCTGATGAGCTGGACCAGGTGATCGGCGGCATCACCCGGCACGAGTTCTTCCCCATGCCGCTCGAGCGCGTGCCGGCCCAGTTCCAGTTCATCGAGGTCAAGCCAACCGTGGCGATGGACATCGAGGACTTCCATGTCCTGCCCATCGCGCTCAACCATCCCTATGGCGCGGTGGGATACCGCGTGGACGCAGATGGCACCTCGGTGGCGTACGTGGCCGACACCGCGCCGTTTCACGAGGTCCTGCACAAGCAACACTTCCTGTGCGGGCTCGAGCCGCTGAGCCACGAAGACCTGGCCGCGCTGGCGGCGATGCGCGCGGGGCTCGTGGCCGCGCTGCGCGGCGTGGACACCGTGGTCTACGACACGCACTTTCTGCCCGAGGAGTACAAGCGGTTTCCGCACTACGGCCACTCCACGCCCGACCAGGCGCTGGAGATCTGCGCGGAGGCCGGCGTGCGCACGCTCGTGCTCTATCACCACGCGCCGTCGCACTCGGACGACCAGATGGACGAGGTGGCAGAGCGCTACCGCCAGCTAGGCAAGGCGCAGGGCATCGAGGTCGTGACCTCGCAAGAAGGCATGACCCTGATGGTGGGGGCGCAGGAGCCGCGATGAAGCTGCGGTTCTGGGGCGTTCGTGGATCCTTCGCGATGTGCGGTCGCGAGGTCCTACGCTACGGCGGCAACACCACCTCCATCGAGCTGGTGGCGGCGTCGGGCACGCGCCTGCTGATCGATCTTGGGACCGGCGCCACCGAGCTGGCCAAGCTGCTCATGCAGGGCGAGTTTGGCAGAGGGCAGGGCGAGCTGCCGATCTTGCTGTCACACACGCACCTGGATCACATCCAGGGCCTGCCGTTCTTCACGCCGTTCTTCGTCAAGGGCAACCGCATTCGCATCGTCGGCGCAGATCCGCCGGGGCTGTCGCTGCAGGCCACCTTGCAGAACCAGCTCGCGCCCCACTACAGCCCGCTCAACGGGCTGGAGAACCTGGCGGCCGGCGTGTCCATCGACACCATCGTTCCCGGGAGCACGTTCACGCTGGGCGAGTTCGAGGTCGAGACGGCGCTGGTGCCGCACGGCAACATGTGGACCACCGCATTTCGCGTGACCGCGGACGGCAAGGTGGTCACGTTCCTCTCCGACGTCGAGTATCCAGAGCCGGAAGCGCCCCTGCCCGAGGCGCTGCACCTGGCGCGTCACGCCGATCTGCTGATCCACGACGCCATGCACTCCGACGACGACTATCAGCTCCGCCGCGGCTGGGGGCACTCACCGGCGCGCGCGGCGATCTCGGTGGCCGAGAAGGCGGCGGTGCGCCGGCTCGCGCTGTTTCACCACAGCCCCGACGCCACCGACGCGATGATCGACGAGACGGTGTGGCGGGCGCGCGCCGAGACCAAGATCGAGCTGTTCGCCGCCGCCGAGGGCAGCTACCTCGAGGTGTGAGGCGGTCCCGCGTCGCCGGGAAACAGCATCCGTTCGATCACCAGGGTCAGCGTGGCGCGCACGCGGGACGCCAGCGTGCCCTCGGGCTGGTGGGCGCGAAGTCCGCGCTCCGGTGCCCCGAGCAGCTCGTCGGCGACGCTGGTCGCGCACTCCAGCGCCGCCGCTTGCAGCACCCAGGCCGTCGCCTCGGGATCTGGCACCTCGGAGCGCGGACAGGTGGCGGTGATGAGCGCGGTCAGCCGCTGACACGCCGCGGTCTCGAACTCCGCGCGCAGGCGCGCGACGTCTCGGTCTCGCAGCGACATCTCGACCAGCACGCGGTTGAGCCCGGGCTGGCGGTGGACGTACTCGAACAGGATGCCGACGGTCTCCTCGATCGTCTCGCGCCGCGCCTTGCCGATGAAGCGCTCGGGCGTGAGCCGGTCGAGGGTCTGGTGGTAGGCGTGCAGCAAGTAGCGGCGCACGATCTCCAGGAAGATCTGCTTCTTGTCGTCGAAGTAGCGATAGAACGTGCCCACCGCCACGTCGGCCTCCGCGGCGATCTCGGGCGTGCCCACGGCGTCATAGCCGCGGCGCGCAAACAGCCGCTCCGCGCCGTCGAGCAGGGCCTCATAGCTGCGCCGGGCGCGCTCCTGTTGTAGCCGCGGCACCTGCGCCTGCAGCGACGCGGTGAACGCGATCTCGCGCTCGCTACGCTCCTCGCGCCGGCCAGGCGCCGCCTTGCCGCGCGGGGCGGGCCCGCGCGCGGCGCCGCTCGGCGAGGGGGCGCCTGGGGCGCTGCGCGAAGCACGGGAGGCGCGGGATGGGGGACCGGATCGCGGCACAGCCCTAGCTTTGCGCTTGACCGGTCGACCTGCCCAGTCTAAAAATGAATAAAGTTTCATTTTTGAGGTTGCTCATGATCTCCACGCCCGTTCAAGCGTCCCCGCCCCGGCCTGCGAGCCCGGCGCCGTCGATCGAGACCCTCGAGACCCTGCTCGATGTCACCTACACCTGGGGCTACGAGGAGACCCGCGCCAAGCTGCGCGACCTCTATGACAAGGCGGTGCGCGCGCAGTGGGTGAGCGACGATACCTTGCCGTGGTCCACCCACGTCGATCTGTCCCTGCCGCTCGCGCCCGAGCCGCTGTTGCCGCTCTTTGGCTCCGAGATCTGGGCACGGATGAGCGAGCAGGAGAAGGAGACCTGCAACCGCGAGGTCACCGCCTGGACGCTGTCGCAGTTCCTGCATGGCGAGCAGGGCGCGCTCCTGGCCACCGCGCAGCTCGTGGACTCCGTGCAAGACCTCGACAGCAAGCTCTACGCCGCCACCCAGGTGGCCGACGAGGCCCGTCACGTCGACGTGTACAACCGGTATCTGCACCAGAAGATCGGCTTCTCTTACCCGGTGAGCCCGCACCTGAAGACGTTGCTCGACATGGTGCTCAAGGACAGCCGCTGGGACATGAAGTTTCTGGGCATGCAGATCATGGTGGAGGGGCTGGCGCTCGCCGCGTTTGGCATGATCCGCAGCTACACCCCGGAGCCGCTGCTGCGCGAGCTGACGGCGTATGTGATGGGCGACGAGGCTCGCCACGTCGCGTTTGGCGTCTTGTCCCTGCGCGACTACTACCGCGATCAGCCAGAGTCCGTGCGGCGCGAACGGGAAGACTTCGTGTTCGAGGCGGCGCGCCTGATGCGCGACCGCTTCCTGTTCCAGGAGGTCTGGGAGAAGCTGGGCCTGCCGGTGGAGCAATGCGTGAACATCGCGCTGCACAACCAAGGTCAGGTGCTGTTTCGCCAGATGCTGTTCGCCAAGATCGTCCCGGCGATCAAGAAGATGGATCTGCTCTCGGACCGCCAGCGGCAGCGCTTCGCCGAGCTCGGCATCCTGCAGTTCGAGAACGCCACGGATCCGTTTCTCGATCTCGTCACCAGCACCTGAGCGCCACCCGAGCGGCCAGCGCGACGCCGTCCGCGGCCAGCGCGACGCTACCGCGGGCCACGAGCATACGTGTGATTCAGCCGCGCGCAGCGGTCCGCGAGCTCGTCGCTCAGGTGCGCGGCGTCCACCCGCCAGCTCCAGTTGACGAGGTCCGCGAGCCCGGGGCGGTTCATGCGCGACTCCGCGCCGGAGCCCATGAAGTCCTGGAGCTGCGCGATCACCCAGGGCGACGCGGTCGCCCAGGCCGCTCGCAGCACGTCCCAGTGAAACTCACCGCGCGCAGCGTCGTCCGGCGTCTTGCCGAGGTACTCGAGCACTCGTCGCAGCTCGGCGTGGGAGAGGCTCGCTCGCCACTCGGCCAGCGGCGGCACATCATGGGTGCCCGTGTAGTAGACCGTCGAGGCGCCTGCGTGGTGCGGCAGGTACGGGCTGTCGCCCGGCTGCTTGAACCCGAACTGAACCACGGACATGCCTGGTAGCCCGGCGTCTCGTCGCAGCTTGTGGACGTCCTCGGTGATGAGCCCCAGGTCCTCCGCGAACATGGGGACCTCTCGGAGGTGCCGCTTCATGGCGTCAAAGAACGCAAGACCAGGGCCGTCCTGCCACGCACCCTCCGCGGCAGGCCTGCCGGCCGGGACCGCCCAGTACGCCTGGAATCCGCGGAAGTGGTCGATGCGAACGTGGTCATACACCTCGAAGGCATGCCGGAGGCGCGCGGCCCACCACCCAAAGTCGTCCGCCGCCATCCGCGCCCAGTCGTAGAGCGGGTTCCCCCAGTGCTGTGCCTCATCGGAGAAGAAGCCGTCGGCTGGCACGCCAGCTTCGTACGTCGCCTTCATGGAAGTCGGCTCAAGCTGGAAGTAGCGCGGGTTCGCCCATACGTCAGCGCTGTTGTAGTTCACGTAGATCGGAATATCGCCGACGATGGCGACGCCTCGCTCGTGAGCATAGTTCCTCAGGGCGCCCCATTGCTGGGCAAAGAGAAACTGCAAGACGCGATGACGGTGTAGGGCAGGCGCCAGCCGCTCGCGAGCAGCGCGCAGCGCCGCCGGGTGACGGAGCCGCAAGTCCTCCGGCCACTCCGCCCAGGACTCTCGCCCTTGCTCCTCCAGCAACGCGCAGAACAGCGCGTAGTCCTCGAGCCACTGCGACTGCGCGCTGGCGAAGGCCAGCAGTCGCTGATCGGACTCGGAGATCCGGTGTGCGAGCTTTCGGTAGAGCGGCTTCCGATGTTCGGCCACCTTGTGGAACTCCACGCGGTCACCGCGAAACACCGGCGCTCCGCGCAGATCTTCAGCGTCCAGCAGGCCCTGCGCCACCAGGTCACCGAGGCTGAGCATGTACGGATTGCCGCCAAATGCGCTCAGCCCTGAGTAAGGAGAGAACCAGTCTTCCTGGACTGGAACTACTGGCAATACCTGCCAGATGCCGAGTCCTGCTCGGGCCAGGAAGTCGACAAAAGACCGAGCCTCTGCGCCGAGCTCACCGCTCCCCATGGGGCCAGGAAGCGAGGTCGGGTGCAAGATGACTCCACTCGTGCGGGTGCAGGCGTTGATACGATGCTGCATGGGAAACTCCGCTCTTGCGAGCAAATCGGGTCAAGTGGACGTCGGCGACGGACGTCCGTTTTCTCTAAGCTGGCTCTTCCGGAACGGGAGCGCCAAACGGCGCACCGCACCACAAAGGGCTCGCTGGGGACCGAGGATCTGGTGCTTCGGCCGGGTGCTACTAGTGCGCGGCGACGGGGCCTGCGACCGTGTTGCGCCACTTCCCCGAGCGATATCGCAACAGGAAGATGAACACGCGCGAACCCTCCTCGAAGAGCTTCGCTCCGAGGACCCCCATCAAGCCCCAGCTCGTGTAGCGCATCGTCAAGAACGCCAGCGGGATGCCGATGGCATAGATGGAGATGATGTCAGCGAACAGGACAAACCGCGTATCGCCGCCGGCCCGCAGCACGCCGTTGCCCATGACCATGTTCAACACCTTGCACCATTGGAATGCCGCGTTGAGGAGCAACCCATACATGGCGATCCGCAGCACGCCTGCGTCCAGCTCCTTGAAGAAGATGCCAAGGAGCAGGGAGGCGGCGGCGGTCGCCAGCCCAAAGAGCAGCGATGAGGCAATGCCGATCTGCAGCACGCTCTTGGCGGCGACGCGGATCTTCTCTTCATCCTTGGCGCCGAGCGCCTGGCCGATCACCGTGAGCGCGGCCACCGACAAGCCGGAGGAGGCCATGATGAAGATCGCCTCCGTGGTGACCACCACCTGATTGGCGGCGATCATGGAGGTCCCCAGCTCCACGACCATCAGGGTGTAGAGGAAGGAGCCGAGGGACCAGAACGTCTCGGTGAGGGCGATGGGCCACGTCAGCGAGAAGGACTTGGCCAGCAGCGGCCTGCTGGGCCTGAGGAAGTGCGCGGCCTTGAAGGAGACGTGCGTCTGCAGCCGCAGCATGGCCCACGCCATCAGCGCGAGGCGGAGGAGCTGCGTCGCCAGCGTCGCCCAGGCGGCGCCGATCGCGCCGAGCTCTGGCACCGGCCCCCAGCCGAAGACCAGCAGGAAGTTGAGCCCGGTGTTGAGGACGACACACGCGAACGTCACGAGCATCGGGGTCCGCGCGTCGCCGAGAGAGCGCAGCGCGCTGGCCGCGATGCTGCCAGCGAGCGCGATGGGGATGGTCAACGAGATGACCCGCAGAAACGGCGCGCCAGCCTCCACCACCGCGGGCTCCACGCCCATGAGCTCGAGAATTCGCCCCGCGAATAGCAGCACGATCAGCGCGAGCGGCACGGTGACGATCATCGCCATCTGCATGACGGCGCCGACGGAGCGCGAGACGCCATCGCGGTCCTGGCTGCCGTAGTACTGCGCGACCAAGATGGCCGCCACGGCGGCCAGCGCGCCCAGGACGATGCCGCTGAGAAAGCTCATGTGGCCGATCAGCCCAACCGCGGCGAGCGAGGTCTCTCCCAGCAGTCCGATCACGATCTGATCGGCGAAGCCAAAGCCAATCTGAAGCACGGACTCGACGCTGGCTGGGACCGCCAGGGCCACGATCTGACGCCGAATCGACTTGGTACTCACAACAGTCCCCTTCCAGCAGAAACGCAGGTTCGTAGCGGCGCCAGGTCTGCGTCGGTCTCGATGCGCGTGAACAGCGCCTGCGCGCTCGTGAAATGCACGCCGCGGAGGCCGACGGCCTCGGCGGCGTGAATGTTCTCCATCCGGTCGTCGATGAAGACGGCCTCCTCCGGAGAGACGTCGAGTCCTCTCAGGCAATGATGGAAGATGGCGGCCTCTGGCTTGGCGCAGCCCAGGGCGCAAGAGAAGCTCTGGAAGTCAAATCGCTGGACCCACGGGAAGGCGTCCACCACGTGGCGCATTAGCTCCATGCCCATGTTCGACAGGATCGCGGTCTTCATCTGGCTCGCCTGGACCTGCGCCAGGAAGGCGACCATCGCGTCATTCATCCGGATCCAGCTCCTGGTATCGAACTCCATGAGCTGGCGGGTGAGGTCCTCGCTAAAGTCGCGGTGCAACGCGGTCGCCACTTTGGCCCAGTAGCTGGGGCCGTCGTCATGGCCGCGGTCGTAAGGTGGCCGCAGGTCCCAGTAGGCTAGCTTGAATGCGTCAGCCGGTGCGCCAGCGGTCGAGACCAGCCGTTGCCAATCAGCGTCAGACTGATGCTCTGAGATCACTCCTGCGTAGTCAAAGATGGCTGCTTTCAACGTCGGCATGGAGAGGTCCTGCTCAGGGTGAGCCTCGGCGAGCTTGTAGCACGCGAGTCTGTGGTTGTTCTAGCTTCGTTCATGGTCATCGCGCGCTGCGTGGAGCAGCGGAGCAGGTGGGCGTCGCGATCGTCGCGACGGTCAGCGTGGGGGCGACGATGCGGTCTCGAAACACCAGGCGGCGGAGTCTCTGTAAGCCAGCACATCAGATCCTGGTGGGCCTTCGCAGAGGTCGTCTCCGTATGCGACCTGTGCGTCATCCGCAGACTGCTGGCGAAGCTCGTTCACCGCCTTGAGGAAGAAGCTCTCCACGCGGGGGGCACCTCCCCTGACCGAGGTCTTGATCACCGCGCAGCCGCGCCCCGGCAAGCTGAGCGCGAGCTCATGGCCTGCGCTGGGCCACCGGAACCTTCCAGCGCAGTCGGAGCGACTGAGCAAGAACGTGAATCGCTGCTCGCCGTCGGCGCTCTGGTACTCGCTGACGAGCGCCGCCTTGCCGTCCGGGCCCAGCACCGGAGCGCGTGCGACGCCGCTGGCGGCAAACAGCGTGGCCAGCGAGCGCTCGTCCAGTTGACAATCGAGATAGTGGGCGACACCCCTGCCGCGCGGCACGGAGTATCCGTGCAGGCCGTCAGGGGAGCAGGCAAGCTGGCGGGCGCTGCTCGGCAGATGAAGCGCGCGCACTTCGCGCGGGTCGCCTTCTCCTTGCAGCGTCGTCATGCGCTCGCCGGCCGCGAAGCCATGTCCAAACACGCGCTCATGCAGGATGTCGGTGTAGTCGAGCGCCTGGTTGTACAGCGGGACTTCCCACCCCGTGAGGAGCTGACCGCCGCCCTCGACATAGGACGCGAGCCGCTCCTGCACCTGCTGGTCCATGAAGAACCCTCCAGGGACGACCACGTGCTCGAGCCGCGCCAGCTCTTCATCGCTGGCGGTCTCGAGATCCACTACCCCAAACGTCACGCCGTGGTCGATGCACGCGCGGACAAACGACTGGACCACCGCGGCCAGCGGCTGCGGGTAACGCAGGCGCTTGTGCTGCGCATGGCGAGGAGGGTTCCAGGCCATGAGCTGCGAGTGGGATCCCGCGAGGCCGAGCACGATCTGCCGCGACCTGACGCAACCCAGCAGCTCGTTGCCTTCTCGCGCGAAGAATTTGTTGAGGAGCCGCAAGGTCTCGTACTTCGCCGCAGGAGAACCATCCACCGCGATCGGCGCCAGGCTGCCATAGGGCGGACCCATCACGGCGGGGTCGGGCAGGGTCCTGGCCAGGAAGTCAGGATCGAGCTCGATCGCCGCTGACCAGCCCTCGGTGGCGCAGGCAGGGTAGACGGCGTATCCGGTCGCGCCGCAGGCCAGCGACAGGATGGCCTGGTAGACGGTGCAGGCGCCGTGCGCGCTGCGCTCGTCGGCCCACGCCAGGCCCCAGTTCTCCTCCAGGTTTGGTCCGCGCGCGCGCATGGCGGTCAACGCGAGGTTGACGAGGGCCTCGTCGTCCTCCGCGGCGACGCCGGCCCAGCTCGAGAACCCATACTGGATGGGATAGGGAACGCTCCGTCCGTTGACGCGACAGAGCCAGAAGTCGAAGCGCGCGTCCGCGTGCTCCGGGTGCCATTGCGCGCGTGCCGGCGCCGGCAGGTTGACGATGGTCGTCACTTCACCAACCATCCCCGCCCACCTACGAAACGCCTCGCCCAGGTACGCGCCCAGGTAGGCGCCCTGGTCGAGCATGGCGGCGACCGCTTGTTGCTCACTCCAGTGCCGGACGGGCTCCACGTCATCAAACGTCTGGTAGCTCGTGTCATAGCAGCGGTTCAGGTGCTCGATGATCCGGTATCGCCCTGCGAGATACCGCCGAAACCCGGCGACCGCCGAGGGGGAGTAGTCGAACGCTGCGGCTGGGTGGTTTGCGTCGCTGTAGATGCCTTCATTGCCGAGCTGGACCGCGAGGATCGGCCCGGCCGGGTAGATCCGGTCGGCCACCACCTGTTGCCTGACCGCTCGCAGCCAAGCGCCGGTGTCGCGCAGGAAGTCCTCCGAGAGCGCCGATGGCAGCGCTAGCCCCTGCGAGGTCTGCGGGCCTCCGTCGCCGCCGACCGAAGCCTCGCGGCGCGGATCGCGACTTGGGCTGACGAAGTCCGGCAGGCCGCCGAGCTGGATCTCGCCGTGGACGAAGGGGCCGGGCTTGACCACCGCGAGCAAGCCAAGCTCTGCGACCAGCTCAAGGAAGCGAATCACATCGCGATTGTCGTCGACCCCGCCAAAGCAAAAGCGCTGCTCGCCGCCTGCACCACCGCCGGAGACCAGGTGGTGGCGCCATGGCAGGTAGCAGGTGACGACGGAGATCCCCACCGCTCGCATCGCCTCGAGCTTCGTCCTCCACCGAGCCGGATGATCTCGATAGTAGGGGTACTCACCGGCGAGCAGGAGCTGACGCTGACCGTCGCGCACGAGCGCGCCGAGCTGGAAGCTTGCGGTCTTCATGGCGCCGGCTACTCCGAGCAAATGAGGATCTTCATGGCGCCATACTGGTCTGGGTGCGCGGCGTCGTGGTTGCCGGTGAGCAAGTTGAAGGCCTGATCGTGTTCGGCGAGGGTGAAGCGGTGGGTGATGAGCTTCTCCAGCGGCAGCTCGGCCGCGAGATCGATCGCCGCCGGGAAGATCGGGCCGTTGTAGTCTCCGGCGCCCACCACCCGGATGCCGTTGTTGACGATGCGCAGGACCTTGAACCCCGCGGTGATGTGACCGTTGAACCCCATCACCGCGATCCGACCGCCCTTGGCGACCAGATCAACCGCGGCGTCCAGCAACACGCCGGATGTCTCGATCACCACGCTTGGCCGGCGGGCGTCGTTTAGGTCCACCACGTGCTGTTGCCAGTCTGGATGGCCGGAGTCTGCGGTCAGCAAGTCGAGCTTCGCGGCGAACGAGCGGCGAAAGGGATCGTTCTCGACCACGATGACCTTGCGGGCGAAGCGCTGGGCGTAGAGGGCAAACACCATGCCGATCGGCCCTCCGCCGAGGATCACCACGTCGTCCGCAGGCTGCAGGTCGACGGCGTTCGCGTTGTTCATCACACAGGCCAGCGGCTCGATGAACACCGCGCGGTCGAGCGCCATGGACGGCGGCAAGTGGTGCAGAAAGCGCGCCGGCATGCGCACGTAGTCCGCGAAGGTGCCGTCTCGATCGACGCCGATCTCGGCGCCTGTCTTGTTGTCGCAGAAGTTGAAGGCGCCGCGGCGACAGAAGTGGCAATGCCCGCAGTACAGCGTCGGATTGACCACCACGCGATCTCCGACCTTGAAGTCCGGAACCTGACTGCCGATCGCCGTCACGTACCCCACCGACTCGTGGCCCAGCACCACCCCCTGGCGGGCCGGGAAGCGGCCCAGCAGGATGTTTCGATCGGTGCCGCAGATGCCGGTCGAGTGAACTCGCACCACGACATCATCGGGATTGACGAGGTCCGGGTACGGGCGATCTTCCAGGGAGAGGAGCATCTCTTTCTTGAAAACAATGGCCTTCATAGGTTCTTTCTCTTCGCTACTTCGAGCTACTTCGAGCTGGGCTATCGAGCTCCGCTGCCGGGCTCGTGACTCTGCCGCGGGCACCAAGTGACTCGCCGCGCGGCGTGGGCAGACCGCATCTGGCCGCCATGGGCGCGGCTCACGTCGACGACGCGACCGAGCCGAACGCCGGGTGGGTCCAGTTGATCTCACCCAGGAGCTGCGCGTGCAACTCAGGGGTGCAAGTCGCTATGCAGGACTGCTGATTCTCCGCCTCGACCCCCACGAGCTTGGTGCTGCCAAGCGATCGGCCAAAGGCGTCTGTGATGGTCACGCCTGCCATCTCCGCGAGCAGCACGCTGGCCGCGATGTCGTAGGGGAACAGGTGCAGGATGTGACCGTTGCCAGCCCGCTCGAACTCCGGCCGGAGCGAAGGATGCTCCTTGAGCAAGCGATTGCCGATGTCGACGTACGCATCGAGCTGTCCGGTGATGATGCGAGAGATGGAGTACGACGCGCTGTTGAACACGAAGATGCCGCCGCGATTGGCGGTCCGATCGACCAGCGGCCCATAGGCGGCGGTCATGAGGTGCATGGGGTGACCGTTGAACTCGATGGACCAGAACAGCCTCCCCAGATCCCGATTTGGGCTCAGGCGCGGAAGCGCGCCGGGATAGCCCACGCAGGAGAACTCTCCGGTCGCCCGGTTGGCGTACATGTACGCTCCGGACTTGATCTCGCACAAGATCGCGTGCGAGACGTCCGCGATCCTCGCGTCTTCGTCGTAGGGCGCGACGGCGATCGAGATGCAGGCCATCTCCAGGCCGGCCGCGGCGGGCCTGGTCCCATCGATGGGGTCCACGATCAGCAGGTGCTTCGGCTCGCTGCCGAAGCTCTGCAGTCCATGATCCTCCGAGTAGCATCCGACGGCGAGGCCGTTGGCCTTGATGAAGGCTTCGACGGCTCGTTCGGCGACGTCGTCGATGTCGAACTGCGCGTCGCCGCCCGGGGAGTACCCGCTTAGCTGGCGGTTCTTCAAGGTGCCCTCCGTGGACAGGATCTTCTGTCGAACGGAGGTGGTCAGCGAGATGAGATAGTCCTTCACTTGACGTCTCCCAGGCATTGCTCGAGGCGATCGCAGGCTCGCTGGGCTTCGTCCTCCGTGATGATGAGCGGGGGACGGATCTTGAACACGTTGCCATAGCCGTATCGCGAGGACCGCAATAGGAGGCCGTGGCTGGTGGCGGCCTCGCAGATCCGGTTGGTCAGCGCGACATCAGGTCCGCCGTCCTTGTCGACGATCTCGATCCCGATCATCAGGCCGAGCCCTCGGACGTCGCCCATGAAGCGGAATCGCTCCTGCATGCGCAGCAGTCGCTCCATGAAGTACGCGCCGACCTTGGTGACGTTGGCGAGGAACTCGGGACGATGGACGATCTCCAGCGTCTTGGCCGCGGCGGCCGCGGCGAGCACGTTCGAGCCGTAGGTGAAGGAATGGTGATGGCTGTCGAGCCCGCGCAGGCGCTCTTCGCAGGCGATCGCGGAGACCTGGAAGCCGGTGCCGCCCAGCCCCTTGGAGATGGTCATCATGTGCGGCTTCACGCCGAAGGTGTCGGCGGCCCACATCTTGCCAGTGCGCCCCATGCCGGTCTGGATCTCATCGAAGATGAGGATGATGCCGCGCTCATCACACAGCTTCTTGAGCGCCTGGAAGTAGCCCGCTGGAGGGACGATGTTGCCGCCGTTTCCGGAGATTGGCTCCACGACCATGCACGCGACCTTGCCCGAGCTCGCGTAGTCGATGAAGTCGTTGAGTCGCTCCACGCACAGGAAGTTGCAGGTCTCGGGCGTCTGCTTGTAGAAGCAGCGATAGCAATACGGGTCTGGTACCTGAAGCCCTCCGGGGAAGAGCGACGGGAAGGGCTCCTTGCGGAAGGCGTTTCCGGAGTAGCTCGTCATCATCATGGTCTGGCCAAGATGCGACCGGAAGTGGGTGATGACATCGCGGTTGCCAGTGAAGTGTTGTGCGATCTTGATCGCACCTTCGTTGGCGGTTGAACCGCTGCATACCTTTGGATGGATGACAGTGAGATTGTCCGGTGTCGAGTCGATGAGTCGCCCGACCATCTCGTCGACCGGTCCGCTCTGGAAGCTGGAGGTGACGTGGACCAGCCGGTCGGCCTGGTGCTTGACGGTCTCGAGGACTTCTTTGTGGGAGTAGCCCAGTACGAGATTGAAGGTGCCAGCGGCACAATCGATGTACTCATTGCCGCTTTGATCGTAGAGATAGATGCCTTTGCCGTGATCGATGAGTAGATCTTGAACGTTGTAGTAGAGGTGTCCTCGGTTCTTGGTCAGCGGGGACGATGGCTCACCAGGGTGAACCTGCCGATGGGGCGCGTTCATGGGAACTCCGGAATCGTTGGGAAGATGCGTCGACGCGCCAATGAACGCTGCGACTCTCTGGGTCGCAGGAGGATTGGCGACGATGAGCGCGTGCCAGAGATTGCGAACTTCATCCGGCGGATGGGGAGCTCGCGGGCTGCGCTGGAGCGAAAACATACGGGCGAGACGTGATCGGCGCAAGCCGGGCGAGTCGATTGTTGTTGCGGTGTCGCGTCGATCATGGGTGGCTTGTTGCGCGAGGTCTCGAAAGTGCGTTCGCGGTTGTGAATATTACGGTGTCGCGCGTGATCAAGAGATCTCCTGCGGACAGCCGTCGATGTGGTGCGTGGCACGTGACGATGTATGCCGTAGCGAAGGTGACAGTCTTCGTGCTGTGCAGGAGCGGTGCAGAAGCTGTGCAGAAGCGGCGCAGGCGCCCGAGGTCACCGCGCGACGCCGGCATGACCACTTTGGATGGTTCGCCTCGAGTCGAGGCGAGGCGAGTCACCTCGACTCGCCCGAGCCGCGAGCGCGAGGCGTGACCCGACGAGAAGATCAGCGTCGAGCTCGGCACCTCAGGGAGGTCGAGGCGAGGCGACATCTCCCGACAGGAGGTGCTAGAATCTCGAGCCTCTATGGATGTTCGGTCAGGGGACCCCTATCCGCTCGGTGCCCGTTTTGACGGGGTCGGCACGAACTTCGCGTTGTTCTCAGCGGCCGCCGACGCCGTGGAGCTGTGCCTCTTCGATGACGAGGGCGTCGAGTCCAGGGTTCGGCTGCGCGAGTCCACCGACGACTGCTGGCACGGCTACCTTGGCGGGGTCCGGCCCGGTCAGCGCTATGGCTACCGGGTTCATGGCCCGTTCTCGGCGGCGCACGGACATCGCTGCGATCCCTCCAAGCTCCTGCTTGATCCGTACGCGCACGCGGTGGAGGGCGCGGTGCAGTGGTGCGGGGCGGTCTTGCGGCCAGGAGTGGACAGCGCGCCCTACGTGCCGCGGAGCGTGGTGGTGAGCCCGTACTTCGACTGGCAAGGCGATCGGCCGCCCAGGACGCCGTGGCGCGACACGCTCATCTACGAGCTGCACGTCAAGGGGTTCACGCAGCGGCACCCCGATGTGCCGGAGCGGCTCCGCGGGACCTACGCCGGGCTAGGCCACCCAGCCGTGATCGAGCACCTGCGGGGCCTTGGCGTGACCGCGGTCGAGCTGCTGCCAGTTCACCAGTTTGTCACCGAGTACGCGACCGCGGCGCGCGGGCGGAGCAACTACTGGGGCTACAGCTCGATTGGCTACTTTGCCCCGCACAACGGGTACGCGTCGAGCGCGGGTGGGGGCGAGGGCTCGGTGCGGGAGTTCCAGCAGATGGTGAAGGCTCTCCATCGCGCCGGGATCGAGGTGATCCTCGATGTCGTCTTCAATCACACGGGGGAGGGCGGCGAGGACGGCGGAAGTCTGTGCTTTCGCGGCATCGACAACGCTTCGTACTACCGCCTGCACAACGGCGACCCGTCTCGTTACGTCGACTACTCGGGGTGCGGCAATAGCCTGAACCTGCGGAGCTCCCATGTGCTCGGGATGATCATGGACTCGCTGCGGTACTGGGTCGAGGTCATGCACGTCGACGGGTTTCGCTTTGACCTGGCGAGCGCGCTCGCCAGGCCGGTCCACGCGGTCGACTGGCATTCCAGCTTCTTTCATCTGGTGCAACAAGATCCGGTACTCCGGCAGGTCAAGCTCATCGCCGAGCCCTGGGATCTCGGTGAAGGCGGCTATCAGGTGGGGCGCTTCCCGGCGCGGTGGTCGGAGTGGAACGGCAAGTACCGCGACTCGGTGCGCGACTTCTGGCGAGGGAGCGAGCGCGCGCTCGCCGAGTTCGCGTCGAGGTTCACCGGCAGCTCCGATCTGTACGAGTCACGCGCGCGCAGCACGTTCGCCAGCGTCAACTTCGTCTGCAGCCACGATGGCTTCACGTTGCGTGACCTGGTCTCGTACAACAGCAAGCACAACTACGACAACGGCGAAGAGAACCGCGACGGGGACTCGCACAACCGGTCGTGGAACTGCGGGCACGAGGGGCCCAGCGACGACCTCGGAGTGGTCGCGCTGCGCGGCCGACAGGTCCGCAACTTCCTGACCACGCTGCTGCTCTCGCAAGGGGCGCCCATGCTGCTCGCGGGAGACGAGCTTGGGCGGACGCAGCGCGGCAACAACAACTCGTACTGCCAGGACAATGAGATCTCGTGGCTCGACTGGGGCAACACCGACAGGTCTCTGCTGGACTTTGTTCGGAAGCTGAGCGAGCTGCGCCGTGCGCACCCCGTGCTGCGGCGGTCCAAGTGGTTTCGCGGCCGAACGATGGGCGCCGATAGCGGCTACGACATCGGCTGGTTTCGCGCGGACGGGGCGGCCATGCAGCGCGGGGACTGGCAAGCTCCCGCCAACAAGGCGGTGGGGGTCTTGCTCCGCGGGGATCAGTCTGACCGGTCGGAGCTCAAGGCCGCGCAGGTCCTCTACGTGGCGTTCAACGCCCACCACGAACACCTGCCGTTCGCCATCCCCGAAGAGCTGCGACACTTGCAGTGGTCGTTCGCGGTCGACACCGCTGCTGGCGAGGTGAGCGAGGGCGACAAGGCACGTCGGATGGACGGCTCGTCGTTCACCGTGCTGGGGCACGCCATGGTGGTGCTGCTAGCCCCCACCTGAGTCGACCCGACCGCGCACAGCAGTGTGCGCGGCGGCGCCTGATGCCGGCGCGCCGGGCGAGCTACTTGGTGCGCATCGGCACGACGAAGCACGCGGCCCGCGGCGCGCCGTTGATGACGTACGGCGCGTACTTCCAGGCCCGGAGGGTGCTCTGCAGCTCCTTGACGAAGCGCTGATCGATCGACTGGATGATGCTGACGCTGGAGACCGTGCCCTTGGTGTCGATGCAGACCTTGGCCGAGATGACCTTGGGCAGCTCATCCATGCGCTGGGTGCGCAGGTTCGGCGCTTCGCCCGAGAGGCGCTTGACCGCCGCAGACGACACGTTGACCGGGCCCGCCGGGGCAGGGGGCGTGATGGGCTGCTTGATGGGCTGGGTGATGGCAGGGACGATGGGGGCGGGCCTGATGGGCGCGGGCGTCGGCGTGACGGGCGTCGGCGTGATCACCGGGCTGACGTCTGAGCCCGAGCCGCTGCCGGCGCTACCTGAGCTCGCGCTGCCGGAGCCGCCGGAGCCGCTGGCGCTCCCAGCGCTCCCTGAGCCGGCGGCGCTGGAGCTGCCGGAGCCCGCGGAACCTGAACCGCTCGAGCCGCTGGAGCTGCCCGAGTCGCCCAGGCCGATGTCGTCTTCTTCCGCGGATCCGGCGCCGGCGGCGGAGCCAGGGCCGACCGCCGCGACGCGGTCTCGCACCACGGCTGGCTCATCGCGCCGCCGCTCGTTCACGGTGGGGGCAAGCTCGTACGTGGTGGCCGGGGCGACCGTCAGCTCGTGGCGCCAGATGGCGACCCCGGCCTTCTTGAGCACGATGCGGTGGATGCCTGGCGCCAGCTCCATCTCGAAGGGCGTGCCAGAGCGCACGGGGTTGCCGTCCACCTCGGCTTCGAAGTGCAACGGGGAAGGTCGCACGCGCAAGGTCGAGCTGTTGTTGTCGAGCTTGTTGAGCTGCTCGAGGACGACGTGGAAGTTCTGCGTCTCGCCGGCCTCGACTTCGATGGAGCGAGTCCAGGTCTTGTACCCTTCGCGCGAGATCTCGACCTGGTGTTGGCCCTCGGTGAGCGCCACCTTCCAGGGGGTCCCGATGTGGCCTTCGCTTCCGTTCACCAGGATGCGGGAGTCCGCAGGCTCGGTGGTGAACTTGGCGTACCGCGAGGCCGGCGCCGGGATAGCTGCGGCCGCGCTGGCCGCGCTGGCGGCTCGCTCGGCCTCGTCCTTGGTGAACATCCACACCGCGAAGGCGACGGCTGCCACCGCCGCCGCTGCGGCGATGAACGGGACCTTGGACCGCGGCTGGCTGCGGGCGGCCAGCGCGCTGCCGATGACCGGCGCCGGCTCATCATTGAGCTGGAGCCCCTGGTGCTCCTGGACCGCCATGCGGCCAGAGGTGTCCGCGGCGTGCGCGACCACGGGACGCCGCACGGACGGTCGCTGCAAGCCCGGCACCGGGCTCACCTCGCCGGAATCTGGCGCCACGACCTGCGCGAGCTTGCCGGAGACGTCCGGGATCTCGTCGAGCACGATGGGCGCGCCGGACTCATGGGCGTGCCCGCCCCAGGCCACGTCGACCAGCTCTTCTTCTTCGGGGGTGATGGGCTGCGATCCGGGCGGTGGCAGCGTGTTGACGATGGAGCGCTCCGAGGAGCGATCGACGCGCGGCAGCGGGCTGTGCAGGTCGATGCGATCCATCGACGTGGAGAACTCCGCCGAGACGTCTGCGACCGAGAACGCCCAGTCGATCCACGAGCCGATCTCTCGGTGGGTGGCCGCGAGCTGGTACTTGGCGCGCAGATCGAGCAGCTCGTCGCGGAACGCGGCGGCGCTCTCGTAGCGCTCGTTGGGATCCCTTGAAAGCGCGCGCAGGACGATCGCGTCCAGCTCGGCCGGGCACTGCCGGTTATAGGTGGAGGGCGGCAGGATATCGCCGCGCTGCACGCGCAGCAGCGTCTGGTACTCGTTCTTGCAAGCGAACAGCGGGCGAGCGGTGAGCAGCTCGTGGGCGATGACGCCAGCGGCAAACAGGTCCGAGCGCGCGTCGAGCTCGCGGCCGTTGACCGCCTCGGGAGCCATGTACGCGAGCTTGCCCTTGACGCGACCGGTCTGGGTCTTGAGGTGCGACGACTGCGCCTTGGCGATGCCGAAGTCGATGACCTTGAGGTATCCGGCGCGGTTGATGAGGACGTTCGACGGCGAGACGTCGCGATGCACCAGCTTGAGGGGGACGCCGTCCTCGCCCACCATGGTGTGGGCGTAGTCCAGCGCATCACAGAGCTGCAGCAAGAGGCCGATGGTCACGCCGATGGGGGGCGCGCCGGCGTGGCGCCGCGCCTGGCGCAGGATCTTGCGCAGATCCTTGCCATCGATGTGCTCCATGGAGATGAAGTACTGGGTGCCAACACGGCCCAGCTCGAAGATCTGCACCACGTTGACGTGGTGGAGCAGCGACGCGAGCTTCGCTTCCCGGACAAAGGAGCGAATGAAGTTCGCGTCTTCCGCGAGGTGCGGCAGCAGGCGCTTGAGCGCGACGATGCGCTCGAAGCCCTCGATGCCCAGCTCGCGTGCTCGATGGACGGTGGCCATGCCACCGACGCCGAGCCGCTCGTAAACGACGTACGGACCGAAGAGCTCTTCTTGTGCGGTGTCCACGGCCGTCATGGTCCTCCCCAGAATACTTGCATGCTTGCGTCGCCGACGACGCGAGGAAATGAGAAGTGGTGAGGGGAATGCCCGTCCATGAGTACGTTCCTAGTGAGCGCCTTTGGGTGCAGAGGCCTCGTCCCGCGTGAGCACATCCATGGTCAGCGCATGGATGGGCCCGCGCAGCTCCTCCGACAACGCGGCATTTATCATACGTTGTCGCGCTAACAAGGACTTTCCGCGAAAAGCGTCGGAAATGATCGAGGCCTTCCAGTGGTCCGCGGTCCCCGTAAGATCTTGCAGTTCGACCTGCGCATCAGGAATCGACTGATGGATCTTGGCGACGATGTCCTCCGCTTTCATCCCTGTGAATTGTACTCTGACCTGCACGGCCATTTGCAAGCAGATCACACCATTGGTCCGAGATCGTACGACGGCAAACGACCGACCGCGTTGAGAGCTTCACTGGATCCGCGCAGGCCGAGCTACCGCACCAAGCTCCCTGAGCCCGGCTGACACAAGAGTTTCAAGGACCTGACGACGCTCGAGAGCTGGCCCGCGGGGCCGCTTCAGCAGCACCCAAGTTCGCGACCAACCCGCGCGAACGCGGCGATGGCCTGGTCCACGTCTTCGTCGGTGTGCGCGGCGGAGAGCTGCACGCGGATGCGCGCAGCGCCGCGCGGGACCACAGGAAAAGAGAAGCCGATCACATAGATCCCGTGCTCGAGCAGGTTCGCGGCCATGGTCGCCGCCAGCTTGGCGTCGCCGAGCATCACCGGCGTGATGGGGTGGGTACCTGGCCTGATGTTCAGCCCAGCCTTGGTCATCCCCTCGCGGAAGCGCAGCGTGTTGTGCTCGAGCTTGTCCCGCAGCTCGGTGGAGTCGCTGATGAGCGCCAGGGCCGCCAGGCTGCCGGCGACGATGGGCGGCGCCAGGGTGTTGGAGAACAGGTAGGGGCGCGAGCGGTTGCGCAGCAGGTCGATGATCTCTCTCTTCCCGGAGGTGAAGCCGCCGGAGGCGCCGCCGAGCGCCTTGCCCAAGGTGGAGGTGTACACGTCCACCCGGTCCATGCACGCACGGTGCTCCGCGGTGCCTCGCCCGGTCTTGCCGACGAAGCCGGTGGCGTGGCTGTCGTCGACCATCACCAGGGCGCCGTGGCGCTCGGCGAGGTCGCAGATCTTGTCGAGCTCGGCGATGTCCCCGTCCATGGAGAACACGCCGTCGGTCGCGATCATGCGCAGGCGCTTGCCGGCGGTGGCGATGAGCTTGGCCTCCAGATCGGCCAGGTCGCCGTGCTCGTAGCGGTGGCGCTCCGCCTTGCACAGCCGGACGCCGTCGATGATGGAGGCGTGGTTGAGCGCATCCGAGATGATGGCGTCGTCCTCGCCGAGCAGGGTCTCGAACAGTCCTCCGTTGGCGTCGAAGCAGGAGCCATACAGGATGGTGTCCTCGGTGCCCAGGAAGCGGCTGATGGCGTGCTCCAGCTCGCGGTGGCGGTCCTGGGTGCCGCAGATGAAGCGCACGCTGGAGAGCCCGTAGCCTCGGTCCTGCAGCGCGGCCGAGGCGGCGGCGACGACGGCGGGGTGGCTGGACAATCCCAGGTAGTTGTTGGCGCAGAAGTTGAGCACTTCCTTGCCCGCGGTGCGGATGTGCGCGCCCTGCTTGGTCTCGATGATGCGCTCGTGCTTCCACAGCCCGGCGCTCGAGATCTCGGAGAGGGTGGCGGCGAAGACGTCCTTGGCGTGGCCGTACATGGCCGTGAGCCTCGCAGGAAGCCCCCGACCTAGCAAGTCGCCGCTTGGGGTTCGCTCAGGTGGCGAGCAGCTCGCGGACGCGCGGGACCAGGTGGTCGGTCATCGCGTCCAGCGAGTACGTCGGGCGCCACTGCCAGTCGCGCCGCGCCGCGCTGTCGTCGAGCGCGGGGGGCCACGAGTCCAGGATGCCCTGGCGGAGCGGATCCGGCGCGTAGGTGATCTGCAGGCCCGGCACGGCGCGCCGCACCGACGCCGCGATCTCATCGGCGCGCGGCGAGAACGCCGCGATGTTGTAGATCGAGCGCGTCAACGCGCCGCGCTGGGCGCTGGCGAGCTGCAGGAGCGCGCTCACGCCGTCCGGCATGTACATGAGCGGGATGCGGGTGTCTGGCCGGCAGAACGCCTCGTAGCGCCCATGGCGCACGCCGTCGACGTACATGAACAGCGCGTAGTCCGAGGACCCGCCGCCGGGCAGCGTGGCCGAGATGAGGCCGGGGAAGCGGACGCCGCGGCAGTCCACGTTCCAGCGTCGGGTGTAGTAGTCGCAAAGCAGCTCTCCGGCAGCCTTGGTGACGCCGTACATGGTGGTCGGCCGCAGCGCCATCACGTCGGGGGTCGGATCGGGCAGGGACTGTCCGGGGCCAGCGTCTGGCAGAGGGCCAAACACCGCGATGCTGGAGGTGAACATGAGGCGACCCACGCCCGCCTTGCGACAGCCTTCGAGCACGTTCCAGGTGCCGGTCTGGTTGACCGCGTAGGCCAGCGCTGGATCTTTCTCTCCGGTGGCGGAGAGGATGGCCGCCAGGTGAAACACGATATCGGGACGGGCCTCCAGGAGCGCGGCCTCGACCGCCGCGGCGTCGGTGACGTCGAGCCGCAACCACGGCTCCTGACTCTGATGATGTGCGGGGCGATCCAGCAGATCCGTGGAGACGACGTCATGGCCGCTGCTCAGCAGGGCCGCCACGAGATCATGCCCGATCTGCCCGCCAGCGCCGGTAATGAACGCTTTCATGGCGGCGCATCATCGGGCAGCGGCACCGCCACGGCAAGTGCAGTGGCCAAAGACAGACTAGCGATCTCCCATTGTCACAGCGCGTCGACAGATTGGTCCGATGAGCGGACACAACAGCGGCGGGCAAAGGAGCCACGTCTTGCCACAACCGCCCACGTTGGGCGCGCGGAGTTTGCTTACGCTTTCTGCGCAGACCTGGCGCGGTGCGCGGCTCCGAGGAGGCCAGCGCGCGGCTCGAGGGAAACTCGGACCTCCAGTGATTCCATCCAGGCGGCAAAGTGCCCCTTGTTGCGGAATCGCGTGAGGAATGATGTGCGCTTTAGTGCAGGCAGGATCTTGGGAGGGATGCCACCGCCAAGGATCACTCCGCCGCGGGCCAGTCCTCGGAGCGCGGCGTTGCCGGCCTCGTTGCCCAGGATCTCGACGAACAGCTCGAGCGCGCGGACGCAGCACGGGTCCTTGCCCTCGAGCGCGGTGGTGGAGATCATCGCGTTGCGCTGCTGCGGCGAGGCCAGCGCGGCGCTCAGCCAGGCCGGCTCCGGTTGCTTGCTCCTGGCTCGCACGAAGTCGTACACATTGGACAGCCCGGCGCCGCACAGGACGTGCTCATAGCTCACGTGCTGGCCATAGCGCTGGCGCAAGAACGTCGCTAGCTCGTATTCCTCGTCGGTGGTCGCCGCGAAGTCGGCGTGCCCGGCCTCCATCGACAGGGCGTGGTACTCGCCCGCCAGGTGGACCAGCAGCGCCTGACCAAACCCGGTGCCAGGCGCGAGCACGGCGACCGTGCCGCCCGCCGCAGGAGGGGCAGCGGGCGCCTGCAACCCGACGAAGCTCGACGCCGGCAAGGTGAGCAGGCCGAGGGCGGCGGCCTGCAGGTCGTTCATCAAGGACACGTCGGCGCCGCCCAGCAGGCGAGACAGCGAGGTGGCGTCCACGGTCCATGGCAGGTTGGTGATGGTGGCGGTGCTCCCGCTCACCGGGCCGGCGACCCCAAAACACGCGGCGTCGATGGCGCGCAGCTCGGGCGCAAGGCCCCGCAGGAACTTCTCGACGATGTCCTCGAGGCAGCCATGGTCGCCGCTGGCGAAGGACGCCTCGCGCTGCACGTGAACGCTGTCGCCCGCGACCTCACAGATGGCGAGCAGCGTCTTGGTGCCGCCCAGGTCACCGGCGAGGATCATGCGGGGCTCCCGAGTCGGCTTGCAGCAGCATCGTCTATCAACCATTGCACCTTGCCGGCGGCGGCGCCAAGGTGCTGGGCGGGATAACGCGACAGGTCCGTGGCGCCGTGCAGCACCGCAGCCACCGCGGCGGCCTTGTCGGCACCGGCGGCGAGCACCAACACCTCCCGCGCGTTGCACACCAGGGCCGGCGTCATGGTCAGCCGCGTCGCCACCCCGCCGACCAGGGGCGAGGTGACCGGGTTGGCCACGACCCAGGGGCCCGACCCGAGGCGAGCACCGGGGACGGCGCTGGCGCCATGTCCGGGGTCGTCGCTGGCGCCATGTCCGGGGTCGTCGCTGGCGCCAGCATCCCAGGGGGAGCGCCGCGCCGCCGGGCTGTGCGGGAACCACGACGCGGTGTGGCCATCCGAGCCAAGGCCCAGGATCACCAGGTCGAGCACGGGCGGCTGCCCCAGGCGGCGCAGCAGCTCCTGCTCGCAGTCGCCCGCGGCGCGCGCGAGGTCCGGGTCCTCGCCGCGCAGGCGATGGAGGCGGGCGGCTTCGAGAGCGAGCGGGCCGAGCAGGAGCGCGCGGGCCAGTCCGAAGTTGCTGTCGGGGTGTTCCGGAGGCACGGCGCGCTCGTCGCCCCACCAGAAATCGACGAGGCGCCAGTTCAAGGCGTCGCGATAGCGCTCGGCCAGCAGCGCAAACAGGCGCCGGGGCGTGGAGCCGCCGGGCAGCGCCACGTCGAAGCGCCCGCGAGCCGCCAGCGCGGCTTGCGCCAGCGTCACCACGCGCGCGGCGGCGGCGGCGCTGGCTGCTTCGAGATCAGGAAAGCGGGTCACCGCCGGGGCCCGCGGACGGGGTGGAGTCGGCGCGTCGTCGGTGGGCACGGCGGGGACGGTGGGAACGGTGGGCACGGCGGGCACGGCGGGCACCGCGGTCACCGCGCCGCGGCGGCCAGGGCTGCGCGCTTGGTCGCGATGGCGCCAAGCAGGCTGTCGAAGGATTGCGAGAACGCGGCCAGCCCGTCGTCGAGGAGCTGCGCGGTGATGGCGGGCAGCGAGATCCCGGCGCGCTCGAGCCGCGCCAGCGCGCCGCGGGCATCCTCGAGGCCGGCCGGCAAGGTGGTCGCCAGCGGCTCGCCGCGGTGCGCGCCCAGGGCGAGGTAGGTCTCGCCGGGCACGGTGTTGACGGTGTCGGGGCCGATCAGCGTGCTCACGTAGATCAGCGCTGGATACGCGGGGTTCTTGGCGCTGGTGCTGGCCCACAAGAGCCGCTGCGGCCGCGCGCCCGCCGCGGCCAGCGCCTGCCAGCGCGCGCCGGCGCACAGCTCGCGGTGGACGGCGTAGGCGACCTTGGCGTTGGCGATGGCGGCCTGGCCGGCGAGCCCGGCGACTTGCTCCGGGGCGGCGTGGGCCGCGAGCAGGCGATCGACCGCGGTGTCGATCCGGCTCAGAAAGAAGCTCGCCACGCCAGCGACCTTGGAGACGTCGCCGCCTGCGGCGCGGTGGCGCTCGAGCCCGTCCTGGTAGGCGAGCGCGGCCTCGCGGTACCGCTCGACCGAGAACAGGAGCGTGGTGTTGACGTTGATGCCGCTGGCGATGAGCTCTCGCACCGCGTCGATGCCCGCGGGGGTGCCCGGCACCTTGATCATCAGGTTGTCGCGGCCGACCTCGGTCCACAGCCGACGCGCCTCGGCCAAGGTGCCCGCGGCGTCGAGCGCCAGCCGGGGCGAGACCTCGAGGCTGACGTAGCCGTCCACGCCGCGGGTCCGGCGGTAGGTGGAGGCGAAGGCGTCGCAGGCGCCCTGGATGTCGGCCACCGCGAGCCGCTCGTACACCGCCACGTCGTCGAGCGTGGGGTGCCGGGCCAGGAGCGCGCAGATCGCCGGATCGTAGTCGTCGCTGCCGCGGATGGCCTTCTCGAAGATCGAGGGGTTCGAGGTCATGCCCAGGAGGCCATCGCGTTCGATCATGCGGGCCAGCTCGCCCGAGCTGAACATCGAGCGGCGCAGGTTGTCGTACCAGATGGCCTGCCCCAGCGCGGCGATCTGGCGCACCGGCGTTGGCCGCGCGGGCGGCAGGGCGGCGCGGTGGGCACGGGTCCGGTTGATGAGCGCGTTGGTGGAGGCGTCGTGGCTCATCACCTGCGTCGTCCCGGTCAGCTCCGGCAGGATCTTGGAGGCGAGCTGCTTGCCCAGCTCCACGCCCCACTGGTCGAAGCTGTAGATGTTCCAGACGATGCCCTGCACGAAGATCTTGTGCTCGTACAGCGCGATCATCGCGCCCAGCGTCGCTGGCGTGATCTTGGCCGTCAGGATCGAGGTGGTGGGGCGATTGCCAAGGAAGGTCTTGTGCGGCGCGAGCTGCGCCACGGTCTCCGCCGGCAGGCCCTGCGCGGTCAGCTCGGCGGTCGCCTCGGCCAGGGTCTTGCCCTTCATCAGCGCCTCGGTCTGCGCGAAGAAGTTGGCGAGCAAGATCTCGTGGTGCTGGCCCAGCGGGTTGTGGCTCTCCATGGGCGCGATGAAGTCCGCGGGGATGAGCCGGGTGCCCTGGTGGATGAGCTGATAGAAGGCGTGCTGCCCGTTGGTGCCGGGCTCACCCCACAGGACGGGGCCGGTGGTGTAGTCGGTGATGCGCTGGCCGGCGCGATCCACGCTCTTGCCGTTGGACTCCATGTCGCCCTGCTGGAAGTACGCGGCGAAGCGGTGCAGGTACTGGTCGTACGGCAAGATGGCGTGGCTCTCGGCGCCAAAGAAGTTGGCGTACCAGATGCCGAGCATGGCCATCACCACCGGCAGGTTCTCGGCCAGCGGCGCGGTGCGGAAGTGCTCGTCCATGGCGTGCGCGCCGTCGAGCAGCTCCTCGAAGGCGTCCATGCCCAGCGCGCACGCGATGGACAGGCCGATGGCGCTCCACAGCGAGTACCGGCCGCCCACCCAGTCCCAGAACTCGAACATGTTGGCCGGGTCGATGCCAAAGGCGGTGACCTCCTTGGCGTTGGTGGACAGCGCGACGAAGTGCTTGGCCACCGCCTCTGGACCGGCGCCGAGCTGGTCGAGCAGCCAGGCGCGCGCGGTGCGGGCGTTGCTCAAGGTCTCCTGGGTGGTGAACGTCTTGGAGGCGACGATGAAGAGCGTGCGCTCCGGGTCGACCTTGCGCAGCACCTCTGCGATGTGGGTGCCGTCCACGTTCGACACGAAGTGCGCGGTGAGGCCGGGGCGGAAGTACGGGCGCAGCGCCTCGGTGACCATGACCGGCCCCAGGTCAGAGCCGCCGATACCGAGGTTGACGATGTGGGTGATGGGCTCGCCGGTGGCGCCTCTCCACTGCCCGCTGTGCAGCCGGTCCACGAACTGGCGCATCTTGGCCAGGACGGCGTTGACCTGCGGCATCACGTCGCGCCCATCGACGAGGATGGGGCGGTTGCCGCGGTTGCGCAGCGCCACGTGCAGCACGGCGCGGTCCTCGGTCTCGTTGATCTTGTCGCCCGCGAACATGCGATCGCGCCACGCGCTGACCTGGGCCTGCTGGGCCAGCGACGACAGGAGGGCCATGGTCTCGTCGGTGACCAGGTGCTTGGACCAGTCGACGAGCAGGCCGGCAGCCTGTCCGCGCAGGCGCTCGGCGCGCGCAGGATCGGCGGCGAACAGCTCGCGCAGGGACGCATCTTTGATGACCCGCTGATGGGCCACCAGGGCGGACCACGCGGCGGAGGAGGTGAGCTGGGACATGGGCGGCGATTGTATGCGGGGCCACGCGCAGAAGGGAGCGCTCGGCGCAGCGGGAGCGTGGGGAAACGCCAGGGCCGGGCGCGCCGCGCGGTCCCCCCTCTCAGATTCCTGATGCGCTCATCACCGTTGTAGTCGCCGATCCGATACGAGATCCTCTAACCTCTCGATTTTGCGCTACCCCTGGATTGGCCTTCAAGTTGCTGGGAGTGGGACCATCATGAACCCTCGCGTACTGCTCTTTGCCCCCATGCTTCTGGCGGCCGCGGCCTGCGGCGAAGACGGCCGGCCCGGAGGCCGGCTGCAATCCGAGACCACCGAGCTGCGTCGATACGATAGCTGCAGCGCGCTGCAGACGGACCTGCAGGAGTCGCTCATCCGTGAGGCCTGGGCCCGGATCGAGATGTCCGGCAGCCGCAGCAACGGTGACGCCGAGGATTCTGCCGGCACCGCTCCGCCGTCCAACGAGCGGCAGGAGGGCGTCGACTACTC
The DNA here is from genome assembly GCA_016706545.1 of Myxococcales bacterium. Taxonomy (GTDB): domain Bacteria; phylum Myxococcota_A; class Polyangia; order Haliangiales; family Haliangiaceae; genus JABFXX01. The sequence goes on from JADJJK010000030.1 coordinate 37,038, forward strand.
CGGCACCAACAACCAGGAAGCCGGCGTGGATGAGGCGGACCTGGTCAAGACCGACGGCTTTCACATCTACGCGCTCAACGGCAACCGCCTGCACATCTTCGGCGTGCCTCAGTTTGGTCAGCTCACGCCGGTCAGCGTGACGCAGATCGAAGGCCACCCCACGCAGATGTTGCTGCACAAGGACGCCAACCGCGCGGTGGTGTTCTCCGCGATCGAGTCCTCGGTGCTGCCGGTCGGGCATCCCTTGCGCACCAAGCTGGAGAAGCGCGACGGCGCGGACTACGTGTACTGGCGAGTGCCGAACGTGGGCAAGGTGACGGTGTTTGACATCAGCAACCGCGCCGCGCCCCAGGCGACCCGCGAGTTCTACTTCGAGGGCCTCTACCAGACGGCGCGCCGCATCGAGAGCTCGGTCCGCATGTCGTCATATGCGTGGCTCGACCGCTCGGAGCTGTGGAACTGGTACGACGACTACAGGCGCTTTGGCGAGGAACGCACCAAGGCCCTGGTCGCTCGGCGGATCCGAGGCCTCGACCTGGCGGACTTGATCCCGCAGATCTACGTGCGGGAAGCTGGCGGCGAGCTGCGCTCGAACTCGCTGTCGCAATCGTCGTGCCGCTCGTTTCTCCGCCCGACCGACAGCCACGCGCGCGGCGTCGCGTCGATCTTGACGTTCGACCTGGCCAGCGCGGCGCTGACCTGGGACGCCGACCACGTGATCGCCAACCCGTCCACGTTCTACGCCTCGAAGGACACGCTGATCCTGGCCGAGAAGGCGCATGATTGGTGGTGGTACTGGTGGTGGCAGGACGACGACGATCAGCTCAACGTCCACACCTTCGACATCTCCAGCCCGTCGACCACCACCTACACCGGGTCAGGTCGCGTCCGCGGCTCGCTGAACGATCAGTTCGCGATCGACGAGGAGGACGGGGCGATCCGGCTGGCCACGACCACCGATCTCGGGTGGCGCTGGTGGCGCGAAGGCAATCGCCGCGCCGAGATGGAGAACCACGTCTGGGTGCTGGAGCCGAACCAGGGACAGGTGCCCGTCGTCGGGCACATCGGTGGCATCGCCAAGGGCGAGAGCATCACGGCTGCGCGGTTCCTCGGCGACAAGGGCTACCTGGTGACGTTCCGCCAGATCGATCCGCTGTTCACGCTGGACCTCTCCGATCGGCGCAACCCGCGGCTGGTTGGCGAGCTGAAGATCCCGGGGTTCTCGACCTACCTGCATCCGCTCGACGCGGGCACGCTCCTGTCCATCGGCGTCGGCGGCGACCAGAACGGCGCCAACTGGCGGACCACCGTGTCCATGTTCGACGTGCGCAACCTCGCCCAGCCGACGCTCAAGACCGCGATGCCGATCGTGGCCGAAGGTGGCTGGGGCTGGTCCGAGGCGCTGTGGGAGCACAAGGCGTTCACCTACTTCGCGCCCAAGAAGCTCCTGGCGGTGCCGCAGTCCAACTGGGAGCGCATCTCGAACACGGGGCCGTACCCGGAGTATCGCTACCTGTCCAAGCTGGAGCTGGTGAACGTGGACCCTGTGGCCGGCCTGTCGCGGCGCGGCACCATCGATCACACCGGGTACTACCAGGTGGACCCTGCGCGCTACTGGTCGAGGGTGGACATCCGCCGCTCCATCTTCATGGGCGAGTTCATCTACGCCATCAGCGACAAGGCCATCTCGGTGCATCGCGTGAGCGACGCCGGCCTGGTCGCGGATGAGCTCCTGCCGGGCTACCAGTACAACGACTGGTGGTGGGGCTGGTAGCTCGCGCCGCGCCGCGCATCACGGTGTTCTAGGGAATGGGGTTGGTGGGGCACAGAAAGCTGGAGGACGTCCTCGTCGCCGAGCCATACGGGTTGGTGACGTTCACGGTGACGGTGATTCGCTGCCCGGCGAGACAGGTGCCGGTGTAGAACGTGCCGGACGCGCCTCCGGGCCAGGAGGCGGTGGCCGGCGCGTCCGAGGTGTAGCTGACGCTGCAGCGGTACGTGTTGGCGCCGCTCTCGCTCATGATGGGGCACTGCAGGCTGGTGATGGTGGGCGGCAGCCCCGGGATGTACAGCAGCTTGTCGGGAGAGCCGCTGAGGTTGGAGACGACCCCGGTGGTGGCAGCCCCGGAGGGGGTCGCGCAACCAGTCCCGCCAAAGGCCTCACAGGCGATGGCCGCCGGCGTGAACCCCGGCTTGTCCGCGAAGTAGCGCGCGATGGCGCCGGCCACCAGCGGCGTGGCGGCGGAGGTCTTGTTGAAGAGCACCACGCCGCTGTCGCTGGTGTGGGCCGCCGAGGGCAGGTCGGTTCCTGGCGCGAACAGGTCCACGCACGCTCCAAGGTTGCTGTCGGCGCGGCGGGCGAGGCTCGCGTTGCCAGCGCCGCTGGTGGTGGCGGCCACCGTGATGACCGCGGACACTCGCCCCGGGGAATAGAAGCAGGCGTCCCCGCCCTCGTTGCCGGCCGCCGCCACCAGCGGGACACCGCTGGCGACCAGGGCGCTGGCGGCGGCGTCGATGGCTGCGTCGCCGCCGGACTGGTAGTAGCTCAGGTTTGCCACGGCGAAGCCCTGGCGGTTGGCGGCGACCCACGCCAGCGCGCTGACGTTGGCGCTGGTGGGCGCGAACCCGTTGCAGGGGCCAATTCGCACCGAGTGGATGATGGCGTTCTTGGCGACGCCCTTGGTGGCGCCGGCGGCCAGGCCGGCGACCATCGTGCCGTGACCGTAGCAGTCGTTGGTGCCCCAGCCATCGTTGACGAAGCTGACGCCCGTGCCCATGCGGCCGGCGAACTCGACGTGGGTGCTGCGCACGCCGGTGTCGATGATGTAGAGGTGGGGCGCTGGGCTCGGGGTCGCGTAGTAGTAGCGGGCGTCCAGCACGGACGAGCGCTGATCGATGCGGTCGAGTCCCCAACTCGGGCCTACCTGGGTGGCCGCGGGCTCCATCAGGCTGTCCTCCTCGACGTACGCGACGCGCGGATCCGCCAGCAGCCGGGCCAGGCCCGCCGCGTCGGCCTGCGCCGCGAAGCCGCGCAGCACCGGCTCGAAGGTGGCGGTCAGCTTGACCTGGTGCTGGGTGGTCAGCTCCTTTGCGCGCTCCGGCACCAAGGGGCGCGCGGCGACGCCGACGTCATCTCGCTCGTGCGCGAAGCGGGTGGCGGTCTCCTGCAGGACGACGAGGTAGTGCCCTTTGATGGGGCGGGCGCGAGCCGGCAGGAATCTGGCAGAGGCGCCGGACGTCGCGACGAGCCCTTCCGTCGGAGGGGTGCCAGAGGGAGCTTGTTCCGCGGGCGCGTCCTCGGCGCAGCCGACGGCGGAGAGCAGGGTGAGGGTCGCGAGAGAGAGGCGAAGCGGAGCGTGCATGGGTCCTTTGGATGGCTGTGAGACCAAAGCGCCGTCCTCCGCGAAGCGCGGACGCGGCTCCAGTTCAAGGCGCAGCGATCCGCCAGTATTCCGGAGCTGGCGAGCCGAGATCTGCTCGGTGCGGCGTGAGGTCGCGGCCTAGGCCGGCGGCAGGCCGAGCAGGGCGCGGGTCTCGGCGGGCGAGGCGATGTCGCGGCCGGCGCGGCGGACGCACGCGGCCAGAGCGTCGATGAGGTCGCCGTTGCCGCGGGCGCGCTCGCCGCTCGGCAGGTAGAAGGTGTCCTCGAGGCCGGTGCGCATCATGCCGCCGAGCTCAGCGGCGCGCTGGTGGACGGCCCAGATGTCCTGGCGGCCAATGACCGTGGCCTGCCAGCGGCTGCCGGGCTCGGTGAAGCGCAGGAGCAGGGCCAGGAGGTCCGCGTCCGCCGGCATGCCGGAGGCCACGCCCATGACGAAGTTGTACTCGACGGGCGCGGTCAACATCCCGGCCTTGAGGTACATGCCGACCGAGCGGACGATGCCGACATCGAAGCACTCGAGCTCGGGCGCGGTGCCGGTCTCGCGCATGACGTCGAGATAGGCCTGCACCTTGCTGACCGGGTTGTCGAACACCATGGGCGGCCAGGCCCAGCGTCCGTCCTCCTTGATCTTGAGGTAGTTCAGCGAGCCGGCGTTGCAGGCGGCGATCTCGGGGCGGACGCGGCGGATGCAGGCGGCGGGACCGGAGATGTCGGCGCCGACGACGCCGGTGGACAGGTTGATGACCACGCCGGGGCAGGCTCCCCGGATGGCGTCGACGACCAGCGCGGCGACCTCGGGGTCCCACGACGGCAGGTGGCCGCGGCCGTCCTCTTGCTGGCGCACGTGGACGTGCATGATGGTGGCGCCAGCGGAGAACGCGGCCTTGGCCTCGGCGGCCATCTGCGCCGGAGTCACGGGCACCGGGTGCTGGCGCGGATCGGTCAGCACGCCGGTGAGGGCGCAGGTGAGGATGGCCTTGTGGCTCGTGGCGTCGGGGGCGGCGGCGGACATCGGGGCTCCTGCGGCTGTGAGGCTGGCGGTGAGAGAACAGCGAGGGCAGCGCGGCTACCGTGCCGCGCGGTCGCCTGGGGGCGCAGGCTCGGCGGCCTCTGGCGGCGTGGGCGGCGCGGGCGGGCGGCTCGGGCGGCGTGGGCGGCGTGGGCGGCGTGGGCGGCTCTGGCGCCCAGCTTGGGCTGCGCTTCTGCAGGAACGCCGTCATGCCCTCCGCGGCCTCGGCGCTGCGGGCGGCGGCGGCGAACACGGCGGCGGCGCGCTCCACCATCTCGGCAGGGGGGCGCAGCTTGCCTTCGGCCATGAGCGCCTTGGTGGCGGCGACAGCGTCCGGTGCGGCGGACAGGAGGGCGTGCAGCACCCGGTCAAGCGCGGCGTCCAGGTCGGCGGCGCTGGCCACCTGATGCACGAGGCCCAGGCGCAGCGCCTCGGCGGCGTCGACGGAGGCCGCGGTGAGCGCCAGGCGGCGGGCCTGCGAGGAGCCCAGGCGCTCGACGAGAAACGGCGCGATCTGCGCGGGCACGATGCCGCGCTCCACCTCCGGCAGGCGGAGCTTGACCGTGTCCGAGGCGAGCGCGACGTCCACGGCGCAGGCCAGGCCAAACCCGCCGCCCATCACCGCGCCCTCCAGCACCGCCACCGTGGCCAGCGGGGTGCGCGAGAAGGCGGCGCACAGCTCGCCGAAGGCGCGGCTGATGGTGACCAGCGGATCCGCCTCGCCGGTGGCGGGCGTGAGGCGCGCGGCGGCCATGTCCTTGAGGTCGCCGCCGGAGCAGAAGGTGCCGCCTGCGCCGCGCAGGACGACGACGCGGAGGCGCTGAGGCCCGGCGGTCGACTCGGCCTGCGCCAGGGCGGCGCGCAGCTCGGCGACCATGCGCAGGGACATGGCGTTGCGCGAGGTGGGCTGGTTCAGGGTGAGGTGCAAGACGCCGCGCTCGACGCGCGCGAGCAGAGTGTCAAACGGGCCCATGAGGAGTCTCCGTGCAGCGGGGCGATGAGCAGAGGGCGTCAGGGCAGGGCAGGCGTGGCGCCCAAGGAGAGGCCAACCGGGCGATCGGGTTGGCGCCGCTGGCCCAGGGCCGGCGCCAGGCTCCTCGAGAGCTCACGGCTCCTTCTTCTCGGTCGCGGGGGCGACAGGCACCGGCGCGCCGCCGAGCACCTGCGGGGTGACGGCGCGGTGAAAGCCGGAGAAGGGCCGCGAACGATCATGGTTGGCGCCCGGGAACATTGCGGTGCCCAGGGGAGCGCCGCCGTCGATGGCCAGGGTGACGCCGGTGATGAAGGCGGCGCCGGGCGACAGCAAGAACACGATGGCGGCGGAGACCTCGGCCTCGGTGCCGAGGCGTCGCAAGGGGACGTGTTCGCGCAGCCTGGGGATGATGGCCTTGACCGCGCCCTGGTAGGAGTCCATGCCGCTCGACGCGATCCATCCAGGCGCCACCGCGTTGACGCGGACGCCGCTGGCGGCCCACTCGTAGGCCGCGGTCTTGGTCAGGTTGACCATGCCGGCGCGGGCGGCGCCGGAGTGGCCCATGCCAGGCATGCCGTTCCACATGTCCGCCGTCATGTTGACGATGGCGCCGCCGTGGCGCTGCATGGACTGCAGGTACACCTCGCGCGCCATCAGAAAGCCGCCGGTGAGGTTGGTGGCGACGACCGCGTCGAAGCCCTTCTTGGAGATGGCCGACAGCGGCGCCGGGAACTGGCCACCGGCGTTGTTGACCAGGTGGTGGATGGGGCCGTGCGCCGCCACCACCTCCGCGATGGCGGTCTTCACCTCTTCCTCTTCGCGGATGTCAAAGACCTTGATCTCGCAGCGGCCGCCGTCGGCGCCGATCTCCTCGGCGACCAGCGCGAGCTTCTCCGCCTTGCGCCCGCTGAGGATCACGGTGGCGCCGAGCGCGGCCAGCTCGTGGGCGACGCAGCGCCCGATGCCGCTGCCTGCGCCGGTGACCCAGGCGAGCTCGCCTTGAAACAACCCGGCGCGGAAGACGCTGGCGTATCGGGCGGCGCCAGGCGGCGTGGACGGGGGGGGCGAGATCGGCTGGGTCATGGGCGCTCCTGGGCTCTCTGAGGCTCTCTGAGGCTCTGCGGGGCTCTCCGAGGCAGGGCCGCATTATGCACCAGCGCTCGCGGCTCGGCGCGGCTCGGCGCGGCTCGGCGCGGCTCGGCGCGGCTCGGCGCCGGCTCGGCGCCGGAGCTGGCGACCCCAGCGCGGGCTGGTCCACGGGGCCAAAAGACCTGCGCGCTGCCGCCGCGACAAGGCCTGGCGCTTCTGCTACGAGCGATCTCATGAGCGAGCAGCCACCGAACGCGGGGCGCGGCGCAGCCAGCGCGCGCTCGTCCGACCTGCTGGTGATTCACGCCGCGGCGGACGAGTGGTTCGTGCACGGCGCGCTGTTGCCCGCGGTCGTCGAGCCTGGGCATGTCGTGGAGCTGTCGAGCCGCTTGCCGCTGGGCGGGGTCGCGCTGGCGGAGCTGGCGCGGGCGATCGCGGCCAGCCGCGTCACGGTGGTGGTGGTGAGCTCGGCCTTTCTAAGTGATCGCCTGTCCTCGCTGGCGAGCCTGTGGGCCAGCCACGCCGCGGTGCGAGAGGGCCCGCTGGTGGTGCCGGTCTTGATCGAAGACGTCGCGGCGCCGCTGTACCTGGAGGCGCGGGTGATGCTGGATCTGCGAGATCGCGGGCGCTGGCAGGAAGGGCTCCGCAGGTTGCGCGGCGAGGTGGTCGGCGGCGAGCCGCGCCGCGGCATCGACGAAGACCCGCAGGGGGACGAGCTTGCGTGCCCTTATCCGGGCATGCGCGCCTTCGCCGCCAGTGACGTCTCGGACTACTTTGGCCGCGAGCAAGAAGCAGACGAGCTGGCGGCGCGCTTGCGCGCTGGTGAGCGTGAGCTGTACGTGGTGGGGCCCTCTGGCTCCGGCAAGTCCTCGCTGGTGGCGGCCGGGCTCTTGCCGCGGATCGGCAAGCGCCGCGCCGGGCAGCAGCCGCCGCTGGTGCGCACCTTTCGCCCGGGGGCTCGGCCCGTGCATCGCCTGGTGACCTCGCTCTTGTCGGAGCCCGGCGCGGTCGCCGATGCAGAGGCCGCGATCCTCGCTGGCGATGGCTCCTGGGCAGCCCACGCGCTCGCGTCGGCGCTGCACCAGGCCGCGGACGGCGCCAGCTTGCTCCTGTTCGTAGATCAGCTCGAAGAGCTGTTCGCGCTGGCCTCCGCAGAGGAGCAGGCGCGCTGCATCGCCGCGCTGCGCCACCTGCGCGAGGCGCCGCAGGTCATCCTCGTGTGTACGCTGCGCGCGGACTTCTTTGGCCACTTGCTGCAGAGCGAGCTGTGGCGCCCAGGCCGCACGCTGCACGTGCCGGTGGCGCCGCTGCGGCGGGAGGGGCTGCGCGCGTCCATCGTCCGGCCGGCGGAGCGGGCCGGGGCGTGGCTGGAGCCGGGCCTGGTGGAGCGCCTGCTGGCGGACGCAGACGAGGAGCCAGGCACGCTGCCGCTCTTGCAGGAGACGCTGGTGCAGCTCTGGGATCGGCGCCGCCATCGCGTGCTGACGCTCGCGGACTATCAGGCCATGGGCGATGGCGAGCGCCACGGCCTGGCGGTGGTGATCGCGCGGCGCGCGGATGCGTGTCTCCGTGCGCTGGCGCCCGACGAGGAGCGGGTGGCGCGCCGGATCTTGCTGCGGCTGGTGAGCTTTGGCGAGGGCGTGGCCGACACTCGACGGCAGCAGAGCAAGGCGGCGCTTGGGCGCGGCGAGGTCCCCGAGCGGTTCGAGGCCGCGCTGGAGGCGCTGGCGCGGCAACGGGTCTTGCGGATCGATCGCACCGAGCGCAACGGCGACGGCGGCGACGGCGGCGAGGTGCTGGTGGACCTGGCGCACGAGGCGCTGCTTTCGGCCTGGCCCACGCTGGCCTCGCTGGTGCGGGACCGCCGCAAGGACGAGGCGCAGCGCCGGCTCCTGGCGGCCAAGGTGGCGGAGTGGGAGGAGCGGCGGGTGAGCGATGCCAGCGCGGGGCTGCTCGACACCGTGGAGCTCAAGGAGGCAGAGGGCTACCTGGCGCGCGCGCCGGATCCCGAGCTTGGTGAGGTCCTGGGGCTCGCGGAGCTGGTGCAGCACAGCCGCGCGGAGCGCGAGGCGGTGGTGCGGCAGCGCGATGACGCGCGTCGGCTGCTGGCGGCGCAGTACCAGGAGGCCGGTCGGCAGTACCTGCTGGAGGGCCGGGCGCAGCGGAGCATCCCGTTTCTGGTGGCCGCGCGGGAGCTGGCGGTCAACAACGCGGCGCTGGGCACGTTGTTTCATCGCGCCACGCTGGTGCAGGAGACGTCCACGTTCTGGCAGCGCGACCCCATCAAGATGATGGTGCTCGGCGCCGACGAGGAGCTCCTGATCGCGGTCAGCAAGCAGCGGGCGGAGTTCTGGCACCTGCCGTCGCGTCGACAGGTGGCGGTGGTCAGCCATCAGGCGCGCATCACCAGCACCGAGGTGTCGCGCGACGGCCGGCTGGTGGTCACGACCAGCGAGGACCGCACCGCGTGCATCTGGGATGCGCGCACCGGCGCGCGGCTACTTGCTCCGCTGCAGCACCCGGACCTGGTGCTGGCGGCGGCGTTTGACCGCTCTGGCGAGCAGCTCGTGACCGCGTGCTGGGACGGCGCGGTGCGGATCTGGGACGTCGTCACGGGAGCGCCGCGGCAGCTGCCGCTGTGGCACGGCACCGGCGTCACCGGTGTGGTGATCGCCGGCTCGGCGAGCGCGCCGGTGATCGCCGCCGGCTGCTGGGACCGCGCGGTGCGGCTGTGGGACGTCGCCACCGGCGCCTCGCTGGCGCCGCCGCTGCCGCACACCGGCGTGGTGACGGCGATGGACAGCAGCTCCTCCGGCATGCTCCTGGCCACCGGCGACGCCGAGGGAGAGGTCAAGATCTGGGACGTCGTGACGGGGGCGCTGGTGAGCGGCCCGCTGCGCCACACCGGCCTGATCTACTGCCTGGCGTTCTCGATGGATGGAACGAAGGTGGTCTCGGCCAGCGCGGACCACACGGCGTGTGTGTGGGACACCGTCAGCGGGACAATGCTCGGCCGCCCGCTGCGCCACAAGGCCGGGGTCACCCGCGCGCAGTTCTCGCCGGACGGACGGCGAGTGGTCACGGCGAGCATGGACCGCACGGCGCGGCTGTGGGACGCGCAGCGCGGCTCGCCGGTGTGCGAGCCGATGGAGCACGCTGGCGCGGTTGCCAGCGCGGCGCTCCTGCACGACGGCGCCTCGGTGATCACGGCGAGCATGGACCGCACGGCGCGGCTGTGGGCGGTGTCGCCGCTCGCTACAGCGCCGACGCAGTGCTGGCCGGGCGGCCCGGTGCTGGCGCACTGCTTTGCAGGCAACCACGCGATCGCGGCGGTGGCGGTGGGCAGCGACGCGGTCCGGGTGTGGAGCGCGCGCGCGGGCTCGCCGCTGTGCCCGGAGCTGGCGCATCCTCAGGTGGTCAACAGCGCGGCGTTCGACCGGCGAGGGGTGTCCCTGGTGACCGCCTGCGCAGATGGGTTTGCGCGGGTGTGGAACGTGGAGCAGGGAGCGCTGCGCGGCGCGCCGCTCGACCATGGCGCGCCGGTCCTGCGCGCTGGGTTCTCGGGAGACGGCAAGCGTGTGATGACCGTGGGCGCCGATCGCCGCGTGTGCGTGTGGCAAGGAGGGCGGCTCGTGTGCGAGCTGGCGGGGCACGACGAGCTGGTGCTCTCGGCGATCCTCAGCGGCGATGGGACTCGCCTGGCGACCGCGAGCTGGGACAAGACCGCGCGGACCTGGGACGTGGAGCGCGCGCAGCAGCTCGCCTGTGTGCGCCACGGTGAGGTGGTGCTCGGCGCCCAGCTATCACCAGATGGCTCGCGGCTGGTGACCGCGAGCTGGGACAAGACCGCGCGGATCTGGGACGCGCACAGCGGTCAGCCGTTGACCCCACCGCTGCGCCACGGCGACGTGGTGGTGAGCGCGGTGTTTGACCCCGCCGGCGCGCTGGTGGTGACGGCCTGTGAAGACGCCAGCGCGCGGCTCTGGGACGCGACGACCGGTCGCGAGGTGACGCCGCCCATGGAGCACGAAGGCGCGGTGCGCCAGGCCTGGTTTGGGCCGCGCGGCGCGCGCGTCCTGACCGCCAGCATGGACCGCACCGCGGCGCTGTGGGACGTGGCCAGCGGCAAGCTGCTCTTGCCCCCGCTCGAGCACGACGACGAGGTGGTGGCCGCGTCGTTCTCGGAAGACGGGGAGAGCGCGCTGACCATCACGCGCAGGGGCGAGTTGACCCTCTGGGACGTGGCCGCTGACCACGGCTCCACCGAGCAATGGCAGGAGGTCGAGCGCCGCGGCAGCTACTCGCTGCGCGTCGGGGTGTTGCTGGTGCGCGAGGGCCCTGGGGACGAGGGGACCGGCGGGACCGAAGGGACCGAAGGGATCGACGGGTAGCTCACGCCGCGTCCTCCCGCCGGCAGCAAGCGGGCAGAAAAAGCCGAGTCATGGCTGCTGGTTGCTGGAGCGGCGCCGAATTTCGAAGATCGCTGTACGAAACGCGGGGCGCGAACCGCCTTTCTCATCGTGAGGCATCGAGGCAACGGGGCGGGCGGCACGGTCGGCACGGTCTGGGCGGACTGGGCGGACGGCGCGGGCCGGGCGGGCGTCACGGACTGCGCGGATGCCGGTGAGGCGAGCTCATGACGCCCGCTTTGTGCGACAGCGGGGCGCCTGCTGCGTTGCCCCGCGAGCTAGCGGCCGCCCCGCGGCTGCTCGTGGTCCACGCTGGCGCCGAGGACTGGTTCGTGCGCGGCGCGCTCCTGCCAGCGCTGGCGCTGGCGCCCCAGGAGGTGCTGGCGACGAGCCAGCTTGGCCTTGGCGAGATGGCGTTGCAGGAGCTCGAGCGAGGCATCGAGCGCGCGGCGTTGACGGTGGTTCTTCTGTCCCACGCCTTCGTGGCGGACGTGTGGTCCGGGCTGGCAGGGGTCCTGGCCAGCCACGCGGAGCGTGAGGGTCACGGCCAGGTCGTGCCGCTGGTCCTGCACGACGTGGTCTCGCCCCTGCGTCGGGTGGCCAAGCGCTCGCTCGATCTGCGCGAGCGGGCGCAATGGCCGCGGGGGTTTTCCAGGCTCCGCGCGCTGCTGGGGGCGCCAGAAGAGCTGCCGCGCGAGGACCTGCCATGTCCCTATCCTGGGAGGCGCCCGTATGCCGCGGCGGAGGCTCGGCGGTTCTTTGGCCGCGAGCGAGAGATCACCGAGCTGGTGCAGCGGCTCCGCGCCGGCGCGCGGGAGATCGTCGTCACCGGGCCGTCCTGCTCGGGCAAGTCGTCGCTGGTCTCCGCCGGCGTGCTGCCCCGCCTGGCGCGGGGCGTGTTTGGCATGCCGCCGATGATCGTGCGCACGATGCGGCCGGGCATCGCGCCGGCGCTGCATCTGGCGCAGGCGCTGGGCCATCCGCTCGAAGATCCCGCCGCGACGCTGACCTCGCTGCTCGCCGAGCACGAGCCAGGGGCGCGCGCGCTGGTGTTCATCGACCAGCTCGAGGAGCTGTTCACCTCGTCAGGCGGCGCCGAGCGCGCGCGCTTTCTCTCCGCGGTGAGGTCGCTGCGCCAGGATGAGCGCTGCACCCTGCTCTGGGGGCTGCGCGCGGACCTCCTGGGCGAGCTCGAGCAGAGCGAGCTGTGGCCGCGGGATCCGAGCGCTGGCCCGGCGGCGGCGCGGTGGCTCGGCGAGCCCCAGGTCTCGCGGCTGCCGGTGGCGCCGCTGCGCGGGGAGCTGCTCCGCGCCGCCATCCTGCGGCCGGCGATCGACGCGGGCGTGGTGCTCGAGCCCGGGCTCCTCGAGCGCCTGCTGGCCGACGCCGCCGAGGAGTGCGAGCCCGGCGCGCTGCCGCACCTGCAGGAGGCGCTGGTGCGGCTCTGGGAAAAGCGGCAGGGCCGCGTGCTGCCTTTGACCGAGTACCAGGCCAGGTCGCAGGGGAGGCCGCGCGCCGCGGTCGTCGCCGCCGCGCGGTGAACCGCCGCGTGCGTCGTGCTGCGTGCGTGCGCAAGCGGCGCCGAGCGGTGGCCAAGACCTGGGGCGGTCGAGGTGGCCGGGATGCGCCTGGCGGCCGGCCGGGCGTTCACGGCGCGGAGCCTGGCGGAAACGCGCGTCGCGTGCCTTGCGTTTGTCAGGTGACCTCGCCGATCGTCTCCCTCGGTGTTGTCTGCTGGGTATCCGCCTGGAGCGTCCGCGCCGGCTCCTCTGGAGCTGCTGCAGGACGCGCACGCGCTGGTGATCGGCGTCTCGGGGTACCTCCACGTGCCGGCGCTGCCGCGCACCAGCGACGCGGAGGACATCGCCGCGGCCCTGGTGGATCCGCAGCTCTGCGCCTACCACCCGGCCAAGGTCCGCACCGTGCTGGAGCACGAGGCCACCCGCGCTCGCCTGGTTGAAGAGCTGATCGGGCTGGCGCGACGCACCACCGCGGAGTCCACCGTGCTCATCTACTTCTCGGGCCACGGCTGCACGGTGCCGGCGAGCAGCCAGTGCTTCCTCATGCCCGTGGACGCCAAGGCGCAGAGCCGCGCCGAGCTGGAGGCCACGACGATCTCGGGGACTGAGCTCTCGCGGCTGCTGCGCGAGATCCCGGCCGCCAGGCTCACCGTCATCCTGGACTGCTGCCGCGCCTCTGGCCTCGCTGATCCTTCGCTGGATCACGCGACCGGACCGCGTGGCGCATCGGGCGCGTCGGGCGCATCGGGCGCGCCGGGCGCATCGGGCGCGCCGGGCGCTGAGGCCATCCCCGGACAGGAGACCAAGGCCAGCGCTCAGCTCGCCGACGAGGTGACCTCGTCGGCGTCGTCGGCTTTGACGTCGGCCTCGGTCGCCGTGCTGGCCCGTGGCCGGGGCCGGGTGGTGATGGCAGCGTCGCGCCGCGATGGCTATTCGTACGTGCTGCCGGGGAGGCGCAATGGCCTGTTCACCGAGCTGCTGCTCGACGGGCTGCGCGGCCAGGCGCCGGGCATCGGTGGCGTCATCCGGGTGTGCGACCTCTATCACTACGTGCAGCAACAGGTGGTGGCTCGCCATCGCGCGCAGCGGCCGGTTTTTCGGGCCGAGCTCGAAGAGAACTACCCGCTGGCGCTGTACCGCGGCGGGGCCGCGCCGGCCCTGGTCTTGCCGCCGCCGCCTGATGCCCTCCGCTACGATGCGTTCATCAGCTACTGCCGGAGCGACGCCGAGGACGAGGCCTGGGTCCACGACGTGCTGTTGCCCGCGCTGGAGTCGTACGGCCTTCGCCTGTGCCTGGAGGAGCGCGACCTCCGGCTCGGGCGCAACCGCATCAAGGAGCTGGAGCGCGCGGTGACCTCCAGCCGGTACACGCTGTGCGTGCTGACGCCCAGCTACCTGGCCGGCCCGTTCGAGACGCTGTGCTCCGAGCTGGCGCAGTTTCACGGGGTGGAGTCGCAGACCGTGCGCTTCTTGCCGCTCTTGCGGCGGCCGTGCCAGCCGCCGATGGCTGCGCGCATGCTGCAGCTCCTGGACGTCAGCGAGCCGGGGGCCAGCGAGCATGGCCCTGGCCGCCCGCGGTCGATGACGCGGTCCGCGCCAGGCTCGCGCGTGCGCGCCGCGCTGGCGCGCCTGGCCGTCGCGCTGCGGGAGCCAGCAGACGAGCGCTGACTTCGCAGGGGAGCGCAGCCGGCGCGGGCGTGAGCTGGCCGGGTCAGTTGAGCCAGATCAGATATCGCAGCTTGCGCTCCAGCGTGTCACCGCCTAGATCGAGCTCGCGCTGGATGCGCGCGAGGCGGCTCGGGAGCGGGGACGGCTTCATCTTGGCGGCGTAGCCGCTGCCGAGCACGCCGCGCAGCAGCGCTTCGAGCAGCGGCTGGAGCTTGGCTTTGTCTTTGCCGGCGTGATCGAGCTGCTCGAGGCGCACGAGGTCCAGCGTCACCGTCGTCGGCTCCCGCAGCAACGCGCCCAGGTCGAGGTAGGCGTCAGGCAAAAGCGCTGGCAGCTCGTCGTCCATCAGCCCCGCCAGCGCGCGCAGCGACAGCCCCTCCTCGCTGCGCAGCATCCGCCGCACGTCGCCAAGGATGTCGGCCCACGTCTGGTACAGCGCCTGATCGACGGCAAGCGGCATGGCGTAGCTTCGCTGCCGCGGGTTTGGCACCCACTCGCGGTCGTCATCCGTCTCGGCCAGGTAGGCCGCGCGGCACCGGTCCGCGTGCGTGAGCCCCTCGAGGATCAGCCTGTGGGCGCGACGCACGCGGCCGGCGTCGCCCAGCGGGATGATGAACTTCTCCAGCGAACCGCGGCGACCAAAGACCATCGGCAGCCGGTCAAGCTCTGCCCAGCGATACGCGAGGAGAAGCTCCATCGCCGCGCGCTGGAAGGCCACCATGGCGCGCGCCCACTCGGCGTCGCCGGTGTCGAAGCGGAACGTCGGCCGGCGTCGTGGATCTCCGGCTTCGAGCCGCCTGGTGCCGGTCCGTCTGCCGGCTCGTCCGTCGTCCTGTCCTGCCTGCTCGTCCTGTCCTGCCTGCTCGTCCTGTCCGTCGTACTCCAGCTCGAACAAGCGGCGGTCGCGGTCGTCCACCTCTCCGGACTGGTTCCAGTCATGTTCCCAGCACGCCAGGCACAGCTCCAGCGAGAAGTCGGCGGCGTTCGCGGCCACCGCGAGCTCGCCGTCCACCGCAGCCAGCGCGTCGGCGAAGTGCTGCCACGCCGCGCGGCCGGCCTCGTGATCGAGGTGACCCAGGCCGCGCGCCGCGTCCGTCGCGGCCTCGAGCTCGGTCGCCAACCGCTTGCCGGCCGCCTGGTAGCGGGTGATGGCGCGCACCACGGCGGCGCGGGCGTTGCCGCCGTCTCGCGCCAGCGTCTCTTCCGCGAGCGTGGCCGCCTGGTCGAAGCGGCTGGCGGCGAGCGCGGCGACCGCCGGCGCGGCGTCGGCAGCTCGTTCGGTCGGCGATCTGGCAGGTGGCGCGGCGCCGCCGCAGCCAAGGCAGAGCGCCGCCAGCGCCAGCAGGGCGGCGGCGAGCGCGGGGCAGACGCCGTCGCGCCGGGTGCGCGGTGGCAGGACGCGAGGCAAGTCGATGGCGGGGCTCACGCCAGGAGCGTAGCTGACGCGGCGCCTGGATTCACATCCCATCCATTCTATCCGTCCTATCCGTCTTATCCGTTCTATCTCCTATCGATCCTATTCGTTCCATCCGCCCCATCCGTCACGATGCGGTTCTGGCGCCACAGCGGCTTGGGCGTCACCCCGTCGACCGCGGACAGGTCGCTGTGGCCTGGCAGCGCTGGGCGCGCGATGGTCTGGTTTGGGCAGGCGCCGGTGCTCAGATAGGAGAGCGCCGCCGCCAGCCGGCGCTCGGCGGGATCTCCCAGATCGTGCGTGAAGTCGTCTGGCACCACGCAGCCTGGCACGCCTGACTCGCCGGCGCCGGCCGGGACGAAGCCATCGGCGTAGTCGCCGTAGCCCTTGTGGTTGATGCCCTGAAACTGGATCGCGAAGTAGGTGGTGCCGCAGTTGTCCTGCGGGTAGAAGCCATAGGGCTTGCCGCAGGTGGTGGCGCCGATCTGGATCACCTGCACATCGATGCCGCGCAGGCCGTTTATCACCGACTCGCTGGCCGAGCAGGTGCCAGGGCCGGTGATCACCACCACGCGCGGGAGCCCCAGCACGGGCAGCACCCGGCCAGCCGGCAACGACAGGCCCACCGCAGCGGACAAGAACGGCCGTGGCGCCAGGCGCTGGCCGCTGAACGGATCGATGGTCTGGTGGCGGTCGTTGTACGTCAGGGTCTCGAAGGCCTTGCCGATGGTCGGGTTCGGGCCCGCGATCATGTACGCCAGCTCGGACGCGATGGCCAGGTACCCGCCGCCGTTGTAGCGCAGGTCGAGCACCAGGTCGTCGACGCTCTGCTCGCGGAGAAGCGAGATGGCGCTGGCGAGCCCGGCCTCCGCGGTGGCGATGTGATCATTGAAGGTCATGTACCCGATCTTGCGGGTGCCGCTGGGGATCACCTTGACGTTCTGCACCGGCGAGTTGATGATGCTCGCGGAAGACATGGTGACGGAGCGGCTCGCGCTGGCGCCGGGGTCCTTGACCACGAAGGTGTGCGCCTGGCCAAGCGCTTCCGGAAACAGGCCGCCGTTGAGCGTGGCGATGTCGGTGCCGCGCTCCACGTCCACGCCATCCACCGTCAGCACCTTGGTGCCGCGGCGGATCCCGCCTTGCGCCGCTGGTGAGCTTGGCTCCACGTACGCGGCGACGATCTCGCGTGGCGGGCGGGAGGACAGCAGCGTCCACTGCACCCCGTAGCCGGCCTCGATCCCTGACTGGGACAGCGCGACCCACTCCTCGGTGGAGTAGGTGAAATGGAACTGATCCTTGGCCTTGCCCGAGGGCGTGATCGCCTGCGTCTTGAGCGCGTTGAAGTAGTCGAGCGCGGTGGGATACCCGCTGGGATCGAGATCTGGAACCTCCGAATACCAGAGATAGAGATCATCAATCCACGCGCGCAAGAAGCGCTTCTCATGGTCCACGCTGCCCTTGGTGTCGGCGTAGGGCTCGTTGGTCAACGGATCTGTTCCGGTGCGCGGCAGCTCGCATTTCGCGCCGTACTCGGTGAAGTAGTTGCGCTCGTCGTTGTCACCACAGGCGATGAGCGCGGTCAGCGACAGCGCCGCGACAAGTGACAGAGCTGGCAAACGTCGAAGGGATGGTGTGGCGCGCATGAGCGTCTGCGCAGCATAGCTCGGACCTCTCTCGCTGTGCAGCCTGGGCCCTCACAGTTGGTCACACCCGGTCGCGCCTGGGCGCCTCGAGGGTGGCGCGGGTCACAGGCGGCTGCGTGTCAGCGGGTGCCGGCTGCGGAGCGGGCGCCTCACGGTGCGACCTTGGTCGCGTCATTCCAGCAGGGAAGGCTCTGCCACCAGCAGATACCCGGCCACCGGGATGCCGACGGCCAGGAACGCCGCGATCCATTGAACCTGACGCCCATCCACCCAGTTGCCAAGCGGATTGCCAAGCACCAGCGCCCAGGCGAGAAACGCGCAGCTACGCAGCACGTATTGCCGCCAGTCGTGAGGCAGGCCGCAGCCTCTGGCGTCGTGCCAGAGGCTCATCACCACGACCACCAGCCCGGCGATGGTCGCCGCCAGGTGCCAGTACAGGTGGCGACCGCACAAGGCGATCACCGCAGGGTAGAACAGGAGGACATCGCTTGGCAGGAGCTTGAGCAAGCGATCTACCCTGGTCTCGACGAGCCGGGGCGGTAGGGGGGAGCGACCCAGGGGTCCGTCTGCGGGGAGGAGCGTGATGGGCATGGGATACCAGCGGTTCGAGCTCGGTGGTGGCCAGCAAGGTCGGCGCGAGACGCCAGCGGTGGGAACGGACCGCTTCGCGCCGATGCGTTGGGTTGTGCAAGGGTGATGCCGTGCAGCCGCGATCTCTGGCTGTGGCAGAACCACGCAGATGGCTACACCAAGTGCGCGTTCGTGACCCCGTCCGCTGGGAGCGTGGACGGGACGGCTACCGGGCCAGTGAACGCGAGCGAGCGCGCGCAGCGGGAACCCGTGGTGGAAGTCCTGAGCGGCGTCAGGCTGTGCGCATGAGCGGTTGCGCATGCGCACGAGCGGTTCACGGCGTTTGACGCGGCGCCGCAACGCCCGGGTGGCCCTGGCTGCATGAGCCCTGGAGCAAGCATGGCGGTGCCCGAGCGCCCTTGTTCCTCGCGCGGCCTTCCTGCGCCGTGACGGCGCGCTCGCCTCCCCGTGCTCCTCGTTACCCGCTGTCGTCGCTGTCGTCGCTGTCGTCGCTGTCGTCGCTGTCGTCGCTGTCGTCGCTGTCGTCGCTGTCGTCGCTGTCGTCGCTGTCGTCGTCAACGCTGGCGTCGCCGGCTGGCGCGGCGTCCGCCAGGCCGCTCTTGGGCGACAACCAGTACTTGAGGTCGTAGAACTCGATCAATCGGTAGACCTTGCGGCGATTGACGCCGAGCACCTCGGCAGCTTTGCGGATGTTTGGGCGGTTCGGGTTCTGTCTGTTGTGGAGGTGCGATGCTCTGAGCGTGGCCTCCACCTCCTCCTTGGAGGGGACGTCGGTTCGTCGCGGCAGCTTCGCCTTTGGCTCGGGGCGCCCGAAACCTCCCGCTGGCTTGGCCTCGCGCGGTGGCAGCGAGCGATGGTCGCTGTTGAGTACCCGCTCCGGCAAGAGCTGCCGCTCCAGGGAGATGCCACGCTCCAGCGCGTTCCTGGCAGCCGTGCCCATCACTCCCCGCAGGTCGCGAAGGTTCCACGGCCACGGATAGAGCAGCAGGCTCTCCGCAGCGCTCGTCTTCCAGGAGGCCGCGGTCGCTGTGGGGATAACCTCCTGCCAGAAGCGCTCTGCCCAGAGCAGCACGTCTTCTCGCCGCTCGCGAAGCGGCGGCAGCACGAGCGGCGGGGTCGCCGTGGTGAGCCGGGCCAGGAGGTCTGCGCGAAACGTCCCGCCGCGCACCGCCTCCTCCAGGTTCACGTGGGTGGCCGCGACCAGGCGAGCGCTGGAGTGCCGCAGGTCGGTGCCGCCAACCGGACGGAAGCGGCCATCCTCGATGAAGCGCAGGAGCGCGGGCTGCACATCGAGCGGGAGCTCGCCGATCTCATCGAGAAACAGGATGCCCCCGCTGGCCGTCTCGACGAGGCCGGTCCGCGAGGTCATGGCCCCGGTGAAGGCGTTGCGCATGTGGCCAAACAGCTCGGAGGCGACCAGCTCCTTGCCCAGCAGGCCACAGTTGACAGGGACAAACGGCGTCGCGCCGTGGTGCAGCGCGCGCGCGGCGTACTCCTTGCCGGTCCCGGTCTCGCCCAGGATCAGCACCGGTCCGGTGCTCCTGGCGATCTGCGCCAGGTCTCTCCTGACCCGCTCGGCCTGAGGCGAGCAACCGGGAAAGGCCTCGGTGAAGGCGGCGCCCAGGTCAGCACGTGAGGGCAGCGGCATCGCCTCGCGGAACACCAGCAGCGTGTCCCCAAGGCGAAGGACGCTGCCGTCCTTGAGCCGGACGGTGGCGCCTTTTTCATACGGCACGCCGTCCACGGCGCCAGCGTTCTGGCTCTCGGTGTCACGGAGGACCCAGCCAGCGGCGCCGTGCTCGATCACCGCATGGCGCCGTGAGACCACCTTGTCGTCGAGAACCAACGACGCGCCGTCGGACGTCGATGCATGGCGTTTTCGGCCAAGGGAGAGCCCCGCCACCGGCACCTCGACGCGAACACCGCGCGAGCCTCCGTGAACCACCGTCAGCGAACCGGACAGGATCTGCGGGCCATCGCCGTTGATCGAGTCGGTCGGGTGCGCTGTATCGCCGCCTGTTTCTCCATCCACTCTGGCAAGGTACCGAAAAAAAGCCGCGTTGAGCGAATCTTGTTTTGGCACCCACTACAGTAATTGTAGGGAAGTGGGGCATCAGCGGACAACCTTGTGTTCGTCATCCAAGGTTGCCCGGGGCCCTCGGGCCGCCGGTCGCGCATCACCGGTTTTCACGAGCCGTATTGCGTGTCGCTGGTAGAAGACCGTACAGTACGGAATCCCTTCGTAGGTGGTGGCGAGATGGAGAGGACGCACGAAGAGAACGCGGCAGCTCACGATGGTGATCCTCCGGAGGATGGGGAGAAGACCGCCGATCCGCCGGCTGACCGGGAGGCCCCCGGCAACGGCAACATCGGCGCCCCCCCGGACGGCGCAGACGACGAAGACGACGAAGACGACGAAGACGGCCCTGACGGCGTAGACGACGAGGACGGCGCAGACAGCGCGGCAGTGGACCGCACCTTCACGCTGAACGCGCCCGACGCCCTTCGCCCCCACGCCGGGCTGCAGGAGCCGGCCGCGGGCACCGTCATCGGCAACTACCAGATCCGGAACGTGCTCGGCAGGGGCGGCTCCGGCGTGGTGATGCTGGCGCGCGAGAAGAACCTCAATCGCTCGGCGGCGCTCAAGCTCATCGCCAAGGGCCCACACTCTGCGCGGTTCATGACGGAGGCGCGCATCATCGCGATGCTGCACCATCCAAACATCGTCAATCTTTGGGACTACGGCGAAGACGGAGGGCTGCTCTATCTCGCGCTGCAATACGTGGAGGGCACCACGCTGCAGGAGCGGATGCGCGAAGCAGCCATGGCACCAGATGAGTGCTTCCGGGTGCTGCGCGATATCGCCGACGCGCTGGAGCACGCCCACGCCAACAACGTCGTCCACTGTGACCTCAAGCCCAGCAACGTCATGATCGGGCGAGATGGCTGTGTGCGGGTGGTGGACTTTGGCATCGCCCAGACCGAGAGCGCGGGGGCGGCAGGCGGAACTCCAGACTGGATGGCGCCGGAGCAGGCGCGGCGCCCAGCGGTCGCGGCGTTGACCGACCGGGTGGACACCTGGGCGCTCGGCTTGCTGGCCTATCAGCTCCTCACCGGCGAGCACGCGCTCGGGGCCACCGCCGCCGAGCGGCGCGCGCTCCTCCTCGATGACTCGCGAGAGCCGGAGCTGTGCATGCCGAGCAGCACGCCGCCGTTGATCCTTGATCTGGTAGCGCGCGCGCTCCGGCGCACCCCGGAGCTCCGCCCGAGCATGGCCGAGTGCAAGCGCGTGCTCGGCGAGGTCATCGACGGGCGCGGCGAGGGCTTCTTCGAGGACGGTCCGTACCCTGGGATCTCGCCGTTCGACGAGGAGCGCGCGCGCTTCTTCTTCGGGCGCGATGATGAGGTGAACGCTTTTCTGGATCGCCTGCGGCACGTGCCGTGCTTGCCGATCGGTGGGCCATCCGGGGTCGGCAAATCTTCGTTCTTGCACGCGGGGGTGGTGCCGCGCCTGCGCGCGCGCGAGCGGTGGCTCGTCTTGTCGGTGCGGCCCGGCGACGACCCGGTCGGCGCGCTGGCGCGTGAGCTGGTGCGCGCGGCCGCGCCCATCACCGGCCCTGGCGCTGGGCTGGAGGTGCAGCGCCAGCAGATGCGAGAGCTGCGGGCGGATCTGCTGGAGACGCCGGCCTTGCTCGCCGGGCGTCTGGCCACGCTGGCCGCGCTGCATCGGGCGAGAGTGCTCCTGGCGGTGGACCAGCTCGAGGAGGCGTTCACGCAGTGTACGTCGGCGCACGAGCGCGGCCAGTTTCTCACCATGCTGCTCGACGCGGTGGACCATCCAAGCGATCCGATGCGGATCGTGTTCACGGTGCGCGATGACCACGTCGGCAAGCTGCCGGTGCGCGAGGTGTACATGCTGCCGCCCCTCCGGCTGTCACACCTGCGCCGCACCATCGTCGAGCCGCTGGGGCGCTGTCAGTACAAGTTCGATGACCCAGCGGTGGTGGATGATCTGATCCGGGAGGCCGGCGCCTCGAGCAGCGCGGATCTCCCGCTCTTGCAGTTCGCCTGCCGCATGCTCTGGGATGGACGCGATCGCGCGACGCGCACGCTGCTTCGCAGCACCTACAACGAGATGGGCGGGGTGGCAGGAGCGCTGGCGCGCTACGCAGATCGAGCGGTGTCCGCGCTCAACGAGCACGATGGTCGCACCGCGCGCGCGCTGCTGCTCCAGCTCGTCTCTGGCGCCACGCGCCGAACGGTGCCACGCGAGCGCCTGCTCGAGCTCGTGGGAGGGGAGGCCGGTCCGCTGATCGACCGCTTGCTGGCGGCGCGGCTCCTGGTGCAGCGCACGGAGGAGGACGCCCAGGGCCCGGTGATCGAGATCGCGCATGAGTCGCTGCTGCACAAGTGGGGGCAGCTCAGCCGCTGGCTTCGGGAGTCGCAAGCGGAGCGGCAGTTCCTTGACAAGCTCGATGAGGACGCCTCCCTGTGGGAGAAGCGCGGCAAGCTCGAGGCTGACACGTACCGTCGAGATCAGCTGGTGGGGACGCGGCAGGTTCAGCGCGAGCTTGGCGTCACGCTCTCCGAGCGCCTGGAGGGCTTCGTCGCGGCCGGCGAGGCGCGGGTGCGCGCCGGGCGGCGACGACGACGGATCCGGATCCTCGCCGCGCTGGCGGTGCTCCTCTTGACCTCCATCCCGCTCCTGGTGGCGGTGGTGCGCTACCTGGCGCGCGAGGCGCTGATCGACGTCAACGCCGGCACGGTGGAGCTGGCGATCACCGCCTATGACTGGGTGGAGGGGCGCCCTCGGCCGGTGCCGATCGGGGAGCTTCCGGAGCTGACGGTGCGGCTCTTTGGCGCTCGGCAAGGCGGCCAGCGGACCACCCAGGATCTCGAGGAGCCCGGAGAGCCGCTGCCGGTCGAGATGATCCGGATCGAGCGCGAGCCCGGGGACCTGCTGACGCGCGTCGACCGGGTGACCGCGCCGGGCGGTCTGGTGTTCCTGGAGATCACCGGGAGGGGACGCCGCGGGCAGTCCTGCGCCGCGTCGTGGATCCGCCTGCAGGCGTTCCCGGGGTACGGTGGCAAGCGCAGGATCCCGCGCTGGAACCTGGAGGTCCCCACCTGCCAGAGCAGCGCCGCTGACATGGTGGAGATCGAAGCGGGGCGCTTCGTGTACGGCGGACCGGGGGAATCGCCGTCGCGCTGGTGGGGCGAGCCGGACTACGATCAGCCCGAGGTGGAGCTCGAGCTGCCAGCCTTCGCCATGGACCGCACCGAGGTCTCCAACGCGCGGTTCGCGCCGTTTGCGCGCATCGAGCACCTGACCGGGTATCCGGCGCCGGTCTACAGCAACGAGCCGCTGCATGACCGGGATGCAGATCCGCAGTCGCCGGTGACCGAGATCAACGCCTTTCATGCGCGCGCCTTCTGCCGCTACCTGGGCAAAGACCTGCCCACCGATCATCAGTGGGTGAAGGCCGCGCGCGGCGGCCTCACCGTGCGTGGCAAGCCCAATCCGATGCCCCGTCGGCTCTTTCCCTGGGGCGCCCAGCTGCGGCGTGAATGCGTGAACCTGCTCGATCCGCTCGATCCGCCGCCGGAGGATGGCTTTGGCTGGGTGGCGCCGGTCGATGCGTTCGCCTGCGGCGCCAGCCCGTATGGCATCCTCAACCTGTCGGGGAACGTGCAGGAGCCGATCTCACGAGTCGGGCAGGCAGATCTGGACAACCCGCATCACATCATGCGCGGCGGCGGCCCCGATTCGCCGCCGGAGCTCGAGCACGGCTCGACGATCTTCATCAATCATCGCAACCCGCGCAACTTCAACTACACGATCGGCGTTCGCTGCGCGGGCGCGCCGGTGAAGTAGCGGCCAAAGGCGAAAAAGGCGAAGCACGGCAAGCGCCGACGATGGTTTCGTCGCGCGAAGACTTCCTGTGCCCGGCCTCGGAGAGGCATGCTCGCGAGATGAACGTCCTGGTCATCGGCGGCAACCGGTTCATGGGCCTGTCGCTGGTGTGGCGCCTGCTGCTGGCCGGGGAGAAGGTCACGGTGCTCAGCCGCGGCCTGTCAGGCGACCCCTTCGGCGCGCGGGTGGAGCGGCTGGTCGCCGATCGCGCGACCGACAGCTTCGAGCTCGCGCTTGCAGGCCGCAGCTTCGATCGGGTGGTCGACTTCGTCGGCTTCACCAAGGAGGAGCTGGAGCGGGCGGTGCGCGTCCTGTCCGGGCGGGTGGGGCACTATGTCTTCATCTCGACCGGGCAGGTGTACCTGGTGCGCGAGGGTTGCGCCGTGCCGTCCCGCGAGGCGGACTACGCCGGGCCGGTGATGGCGGCGCCGCCAACGCCAGCGGACCACGAGGACTGGGCCTATGGCGTCGGCAAGCGCGCGGCCGAGGACGTGCTGGCGGCGGCGGACCTGCCCTCGACGCGGCTGCGCCTGCCCATGGTCAACGGCGAGGGCGATCCGAAACGCCGGATCGAGAGCTACCTTTGGCGGCTACTCGATGGCGGTCCGCTCGTGTTCTCGCACGGCGCGTCCATCGCGCGCCACGTCTACCGCGGCGCGGTGGTGGCCGCCATCGCGCGCATCCTCGAGTCGCCGCCGCCGCCTGGCCAGGCCTTCAACCTGGCGCAGGCCGAGCAGCCGACGGTGCGTGAGCTCTTGCGCGAGCTCGCGTCGCGCGTTGGCTCGCGGGCTCCCTTGATCGAGCGACCACCGGAGGTGATGGAGCGCGCCGGCCTCTCGGTGCGCGCGGCCTCTCCGTTCTCGAGTCGGTGGATGTCACACCTGGATCCATCGCGAGCGGTCGCCGAGCTGGGGTTCTCCCACCCGCCGCTGGGCGCGGTCCTCGACTCCATCATCGCGAGCTTGCTCTCGGCCTGGCCGGCCTCGCCGCCTCCGGGCTACGCGCAACGCGACGCAGAGCTCGCGCTGGCGCGCGCCAGCGAGTGACGCGGCGGGCGGCGATCTCCGTGGCACCCTCGCAGGCGGCGTTCGCGCGCGCAGATCTTGGGGCCCGCCGGGGCAGCGCGGGTATCATGGGGCGATGACCCGGAGCTCTTCCCAGGAGCACGACGCGCCTGGCACGGCCTCGTATCAGCCCGCCAGCGCTGGCTCCGTGGTGCCGACCGCGCTCGCGGTGCCGCCGCCGTCGCCGCCCGAGCTGGAGCGCGAGGTCGCGCTGTCGCGGCTCAAGGGGCGGTTGTTCGCGCGGGAGCGGCCGGTGACCCTGGGCCGCTACCACCTCCTCGAGATGGTGGGCAAGGGCGGCATGGGCGTGGTGTGGGGCGCGTGGGATCCACAGCTCGAGCGCCGGGTGGCGATCAAGGTCATGCAGCCGACGGTGTCGGCGACGCGCGAGCGCATGCTCATCGAGGGACAGGCGCTGGCCAAGCTGTCGCATCCAAACGTGGTGCCGATCTACGACGTCGGCGTCATCGACGATCGGGTCTACCTGGTGATGGAGTGGGTGCGCGGTGAGAGCCTGCGCGAGTACGCGCGCGCGCCGCGCCACTGGCGGGACCTGGTGGCGGTGTACCGGCAAGCAGGGGAGGGGCTCCTGGCGGCGCACGACGCCGGGCTCATCCACCGCGACTTCAAGCCGGACAACGCGATCCGCGGCGAGGACGGCCGGGTGCGGGTGCTGGACTTTGGGCTGGCGCGCGGGGAGGTGCGCAGCGACGCCGCGGCGCCAGGCGACGGCGCCGTCGAGCCGTCGCCAGCAGGTGCGCCGCTGACCGTGGGCGCTGGCACGCCGCGCTACATGGCGCCCGAGCAGGTCACCGGCGAGATGCTCACGGCGGCGGCTGATCAATACGCGTTTTGCGTCTCGCTGCGCGAGGCGCTGACCCAGCGAAGTCCGGAAGTCGGACGCTTCGTGGCGCGGACCCGGGAGCTGACCCGGCGCCTGCGATCGGGCGCGCGGCCCGCGGCGTCGACCCGGCCGGCTCCGGCGGCGGCGCCCTTGCCGCGGTACCTGGCCAGCGCGCTCGAGCGCGGCAGCAGCGCGCTGGTCGCCGCGCGGTACCCGTCGCTGCGCGAGCTGCTGGACGCGCTGGAGCGCGATCCGGTGCGGCGCTGGCGCTGGCGCGGCCTGGGTGCCGCGGCGGTGGCCACCGCCGCGGCGGCGTTCGCGCTGGGACGCTCCGGCGCGGCGAGCGCGCCAGACCCCTGCACCGGCGGTGAGGCGGAGCTGGTGGCGGTGTGGTCGCCCCAGCGCGTGGCGACGATCCAGCACCACCTGGAGACCATGGGTGGGTATGGCCGCGAGCAAGCGCCCGGGGTGCTGCGCGACCTGGGGCAAGCGGCGCGCGGGTGGACCGAGTCCTATCAACAGGCCTGCAGCGCGCATCAGCGCGCGGAGCTGACGTCGGAGCTATACCAGCGCCGGCTCGGCTGTCTGGTGCGCACCAAGGTGGCGCTGGGGACCGCCATCGAGGTGCTGGGCCAGACCCGCCGCGACGGGCTGGACAACGCCCTTTTGGCGGCGCGCTCGCTGCCGGACGCCACGCTGTGCGCGCAGGAGGACGCCACCCAGCTCGCGCCACCGCCGGCTGCCATCGCGGCGCGGCTGCCGCCGGTGATCGCGTCCATCGAGCGCGCGCGCATCCTGGCGGTGGCGGTGCATCCGGATGCCGCGGCGGTGGCGGCCGCCGCGGCGAGGGACGCGGCGCACCTTGGGTATGCGCCGGTCGCGGCGCGGGCTCAGCTCGTCCTTGGCGCGTCGAGGCAGGGCTCGCGCGCTGGGACCCCGCCGAGGTGGCGCTGGGCAAGGCGCTGGAGGGCGCAGTCGAGGCGGGCGACGATCGCGGCGCGGTGGAGGCGTTCGCGCGGCTGCTCTGGGTCGCCTCGCGCCGAGATCGCCCGGTGGACGGCGCCTCCATCATCGAGCTGGTGGCGCGGCGCACCGGGCCCGCCGGCGCCTTTGGGCGGGCCCTGCTCTACAACAACCTCGCCACCCGCCAGCTCGCGCGCGCCGATCGCGCAGGCGCGCGGCGGTACCTCGAGGCGGCGCAGGCCGAGATCTCGGCACAACGCGGTCCGGTGGATCTCGAGCTCGTCAGCGTGGCGCAGAACCTGGTGCTGGTGGCAGAGCGCGCCCCGGAGCGCGAGCGGCTCGCCAGCGCGGTGGTCGAGGCCACCGCGCGCGCGCTGGGTGAGCATCACGTCAAGACGCTGGTGGCGCGGGTGCTCGAGGCCAACGAGACCGCCGAGCTGGGGCTCGCGCGGCAGCGCTTCGCCGCCACCTGCGACAGCTATCAGCGCCACCACCCGCACCTGGCGACGGCGGTGGCCAACTGCTTCTATCGGCTGGCCTGGCTGGCCGACGAGGCCGGCGACCTCGCCGCCGCCACCGAGGCGATGCGGCGCGCCATCTCGGATCCCAGCCCGGAGCGGCTACAGGCCAAGGTCGCCGAGCTGTACGTCGCCGCGCGGTCCGCCACCGCGGGCGCGGCGGCGCTGCAGGTGCAGCAGGCGCTGCAGGGCTTTCTCGACGAGCACGCCGACGACAAGGAGTTCTGGAAGCGGCTGGTGGCGGTGGACGCTGCGATCACCTTCGCGCAGGCGCTGACGGCGCTGGGAGACGCGCGCGGCGCACAGCGGCAGTGGCAGCGCGCGCTCACCATCGCCGCGTCCCTGGATCCTCCGCTGGTGCAGCGCCGACTCGCCCGCATCCGCGGCGCGCTGGCGGACTGACGCTGCCGCCGGATCGCGGCAGCGGCGCACCCTCTCATGATCCTACACCTCATGCACGCAGACCGCCGACGACAAGCCTGACCCACCATGTGACCCGGCCACCGTGCCAGACCCGAACCACCGTGCGTGATCCGACCACCGTGCTGGGTCTACCCACCTCCCACGCGCTCACCCCCGCCGCTCACCTGGCGATCCCTTCTTGGTTCCGGGTCAAAACAAGAGAACTCAGGGTTCTGAAAACAGCAGGGGCTGTGGGCGGTGTGGAGAGGCGCGCTGTCCCCGCAGGCCGCCTGCGGCACCTGGCCTCCTGCGCCTCTCCAAGGGCTGTGGTCAACCGCGTCGCGTACGCGCATCACGCCGGCCCAGACTCGACGGGCGCGGTTGTCCACAACCCGGCACCGTCCACAGCCCAGGAGCTTCCGCGGAAACGCGCTGCGACCTGGATCACGTCACGTTTCCGCGGAGGGCTCCGCGACCCCTCGTCGCCATGCTCGCCCCGACCACCGTGCGCGTCCACCCGCCGTGCTTGCCCCAACCACCGTGCTGGGCCTACCCACCCACGCGCTCACCCTGGTGCTCCCTGGCGATCCGTTCTGCGTTCTGGGTTCTGGTACAAACAAAAAACTCAGGGTTCTGAAAACAGCAGGGGCTGTGGGCGGTGTGGAGAGGCGCGCTGTCCTCTCAGGCACGCCTGCTGCACCTGGCCTCCTGCGCCTCTCCAAGGGCTGTGGTCAACCGCGCCGCTTGCGCGCATCACGCCTGCCCGCGCTCGACGGGCGCGGTTGTCCATAGCCCGCCACCGTCCACAGCCCCGGGCTTCCGCGGAGACGCGCTGCGACTTGGATCACACCACGTTTCCGCGGAGGTTTCCGCGATCTCGATCCCAGGTCCCGGCTCGCTCGCGTCCGCCTACCGGACGCACTCACCAACTCCAGATCTATTATCCAATACTCATCCAAATGCCAACATTCCTCTTGACACCTCCCGCGTCAGCGCACCCGCCTTGCCGCCAGCACTGCACCGCCAGCCAGCTCGAGACCGTGTGCCGCAAGGTCGGCGTGCTCGGCGCCGACGCCGCCAGCCGAGCCGCGCGCCCGCACGACAGCGAGCGCTACGTGGCGCACACGACGACGACCTCTGGCATGGTGTGCGTCAAGGCCTGCCTGCGCCCCGACGAGGCCGCGCTGCTCTTGCAAGTGTTGCAGCAGTCGGCGGTGGACTGCACGCGAGCGCCGGCGGAGGCTTCCGCGGACGCTGCAGACGTTTCCGCGGAAGCGCCAGCACCTGCCGAGCGATCGACGGACGTCTCCGCGGAGACGCGGAGCACTACCACCGCGCGCCGCCCGTACAACCGCGCCGATGGCTTGATGGCCCTGGTCCACACTTACGCACGCGGCAGCAGCGCAGAGCGTTCGCCCGTCGAGCTGATCGTCACCGTGCCTGTGGCGCTGCTGCAGCAGACCACCGCGACTACCGACTCAGCCACTGGCACCTCCGACTCCACCTCCGACATCTCCGCAACCACCGATCTCGTGCCGGCCTCCTTCACCGACCGCGGCGCC
This sequence comes from Myxococcales bacterium, assembly GCA_016706545.1. Classification (GTDB taxonomy): domain Bacteria; phylum Myxococcota_A; class Polyangia; order Haliangiales; family Haliangiaceae; genus JABFXX01. The sequence continues at coordinate 66,006 of JADJJK010000030.1, forward strand.
TCGCTACCGGTGGCCCTCACCGTCGAGGCCGACCTTGCGCTCTCTCCGCAGGCCACCCGTCGCCTGGCCTGCGACTGCGGCCTGGTCGTCGCCACCGTCGCCGCAGCAACATCCACCGACGCCACCCCGCTCTCCATCGGCCGCAAGACCCGCACCCTCCCCGCCGCCCTCAAGCGCGCCTTGCTCTTGCGCGACCGAACCTGCCGCTTCCCCGGCTGCGATCACCGCCTGTTCCTCGAGGGCCACCACCTGCAGCACTGGGCCGACGGCGGCGAGACCAGCCTGCCCAACCTCGCGCTGCTCTGCTCGCTTCACCACGCCTACGTCCACGAGCGCGGCTATTGCATCACACAGTCCGCCACCGGCGAACTCGCCTTCGAAGATCCGCAAGGCCGCGCCGTCGTCCCGCTGCCGCCGCGCCCCACGCCGCCGCTGCTTGGCTGGCCCGCGATCCGCGCCGCCAACGCCGCCCTGCCGCTGACTGCGACCACCGGCCACTGCCGCTGGCGCGGCGAGCGCGTCGATGGCTGGGACGCTGCCGCCACCATCACTCGCATCCAGCGCCGCGCCAACGCTGCAGCCACCGCAGCCACCGACGCAACAGCAACCTCCACCCCAACCGCCGCACCTCTTGCCTCCCCGCCGTCCACGTTCCCCCGCACACCCTCACCCCCCTCGCCACCCTCACCACTCTCATCTGTCGCCGATCCCCCGCTCGACTCCGACGGCCTCCCGCAGCGCGGCCGGTGGGACGACCTCGACCGCCAAAGCGCCATCGAGCGCTGGATCCTCGCCGAGATGGAAATCACTGGCGTCGACCCGCTGTCCGTCGGCCGCCCCTTGCCGGACCACCTGCAGCACCCGTCACAGCGCCCATCGCAGCGCCGGTCGTAACGTCCGTCGAACATCCGCCCACCTCGCGCTGGCAGCAATGAGGCGCACTAGCCACAGCGCGCACCCTAGCGGTTGGCGCTGACCCGGTCCTGGCCGTCGAAGCTCTGGATGTCGAGGTCCTGGCAGGGGCTGCTGAGCAAGTTCGGGCACTCCGAGGCGATAGCCTGCCAGATGTCCGGAAAGAGCTGCGCCCCCGCGGCGCTCGCTGGCCTGAGCAGCCGCGGCTTGTGAAGGCAGGTCGCGCCATGCTCGTTCCAGCGCGCCTCGAGCACGCTGGCGCCGCTGTAGAAGGCCATCACCTGTTGCGGATCGCGCCAGGCCAGCGGTTGCCCGGCCACCGTGAACGGGCGACCGGTGCCGCAGTAGTCCGCCGCCAGGAGCTTGAGCGTGGCCTGCCGGCTGGCCAGGTTGTGCCCATACGTGGAGGCTCGAGAGGCGGAGGTGTTGCGCGTCAGGTGCAACTTGGACAGCGTGTGCCCGGCGCAGCCGATGTTGAACCAGTCCGCATCGAAGCCAGCGGCGATGGTCATCCTGCTGGTGTCGATGCGGTCGCCCTCGAACAAGATGGCCTCGCGCGGCACCTGGTTGAAGGTCTCCCAGTAGAGGAGATCTCGCGACGGGAGCAAGATCGGCCGGTTGCCGCACAGGTTCTGCCGCACGCCGTTGGCGTCGATGTACTCGAACACATAGGTCGGCAGCAGGTCGCCGGACTCGGCAGGCACCGGGAAGAACATCGAGCCCACGGACATCAGCTCCAGCTCGAAGGCGAGCCCGTCGATCAGCACGGTCAGGCGCAGCCCCACCAGCGCAGCCCCGGTGAAGACGGTCTGACCGGCCTCCGCGATCAGCGCGCCCTGTTGCACGCGGATGCGCACCGGAGCCGCGCCCAGTGTGGCGCGGTCCAGCACCATGTTCTGGGCGTTGGGGCGCCCGCTGACGCTCAGCTCATGGAACCCGTGGATATCGATCTTGGGCGAGTTGGTGCCGCAATACTCCTCGGGACACTCTTGCAGGGCCGAGATCGCCTCACCTTGGGGAGGCGGCGGCGCCCCCACGCACGCGGTGACAACCCCCAGCATGGCAAGCACAACACGGTTCTCCATGGCCTTCCTCTCGAAGCTGTCTGGCAGCCGGGCAAGCACGCGCGCGCTGCGACAACCTGGACAGATAGTGTCGGAGGCCCCGCCTTTGTTGCACGTGGCTGGACAGATCTTGGGAGCGCGGTGTGTGGCCCCACGCTCCTAGCGCGGTCGCACGCCCGAGAGGCTACGCGCCCACTGATCCATGGCATCGAGCGCCGCCGCCTCGCCGCGTTCGCCGGAGGTCTCCAGGAGCTCGCGCAGCGCCTTGCGCGCGCGGTGCAACCGGCTGCGGATGTTGACCTCGCTGGTCTCGAACACCGCGGCCAGCTCGGCCATGCCCAGCTCATCCCAGTAGTGGAGCTCCAGGAGCGTCTGCTGCTCCAGCGGGAGCTGCCGCATGGCCGCCACCAGCCGCTCGTAGTCCTGATGGCGCGCCAGCCGGGTGCGCGGAGTGGAGACCAGCTCGGCGATGGAGGACACCGCGAAGTCGAGGCGCGCGGCCTTGGCGCGACCGCGCAGCGCGGCGTAGAGCTGGTTGCGCGCGATGCCAAAGAGGAACGTGCGGAACGACGACTCCCGCCGGAAGCGGTCCTTGGCGCCAAGGCAGGCGAGGAACGTCGCCTGCACCAGCTCGTCCGCCTCGGCGTCGAGCTTGGTGTGGAAGAAGCGATAGAGGCGGTCGAAGTAACGCTCGACCAAGGCCTCCCCGGCGACCTCGTTGCCCGCCTGCCACGCGAGCAGCAAGTCGGCGTCAGACGTCGCAGGATCCATGGCAGCCGCTACCATCCCTCGGTCAGGGACCAAGTTCCAGCAGCCGATCTCGACCGCTAGTAAAAAAACGGCGCGAGCACAGACTCGCGCTTACCGATCGCACCAGGTGGGCGAGCGATCCCCGGCGAAGACAAGGAGAGCCGAGGAATCGGCCAGAAAAGGCGAGGCACCGGCAAGAGCCGGAAACCAGACGAGGCTAAAAAACGTGCCTCCAGATCTTCTGGAGGGCTCGGGGCTGCTACTTGGCGGCCTTGGGCGCCGGCTTTCCGGGCTCGCCCAGAGCGGCGAACAGCTCAACGGCGCTCACCGTCGAGCGGCGAGCTTGCCGGTTCTTGCGGCGGCGACCCGCTGCTTCGTGCTTGTTCTTGCGCTTGACGGTCGTGGCTTTGGTATTCGAGGCCATGGCTTGATCTTCCTTGGGGTCGCGAGTTCTAGCGCTTCCGGAGCCAGCCTGTCAACGCGGGTGACCGCTTGGCCGATGTCAGGTCATGCGATGTCTCCTACACGCGCGACTCCCGCGCCAACCAAAACCTGGTGGTGTGGCGCTGGCCACGCGCCTGCTCGCTGGGCCCTGCGAGGTCGCAGGTATCTGGAACCTTTGGTGTGGAGCGAGGCAGCCGTCGAGCTGGTCGAGGATTTTTCTTCGCTGGGTGGTTCACGCAGCGGCGTGCCTCTGGCACCGGACGAGCCAATCTACCAAGGGGTCACAGCATGCGGTCGTTGCCGTTGCAATCCATCGACGATCTCCATACGATTCGCACAATTACGGATGCTGCCATGAAGCTTTGTCCCAAGTGCGGGAAACGATTCTCCGACGATGCCAACTTCTGCCCAGTTGACGCCGCTCGGCTAACGCCTATCGAGCTCGAAGAGCCCGCTTCGGACACCTTGGCCACCCGGTACGAGCTGCGCGAACGCCTGGGCGGGGCCCGCACGGGCGTGGTGTGCCGCGCGGTGGACAAGCAGACCCACGCCATGGTGGCGGTGAAGATCCTGTCCGCCGAGGTGACCGGGACCCCGGCGGCCACCCAGCGCGTGGAGCGAGAGCTCAAGCAGCTTGAGCGTCTTCAACATTCTGGAATCGCAAAGGTCCTTGCCTCGGGCAAGCGAGATGAGCAGATCTGGGTGGCCACCGATCTGGCCGACTCCGCTCGGCCGCTGTCCGACGTGGTGCGAACCCATGGGCCGCTTTCGGCGACGATGGCCGCCGAGCTGGTGGAGCACATCGGCGAGGCGCTCATCGAGGCAGCGCAGGTGGGCGTGGTGCATCACGATCTGGCGCCCAAGAACGTGCTCCTGGCGGGATCGGATCTCAAGCTCATCAACTTCTCGGTCCCGGTCGCCGCCGGCCAGCAGGTCCCAGGGGTGGCGGAGTTTGTCTCGCCCGAGCAGGTGGAGGGCAAGCCACCGGATCAGCGCAGCAACATCTACAGCCTGGGCACCTTGTTCTACTTCGCGCTCACCGGCACCACCCCCTATCGCGGCGAGCCCGCGGAGGTGCATGCCGGTCATCTGTCGGGAACGATCAAGCCGCCCTCGCAGGTGGTGTCGGTCGCCCCGGAGCTGGAGGCCGTGATCCTTCGCGCCCTGGAGCGCTCACCGAGCAAGCGCTTCCTCACGGTGCGGCAGTTCATTGATGAGGTGGTTCGCGTCAGCCGAGGTGCCGCGACCGACGTGAGGAGCACCATGCCCATGGGGCGCGCCGGCAAACCCAAGGCCGAGCTGGTGCAGACCTTGCTGGGGATGCCGGGAGATCAGCTACGCGCGGCGGCCGCGGCGGCCACCGCGGCCGCCGGCGCCGACGCTGACAAGGAGCCGGCGGAGCCGTCGCTGCGGCCGCCTGTGGCCGCACCGGTCGTTGCGCCGGTCGGTCGCTGCGGTCGCTCCGGTCGTCCCAGCAGTCACGCCGGTCGAAGAGGCAGCGCCAGCCAGCGCGTCTCCAGCGGCGGCGACGCCTGCCGCGGCCGCCGCGGTCACGTCGGATCGTTCGCCATGGGCGCCACCGGGTGCGATGGCGGAGGCGCAGGCGGCCATCACCGCCGCAGCTCCTGCGCTGGGCGCGGTGATCCCGGCGCCCACGCCGATCGCGCCCGAGGTTGCCACCCCGGTGCCGTCAGCGCCTGCCGCGCCGGCCGCGCCGCCGGCTTCGCCAGCGACCCCCAAGGCCGCCGCCTCCTCGGCGGGGGCCTCTGGCGCGCGCAGGAAGAAGACGGAGGAGCCCTCGAACAAGGGCAAGTTCCGCGAGACCATGTGGTTCAAGAAGGGCGAGCTGGATGCCGCTGCTGCCGAGGCGGCGGCGGTCGAGCGCGAGCGCACCGGCAAGGACGTCGACCGCGACAAGGCCGACTCGCTGCCCATGGACGAACGCTACAAGGACGACGGGTCCATCTCGCACGGGGACAAGGACAAGTACAGCCTCAAGACCGGCGGCACGCAGATGATGCCAGCCTTGCGGGACAAGACGGATGGCGGCAAGGTCTCCGAGGACCAGCTCATCAACGAGATGAAGGCCGGCCGCGGCAAGTACATCGTCGCGGTCATCTTGAGCGTCATCGCCATCGGCGTCCTGGTGGCGCTGGTGGCGACGCGGTAGCTCGCGACGCGCGTCGCTCACGGCGCGACGTGACTCGGTCGCTCAACTTCTGGGACTCGTCGCTAGTTCCAGCAGTTGCCCGGCTGGTCGTTGATGTGGACCCAGAACCGCCGAGCGAAGGTGTGGCTGGCGTGGCCGCGCGTGTACAGATCGTTGAGGTTGCTATACGCGGTGAAGCCCCAGCCGCCGCCGCCATCGTGGAACTCCGCCATCCTCCAGCCGACGCCAAACTGCGCGGCGCAGTAGCCGTTGGCCACCGCCAGGGACGTCAGCGCGGTGCCCGCTACGCTGGCCGTGAGCCCGAGGTTGCCCTTGGCCCATCCGTTGTAGAACGACGGCGTGAAGCCGCAGGAGCCAGAGCCATCCTGGCGGATGCACAAGATGGGGCGAGACGCAGCGCAGCTCGTGTCTCCGGTGTAGGGGTCGCAGGCCAGGGGCGTCGGCGGACTGGTGGAATAGTCGTAGTCGTAGCAACCCACGGAGTCCTGACCATTGGTGTTGTTGTGCGAGTGCTTGACCCACGTCATGCCGCGCCTGACGATCGGCGGCGGCAGCGGCTCTTCGATGGGCACCGCCTCTCGTTCGACGAGCGCGGCGGCTTCAGTGGCGATGCCGTCCTCGAGGTCGCCCTGGGTACAGGCCAAAAACGCCGGAGACATCGAGAGCGCGAGTGCAAAGGCAGGTAGTCGAAAGCTGTTTCTGTTGCTCATGCTGATTCCTTCTCTTTTTTCTTCGCCGACGAGTTCACAACACCATCCGAAAAAAGAAGCCCCGAAGCCGCACGCGCCATCGAAGCGCGCTGGCTCATCCCAACCCCCAGCCCGCGGCGCAGCCATCGCGTGCTGCGCCACGGGCTCCCTCCACGCACCTCCAACCCGCCGGTTGCTCGCCCGAACTCGAGCCATCGGCACCGCGTGTCCTCTTGGTGACGTCGCGGATACTGTGACTACGCAAGTGGACGCGAAGATTGGACAGCAGATCTGAGAATTTTCCGCGCGCGACGACCGCGGCTCGCGCGGCAGGAGCGCAGGCTGCGCGGCAGCCTCGCGAACTCCGCTCGCCAGGCTGGCAGGGCCAGGCTGGCAGCGTCAGGCTGGCAGGGTCAGGACCAGCGCGCAGGTAGGATCCTGCGCGAGCTGGCGCGACTCGCCAAGCGAGCCCACCTCGCGGACCACCACGCCGGCCTGCAGATCGAGCTGCCCCCGAGCGGCCAGCGCCGCGGTCTCAAGGATCAGCTCTGGGCTGGCGGCGGCGACGCCGATCACGCTGACCTCGCGCTGCCACAGCGCCGCTCCAAAGCCACCATCGCCAGCGACCAGGCCTTGCGCGGCAGCGCAGACGGCGGTGATGGTGGCGCGCGGCCCCGCGAGCGCGGCGGCGAGCGAGAGGCTCGCTGGATCGGTGGCCACGATCCGCCACGGCCTGCCAGAGAGCGCGGTGGCGCCGGGCGAGGGGCTCGCGGAGGCCGGCGCTGCGCGGGCCAGGACGAGCGCGATCGCGCTCCTCGCAGCGGCGAGGGCCTGCTCACCTGGCGAAGGCATCGTCACGCCGGTCACCGTGGCCACGCCGGCGCCGCGGGCGGCGAGCCAGGCGGTCCAGGCGAAGAAGGTGGCGTCGTCGCCGTCTTGGGCGCTCGGTTGGGCGTCGCTTGCGTGTGGCCCTCGCGGCGTGGTCGGCGGCTGCACGACGACCACGGGGGTGATGCCCTTGGCCAGCAAGATCTCGACGAGGAACCGGGTCACCGGCGTGCGACCGAGCACCACCACTGGCTCCTTGGGGGCCAGGTCGCTGCGCGCATACGCGGTGTACGCGAGCGCGGCTTCTCCGGCCAGCACGGCCAGCGCGCCAGCGGCGCCCAGGCGCGCCGGGCGGGGGGCGGTGGCGTCCGTCACGTGCGACGAGGAGCCATCGTCTGGGTCGCGCGGGAGCTCGCCGAGGGCAGGGGCGTGGGCCTCGTCGAGCGCGTCTTCGGGTGCGTCGCTGGCGAGCTCGCCTGAGTCGTGCAGCGGCGGCAGCGCGCCCCGGTCCGCATCCCGGTCCGCATCCGGGTCCGCATCTCCGTTCGCGCTCCCGTCCGCGCCCGCGCGCGCCTCGCTGGCATCAAGCCCCAGTTCGGCCAGCGGCACCACCCAGCGCGCGGCCACGGTGATGCGCTCAGCCAGCGTGCCGCGGTTGCCGTCGCCCCGGCGTCTCGCCAGCGGACACACGGTGCCACCTCCGCGCCGGCAGGTCTCGCATTGCCCGCACGGATCGATGGCGCCCACCAGCACTCGCTGATCGAGCAGCGCGAGCGCCCGCTCGCCAGCGGCGACCACGCGGCCCACCGCGGCCCAGCCCGGCACCTCGGCGCTTGGCGAGAGGTGCGCCCACGGGAGCTGGGCGGCCTCCACCGCGATCACCACGTCTTGCTCTTCGGGGGGCGGCGCTGCGCTGTCGACGACGATGATCCCGCGCTCCGCCACCACCCAGGCTCGACTCAACGCCGCGCTCCCCGGGTGGGCGCGCCTGGCGCGATGCCCGGCTGCGTGCCGGCGCGCGGGTTGTCGAAGCCCATCACGTCACCCTGGCCGGGATACTCGTCGGCGCCCAGCGAGATCACCTCATCTTCCTCGGAGACAGGGTGGTCGTAGTCACCCCCCGAGGCAAACGCGGCCTGCACCGCCGCGAAGTTGGGAGCGGTAGGGGGCGGCGCAGCCGCTGGCGCGCCGTATCCCATCTGGGTGGTCGCCGGGGACATCGAGCCAAACGCCGCCTGCGCGCCCTGCGCGCCCGGGTAGCTCGGAGGGGTGCTGAAGGCGGGCGCGGCGTACGCGGGCTGCGCGGCGTACGCCGCGGTCGCAGCATACGCGGGCTGCGGCGCCGGCGCGGGCTGCGCGGAGTACGCGGGCTGCTGTGGTTGCGGGGCGTACGCGGGCTGCGCGGCGTACGCCGCGGTCGCAGCATACGCGGGCTGCGGCGCCGGCGCCGGCGGTGCGGCGTACGCGGGCTGCGCTGGCGGAGTGGATCTGGCCGCAGCGGCAGGCTTGGCCGGCGCCGCCGAGCTGGCCGCCGAGCTGACCGTTGGGAGCCCCTTGCGCGCTCGCCACTCCGTGAGCGCGTACACCAAGTCCTCGTACGGGATCATGCTCGGTAGCGTATCACGGCCTCTCGGTGCATCGGCGGCTCCGCGGGTGGCTTGCGGGTCGCGGCTTGCGCAGGGTCCGGGGGAAAGGTGCGCAACCTGCGCACCGCGCTCGCGCATGTTACACACCGGCATGGACGCGATTCGGTTCTATCGTTCGGCCGTGTTGCCAGCGGATGGCTTTGTCCACGGCTTTCCGGAACGCACTGGCGGCGTGTCGAAGGGGCTGCGCGCTTCGCTCAACGTGGGCGCCAAGTGGGGCGATGATCCAGCCAACGTGGAGGAGAACCTGCGCCGGGTCGCCGCCCATGCTGGATACGACCCTGCGGCGCTGCACATCATGCGTCACAACCACGGCACCGCGGTGTGGACCGTCGGGGAGCCGCTGCCCGAGCCGGCGGAGTTCGACGGCATGGTCTGCGATCGGCGCGGCCCGGTGCTGGGCGCCTTCGCCGCGGATTGTATCCCGATGCTGCTCGCCGATGCCCGCGCTCGGGTGTGCGGCGCGGCGCACTCCGGTTGGCGCGGGACCGTGGGTGGCATCGCCGCCAGCATGGTGGCGCGCATGGTGGCGCTAGGAAGCGCGGCGCGCGACCTGCGCGTCGCGCTCGGGCCATCCATCGGCGCCTGTTGCTTCGAGGTGGGGCCGGAGGTCGTCGCCGAGTTTCATGCCGCCTTCGGCGCGCTCCCAGGCATGGTCGTCGCCGGGCCACACAAGGATCACCTCGACCTGCGCGTGGTCACGCGCCACGTGCTGGAGAAGGCGGGCGTCTCGCCAGAGCACATCGACTCCGCGCCGCCTTGTACGCGCTGCACGCCGGACCGCTTCTACAGCTACCGCCGCGATGGCAAGGCCGGCGGGGTGCTGATGGGCTTCATCGGTCTGGCCTGAGCTCAGCCCAGCCAGCGCCGGTACAGGCGACGCCTTTGCTCAGCGAAACGCCTTGGTGATGGCGTTGATCGTGCGACCGCTCGGGTCCGCGTTGCGTCGATCCACGACGGTCAAGAGGTCCTTGCCCCGGACCAGGGCGGTGCCAGTAGCGGCGCCCACCCACTCGAGCCCCTTGGCTTCGGCTGCCTTGGCGTCCGCCTCGGCGGCGAAGGTGCAGATCACGACGTCCACGCCGCTGATCGTGGCGCTCTTGCACGAGTCGCCGATCTTGCGGCTCTTGTCCTCGGTGAACGCCGACACGGTGAGCCCGGCCTTGGTCCAGGCCTCGGTCAGCGCCGACGCGGGGGCGTCTTTTTGCGCCGCGGCTTTGCCGGGCTCGGCCTTGCCACAGCCCACCGCGAGCGCCGCAGCCAGGGCCAGCACCAGCGGCGTCGCCCTTGCCGGCCCTACCATCGACCGCGCCCTCGGTGCTTCTTGTGCTTCTTGTGCTTGTGGCCGCGCGGGCGGTCCACCACCGTGCCGCCCACCACGCCCACGCCGACCCCGATGCCGATGCCGATGTCGATGGAAGGCGGGACGATCTCGATGACCGGCGCGTGTACCTCCACCACGGCGCCGCCGCGCACCACTGGCGCGACCACCGTGGGCCTGACCTCGCGGGCCGCGAAGCGCACACCGATCCACCCTTGCGGTGGGGTCACGGTGACCACCGGTCGGTCGTAAACAATGGGCTGATACACGGTGTTGATCTTGACCATGGCCGGCCGCGCCTCCATGTACACCGGCGGCGGCGTGCCGATGTAGAAGTACGCGCCGCCCTCCAGCCGGAAGTCCGCGACCACCGGCGGGGGCGGCGTGAAGGCGTGATAGTGCGGGCCGTCGAGGTAGCAGTACTCCTCGTCGAGCTCGTCGGTGCCCACCAGCACGTTGACATGGATCGGGTGGTGGCCGTAGTAGGAGTAGCGCTCGCCATCCCAGCCGTAGGCGACGGGATCGCCCACGAACACCTGCTGGCCGAGGTGCTCACGGTACTGCACGCTGATCTCGGGCGCGTAGACATGCACGTGCGGCGCCTCGATGTGACAGAGGCCGCCGCCGTGGCCCTTGGGGACCGTGTGGATGCCGGCAAACCGCACCTGCTTGCGCCGGGCCGCCTCGGCCGGCGCAGCCATGGTCGCCAGCGACAACGCCGAGACCAGCAGCGTGAAGAACAAGGTCGAGTTACGCATGGCGCCTAGCCTCACCCGGGACCTCTCGCTCCGGCAAGCGAGAATGTCGCGGGCTTGATGCCGGAGGAGAAAACCGAGACCTTGCTCACGGCGCCAGGCGCGCGGAACACAGTGGCTCCGGTGTGAGTGTCCCGACGTTGCACAGCCCGGCGGAGAAGACGCGGGCCATGCGCGGTCAGTGCTCTGACCGACGGCGTTGTTAGCCGGGCAGGGTGATGCCGTAGAACGGCAACAGCTCACCGGTGAGCGCGAGCACGGCGGTCTCACTCTTGCGCCAATCGATCAGCGCGCGGACGTGACGCAGGCGCGCTTGCTTGAGCTCGTCCTGGCGCTGCAGCACATCGAAGTTGGTGGACTTGCCCAGCCCAAAGCGGGTGAGCTCGACCTCGATGTTGCGCTGCGACAGCTCGATGGCCCGCTGGGCGAGCTGTGCGCGGCGGCGGGCCAGCTCGAGCTGACCGACCGCGCGGGTCAGCGACTGCGCGAGCTGTTGCTTCACGTCCGTGGCGGTGACCTTGACCTTGTCGAGCTGGCCCTGCGCGGCGCGCAGGCGGCCGCGAGCTGCGCGGGCGCCCAGCGACTGCCGGTAGGTCAGCGAGGCGTTGACGGAGTAGTCCTCGAGCGTGACCAGGTTCTCGAGCGCGCCGCCGGCCGACCCGCTGATGCCCAGCGGGGTGAGGCTCAAGGCCGCGTCGAGCTGCGGCAGCAAGCCCTCCTTGGTGACCTCGACGTCGATCTCGACGGTCTTCTGGTCCACCGCCAGGCGAGCCAGCTCCGGGCTGGTGGCGTACGCGGCCTCCAGGAGCGCGCCCATGCTGAACGCGCGATCCTGCGAGCCGACCGCGGTGTCCACGCGCAGGACCAGCGAGTCGCTGCCGATGGCGAGGCCGGTGGTGCGGCGCAGCGCGATCGAGCGATCGACGATGGACAGCTCCGCGCCCAAGAGCTCCTCGGTGCGGATGGCGATGGCTTGCTCCACCGCCAGCGCTTCGGCGTCGGCCACCTTGCCGCCCTTGATGCCGGCGCGGGTCAGCCGAAGCCGCTCCTCCGCCAGGCCAAGGCTCGCCTCGGCGATCGCCACCTCTTGCTCGGCCAGGACCAGGTCCCAGTAGGAGGCGACCACGCTCTGCACGATGGAGATCGCGGCGATCTGCCGCGACAGCCGGGTGGCGTCGCGCTGCAGCTCGGCGCGGCGGAGGTTGGCGTAGGTGATGGCGCTGCCGCGGCCGCGCCACAAGGGCTGGTTGAGCGAGGCGGTGAGCGAATCTGTCCAGGTGGTGCCGCCGATGGTGGCGCCGCCCAGCATGCTGGTCTCCACGTCGCCGACCGCGCTCGATGCCGAGAGGCTCAGGGTGCCACCGGTGGGAAGGAGGCGAGCGAGCGAGGCCGACCCCTCGAGGCGGTTCGTGTCCGGGCCGGTCACGCGCGAGGCCGAGACGCTGGCTTCGAGCTGCCAGTCGTCGATGGCGGCGGCCTCATCGATCCGGCCCTCGGTGATCTCGGCGTCGAGCTGGGCCGAGGCCAGCTCGGGAGAGCTGCGGATGGCGCTGCCCAGGAGCTCGGCGAGGTTGGTTGACGTGGCGGCGCCGGCCCAGCTCGCGATCGACAGCGTGGCGGCGTCGGTGCCAGCGCCGTCCGTTGGGCCGGCGGGCGTGCCTGGGCTCGGGGGCGCGGCCGGGACGCTCGCCGGGACGCTCGTCGGGACGCTCGTCGGGGGCGGTGGGGTCGGAGCTGCCGGCGCCGAGGGCGCCGCGGCGCGGGCTGGCGCGGCGGCGGCGGGGGCCGCCTGCTTCCAGAGCGCCAGCGTCATTGGGCGCGGCGCCTTGGCCTGGGCGCTGGCGATGCCTGGCGCCGTGCTCACCGCAGCGGCCAGGAGGCCAGCCATCAACCAGTGCCAGCGGTGCCAGCGAGGAGCGCGATGCGGGGCGGTCGTCGCCGGATGGGGCATCGTGGTCAATCCCGTGGTCGATCCCGCGCTCGATCCTGCGCTCGCGCTCGGTTTCCTCGACCGGCTGAGTCGGCCTGACCGACGGGCCGCTCCCGACCCGCGTGAACCTCTGATCCGTGGCATGGCGGCAAGCATGCGTGACTTCGTGGCGTAGTCAACCGCCGCGCCCGCCTCGCTGCGGGTGGTGGACCAGGAAAAACCGCGCCGCGGTTCCTCGACCGTGGTCAAAGGGCCATGGTAGCGTCGCGATCAGCGATGTCCGCCGCCCTGCGCACGTACTGTTTCCTCGACGCGCTTCAGCCCCAGCTAGCGACGTTCATCGGCAAGACCGCACGCGGCTTCTTGCCGGTCCCCGGCCAGGCCTCGCTCTGGGTCGAGATCGCGCCTGGCATCGCCATCAACCAGGTCACGGATATCGCGCTCAAGGCGACCCGCGTGCAGCCGGCGATCCAGGTGGTCGAGCGCGCGTATGGGCTCCTCGAGATCCACGACGACGACCAGGGCGAGGTCCTGCAGGCCGGTGCCTCCATCCTCAAGCACCTGGGTTGCCAGGAGAGCCAGCGGCTCAAGCCCAAGCTCCTCACCAACCAGATCATCCGCGGCGTGCAGGCGTACCAGACGCAGATCATCAACCGCAGCTCGCAGGGCATGATGGTGCTGCCGGGGCAGTCGCTGTTCATCCTGGAGACGGAGCCCGCCGGCTACGCGGTGCTCGCCGCCAACGAAGCCGAGAAGGCTGCCAACGTGTACCTGGTCAATGTCACCCCTTATGGTGCCTTTGGTCGGTTGTACATGGCCGGCCCCGAGGCCGAGATCGACGCAGCCTCGGCGGCCGCGTCTGCGGCGCTGGCCGCGGTGACCGGCAAGGAGCCGGAGAAGTTCGTTGACCGGTAGCCCAGGTGGCCAAGATCTTTTACTCGCACTGACCCAACCCGTGATGGAGCACTACGAAGATGGCTGACGCTCTGGGAATGATCGAAGTCAAAGGCTTCGTCGGCATGGTCGAAGCCGCCGACGCCATGGTCAAGGCCGCCAAGGTCGAGCTCGTCGGCTTCGAGAAGACCGGCGGCGGCTACGTCACCGCGATCGTGCGCGGCGACGTCGCGGCGGTCAAGGCCGCCACCGAGGCTGGTCAGCGCGCTGCAGAGCGCGTCGGCGAGGTCATCTCGGTGCATGTCATTCCGCGCCCGCACGCCAACGTCGACAGCGTGCTCCCGCTCGGCCGCGGCGACGCCAAGCCCTCCGGCACCAAGTAAATGGTCCTGGGCAAGGTCATCGGCACGCTGGTCGCCAGCCGCAAGGAGCCCACGTTGGAGGGGCTCAAGCTGCTGGTGGTCCGAGCCTGTGATGTGGATGGCAAGCCCCAGGGCGGCATCGCCGTGGCGGTGGACGCGGTGGGCGCCGGCATCGGGGAGGTCGTCCTCTACTGCGCCGGCAGCTCGGCGCGGCAGACCCAGGCGACCCAGAACCGCCCGGTGGACGCGACCATCATGGCCATTGTCGATCCCGTGAGGGGCGCAGGCCGTGACGGGCTCGGAGCGCGGCGCCACCCGGTCGCGCCTGGCCGATGACTGCTGCGCAGCCTGCGTGATCACAGACCAGGGATCCCACCGCAATGATGGACGAAGCGCGCATCGAAGAGATCGTTGGCCGGGTGCTGGCCCGCATGGGCTCGGTGGCGCCAGCTCCGCCACGCGCGCCAACGCCGGCTGGCGACGCCGACTCGAGCAAGCGCCGCGGTCCCGAGATCCCTCGTGGCACGCTGGGGGTCTACGCGGACGCAGATCAGGCTGCCGCGGCGGCGCGCCGCGGCTTCGAGGCCAACGAGCGCACGCCGCTGTCGGTGCGCGTCAAGATGGTGCAGGCGATGCGCCAGGTCACCCTGGCCAACCTGGAGGCGCTCTCGCGCTTCGCGGTGGAGGAGACCGGGCTCGGTCGGTACCAGGACAAGCTCGCCAAGAACCGCCTGGTGGCGGAGAAGACGCCGGGGCCAGAGATCCTGCGTCCGCTGGCCTTCACCGGCGATGATGGCCTGATGCTCACCGAGCGCGCGCCGTATGGCGTGATCTTGGCGGTGACGCCCGACCACCAACCCCACCGAGACCATCTTGTGCAACGCCATCGGCATCGTCGCCGGCGGCAACGCGGTGGTGTTCAACGTCCACCCCTCCGCGGCGCGGGTCAGCAACTACTTCGTCCACCTGCTCAACGAGGCCATCGCCTCGGTCGGCGGCCCGCGCGACGCGATCGTGTCGGTGGAGCGGCCCACGGTGGAGAGCGCGCAGGCGCTGATGAAGCACCCCGCGGTGCGACTGGTGGTGGTCACCGGTGGCCCGGTCGTGGTCAAGCAGGCCATGGCCTCGGGCAAGAAGGTCATCGCCGCCGGGCCGGGCAATCCGCCGGCGGTGGTGGACGAGACCGCCAACCTGGAGAAGGCGGCGGACGCCATCGTGCGCGGCGCCTCGCTGGACAACAACATCGTCTGCATCGCGGAGAAGGAGATCCTGGCGGTGGACGCGATCGCCAGCGAGCTCGTGCGTCAGCTCGGCAAGAAGGGCGCCTTCGTCCTCGACAAGCAGCAGATCCGCGAGGTGGAGAAGGTCGTCATCGATGGCGATCATGTCAACAAGGAGTGGGTGGGCAAGGACGCCGCCCTGATCGCCGCGAAGGCTGGCATCTCCGGGTTGTCCTCGGACGTGCGGATCCTGCTGGCCGAGGTCGACGAGCAGCACCCGTTCGTCCAGCACGAGCTCCTGATGCCGGTGATCGGCCTCGTCCGGTACAAGGACACGCCCGAGGCCATCGCCGCGGCGCTGCGGGTGGAGCACGGCTTTCATCACACCGCCACCATGCACTCGCTCAACATCGACCACATGGCCGCGATGGCGCGGGTGTGCAACTGCAGCATCTTCGTCAAGAACGACGCCTCGTACGCCGGCCTTGGCCTGGGCGGTGAGGGCTACACGTCGTTCACCATCGCCAGCCCCACCGGCGAGGGCTTGACCACCGCTCTGCATTTCACCCGCGAGCGTCGCTGCACCCTCAAGGAAGCGTTCCGGTTCGTGTGAGCCGCTGGAGCTTTGCCGGGCGTCGCGATGTCTGAGCCTGCGATCCCGCGGGGGCCAGCGCTCGGCGTGCTCGAGCTGTCCTCCATCGCCAGGGGGGTGGTGGCCATCGACGCTGCGCTCAAGCGATCTCCTGCGCTGCTGGTGACCTCGCGCGCGGTGTCGGCCGGCAAGCACCTGGCGTGCTTCGAGGGCGGGGTGGCCGAGGTGCAGGAGGCGATGGCCGCGGGGCGGGCGGCCGCCGGCAAGCTCTTGCTCGACGACGTGGAGCTGGCGCTGGCCGACCTCCAGGTGTGGCCCATGCTGGCGGGCCTGATCGCGCCGGCAGACTGGACGGACGACGCCGGCGCCGAGGCGGTGGCCATCGTCGAGACGTCCACGGTGTGTGCGGCGATCCGCGCCGCGGACGCGGCCTGCAAGGTCGCGGACGTGGTGGTGCGGGACGTGCGCCTGGCCCTGGATCTGGCGGGCAAGGCGTACTTCACGATGACCGGCACGCTCGACTCGGTGGCCGCGGCGGCCGAGGCGGCGACGGCGGCCGCCGCCTCGGGGCCGGCCGGGCCCGCGGGGCTTGTGCTGCTGGAGGTCATCGCGCAGCCGTCCCCGGACCTGCGCGGGCGTCTGTTTCGATAGCCCGCTTGCGGGAGATCCGCGGATGCGCCAAAGTCGCGACCTCGTAAGAGGAAGGATCGTCATGCGTACCACCAAGTACCTTTGTTCCATCTCGTTGCTCGTCGCTGTGGCCGGGTGCGAGCATCGCAAGAAGAGCTCCGAGCCCGCCGCGGGTTCTGCGAGCAACACCGCCGCCCCCGCCGCGGGGCAAGCCGCGCCGGATCAGACGGCTCCGGCGGCCACGCCGCCGCCGGCCCCCGCGGCCGAGGTTCGCCCGCCGGTCGCCGAGGATCTGGCGCTCTACACCAAGGACATCGCTGGCGAGGGCAAGCTCCTCGCCGAGATCAAGACGTCCATGGGCGTGTTCCACTGCGAGCTCCACGAGCAGCAGTCGCCGCTGACGGTGGCCAACTTCGTGGGCCTGGCCACCGGCAAGAAGGCCTGGTCCTACAACGGCAAGACCGAGACCGGCAAGCCGTTCTACAACGGCCTGACGTTTCACCGCGTCATCCCCGGCTTCATGATCCAGGGCGGAGATCCGGCTGGCGACGGCTCGGGCGGGCCTGGCTACATGTTCAAGAACGAGGTCTCCGCCGACCTGCCGCACGTGGCTGGCGCGATGTCGATGGCCAACGCCGGGCCCAACACCAACGGCAGCCAGTTCTTCATCACCGAGGCCCCACAGCCCGGGCTCAATGGCGGCTACTCGGTGTTCGGCCGCTGCAAGGAGGCGGACCTGGTGAAGCAGATCGCCGCGGTCCCGGTGGCGGGCGAGAAGCCGGTCACCGCCATCACCATCGACGGCATCACGTTCTCGCGCGGGCCAGGGATCTGAACGCCAAGGGCCTGACATCGGGCCAGGGCTGACGTCGGGGTAGGCGGGGGATTTGGCCGCGGCTCATGGGCCG
The DNA here is from genome assembly GCA_016706545.1 of Myxococcales bacterium. Lineage (GTDB taxonomy): Bacteria > Myxococcota_A > Polyangia > Haliangiales > Haliangiaceae > JABFXX01. The sequence continues at coordinate 83,121 of JADJJK010000030.1, forward strand.
ACTGGCCACCTTCCGCCTCTCGCTGGCGGGCCGGGGCGGATTTCGGCCGCCATCGAGATGCGAGATCGCCACACGGCGTGCCTATGCTGGCGTCCTCGGAGCCCACCACGTGCAGGTCGTCGTCCATCGTCTCATCGAAAGCCCGCTGCTCACGCTGTTCGTGGTGGCGGCGGCCGGCTACCTGCTCGGGCGGATCCGGATCGCCGGGGTCCACCTCGGGGTCGCGGCGGTGCTGTTCTGCGGCCTGGCCGTCGGGGCGCTCGACCAGCGGCTGGCGTTGCCGGAGCTGGTGCCGCTCTTTGGGTTGGTGCTCTTTGTGTACATGCTGGGCCTGTCCAGCGGCGCCACCTTCTTTGCCTCGCTGCGCCGCAAGGGCCTGCGCGATAGCGGCGTGGCCCTCACCGCGGTGCTGGTCAGCGCTGGCGTGGCGCTGGCGGTGGGCGCGGTGCTTGGGCTGCCCGCCGAGCGCATGGCCGGGCTGTTTGCTGGCGCGCTCACCAACACGCCCGCGCTCGCCGCGGTGGTGGAGCAGCTCGAAGGCACCGCGGAGGCCGCGCGCAACGCCCCGATCATCGCCTACTCGCTTGCCTACCCGCTGGGGGTGATCGGCGCGCTGGTGGCGGTGTTGCTGGCGCGCTGGCTGGGCCGCGCAGCGCCAGCGGAGGAGCGACGGCCAGAGCCCTTGCAGAACGCCACCGTGCGCGTCACGCAAGCAGAGGCGTGCGAGGGGACCGGCAAGGAGCTGTTGGCTCGCCACGGCCTGGCGCTGGCGGTCAGTCGGCTCCGACGCGCGGGGCAGCTCCGCGTGTTCGACGGACAGGACGAGCGGCTGGAGCTAGGCGATGAGCTGGTGCTGGTGGGCCCAGCGGCGGAGCTGGCGCGCGCGTTCTCGATCATCGGGCCGCGGCTGGAAGAGCCGCTGGAGCTCGATCGGCGGGTGCTCGACTTCCGTCGCATCGCGGTGTCCAGCGCGAAGTGCGCGGGGCGGACGCTCGGCGAGCTGGATCTGCACGGGCGCTTTGGCGCCACGGTCACGCGGATCCGGCGCGGCGACGTGGAGCTGGTGGCCACCGACGAGCTGGCGCTGGAGCTTGGAGATCGGGTGCGGGTGGTCGCGCCGCGAGAGCGGCTGGCCCAGGTCTCGCAATTCTTCGGAGACTCGTACCGCGCGCTGGGCGAGATCGACGTGGTCTCGGTGGGGCTCGGCATCTGCCTGGGGTTGCTGCTCGGCCAGGTCGCGGTGCCGCTGCCCGGCGACGCTCACTTCAGCCTGGGCAACGCCGGCGGGCCGCTCATCGTGGGGCTGGTGCTGGGGCGGCTGGGGCGGACCGGGCCGATGGTGTGGAACCTGCCCTATGACGCCAACCAGACCTTGCGGCAGCTCGGCCTGGTGCTGTTCCTCGCTGGCGTGGGCACACGCTCGGGCCATGCGTTCCTCTCCACCTTGCAGAGCGGGCACGCGCTGCCGCTGCTGGCAGCGGGGCTCGCCATTACCTTGAGCGCCGCGATGGTCTCGGTGCTGGTCGGTCGAGCGCTGGGGATCCCCACGGAGCGGCTCAGCGGCGTGGTCGCCGCGGCGCACACCCAGCCGGCCGCGCTCGCCTTCGCGGTGGACAAGGCGGGCGGCGATGGCCCCAACGCCGGGTATGCCAGCGCCTTCCCCATCGCCACCATCGCCAAGATCATCGCCGCGCAGCTCCTGCTGTCGCTGGCGCGGTGACGTCGGCTCGCGCCGCGCGCTTGCCTCAGGCCGTGCGCCCAGGCTGGGGCGCGGGCTGCCTGGGTGGTGGCGCCGGGGCGCGTGCTCGGGTGGGCGGCAGCGCTCGCGCCGCGGGCAAGCTCGCGGGCCTCGGGCCATCTGCGTCGGCGACTGCGCGGCCCTCGCGGCGGCTTCGCGCGCCGTCCCTTCGCCGCTTCGCCCAGCGCGGCAACGCAGCCACCAGCGCGAGCAGCCCGATTAGCGGTGCCAGCGTGAGCTCAAAGATCGCCCCGGCGCTCCAACGCGCGGCCCGTTGCCAGGGGCGCGTATCGCTGCGGCCATAGAGCCGCCGCGAGTGCCGCGACAGCCGCGGTGGGCTCGGCCGGCGCTGCCAGGTGAAGAAGTCGCCGAATGCGTCGCCGAAAACGTCGCCGAGCTCGGCGACGAACTCCTCTGGCCAAGAGCCCGCGGTCATGGCCGGTAGCGGCGGCAACGACTCACGCAGCGGGCGCCTGCGCCGCGCCTGCAGCGCCCGGCTCCACGGACTGGAGATCATCGGCGCTCGCGTCGCGCCGGTCGATGGCCCGGGCCCGTGCTCGTGTGGGTCGCGCGCCATCGCTTGCGGCCCCCGCTCGCTCGCCGTGCGCGTGACGCCGGGCAGGCAGGGGACCTGCAACCTGGTCAGCGTTTGGCCATGCACGTGTTGAACGGGCCAGGGCAACGGCCCGCGCGGTCGCGCCCAGCCCGCGGTCGTCAGGGTCGGGCGCACAGGCTCAGATCGAAGCGCTGACCCACGCTCTGAACTGCTCACCAGTCGGGGCCCCGTGGGGGCGGCGGCGGGCACAGCAGAAGTGACCGCGTCGATCGGCAAGGGAGCGGGCGTGTCCCCCGAAGGGCGGACGATCCGAAGGAGGGGGCGAGAGGTCTCGGGCACGGCGCTGCAGGCTCAGGTTGCGGTGGCGCTTCGCCCCTTCACACGGCGCAGCGCCGCGGTGAAGTGGCTGCACAGAAGGGAAGCGCGACGACGAGCTTGGTCGCCGACTGGCGCCAGGCGATGCCCTCGGAGGCGGAGCGACTTCGCGTTTCAAACAAGACATCCGACCGTCTTGCTGCGGCATGAATACGTCGTGGCCGCGTCGCGTAGGACCTGCGCAGCCAACATCGGGCGGCGCCGGGGTATCCAGGACCGTTTCCATAGGAAATGATCTGTGAGGGGCGCGCTGAAGCGAAGCGGGGCGAGGCGCGGCAACGAAGCGCTCCTGGGCGGACCGCGAGGAGCGGCGACGCAGCGCCGGGCGATGGATCGGCGCTCTGCCACCGATCAGAACTTCTGGGACGAGGCGCTAGGCCTGGTCTCGCCGCCATCGGCCCAGTGCTGCAGGTGGTGGCCCTCGAGGAACAGGCGGTGGTCGCAGCCGGGGCGGCGTCGTCGGCGTCGGTCGTCGGACCGGAAGTTGTTTTCGGGTCGCAATGGCGGCGTGACCAGAGGCTCCATTGCCGGGAAGGGGATGCGTCTGCGGTGCGTCGGGTCGGCGTCGGACCGGAGGTTGTTTTCGGGTCGGCGTCGTTTTCGGTCGGCGTCGGACCGGAGGTTGTTTTCGGGTCGGCGTCGGACCGGAGGTGGGTCGGCGTCGGACCGGAGGTTGTTTTCGGGTCGGCGTCGGACCGGAGGTTGTTTTCGGGTCGCAATGGCGGCGTGACCAGGCTCCATTGCCGGGAAGGATGCTCCGCGGTGGGAACGTCCCGGTGATGAACGTCCGGTGGCGGCTGGAAGCCGTTCGGTCGTCGTTGGCGGTCGTTGGTGGCCCGGGCAAGTCGCGTGGTGCCGCAGGGGTCGCGTGCGACAGGAGAGAGCAGAAGTGTCCGGCGGGAGAGCGGGAGTGTCCGGGTGCATTGGCCGGAAGCCGGACATCGACGGTGTTGCAGGATTGGAATTGCAGATAGTTAGTCTGCGGCCTGCTTCTTGCTGGTGCTCTGCGCGTGAACTCTCGACCGATCCTCCATGGGAAGGTGTACATGATCACGCGGCGCTGCACGCAGCGCACGTTCCTGCTGCGTCCCGACGCGGTGGCCAACCAGGTCTTCCTCTATTGCCTGGCATATGCGGCGCAGAAGACTGGCATTCGAGTGCTGTACGCGATGGTGATGTCCAATCATCATCACGCGATCGTGCATGACCCAGATGGCGTGTTGCCTGCGTTCACCCAGGAATTGCATAGCCTGACGGCCCGGGCGTTGAACGCCTTGCGCGGGCGCTGGGAGAACTTCTGGGCAGACGAGCAGCCTGGGCAGGTGGAGCTGGTGGAAGAGCTGGACGTGTTCGACAAGATCGCGTATGCGGCGGCCAACCCGGTGACAGCGCAGCTCGTGGAACACGTCGAGCACTGGCCGGGGATGCACACGACGGCGGCGTTCTTCAGCGGGCAGGAGATGCAGGTCGAGCGGCCGGCGCATTTCTTCCGTGAGCAGGGCCCGACGCCCGAGCGCGTGGCGCTCAGGTTGGCCTGGCCGGAGCACCTGGGGCCGGTCGAAGAAGCGCGCCGGAAGGTGCGCCAGCGGCTCGACGATCTGGAGGCGCTGGCGCGCCAGCAACGGGTGAGCGAGAGGCGAGCGGTGCTCGGGCGTGCCGGGGTGCGGCGGCAGGACTTCCGCTCATGTCCGAACACGTGGGAGCCCCGACGCGCGCTGCGGCCGAGGATCGCCGCGCGCAACCGCTGGGCGCGCGTAGAGGCGCTGCAGCGCAACCGCGCCTTCCAGGACGCCTATCGCGCGGCTCTCCAGCAGTGGCTCGCCGGCCTGCCGGCGGTGTTCCCGGCCGGCACGTACAAGATGCGTGGCAAGCCCGGAGTGGTGATCCAGGAGTAGGCGGCATCGGCTCGGGCCGCTCGCTGACAGCAGCCCCAGGTGCCCCTTGCGAGACCCTTCGGCGCGCCCTCGCGCTTCGTCGCGGCGTGGCGCAGCATCAGCGAGAACGCCAGGCTGTCCCTCAACGTGGCGCTGACGGCGCTCTGCGAGCGCCGCTTGCGGTCATGGAGAGCGCTCAGTGTGCGCACTCTCTGTACGCGAGCCCACGCGGCGCGTGCTGCGGGACCTCCGCCTCCGCTTGCGTCGCGCCGGCTGCGAACGCTGGCTGTTTCGCACTCCGACGCGATCGGCCTGCTGCACGAGGCCACCCTCGGCACCATGCAGGACATTGACCGCCTCGCCGCCGCGGCGCTCCGCGAGACCGCCAAGAAGAAGCGCAAGCTCGTCGAGCGCTACGTCGTCGCCCGCGTCATCGAGGCCGACCATCGCGAGCGCTGACACGTACCACCCATCGTCGATGCGCGTGCGGGCGGCGCTACCCGGCGGTGGCCATCGCGATCGCCAACACCGCCGGCGCGGTCTCGATGGCCATCGTGGAGCTGCCTAACCTCCGCCGCGAAAGCGATGGCTATCACCGACTGACGGACGGTCTTCCCAACGCTGATGGCCAGCAATCAGCCCCCGCCGCGATGGCCATCATCAGGCCCGCTCGGCAACAATGGGTCACCGAGATCCGGACACGCCTTCCGGACACCCCGGACCCTCTCTGCCAACGTAGCTGAGACCCCGACCACCCGAAAGATCAGTGTCGAGGGCGAACAAGGAATGCGCGACAATGACCGTGATGGCAAGGACGACCGAGGTCTCCGCGAAGGCGCGTCGGCGCCGGTTCTCGACCCCCGAGAAGCTCCGCATCCTGCGTGAGGCAGATGCCTGTGCCGGGGAGAAGGGGGCGGTGACCGCGTTGCTGCGGCGAGAGGGGCTGTACTCGTCCCACCTCACGAGCTGGCGGGCCCAGATGGCGGCGGGGCAACTCGGCCCGTCGCCGAAGAAGCGCGGACCTGTGCCGACGCCGCCCGACCCCCGTGACAAGCAAATCGCCGAGCTGGAGCGGCGCGCCCTCCAAGCGGAGGCGCGTGCAGACCGCGCGGAGCGGCTGGTTGAACTCCAAAAAAAAGTCTCGGAGTTGCTGGGGGTCCCCCTCTTGGGACCCGAGAGCGAGAGGAAGCGCTGATGGTCATCATCGATGAGACCTCGGCGGTCGACGGCATCGACCCAGTCTGCGATGCCCTCGGCATCTGTCGGTCGTCGTACTTTCGCTGGAAGCGCCCGAAGATGTACGGGCCACGGCTTCGTCGGCCCCCGCCGCCAAGAGCCCTCGTTCCCGAGGAGACCAAGGCCGTCCTCGACGTGCTGCACGAAGACCGCTTCGCCGACCTGGCGCCGGCCGCGGTCTACGCCACGCTGCTCGACGAGAACCGCTATCTGTGCTCGGAGCGAACGATGTACCGCATCCTCGCCGCGCACGATGAGGTCCGCGAGCGCCGCGCCCAGCTCATTCGCTCGCACTACGTCGCCCCTGAGTTGCTGGCGACTGGTCCCAACCAGCTCTGGTCCTGGGACATCACCAAGCTCAAGGGCCCGGCAACGTGGACGTGCTTTCACCTATACGTGATCATCGACGTGTTCAGCCGCTACGTCGTCGGCTGGATGGTCGCGCCACGCGAGAGCGCGACGCTGGCTGAGCGGCTGATTCGGGAGACCTGCGAGCGCCACGGCATCTCACGCGACCAGCTCACCATCCACGCCGACCGCGGCACGTCCATGCGCTCGAAGCTGGTCGCCGAGCTCCTCGCTGACCTCGGCGTCACCAAGACCCACTCCCGCCCCCACGTCTCCAACGACAACCCGTACTCCGAGGCCGGGTTCAAGACGCTCAAGTACCGCCCGGACTTTCCGGCGCGCTTTGGCTCTCTCGAGGACGCTCGCGCCCACTGCGTCGACTTCTTCGCCTGGTACAACACGGAGCACTACCACAGCGGCATCGGCCTGCAGACCCCCGAGAGGGTCCACTACGGGCTCGCCCAGGCGGTGGTCGACGAGCGCGCTGCCGTCCTCGCGGCCGCGCGCACCTTACCGCTACCCAAGCGCTTCGTGCGGGGCGTTCAACACCGCCTGCGCTGCCCACCGAGGTCTGGATCAACAAGCCAGCGGCTCCCCTGCCACCGCGGACCGCAGCGACAGGCGGGCAGAGCCCCACCATGACGTCTCGAGACCCGGCTGCCGCCTCGCGCGAGACCGCACCGCGCGGCCCTCGGCGCACACCGTCCGCAGGCCCTGCCGCGCGGAGCCACGTCCAGGCCACACAGCTTCACTAAACTATCTCTCTTGGAAGTCTCAAATCGTTGACAGGCTCCGCCCCAGGTGTTACGGGGCGTGCCTGTTGATGGCCACCGCGTCGGCCTGAGTGATGGGCATCGAGGAGGTGGGAGACGCAGGCGTGGTGGCGATGGGCATCGAGGCGATGGAGAGTCCGGGGCGGAACGCCGATGGCCATTGCCAACGTGAATCGCGGGCTCCGGAGTACCGATGGCCATCGTGCCCCTTGCCCGAGGCAGGGCGCGATGGCGATGGTGCCAGTCGGTGGCCGAGCGTCAGTGGTCGCGCTCGCGGGTGTCCGCCTCTATGACGCGGGCTACGACGTCGCGCTCGACGAGCTTGCGCTTCCTGCGCGCGGTCTCGCGGAGAGCGGCGGCGGCGAGCCGGTCGAGGTCGCGCATGGCGCCGGCGGTGGCCTCGTGGAGCAGCGCGGTCGCGTCGGAGGCGAACACCTCGCGATCGCAGCCGACGCGGCGCAGCCGCATGCGGATGTACTCGGTGGTGTCGGCGGGCGTGAGCGAGGCGATCTCGAGGCGGTGATGGATACGCGAGTGCAGCGAGCGGTTGCGGCGGAGCGCGAGACGGTCGCGCAGCTCGGGCAAGCCGACCAGGACGAGGGAGAGCAAGGCGCGGCTGTCCCAATGGTAGTTGAGCAGGATGTGGAGGTGGTCGAGGGTGTCCTGGTGCAGGAGGTGAGCCTCGTCGAGGAGAAACACGGGGTGGATGCGCTCCTCGGCGCGTTCCTCGACGTGGCGTGAGACGGCGTGGAAGAGGCTACCGGCGGTGGCAGCCGGCGAGAGCTGGAGCGCGGCGCAGAGCTGGCGGTAGAAGTCGCGGCGGCCCAGGGTGGCGTTGTGGCAGTAGGTGAGGCGGAAGCCGGCGGCGGGGATGCGGTGACGCAGCGCGCGGAGCACGCAGGTCTTGCCGACGCCGGGCTCGCCGACGAGCACGACGCTGGCACGCTCGTTGAGCGCGTCTAGCAACTGGTCCACGACGCCGGTCTTGGAGGCCGGCAACCAGAGGTCGGCGTCGGGGATCTCCTTGGTGAACGGCGGCTCCTTGAGGCCGAGGGAGTCGAGGTAGGTCACGGGCGATGCTCCTTGCGATGACGCGGGGGCCTGCCGGCGCTCTTGTCGAGCAACGCGCCGGTGGGATCGAAGGGGGTGGCGGGCGGCGGGACTTCGCCCCGACGGCGGCGCCGGATGCGCGACGCGGCGACCGGGTCGGCGGGGCGCAGCTCGTAGCGGTGTCCGTCATGGACTGCAACCGGATCGCCGGCGAGACCGGCGTGCGCGGCGACGACGGTGACGACGCGGCCGGCGAGGAAGCCCTGGTCGAGCTGCCAGACCCGACCGCCGAGATCCACGGTGCCGTCCTTCCGGACGCGGCGGCGGTAGTGGACGGTGAGCGCAGCCGCGAGCGCCGGCTCGTCGACGGCGCGGCACTGCGCGCCGGCCCAAGCGTCGGCTGGGGTCTTGCCGAGCAGACCGCCGTGCGGGGCGCGGTGGTAGTGCTGGTCGAGGAAGGCGTCGAGCCGGACCTGGACGTCGTGCAGCGAGGTCACACCGGCGAGGTGGTCGAGGCAGCCGGCGCGCAGCGTGCGCCAGAACCGCTCCATCTTGCCGCGGGCCTGCGGGTCGCGAGGCCGCGAGTGGATCAGCGTGACACCGAGGCGCTCGCAGCACAGCCGCAGGCTGTCGCCGTTGTAGGTGCTGCCGTTGTCGAGGTAGATGCCGTCGGGCGCGCCATGGCGGCGCAGCGCGGCCAGGAAGAGGTCGAGCATGTCGGTCTCGCGCTCGGTGTGGCGAGCCTCGAGCGCGACCATGTAGCGCGAGGCGTCGTCGAGCAGGCCGTGGATGCGCAGCGGCCGCGTGGTGCCGCCGATGCGCAGCGCCGGGCCGTGACAGACGTCGCCGTGCCACAGCGCGCCGGCGTGCTCCGCCTGCCAGCGCAAGCGGGTGTGGCCGTCGGGGCGCGTGCCCCGCTCAAGCCCGGCGTCGCGGTACAGTCGAGTCACCGTCGTCGATGAGACCAACCCGGCCTGGAGCCGGCCGTCGGCGACCAGGGTCCGCAAGATCAGCGGCGCCGAGGCGGTCGGATGCTCGCGGCGGATGTCGAGCAGCAACTCGCGCAGCTCGGGCGTCAGCGCCCGACCGCGGCCGCGATCGGACCGCGCATCGGGCCGCAGCGCGGCGAGACCACCAGCGAGGTAGGCGTAGTACCAGCGCTCGTACGTCGACACGCCGAAGCGTCGAGTGGCACGGCGGCCAGGTGGTCGGTGGGAGGTCGCGGCCAGCTCGCGCAGGGCCGCAGCCAGCTCGCCGCGGTCGAGCTCGCGGCGGGCCAGCGGGCCGACGAACTCGGCGCGAAACAACGCGACCGCCTCAGCGTGGTCGCGGGGGATCAGGGCAACGGGCATGACGAGTCCTCCCGCGCCGACGGGGATGGAGTGGCCGGCGCGGCCGTTGTCGTCTCACGCTGCCCGCCAACCGGACAGAACCCAAACGTGGTGGGCTCGATTCCTCGACGAAGCAGGGCGTGGTGGACATCATGTCAGCCGAGCGTTGCACCACCCGCGTAGGCCTGCTCCCAG
>JADJJK010000031.1 GCA_016706545.1 Myxococcales bacterium
GTCGCCCCGATCTGGCGCGCGCCATGGTCGCCAGCGGCACCGCCAGCTCGTTTCGCGACGCCTTTCGCAGGCACCTGTTCGACAACGGCCCCGTGGACGTGGCGCACCGCGAGTTGCCGCTGCCCGAAGCGCTGGCGCTGGGCCGCGCGTGCGGCGCCGGGATGGCGCTGGCCCATCCGCACTTGTACGGCGATCATGGAGAGCTGCTGCTGCGCCGCCACCGCGATGACGGCTTGACCGCCGTCGAGGCCTTCTACGGCGCGTACGACCATCAGGAGCGCAACCACTGGGTGGAGGTGGCGCGCCACCTGGGCCTGGTGTGCACCGCGGGCTCGGACTACCACAAGCCCGGAGATCCCCTGCCTGGCGTCGAGCTGCCTGCCAAGTACGTGGACCCGCTCCTCGCCTGGCTGAGCGCTGCCTGAGCTGCCTGCGCGACCTGAGCTGCCTGAGCTGCCTGAGCGACCTGAGCGCGCGTGGCCTGAGCTGCCTGCGCGCGCGTGGCGCCCGTGGCGAGCCGGATCTCGGAGCGCGTCACTTCGGAAACGGGAAGGTCGGCAGCGGCAGCGGCTGCTGCGGCGGCAGCTTGACGTCGGGGTTGATCGACGTGGTGCAGCCCGCCTGCGAAGGGGTCGGGGTGGCGTTGGGCCGGCGATCCTCCACGTTGGTGGACTGGCAGTCCGTCGGCGAGTAGCGCATGCCGCCGCTGATGCCGGAGAGGTCGGTGAGGTCGAGGGTCTGGAGCGAGCTGGCGTTGGACATGCTCGCCTCGTATTGCAACGCGCGTGCCCTGCGCTGTGGTGGCGCAACTGGCCGAGGTCGCGTCATCGGTGCGCGGCGCTGGGGCGGTGACCCGCGAGCGATCCTGGGATTTGCCGACCACGGTCGACAGCTCGCGACACAGCCGGCCTGGCCAGCGGTCCGCTCACGGCCTGGTCGCCTGGTCGCCTGGTCGCGTGGTCGCCTGGTCGCCTGGGTCCGCGGTCCGGTTCAAGGTCCGCGCGGCGCGGCGGTCTGCAGGAGCTCCTGGTAGTACTCCCCGAGCGCGCGCTCGAACCCATCGAGCGGGTGCCCGGCAGCGCCGGGGTGGCCCGTCGCTCGCTCCGCCAGGTCCAGCACGCAGCCGAGCATGGTGGCGAGCGCGGCAGCCGCGTGCCCCGCAGAGTGCAAGGCCAGCGACAGGAACGCGGTGTACGCCGCGTACCCCGGATCTCGCGCCAGCTCCTCGGTGAGCAAGACCACCGCCTCGTCGGCGCGGCCCACGTTGCGCAAGGTCGAGCCGTAGCCGACGACGAAGCGGCGACGCAGCGGCTCGGGCACGCCGAGCTGCCAGGCCGCGTCGTAGTGGCGCACGGCGGCGGCCTCGTCGCCGGCGCGGTCGAGCCCGAACGCCGCCTCGATGCGCGCCTCCACGTCCGAGGGCGCGCGCGCCGCCAGCGCCAGCGCGGCCGGCAGGTGGTCCTGATGGTCGCCACGTTGACGGAGCGCGCGCAGGCGCGAAGCCTCCGCGCGGAGCTTCGCGCTGTCCGCGTCATCCGCGCTGTCCGCGCCGTCCGCGTCATCCGCGCCGTCCGCGCCCGCGCTGTCCGCGCCATCCGCGGCGCCCAGCGGAGGTGCGCGCCGCTGCGTCATCGCGTGGTCCCCCGCGCGGGCTTGGCAGGCTTGGCCTTGGCCTTGGCGACAGGCTTGGCCTTGGCGGCAGGCTTGGCCTTGGCGACAGGCTTGGCCTTGGCGGCAGGCTTGGCCTTGGCGGCAGGCTTGGCCTTGGCGGCAGGCTTGGCGCCAGCGCCGCTCCCCGCAGCGCTTCGGCTGAGCTCCTGGATCACGGCCACGTGCGCTGCGCTCGCCGGCTGCACCGAGAGCCTCATGCCACGGCGCAGCACCAGCATGTCCGCCAGCCGCGGCTCGGCGTGCAGCTCCTCCAGGCTCACCAGGCGCGGCAACGTCGCCACGTACGAGACGTCCACGCAGATCCAGGTGGGCGCGTCGCGCCGCGCTTTGGGATCGTAGTAGGGGCTCTCGGGATCGAACTGCGTTTCATCGACCACGTTGGTCCGATGCACCCGGGCCATCCCGGCGACTCCAGAGGGGTGCGCGTTGGAGTGGTAGAACAGGACCTCGTCACCCACCTGCATCTCGTCGCGCATGAGGTTGCGGGCCTGGAAGTTGCGGACCCCGGTCCACGGTTCGATCTTGACGCGGGCGAGATCATCGATCCCGAAGGACTCAGGCTCGGTCTTCATGAGCCAAACGCGCGGTGCCATGGCGGGAATCTACTCGATCATCGGCCGATCTCGATCCACCGCAGGCCGCGGCGCGCACCGGACGCACTTTGCTGGTCCCGTCACCTGCTGGACGAGGACTCTCGCGCTACAACACCTGCACCGAACTGGCCCACGTGGGCCACCACCTTGGAGCAAGCAATCATGGCGTTCACTCTTCCGGAGCTTCCGTACGCAAAAGACGCGCTGGTGCCGATCATCTCGGTCGAGACCATCGACTACCACTACGGCAAGCATCACCAGGCCTACGTCAACAACCTCAACAACCTGGTCCCCAGCACCAAGTACGAGTCACAGTCGCTCGAGGACATCGTCAAGGCCAGCTTTGGCCAGCCGAGCGAGAAGGCGGTGTTCAACAACGCCGCGCAGGTGTGGAACCACACCTTCTACTGGCACTCGCTGGCCCCCAAGGCTGGCGGCGAGCCCACGGGCAACATCGCCGCGGCCATCACCAAGGCGTTCGGCAGCTTCGCTGATTTCAAGGACAAGTTCTCCAAGGCGGCGGCCGGCCAGTTTGGCTCCGGCTGGGCGTGGCTGGTCAAGAACGCGGATGGCACCGTCGCCATCGAGACCACCTCCAACGCCGACACGCCGTTCGCCACCGGCAAGACCTGCCTTTTGACCATCGACGTCTGGGAGCACGCCTACTACGTCGACTACCGCAACGCTCGTCCCAAGTACATCGAGGAGTTCTGGAAGCTCGTGAACTGGGACTTCGCCAACAAGAACCTGGGGTAGTCGGGGCTCCGCGCGGCCCGCTACAGGGCCTGCGCCTCGTGCAGCACCACCAGCTCCCAGCCGCGCGCGGTGCGGCGGAACACGGCGCCCACGAGCACCGGCGCCGGCTCGCCTTTGGGGGTCATCCGGTTCGCCGTACACGCGACGAACGCCAGCGCGTCGTCGGCGGTGACCACGCTCATCGGATCCGAGGTCAGCTCGTAGCGGCGCTCCGCGAGCTGCTTGCCAAGCGCGGCGAGCTTGCGCTTGCCGGACGTGAGCGCGCCGTCGGTGCCGATCGCCAGGCCGTCCGCTTGCTCGAGCGCGGCGGCGAGCTGCGCGGGAGCGGCCAGCGCGCGCCGGAGCGCGTCCTCTGCCTCGGCTGCGTTCTTGACGCCGCCGGCGGCCTTGTCGAGCGCCGGCGTCGCGAGCCCGGGGGCGCGGAGCTTCTTCCCTGCCTTCTTGGCCGCGCCAGCGGACACCGGGAACGAGAGCTGCAACACCCCGATGCGCCAGATGCCGTCGTGTCCGTCGAGCAGGGCGGTCGCCCACAGCGGGCGTCGGCTGAGCTGCAGGCGCTCCACGGCGTAGGCAGAGCGTCCCCCGGGCGCCGCCAGGACCGTGGCTCCGGGACCCGACAGCCGCGGCTTTCTCCTCGCGTCGATGAGCTCGCGCAGCGCCAGCACCGCGTCGGTGCGCGAGCCATAGGCGTCCGCGGGGCGCGGGCCCAGCACCAGCAAGGACTCGGTCGCCAGGGACAGCACGTCGTCTGAATCGCCGCTTCGCACCGAGCGCAGCGCCTCCACGAGCACCAGCTTGGTCTCGCGCTCTGCCTGGCCCTGGGGCGCCTTGGCGGTCGCGGCCGGGCCGGCCTTCGCGCCGCAGCCGGCCAGCGGGAGCAGCGCCAGCGAGATCAGCGCCAGCAGCGCCAGCAGCTCGGCGGTGACGGCTTGTCGACCGCGCGTGGACCGCCGCCGCGCGAGATCCGGCGGCGGCACGAGGAGCGTGAGGGTGCGGTGCATCGCGCCCATCCTACATGGAAGTGTCCGCCAAGCGACGTGCTACCGCGTGGGCCAAGCGGCACCAGGCGCCGTGCGAGCGCCGAAGTCCTCCCCGGAGCCCGCGCCGATGCCCGCGTCGGAGCCCGCGTCGATGTCCGCGCCCGCGCCGCGTCGCTGGTGCACCAGCGACGCCTCAGGGCACGAGCTTCTGCAGAAACGCCAGGCCATCGGCGTTGCTGTCGAGCAACCCGATCACCAGCTTGGCGGTGGCGCGCGCCATCGGTCCGCCGCCGTCGGCTTCCTTCTTGAGCGCCTCGACGGCCGCCTTGGCTCCGGGCGGCGTGCGCGCGAGCACGATGAACGCCGCCGCCACCACCAGCCGGCGCATGGCGTTCTGCTCGGCGCCACCGAGCAAGGCGCGCAGGCGGTCGGGGGCCTGGGTCTTGGCGTAGGCGGCGGCCAGCGACGGCAACATGGCTACCCGCACGTCGTGCGAGGGGTCAAGGAGCAGCGGCTCGAGGAGCTGCTCGGTCAGCGCGGCGTCGCGATCGACGAGGCCGATGGCCGCCGCCGCCGCTTGCGCGCGCTCGCGCTCGGTGCGGGACGCCAGCGCTCGTCCAAGCCGGGTCGCCACCGCCTCCTTCGCGGCCAGCCTGGCCACCGTGGTCAGCGCGAGCTGGCTGATGTCAGGATCGGTGTCCCGCACCGTGACCGCGAGCGCCTTCTCGATGCTCTGGACCGGGAGCTTGTCGCGGTGGAGCGTGAGCTGCTCGAGCGCCGCGCGGCGGACCTCGGCTTCTGGATCGGCCAGCGCGGTCGCGAGCGTGGCCTCGGCGGCGATGCCCGCGCTCAGCGAGGCCTCGACCGTGGCCACGCGCACCTCGGCGACCTTGTCGGCCATGCCGCGCGTCATCAGCTCCACCACCCCGAGCTGCTTGGCCGCGCGCAAGAGCGCGAGCTTCTCGCCCTCGTCGCCGCGACCGAAGCCGCGCAGCAGCGCCGGCGCCGCCGCCTCGCTGGCCGCGTTGCCGAACGAGCCGAGGCCGCGGATCGCGACCATGCGGACCTCTCGGACCGCGTCGTCGGCCAGCGCCACCAGCGCGTCTGCGGCGGACTTGTTGCCGTTCTTGGCGGCGTCGGAGAGGATGCGCGCGGCCGTGGTGCGGATGCCTGCGTCTGGATCTCGCACCAGGCGCAGCGCGATGGCCGATCCGTTCTTGCCGGGCTCGGGGCCCTCCGCCACGCACTCGATGGCGATGCGACGCACCTCCACGGACGGGTCGTCAGTGGCCCGCACCAGCGAGCGCCGCGCGTCCTGCGAGCCGCCGCCGATGGCGTTGCACAGGCCCTGGACGCCGAGCGGGTGCAGGGCCGGATCATCGGTCGCGCGCGCGGCGGCCTCGAGGAAGTTGAGCACGTTGGCCGGACGCTTGCGCGCCAGCTTGGCGTAGATGCGGACGGCCTCTCTCCGCGGGCGTCCCTTCTGCTTCCAGAGCTGCGCGATGCCGTCCACCGCGACCGCGGTGGACGCGCCCTCTTCGGCGCCGGCGGCGAGCCCAAAGCCCGCGCCCACCGCGACGTCGAAGCGCTCGTTCTTGACCATCTTGATGAGCTGCTCTTGCGCCGGTCGTCCGATGCGACCGTAGGCGGTCGCCGCGGCGGCGCGGACGTCCGGAGCGTCGTCACGCAGCAAGGTCTCGAGCGCGGGCCGCGCGACGTCCGCCTTGATCAGCACCAGGAGCCCCCAGGCCTTGGCGGCGGCGACCTTGAGCGGGCGGCTCGTCTTCTTGTCGCTGGTCAGCGCGCCAAGCGCGGGCACCGCGCGGTCCACCGCCACCCTGGCGTAGAGGGGCAGGGCGGCGGCGCGGAGGGCCTCCGACTTGTTGTCGAAGGCATCCTGGGCGATCGTCACCAGGTCGATGGCGGGCGGCAGCGGATCTAGCTCGGTGAGCATCTCCAGCGCGAAGATCCGCGACTCGTTGGGGGCGTCCTTGGCCAGCACCGCGAGCGCCTCCACGGTGGCCGCGCGCGCGGCCGCCAGCGAGGAGCGGAGCATGGCGCGGGCCGCGTCTCGTTGCCCAGCCGAGGTGTTGGGCTCGGTCAGGATCGCGACCGCGGCCGACGGCGGCGGCCGATCTTCTGTGCCGGTGTCCACGATGGCCAGCGCCTGGAGCTCGCTGCGCGCCTTGGCGTCGATGTCGCCGGCGAGCGCGCCAGCGATGAGGCGGTTGGCTCGCTCCTCCGGCATGGTGCGCAGCTCGGTGAGCGCGCTCTTGCGCAGCTCGGGGTTGCCCGAGGCCAGCGCCTTGGTGAGCGCCTCGGTGTAGGGCTCCGGGCGGCGCCGCGCCGCCGCCGAGGCCACCGCCACCGCGGCGCGCTGCACCGCGGGGGAGGGCGAGGCGATGGCCCCTTCGATGAGCGCGGTCTCCGCGCGCCCGCCGCGGGCGATGGGGCGCAGGAGGTCCAGCATCTCGACGACCTCTTCAGGCTCCTTGGCCAGCTTCTTGAGCTTGTCGAGGGCTTCCTCGGAGCCGGTCGCGCCATAGGCGACCGCGGCGGCGAGGCTCGGCGCCATGACGGAGGCGACCCGGGGCTCCATGCGTCCGGCGTCGTCGCCGAGATCGTGGTTCTCGATGCGCTTCCACGCCTCGGGGGCGACCATGCTGCGGGTCAACCCGGTCTCGGCGACGATGTCGCCGAAGCCGAGCCAGTGGAACATGGACAGGCCGGCGCGGCCGTCGCGCAGCACCACCTGATCGCCGCCGGCGCGCGTCTGGACGTCGAAGTACACACGGCCGCTCATCGCGATGTACGCGATGAGCAGCAGCACCAGCGGGAGCGCGGCGATGGCGATGGCGATGGCGCCGTAGTAGCGCCGCGAGCGCGCGACCAGCGCCTTCTCCTGCGGGGTGACCGGCGCGATGCCCTCGCGCACGAGCGTGTAGAGCTCGACGAGCCGCAGCCGCGAGGCGGTGTCGGCCTTGGAGCCGAGCAGCTCGTGGGCGCGCCTGGCCGCGGCGCGGGTGGGCGCGGTCAGCTCGCGCAGCCTGGACACCAGGATCTCATGGCGCAGGCTCCACATGGTGCCGGCGATGTCCCAGCGCATGACGATGCCGCGCGCCTCGAGCGTGTCGAGGATGTGGCGGCCGCTCTCGGGCTCCAGGGTGATGCGGCGGGCCAGGGCCAGGCCGTCGTACGGACCAAAGGGGCCGTCCGCCAGCTCGGCGAGGAGCCGCAGGCCGTTGCGCTGGCTCCCTGCGGCCACGCAGGCGTCGGTGATCCACGAGGCCGCCAGCTCGCGCGCGCCGCCGCCGCGGGTCAGCGCCTCGAGCGTGGTCACGTTGCGCAGGCCCAGCGCCAGCGCGCTGATCTGGAGGTCGGCGGGCAAGACGCCGTCTCCGTCCTTGCCGAGATAGGCGATCACCTCATCGACCACCGGCCGCATCGCGCCGGGCGGCGCGCCGGAGGCGATCATCGCCTCGAGCACCGCGCTGGCCTCGGCGGGCGCAAAGCGGCGGAGCTCGTAGCGGTTGGACGGCGGAAACAACGAGCCGGTGCGCCGCTCGAGCTGCGCCAGCGTGTGCATGCGCTCCGAGGCACAGGCAAAGAGGAACCGCGCCCTGCCGCCGGCGCGCCCGGCGACCTTGGCGAACAGATCCGCGAGATCTGCGGTGCCGCGCTCGGTGCGACAGGTTCGATCGACGTCGTCGATGACGAACACGAACTGCTGGCCGGGGATCGCGTTGGCGACCGCCCGCGCCAGGAACACGGGCGGAGACTCCCCTGGTTGCTGCTGCAGCCCAAAGGCGCTCATCCCCGCCGCCAGCGAGGCGGAGGGCTCGTCTGGATCGTCGCTGATGAGCGCGACGATGCCTTGATCTCGGAGCTGCGGGATGAGTGCCGCGCGCAGGAGCGAGGTCTTGCCGACGCCTGGCTCGCCATAGAGCAGGCCAGCGCGAAACACGTCGGTGGTGACGAGCTGGACCAGCTCGTCGCGTTGTCGCTCTCGGCCCAGCAGCGCCTCACGTTCGGCTTCACCGAAGGCGTCGAGGCCACGCAAGGGCGATACCGTACCTGGATGCGTCGCGATCGCCACGGCGAGACTATACAGATCCGGCGCCTGAAATGTCGTTGTCGGGGCGGGCGTTTTGCCTGCGGCGGACGCGCGGACAAGGCGCGGGCGCATCGGTCAGGCGCATCGGTCGGGCGCATCGGTCTGGCCAAGCGGGCTCGACAGCTCGCGGGGCCTGCGATAGACCAAGGAACAACTCGGGGGGCAATCGTGGCAGCGTCTGTCTGCGAAGTTCGAAATCTCACGGTCCAGTACGGCAAGCGCGTCGCGGTGGATGGCCTGGAGCTGGACCTGCACGCCGGCGACGTGACGTTGCTGCTGGGGCCCAACGGCGCGGGCAAGTCCACCGCGCTGTCGGCGATCTCGGGCGCGCTGGTGCCCACCAGCGGCACCATCCGCATCGCCGGCTGCGATCTCGCCACGGATCCCCTCCGCGCCAAGGCCAAGCTTGGCTTCGCCGATCAGCCGCCTGCGCTGTACGAGTTCCTGACGGTGGTCGAGCACCTGGAGTTCGTGGCCGCCGCGCGCAGCGCCGAGCGCGGCGAGGTGGACCGCGTGATGACGCGCCTGCAGCTAACCGGGATCGCGCAGCGGCCGTGCCGCGAGCTGTCGTATGGCATGCGGCAGCGGGTCGGGCTGGCCGCGGCGCTGGTGGGCGACGTGGCGCTGGTGCTGCTCGACGAGACGCTCAACGGGCTCGATCCGTACGCGGCGCGCAGCGCTCGCGGCGCGGTGGAGGAGGTCGCGGCGCGCGGCGCGGCGGTGCTCATGTCCACCCACTTGCTCGGCGGCGCAGAGCGGATGTGCCAGCGCGCGATCATCATGGACGGCGGGCGGGTGGTCGCCGACAAGAGCGGCGAGGAGCTGGCCACGCTCGTCGCTGGCGGGGCCGGAGCGCTGGAGGAGCTGTACGTCTCGGTGGTGCCGGACCGAGGTCCGACGTGATCGACGCGGCCAAGCTCCGTCACGTGCAGCGAGAGGTCGGGCGGCGCAGCGGCGGCCGCCGGCGGACGTGGCTCGCGATGCTGGTCACCGGCGCGGCGGCGGCCGCCTGGGTGGCCACCGCGCCTGATGGCTCCGCGGCCAGCACGCGCTGGCTCTGGACCGCGGTGGCGCTGTACGCGGTCGCGATGTTGCGGGTGCCGTTCGTGCTGTTCTGGCGCGCCGACGCGGCGCTGCTCGCCAGGCTGCCCATCGAGGGCCGGCCGCTGTGGGGCGCGGCGCAGTGGGCAACTGGCGAGCTGGCCGCTCAGGCGCTGGCCGCCAGCTCGCTGGCCGCGCTGCCGCTGGCGGTGCTCGCGGGGCCTGACGCTGTCGCGGTGCTCGGCCGGCACGCGGCGCTGGCGGTGGCGCTGGCGTTCGCCGCGGCGGCGCTGGTCCCTGCGGTCGCGGTCGCCGCCGGGGCGCTGGTGGTCTCTGGCAAGGCCGATCAGCTCCTGGCCGGGCTCGGCGGAGAGGTGAAGGCGCCTCCGACCGCCTGGCTGGGGGTGCTCCCAGGGCTGGCCTCGGCCGTGGCGGTGCTCCTGGCCATCGACGTCGGCGGCTGGCTGCGCGGCGGGCACGCCGAGGTCGGCGACGCCGTCTTGCTCCTGGCCGGGATGAGCGCCGCCTCCGTGGTGGCCGCGCTGCTGGCCCGCGCCGCGGCGGACCGGGTCATGCCGGCCATGCTGCGCGACGTCTCGGCGCTGGATCGGCAGCAGCTCGCGACCATCGAGCTGACCGCGGCGCCCGCCACCCTGCGCGCGCTGGGGCGACAGTTGACGCCGGGCGCGCGGCTGCTACTGGACAAGCACGCGCGGCTGCTGGCGCGACGTCACCCGATGTCCGCGGTGCTGGGCGCGGTGGCGTTTGCGATCCTGGCGGTCAGCGCGCTGGCGTCGTCGCACGCCGCCGTGCTGCAGGTGACCACGCTGGCGGTGACGTTTGCATACGCCATGGTATTGCGCGGCCGCATGGCGCAGCCGCCGGTGGAGCTGCCGAGGCTGCGCGACAGCCTGCCGCTGACGCCAGGTGACGCGCAGGCCGCGGCGCGCACGTATGTGCTGTGGTGGTGGGGATGGTTCGCGCTGCTGCCAGGGGCGCTGGTCCTGGCGCGCACGGCGCAGCTCTGGCAAGTGGCGCCGGCGCTGGCGGCCGGGACGCTGCTGCTGGTCCTTGGCGGCGGCGGTGGCCGCGCGACCGCGCGCTGACCGCGAGGCGCTGACGGCCGACGCTGCATCGTGTCAGCGGCCTTGCGCTGGGGCGCGCCTGCCATGCTGCATTTTTTCGCTGCGCCCGAGGCCGCGCATGGGCGCCGCCCGGGGCCGCGCATGGGCGCCGCTGCGCAGCCGAGGCTTTGCGGTGACGAGATCGCGACTTGGACGCAGCGGTCGCAGTGGTCGCAGCGGTCCTTGGGACCTGTGGTCATCAGGTTTTCACGTTCCCGGCTCCGCTTTGGATGCGCGCGGCGGCAAGAGCCTGTACGCTCAGCGGGCTCATGGGCGAGCCGCGGTCGAACTCATCGGCGAACTCATCGGCGAGTTCATCGGCGAACTCATCGGCGAGTTCAGCGGCGAGCGGCGAGTTCATCGGCGAACTCATCCGCGAGTTCATCGGCGAACTCATCGATAGGTCCTGCGATAGAGCCTTTGCCAGACTCCGCCACGGACGCCAGGGACGACGGCGGACCGCGTGCCGGCTCGTCATCTCCATCGCTGCCGTCGCTGCCGTCGTCGCCGTCGTCGCCGTCGCCATCGTCGCCGTCGCCATCGCGCGGCGGCAAGATCGTCGAGGAGATGCTCGAGGTGGCGCGCGCCGAGGCTGACGCGGCGATGTCTGCGGCGGAGCGCGAGGTCGCTGGCGACCTGGCGGCGCGGGCGGTGCTCCTTGCCTGGGACAGCCAAAGCCTGGTGCCGGCGAGCATCGCGAGCCGCGCCGGTGACGGGACCGGGCCGCACGAGCCGTCGGGGACAGGCGCCGGGGGGCTCGCCTCCGATCCAGCGTGGGCAGAGCGGACGCTGTTCTTGCCGGCCACCCACCCGCTGAGCGCGCGGCTCCAGCTCGCCGCGGCGCTGGCTGGGTCGGTGGGGCGCGCGGACGCCGATTCGAGCTTGCTGTGGGCCGAGCGCGCCGTTCACCACGCCGATCCGCAACACCGCGGTGATCTTGCGCTCTGGCTGGCCGAAGCCTGGCAGCTCGGTGGCGGACGCCCGCCGGCCACCGTGCTCGAGCTGGTGGTGGCTGGCGAGTCGCCGCACGCGCGGGCGCTGGCGCAGCTCGTGGGGTTCGCGCCGCGGCGCGTGGCGGAGCTGTCCGCGGCGGCGGTGGGGCGGCACGGCGGCGGCGACGAGCGCGCCGAGGCGGCCAGCCTGCTCCTCGACTCCGGCGCGGACCCGCGTGAGGCCGCCGCGCTGTGCGCGCGCGTCGCCAGCAACGCGCTGGAGGTCCGGCTGCGGTGCCTGGAGCTCGCCATCGAGGCCAGGCTGCGCGGCGACAGCCAGGAGGACCTGACGCAGCTCTGGCTCGAGCGCGCCGCGCTGGTGGGGGACCTGTCCAATGGGGCGCTCGATGCGGCGGTGTCTCGTGTGCTGGCGGTGGAGAGCGATGATTCCGGACGCGATTCCGCGCGCGATTCCAGCCGGGACCTTGGCCCGCGCCGCACCCCGTCCGAGCCCAACCTCCGCGTCCTGGCTCGGATCCCCAGAGCGAGCAAGAGCCCGATGGCTGGCGACGACGCCGAGCCCGTCGCTGGCCACGCCGCGGGAGCTGCCGCGCCGCGACCGCCGCGTCACGCGCAGCTCACCCCGCTGGCGGAGTCTCCGGCGGTGCGAGATCCGTACTTCGGTCCGCTGTACCTGCGCATGCGCAGCCTGACCTACGCCATCGCCGCCGGCGATCGCGCGGCGGCCACCGAGCTCCGGCGCCGGCTCGCGTTCGAGTCGCCCTGTCCGGTGGTGGCGGCGTGCCACGCGGCGCGCGCGGCCACCAGCCTCGAGGTCGCGATGGCCAGCGCGCCGGAGGCGGCGGTCGTCGACGCGCGCGACACCCGCGGCTCCGCGCTGGAGCTGGCGGAGGTGGCCTGCGAGCGCGTGCCGAGCCCGACCTTGCTGGCGTTGCTCGACCGCGCCTGGCTGCGCCGATCGCCCATCCCCGCGCAGGCGGTGGAGCGGCTGTCGCAGCGCGGCGGCGTGGCGCTGCGCTGGGCCGCTCACCTGGCGGAGCGCCGGCTCCTCGATCTGCCGCGCGCGACGCGGCTGTGGTCGCAGGCCGCCGAGCTGGCGACGGCGGACAGCGGCTTCGCGCTGGATCACCTGGCGTCGTGTCACCGGCGGCTGGGCGACCACGAGGCGCTCGCCAAGATCTACGTCGCGCTGGCTGGACGCGAGGACACGCCCCGCGGGGTGGCGGTGTGGCGGTGCGCCGCCGCGGCGCTGGCCCTGTCGCGCGACGGGGAGGGCGCCCGGAGCGCGCTGGAGCGCGCCGTGGAAGCTGCGCCGCGTGACCCGGTCAGCCGGATCGGCCTCTTGCGGGTGGTCCTGGCCGCGTCGGAGTGGAGCACCGCGGTCAAGCTGCTGGAGGACATGATCCCCAAGCTGGCGGTGCGCGCGCTGCGGCAGCGATACTCGCGCGAGCGCGCGTGCTTGCTCGACGTACACCTGCAGCGCTCCGCGGAAGCCGAGGACGCCTTCGAGCAGATCCTGGCCGAAGACCCGCTGGACGCCGACACGCTGGTGGCGCTGGGCGAGCTGTACGAGCGGCGGCAAAAGCCGATGCTCGCCATCGCCGCGCGGCGACGCGCCTGCGATCTCTTGCCCCCGGCAGCCAGGGTTTCCCAGCTCGTGATCGTGGCGGAGCTGTGCCGCAACCACTCCGAGCTGGAAGACGGCCTCTCCGCGCTGGAGGAGGCGCAGCGGCTGGATCCCGAGAACTCGGACGTCCACCGCATGCTGGCCGACCTCTACGAGCAGCTCGGCAAGCCCGAGTACGCGGTGGTCGCGCTGCGCATGGAGCTGGCGCGCAACCCGGAGCCACCCCGGCGCATGGTCGCGCAGCTTCGGCTCGCCGGGCTGCTGGCCCGCCTCGGCACCGAGCCTGAGTCCGTGGTCGCGTTGTATCTCGATGTGTTGTCGATGGATCCCAGCAGCAGCGAGGCGCTCGCCGGCATCCAGGCGCCGGCGCGTGCGCTGGGTTGGTGGGACGCGCTGACGCGCGCCTTCCGCGCGGCGCCGCCCACTGCCGACAACCTGGTCGTGCTGGCCGACGCGCTGGAGAAGATGTCGAGCTTCGCGGAGCTAGCGCGGGTGCGCCGAGCGCAGCTCGAGGCCGCCACCTTGCCGGCGGAGCGCGCTCGCCGCGCCTCGGAGCTGGCGGTGCTGCACGAGACGCGGCTCGGTGATCCCGACGCCGCGATCGCGGCGCTGCGGCAGGCGGTGGGGGTGGCGCCCGAGCTCGAGCGCACAGGCCTTCTCCAGGACCTCGAGCAGCTCCTGGAACGCCATGGGCGCTGGCCGGAGCTGGCCGAGCTGTTCTCGAGCGAGCTGGCGCGGTGCGAGCCGGCGCAAGAGGAGGAGCGCGTGCGGCTGCATCTGCGTCGCGCGCGGGTCTGCGCCGAGCGGACCGGAGATCTCGCCAGCGCGGTGGCCGCCTGCGAGGCCGCGCTCGAGATCTTGCCGGAGCAGGTGGAGACGCAGGAGCTCCTCGCCGCGGTGTACGAGCGGGCGGGGCGGCGGCGAGACGCGATCCGGATCGTGCAGGGCCGCGCGCAGGCCGCCAGCGGCAGCGAGCGCGCCGGGCTCCTGGCGCGGGCGGCGCGCCTCCACCTGGCAGAGGACGACCTGGCCGGTGGCCTGGCGGCGTACCAGGCCGCCATCGAGGCCGACCCAGGCGATCGCGAGACCTTCACCGCCTACGAGCGCGCGTGCTACGCGCACAAGCGCTGGCCGGACGTGCTGCGCCTGTATGACACCGCCATCGCGCACGTCGAGGCGGGCGCGCACCGCGCCTACCGCCTGTTTGACCTGTACTCGCGCAAGGCGCAGGCGCAGGCGTCGTACCTGGGAGACCCAGACGGCGCCGCCGAGTCGCTGTGCCGGCTCATCGTCCAGGAGAACAACCCGGACGCATCCCTCAAGCTGATGGAGGAGCTCTGCGCCTCACGCGGCGACTACGCCGCGCTGGTGGACGCGCTCGAGCGCCGGGCGCAGGCCGCGCGAGATGGCGCGCGCAGCCTGGACGCGCTCCGCCGCGCGGTGACGGCCGCCGAGACGTACCTGGATGATCCCGCGCGCGTGGCGAAGCTCCGCGCGCAGGTGGTGCGGCTCGATCCTTCCGATGAGGCCAGCGCCAGCGCGCTCGAGGCCTTCTATCGTGAGCGCAAGGAGGTGACGGCGCTCATCTCGTTTCTGCACACCCAGATCGAGGCCAGCCGAGACTCCGCGCGCACGGTCGAGCTCCTGCAGCGGGTGGCCGAGGTCAGCGAGGACGACGCGCGGGACGTCGAGGGCGCCATCTTGCACTACACCAAGATCCTCGAGATCGAGCCCCGACACGTGGAGTCGCTGGAGGCGCTCAGCCGCATCTACGAGTCCACCGAGCGCTGGACGGAGCTCATCGAGATCACCCGCCGGCAGATCAAGGGCATGGCGGACCGCAGCAGCAAGGCGCTCTTGTACTTCCGCTGCGGCTCGGTGATGGAGGCCAAGTTCGGACGCGAGGAAGACGCGATCCGGTACTACCAGGCGGCGATCACGGTCTCGACGGCGTGCATGCCCGCCGTCCACGGCCTGCGCGATCTGTACCGTCGGCGACAGGAGTGGGCGCGCGTCGTCGAGACGCTGGAGCTCGAGCTCAAGCTCTGGCAGGACGACAAGGAGCGCGCCGGCGTGCTGGCCCAGATCGGGCAGGTCTACGCGGAGCGGATCGGCGACGGTCGCAGCGCGCGGCAGTACTTTCACGAGGCGCTGGCGGTGGACCCCGAGTGCGTCCCCGCCAACTGGGCGCTGTTCGAGGATTACTTCGCCGCTGGAAACTGGGAGCAGGCCCGGCCGCTGGCCAGCTCGCTGACCCAGCGGGCCATGCACGATGGCGATCCGGCGACGCGCAGCGAGTTCTATCGCAAGCGAGCGATGGTCTCGCTGCACACCGGCGATCCGCGAGACGCCGCCGAGAGCTTCGTGGTGGCGCTGGAGATCCGGCCCACCAACCTGGACGCGCTGGAGGCGCTCGGGAGGGTGGCGCGGAACCACCCCACGGTCTACGACTTCGAGAGCACGTACCGCGAGCTGGAGCGGATCTATCGCCGGCGAGACGACGCGGCGCCGCTGCTGGCGCGCGTGTGGATGGGGTTGGCGACGCTGGCGGAGCGCGCCGGCGATCTCGATCACGCCGCGGATCTGTCCAGCGCGGCCACCTCGCTGGCGCCCACGGATCTCATCGTGCTGATGGCGGTGGTGGACTTCCACTGCGACATGCGGCGCTGGGCCGCGGCGGTGGACGCCATCCTGGCGTTCTTGCCGCAGGCAAACCCGGCGGACGTCACCGCGGCGCGGCTGCGGCTAGCAGAGCTCCACGCCGATGGCCAGCGCGACGCCTCGCGCGCGATCGCCGTGCTCGGGGACGTCGTTCGCGATGAGCCCACCTGCCACGAGGCGCACTACCTGCTCGCCCAGCAGCACTACCTGCACGGTCGCCTCGCGGAGGCGCGCGCCGCCATGGACGCCGCGCTGGAGCTGGCGGAGTCACTGCCCGCGGCGACCGCGGACGCCGCGCTGGCGCGCTACCACTACTACCGCGGTCGCGTCCTCGGCGCGCAGGGCGATGGCGCCGCCGCCGAGGCGCAGTACCGCCTCGCGTGTGACCATGACCGTGGCTATGCGCCGCCGGCCTTGCTGCTGGCGCGGCGCGCCGCCGAGGTGGGGGACCATCGCCAGGCCGAGGCCCTGCTGATCGAAGCCGCGCGCGCCGCCATCGAGCAGCGCGGGGTGGTGGGGGCGGTGCCGATGCAGCGCGGCCTGGCCCGCATCCTCCTGGCCAATGGAGACCGGGTCGCGGCCATCGAGGCGTACCGCGGCATCCTCGCGGTCACGCCGGACAACGCGATCGACCGCGTCGCGCTGGCCGAGATCTACGCGGTCGATGATCTGCCGCGCGCCATCGCCGAGCTGCGCAAGGTGATCGATCGCGACCTTCGTCACGCGCCAGCGTACCGGCTCCTGGCCTGGTACTACGAGCAGCAAGGGGAGCTCGAGCGCGCGGCGCGGGTGCTGGCCGTGCTGGAGCTGATGGGCTTTGCAGAGGACAGCGACCTGGAGACGGCGCAGCGGCTGCGCGCCGCGCGGGTGGCGCCGCCGATCGTGTCCTCGCTGGGCTCCGAGCAACGTCATCACCTGCTGGCGACGCGGGCCACTCGCGACGTCCTGGGCGAGGTCTGGTCCGTGTTCGCGCCGGCGATCTCGGCGCTGTTCCCGCCGTTTGCGCTGGGCGAGGACCTGGTGCCCATGGAGGCCTACGGGGACGCCTCGCTGTGCGAGGACTACGCCGAGGTCGCGCGGATCTTCGAGACCTCCGCGGAGGTGTTCCTGGGAGATCGGGTGCCGGGGATGACGATGGTGGTGACCCATCCACGACCGGCGATCGTCATCGACCGGGCGCTGGCGCAAGAGAGCCGCGCCGCCCGGCGCTTCCTCTTTGGCTGGTCGCTCGACGCGATCCGCGGCTCCTACGCGGTGCTGCTGTCCCTCGGCGCCTCGCAGTGCAGCGAGCTGAGCGCCATCCTGCGCGAGCTGTTCGCCAGCGAAGGCGACCGCTCGGGCGTGGCCGCGGAGCTGGTGCGCGTGGGAGGGGCCTCGGGGACCAAGGTCCTCGACAAGTACGCCGGCCGGATGCGTGAGCTGGACGTCGAGGGGTGGATGGATGGCATGCTGGCCGGCGCCAAGCGCAGCGGTCTTTTGGCCTGCGACGAGTTCGAGGCCGCGATCTGGATGATCGCGCGCCTCTCCGGGGAGCGCCTCGCCGGGCACGACGACACCGCGGCGCTCGGTGCGGTGCTAGGCGGCGCGGACCTGGTACGGTACTACCTGAGCGATGACTACCAACGCCTGCGACAGAGCTTGACGGCCGCGAAGGCGGAGTCATGAGCGAGCGGGGGCGGGCGCGGGCCGCAGGCGGCGCTGACTCGATGGGACAGAAAGAGCGGAGGAGTCGAGCAAACCGTATGGCAGCTCGCGTCCCTTCGCCCGCTCAAATGCCTGGTCGCAACCGTGCGTTGCACTGCATTGATGAGCCAGATCTCCTCATGCCGCGGCGCGCCACAGGCGGTTCGAGCGCTCCGTTGCTCCCGAGGTCCTCGTGTAAAGTGCTTGAATATAAAACGATTGAGCACCCTGCCGACCTCCACCTTCGGGAGTTGGCAATTTCGCAATCACCCAACCAGAAATCCACCGTTGCCATGGATCATGGCCCGATCATGACGCTATGCTTGACCGGCATGGTTAGACCCAGGCGATGTAATCGAGGCCACGAGGATTACGTCATGGTGAGACGGTGAGTCACAAATTCAACGCGACCATTCAGCATCGAGACGACGTCAGCTACGTAAAGCTGGCGGGCGTCATCGACGAGGACAATGAGCTCGCCAACATCGTAGAGCGGATTCCTCGAGGGACAGCCGTGATCGATCTCGGAGAGATCGAGCGGATCAACTCTTGTGGAGTTCGCGACTGGGTGAACTGGCTCAGTCGGCTCGAGGCCCAAGGTACGCGAGCGATCCTGGTCGAGTGTTCGCCGGCGATCGTCGCCCAGATAAACCTCGTCAACAACTTCACCGGCACGGGCGTGGTGAAGAGCTTCTTCGTTCCCTATTTCTGCCCCGAGTGCGACGAAGAGAAGGTCTTGCTGGTCGAGACCTCGGACATGGGGCCTCCGCCGCACGAGCCGCCGATGTGCCGGTGCGATGAGTGCGATCTGGTCATGGACTTCGATGACATGCCAGACTCGTACTTTGCGTTCCTCTCCAACTCGAGGAAGTACGCAGAGGCGGAGAAGGTCAGCGGCGCCATCCGCGACATGGGCGGGCCCTCCGAGCCTTCGGACAAGGCGCGGGTTCGCTCGCGCGTCAGCTCGCCAGCCATCGCGCCCTCGCCCAAGGGCGCTCCGCCCGGTCTGCCGGGGCGGCCGAGCGCACCTAACCGGCTGTCGGCTCCACCTTCCTACGGTGCCCCAGGCGCCGCGGGCGCGCGTCCAGGTCTTCCAAGCTTTCCGCCCCGTGGCCCCTCGAACCTCGGCGGGCCGAACCCGATGTCAAATGGCGGCGGCCTGGGCCCGCTGCCACCGTCGGGGCCGATGTCGTCAGCGCCAGCGACCGCTGGCATGGCGCCGCTCGGCATGGGCATGGGGCCGCTGCAAGGCGCCGCCCCGGCCCGGCGCGGCAACGCCACGATCTACACGCTGGTGGGGGTCCTGGTGGTCGCGATCGGCGTGCTCGGCTACCTGCTGCTGACGCGCTGAGCTGGCTTTGGCCGGCGCCCGCCGCGCTTGGCCTGGCGGGTGTCGAGGCGCGCCGACGCCGGCGGGTGTCGAGGCGCAGCGACGAAGCGTTCCTGGGAGAGCGGCCTGGGAGAGCGGCCTGGGAGCGGCTAGACGATCAGCCCCTTCTTGTAGTCCAGCAGCTCCTTCTGCGTCTTGAGCAGGAGCTGGTTAGTCTCCAGCAGCTCCTTGGTGCGTATGCGGACCTGGTTGGCGAGCCGCTGTCGCTCCTGGGCCTCGCGCTCCAGGATGTCCTGGTACTTCATCTGCACGTCCGCCTCGTCGGTGACGTTGCGCTGGATCTCGAGCGCGCCCACCGCGACCCCGTGCTCATCCGTGATGGGCACGGCCGACAAGATGAAGCGCATGGTCGCGCCCTCTGGGCCTCCCAGCACGGCGCCCGAGATCTCGTCGAGCCGGACGTGCCGGTTGTCGGTCCAGCACTGCTGCGCGATGCACTTCGTGGCGCAGATGTTGAATTCGATCACCTCGTAGCAGCGCCGGCCTCTGAGGCCCCTGGCGACCTGCCGCGGCATCATGGCGAAGAACGCACGATTGAAATCGACGATCCGCCGCTCGGAGTCGACCACGAAGTAGCTATCCACGATCACGCTCGCGACCCGCTTGAACTCCGCAAGGAACTTATCGAGCGCAAGCGACATGTGGTCAACGTATCATGGCCTGTCTCGCTCGCGCTGGTGGGCGGAAGCTCGCGCCAGCGAGACCCGCTGAACGACTGCCGGATCAAGGCCAGCGGGCCCTGGTCCGGATCAAACCGGTTTCAACTACCAGGGTCGCCGAAACGTGTCTTCCAATACCCTACTTGTCCATCGTTGAAACCACAGCCGAGCCAGCCAGAGCAACCTGGCCGCGCTCTCGAGGATCCTCGTAGGCTATTGAAATTTCTAATTGGTTCCCAGATCGCCGGGGGCCGCCAGGTCTCTGGTGCGGGGGGCTTGGCCCAGCGGAAGGCGACCTGCTCGCGCTAGATCACCTTGGTAAGCGCAAATGCTCCAGGAGTTTGACCCACCGCGGCCGGCGTCATACCATCCGCTTGCAACATGGCTAAAAGAGGGGGCCTGAGCGTATCGCTCAAGATGATCGCTACCACCACGCTGCTCGTGGTCGGTATTATCGTGGGCTTTGGCGTCCTGAACGTCATGAACATCCGCAAGGTGTTCGATGACACGACGGCCGCGCAGATCAAGGTGTTCCGGGATGGTCGGGAGCTGCTGGGTGACTTTGGAACCCCTGCGTTTGCTCGCGCCGTGGAGCCGATGCTCATCAACCGGCAAGACGCGGAGATGATCGCGCTGCTCGACGGCGCCGTCCGTCAGGACACGCGAGATCTCGGCGGCAAGCGCGACTACGGCCTCAAGCTGGGCGTCATCCTCGACGGCAACCAGGGGCTGGTCGCGCACTGCTTCGAAGATGCAGGCAGCGCCGGCGTGCGCTGCAAGCCCGGCTCGCACGAGCCGATCTCCGACACGCTCGGCAAGCTCACGTCGGATGCGTGGAAGGCCGCGCTGGCGGCGTGGACCGCCGCGTCCGCCGGCAAGGGCGACGTGCTGGTCCGCTTCGATCAGAGCGATGGTGGCTCCAAGTATCGCTTCTTCGCGTTCCCGGTGTTCGTCAACGGCCCCGCCTCGGCGGCTGGCGCCGCAGCGACAGAGCGGCCCGACGCTCGCCAGGGGTACGTGGTCCTGGGCTATGACCTCGCGCCCATCGACACCTTCGCGGGGCTCGCCGAGGAGCGGAAGTCGCAAGCCTCGACCGAGGCCGTGGTCTACACCGGCGCGGTCGGCGTGCTGTTCATCTTGATTGGCACGCTCCTGGCGATCTTCCAGGGCCTGTCCATCTCGCGCCCCATCAAGCAGCTCGCCAAGCGCGCAGACCAGATCTCGCGCGGCGACCTGGCGGCGCGAGTCGAGGTCAAGTCGAGCGACGAGATCGGCGTGCTGGGAGAGAACTTCAACTACATGGCGGATCAGATCGTGGTCCTCCTGCAGCAGACCGCGGAGAAGGCGCGCATCGAGCAGGAGCTCGAGGTGGCGCGCACCATCCAGGAGACCCTGGTCCCGCCGCCGGACATCGTCGACAAGGGGACGCTGCGCTTCTGCGGGTACTTCCAGCCTGCGTCGCAGACCGGCGGAGACTGGTGGACCTGGCACGATCTCACCGGCGGCAAGGTGCTGCTCGTGATCGGCGACGTCACCGGCCACGGCGTGCCGTCCGCGATGATCACCGCGGCGGCCAAGGCCGCGTGTGACGTGGCGCGCGCCGTCCACAACGACGACGTCACGGTGAGCCGCCTGCTCGAGATCATGAACTACGCGATCTTCGAGAGCGCCAAGCGCAAGTTCGTCATGACCTGCTTTGCCTCCATCATCGACACCCGGCGGCGCACCATCACGTACGCCAACGCCGGGCACAACTTCCCGTATCTGCTGCGTGGCAACGAGTTCGCCACCATGATGATCCGCGGCAACCGCCTGGGCGATGTCCGCGAGTCGCAGTACGAGGCCAAGACCATCGAGCTGTCGCCGGGCGACGTGCTCATCTGGTACACGGACGGCATCGTCGAGTGCGAGAACCGCAGCGGGGAGGAGTGGGGCGAGAAGCGGTTCCGGGCGGCGGTCAAGCGAGCGGCGAGCCTCGACTCCGCGCAGATGCGCGACGCCATCGTCGCCGATTCTCGAGATTTCTATTCCGATGTTCCGCGCAAGGACGACATCACCATGGTTGTCGGGAGGATCTATTGATGTACGAGCTGTCCACGCGACGATTCCACGCGCGGAAGAGCAGTTGGCGCGTGCTGGTGCTGGCCTGGGTGGCCCTGTGTGGGCTGGCATCCACGGTCCTGGCACAAGCAGAAGACGACTTGCGCGAAGGCGACCGGTACTTCGAGGAGGGCGAGTGGCGCAAGGCGTCATCTGCGTATGACCGCGCCATCCGGCAGTATCCTCGGCAGGTCGCCGCGGAGGCCTATGCCAAGCGGGCCACCATCTACATCATCCTCAAGGACTACAAGAGCGGCCTCGCGTTCGTCAACGACACCGCCAAGACGGTCCACCCGACGGCGCCTGAGGTGCTGGAGCAAGAGGCGCTCCTGCTCTGGGAGCTGGGGCAGCGCGACCGCGCGGTCGCGGTGGCTGAGAAGGTCGTGGCCGCGCGGCCCAAGGCGTTCACCAACCAGAAGCTCATCGGCGAATACTACGCCGGCAAGAACGCCAGCAAGACCGCGGTCGCGTACCAGGCGTACCTGTCGAGCCGGCCCGCGGATCTCGAGGCTGGCGATGTGCTGCCCCGGATCCGCCTGGGCTTTGCGTTGCTGTCCAACGCGCGCGAGGCCATCGCCGCCAGAGACTCCGCGAAGGCGAGCGACCTGTACGGCAAGGCCGCCGCGCAGTTCGAGGCCGTGCAGTCCAAGCACGGCCGCCGCCCCAACGCCGAGATCAACGCGGCCAACGGCCTGTGCGCGGCGTACACCGGCCTCGAGCGGTTCGATCAGGCGATCACGATCTGCGAGCGGGTGACCCAGGATCCTCGCCGCATCGACAGCAACGGCTCGGTGTGGTTCAACCTGGCGACCTCGTACCTCGCCAAGAAGCAGGGCAAGAAGGCGCGCACCGCCATCGGCGAGTACAACCGCATCCGCAAGACGGAGGCGCGCGGCGTCATGCTGCTGGGCGACAGCTACTTCCTCGATCGCGAGTGGCAGTCCGCGCTGGACAACTACTTGCGCGCGGAGAAGGCGCTGCGGCCCAACCAGACCCACGAGCAGGTCCAGCTCTCGATCCGTCTGGGCAAGACGTATCGACGGCTGCCTCCGCCGCCGGGGGGCGGCAACGGGAACCTGCAGCTCGCGCTGGAGAAGCTGGCGGCGGGCATGAACGCCAACCCCGGCAACGCGGAGCTGGCGGTGGAGCTGGCGGGCGCATACATCGAGGCCGGACAGGACGCCAAGGCGTCGGCGCTGACCGAGCGAATGATCGGCGGCGCGGACTTCGTGAAGAAGCCGGTGCCGGAGCGGGTCGCGGTGCTGCAGGCCTCGGCCAAGGCGCTGTTCAACCAGGACAAGCTGCGGGAGAGCCGCGCCCAGTTCGAGGCGGCGCGGGAGCTGGCTCCCAACGACGTGACGATCCAGCGAGCGCTGGTGGAGACCATCAACGCGCAGGCGTACGTGGCGCTGGCGCGCGACATCAAGGCGGCGCAGGCGCTGCTGGACCAGGCGCTGCCGGTGGACCCGAAGTCGCCGATCACGCTCACCAACCTGGCGGTGCTGGCGATGGATCGCGGCGATTGTGACCGGGCGGTGGAGCAGCTCGAGCGGCTGCGCACGCAGAGCGGCGCGGACGTGCTGGTGGTGACCCGCCTGCTGGCGCGCGCGTACCTGTGCTCGACCAAGCCCAGCCCCAAGCGGGCGGCCGAGGTCTACGCGGAGGTGGAGCGCGAAGCCAAGAAGGCAGGCACCAACAACGTCCTGGCGGAGGTGTACGTGGAGTGGGGCCCGCTGCTCTGGGAGTCCGATCCGCAGGACGCGGTGGAGAAGCTGACCCAGGCGGTGCAGCTCGCGGCGCAGTCTCCCACCATCCTCGCCCCGGCCAAGCGCAACCTGGCGGTGGCCCTGTTCCGGCGCGGCTGGAAGCTGATGAAGGAAGGCAAATCTGGCGAGGCGGCGGCTGACTTTGAGCGCGCGACGCGCGACGAGTCGAGCCTGCGCGGCACCGAGCCGATGGCGTTTGAGTTCTCCCTGGCGCTGGCGCAGCTCGACAAGGGCCAGGCCGGCGAGGCCAGCAAGATCTTCAAGCAGCTAGCCCAGCGCGGCAACCAGGCTACCTACCTGCGCGCGCCCTACGCCAAGCTGGGCAACCAGTTCTTTGGCGCGTACGCCAACTATCGCAGCGGCAACCTGGCGCTGCGCCAGCAAGCGGCGGCGGATTTCACCAAGATCTCGACGGAGGCGACCGGCGCCTTCGCGGCCAAGGTCCGCGACCTCATCGCGTCGTCCTGGGAGCTGGTGGCCTACGATCAGTGGCGCGCGGGGCGGCAGGCCCAGTCGGCCAAGTCGCTGGCCTCGGCGCTGCGCTACGCCGACGGCGACATCAAGCGGCGGGCCACCCACAACCGCTCGGTGCTGGGGCTGTCGCGAGAGTCGCCAGAGACCTTCGAGTCCTTCGCTGGCAACCCAGCAGAGGCCTGGGTCAACGCCGGCATCGCCTATGACCAGGCGGGCAAGGCCCGCGAGGCCTACGAGGCCTGGCAGAAGGCCAAGGCCCGCGGGGTTGCGATGCGCGATCTGCAGCGCTGGATCGACGCCAAGAAACGGATCTACGGGTTCTAAGGCCACGCTCGACGCAGACGGGCCGAGGGTGGCCCCGGCGGCACCACGACCGACGGACCATAGAGGGACTACGACATGCGAAACTGGATCATAGGCATAGCGGCGGCCCTTGGGGCGATCTCTGGCGTGGTGCTGGTGACAGCGCCGGTGGAGTCTCAGCCGGGTGGCGTGGAGAAGCTGACGGTGGGGATCTATACGCCCACCGTCGAGTTCTCGACCGCGCAGGCCCGCCTGGCGTACATCCAGGGGCTGGCCAAGGCCATCGAGAGCAACACCGGCATCAAGACCGAGGGGCAGTCGTTCGCCAGCCTGTCCGCGCTCAAGCAAGCGGGCGTGGACTTCGCCGTGATCGACGGCCAGTGCTACGCGGTCAACGGCGGGTTCAAGCTGCTGGCCACCGCCGAGATCGGCGGCGAGCCGACCCGATCGTGGGGGCTCTTTGCTTCGACCGGCACCGACATGCAGTCGCTGCGCGGCAAGAAGCTGTCCTACGTGCAGACCGGCTGCAACGACTCCGCGTTCATCGACAACGCGATGCTCGAGTCCGAGGTGGACAGCAACTTCTTCTCCTCGCGCGTGAGCAAGGGTGATCTGGTCGCCGCGGTGGCCGAGGTGGCGTCGTACAAGGGCGCGCAGGCCGTGTTCGCTCCGATCGGCTCGCAGAAGGGCCTGACCAAGATCTTCGATACCGGCTCGGTGCCAAACCCGGCCTTCGTGGAGGTCGGCGACCTGGATCCGGCGATCACCGCCAAGGTGGCGTCCGCGGTCACAGGCTACGGTGGCGCTGGCGCGATCAGCGGCTGGTCGGCGGGTGGCAAGCAGCTCTTCCAATCGCTGGCGGGGCGCATGGGGCGCTCGGTCAAGTCCGGGGTCTTCGCGGCACCCGAGTCCGTGCGCTTTGACGCCAAGGACGTGCTGGTGGAGCCGCCCACGCTGTCTGATACCGACCTGACGCCGATTCGTCAGCACTTCGCGCGGCCCAAGGGCCGCATGCAATAGCGGCGGGATAGCGACGACGCAGCCGCAGGGTACGACGCAGCCGCAGGGCACGACGCAGCCGCAGGGCGCGACGGCCGCCGCCCGCGCGATGCTTACACGGCGCGCAGCATGACGTCCGCGAGCGCCTTGCTGAAGCCCTCGGGATCCGGGAGCTGGCCGGAGTCCGCAAGGTGGGCCTGCCCGAGCAGGAGCTTGGCGTAGAGCGCCAGCCTCGGATCGGTCTTGTCCTCGGCGAACACCGCCTGCAGCTTGGGCAGGAGCGGGTGGTTTGGGTTCAGCTCCAGCACCGGCTTGGCCTTGGGTGGCGCCTGTCCCATCTGCTCGAGCATGCGCTGCACCCGCGGCGACATGTCGTTGGCGTCAGACACCAGGCAGGCCGGCGAGGTGGTCAGCCGCGAGGACAGCCGCGCCTCCTTGATCTCATCGTCGAGGACCAGGCGCACGCAGGTCAGCAGGTCCGACAGCTCACGCTGCTTCTCGGCCAGCTCCTCGCCCTCCTTCTTGCGCTCCTCCTCGGTGCCGAGCTGGACCTCGCCGCGCCCGATGGAGCGCAGCGGCTTGTCGCGGAAGCGCGGCGCGCGCTCGAGCCACAGCTCGTCGATCGGATCGGAGAACAGCAGCACCTCGTAGCCTTTGGCCACGAAGGTCTCGAGCAGCGGCGAGCGCGCCACCGCCTCGCGGCTGGGGCCGGTCAGAAAGTAGATCGCGTCCTGGCCCTCCTTCATGCGGCCGACGTACTCCTCCAAGGACGAGAGCTTGGCGGCGTCCGCGGTCGACGCGGCCAGGGTCAGCTCGAGCAGCTTGTCCTTGTCCTGCGTCTCGTACGACAGCAAGCCCTCCTTGAGCGCCGGGCCAAACGCCGCCCAGAACTTGAGGTAGTCCTCGGGCTGGTCGCGCTTCATCTCCTCCAGCGTGGCCAGCACCTTCTTGACGAGCTGCTTCTTGATGACCTGGATCTGGCGATCCTTCTGCAGGATCTCGCGCGACACGTTGAGCGACAGATCGTGGGCGTCGACGACGCCCTTGATGAAGCGCAGGTGCGGAGGCATGAGCTCCTTGCACTCGTCCATCACGAACACGCGCTTGACGTAGAGCTGGACGCCGCGCTTCATCTCCGGGCTGTACAGGTCGAACGGCGCCTGCGAGGGCAGGTACAGGAGCGCGTAGGCCTCGAGCGTGCCCTCGATGCGCACCGGGATGGTGCGCAGCGGATCGGTCCAGTCGTGCGAGATGTGGCGATAGAACTCCTTGTACTCGGTGTCGGTGACCTCGCCCTTGGGCCGGTCCCAGATCGCCTTCATGGAGTTGAGGGTCTCGTCCTCGACGGTCTCGCTCTCGACCCCGGCGTCGTCCTTGGTCTTGTTCACCCGCTTCATGCGGATGGGGTGCGCGACGAAGTCCGAGTAGCGCTTGACGATGTCGCGCAGCACGTACTCCTGCGTGAAGTCGCGCATGCCGTGCTCTTCGCCGTCGTCGTCCGCCGGCTTGAGGTGCAGCGTGATGGTGGTGCCGTGCTCCGCGCGCTCGGCCTCCTCGAGCGTGTACGAGCCGTCGCCGGTGGAGCGCCAGCGGGTGGCGGCGGTCTCGCCGGCCTTGCGCGTCACCAGCTCGATCTCGCTTGCCACCATGAAGGCGGAGTAGAACCCAACGCCGAACTGGCCGATCAGCTCCGGCGGCAGCGACGACTTGTCGCCCTCGCCCGCGCCGCCCTTGGCGCGCTGCTCTCGCGCCGCGCGCAGGAACTCCCGGGTGCCGGACTTGGCGATGGTGCCGATGTTGCGGACCACCTCCTCCCGGGTCATGCCGATGCCGTTGTCCTGGATCGTGAGCGTGCGCGCCTTGGCGTCCGCCTCGAGCCGGATGTGCAGGTCGGTGGCGGGCCCAAGCTCGCTGTGGGTCAGGGCCTCGAAGCGCAGCTTGTCGAGCGCGTCCGAGGCGTTCGAGATCAGCTCGCGCAGGAAGATGTCTTTGTCGGAGTACAGCGAGTGGACCATCAGGTCCAGGAGCTGTTTGACTTCCGCTTGGAACTCGTGGCGTTGGGCAGCTTGGCTCATGACGTGAGGTACCCGGTAAGCTCGCGCGCCGCCTCGCGCAAGGGGCCACGGTGAGCAAACACTGCGGAAAGTCAGCGCGTGGCGCGGATCCCGCGCCGCCAAGCCCCAGGGCGGGGGGACGCCATCGCGATTTCGGCGAGTTAGCGCATCGTGCGCCAGGCCGGGACCGCCGCGTCACCGGAGCCCGGGCCCTGCCAGGTGGAGAACACCACGCTGCTGCCGCCTTGCCAGCGCAGCGCGTCGGTTCCGCCGACCCCGTTGAAGTTGCCCCACAGGACGGCGTCCACGCGGTCGAGCACCGGGTCCACGCCGCTGCGCAGCACCTGCGGGGCAAACAGGCCATAGCGGCTCCACTTCCACTGGCTGCCCTCCCGGAACACCAGGTCGGTGCGGCCGTCGCGGTCGACATCGATCGCCGCCGTGGTGGAGAGCGAGGTCTGCCAGGCGGTGTTGAGCGGTCGCCAGGCGGAGCGGCCGGCGCTGGAGAACTGCCAGTATCCGCCGGTGGCCATGGCCACGTCGATGCCCGGGTACGGGTCGAACTGGCCAAACCGCAGCTCGTTGATCGTGCCGCCCAGCCAGTTGATGACCGTCCAGGCCCCGGTGGTCCGCTCCCAGAGCAGCCACTGCGCGCCGCTGACCCGAAACAGATCCGTCTTGCCGTCGCCGCCGAGATCAAAGAAGCGCAGCTCGCTGATGGGGACCGGCGAGGTGGCGAGGTACTCCTGCGCGGCGCCGCCGCCGCGCGCGAACACGATCCAGCCGCTGGCGTCGCGCCACGCCACGTCGGTCTTGCCGTCATTGTCCAGGTCGGCGAACGCGAGCTCGGACCGCACCAGGGTGGAGGCGCGCACAAAGCGCCACTCGCTGTCGCCGCCGTGCGAGATGAACCAGCCGGTGCCGGTGGCCAAAAAGACGTCGGCGCGGCCGTCGCCATCGAAGTCGCCGGTCGCCAGCTCGCCGATGCGGTCGGTGTTGTAGGTGTTGCCCGGCTCGGGGTGGAAGTTGAAGGCGGCCTGGTCCTCGCCGATGCCGGTCGAGCCGGACCAGGTCTTGAGGCTGACCGCCTCGTCGAGGTCGTCATGCACCACCACGTTGTTGCGGAAATAGGCGCCCAGCGATGGTCGGCCGCGCAAGGTGAAGGCGGGGCGGCCGTCTTGTTCGCCGCGGATGGTGTTGTGCTCGATGAGGAAGTGCTCGCCGGCCAGGCCGCCGTAGCCATCGCTCGCGGTGCCATGCACGTCGAAGTGCTGGTTCCAGTAGTCGATGCCCAGAAAGCCGCTCTCGGTGTACCCGCCCTGCAAGACGAAGTTGTGGCGCGCGGTGTACCCGCTAAACGGCAAGCCGCCGGCGGACACCGCGTGACGGTTTCGGTCGAACACGTTGCCCTCGATGGTGATGTACGCGCCGCCGCCAAGGTTGACGCCGTACCCTGCGCCGTTGCGGTGGTTGTGATGGACGTAGTTACGCTCGAAGCGGACGAGGCCAACGTCCTCGGGCGCCTGCCGCGGCACGCGCTGGTCGATCCCGCTGGTGGAGCGGTAGGACAGCTCGTTGGCCAGCGCGTACGCGGCGAAGGTCCAGTGCTCGAGCTCGTTGTCGGCGACCACCACGTGCAGGCCGCGTTGCCGGGCGATGTCGACGTTGCCGAGGATCGCGGTCGAGACCTTCTGGCTCCCGGACCGGTTGTCGTTGGCGGGGCCGATGAGGTGCAGGCCTTCGATCCGCACGTGGTGGCCGAGGATCACCAGGATGCCCCACAGATCGCTGGCGTCGCTGGTGTAGCGCAGGGTGGGCCGCTGGCCCAGCGCCCCGCGTTGACCGACGAGCTGCACGCCGGTCGGCAGCAGCAGCGGTGAGGTCAGCGTCCAGTCGGCCCACCACGGCACCAGGATGCGGCCGCGGTAGCGCGTCGCCATGGCGGCGCTGTAGTCGGCCGGCAGCAAGGCGGTGAGCTCGGCGAGCGAGGTGACCAGGCGCTCCGGTCGCTGCGAGGAGACGATGGCGTTGTTGAACAGGAGCAGGCCGTCGCTGGTCTGGGCGGTGAACCGGCCGACCACCGGGATATCGTCGTCGTCGTCGAGGCCATCGAGCACCGACGGCGGACCAAAGGGCTGCAAGAAGCGGGTCTTGGCCGGCTTGCCAGCGCCGAAATCGGCCACCAGGGCGCGGCCGCCGCTGCCGCGACGGTTGAGAAACAGGAGCTGATCGCGGCCAAGGCCAGTGAAGTCGCCAGGGAAGACCCAGTCGCTGACGGCGTCGTGCCAGCCGTTGAGCGCGGTGGACTCCAGGGCCTCTTCCCAGTACAGGGTCAGCGGCGGCCCGTCGGTCCAGCGGAAGTCGAACACGCGGACGCGACCGGTGCCGTACTGGCGGTTGAGCATCAGGAGCTGGTCTGTGCCGTAGCCGCTGAAGTTGCCGGCGAACACCTGGTCCGCGGCGTCGTGCCAGGTCTCGAGCTCCGGGATCTCGGCGAAGTTCTTGGTGTACACCACCGGGACCAGCGGCCCAAAGGCGCGCGCGAAGTCGTGGATGGCGAGCGCGCGACCGACGCGGGCCGGGTCTCCGTTGAGGGTCAACACTTGATCGCGGCCGAGGTTGCGGAAGTCGCCAACCAGGACGCGATCTTCATGCTGCGCCAGCTCCGGAAAGCCAAACTCGCCGTGGGTCTGCTGGAACGCGACGACCGGCGTGGCGCCGCGGAAGTCGATGATGCGGGCGCGCGGCGCGTCGGGCCACCAGCCGTTGTCGAGGGCGCGGTTGATGAGCAGGAGCTGGTCGTAGCCGCGGCCCAGAAAGTCGCCCGCGAGCGCCAGGTCGATCTCGTCATCCCAGCCATCGAGCAGCGTGGACGCGCCCCACAGCTCGCTGTAGAGCGGCGCCGGAGGAGGGCTGCCCAGCGGCGCGGACGAGTTGAAGGTGCTGATCATCAGGCGTCGCTCGCCAAAGCCATGCTCGAAGTTGATCGAGAGCACCTGATCGCGGCCGAGCTGCTTGAAGTCGCCCACCACCTGCTTGTCGGCGGGGCCGGTCATCTCGGGCAGGTCGCCCGCGCCGTGGTTCATCAGGAACCGGCGCTCGATGGTGGCGCCACCGAGCGGAAAGCCGAGCACGCTGGCGCGGGGCGGGGGCGGAGGGCCGCCGGGGTCGACGGTCCCGCTGCCTGGATCGATGGGATCGAGCAGGCCCTCGCGGGTCACGGCCTGTGGCGCGGCGCTGGTGAGCGCGCCGGGGCCAAGCTCCGGTTCATCGCCCGCGACGCAGCTTGTGGCCACGATGCTGGCGGAGAGCAAGAAGGAGAAGCGGAGGATGCGGTCCATGCGCGGGGGACTCGCAAGGTCGGTGCCAGCGGCGCGCCGCGCGGTTTGGGCCGCGCCGCGCGGTGTTTCACGGGCGCGCAGCGTCAAGGAGCGCGCCATCACGGCGGTCGCAGGCGACGCGCGCGGGGGCGGTGGCCGGGTTGTGTGTGCGGACTGGCCAAACAACGCCACCGCTGGGTGCGCTGGCGCCCTGTCGGGGCAGCCGAGCCTGGCGACGCCTGCTCGATCCGATCACCTCACCGCGCGCGCGGGAGGAACGCAGCGGGGCCGCGGTACTCGGGGACCACGCGAGCCGGCGCGGTGGTGAAGGCGCCGTCGAGCGCGGCGCGGTAGAGGTGCCGCTCGGCGAAGGACTCGCCCTCGTGGGCTTCTTGGTCGTCGCCGCCTTCGCCTTCGCCTTCGCCGCCGCTGGCGCCGCTGGGCTCGCCCTCCTCGTCGTCGTCGGGACCCGCCTCGCCATCGTCAGGGAGCGCTGGCCCCGCGGTGGCGGCATGGGAAGGCTGCGCCGCTGCGTTCGTGGGCTGGGCGGCGCGGTCCACGGGGCTGGGCGCTGGGGCCTTGGCCGCCGGGGCCTTGGCCGGAGCCTTTGCCGGAGCCTTGCCTGCTTGGGCCTTGGCGGCCTTGCCGACTGGCGCCTTGGCCGCGTGGGCCGCGACGTCGTCACCGCGATCGCCAACGAGGAGCGCGAACCGACCATCCGCGGAGATGGCCTCTCCGCGGTAGCCCTTCCAGCACTTGTACTGACCTCCCGTGGCGGCCATGATGCAAGCCGCGCTGCCGTCCTGGACCAGCGCCCACGCGCCGTTGGCGGACCACGCCTTGACCGCGCCGCTGGCCATGGCCTTGCGGCGAGTGGCCTTGCCATCGAGCGCAAAGCCAAAGAGCAGCTCCTTGACGATCACCTGCTTGCCGCGGCGGGCCTGGCCCTCGTAGATCCCCAGCGCGCGGGCCCCGGAGGGGCTCACGGACAGCCCGCGACGCGGCGCCTCCTTGGCGACTCGCCGCGGCGGGGCAGCGCCCGCGGGCTTGCTCGCGGTCAGCGGCGCCTCCCAGATCCCGCGCGGGTCAGCCCACACCAGGCGGGTCTGCGGCCCGCTGCCAGCGAGCATCACGTGCTCGGCCGCCAGGTTGCGGACCACGCGCTGGCCGGTGTCCAGGTGGATCGCCATCGCGGTGCCCACGCTGGTGGCGCACAGCACCCAGGTTCCATCGGGCGAGATCGTCGCGCGGCCGGCCGCGCAGGGCAGCTTGTGGAACGCGCCGAGCTGCAGCGGCGGCGGCGCGGACTCCTCGGCGTCGATGGCGTCGAGCCCCGCCGGGCCGGTCAGCGGCGCCCAGTACCAGCCGCGCGCCGGCGCGCCGAGCAGCAACGTGCGCGCGGCGCCGTCGACTTGCAGGGAGGTGGCGAGGCCAAGCTCTGCCGGGACGGCGCCTAGCTCGCGCGGGGCGCCCTTGTCCGCGGCCATCCACACCGCCCCCTCCTTGACGTACAAGAACGGCGGCGGCGGCGCGGCGGCGGCAAACGCGCTGGACGCAGCGGACGCGACGACCCCGAGGAGCGCGGTGAGCCAGAGCGCCACCAGCGCGCGGCGCCGACCCGCTGGCGCCACACGGCGCCGACCCGCTGGCGCCACGCGGCGCCGACCCACTGGAGGTCGGCCGCGGGGGCGGCTTGGCCTGTCGGATCGACTGGTTCGCGCTGCGCTCGTCATGCTCGACACGGTCGTCACCATCGTCACCATCGTCACCATCGGGGAGGCCTCGCTAGCTGGCCACGAGCTGCGCGGCTTGCGCCGCCCGGTCGAGCAGGGACGAGACAAAGCGCCCCTTGCCGGTCACCTCGAAGAGGACCACCGGGCCAAAGCGCGGGAAGTGGACCTCGAGCGCGCGCACCGCGTCGCTCACCATCTGGCCGTCGCGCAGGAAGTCCGCCTTGGTCAGCGGCTTGCCGTCGATGAAGACCTCGGAGAGAAACTCCAGCGGGGCGATCCACATCGCGCCGTCGCGGTGGATGCGGTCGCGGATGGCGCCCGGCACCGCGTCGTGCTTGGTCACCACGTGGTCCCAGTCGCGCTTGCCCAGCGCGGCGGCGACGTCCAGATCGAAGCGCTCCGGCGGGAAGATCAGCACGACCTTGCCCTCGCACTCGGCGGTGCGCAGCGGCGGCCCCTTGGGCGGCGCTGGTGGCTCGGGCGCGGCGGGCGCTGGCGGCGCGGCGGGCTTGCCGCCAGCGGGGCCGGCGGCGGCGGCGGGCGGCTTGACCCGCTTGGCTGCCGGCGCGCCCGGCAGGATGGAGAAGCGCTCCATCGCCGCGAGCTGCGCCTCCATCTCCAGCGAGCGCGTGGGCATCCAGGTGCCGTCCGCCTCGAGCACGTCGAGGATGATGAGCGGACCGCGGCGCTCGACGTTCACGCCCTGCAGGCCGGCGAGGATCTCCTCGTCGTCGAGCTCCTCGAGGCGCTTCTCGTACGCCATCAGCTTGGTCTCGAACTCCTTCTGGCTCAGCTGCGACGCGCGCTTCTTGCCGTCCACGTCGGTCTGCGGATCGAGCACCCACGGCAGGAGCGCGATGCCGCGCAGATCGCGCGCGCTCCGAGCCACCAGCACGGCGTCGCCCCAGCTCCCCATGGCAAACAGGCGCCCGAGCCGCACCGGGAGGTTGGTACACATCGTGACGAGCCAGTCCTTGGCGTGGCGCAGATCCACCGGCACCAGCTCTTCTGGCCCGGGGTTGGCGCGCATCGGGCCGGCCTCGTCCGCGATGAAGATGAGCCGCTTCTCGTTGCGGTGGCGAAATGGCATGCTGGGAAACAGCTCCATCTCGGCGCGCGGATCTAGCGAGTCCACATCCAGGAGCTTCTGGCCGGTGAGGGCTTCTTCGCCACCGAGCCCAGCGAGCAGCGTCTTTTGATCCAACGCGGCGTTGCCGGCGAAGATGAGATCGGTGACCAGGGTATCGAGAGAGAGCATCGCAAGATCCTTTACAAGGTGCCGCTGCGCTGGCGCAAGAGCCACTCCAGACCCAGCAGTAATACCGCCAGAACCAGCAGTCCGGGGCGGCTCCAGAGCTCAACATCGGTCCGGCGGTCGACTCGGACCACGCGGGGGGGATCAAAGGCCAGGTCGGCGGGGAGCCGGTCGGCGGGGCCAAGGCTCTGGCCTTTGCTGGTCCGCGACACGGTGTCCAGGAGCTCGGGGTTGCCTCCGGGCTGATCCAGCTCGTGGCCACCGTCCTTGACCAGGTAGATGTCCGAGGCGGTGGTCTCAAGCCCGCCGACGGTGGAGGTGCCCTCCACGCGGTAGACGCCAGGCGCGCCGGCCACCAGCTCGAAGCTGCCGAGCCCATCCTCGCTGGTGGTCACCGTGCCCTTTTTCACGAGCTGCGCCGTCTTGGGGTCCGCGCCTCGGCGGATGACCAGGGCGACCTTGCCGCGCGGCGTCGGCTGGTAGTCGCGGCCGAGCAGGCGCACCCCGATGCGCACCGGGGCGCCGGGCGCGTACTCCACCGCGTCGCTGTCCACGTGCAGGTGCCGCAGATCGGGGTCCTGGATGAGCCAGCGGATGGCGTTCTCCCAGAACCGGGCGTAGTGGCGGCCGTCGTCGCCGGCGCGCGCGGCGGCGACGAAGCCCCAGCGCCACAGCGTGTCGGTGGTGACCGCCAGGCTGCGGCCCTTGCCGTAGTCGCCAGCGACGATGACCGGCAGCGGCTTGCCGCCCTCGGCCTTGAGCGTGGGGTGGGTGGCCAGGACCGCGGCGCCGGACTTGGCGCCGAGCACCAGGTTCGTGCCCTCGAGCAGCGGCAACGCGCGCCAGGCCGCGACGTTGTCCGCGGGCTCGTAGCGCAGCCGCGGTGACGGGGTGGCCGAGGCCGGCCTGGGTCAGCACCGGCGAGAACCGGGCGGTGTCGAGCGTGGCCCCGGGGCGATACGGGCCGGGCAGCTCCACCGGCAGGGCCGCCGCCACCGGCGTGCCGTGATATCCGCCCGAGGCAAACGACTGCGCGCCTCCGAGCATGGCCAGGGCGCCGCCGCCCTCGACGTAGGCGCGGATGCTCTCCAGGTAGTCGCCGATGCCGTAGGGCAGATACTCGAAGTTCTGCAGCACGATCAGGTCGAACGAGGGGAGCTGCTCCTCGAACAGCTCGCGCGTGGGGAACGGGATGAGCGACATCTCGTCGTTGGGGACCAGGGAGATATCGTCCTGGGTGCGCAGGATGAAAAACGAGATCAGATCGACGTTGGGGTTGGCCTTCAGCATCTGGCGCAAGGCGCGGACGTCCCAGGACGGCTGCCCCGCCACCTGCAGGACGCGGATCTTGTCGCGCAGCACCCGCACCACGAAGGCGCGCGCGTTGTTGCTGGTGACCGACTCTCCGCCGACGTGCGGCACCGCGACCTCGTAGACGTAGCGCCCGACGCGCGGCGGGGTGATCTCGAAGGTGACCCGCACCTCGTGGTCGCCCGCTGGCAACTCCACCACCTTCTGACGCAGCGGCTGGCCGTCGGTGGACAGGGTGACCGGGATCTTCTGCGCGGACAGGCCGGTGGACTGGATGACGGCGTCGATGCGCACCACGGTGCGCACGAAGGCGAACTCGTCGGCCAGCACGCTCTTGACCGCGAGGTCGCGCAGGCCCGGGCGCGCCGCCCACACGGTGTGGACGCGGGTCTCGAGCCCTCGCAAGAAGTCCTCGGCGTCTTCGTCGAAGCCACCGGTGGCGGCGCCGTCGCTTATCACGATGATGCCGGCGAGGTCGCGGCCATCGTAGCGGCCGCGCACGTGCTCTAGCGCCTTGCGCAGGAGCGTGCTCTTGCCGGTGGCCTCCGAGGGGATCGACTCCTTGGAGGGCAGCGCCAGCACGGCGTCGGAGAACGAGAAGAAGTCGAGCCGGTGGTCGCGCGACCAGGCGGCGAGCGCGGGCTCCGACGCGGCCAGGAGCTGGCGCGCGCGGTCGATCCGGCGCGGCCCGGCCTTGGTCTCGGCCAGGTTCATGGACGCGGAGTCGTCGATCATCACCGCGATGCGGTTGGGCTCGCGCGCCACCTGCCGCAGCTCGATGGCGGGCTCGAGGAAGAGAAACAGCGCGGTCATCGCGGCGCTGGCGCGCAGGCCGAGGATGATCGCGCGTCGCCAGGCGGTGACGCCCTGGGTCGAGCGCCACGCCAGCGCCAGGATGGCGACCACCGCGGCGGCGCCGAGGCCCAGCCCG
Source organism: Myxococcales bacterium (assembly GCA_016706545.1). Lineage (GTDB taxonomy): Bacteria > Myxococcota_A > Polyangia > Haliangiales > Haliangiaceae > JABFXX01. The sequence continues at coordinate 35,499 of JADJJK010000031.1, forward strand.
ACCCGCCCCCAGGGCGACAGCAGCACCCAGCGGTGCTCGTTGAAGTCCGCGTTGCCGCGCGCGGCCAGGCGCACGGTGACGGCGATCAGCGCCTCGGCCACGATGGCGCCGCCGGACAAGAGCGCGGTGGTGCCAAACGCGGCGCCAAAGCCCGGGCGGCCCCGCCGCACGGCGAACACGGCCGCCACCGCGAGCACGAGCGCGGCCAGGACCAGCGCCACGCGCAGCCACGGATCTAGCAGCTCCATGTCAGCGTGGCTCCTGGCCGCCTGGCGCAGGAACGCGAGCTGTGCGTCGCGGCTCCCTCACTTGCGCGGCTTCGCCGGCACGTTCGCGCCGTCTTCGGGGCGCCAGCGCCTTCGCTTCATGATGAACGGGACATGCACCTGGTCGGTCTTGTAGTCGAGGCAAAGCGCATACATCGCCAGGTTGACGCCAAAGCGAAACGACAGCTCGCGCTGCTGCTCTCCCCCCGGTTCGCACGGAAAATCGTAGTTGCCAAAGTCGTCGCGCGCCCAGGCGCCGCCCAGGTCGTTGGCGGTGTACACCGCGACCAGCCGGCCGTCCCGGCTGATGCCCTCGAGCGCGGGCGAGATCGCCAGCCGGCCGAGCGGCCGGTCGAGCAGGTAGAACGACTTGAAGGCGACGTGCTCCGGGTCGATGATCTCCAGGCCCTTGCTGGGCCGCGGGAGCACCGCGTCCAGGAGCTTGCGCACCGACTGGTCGAACGCGCCGCCGACGGACCCCTCCGCGGAGTCGATGAGCAGAAAGCCGCCGAAGGTCAGGTAGCGACGCAGCGACTCGATCCCGCCGGCGGTCGGCAGGTCGAACGCGCGGTCACCGGCGAAGTACAGAAACGGGGTCTCGTGCAGCTTGTCGCTGCCGAGCGCGACCTTGTTGGCCTCGAGCTCTGCCTCCACCGAGGTCCGCTTCTCCAGCTCCCAGGCCAGGCGGCGCAGCGCGTGGGGCCGCGGGTTCCACGCCGAGCCCAGCGAGAGCTGGCCGAAGCGAAACTTGGAGGTGGGGCCGATGGCCCAGGCGGCGCGCGGGCCGAGCGCGGCGGCGAGACCCGCCGCGGCGACGCCGCCCAGCCACTGGCGGCGCGTGGTCAACGCGAATCCAGGGGGCGAGCCCTTGGACCGGCCTGGCTTGTGGGGACCTCTGACCATCGCGGCGAGAATAGCACTACCTCACTGCGCGGCATCATCGCGCCCGGCCGCGAAGCCGCGGCGCGGGAACAAGAACCACGCCGCGCCGGTGGCCGCCAGGCACAAGACGGTGGCCGCGCCGAACGTGCCCGGGTAGCCGATGCTGTCGGCCAACAGGCCGCTGACCGCGGACGCGGTGCCGGTGGCGATGACGACGGCGCTGGCCTGCACGGTGTAGTCGGTGGCGGCGTGCCGGGGACGCGCCCAGTCCATCATGGCGGTGAACAGCGCCGCGGTGCCAAGGCCGCTGGCGAAGTGCTCGGTGGCGCACGCGGTGTAGGTGGCGAGCCGGCCTGCGTCCGACAGCGCGAGCGCCAGATAGCCGCCGACCGACACCGCCTGGGCGACGCCGAAGAGGACGAGCGCGCTGGCGGCCAAGCGGTGTCACCAGGGCGCCGCCGGCCAGCGCGCCCAAAAGCCCCGACACAAACCCCACCGTGCCAAGGAGCCACCCGAGCTCCGCCAGCGACAGGCCGGCGTCGGTCAGAAACGGCCGCAGCATCCCGGTCGCCAGCGAGGTGCCCGCCTTGTAAAGGAAGAGCAGGGCCAAGATCCGCCCCACGCCGGGCAGGGCGAGAAAGTGCCGGCTCTTCTCCACACGGGGGACACCCGAGGTGCCCAAGGTAGCGGCAGATGCCGTTGCAGATGCCGTGGCAGATCCTGTTGCAGCGTCGGCCGGCGCCGGCTCTCGCGTGAGCAGGAGCGGCACGCTCGAGAGCGCGGTCAGCGCGGCCATCGCCGCGAACACGCCGCGGGGGCCCAGCGTGTCATAGGAGGCGAGCAACACGCCGCCTCCGATGATCATGCCGGCTCGGTAGCCGGCCACCTGCAGGCCGTTGGCGAGCCCGCGCTCGCCGGGCGCGAGCATCTCGACAGCGAGCCCGTCGGTGGCCACGTCCTGGGTGGCGGCGAACAGGTTGAGCAGCACCACCCCGACCATGAGCTGGGACACCTCGGTGCCGTGCGGCAGCGCCGCCAGCACCACCAGGGTCAGCGTGCTGGCGAGCTGCATCGGCAGGATCCACGACTTGCGGCGGCCCAGGCGAGGCCAGTACCAGCGGTCCACCAGCGGAGCCCACAGGAACTTGAGCGCCCACGGCAAGGTCAGCAGCGCCGTGAAGCCGATCTTGCTCAGCGACGCGCCTTGCTGGCGCAGCAGCACCGGCACGGCCTGGGTGAAAAAGCCGTAGGGCAGCCCCTGCGCGAAGTACAACGAGCCGAGGAGGACCAGCCGGGCCACCGCGGGAGACCTGAGTGCGCCGGTGCGCGGCGGGGAAGCGCGGTGCGCCCCGCTCGCGGGCTCGTTCGCCGGCTCAGGCATGTGACCGCGAGCGTGACCGGTTTGCTGGCCAAACGCCATCGCCTGGCGCCGCTTCATCGACCGAATCAGCGAGCGGGCCGCGTGGTGTGGTGCAGTCCTCGGCTCGATGCGCGCCCGCTGACCCACGCGCGCCAGGGCGCGAGACCGCCAGACCTCGCTGGACCGCTCTGGACCGCGCTGGACCGCTCTCTGGACCTCGAGCGCTGCATCGCGTCGCGACAGCGCCTGTTGCTGCGGTTGAATTCCGCGGTGGAGGTGTCGTCTACTGGCTCACCTTGCGCTGCCCAGCTCACGGCGGCGCCTTTTCGGGGGAGTCCATGAACTCACGTCTCGCCGCTTCGTTGATCAAGGTTTCGATCCTCGCCCTGACTGGCCTCGCTGGCGTCGCCGGCCTCGCTGGCGACCGCGGCGCGCTGGCTCAGCCCGCCAGCAAGCCAGCGCCTCCTCCTCCTCCCAGCACCGGGCGCGAGATGCCCAAGGCCACGAGCCCAGATCTCGGCCCCGAGCAAGCGGCGAAGGTCATCGAGGCTGCGGTCAAGCGCTCCAGCAAGGACGCGAACTGCAACGAGGTGGTGGACGACCTGCAAGCCGCGGTGCCGTTTGCCAGGCTCAACAAGGCCGCCGCCGGGCCGGTGTACCTGGCGATGCAGCGCTGCGCGATCAAGACCAAGCGCTGGAACGCGGTCATCCGCGCGACCACGACCCTCTTGCGCATCGATCCGAACCGCGCCAGCCCCGATGAGCTGGTGAAGGCGCTCGTCGAGCTGGGGCGGTACGAGGACGTCCCTCCCGCCATCAAGGCGCTGCTCAAGCAGTTCCCCGGATCGGCGCGGGAGCTGACCACCGCGCTGACGTACGCGCTGTGCCGGCAGGAGCGCTGGGCGGAGTGCGCCAAGGTCTCGCAGCAAGCGCTGGCCTCCCTGGCCAAGGCCAACGTGGCCCAGGGCGATGAGGCCATGGTGAAAAACCGCATCGCCTACGCGCAGGCGCTCGTCGGCATCGGGGATCTGGCCGGCTTCGCCGCCGAGCGCGCCGCGCTGGCCAAGCTCCTGGGCGACAAGGCCGCGCCGCTGGAGGCGCTCGACGCCCGCGCCCAGGCCGCCGGCAAGCTGCGCGCCTGGCTGCGCATCGTCCCAGCCCAGAAGCTGCCGCTCGGCACCTATCATTTTTTCGGCAAGAAGTTCGGCAAGAAGGAGACCGGCGCGCTGCTGACCTTGCGCATGGTGAGCCACGAGCCCAAGGAGCGCGTGTTTCGCCTGGAGGCCGAGGTGCCAGGCGCCACCGAGCGAGCGACCCGCACGTTCAAGGCGGCCAAGGGCAAGCTGGTGGAGCAATCGCTGACCCCGCCCTTGCAGCTCGACTTCGAGGTCCGCAAGGTGCGCGCGCCGCGGCCGGCGCAGCTCGCGTGGAAGCTGGTGGAGCTGACCGGTGGCAAGGAGCGGGTGCTGTTCGACGAGACCCCCGCGCTGGAGGTGTTGCCGCGCGACTACCTGCCGACGAAGCGCCACCTGGGCGCCGACGAGCGCGTGTTCACGCCGGAGAACTTCGCCGCCTGGATCACGCCCAACGTCCCGGAGGTCGAGGACGTGCTCTCCAAGGCCAAGGCGCGGCTCGAGGATCGCACGTTCGCCGGCGAGCAACGCGCCACGCTGCCGCAGGTGCGCGCGCTCTATGATGAGCTCAAGGCGCGCGGCGTCAGCTACGTGATGGACCCCCAGGTCATGGCGGAGCAGCTCTCCGTGCAGCGCACCCGGCTGCCGGCGGAGGTGATCACCTCGACCAACGCGCAGTGCCTGGAGGGCACGCTGCTCTTCGCCACGCTGCTCGAATCCGTCGGGCTGCGCCCCATCGTGGTGCTGGTCCCCGGCCACGCCTTCGTGGGGTGGTGGACCACTCGCAAGGACGGCAAGAAGGTGCCGGCCCGGCTGTTCTTGGAGACCACCTCGGTGGGCACCGCGCCCTTCGAGTACGCGGTGTCTCGCGCCACCGAGCGGATCCAGGAGGAGACGGCGGCCGGCAACCTGGCCAACGGCGTGGTCCAGCTCGTGGACGTCGCGTCGCTGCGCAAGCTGGGCTTCACGCCGCAGCCCACCGAGTGACCGCCGCCTGGGAGGGCGCCGGCGCCGGGCGGGCCCAAGAGCGGTCCTGACGAGGTTGCGGTCCCGGCGGCTTGCTGCGAACCTGCGGACTCGCGCGGCACGGCGCCGCGTCGATGCCTTGCAGGAGCCCGATGCGCCCGATGCACGCGACGTCTCGTCTGTCTGTCCTGGTGACCGTGCTGGTGCTGCTGGCGAGCGCGCCCTGGGCGCCCGCCGCGCCGGTGCCTCCGGCGGCGCCAGCCGTCTCCCCGGCGCCCCGGGCGGTGCCGTCGCCGGCGAGCCGCGCCGCGCTGGCTGACCTGCCCAAGGACTTGCCGTCGCTGCTCTCGCTGTACCGGGAGCTCCACGCCAGTCCGGAGCTGAGCCTGCAGGAGACCAAGACCTCCGCCCGCATGGCCGCGGAGGTGTCCGCGCTCGGCTTCGAGGTGACCACCGGCGTCGGCAAGACCGGCGTGGTGGCGGTCTTGCGCAACGGTCCAGGTCCCACGCTGCTCATCCGTACCGACATGGATGGCCTGCCGGTCGTGGAGGCCACCGGGCTCCCCTTCGCCAGCAAGGTGCGCGCGACAACCGACGAGGGCATCGAGAGCGGGGTCATGCACGCCTGCGGTCACGACGTGCACATGACGGCCTGGGTGGGCACGGCACGTCGCCTGGTGGCGGCGCGCCAGCGCTGGTCCGGAACGCTGGTCATGATCGCGCAGCCCGCCGAGGAGCGCGGCACGGGCGCCCGGCTGATGCTCAAGGACGGGCTCTACCGTCGCTTCCCCCGGCCAACCCACGCGCTGGCCTTTCATGACAGCGCGAGCCTGGCGGCGGGCACCCTCGGCTACAGCCGCGGCTACGCCCTGGCCAACGTCGACTCGGTGGACCTGGTGGTCAAGGGCGTGGGCGGCCATGGCGCGTATCCGCACACCACCAAGGATCCCATCGTGCTGGCGGCGCGCATCGTCACCGCGCTGCAGACGCTGGTGGCGCGAGAGCTCGACCCGCACCAGCCCGCGGTGGTCACGGTGGGGAGCTTCCACGCCGGCTCCAAGCACAACATCATCTCGGATCAGGCCACGCTGCTCATCACGGTCCGCAGCTACAAAGACGAGGTGCGCAAGCTCCTGCTCGACGGCATCGCGCGCATCGCCAAGGGTGAGGCCATCGCGGCGGGCGTGCCGGCCGACCGCATGCCGGTGGTGACCGTGCGCGATGAGTTCACGCCTGCGACCTTCAACACGCCAGCGTTCACCGAGCTGGCGGTGGCGCAGCTCACCGCGCACTTCGGCAAGGCGCGCGTGCAGGAGACGCTGCCGCCGATGGGCGGCGAAGACTTCAGCCAGTACTACCTGGCCGACAAGTCGATCGAGAGCTTCATCTTCTGGGTGGGCGGCGTGCCGCGCGCGCGCTGGGACGCGACCGCTGGTGATGTCGCCAAGCTGCCTTCGTTGCACAGCGCGCTGTGGGCGCCGGACGCGGAGCTGACGATCCGCACCGCCGTCGAGGGGATGACCACCGTGGCGCTGGCCGTGCTGGCCAGCAAGTAGCCACGCCGCGCCGGCGCCAGGGCGGCGACCGCGGCGCGCGCGACTCTGAAGTCGTGGAAACTTCACGGCAACCAGCGTGAAATGGCAGTGGGATGCAACCTGCGTCCGGCGCGTGCATCGCATGGCATGCTGCAAAGACTGGTCGTCCTCGTCGCGTTGCTGGCGTGCTCGGGAGCCTGCTCACACGCCCCACACGCTTCACACACACACGGCCCGGCGCCCCTTGATCCGTCCGCTCCCCCCTCCGCGCCCGAGCCGCCCATGGCCGGTCAGGCCGGCGCCCCCGGGCGGCTGTCGCTGGGGGACTACCTGGTGAGCGCCACCTCCGCCAACGTCTACGCGCTGAACTTCGAGACCAAGGAGCGGTATCACCGGATGGCGTTCACGCCGCAGCAGACCCGCGACTACCTGGCGCGGATCGAACTGTCCCAGATCGCGGACGGCCCGGTGGTTCGCTGTCCCAGCGACCTGGTGGTCGAGTTCCACGACGCCGCTGGGCGCCTGCTTGGCACCCTTGGCTTCTGCCAGGAGCACGCGCGCTTCGATGCCAGCGACGGCACGTTCGGCGGCGTTCGCGCGGCGCGGCCCTACTAGCTGCTGACCGCTGCTACCGGGTCAGCTCCAGCACGTACAAGGGCTGCAGCGGATCATCCACGCGGCGGCGCAGCGAGAAGCCAGCGCGCTCCGCGAGCGCCACCACCTGGTGGGCGGGCGGCGCGGTGCGTACCACCAGCGCGCCAAACGCAAGCCCGAGCGCGCGCCCGCGCAAGCCTTCCGCGTGGTGGGCGATCCGGCGCGCAGGCGCCTGGGGATCCAGCTCGGCGATCACCAGCGTGCCGCCAGGCACCAGCACGCGGCGCAGCTCCAGGAGCGATCGTTCTCGGTCCGAGAAGTGCCGCAGCGAGCTGATGCACGCCGCGACCTCGACCGAGGCCGTGCGCAGCGGCAACGCCTCGGCCCGGGCGCGGAGCACGCGGATCGAGGGTCGCGCGGCGGCAGCGGCGCGCGCGCGGCGCGCCAGCACGTCGCTCGGCTCCACCGCCAGCACGCGCAAGCGCGGAAAGCGCGCGGCGGCGGCGCAGGCGAACGCGCCGCCACCAGCGCCCAGCTCCAGCATGCACGTCGCCCGGCCCAGCGGCTCGGCGATGAGGTCGAGCACGCGGTCGTCGAAGGACTCGAACGCCGGGCGCGCGTTGCGCAGGTAGCGCAGGCCGCTTTGGCCCTCGAAGGGGCGCCGGTACAGCCAGCGATCGAGCCAGCCAAGCACCGGCCAGCGCGCGGATCGCGGGGGCGCCGAGCCACTCATCGCGTCAGCTCTACCTAGCAGGTCGGGCAGCTACAGGTGAGCACGGCGCCGTTGACGTTGCAGGTGTCATACGGCGCGGCGCACGCCGCGGCCATGCAGTCGCAGCTCGCCGCGCCGCTGGTACACGCCGCGGGGGTGACGGTACACGAGCGCTTGGGCCCGGTCATCGTCACCATCTCGACGCAGGTCTCGCCGGCCGCGCACTCCTTGCACTCCGTCACCTGTCGGGTGCCGGGAGCCGCAGCAGGTTCGGCGGTGGTCACTGGATCCACCGCGGTCGATCCAGAGGTTGGAGAGGACGACGACGAGCTGCCACAAGCCGCCGCCAGAAACACGAACAACGCGAGGTTCAAGATACGCATGGCGGCACGCTACCCCGGTTCGGCAAGCGCGGGCCACTGCTGGGCGACGCGAGCGCACGGCGCTGGCTGCGGTAGGGCTCCGACATCGGCGCACAGCGAGCCGCCGCGAGCGCAGGCTTCCAGGAACGGATCCCTCGCTTTGATGGGTCCAGGCGATCCCTTGCTTGACAGCGAGGCGCGCGATGAAGAGCATCTAGGCCAGCTCCGCAACATGACCTCCTCTGTGTCGATCCGCACGAAAGACAGCACCCCACGCATGGTCCGCGGCGTGCTCTTTTTGGACTACGTTCGTATCGTCAAACGCCAGCGGGCCACGGCGAGCGCGCGGCTCTTTCCAGAAGATCGGGTGTACCTCACGGAGCGAATCCAGCTCGACGCCTGGTACCCGATGGCCGCGTTCGAGCGCCTCGGGTTGGCGCTGCTAGACACGTTCGCCGGCGTGGTGTGGACGCAGGCCGACGAGGACGCGCAGCAGACCCACGCGGCCAGGACGCGCCGGGCTCGGACCACGCTCCAGCCGGCCAACGCGGAGCCGATCCGCGCGTTCGGCCGCCAGCAGATGGTGGGGATCTCGGCGCAGTTTCCGGAGCTGGTGGTGGCCAAGTCGCCGCGTGAGACGCTGATGCGGTTCCGCGTGCTGCTCTCGAGCTTCTTTGACTTCGAGGCGCTGGCGGTGCTCTCGCTCAACGACACCAGCGCCGAGATCATCGTGGACTACGGCATGTGCCCGGCCGCCGAGTGCGCTGCGTCCTGGCAGACGCTGGGCTTCTGCGAGGCGCTTTTGGCCATGTCCGGGGCGCCGCACCACCACTGCGAGCTGGTGCAGCGGAGCTGGGAGGTCGCGGGCCGGGTGACCCGGCTCCGGCTGTCGTGGGTGGACGCGCGGCGTCCGCGGCCGCGCGAGACCGGGCCCGCAGATGTGCCGCCGGCAGAGCTTTCGCGCATGGGGAGCGCGCCCGTGGTGGCGATCTCGTCGGTGCTGCCGGTCGAGGGAGAGGCCTCCGCGCCCATCGTGCTCCTGCCCGAGCACCGCAAGGACCGCGCCGACGATCCAGGGGAATGAGCCCGCGCGGTCACCGCGGCATGGCGGCGCGCAGCTCGCGGCCGGTGTAGCGGCGGCGGTCGCCGCGCTCGGCGGCGCGGACGAGTTCGATGACGCGCGCGTTGACCGGCGTCTTCACGCCATGCGCGCTGCCGAGCTTCACCACCGCGCCGTTTATCTCGTCGATCTCGGTCGCGCACTCGCGCTCCAGATCTTCGGCCATCGAGGAGCGGGCCAGCGGGTCGATCTTGAGCGTCCGCCGCGCCAGCCGCGAGTAGAGCCAGGTTGGCAGGCGCAGCAGGGCAGGGATGGCGCCGGGGCGTACGCGAGTGAGCTGCGCCGGCGCGATGCCCGCGGCGCGCACCGCTGCCAGGCCCTCGGCCATGCACGCCGCCAGCACGCATCGGAAGTCGCGATCGGCCAGCTCGGCGACGAGCGGCACGCCCGAGAGCGCGTTGATGGGGTTGTTGAGGTTGAGCAGGACCTTGGCCCAGAGGACGGCGCGCATGTCCGGGGCAAGCCGCAGCTCCAGGTTTGCCGTCGCCCAGCGAGGCTGCAGCACGGCGGCCGCCGGGTGCGGGGAGAGGTGGAGCGCCCCCTCGGTCGCTCGGTGCCAGTGGCCGGGGGCTGGTTGGGTGATGTTGAAGGGCACCATCCCGGCGACGACGTCGCAGCGCGGCGCGCCCTGGGCTAGCTGCTGCGCGTTGTGTACGCCGTTCTGGAAGCTCACCACCTGGGTGCCTGGCCTGGCGTGCCGCGCCAGCTCGGCGATCACGCCCGGGTTGGCGCTGGCCTTGACGCACACGAGCACCAGATCTGCCTGCGCCAGGCAAGCTGGATCTGCGGTCGCGGTGAAGCGCTCGGGCGCCACCTGGACGTCGAGGCGGTCCAGATCGGTCAGCCGCAAGCCGCGCGTCAGCGGGGCGAGGAAGCGCGGCCGGCCCAGCAGCGTGACCTTGGCGCCGGCGTGGGCCAGCGCGCCGCCGAGGAACCCGCCCACCAGCCCGGCGCCGTGGACGACGACGTGGGGCTCGGTCATGACGCCCTCGCCCGGAGGCCGCGGCGGCGCGCGCCAGGGCGCGGCGCCTCCAGGTGCCCCCACTGCCGGAGCTTGCGCTTGAGCGTGTTGCGCTGGATGCCCAGCGCGCTGGCGGTGCGCGACAGGTTGTGGGCGCACGCCGCGAAGGCGTGCTCGATCGCGGCGCGCTCGGCCCGCTCCACCGCCTCGGCCAGCGGCAGGATGGGCCGGGGCGCCGCGGCGCCGAGCGCGGCGCGCTGCGGGCCGCGAGGCGATGGCTGGCCAACGTTCACGCCAGCGTTCACGCCAGCGTCAGCGCCGCCCGGCCCGGCGCTTGCGGGCGGCCTGCCGCTTGGCGCGCCGCTGCGTAGCTCGAGCGACAGATCGGCGAGGTCGACCTGGTCGTCGCAGAACACCGACCAGCGCAGCACCTCGCTGCGAAGCTGGCGCACGTTGCCTGGCCAGGGGTACTCGGCGAGCGCGCGCATCGCCGCCGCGGTCACCGGCAGCGGTCGCCGCGCTCGCCCGAGCGGCTCGAGCTGGAAGGCGCGGATCATCGCTGGCAGATCGGCGATGCGCTCGCGCAGCGGTGGGACGTGCAGCGCCACCCCGCTGAGGCGGTAGTACAGGTCCTCGCGGAAGCGGCCGTCGCGCACCATCTGGGCCAGGTCGCGGTGGGTCGCCGCCACCACGCGCACGTCCACCGAGATCGCGCGCTCGCCGCCGACCCTGCGCAGGCTGCGCTCCTGCAGCACGCGCAGCAGCATGGCCTGCACCTGCGGCGCCAGCTCCCCAACCTCGTCGAGGAAGATGGTCCCGCCCTGCGCCTGCTCGAATAGCCCGCGGTGCGCCTTGTGCGCGCCGGTGAAGGCCGCGGCCTCGTGGCCAAACAGCTCGCTGGCCAGCACGCTCTCGGCCAGCGCGCCGCAGTTCTCGGCGACGAACGGGCCGGCGGCGCGGGAGCTGCCCTGATGAAGCGCCCGCGCGATCAGCTCCTTGCCCGCGCCGGTCTCGCCAAAGATCAGCACAGGGAGCTCGCTGGGCGCCACCCGGGTCACGCGCGCCATCAGCGCGCGCATGGCCTCGCTGTCCGCGATCACCGCGGCGCGCCGCACCCCCGTCTCGGCGCGCAGGCGCGCCACCTCGGCGCGCAGGGCGCGGATCCGCGGAAATCCGTCGATGTCGAGCCGGATCTCGCGGACGGCGCGCGGATGTGGCCTGGGCACGAACGCCGCCGGGATGACCTGCAGCATGCGCGCGCGCAAGAGCTCCGCTTGCACGAAGATGACCCACAAGGTCTGCGCCTGCGGCGTGCCAGCAGAGAGCAAGAGATCGATCTCCGGGGTGGCCGCCGGCGCGGCCGGGCTGCCATCTCCCAGCTCGGCCACGAGCGGGGACAGCGCAGAGAAGAGCGCGGCGTAGTCGGAGGGGTCCTCGAGCGGCAGCTCCCGCACCTGCACCTCTGGGACGTGCGTGCGCATGTCCTGGGCCAGCGCCTGCGCGCGCTGGACCCCGGCGGGCACGGTCAAGACGATGGCGCGCTGGTAGCGGAGGCGCCGCTCGGTGTGCTCGAGCAGGCGCATGACCGGCCCCCGATCGCCCGCGGGTCTCGCCGCGTGGTGCGCCGGCGCGGGCCCATCGATCCCCCGATCGGACCAGGTCAGGAGCAACCGCCGGGATGGTTCAGCACGGACCATGGATGGTTCATTGTAGACCATTTCAATGGTCCATAGAGAACCATCGGCGGTGCAGGTGCTCGAGATCTCAAAAAGGGCAGGGCTGGCACGCTCCTGGCAAAGGCGAGGTCCTGTCTCCGCTCCGAGGTGGTCTCGTCATGTCCCCGTCCAGTCCTTCCACAGCCCCCGTCTCGCGCCCTTTCGACGCCGCGGTCTCTCTGCCTCCGCCCACCGCGGGGCTCGACGCTCCCCGTTCCCCTGCTGCCACGGATCTTTCAATGCCCTCCCCGACGCCCTCCCCGATGCCCTCCCCGATGGTCTCCCCGATGCCTGCCGATGCCTCGTTGTCCCCGAGCGCCTGCTCGGCGCCGCAGACCGCTCGCCTCATCACCGGGCCCGGCGTGTGGATGGAGAGTGACGCCACCGCGCAGCTCGCCGCCACGCTGAAGCTGGCGGGCTGCGTGCGCGCCGTGGGCATGCCCGACCTGCATCCGGGCAGCGGCCACCCCATCGGCGCGGCCGTCGCCACCCGCGGCGTGGTGCATCCGCACCTGATCGGCGGCGACGCCGGCTGCGGCGCGCGGCTGGTGGTCACCACCGTCGAGCGCATGGACGCAGATCGGCTGGAGCGTCGGATCAACGACGCCTTCGATGAAGACCTGCTGGCCGCCGCGGATCCGGCCGCGCTGTTTGCGGCAGCGTGGCATCACGGCGCGCGTGGCCTGGCCGAGGTCGAGGGGCTGCCGGAGGGCCTGCGCAAGCTCGCCAGCCGGGAGCCCGCCGTCGACGAGCTCCCGGTCAGCGGCGATCTCGCGCGCTACCGGGGCTTCGAGCGCTCGCTCGGCACGATCGGCGGCGGCAACCACTTCGCCGAGGTCACGCGCGTGACCTCGGTCGCGGATAGCCAGACCGCGGCGACGCTGGGGCTGGTTCGCAACGCGCTGGTGGTGCTGGCCCACTCAGGCTCGCGGGGGCTTGGCACCGAGCTGGGCCTGGCCTGGTCGGGCGGGCCGACCGACGACGACGCGCGTCCGCTGCCGCGCTTCCTCGGCGAGCTGGCGGGGGCGTGCCGCTTCGCGCGCGCCAACCGGCTCATCCTCACGTACCGCCTGCTGGTGGCGCTGGGCGCGCTGCGCGACCACACCCTGCGCGGCGGCTTTGACATCGTCCACAACGACGTGCGCGAGGAGCAGGTGGAGGGCGCGTCGGCCTGGGTCCATCGCAAGGGCGTCGCGCCGGCGTACGCGGGCGCACCGACCATCGTGCTGGGCAGCCGCGGCGCGCCCTCCTGGATCCTGCGCGGCACCGGCGCCGAGCACGGGCTGTGCTCGGTGGCGCACGGCGCCGGTCGCCGGATGACGCGCGCGGAGGCGACCGCCAAGCTCAAGCACCGCTATCGTCGAGCGGAGCTGGCGCGCGCGGCGCTCGGCGGCCGCACCATCTGCGACGACTCCGCGCTGCTCTACGAGGAGCACCCCGACGCGTACAAGGCCATCGAGCCGGTGATCTCGGCGCTGGAGCAGGCCAAGCTCGCCACCCGGGTGGCCGCGTTGACCCCGGTGGTCACGGTCAAGCGAGCGTGAGCGTCATGCCGTCGCTCCAGGTCTTGCAGCTCAGCTCCGGGGTCGGCCCCGTCGAGGTTCGCCGCTTCCTCGCCGCCTTGGCCGCGCACCTCGAGGCGCTGGCGGTCTCGCGCGGCCTCGAGGTGGTGGACGTGTCGTGCCACGGCGAGCCGCTTCGCCCGCGCTCGGTCTCGCTCACGCTGCGCGGCGACGCCGCCGGGCGCCTCGCCGATCAGCTCGGCACGCATGAGCTCGTGCATCGCTTTGGCGAGCGCGGCAAGGCGGCGCGCAAGCGCTGGTTCGCCGCGGTGAGCCTGCACGCGCATGGCGCCCTGGCCCCCGGGGCGCGCCACCCTGGTGGCGGCGGGCCGCCGAGGCTCACGCCGCCGCCGCGCGACGAGCTCGAGATCACCGCTTGCCGGGCCGGGGGCCCCGGCGGTCAGCACGTCAACAAGGTCGCGACCGCGGTGCGGGTTCGGCACTTGCCCTCGGGGCTGTCGGTGCGCAGCGCCGCGGCGCGGTCGCAGAAGGCAAACCTGGACCACGCCTTGATGCGGCTGGCGGGGCTCCTGGCAGACGCCGCCGCCGCCGCCGCGCAGCGCGCCGTCCGCGCGCGTCGCCACGCGCACTACCAGGTCGTGCGCGGCCTGCCGGTGGCGAGCTACGCGCTGCAGCCCGACGGCGCGCTGACGGTGGTGCCGGCCTGAACGCCTTGCGCTTCGTCGCCGCTCCTCGCGCTACGCTCGATAGTCAGTTCGACTCGCGGTCGGCGAGCGCGAACCACAGCGCGCGCGCGCTGCTGCAGCGGCGGCACTCCACGTCGAGCTTGCGGAGCTGTGGCAGCGGCCGGGTGTGCTCCAGCAAGCGGTACGAGCCGCCGCAGTGCGGACACCCCATGGCGGCCATGCGGGCCTCGATCACCGCCGCTGAGCTCACGCGCATCGCAGTGGCGGCGGAGCCACCCGGCGAAGCGGCCCACAGCCGCTCGCGCGCGGTCTCCAGGCGGCGGGCCAGCTCGGCGCGATGCTCGGCAGACAGACGTTGGCTACGCATGGTCTCTAGAAGCGTAAGCCCGGCCAAGCGACGTGACCTCCTGCGCGATCGGGCAGGGCCGGTGGGCTGGCTGCCGCGCCCCTTGTTGCCCAGGCTCCTTCCCGCCGCGCCCCTCGCCCCGCCCCTTGCCGGACCACCTGCAGCACCCGTCGCAGCGACCGTCCCATCGTCCATCGCAGCGTCGGTCGTGACGTCCGTCGAAACCTCCGCCCATCTCGCTCGAACTGGTTAGCTCAGCACGCCCAGGCGCAAGAACCGCTCGGACATCATCTGCACGCGCGCGTCGTTCATGATCCAGGTGTGCGTGGCGTCGACCTCGGCGAAGGCGCTCATGCCCTCGAGCTTGGTCTCACGCACGGCCACCGTGCCGTCGTTGGCCTCGTCGCGCGAGAAGCGCCGGCCGATGGTCCAGCTCGTGGGGTTGTGCAGCGCGAAGCGGCGGGTCCCGGCGATCACCGCGAACGGCGCTGGCGGCAGCGGCCAGGCCGGTGGCAACGAGGCCAGGCCGCGGCCGGCGGGCCCAAAGAACCAGCCAAAGAACGGGTTGTCGATGAGGCCGGCGGCCAGCGTGCTGCCCTGGTTGGGCGGCGCCAGCATGACGATGCGCTTCCAGCGCAGCCTCGGATCGCGCAGGTGGCGAACGATGATGCCGCCCATCGAGTGGGTCACCGCGTAGAGCGGGCGGTCGCCAGCGGCGGCCAAGAGCCACTCGGTGACCTGCGCCGCCAGCTCTTCGATCGGCTGGCTGCGCGAGGGATAGCTCTTGGCCCAGGTCTCCCAGCCCGCGTGGCGCAGGTGCGCCGCCAGCTTGGCCATGGAGGTGTGCCGCCGCGCCAGCCCGTGCAAGAGCACCACCAGCGGGCGCGGCCCGTCCCCTACTCCGGTCGGATCATGGCGAGAGGTCATCCTGGTTCCTGTCTGATGCTGGCGCAGCGTTCGCGACGCCCGCCTCGCTCGTCTCGCCCGCGACGCCCGCCTCGCTCGCCTCGCCCGTCCGCTGGGCCGTCCCTGCGGCCACCGCCTCGGCCACGCGCCGCGGATGCTCGGGGGGAAATAGCAGCGCCAGGTCCGCTGGCCGCACCTGGTTGACCACGCCGATCACCTCGGCGACGAGCTGGGCGCGCTGGGCGCGCAGTCGAACGACCTCCTTGCGGAAGCGCAGCCGCCGCAGCAGCGTGCCCAGCGCGCGCCGCACCAGGCGGAAGCGGTCCAGCACGCGCAGCGTGGCCCAGCCAGAGAGCGGCAGCACGGCGGCGGCCAGGAGTGCCCACTGCCAGCCCACGCGCCAGCCGATCACCAGGACCGCCACGACGTACGACGCCATCGCTAGCAAGAGCCCGATGAGCAGCTTGGTGGTGGCGACCACGTCCTTGCGCGGCGTCAAGCGCTTGCCGGCGATGCGCGCGAACAGCACGGTCGGCAGGTGGAGCGGCGCTCCGGGCGCGGTCATCGGCAGCCAGAATGCCACCAGGCTGACGTGCCGCGCCAGCCGCACGCCGATCTCCAGCTTGGAGAGATCTCTTGCCAGCTCGCGGTCGGTGATGCCCAGTTCGTCCAGCTCCTGCTGGTACGCGCGAACCTTGGTCATGGTGCTGACGACCCTCGGATCGTCGGCCACCTTTGGGTAGGCGGTGTTGAAGCGCCGGGCCAGCTCCACCCGCTCCTCGATGCTGATCTCCTGCGGCTGATACAGGCGACGCACCACGTCGAGCGCGCGCACGGTGTCCCAGTCTGGCGCGTTGATGGTGAGGCGGCGCAGGGCCAGATCCAGCGAGCTGGTCAACGCGCGCACGCGCTCCGGCGAGTCCAGCGCCGAGCCGGCGGCGGCGCTCGCCGCGGGCTCGGGCGCCGCGTCGGGCTTGGGCGCTGCCGGGAGCTTCGCGCCTCCGGCCGCCGCCAGCAGCGAGGCCTCCAGCGCCGCCTCGTCGGCGCCGTCTATCACGATCGGCTCGGCGTACTGCACCATGACGCGGCTGCGGAAGCGCTTGGGGTGGATGAAGGTCAGCCCGCAAGGGACGATGGACACGGGGCCCTTGCAGTGCGCGGCGCCGCCCAGCGCCAGCCTCGCGGCGCCGGTCTTGAGCTTGGCCAGCTCCGAGCGGTCGTGGGACAGCCCCTCGGGGAAGATCCCGATGGCGCCGCCGCCACCGAGCACCTGGAACATCGCGGTGAACGCGGCGTCGTTGTCGACCTTGCCGCTGCCATGATCGTCCCGGCGCGCCACCGGCACCGCCCCGACCCCGCGCAGCACCATGCGCAAGAGTCGGCTGGAGAACAGGGTGTCCTTGGCTGCGAAATGAACCTTTCGCCCACACGTGGTGATGATGAGGACTGGATCGATCAAAGAGTTGGGGTGGTTGCCTGCAAAGATCACCGGGCCAGTCACCGGCACATGCTCCAGCCCGACCACCTCGACCTGCCGGAAAAAGACTCTGGTGATGAGGCCGAGAAACCATTGAAGCACTCGGTACGTCATCTGCGTCGATCCTACTGCGAATCACCAGCCAGCCACAGCGCCGCTGGGGGCAGCTTGCAAAGAAGTGTGTCGGTCGCCTTGTCCGCTTGCGTCATTGTCTGAGGCGGGCCGGGTCCTGTGGGCCGCGCCGGTCGGCACGGTCGGCACGGTCGGCACGGTCGGCCGGGGACTTCGTCCGGCAGCGGCCGTCCCGGGCTGCTATACCCAGCGGGCGATGGATGATCGAAACAACAAACGGGATCTTGTGCTCGCGCCTAGCGAGTATGCGTACATGCAGGACGTCACCAAGGGGATCGTGAAGACGTATACCGGCCCCACGGTGATAAACCCGACCGCGCAGGAGCGGCCGGTGGTGTTTCAGCCAGGGCGCAAGATCTTTGAGCCATGCTCCCTCGAGCAAGCGGTGCAGCAGATCGCGATCGCCCCCGAGGGCTACTACCTCATCCTCAAGAACCCCTCGATCAAGGATGACCATCCAAACCCAGGCGGCGTCTATCCGTCGCCGGATCTGGAGGTGGGGCGCAAGATCAACATCACCGGGCCGTGCGCGTTCGCGCTGTGGCCGGGGCAGATGGTCAAGCTGGTGCAAGGCCACCACCTGCGCTCCAACCAGTACCTCCTGGTCCGCATCTACAACGAGGACGAGGCCCGCAAGAACTGGGGCAAGGCGATCATCAAGCCGGCGGCGTCGGAGGGCGACGCTGCTGCCTCGGCGCCTGCGCCAGCGCGCGCGCCGGCTGACCTGACGGTGGGCAAGCTGCTCATCATCAAGGGCACCGAGGTCTCGTTCTACATCCCGCCGACCGGCGTGGGCGTGGTGCCGGACGAGGCCGGCAACTGGGTGCGCGACGCGCTCACCCTCGAGCGGCTGGAGTACTGCATCCTCGTCGATCAGAACGGCAAGAAGCGCTACGAGCGCGGGCCGCAGGTGGTGTTCCCCGAGCCCACCGAGGCGTTCCTCACCAAGGACGGCGCGCGCAAGTTCCGCGCGGTCGAGCTCAACGAGATCCAGGGCCTGCACGTCAAGGTGATCGCGCCGTACGCGGAGCACGGCCGCGACTACAAGGAAGGGGATGAGCTGTTCATCACCGGCAAGGAGACCGCGATCTACTTCCCGCGCGAGGAGCACTCGCTGGTGCGCTACGACGGGCGCGAGAAGCACTTCGCGGTGGCGGTGCCAGCCGGCGAGGGGCGGTACGTGATGAACCGCAAGACCGGCGCCATCCGCATGGTGCATGGGCCGGCCATGCTGCTGCCCAACCCGGTGGATGAGGTGATCGTGCGCCGGGTGCTCGGCGACCGCGAGTGCATGACCTGGTACCCGGGGAACGTCGACGCGCTGGCGTACAACCGCTCGCTGCGCCAGCTCGACGACGGCGGCGGTCGCATCGGCGCGGTGTCCGAGGGCGAGGTGCAGAAGCAGAAGGGCCAGCGCGCCGCGGTGGCCCAGCAGGTGGCGATGGGCCCCGGCGCCGCAGAGGCAGCGGCGGCCGGACAGGCGCTGGACCGCAGCAACTCGTATACCCGGCCGCGCACGCTCATCTTCAACACCAAGTACGAGGGTGTGCCCTCGATGTCGGTGTGGGTTGGCTACGCGGTGCTGGTGGTGGACAAGCAGGGCCACCGCCGGGTGGAGCAGGGGCCCAAGAACCTCCTGCTCGAATACGACGAGACGCTGGAGGTGGTGCAGCTCTCCACCGGCACGCCCAAGACCTCGGACCGGCTGGTGGAGACCGTGTTCCTGCGCGTGCTCAACAACAAGGTGAGCGATCGCTGCATCGTCGAGACCGCGGATCACGTGGCGGTGACGCTCGGCTACTCCATGCGGGTGAGCTTCGAGGGCGAGCCTCTGCGCTGGTTCGAGGTGGAGAACTACGTCAAGTTCCTCTGCGACCACGTGCGCTCCGTGCTCAAGGGCGCGGTCAAGAAGCACAACATCGAGTACTTCTACGCGCAGTCGGTGGAGATCATCCGCGACACCATCCTGGGCAAGGCCAGCGAGCCGGACGGTGGGGCCGCCGGGGCCAGCAAGGCCGGCGACGGCGCCGACAAGGTGCCGCGCTCGGGCATGAAGTTCGCCGAGAACGGCATGCGCATCACCGACATCGAGATCCTCGAGGTGCAGATCGACCACGAGCAGATCTCCGAGCTGCTGGGCGAGGCGCAGCACGAGGCGGTGGCGGCCAACGTCGCGCTCCTGCGCGCGCGGCGCAGCCTGGACATGACGGAGAAGCGCGAGGCCATCGCCCGCGGCGAGGCGGAGGCGCGGGCCGAGACCGCGCGCCGCCTGGCCGAGCTGGAGGTGGCGGCCACCTCCGACCGGCTGCGGGTGGCCCTCGCCAGCGCGCAGTCCGAGCTGGAGCACGCCGAGGCGCAGAAGGCGACCGCGGCGGCGCGCAACGCCGTCACCGACACCGACCACGCCGCGGAGCTCGCCCGTCAGCGCAGCGCCAGCGAGCTGCAGACCGAGTTCGCGACCGCGCAGCAGAAGCTGGTGCTGGAGGCGATGAAGGCCGAGGTCGAGGCCGCGGTGCAGCGCTTTGGCGCCGCGCAGTCCGGCTTCAGCGAGGCGCTGCTGGCGCTGTCCAACCAGGAGGTGCTGGCCAAGGTGGCCGAGGCCATGAGCGTGCAGGCCTTCGTCGGCGGCAAGACCTTGACCGACGTCATCGACAAGGTGTTCGCCGGCTCGCCGCTCGCCGGGCTGATGGACCGGGTCAAGAGCCGGGTCGCCAGCGGCAGCAATGGGGAGAGCCTGACCTTGCCCAACGGCTAGCGTCGGGACGGCGTGCGTCGGCTGCGGCAGCGTGCGTCGGCCGCGGCGGTGCGCGCGCGCGGTGGCGCGCGCGGCTTGCAGCCCACTGCAGCCCGCCGTGGCCACCGGCCGCTGGCTCACCGCCCGGGAAGTCGCGCGGTGCCGGAGCTAACCGGGACACGGACGAGCGACTCGGGCAACCCACGCTCGCGCGCGTCATCGAGCGGCAGGCGATGCAGCTCGAGGGACCAGTCGACCGCGGTGGGTTGGGGAGCGGCTCCGGCCGGGGCGGCGAAGACCACGCGCCGACGCCATGGCCGAGCGGCCCGCGCCGGCACCCGGGTGTCCTCAACCTCGCCGAGCAGGTGGCCGCGCGCGTCGTCGGTGATGGTGAGGGCGAAGTCGCGGCGCAGCAGCTCGGTGTGCTGCTGGTCGCCGAGCCGGATGGTGAGCACCGCCTCGCGAAACATGTCGCCGGTCGGGAAGGCGTGCCCGATGGCGCCCGGCGTCACCGTCACCGTCACCTCGACCTTGTCGCCGCGCCGCCGAGCGCTCGCCTTCACGATCACCGCGCTCGCCATGAACGCTCGATCCTCGAAGGTCCGAAATGCGTGGTCGCGGTGCGCGCGCGGACGATCTGCCGAGCTGCGCTCGCCTGCGATCTGCGGCATGTGGCAGGCCTGGCAGGGCTTGCCGGAGTGGCGGCTCTGCTCCCACTCACGCAGCGTGTTCTGCAGCGGTCGCCCCGGGTGATACCGCGGTCGGCGGCCGGGCTCCGGGGCCGGAAAATTGAACTGGTGGCAGGATCCGCAGAACGCGCTGGTGGCGAGCCGAGCATCGCTCGCGGCGGCGTGGTCGGAGTCGCCGCGGCCACGCACGCCGAGCACCCGGCCGCCTCGCACGTGGCATACCGCGCAGTCGATGCCGCGCCCGGCGAGGGTGGCTGCGAGCACACGGCTGGCGGAGTCTTCGCCCGCAGGCTCCTGCACCAGCGGCGCATGGCAGCGACGGCAGAACGGCTCCGGCGTGAGCTTGTACTCAGCCTGGAAGATGACGTCGGTCCACGAGCGAGCGTGGGCTGAGCTTGCCCACTCGGCGGCGATCTCGGCGTGACATGGCGCGCAGTCCTCGACGCCCACGCCGCTGAGCCCGCGGGGCGCGGGGCCGTGCGAGACCGGCCCACCGGCGCTGGGGAACAGGTCGAGGAGGCGCAGGCGCGCATCCGAAGCTGCCGCCATGCCAGGTGCCGGAGGGCTCGCCGCAGGGGGGCCTGCCGGGGCTGGCTGACCCGCTGGCCTCGCCTGCACCAGGCCCCAGCGCAGCACGGCGAACGCGATCATGCCGAGGCCAAGGCCCGCCCAGCGTGAGGGCGCTCGGGACCTGCTCATCACGTCCTCATGGCCTTGTGGCGCTGCCCTCGCCCCACGGCTTCACTTCGCGCTGCCGCAGGTCAGGATCGCAGGCCTCGTCGGACCACGGATCGAGGCACGGCAGGAGCTGGATGAAGTCGAGCGCGCGAACGCCCGCCGGCCTGGCCAGATCCCTGAACAGCACGATCGACTCGCGCACCGGCGGCTCACGCTCGCGCCATCGCTCCACGGACCAGGTCGCGAGGTCGAGGAAGAACGAGGGCTCGACGTCGACGTTGGCGTCATCGTCGCCGTCGTCGTCGCCGTCGCCGTCGTCGGGGGACCCGCCGCTCCACAGGTACAGGAGCTGGCGGTGCTCGGTGGTGACCTGGGGGCGCTTGGGCCCGGGCTTCTTGCTCGCCACCCGCGAGGACACCACCTCCAGATACGCATCGAGCTGGTCATCGACGTCGAGCTTCGCCACGAACCAGTGGCGGAGCCGCAGGTCGCATCCGGCCTCAGCCAGCGGCATCAGCTGGACGCTGGGCCCTTGGCCGCCAGGCTGCGCGGCGCCTGGGAAGCGCGCGTGGACAATGCCATGGGCGCGGCACGCGGGGTTGAGCGCCACCTCCTCCGGCGTCGGGCAGCTCGCCGGGGGCGCCGCGCCGGTGCAGCC
Organism: Myxococcales bacterium; assembly: GCA_016706545.1. Taxonomy (GTDB): domain Bacteria; phylum Myxococcota_A; class Polyangia; order Haliangiales; family Haliangiaceae; genus JABFXX01. Next base: position 56,934 of record JADJJK010000031.1, read on the forward strand.
TTCGTACAGCGGGGACTCGTACAGCGCGTAGACCTCCTGCTGCCCCGCCTGGTCCGGGGTGGCGAGGATGTGCCGCAAGGTCACCGGCGCGTCGCGCCTGCGACGGACCTCGTTCACCAGGGCGAGCTTCCGCTCCTCCGACAGCGGCTCGCGCTGCGTGAGCGCCTCGATCCGGTCCGGAAACATCTGCTCGATGTCTCGACCGGTCCCTGCGCCTCCGTAGAAGGGGACCTTGGGACTCGCCGGTGAGCCCGGAGGGGCGGACGGCGATGCGGACGGCGATGCATTCGCGGCTCCGGGGGCGCGGGCCGCGCCGGCCGGACTCTCCGCTGCGCCGGCCCCGGGAGCCGCGGCTACGCTGGAACCCGCGGCTGGCGGCGCCAGCGCGACGCCCGCCGCAGGCGACGCGCTTTTCGGCGAAGCCGGCGCCGTCTTCGGCACGTCCGCGACCTTCGGCGGCGCCGCCGCCTGCTTCCCTGCGTCGCAAGCCCAGGTGACCGTGAGCGCCGCGAGCATCGCAGCGCGCCTCATGGCGTCTCCTCCCACGGGCGCTTGAGCGGGGGCTCGCCGTGGAGGACCCAGCCGTCGAGCTCGCCATCGTAGAGGTACCAGATCCGCTCCCGCATCTCTGGCACGCAGTACTCCTCCACTCCCCACATCGTGAAGTCCTCTGTGCCCTCCGCCAGATCTACGATGCACCTGCCGATGGCCACCAGGTCAGCGTGCCCATCTCGGTCGAGGTCGCGCATCCGCACCTCCGCATCCGGGATGTGGCCCTGCAGCTCCAGCCCCTCGCCAGCGGGTCCGACGATGAGGACGTTTCGCCGGCGCATCACATCCTCCACGTCGATGTCGTCGGTGAAGCGCCCGCGTACGTTCCTCACCGAGGGCCGCGCCGAGGTCACGTCCAGGTACAGCTCCTGCTCTCGATCTCCGTCCACGTCGTCCACGAAGAACTGGGCCAGGGTCTGAAGCTCGCAGTCGATCTCCGGCAGCGGCAGCGACAGGACCCGGAGCGCTCCTTCTTCCCCCAGCACCTTGTCGGCCGGCGCAGGCGAGAACGTCGCGTACACCGCGCCGTACTTGCGGCACTCACGGCCAGGGCGGATCTGCTTGTACAGATAGCGGTCACTGTTGCTGTCCTCCTCGTCATGGTGAGGGTTTGTCCCTGTGACGACCGAGACCGGCTCCTCCAGACAGGCGCTGCGGCCGTCCTGGCGCGACGCGGCGCTCTTCACGCAGTCCTCGTACACGCTGTACTCGTAGATCGCGTAGACGTCTTTGCCGCCGTCAGACCGAGGGACCCCGATGAAGTCTCGCAGGGCGATGGGCGCGCTCGCGACGTCGCGGAGCTGGTAGCGGATCCGTCGCTGCATCTTGTCCGTCACGGCTTCGCCGTTGCCGCTGGTGTGCCGGCGTGGAAACTGCTTCGCGAGCGGATCCGGCGCGGGTGCTTGCGGCGCGGCGTCCTTTGCGGCGGCGCCCGACGCTGCGCCGGCGCCTGCCTCGCTCACGGCTGTCGCGGCGGCTGTTGCTCCGGCCGTTGCGCCGGCCGTTGCTCCGGCTGTTGCGCCGGCCGGGGGCTGCGTGGCCGGGCTGGCTGGCTTCTGCGCCTGCCTGGCTGCCTCACCGCGAGGGACCGCCGACCGCTCGGTAGCCGCGGGGGAGGCGGCGGCGCTGCGCCCTCTCTCGTCTGTCACCGCGGTCTTGCCCTCGCTGGGACCCTTGCCCTTGCACGCTGGCACCAGCACAGCGCAGGCCATCACCACCATGTGTGTCTTGCACATGCGCGTCATCTACGCCCTCCATGCGGCTCCCTCGCCGCGCCTTCAGCCTAGCATGGAGCAGCATGGAGCAGCCACGTGGCGGTGCGCGCTCTCCGCGGGGCGAACGTGATAGCTGATGGCGTGAGGCGCCAAGCGGCGCTAACCACCTGCTGCGCGACGTGGGCGGATGGTTCGACGGACGTCACGACCGACGCTGCGATGGGCGCTGGGACGGACGCTGTGACGGGTGCTGCAGGTGGTCCGGCAAGGGGCGGCCGATGGAGAGCGGGTCGACGCCGGTCGCTTCCATCTCGGCGAGGACCCAGCGCTCGATGGCGCTGTGACGGTCGAGGTCGTCCCACAGGCCGCGCAGGGGGTGGCCATCGGGGTCGAGCGGGGGATCGGCGAGAGATGGGAGCGGTGAGGGTGGCGAGGGTGGTGCTGATGTGCGGGGGGATGCGGGCGAAGATGAGGAGGGGCGGAAGGTGCGGGGGCTGCTGGGGCCGCGGCAGCGTCGGCGCGGCGCTGGATGCGCGTGATGGTGGCGGCGGCGTCCCAGCTATCGACGCGCTCGCCGCGCCAGCGGCATTGGCCGGTGGTCGAGGTCAGCGGCAGCGCGGCGTTGGCGGCGTTGGCGGCACGGATCGCAGGCCAGCCGAGCAGCGGCGGCGCCGGGTGCGGCGGTAGCGGGACGACGGCGCGGCCGTGCGGATCTTCGAAGGCGAGCGCGCCAGTGGGAGATTGCGTGATGCGGTAGCCGCGCTCGTGGACATACGAGTGATGGAGCGAGCAGAGCAGCGCTAGGTTGGGCAGGCTGGTCTCGCCGCCATCGGCCCAGTGCTGCAGGTGGTGGCCCTCGAGGAAGAGGCGGTGATCGCAGCCGGGGAAGCGGCAGGTGCGATCGCGTAGCAAGAGTGCGCGCTTGAGGGCGGCGGGGATGGTGCGGGTCTTGCGGCCGACGGAGAGTGGGGTGGCGTCGGTGGCGGTAGCTGCGGTGACGGTGGCGACGACCAGGCCGCAGTCGCAGGACAGGCGGCGAGTGGCTTGCGGAGAGAGCGCAAGGTTGGTCTCGACGGTGAGGGCGACTGGCAGCGAGGCATCGCGGTCGGTGAAAGTGGCTGTGGCGAGAGCGGTGGTTGCGGAGATATCGGCGGCGGAGTCGGCGGTGTTGGTGGCTGAGTCGGTAGTCGCGGCGGTTTGCTGCAGCAGCGCCACGGGCACGGTGACGATCAGCTCGACGGGCGAACGCTCGGCGCTGCTGCCGCGCGCGTAGGTGTGGACCAGGGCCATCAGGCCATCGGCGCGGTTGTACGGGCGGCGCGCGGTGGTCGTGGTGGAAGAGCGCTGCGCTTCCGCGGAAACGTCAGCCGATCGCTCGGCAGGTGCTGGCGCTTCCGCGGAAACGTCAGCAACCTCCGCGGAGGCGCCCGTCGCTCGCTCGGCAGGTGCGGACGTCTCCGCGGAAGCCGCCGACGTTTCCGCGGAAGCCTCCGCCGGCTCGCGCGTGCAGTCCACCGCGGCTTGCTGCAACACTTGAAGCAGCAGCGCGGCCTCGTCGGGGCGCAGGCACGCCTTGACGCACACCATGCCCGATGCCGTCGTGGTGTGCGCCACGTAGCGCTCGCTGTCGTGCGGGCGCGCGGCCTTGCTCGCGGCGTCGGCGCCGAGCACGCCCACTTTGCGGCACACGGTCTCGAGCTGGCTGGCGGTGCAGTGCTGCGCGTAGCCCAACAGCACCGCTTCGGTGGCGGCGGTGGCCACGCGCGTGATGGCACGAGTCTTGGAATACGAGATCTTCCCCGCGGACAATGCCTCTGATACGAGAGGCAAGGTATGCAGCGCTCTAGCCACGCGCAAGTGCTCGCGCGCGGTGCCAAGGTCCCAGCCCACGCGCCAGCTCAGCCAGTGCGCGCAGGTGCCAAAGCCCTGGCGGTACCAGCCGCCGGCCGCGTCAAAGGTCCGCAGGTCGGCGAGCAGGCGATGCATGGCGGCGTCCAGGTGGACCGCTTGCTCGGCGATGTGCTCGCCCAGAGCTTGAACTTCCTCGACGGAGAGAGGCTCGCGCATGAGGTTTTGTAGCATGGCGATTTTCGGCGCCGGATTTCGAGTCTGGCGTGCCCCAGGTGCCGCGGAAGCGCGGGTGGCGCGAATTTTCGTGGGGTGCGCGGGTTGATGGGGCATGTAGCGCGCGTTGGGGTCGCAGGTGAGGAGAATGCGGCGGGTTGGCAGCGTGGAGGGCGCGTTGGCGCGGAGAGTGTCAAGAGGAATGTTGATATATATATATTCCATGGAGGATCTTTAGTTGGCGAATGTGTCCGGTAGGCGGACACGAGCGAGCAGAGATCGCGGAAACCTCCGCGGAAACTTGATGTGATCCAAGTCGCAGCGCGTTTCCGCGGAAGCCTCGGGGCTGTGGACGGTGCCGGGCTGTGGACAACCGCGCTCGTCGCATTTGGGCAGGAGCGATGCGCGTAAGCGGCGCGGTTGACCACAGCCCTTGGAGAGGCGCAGGAGGCCAGGTGCAGCAGGCGTGCTTGAGGGGACGGCGCGCCTCTCCACACCGCCGCACAGCCCCTGCTGTTTTCAGAACCCTGAGTTTTTTATTTTTGTACCAGAACCCAGAACCCGGAACGGATCGCCAGGTAGCGACAAGGGTGAGCGCGTGGGAGGTGGGTAGGCCCAGCACGGTGGTTGGGTCAAGCACGGTGGTTGGGTCAAGCACGGTGGTTGGGCCTGGCACGGTGGTTGGGTCGAGCACGGTGGTGCAGGCACGGGTCACGCGGGTCGCGGAGACCTCCGCGGAAACGTTGGCGTGATCCAAGTCGCAGCGCGTCTCCGCGGAAGCTCCGGTGCTGTGGACGGTGGCGCGGGACGGGACTAAGACGGACCAAGACGGATTAAGACACGCGAAGCGGAGAAACGCTGGAGGCCCTGATTTCTCCGCGGCGCCGAGGCGACCTGGTACGCTACGCGCGGGATGGAGGCTGCGGCTCCGGGCCGCAGCCAAAGGAGGAACATGACCGCTCGGCACCTGTGGTTCACCATCATGCTCATGGCCTGCAGCTCGGAGGCGCCGGCACCTCGGGCGACCGCGGTTGGCCCGTCTCCACGAACGGCTGCGCCAGCGCGCACGGACGAAGCCGTCCGCGCGACGAAGGAAGCCGTCGCGGTCGCGGCGCCCGCGGCCAAACCAGCCGCCGCCGCCGCTGCCGCCGCTGCCGCCGAGGCCGCCGCTGCCGCCGGCGTCGCTGCCTTCGCCGCCGAGGCGAAGGAGCGAGCAGCGCGTGAGGAGAGGGATCGAGGAGAGGTGGACGAGGAGGCCCACCTCGCCGCGATCCGCGCCGCGCTGGCGCAGGCGGATGCGCCGATCCCGGTGGCGACGCCTCAGCTCCAGACAGAGGCGCTCCCGGACAAGATGAACCGGCGGATTCGCTTCCGGCTGCGCGCGCTCTCGAAGGCCCCCATCGCCCTGCGGTCCATCCAGTATCTGCCGCAGGAGGACGGCAGCGCGGAGGTGATCGCGATGTACGAGACCAGCTTGTACGAAGAGTGCGTCCGTGAGTTCGCGAGCAGGATCGAAGGCCGCAAGTCCTGCCTCTCTCGGGACAGGGTTCGCGGCTGCGTGCGCAGCGGCGTGGTGTGGGCGCACTTCGCCGCGCCGGGCCCAGCGACGCCGGTCGAACAAGGCGGCTCGCTGACCCTGCAGACCAGCCCGCTGGAGCGCGAGCTCTGCACCATCAAATCGGAGACCCTCCAGGTCGCGGACCTCGATGGCGATGGCAAGCTCGAGCTCGAGCTGAACGTGGTCAGCGCCAACGAGCCTCCCTCTGACAGTCGCGGCATGTACAGCCACGACTACGCATGGTCATACTACCTGTTTCCTTCCGACCTCTCACCCGAACAGAGCTTGTCCATCGAGGTCGAGAGCTGGGAAGTGATGAACGGCGTGGACGGCTTCGCGTTCGAGCCGCTCCTCGAGCTGCGCGACGTGGACCACGATGGCCGACGTGACCTGGTGCAGTACACGCCACGAGATCTGAGAGAATGCAAGGACGACAACACGCCCGAGAGCCCGGAGGAAGGGGCGCCAAATCCGTGCGCGCTCGTCAACCGAGCGGTCGAGATCTACCTCTACGACGTGAGCGCTGATCGATGGATCGCAGCGACCCAAGCGCAGCTCGAGTCGCTCGTGAGCCACGCGCGGTAGCTCCCAGGACACCTCCGCAGCTTGCCAGCAAGTGGAGGTCGAGCGCGCGGAGCCCTCCGCGGAAGCGTCTCGCGAGGGCGCGCCTGCCGACCGGCGCGCGCAAGCGCTAACCCAGGACGCCCGGGTTCATGATGCCGTCGGGGTCGACGGCGCGCTTGAGGGCGAGCAGGTAGGAGTCGAGCTTGGTGGCGCGGGCACCCAGGAGCCAGCCGCCGGCGGTGTCAGCGGCCGCGGCGCAGGAGGCGACGAGGGCGCCAGCGTCGGCGGCGAGGAGCACGTGGCCGTCGCGGCAGAAGGTGAAGAAGACGACCGCGCCGTCGACGTCGAAGCGGGAGATGTGGGCGCGGGCGGCGGCGCCCGCGATGGCGGCGGCGGCCTTGACCGCGGCGTAGACGGCGCGCAGCCGCGACGGTCTGGCCATGACCTGCAGGGCGGGGGCGGGCGCAGGGGTGGGCTCGCCCGCGTGCAGGCGGCGCCACCAGAGCTCGGCGAGGCCCAGGTCGGTCTCGCCTCCACCCTCGGCGACCACGGCGCTGCCGAGCAGATCTCGATCGCACGCCGCCAGGTCGGTGGGGCCAGCGGTGCCTGCGACCAGCAGGGCCTGGCCTTCCGGAAGCACGAGCCCCTCGAAGTGCGCGCCGGCCTCCTCGCTGTCGTAGATGCGCAGGCCCGAGGGCATGACCTCTTCGCGCAGCGCCAGCAGCACCGCGGACACCGCCGCGTCGATGGACGGCAGCAGGTACGCGCCGAGAAATCGCGCCTCGGGCTTGCGATGCACGCGCAGCACCGCCGACGTGATGATGCCGATGATGCCCTCGCTGCCGCACAGCGCGCGCGCCAGATCCGGCCCGGTGGCGCGGCGCGGCGCCAGCCGGGTGTGCACCAGGCGGCCGTTGGCCAGCACCGCGGACACCGCCACCACCGCGTCCTCGAAGAAGCCATGGCGCGCGCTGCTCTTGCCCGGGGTCCGCACGGCCAGGATGCCGCCCAGGGTGGAGGACAAGACGACCGGCGGATAGTCGCCAACCGACAGGCCGCGCCGCGCCAGGATGCGCTCCAGCTCGAGCCCGCCGAGGCCCGCCTGCGCCTCCACCAGGAGCGAGGTCTCGTCGAGCTGCACCACCTGAGCGAGCCGGCGGGTGGCCAGCACCACGCGCGGCCGGTCATCCGGCGCGTAGCTGGGCCTGCCGCCCACCCCGGCTGGGTGCAGCGGGACGCGATGTTCACGGCAGGCCACCACCACCTCGCAGATCTCGGCGGCGGAGGCCGGCGCGACGTGAAACGCCGGAAAGACGCCGCCCTTGACCGCCACGTGCTCGGCGTCCACCGCGCGCGCCAGCGCGGCCTCGAACGCCGCGGTGGTGAAGGGGCTCACGGCGCCTCCTTGCGGGACGCGACCAGGCCCATCTTGCCCGGGTTCAAGATGCCGTCGGGGTCCAGCGCCGCCTTGGCGCCGCGGAAGATGGCCATGGCCTCGCGGTGCTCGGCGGCCATGTACGGCGCCTTGAGCAGGCCCACGCCGTGGTGGTGGCTGATGGTGCCGCCCACCCGCGTGGCGGCCTCCATCCCATCCTTCCAGATCGCGTCATACACTCGCTCGGCGTTGCGCGCCCCTTCGACCGACGCGGCGAAGGTGAAGTAGATCGAGCAGCCATCCGCGTAGGCGTGTGAGAGGTGCGCCATGACCACCGCGTGCGGCGCCAGCGCGCCGCGCACCGCGTGATACAGGTCGAGCAAGCGATCCCACGACGACGCGACCTCCATGGTGTCGACGAACGCGCCGTCGCGGAAGATCGGCGACATGCGGTACGACACCGCGTAGCGGTGCGCCAGCCAGGCCAGGCCCGGCTCCTCGCCTCGGTCCTTCGCGCCCGCGGCCTCCAGCTCCGCGAAGGTGAGCTGGGCCTCGACCTCGGTGCGGATGCGCGATCCCTCGAGCCCGACGATGAGCCGGCAGCCGCGGTGGGCGGTGGTGGCGGCGGCGCCAAAGAGCCGGTTGGCCATGGACCCGCGCGACAGCGCTGCGTTCTGGGCCGCGCGGCTGGCGGACTTCATCAGCCGCTTGCGCGCCCCTTCATCGCGCGCCAGGGTGACCAGGCGAGACATCCAGCCGCCGCGCTCGCTGGGCTCGGGCACGGGCCACGACGGCAGCGCGCCCCCATCTACCGGCGGCAGCGGCGCGCTGGCGAAGTCGCCAGTGGCCGCGCTCGCGCCGGCGTAGCGCGCGGTGTCCTCATCGCTCTCCTTGTCGCTCTTGTGACCCATGCTCGCCAGGAACGTGTCCAGCTCGTCGTACAGGCGCAGCACGGCCGGGCGCAGCCCCCGCTGCAACACGCGACGCAGCGCGATGATGCCCGTCGCCACGTCTGGCAGCTCGAAGCCGCGGTACACGCGGAGCTGCGGCGCGGGCGCGACGCGCAGGCGCGCCGAGGTGATGATCCCCAGCGTGCCCTCGCTGCCCACCAAGAGCTGCGTCCAGTTGGGGCCGCGCAGCGCGCGGTTGGGGCCATCGGTCTCGATGATCTCGCCCTTGCCGGTGACCACCGTGAGCCCGGCCGCCCGGTCCTCCACCTTGCCGTACTTGGTGGAGAGCTGGCCCGCGGCGCGGGTGGCGAGCCAGCCGCCGACCGTGGAGCAATAGATCGAAGAGGGGAAGTGGCCAAACGTGTAGCCTCGATGCGCCAGCTCGCGCTCGAAGCGCTCGCCGTTCATCCCGGCGTCCACATCGCAGATGAGATCTTCGCCGGACACCGAGCGCAGCTCGCGCATGCGCTTGAGGTCGATCGTGATGCCGCCAAAGAGCGGGATCACGCCGCCGCACACGCCGGAGCCGCCACCGTAGGGGATGACCGGCACGCGCAGCTCGCGGGCGAGCTTCACCACCGCCGCCACCTCGCGGACGTGCTCTGGCCACACCACGGCGTTTGGCACGTGCGCGGGGGCCTCGCCTTGCCGCCGCGCCAGCAAGAGGCGTGGCCACATGTCGCGGGCGTAGGTCTGGCGGTCCAGCAGGCGAAGGGAGACCCGACGCGAGCCGAAGATCGCCTCCAGCGCCAGGCGCAGCTTGTCGGGATCGACGGGGGCAAACACCAGGTGGCGACGGTACGAAACCCCCCCAGGCGGCGCAACCCGCAGGCGGCGCGGACTGCGCGCATCCGCGGTGATATGGTGCGCGGCCATGGCCAGCCAAGATCCTCTCGCAGCCTCCATCCGCACCATCGCCGTGATCGGCGCCGGCACCATGGGGCACGGCATCGCTCACGTCAGCGCGGCGGCCGGCGCTAACGTCCGCTTGTTCGACGCGGTGCCTGGCGCCGCTGCCGCCGGGGTGGCCCGGGTGCAAAAGAACCTCGACAAGGGCGTGGAGCTGGGCAAGGTCAGCGCGCAAGCGCGCGATGAGGCGCTGGCTCGCCTCACCGCGGTCACCGACGTGGCCGCGGCCTGCGCAGACGCCGACTGCGTGATCGAGGCGGTGCCCGAGCGCATGGAGCTCAAGCGCGAGCTGTTTCACGCCATCGACGCGGCGGCGCCAGGACACGCGCTCCTGTGTACCAACACCTCGTCGTTGCCGGTGGCGCAGATCGCCGCGGCGGTGGGCGATCCTTCGCGCGTGGTCGGCATGCACTTCTTCAACCCGGTGCATGTGATGAAGCTGGTGGAGATCGTCCGCCACGAGCGCTCGTCGCCGGACGCGGTGGCGGCGGCGGTCGCGCTGGCCGAGCGCATGGGCAAGAGCCCCATCGTGGTGGCCGACAGCCCGGGCTTTGCCTCCAGCCGGCTGGGCCTGGTCATCGGCCTCGAGGCGATGCGCATGGTGGAGCAAGGCGTGGCCTCTCCGGCAGACATCGACACCGCGATGAAGCTCGGCTACGGCCACCCGATGGGCCCGCTCGAGCTGACCGATCTGGTGGGGCTGGACGTCCGGCTCGGCATCGCCGAGTACCTGCAAGGCGCGCTGGGCGCAGGCTTCACGCCGCCCCAGATCTTGCGCGACAAGGTGGCGGCTGGCCACCTGGGCAAGAAGTCCGGCACGGGCTTCTATCAGTGGGACGCCGACGGCAAGAAGCGCTGAGAAGGGCGCGGCGGCGGCACCTGGTGGGCGGCACCAGGTGAGCTGTCAAGCCTGCCGGGCTCGGGGCTCGCGCCTGGCTCCCCCCCGCCCCCCCCCCCCCACGAGGCCCCCCGGGGAGACAGGCAACCCACGAGCAACGGAACACCAGGCCCCACCCGGAACAAACCCCCCCCAAAAAAGTCGCTACCAGAGGACTTGCTTGCGCTTGCCGCGACCACGACGCTCGGGGCGCGCGGACTTGGCGCGCTTGCCTGGGCGAGGGTGCGGATCGATCGAGGCGGCCTGAACGTCGGGCGCGAGCGCCACGGCGGCGGTGCGCGCGGCCAGCGGATCGGTTCGTTGCAGGTTGGCGATGGTCATCGCCACCTTGGGGTTCACCGCCCGACCGTCGAGCCGGACCTCGAAGTGCAAGTGCGGCCCGGTGGCGCGGCCGGTGGAGCCGACCTCTCCGACCTTGCTGCCGCTGGCGACCGTGGCGCCCTTGGTCACGCCGATCACGCGGAGGTGACCGTAGCGCGTGACGACCCCATCGCCGTGATCGATGAAGATCGCGTTGCCGTAGCCGCCCATGCGCCCGGCGAACAGCACCACGCCGCCGCCCGCTGCATACACCGCGGTCCCACGCGGCGCGCGGAAGTCCGTGCCTTTGTGAAACTTGCGGCGGCTGTTGAAGGGATCGTCGCGCCAGCCAAAGCCTGAGCTCTCCACGCCGGGCACCGGCGACGAGGCGAGCGGGCGCAGATCATGGTCCGTGCGCGTCGGGACCGGCGCGGCGACGGCGGCTGCCGGGGCGCGCCTCGTGATCGCGGCGCCACGGCGTGAGGTCTTGGCCCGGGCAGGCGCTGCTTGGGCCGACTCGGTGGTTCCGAGCGGACGATCGCTCACGGCCTTGGTGTCGCCGGGATCGATCTCGTTGTCGCCGTCCTCGCTGGCGCCAGCGTCGCTCTCGCTCAGCGACCCAGCCGCCGCCGCCTGCGAGGCTTCGAGCGCGAGGTCACTGCTGCCTGGAGCGCGAGCGTCTGCTCGCACCGGTGACACGCTCGTGACGCCGCCCGAGACGAGCAGGGCGAGCGCACAGAGCACGGTGTGGAGCTGGGTTCGTCGCAAGGCCTTCAGTCTTCGCGAGACCGTGCGTCGGGGTCAACCCGGCGCGGCGCAAATCATCTGCGTCGATTTTTGCTATTGCCAACGTCGCAGACTGCCATCAAGATCCGCGGCCTTCATGACCTTCACCTACACTCGCTGGCCCATCGTCCTCGGAGGACTCGGCGCAGCGTGCGCGCTCGTGGTCGCCACGCAGATCCTCCCCTGGTGGTCGTTCTCCGAGGCGGTGGTGTATCTGACTCGCGCGGAGCGCTGCTTTGGCGGCGAGTGTCAGGCCACCGGCATGCGATGGCTCGGGGCCAGCGCGTGGTGGCATCGGCTCGCGGCGGCGGCGTTTGGCGCGGGCCTGTTCACCGCGCTGCTGGCGCTGTTCGTGGCGGGCGCGCGCGCGGCCGGACGCATCCCGCGCCTGGCCGCGGCCAGCCTCCTCGTCGGCGTGCTCACCAGCCTGGCGTGCGGGGTCGGCGCGTGGGTGTCGTTCCCTCGGCTGGGGCCTTCGCAGTTCGCCGCCGGTCCGCTGGTCTTTGTCCTTGGCCTGGGCGCGTGCGCGGCCATCGCGATCGCCGTCCGCCGTCTCGACGTGCCCGCGCGCTCCTGACTTGCGACTGCCGCTGCTTGCGACTGCCGCTACTGCGCCACCACCTCGACGCGACGGTTCCTGGCGCGGCCCGCCTCGTCGAGGTTGGGCGCGGTCGGCGCCAGCGGCCCGACGCCGCTTGGGCGCAGGCGGGCGGCTGCCACCTTGTGCTTGCTGGTGAGCTCGCGCACCACCGCCTCGGCGCGCTCCTTGGACAGCTTGAGGTTGGCCTCGAAGGCGCCGACGTTGTCGGTGTGGCCCACGACGTGGACCTTGAGCTTGGCGTCGCTGCTGAGCAGCTTCACGAGCTCCTTGATCGCTGGTCCAGACTCCGGCTTCATCACCGCCTTGTTGGTGTCAAAGAAGATCCCTGGCACCACGGCGCGGCCAGTCTGACGCAGGCTCCCGGCGAGCGCGGCGGCGCTGGCCACCACGTCCTGCGCCATCGCTTGCTTCTCTAGGATCTGCACCGTGTACATGCCGTTGCCGCCAGCGTTCACGCGGGCCCACAGCTCGGCGCCGTTGACCGTCGCGCGCAGCACGACGATCTCGATGCCACCGTCTTCGAACGCATACACCTGCGTGCCGCCGATCGCCTTGATGGCGCTCGCGTAGTTGCGGACGATCTGCAGCCCGCTCGGCAGCGTGATGCCCTCGTTGGCGTAGTAGACCACCATGCTGCGGCGGCCCTCCAACGTCTGCTTCTTGTCAGGGCCGACCTCGACCTCGAGCTGATCGAACTCCAGCACCTCACCACGGTAGATGTGAAATCCGGGCATGCGGGTGAACAAGGCCGGATCCTTGGTGCCCGGCTCGTCGGCCGGGTCTGCCTGCGCCGCGGACCCCGACGCCGCGACGAGGGCAGTGGCGAACGCGGTCACGAGCGTGAGCCCAAGGAGCAGGGCGCGCGAGCTTGCGGTCCATAGCTTCAGCATGACGATCCACCTCTTCGGGGAAATCTCCGACCCCGCCATGGGGCTGGAGTGTGAGACATGTCGTGTGCGCCGGCGACGATCGCCCGGGCCCGCCCACTTCCCACCTCGCGCTTGGCTCGCGCTTGGTTCGCGCTTGGTTCGCGCTTGGTTCGCGACCTGGCCGGTCAGAATAACCGCGGGGGCGGCGGTGAGACCAGCCGGCCCACGCTCACCTTGGCCGCTCGCAAGAGCTTGCCCTCGTGCTGATACCCCGGCTCGAGCTGCGCGGTCACCACGCCGTGCAGCCGTGGGTCCACCACCGAGACCATGCTGATGGCCTCGTGGCGGCCGGGATCGAAGCGCTCGCCGAGCGCCTCCACGCGCTCCACGCCAAAGCGCTGCAGCGCGGTCTCGAGCTGGGCGCGCACCATGCGCACGCCATCGAGCAAGGCTCGGTCGCTGGTGGCCTCCGCCGCCAGGATCGTCCGATCGAGGTTGTCGAGCACCGGGAACACCTCGCTCGCCAGCTTGCCGCGCGCCTCCGCCGCGTCCTGCGCCGCGCTGCGCTCGAGGCGCGCCTTGGTGGCCTCCAGGTTGCGAAGCGCTCTTAGGGCAGACGCCCGGTCCGCTTCCTCGGCGCCGCGCGGCGGCTCGGCCGAGGCCGGCTCGTGGGAGAAAGGCTCATCCATCAGCTTCTATGTAAGGCCGGTTTGCCCGCCGTCAAGGACCGGCCGCCAGGCCAGCGGCGCTCGCGACACCGGCCAAAGCCGAGGCCCTTGCTACGCTGTCGCGTGGCCTCTTCGATCGCGTCTTCGAGCGCCTCTCCGATCGCCTCTTCGATCGTCATCGCGGTCCCCACCGTCGGCGCGGGGCTGGCGCTGCAGGATGCGCTGCGCCGCGCCGGCGCCCAGGCCACCTGGTGCGCCGAGCACGCGGACGGTCCTGGCGCCGCGCCGCCGCACGCGGCCGTGGTGGTGCTCGACGCCGATCACCTCGGCGCGCGGTTGCCGGAGGTGGCGGGGGCCTGGCGCGCCACCGCCGCGCTGCCCGGCGTGGTCGCCATCGGCGATGGCGAGGCCGCGCGCGCCGCGGCGCCGGCCGCGCGGGTCACCCTGCTCGCTGGCAAGGCGTCGTCGCAGACGCTGGTCGCCGCCACGCGAGAGGCCTACCGGCTGCGCCTGGCCGCCGAGCTGTCGTGGCCCATGCTGTGCGCGGCCGTCGAGCTGCCGGTCGCCGGCCGCACGCCGGAGGCCGTCGCTGACGTTGCTGACGTCGCCGCGGCGGTGCGCGCCGCCCGCGCCGTCGCGCTGGAGCTGCCGCGCGTGGCGCTCGGCGCGGTGGCGCAGCACTACGTCACCGGCACCTCGCTCTTGCAGGCGCTGCTCGAGGAGCGCAGCCTCGCGGTGCCCGAGCGCGCCACGGCAGAGGCCTGTGATGGCACGTTGACCTTGCAGTCCTTGCTGCGTCGCGGCCCGCTGTCTCCGGCGCAGGCGGCGCGGCTCTTGTGGGCGCTGGGCTGCGCGGGGGCGGTGGACTTCACCTCGGAGGTCCGGGACACCGCCACGCCGGCGCGTCGCGCGCTCGCGGAGCTGCGCCGCCACCTGGCGCACCGCAAGGCGCGCTTGCCCGGCAGCACGTACTACGATGTCCTCGAGATCACGCCGCTCGCCGAGGCACCGCAGATCGAAGAGGCGCTTCGCCTGCAAGCCCTGCGCTACGCGCCCCAGGCGCTGGCCGGATGGGACCTGGCCGATCACGCGAGCTCGGTGTCGGCGCTGTGGGAGCTGGTGGCCAAGGCGCGCGCCACGTTGATCGATCTCCCTGCGCGCGGTCGGTATCACGACTGGCTGCGCGCCCGGAGCGAGCTTCGCACGGTGTGGGCCATCGAGCCGGAGGCCGCGCTGCAGGCCAGCTTGGCGTTCGCCCGCGGGCAGCAGGCGCTCGGCGAAGGCGAGGTGCATCGCGCGATCGGCGAGCTGGCCGCCGCCTGCCGGCTGCAGCCCGGGCACCCGGAGTACGAGGCGACGCTGTCCTGGGCGCGCTTCCGCGTGCAGGTGGCCGCGGGCCACGATCGCGCGGTGACCGCGCGGCGTGAGCGGGCGCAGGTGGAGGAGCTCTTGGTCGGCACCCGGCCCTGGCCGCGCGCGTTGCTGGCGCTGGCGCTCCTGTGTACCGCCGACGGCGACGCCGACAGCGCGCGCTGGTACCTGGCGCAGGCGCTGGCGGTGGAGCCGCAGCTCACCGGGGCGCTGGCGCTGCAGCAACGGCTCGCGCGGGGGTGACCTCGCGCGGTCGTCGCGCCGCCGATGGCGCGCTGGCGGATCCCCCGGCGACTAGCCGCAGGTCAGATCAGGCCGGCAGGTCTGCGGCGCCGTGCAGTCTTCATCATCGTCGCACGACTGCAAGCCCGGGATGGTCACGTCCAGCGTGACCGCAGACTCCACGTCCAGCTCGACGCAGCCGTTGGCGGTCTCGGCGGAGTCGGCGGTGGTGCGGCGCAAGGTCAGCGTGGGGAAGCCGGAGAGGCCATCCGCGAGCAGGCTGGTGACCAGCGGCTCGGGGATGCTGAACGAGCCGCTGTCCTCGACGACGCACTCGACGTGGCTGCCGACCAGGCCGTGGCCGTTGACGTTGAGCGAGATCTCCATCTTGGCCGGGCCCGCGCTCGCCGGCGCGCTCCAGGTCAGCGGCACCGCCTGGCTGGCCTGCACGCCCAGCGTGGTGGCGCCCACCGCCAGCGGCTCGATGCCCCAGCCGAGCAAGGATAGCCCCGGCGCCTCCAGGCGAAGCCCGGCGCCGGCGGCCACGCCGGGATGTGGCAGCGTGCCGGTGAAGCTGTAGAAGTAAGCTGGCGGGCGTGGCGCCATGGACACCGGCGCGAGCAGCCCCTTGACCGTGACCGTGCCGATGTCCTGCGCCACCGGCGCGGCCACGCAGGTCCCACCAGCGCCGCAGATCTGGCCACCGGTACACGCGGGGTTGCAGACCAGCATGGGCGCTCGGACCCACTGGCACGATCCCATGGTGGACAGCGTGGTCGGCACGCGGCTTGGCGTCACCGCGTTGTAGACCTGCCCCTGGACGGCCGTGAAGCCCTCTTCCAGCGCGACGCGGAAGCTGCCGACGTGGCTCGCCGCCGCGCACGGCTTGTACGTCAGGTCAGAGACGTCGATGTCATCGGAGCCGTCGCTGCCGCAGCCGCCCAACGACAGGACGGCCAGCGCGAAGGCCAGCGCGACCTTTCGCCGCAGCGCGAGCCCCAGCTCAGGGGACGTTGGTCGCATCGGGATCTGCATGGGAGGTGCCATCGGGAGTTTCCATCAAGAGTTTGGCCGGGGAGCTAGCTGGGAGGCCGGCCGTCGAGTGACCGGCGCTCACATCGTCACGGCGTGAGCGCGAAGCAATAGATGCCACCCCAGCCGCCGCCGGCGCCCACGCTGGTCCCGGTGCCGGGGCCGTCTTGCACCAGGTTCACGCCCGGCGAGCAGCCGCGCGCGGTGTGGGCGCGGATCCAGTGCGTGCCGCTGGCGGCTGGCCAGGAGTGGCCAAGGCGCACGACGTTGGGCGTCCCTGCGCTGGCGTCGGTCCAGTCGTTGCACGTGACCGCCGCGTTGTTGCCGTCGAGCCGCCCCATGGTGTTAGAGCCAGTGAGGATGTCGTGGGTGTCGCCCAGGGACTTGAGCGGTGTGCCGTTCTCGTCGGGGAGGTCGTTGATGGTGGCGGCGTCGCCCATGGGCCGGTCGCCAGCGAGCAGCCCGGCGACGTTCATGGCGACGAGCCGCTGGTTGCGATCGTACCAGGGGCCGGCGCCGATGCGGCTGATGGCGTGAACCGGCGTTCCGCCGTTGTACGTGGACAGAAACGCTCGCCAGGTCTTGCCGCCGGCGCCGACGGCGGCGGCGGCGTTCTGGCAGATGCGATCTGCCCCGATCAGTCCGCCGAGGTTGCCGCCAAAGCCGTCCATGCTGCCGGACTGCGAGCGCATGGTGCCCAGGCTGGTCGCGAAGAAGCTGAAGCGAGCCGCCGAGCTCGGGCTATCGATGGAGGCGTCCGGCATCGCCGCATCGGCGCCGCCGCCAGCATCTCCGCCGCCACACGCCGCCGCGGCGATGGCCAGGAATATCCCAAGGGGTAGGTGTTGGAGCTTCATGCGGGACCCTTCGTCGATTCGACGGAAGATTGTCTTACGAAAATGGCACCGTGATACAAAGAAAATGACACTCGCAGCCGCCAGTCCGTA
This sequence comes from Myxococcales bacterium, assembly GCA_016706545.1. Classification (GTDB taxonomy): domain Bacteria; phylum Myxococcota_A; class Polyangia; order Haliangiales; family Haliangiaceae; genus JABFXX01. The sequence goes on from JADJJK010000031.1 coordinate 73,814, forward strand.
GCCAACGCCCTGTCATGGTGCCTTTCCCTCCGCTCTCTACGTCCGGCCCGACGTCTGTGCCGACGTCCGGCCCGACCTTGGGCCCCACGTCCGGCCCGACCTTGGGCCCCACGTCCGGCCCGACGGCGGGCCCCACGTCCGGCTCCACTTCGCTGAGCTCATTCGCCGACGGGCTGGCGACGGCGGCCAAGGTCTTTGCGCCGGCCTCTACCGAGCTTCAGAACCGGCGCGAGCTGCTCCGCAGAGTCGATACCAAGTACGTTTGTTTTCGTGATCTCGCTCACGGGCTACTCGCCGAGCTGGCCACCAGTTATGTCGCCTTGCCGGTGGCCTCCGGCAACATCGCCACGTATCAGAGCATGTACTTCGACACGCCAGAGCGGCGTTGCTTTCATGACCACCGCCGGGGGCGGCGCCTGCGTCACAAGATCCGCATCCGGCACTACCCTGACCGTCGCCTCAGCTTCCTCGAGGTCAAGACCAAGCGCAACGAGGTCGTCACCGACAAGCGCCGCTTGGCGCTCGGCTTTGGCGCCACCACCCTGGGCACCGCAGAGCAGCAGTTTCTGCGCGAGATCGTCCCATTCTCCGTCGAGGAGCTGCGGCCGGTGCTGCAGATCGACTTCCTCCGCCTGAGCCTCTTGGCGCTTGGCAGCTCCGAGCGCGTGACCCTGGACTTCGAGCTGTCGGCGCATGAACGCGAGGGTGCGCGCTGGACCTTCGGTGAGCGCGCGGTGATCGAGGTCAAGCAGGCGCCGTTCTGCGTGCGCACGCCGATCATGCGCGCGCTGGCCGCGGCCGGCCTGCGCGAACAATCGATGAGCAAGTACACTATCGCGACCGCGATGATGCACCCTGAGCTGCGCAGAAACCGGCTCCTGCCGGACTTGCGCGCCCTGCGCGATCAGCGCACCCCGCGAGACTCGCGCGACTTGGACCCCACGAGGATGAGCACGTGAACCAGAATGACATCTTTGGCACCGATGGCTTCATTGATCCCGGTGACTTCCTGCGTCTGCTCACGCGGCTCGGCCTCGACCTGGCGTTCGCGTCCATCATCGTCCTGGTCATCTACTACCGCGTCTATCGCAACCGCGACTTTGTCTTCACGTACTACATCTTCAACCTGATCACGTTCTCGATGTGCCTGCTCCTGCGCAAGGTGCCCATGGAGCTGGGCTTCGCGCTGGGGCTGTTCGCGGTGTTCGGCATCCTTCGCTATCGCACCGAGGAGATCCGGATCCGCGATCTGACCTATCTGTTCATCATGATCGGCATCGGCATCATCAATGGCGTCGCCAACAAGAAGGTGAGCACCGCCGAGCTCCTGCTCGTCAACTCCGTGATCATCGGCGTCTCGGCGATCCTGGAGTTGCCGGCGCGGGCCCGGCGTCATGGGTCCACCCCCATCCTGTATGACAACCTGGCGCTCCTGCATCCAGACAAGCGCGAGCAGCTCATCGCCGATCTGGCCGAGCGCACCGGCTTTGACGTGGTTCGAGTCCAGGTCCACCGCATCGACTTTCTGCGCGACGCGGCCGAGATCACCATACAACACCGCGGCGCGCGTCCGGTCGCGGAACCGACCCTGGAGGCCAACCATGCTGCCTGATGTGCTGCCTGCCCCGACGTCTGTGACGTCTGTGACGTCTGTGACGTCTGTGATGTTCGACGTGTCCACCAAGCTCTTGCTCCTGGCCGTCGCGTCGGCGTCGCTGGTGGCGTGCGATGACGACCCCGCGGCCCCCGACGGCGGCGTGGTCCCGTGCGAGGTCGCGGCGGCCCAGCGCTACCTGCCGCTGGCGGTGGGCGCGAGCTGGACCTATGACACGAGCGATCAGGGAGCGCCGGTGGTGAGGAAGTCCACCACCGTCGAGGAGCTGGAGGACGTGGGCGACCGCAAGAAGGGCATCACCGCGTTCCGCATTCGCACCGACAAGGTCGCTGGCCACGTGGTGAGCTGGCAGCAGGACCTCTGCACCTCCATCGTCCGGCATCGCGAGCGCTCGTTCGACGCCGCCGGCGTCCTCCTGACCGATCAGTTCTACGTGCCCGGCAAGCTGCGGGTGGATGAGAGCGCCGCGCACCTCGCCATGGGCGCGACCTTCTCCACCGAGTACACCGAGGTCGAGGTCGATCCGGTCAAGGGCACCACCACGGTGTCCAAGCAAGAGACCTGGACGGTGGAGGCGACGAGCGAGATGGTCACCGTGCCGGCGGGGACCTTCCCTTGCCTCAAGCTGCGAAAGATCACCTCCGGGCAGGCCGACAAGCGGTTCTGGTTCTCGCTGGGGGTCGGCAAGATCAAGGAAGAGGGCGAGCAGCTCGAGCTGCTGACCGCGTACACCTTGCCTCCGAGCATGCCGTGAGCCTGCGCTCGCAGCGCCGCGCGCTGCCAGGCGCCCGGTGGGGTGGGGTGGCGCTGCTGCTTGGCGCCGTGGCCGCGCTCGCGGCGTGTGGCGACGACCGTCGCGCCTGCGTCGGCCTCACCAGCGACACCGAGGTCACGCGGACCCTGGGGTGCGCGGACGACTTCCAGGCGCTGGCCTCGCGGCCGCTCGACGCCACCATCCCGGGGGCGCGCTCGGTCAAGACCGTGATTGACCGCTTCGACGAAGACTCGCTGTACTTCCAGAACAGCGTCACCTACCAGACCCACTATCAGTTCGCCTCCAAGCACCTGTCGGGCAATGGCCTGCCGGTCGTGCCCATGCTCGCCGAGTTCAACACCAGCGAGTACTTTTCGCCGAGCCGGCGGTTTCTGCTCGGCGCGCTCACCCACTACGAGCAGCCGGACAAGTGGGTCTACGAGATCTCGCCGTATGACACCGCCGACGCCGCGATGATCGCCACCGCGTACGCGGCCATCAGCGAGAACTCCTTCGTCGAGGGCAAGCTGTACTTTCACCCCACCTCGGAGGCGGTGGCGGACGCGGCCAAGGCGCTGCCGTCGTCGGTCAAGGTCATCACGACCGACGAGCTGTACCTGGGCATCACCTACCAGCCGCTCAACGTGGCCGAGAGCTACGGGCAGCTTCGCTTCTTCTCCGCCGAGAGCCTGAGCACCGGCACGAGCTACCTGTCGTTTCGCGACATCGTGGTGCTCGATCACGTCCCCAACGACATCGCGGTGGCGATGGGCATCATCACCGCCGAGTTCCAGACCCCGCTGTCGCACGTCAACGTGCTGTCGGCCAACCGCGGCACGCCCAACATGGCGTTGCGCGGCGCGTTCGATAGCCCCGCGCTGCGCGCGCTGGAGGGCAAGTGGGTCCGCCTCAAGGTCGGGCTCTTCGAGTACGAGGTGGAGGAAGCGTCGCAGGCCGCCGCGGACGCATGGTGGCAGCAGCACCGCCCCACGGCCATCCAGGTCCCCGGGATGGACCTGACCGCGACCGAGCTCCGCGACGACGTCGACCTGGTGTCGCGCAGCGCGGCCACCCCGCTGCGCGATCGCGTCAAGGCGGCGACCCGGGCGTACGGCGGCAAGGCCGCGCACTTCGGCGCGCTCACCTTCGTCGGCGGCATCCCCATGCCCAAGGGCTTCGCGATCCCCTTGTTCTACTACCGCCAGTTCATGGAGCAGCACGGCTTCGACGCGCAGGTCACCGCGATGCTGGCCGACCCGACCTTCCAGAGCAGCCCCGCCACCCGCGACGCGCGGCTGGCCACGCTGCGCACCGCGATGCGCGCGGCGCCGCTCTCCGCCGCCTTCGTGCAGCTCGTCAAGGCCAAGCTCGCCGCCGACTTCCCCGGCATCCGCATGCGCTTTCGCTCCAGCACCAACGCCGAGGATCTCGACGGCTTCACGGGCGCCGGGCTCTACACCTCGGTGAGCGGAGACCCAAACGACCCCACGGATCCCATCGAGGACGCGATCCGGGAGGTGTGGGCCAGCGTCTGGTACTTCAAGGCCTTCGAGGAGCGGAGCTACCGCGGCATCGATCACCTCGCGGTGGGGATGGCGCTGCTGTGCCACCGGGCGTTTCCCCAGGAGGAGGCCAACGGCGTGGCGCTGACCAACAACCCCTACGACCAGACCGGCCTGGCGCCAGCGCTGTACGTGAACGCGCAGCTCGGCGGGGAGTCCGTGGTGTTGCCGCCGGCGGGCGTCACCACCGACCAGATCTTGCTGTTCTGGGAGCAGCAGGGCCAGCCAGTCGTGTACCTCAAGCGCTCCAACCTGGTCGCGCCGGGAGAGAACGTGCTCACCACCACGCAGCTCTTCGCGCTCGCCACCGCGCTCGACCGCATCCACGACTACTTCCGCGACTCGTACGGCGCGGGCAAGCCGTGGTACGCGATGGACGTGGAGTGGAAGTTCGAGGGCGAGCCGGGGCAGACTCCGCAGCTCTTCATCAAGCAAGCCCGGCCGTTCCAGCAATGACCATGAGCACGCACCTCCCGTTTGCCCGCGCGCCGCGCCTCCCGCGGGGCCTCGCGGCCATCACCTTCGGCATCCTCTGTGGGGGAACGTTCACCGCGGCGAGCGCGGTCGCGGACGAGGATATCGACGACGTCGAGCCTGAGCCGGCGACCGAGCCCGGGCGCGCCGAGCCTGCGCCGCTCGACGAAGACCCGGGCGAGGGCGCTGACGCGGGCGAGCCCGGCGGCGGCGCCAGCCGAGGCCATCGGCCTGGGGGCGGCAAGGCGAGCAAGGCCGAGCCCGCGCCGCTGCGCATCGGCGGGCGGGTGTTCGCGCGCCTCGAGGCCGCCGACACCGACGCCACCGACTGGACCGGCCAGTTCACGCTGGCCAGCGCGCGCCTGGGCGTGAGCTATCGCTGGAAAGATCGGCTGCGCGTCAAGGCCGTGCTCGAGGCCGCCGGCAAGGTGGCCGTGCGCGACGCCTTCATCGAGCTGGCCGCGGGCTCTGGCGTGGACGTGCGCGCTGGCCGGTTCAAGGGGCCGGTGTCCGCCATCGAGCGCGCCTCGGCCTGGGTCTTGCCCACCATCGACCGCGGCGCGATCGCCGACGTGCTCGAGGACGGCATCGGCCTGACCGGACGGCGCGACGGGGTCGAGGTGCGCTTCTCCGCCGGCAAGCGCCGGCCGCGGTTCTCGGCGGTGCTGTCGCAGTCGGTGGCCACCACCGGCGATGATCCGGCGCGCCCGCTGGCGGATGGCGCCGGGGTGTCAGCCGCGCTGCGCGGCGAGCTGCCGCTGTGTCAGGGGATCACGCTGGGCGTCACTGGCTCGAACCGCGAGGTCAATTACGTCGCCGACGTCGCCCGCTTCTGGGCCGGCGGGGTGGACGCCGAGATCGACCTTGGCGCCGCGGGCCTTGGCCTCCGCCTGTGGGCCGACGCGCTGGTGGGTCAGAGCCACCTCGCCGCGGCCAGCGCCACCGATCCCACCACGTTCGTCGCTGGTCAGCTTGTCGCAGGGTGGCGGCTTGGCGGCGCCGACAAGGGAAAACGCTACCTCGAGCCATACCTCCTGGGCGCCTATCTGAACCCGGATACGGGGCATCGCCGCGACCACCTGACGGACCTGACCGTCGGCGTGGCGGGCGGGCGCTGGAAGCGCTGGCGGGTGCAGGCCCAGGTCTCGCTGGTCAGCACCTGGTCCAAGCGACCCGCCGCGCTCGGCGGCTTTGGCGTCGACGTCGATGATCGCATGGCGGCCAGCTTGCAGCTCGGCGCCGCGTTCTAGACCGGGGCAGATCTCGGCCTCGCGAAGAAATCGCGGCGCTTGCGTCCTTTGGGCGAGTGGTCTTTGTGCGGCGCCCAAAGCGGCCGGTGCGGCGGGGGGGTTGGCGCACGTGAACGGCCCTCAGCGAGAGGAGCGAGCGATGAACGAGCAGAGCGAATGCGCGCCCGCGGTGGCATCGATGGTGGCCAGGATGAACCTCGGTCACTGGGGGCGAGACCATGACGTGCCGTGGTGGCTGGCGCTCGGCGTTCGCCCGCAGGCGCAGCTCGCCGCCAGCCTGGTCAGCGCCGTACACCTGATGGCGCAGGCCAAGGGGGCTCACGACAGGCCGCAGCAGGAGGCGATGGGCCGCCTCATGACCGAGGTCATCGATGATCTCTGCGGCGCCGCTTCGGCGCGGCGGTTTCCGCCTCGCCAGTGGGGGCAGATCCTCGACCAGCTCGGCGTGCTGGCCGACGGCTACGCCCCTGGCTCCCTCTTGCGCGAGGCCACGCTGGAGCTGTGCCAGCGGGTGGTGGTGCGGATGCGCCAGGCCGGCGCCCAGGCCGGCGGCTCGGCCGGCGGCCAGCCAAGCAGCCAGCAGTAGAGGCCAGGCGCGCCGCTGCGCCCCAGCGGCCGGGCCGTTGCTCGGCGGCTCGTGGTAGCGTCGGGGCGGAAGCCTCCGCCGCGATCTCGGGCGCTCCTCTTCTCTGGCGAACCATGGCAGCAAGCGAGCTCGTGTCGGGCACCCTCGTCGGTGCGCGCTATCGCCTGGAGCGCGTGCTCGGCGAGGGCGGCATGGGCGTGGTGTGGGCCGCCACGGAGCTTTTGACCAACGAGCTGTACGCGCTCAAGCTGCTCAAGGACGACGTCGAGGATCCCGATGCGCGGCGTCGGTTCGGCCACGAAGCGCGGGCCGCGCAAGCGGTGCGCCACCCCAACGTGGTGACCATCCATGGCGTGATCGAGCTCGAGGACGAGCGCCCGGCCATCGTCATGGAGCTGTTGCACGGCGAGACGTTGCGCGATGTCTTGTCGCGGGAGCATCGGCTGGCGCTGGCTCCGCTCATCGAGCTGCTGGCTCCGGTCATCGCGGCGGTCGGCGCCGCGCACGCACAGGGGGTGGTGCATCGCGATCTCAAGCCGGAGAACATCTTCCTGGCGCGTCAGCCCACCGGGAGCCGGATCGTCAAGATTCTCGATTTCGGCATCGCCAAGGTGACCGCGCTCGACGGCGAGACCATGCGCACCACCGGGCTCACCACCGGCAAGGTGCTGGGCACGCCGGCGTACATGGCCCCCGAGCAGGTCTACGGCCAGACCGATCTCGACCACCGCGTCGACGTCTGGGCGCTGGGGCTCGTGCTCTATCAGGCGCTCTCCGGCGTCTTGCCGACCCACGGCGACAACATCGGCCAGGTGTTCCGCAACGTGACGGCGCGGCCGTTCCCGCCGCTCGACGAGCTGGCGCCGGGGACGCCGCCCGAGGTGACCGAGCTGGTCGCTCGGATGCTGGCGCGCGAGCGCGCGGATCGCCCGCAAGATCTGCGCGAGGTGATCGAGCTCCTCGACGGAATCTGTCCGTCGACCTGGCAGCCGTTTGGCCCTCCGGCTGCGTCGCTCCTGGCCGTCGGCGCCGCCGCGCACCGGCCGAGCGCCGCGTCGCCAAGGCCCGCTGGCGCGGCCAGCGCGGCCGGCCAGGCGCCAGCGCAGGGCGCGTCGTCTGCGTCTGCGTCGCCGTCAGCATTGCCTGGGTCGGCTGGGTCGTCTGGGTCGGCTGGGACCTCTGGGTCGTCGTCGGACGTCGTCGTGTCGGAGGCCTCCACCGGGCCGGCCACCAAGGTGTCTCCGCTGCCGACCTCGGCGCAGGGGCCGTGGCAAAGCGGCGTCGTCCGCACGCGCGGCGCGCGTGCCAGGCTCGCATGGATCGGCGGCGCTGCGGCGCTGGTCGCCGCCGGGGCGATCGCGGGGACGATCGCCGCGGTCAGCGGCGGGCGCAGCGACGGACAGGCCGCCGGCGAGCCTGGCGAGACGGGCCGGCCTCCGCTCGTGCCCGGCAGCTCCCCGCTGGCTGCGCCGCAGACCAAGCTCGCCTGCCCGGTCTGGCGTGCCACCGGCGCGGAGGCGCCGGCGGGCTGGCTGGGCGCGGCCGGCGCCGCGGTGGCGTGCGAGCGCGCGCGCGTGCTGCTGGGCGGTGAGCCGGAGCGCACGCTGGTCCCCGCCGAGCTGCTCGACCTGCCGCGCGGTCCAGCCGACACGTTCCCCGTCGATCCGTACGGAGCCCCAGATGCGCGCGCGCGTTCGGTGGCGGCGGCGCAGCAGCGCGCGGCGGCGTACCTCGACGGCGAGGTGACCTGGAGCGCGGGCGGGTTCACGGTGGGGCTATCGCTGCACCGCGCCGATGGCAGCGTGCTGGCCAACGCCTCGGGGCGCGGCCGCGGCCTCTACGAGGCGGTGCGAGCGGCGATGGCTCCGCTACGCGGGCCCGCGCTCATCCCGCAGGCCAGCGAGCTGGTCCCCGCCGTCGCGTCCTGGGCGCGCACGACAGATCCCGTGGTGGCGCTCGCCGGGATCGATCTGACCATGGCCTTTGCGCACAACGCCGGCGGCCTGCCCGAGGAGTGTCAGCGCTTCGCGCCGCTTGGCGCCGCCGAGCTCGGCGCAGAGGGCCGCTGGCTGTGCGCGTACGTCCTGGGTCGCCCCGCGCCGAAGGTGGAGCTGCCAGCCGGAGACCTCTCCGCCGCGGCGGTCGCCACCCGGCTGCGTATCGACTATCTGGTCCATCGCGTGGTGCCGCCGGGCGCAGCGCAGCGCCTGCAAGAGATCGCCGCTGGCGAGCTCACCCCGCGTGGCCGCGCGCTGGCCGCGGTCAGCGCGTCGTGCTTGCTCGGCGCGACCGACGCGCGCGCCGCTCGCGAGCTCGCCATCGTCGCGGTGCAGAGCGAGCCCAAGAACCCGGAGGGCGGGCTTTGCAATCCGTGGGAGCAGCTCGTGACCCTGGAGCGCGACACCGCGGCGGCCGAGGGCACGCTGCGGGCGATGCAGGCCTGGGTGCCGTGGAACAGCTACGCCTGGCTGGAGGCCGGGTTCGCCGACGGCGCGCGGGCCGCTGGCGCGCGGAGCCTGGTGCGCCGCGCGTACCTGCTGTCGCCGTACGACACGCAGGTCGCGGACACCTTGGCGGTCAGCGAGCTGACGGCGGGAGATCGCTCCGCGGCGCGGGGCATCGCGCTGGCGCTGCGCGGCGGCGGACTGCCGCTGCACCAGGTGGCGAGCGATCTGCTGCTGGTGCGCGTCGAGTCCAGCGAGGCGCGCTTCGCCGCGGCGCTCGCGCGCGCGCGCCGCGCCTCGCAGATCTCCAAGGACGACTCCGGCTGGGTGCGCGCCCAGCGCTTCGAGATCGGGTGGCGCGCGCTCGAGCTGGCCGTGCTCCTGGGCCGCGGTCGGCTCATCGCCAATGAGCTGGTGGCCCGCTTCCTCGAGCCAGACCCGACCTTGCTCGACGGCCACTTCGCGTCGGTGCCCATGCGCATCCCGGCGATCTGCGCGCGCAGCTCGGTGTCCGCGCGCTGCTTCGCGCGCTTCCGCGCCCTGCGGCCGAGCCTGCCCGGCGCGATCACCGAGGACACCGAGGCGTTCCTGCTTGGCGCCGAGCGCTACGCGCGCCGCGATCTGGCGGGGGCGGCCAGGGCCTGGCGTCCGCTCCTGGCAGGCAGGCAGGCGCTGGCCGCTGCGCTGCCCGAGGCGATGGTGGAGGTGTTCGAGCGCACCGGCGCTGTCTCGCTGGCCGAGCTCGTCGACGAGCAGATCATGCAGCGCGCCGGTGAGCTGCACGGCGCCACGCTGGCCCACGCCCGCAGCGCTCGCCGCGCCTTCGCGCGCGGAGAGCGCGAGCTGGCGCTCCGGCTCGCCGAGCAGGTGATCGCGGCGTGGGCCACCGCGGATGAGACGCCGCCTGCGCTGGCCGAGCTCCAGCGCCTCGCCGCGGCGGCGCGGAAGCCGGCGCCCGACGCGCACAACGCGCAGTGACCCCGCGCGTCACCGGCGCCCAGTGACCCGCTCTCGACCGCGCGTCACTGCCTGGGCGCGGCGTCGCCTGCGCCTCGCGATCGCCAGCAGCATCCCAAACACCACCAGCCACGCCGCGCTCTTGCTCGCGCCGGCCCCGCTGGCGCAACCGCCACAGCCTCGAGGGTGCCGCGCGCCCGGCGGTGCGCCGCTCGCGCCAGCGCTGTCAGCCTGGAGCCGGAGGATCTTGTGCAGCCGCCCGCACAGGTCGACGCCGCGAATCAGATCACAGGGCGCGTTCAAGGCCGTCGTGATCGCCGGGAAGACCGGGGCGGCCCCGGTCCTGGCCTCGCCGTGGCAGTTGTCGTAGCGCCCGCTGGCCGCGTTCCAGGTGCAGCGGCGGTCGCAGCGCTTGGGTGGGTGAACGAAGCAGGTCTTCTTGGGATCGTTCTGCGCGCAGAGGCGATCGTTTAGGTAGGCCACCGCCAGCGCGTCGTCGGCGTCGCCGCCCCGGCCGGCGAGGCTGAAGCAGGCATGCACGTTCTGGTACGGGATGGGCAGGACGTGAGTCCGGCACTTCACCGGGTTGGCGAACGGACACTCGCCTGGGACCTGAGCGCCGCGGATGCGCTCACACCGCAGCGAAGCAGAGGCCTTTGGGTCGGCCTTTGGTTCGGCCCTGCACCCGATCTCCAGGTCCTTGGGGTCAAACAGGTTGCCGTAGAAGGCGCCTTCGACATAGGAGAACACCTCCGCTTCGGTCGCTGGATACGAGCCTGGGCCGGCCACCTTCGTGACCGGAAGCTCCTGGCGCAGCGGGGACGGTAGGCCTGGCCTGCGCAGCATGACGCTGTAGGACCCGCGCTCGGTCGTCGTCGGGCATGCGAACGTGAGCGCGGCGCCCACGCACGCGCCGGCCTGCTCCTTGAGGTACATCGAGTAGGCGACCTTGGAGGGATATCCGACAGGCGAGGTCGGCCCGTAGCAACCGTGGATCCCGGCGCACACGCGGAGCTGCGCGCCCCCACACGCAGCCGGCGAGTCGATGGCGAGCGACACCGTGCCGCTGGTGCAGGTGCCCACGTAGGCGGGCTCCCAGCGGCACTCGAGGCCGCCTTGGCAGCGGGGCCCGTCGAAGCTCCCGATGGGCGTGCCTTCGGTGGGATCGTCGTAGCTGCGCGGCTCGCGCAGGCTCTGCTCCACGCCGATCGCAGGCCGGCTCGGAAACAGCAGCTTGGGCTCGCCGCGCAGCGACAGCGGAACCGACTTCCGTAGACCGTTGACCCGCGCCATCAGGCACGCGGTCACCAGCTCCTGGCATAGCTGGGTCGGTGGGCCTGCGTTCCAGTCGCCCACCGGCAGGTCCGCGCGCTGGCACAGCCCCAGCTCGCCCGTGAAGGTCCACTTCGTTCCTGCGTTGACGTACGTCAGGGTCGTGCGAGGGGACAGCGCGCACTTGACCATCTCCTCCATCACCGCGCGGGCGCCAAACTCCTGGAGCTGAGAGCTGATCTCCGGGCGCTCCACCAGGCTCTGGTTCAGCGGCGAGACGCGCAGCAAGGTGAGCACGTCCGGGTTGGTGAGCAGCGCGTTGCGCAAGAACGAACCGCTCGACAGGCCGTTCTTGGGGTTGCCGTCCGCCAGGCCGAACGCGAACGGGACCTCACGCCCCAGAAGCAGCGCCAGCACCAGCAAGCTCGTCATCGTCAGGCGTCGATGGATCTCGTTCATCATGCGATGTCCTTCTCGTAACAGGTCGCGTGGCCGCAATGCCAGCGCAGCCCTCATTGCTCACCGGGACTAGCAACTCTCGTACCCACCTGAGCGCGGCCATCTCTCGGCGATGCTCACGTGCCAGCCGATGGGTCGGCGCAGGATTGCATGATCCGCGCAGGCTCTGCGCGGATCACGCAAGGCTCAGGTCAGCGCGATTTGCGATCCTGCTCACCATTGCTGTAGGGCCAAGCCAGGTGGTGGTCGAGCTGTCTCGCGCCAGTACAGGAGTGTCCCCATCGGACGCCGCGCGGCCGTCGCGCAGCGTCGAGCGCTGTCGAGAGCCGTCGAGCGCTGTCGGGCGCCGTCGAGCGCTGTCGAGGGCTGTCGGGCGTGTGTCCATCGGACGCCGCGCAAACCCGTGCATGCCCCAGCGCCAGGCCCAAAGCGCAAGGTAGACTTGGCCCGTGAATCGCAGTTCATCGAGCCGCCACGAGCCCCCCGCGCCAGGCGCGCTGGAGCTGCTGATCGTCAGCGGGGAGTCGGTGATCGTGGCGCCCTTGCCCGCGCAGGGCGCCGTCACGCTGGGGCGAGGCGAGGAGTGCGAGGTCCGCATCGACAGCCGCTCCGTGTCGCGGCGCCACGCCATCTTGCACGTCGGCCCCCCGCTGCGGATCCAGGATCTGGGCAGCGCGAACGGCACCTTCGTGCGCGACACCCGCTCGCCCGTGGACACCGCCGCCACCCAGCCGCTGCGCAAGCTATCTCGCGAGTCCTTCGAGCTGAGCGTGGGCGAGCGCGTGAGCTTGGGCTCGGTCCCCATCGCCGTGCGGCTGGCGGTGACTGAGCCGGCAGGGCAGGCGGCCACCAACGCGGTGGTGCGCGATCCCGTCATGCTCTCGATCCATGAGCAGCTCGGCCGCGCCGCGCGCAGCAGCATCAGCGTGCTGCTCCTTGGCGAGACCGGCGTGGGCAAGGAGGTGCTGGCGCGCGCCGTCCATGACCGGTCCCCGCGCGCCCACCTGCCGTTCCTCGAGCTCAACTGCGCCGCGCTGCCGCCCTCGCTGCTCGAGGGCGAGCTGTTTGGATACGAGAAGAACGCCTTCACCGGCGCCACCGCCGCGCGCGCGGGCCTGCTCGAGGCCGCCGACGGCGGCACGATCTTTCTCGACGAGATCGGCGAGCTGCCCCTGCCGGTGCAGATCAAGCTCTTGCGCGTGCTGGAGGACCGCAAGGTGCTCCGCCTGGGCGGCCGCACCCCGCGCACCCTTGACGTTCGCTTCGTGGCCGCCACCAACCGAGAGCTCGAGTCCGAGATCGCCCGCGGCACCTTCCGGCAGGACCTGTACTTCCGCATCAACGGCGCGACGTTTGTGATCCCCCCGCTGCGCGAGCGCGTGCTGGAGATCGCCCCCCTCGCCGAGCGCTTCCTGACCGCCGCCAGCCGCACCCTGGGCCGCACCCAGCCGTTGCGACTCTCGCCCGAGACACTCGCGTACCTCGAGCGCCACTCCTGGCCCGGCAACGTGCGCGAACTCCGCAACGTCATCGAGCGCGCCGCCGTCCTCTCCGCCGGCGACGTGATCTCGCCAGCCGACCTCCCCGCGCACCTCACCGGCGTCGCGCGGCCCACCCCCGCGGCGGCCGGCGTCGCGCCTGGCGCGTCTGGCGCGTCTGGCGCGTCTGGCGCGTCTGGCGCGTCTGCGGCGCCTGCGGTGGCCAGCGTCGCGCCGCCGTCAGCCGCAGCAACCTCGGCGACTCCGGCGCCACCAGCTTCCGCGGCCGATCAGCGCCAGCAGATCATCGACGCCCTCGAGCAGTGCGCCGGCAACCAGACCCGCGCCGCCAAGCTCCTCGGCATCTCCTTGCGCACCCTGGTCAACCGCCTCGCCGCCCACAACATCCCGCGCCCGCGCCGCTCCACCTGAAGCGCCGCGCCGCGGTGCCTGTTTTCGTCGTCGTCTCTCTCTCTTCTCTCTCTCAGGTATCTGGGTTCTGAACCAGCAGGGGCTGTGGGCGGTGTGGAGAGGCGCGCAGGCACGCCATCGCCCACGCCGCCCATCCACCGCGTGCGCCTCTCCAAGGGCTGTGCGTCAACCGCGCCACCTCGCGCCTCACGGCTGCCAAAGCTCGATGGGGCGCGGTTGTCCACAGCCCGCCACCGTCCATAGCCCCGCCATCGCCGCCCATTCCCCCTCTCTCTCCCTCCCTGGTTCTGGTTCTCTCAACAAAAACAATAGATCTGGTTCTGCGAACCAGCAGGGGCTGTGGGCGGTGTGGAGAGGCGCGCAGGCACGCCAGCTCCACGCGGCCCACCCACCGCGTGCGCCTCTCCAAGGGCTGTGGACAACCGCGCCACCTCGCGCCTCACGGCTGCCAAAGCTCGATGGGGCGCGGTTGTCCACAGCCCGCCACTGTCCATAGCCCCGCCATCGCCGCCCATTCCCCCTCTCTCTCTCCCTCCCTGGTTCTGGTTCTCTCAAATAAAACAATAGATCTGGTTCTGCGACCAGTAGGGCTGTGGGCGGTGTGGAGAGGCGCGCAGGCACGCCAGCTCCACGCCGCCCACCACCGCCTGCGCCTCTCCAAGGGCTGTGCGTCAACCGCGCCACCCACGCACACCGACGAAGCACTCAGCTCACTGGGCGCGGTTGTCCACAGCCCGCCACCGTCCATAGCCCCGCCATCGCTGTTCACTCGCTCTATCTGTGAATCGCATTCACATCGCATCTCGTATTGCCAATCGTCTGCAAGATTGTTAATCTGTGCCGGCAATCAAATGGCTATCTCTTCACGTCATAGTAAGGCCGCGCAGCTCACGCTCGAGTCCGCGCGCAAGCCCACCGGCCACGGCGGCTGGCGCCCCGGGGCTGTCGCCGCGTCGCGGTGGTCAGATTGCCTCAGTGGAACCGCTCGCCGCCATGGGGTAGTTCCGGATCTGACCGCCGCCTATGGCCCGGCGCGAGTCAACGAGAACTGCAAAACCGCCAATAGCTGTTCCCAGTTGCTATTGGTGGTTCGCTGTGCGAACCTATCATCCGGGTACCGAATGGTCCCACAACTGTAGCGGCCGCCACGAATGACTGAAGTCGAGATATCGACAATCGCTCTGATGGTTCGCGAGGCGCTCGATGGGCCTGACCGTCTGTTGGTCGAGGACGGATGGGGGCGATGGGGCCTAAGCACGTCTCAGACCCTTTCGCTTGCGGAGATGCTCATGGAGGTACTCGGGGACCGGGCCAGTCGACCTCTGGTGGCGTACCTGCAAAAGTCTCGACTCTATTACGCATTCACCGCTTGCTGCTTCCTTAACCGCTTGAGTTACTGCCCGATCGATGCATCAAACCCGCTACAGAGGGTGCTCGATGTTGCTGCGCAGTTGCCAGACGCCATAATTGTCTGCGACAATGAGGAGGTCCTTGCTTCGATCTTGGAGCGAAAGATCGATGGCATCCGCATCAGCGAGGACTTTACCCGGGAAGATCGAGAGAACCGAGACGCGGTTGCAATGCCCGGGACGAAGAGTCCGCACTATTGTATCGCCACATCCGGTAGCACCGGTACACCGAAGTTGGTGCTGGTTCCGCATGATCACACGATTCCATTTGTGCGCTGGGCAGTACCCTTCTATAGAATCGGTCAAGGTTGCCGTTGGGCGCAATTCTCAAGCATCGGGTTCGACCTTTCGCTCGTTGACTTCTTGTCTGTGGTGTGTGGCGGCGGGGTTCTCATTTCGCTTTCCTCTCAGCTCGACCGCATGCGTCCGGCGCTTGCGGTGAAACGATGCCGTATTACCCACTGGCACTCCGTGCCGTCGATGATCCCGTACTTTCTCATCGATTCGGTAGGGGACGATCAGTCCACATGTCAGGTGTTCTCGTTCTGCGGTGAACCGCTTCAGCGAGCAAATGCAGACAAGCTCATGGCTCGATACCCTGGGGCAAGAATCGTAAATACATATGGTCCAACCGAAGGCACGCTGTTCTGCTCATTCTTCGAATATCGCCCCAATGACGAGACCGTGGTCGGAGACTTCGTCCCCATCGGACAACCGATACCACCGTGGAACTTCATCCTAATTCCCGAGGAGCGAGCGGAAAGGCTGGTGCTCATTGCCCCGAACATTGCCGACGGTTATGTCGGAACCGAATCCGCCGCGTTCGCCGCCGTCGATCTGTTTGGGTTCCGGCTACGCGCTTTCGACACGGGGGACAGGGTGAAGAGGCTTGGGCTACATCTCTATTTTTCACATCGAGTGGACACTATGGTGAAGGTGAATGGAAATCGCTTAGATCTCGCCGAGGTGGAGGCCGTTGCACAGCGCCTTGGTTTCACCAATCCGATGGCATTCGTGGTGGGAAGCGGAGTAACTTTGGTGGCCGAAGGAGAGCAAGACGCGGTGACGCTCCTGATCCAACAACTCGGTGAGCACCTGCCGCAGTATGGCGTTCCCAATGTTGTGCGAGTTGTTCCCGCGCACCCGCGCACCCCAAGCGGCAAGCTCGACCGGCGGGCCGTCCGAAAGTCGCTCGGAGAAAACAGTGAATAGTGGCACATACGAAATCGCCCGCCGGCTAATTGCATCTGCGCTCGGCGCGCAGTTGGAGGCGATCGGTCCAACAACAGCCATCTATAAGATTCCGGAATGGGACAGCCTTGGTCAATTGAAGATCGTGGTGGCCTTGGAGAAGGCGCTCAACGTTAGAATTCTGGATGAAGTGACCTTCGAGTCCCTTGTGAATGTACGAAGAATCGCGGCGTATATCAATAATGTCAGAGCGGAAAATCACAATGGCAAATGAGGTAAATTTCGAGGCGGCGGACGGACATGTGGTCCGTGGAACCCATACCCAGGCGCATGCGGAGCGGGGGATGGTCCTGCTCGTCCACGGCATCACCGCCGATCGCCATGAATGGAGTTTCTTCGACTTTCTAGCAGCGGAACTGCTGGGTCAGGGCTTCAGCTCACTCGCCATTGACTACCGAGGGCACGGGGCGTCTTCGATCCCTATTTCGGAATTGAGTCTCGCGGGTGTTGTGCTCGATATCGCTGCGAGTTGGGAATACTGCCTCGAGCGCCGCCAGAATCCGTCGGCAATCAAGGTGATCGTGGGCAACAGCTTCGGTGGTGGTGCCTCACTCTTGTTCAGCTCATGGAGTGGAGAAATCGATCATGTTGTTGCCACATGCCCTGTTCTCTCATACGTCGACGACCTCGATCGTGTCAACAGAGCATGGCGGAGTGACCTCCCGACTGGTCGAATTCACTACGCGAGCAAGAGTCTTCCTTCTTCCATTGTTCCGCAAATGTACCTGTTCGATCTGATGCTGGCGCGGACGACGCGCAACGTGAATCTAACCATTTTCCACGGCACATCGGACACCGATGTCCCCATTTTGGCGAGCGAGCAATTTATCGAGAGTCGAGGCAGTGGTAACCTCCACCGGCTCCTAGGAATGGACCATTCGTTCTCAGCACCCGAAGGAACCGAGAATCGCGCCGCGGTATCGCTTGAATTTCGAAGGCGCGCGGCTCGTGAAATTTCCACCTTTGTCGGAAGCCTCGGGTGATGCTCACCATTACCGAACCTCTTTTTCTTGCCGAACCTCGTAGTTGGCCCGAGTGGGACATCTCGCTCGGAGCCTTTGTGACTGTTGAAGCGAGTCCTGAAGCTCCCGTGAGAATCAGTCCCAGGTGCCGTGTAGGGCACCATGTCTACATTGGCTCGGCTGTAACGCTATGTAATGGAGTCCGACTTGACACCATGAGCTTTGTTGGCGCTCGAACGACAATCGGAGAGGGCTCCGCAGTTCACAGCGTGAAGGTATTCGAAGCAGTGACGATTGGTCGCAACACGTTTATTGGGGGAGATGTGTCTAACTGGACCATCATCGGCGATGATGTGACCTTCATGGGGCGAATCGTGCATACCTATCGGAAGGCCGGAGGCAGGGATGACTGGGTGGGCGCAGGACCACAGCCATCGCCCCGGATTGGGGATAAGGCGATCATCGGTGAGAACGCGCTTCTTATCGGTGGCATTGATATTGGCCGCGGTGCGTACGTGTCGGCCGGGGAGGTCGTCAAGTACGATGTTCCCGCCGGGCACCTTGCGATCAACGGAGAACTCATTCCTCTCTCTGCCTTCCGCGGGTTCATCAAGAGTCGCGAGTAGGGCACGAGGCCCGTATGAAACTGCGAGTGTTCGTCAGCCATAGTTTTCATGCCGAGCACCACCTGCACGGCAAGCTTGATGGTTTTCGTAACTCTGTGGATGCTGCTCGGGTTGAGGTGCTGTCGCATGCCAAACTGGGGTTGCGGGATGTCTCAATTGATCTCCACTTTGAGGATACGGCGATTGGACAGTTGCTACCTGCGCGGACACGAATAGACATCGAATGCGCTGACATCTTCATAATCGATATTTCAGCCCGCACTGCGAACACATTTTTTGAACTCGGGTATGCTCGTGCTTTGGGTGTGGAAACAATTGTGATTCAACAACGCTCTATCCAAGAATCGATTCCGGCGAACGTGGCCGACCTTCTTGTCGGATTCTATGGGACCACAGATGAGCTACGGCAGATTGTCGCGAGGCGACTCAGCGAGATTCTGGGAGATGTGGCGTCCTTGGGCGCGAGCCGACCGCGCGACCGATGTTTCTGGTTCGAACCGGATGTTAGAGAGGTGCATATCGTGTGTGGCAGCGAGCCTGAGGCGACGCGATTTGCCAACCGGGACTCCGACGACTACTTGCTTATCGACAACTTTGACGACCGCGATGCTCTCTTTGCGCTGAGCACCTTGCTGTCTCGCGCATACCCGAACGCGAACTTGGTCCGCCACACCTCGGCGAACCTGCCCCCGGACATCTACCACTCCAATCTGGTTCTTGTTGGTGGCCCTCTTACAAATCGTGTCGCCGCGGAGATGATGGCGGAACTTAACGTGAAAGTTAGATACCTTGATGGCGACGATGGCATTGAGTTTCAGGGGCCACGTGGGCTTGAGATCGTACGATCCCAGCGGGATGCGTCAGGTGTGATCGTTGCAGACGCAGGGTATTTTGGCCGTTTTCGGAACCCATTTGCGCGTCGGAACCGCATCATCATGTGCCAGGGATGCCATACATTCGGAACGCTCGCAGCGAGTGCCATCCTTGCGGACGACAATCAGGCGCAGGACAACGCACGCTACCTTGAGAAGCTTTCCGGTGTAGATGCCCGAGCAATCGCTCGAATAGAGTGCGTATTCTCAGTCCGAGTTCTCACTAACCGACGGGTACTGCCTGCAGCCGTCACCGAGCCCTTAACATTTGTACATGTTTCTTGACAGCCGATGACGGATTTCTTTTCGGAAGAAGAACGTAAGATATTCGTTGATGTCTTTCGCCATCGGGATGTAATGCTCAATCGAGCGTTCAGCGTCTGCAAGGAGTCCAATGTTCACGTGGTCAACGATGTATCCGCGAGTGTCAAGTGCATGTGTGAGGATGGCAATATCGATCGCCCAGTTATTCGGCAAGTCGACTAGTGCGAAATCGCATCGGTTAAACAGGTAGGTGCCGCTTAGAGGGAGAGGGATGGTGTCCCATTCCGGACGGTACAGCTGAAAGAATGGACGAACGACGAGGTTCGTTACCGGAAATGTGTCGTAGGGAGAGTGGAAGATCCCGCGCTTGAGTGCATGCTTGGGGCCAGTTCGGAGCAAGTCTACCCACTCAGTTTGCCAGTCCCTGATGTCCGCATCGGTCCGAAGCACCAGGTCCTCTCGAGCAGCGCTCATGCCGACCTTCATTGCGCAGCCGAGACCAACGTCAAGGCACTGAAGTACACGAGCCCCGGCTTCACTGGCCTGCTCAGCTGTGTGATCATCCGATGCGTTATCGACAACAATGACCTCGCTGACGAGCTTGCTGTCGAGCAAGCGCCGCACAACACTACCAACAGTCTCCTGCTCATTCCGGGCTGGCACTACAGCTGAAATCATGAAATCTCCAGATACGAGGCGGGCACGTGAGACAGTGCGCAGGGTCTTGCGCTTGGAAGCTCAAGCGACTTCATCATGACAACCGGAATTCTCTCTAGCCGTAGGCGCCAGCTGTGCAGGCGCAGATCTTGCGGCTTCACTTGAATTTTGGCATGAGTTAGTTGTACTGGCATACGGTAAGCTCAGAAATTCGCTGTGGGAGAAACGAAAGTAGTGTCATGGAGGTTCCGCTACGAAAATCGACTCGGTCGCAACCGCCAAGCCTGGTTGCAGTTCAGACTGAGAGTGAGGTTCTTTCCTCCAATAGACTTGGCGAGTTTCGCGCGATCGTCACTGTCAAATCGTGCGGTGTGAGAGTGTTGTGATCGCCATCTTCGGCTCCCTAGATTCTCTTTTGCTCGACCAGCCTGCGGTAGTGCTCGCCCAGCAACGTCAGCTTGCAGGCCTTGCTTTCCATGGCCGCGTGCCACATGTGAGGCGCGTCAACGGGCACGACTAGGTTTACTCGGTTGTACTTCTGGAGAATCGCAAAGACATGCGTGTGCTCAGGATTGGGTGGTGGCATCCCTGGCTTGCGCCCTTGCATCTCCGGCTCATACGTTGGGTCCAGTGAAAACCGATACCCCGGCGCTGGAAAGAACTCAGCAATACGTTGAAGCTCCGCAAGACTGATCGAGGGAATCGCCTTCCTGAGCGACACAAAGCTCTTAACGTTGGTCTTGAAGATGGGGCGCTGATCCCAAGGCCCAAGTGATTGATCAATGTGCGCGTATACACTTCCCGGCGTGATATCTCCGACGAGATTGGCGGCACTTCCGACCAGAGCATCTGCAAATAGCGCTGTAAACACGCCGCTCCCATTGCGTTCGGACGCATATTGCTCTGACGTCGACGCCGTAAGAATCGTAGTCCCTTCCTTGAGCTCGGCAGTCGAAACGGCTTGGCCTCCAGGACTTCCGGCAATCCCGGAGTGGCAGCTATCCAGCGCAATGACCTTGTTCTTCGAGCGTGAGTTATTGGCCAAGATCAGGATCTCAGAGAGAGAGACGCCTTCATCGCCACGGCGAGAGTCGGAGGCCAGGAGGTAGCCGCCCGTTGCCTCAATGTGTCCGTGACCCGCAAAGTAGAGGAGAGCAATCTCGTCATCCGTCGAGAAAAGCTCCTCGATCGAGTCTTTCAGCTCCGCACGCGGAACCTGGTCGTTCGGGCTCGTACCCGTTAGCGGCTTTACGGCGAAGTTAACCGTGCCATCGGCGTTTCGTTCAAGCAGTGGCTTAATCGAGTGTGCGTCGTTGACACATCCGTGCAGCGGTGATGTGTGCTCGTAATAATCAATCCCGACGACCAGCGCTTTGCGCATTGTCCCTCCCTTGCTTACGTGCGTATCTACAGCGACTTAATGAATGTTGCGATGTTGTCCCAGGTCCAATTAACGATCTTTATGCCGCTGAGTTCTGCCGGAAGACTAGTGGGGCGATTGTCCGCGGAGCAGTAGACACCAAGGAGCCTTCGCCCCTCGGCCTTGGCGCATGAGGCTTCCCACAGTGCGCCATCCCCCTTCGTTGTGTTCTTGCTAACGAGTACGATCACGCCATCGCACCCCTTGATGCGGGAACGACAATTTGTCTTCCACTTCTCGTCCCAGGGCTCCTTCACGGACATGTCCACGAACTCGAACGGCGTGCTTTCATTCTTGGATTGTCCCA
This sequence comes from Myxococcales bacterium, assembly GCA_016706545.1. GTDB lineage: Bacteria > Myxococcota_A > Polyangia > Haliangiales > Haliangiaceae > JABFXX01. Next base: position 94,865 of record JADJJK010000031.1, read on the forward strand.
CCAAGAAGTCCCGTGACGTCTTGTCCTCGATGGCGAACGCAATAAAGACCCGCTTCTTCCCGGACATACTGCTTCCCTTTCTTCGATGCGCTAGATGGCGTGCTTCGGAACCGCGTCAACGATACTCTGAGTGTTTCAGGCGACCATTTCGCTGGCGACGTCTTGCACGGCTCGGGAGGCTCGCTCGTTCCCGCGTGGATGTATCCGGACGATCGGCTTGTCGTACGACATGGCGATCTCGCTCTCTTCCTGCATCCAGCCAGAGTGCGATGCATACACGCCAGAGAGCATTATTAACACGATGTGGACTGGCCGAGAGTGGCGGTCCAAGCCCGCGCGTAGCTGCGCGCCGGTCCCACCATGAAGTGGTCGTGTTGAGGGACCGAGAACTGGGCAGCATGCCGACACCGGAACGTCGCCAATGTGTCCTCGAACGGTGTCGTCCGCGGTGTCGAAGTCACCACTCGCAGTGAGGAACTCTGCCGAACGCACCTCAGGTAGACTCAGAATGTAGAACACTCCCGTAGACTCACTGGCAATCCCTCCGGGAGGGTTAGGTGCTGGGGGATTAAGCACTGGGAGTGTTCCGGCGAGCTGGCGATTCCAACAGTATCACGGGGGATGGCGCGTAGGGAGGTTGGGAAATTCGCTCGATCGTGATCACCCAAACCAGTCCATCGCGATCCACCGATGTGGTCCATCGCGATCAGTGGCCCGACCAGTAGGAGAGGAGAGTACTCGATGGCAGGATGATGTCCCTGGACCGCGGAGGGGAAGCCGCGAAAAGACGGAAGGAATCGAGCGAGAGACGACTGTTGTCCCGATGTTGGATCCCGAAGTCGTGAGGGCGCTTGGGGAGCCCTTTCCTCGGTGTAGGACAAGCTGTCACCACCGGCCTCCGAGGGTCCCATTTCCACCGCCATCACCGGTGACCTGGGGCCTACCCGATGGGAGCCATCTCGGTGTGGTCGCGAGACGGGGTCAAGGGTCGCTCCGACGACGAGCGCAGCGAGCTTGCCCTTGAGGCCGGCGCGCGACCGCACCACTCTCGCCGGTGGGGGTGGGCCCCTGGTCCCGGTGGTTCTGCTACCCTCGATCGTCGGCGGCGACAACAAGCCGCGGCGTAAGTCTGCGTGATCTCGTCGACCTTCAAATCCATACGGATTTGAGCTGCCGTCTACAGTGACGACTAACCGTTAGGGGCGCTAGCGCGCGCTCATAGGTAGGATCTTAGGACCGGCCTCCGAGGAGGACCGGCCGGGAGATCCCGGGGGGATCGACAAGCGACAACGACAGCCTTCACCCTGCGGTTACCACACCCAGCACACGGAGACTGCGTTGTCTACCCCGCACCTTACCAGGATGCGGACGGCGCTCGCACGCGCGCTGTCCGCCGATGATGTCAACCAGCTCGGCCGTGACACCGGCCAGAGCGAGAGGCTGCGAACGGTCACGCCGCACCGCCTGTTCCTCTCGACCGTCGCCGCGCTCGCCGGTGGGAAGGTCGAGTCCCTCGCGGACCTCCTCCGCGAGTTCAATCATCAGAACCAGGTCACCGTCGCCTACAAGGCGTTCTACAACCGCCTCGCTCGACCCGGCTTCGCGAGCTTCATGCAGCAGATGTTCGCGCGGCTCGTCGAGAGGGGGGGGGCTGAGCGTCCGGATGCTCGAGCCCGAGGGGCACGCCGCCGTTGCTCGATTCAAGGACATCGTGATCCAGGACGGCTCTTCGTTCGCGCTCAAGAAGACGCTGCAGCACGTGTTTTCGGGACGGTTCACGAACCGCGAGCCAGCCGCGGTCGAGGTCCACGCGACCTACAGCGGATTCTCCGACGAGGTGTCCACGGTCTCGATCGCTTCGGACAGCGAGGCTGAGCGCCAGTTCCTACCCGCGCCGTCGACGCTGGCTGGGCGCCTGCTTCTTGCAGATCGTGGCTATCCCAGCACGCAGTACTTCGACGCGGTTCGCGCCCACGGTGGGAGCTTCATCGTGCGGCTCAGCCGAAGCCACGACCCGTGGGTGTCGGCCGCGTGGGTGCAGGGCAAGCAGGTGCTGCTGAGAAAGCCGACGCGGCTGTCGCGGTTCATCGAGCGGAACTCCAATCGCCGGATGGATCTCGACGTCGAGTACGAGAGAGGAAAGGACGTATTGCGCTTCCGCGTCATTGTTCTGCCCGGCCGGGAAGCGACGATGACCCGGCTCTGCACGAACCTTCCGCGCACACCGTTCTCCCTCGACCTCGTGTCGCGGCTGTACCGCTTCAGGTGGCAGATCGAGCTGCTCTTCAAGGAATGGAAATCCTACGCGAACCTCCACAAGTTCAACACCGCCAACGAACACATCGCCGCGGGCCTGATCTGGGCCAGCCTCTGCGCCGCCGTGCTCAAGCGCTTCTTGGCTCACGCCGCTGAGCTCGTCGGCGGCAGGGCAATGTCTACCCGACGCGTGGCGATGTGCGCCGCCCACATCATCGACGAACTGGCGGCCGCGCTCCTCGCCTGCATCAGCATCGCGGCCGCGTTCAGCGACGGCCTGGCGTTCCTCCTGGCCAACGCCCGCCGCTCGAACCCTGTCCGCGACCGCAAGACCGGGCGCCTACGGGCCGGCCTGGTCACCGTCGGGGCCCGTTCCTAAGTGATCGCCTATGAGCGCGCGCTAGCGGCCGCGGCTGCCAGGCCCATTCGTCGGAGCTGCGCGTCCGTGTGCTGGCCACCGGACTGGCCACGTATCCCGACGTGACCGTGGTCTGCCAGCGCGCAGAGTAGGCGCGCGGTCGCGACAGGCGGTCGCAACGCTGAGAGTCACCGGGACAGTGATAGCGTGACGCCGTGAACGAGGCTGCGTCAAAGCTGGTGTGCGCGGTGTGCGGGCAGCTCGCGCAAGGCGCGCCGGAGCGCGCGCGGGTGGTGAGCAACGTGCGGCGCCTGGGGGCCGAGGAGTTCGAGGTGTGGCGTTGCTCGGCGTGCCGCTCGATCCACGCGGCGGGCGCGGTCAGCGACGCGGAGCTGGCGGCGTACTATCAGGACTACCCGTTCGCGCGCGGCAAGCGCTCGCGGGTGACGAGGTACCTGCACGGGCGGCTGTGGCGTCGCGTGGCGCGCGTGGGGATCTCCGGCCACGCCAAGGTGCTGGACTACGGCTGCGGCGCCGGGCTGCTGGTGGCGGATCTCTGCGAGCGCGGCCTTGATGCCGCTGGCTACGACGCCTATACGCCGGCCTTCCAGCGTCCAGCGCTCCTGCAGCAGCGCTACGACGTGGTGCTGGCGCAGGACGTGCTGGAGCACGTGGAGGATCCGCTGGCGCTGCTCGAGAGGCTCGGCGCGCTGTGTCGGCCAGGTGGGGTGCTGGCGATCGGTACGCCAGACGCCAGCGCCATCGACCTGGCGCGCCCGTCGCGCTGGAAGCACTCGCTGCATCAGCCGTTTCACCGGCACCTGCTGGCGAGCCCTGCGCTCTTGGCCGCGGGCGCGGCGCGCGGCTGGCAGCTCCTCCGCTACTACCCGCGTTCGTACGCCAACACGCCGGTGCCCACACTGAACTTGCCGTACCTGCTGCGCTACCTGCGCGCGGTGGACGACACCATCGACGTCGCGTTCGACCCGCCCGCGGTGCGGCTCGCGATGTTCTCGCCAGCGGCGCTGTGGGACGCGCTGTTTGGCGCGCTGCGCTGTCCGGCGAGCGATGGGCTGGCGGTCTTTCGCGTGCCGGAGGCAGCTTTGCCGAAGCCGCCAGCACCGCCACCGGTCAGTGCAGGCGGGTGATGGTGCCCTTGGAGATCGCGCCGCCTTCTCCGTAGCTCTCGCCTCCGCTGGTGATCGCCGCGATGGTCCCACCTTCGAAGCAGGTGGTGCTGGTGCCAGCGACGCTGGCCTCGACATCCACCGAGACGGTACACCAGCGATCGTCGCGACGGGTCTGGTACGCATACGAGGCCGGGGCAGACTTGAGCGGAGGCTCGTGGCCCACGCGGGGGTGGGACGGCATGATCGCCGGTCCGCGGGTGAGCTTGCGGATCGCGGCCAAGGTCAAGATGGGCTCGTGGGAATGCCAGAGCCCGCGCGCGGTGGCGACCCAGTCGCCCTGCAGCTCGTGCAGCGCGCGGAGCGTGCTGCTGGCGCCGGGCGGGAGCTCGCAGGTGATAGACGCAACAGTGGCGGCACCGAGCCGGCGCACTTGCTCGACCCGGCAGTTCGCCGTGCCGTGCTCCTGCACGTCCGGGCTCGGCTTGTCGTGGACGCCCCAGGTGAGCTCTCGCTCGATCTCGTACCTCCAGGTGGCAGCGGCCTCTAGCATGCCGGCGTAGGGCGGGGAGTCGGGCGCCGCGCTCGCGGGCGCGGCTGCCCACGTGGCGCAGGCGGCGATCAGCGCCAGGGCCGTCAGGCGCGGAGCGGCAGGGTGGGGCGCGGTCGATGTGGTGGGCGTCACGTGGTGAGTCCTTCGTGGTTCACGTTCGTTCCAAGGCCCAACGCGGAGGACTGGGCTAAGATCTTGCCTGCCACCGGCAACCCCACAACTGGACACGAGGCAGATGATCAAGATCACGCTTCAGAGGTCGTTTGTCGCAGGCCGCGCGAGCCGCGCGCTGCAGGCGATGATCGTGATGGCCGCGACGGCCGCGACGGCCGCGAGTGGCTGCGGCCCCAGGGTGTCGCCTGCGCAGGTGCCAGCCGAGCCGCCGCCGCAGGTCGCGCCGGACTCACCGGCGCCGCCGGCGGCCAGCGCGCGCGCGTCCGCGAAGGTGCCCACCTCGCCGCGGGGCGTTGACGCGGCCGACCGTGAGCCCGCAGGGCCCGAGGAAGGAGGCGTCGCGGGACCGGACGCGACCGAGGCGCCCGCTGCGCAGGGCGAGCCAGCGAGCGCAAGGGCACCGGCGCTGGTGGCGCTGGCGGCGGCGCTCACCGAGGCGAAGGTCAGTGTGCTGGAGATGTCGCCGCTAGAGCACGAGTGCGCCAACCTGCCAGCGCGGGCGACCCTGATCTCGATGAACCTGCCCGGATCGGCGCAGGACTGCGCGGTCGGGCAGGGCAGGAGCGTGTGTGTGCCCGCTGTCCGCAGGCCGGACAAGCTGCGCCAGACGCTGTGCGGGGCCGGCATGTCGGCGAAGCCAGCGGGCTGGCCGCCGGCGCTCGAGCGGGCGCTGGATCCGCTGGTCCGCATGGGTTGGCGGGTTCGCCCGATGGACGGGCGCGGAGCGCCGCCCGCGCTGGCTGCGTATGATCCCATGGGCGCGGTGAGCCTGCTGGTGAGCGACGGCGTCTCCTGGCAGGTGATGAGCGAAGCGCTGCCCTCGACGGAGGAGCAGGGCCCGCACGCTGGGCCACGGGCGGTGATGCGCGCTGCCGGGCTGGGCCACGGCGCGAAGTACGCGGTGGTGATCGACGAGTACGAGGGCGGCAGCGAGAGCGGGTGGCAGACCACCTGGCTGTTCATCTTGTGCGGCGAGGGGCTGGAGTTGACCGTGTGTACGCGCAAGGCCATTGGCGCGCTGGTGTGGAGCCTTGGGCCCGGCGAGCGAGCGGCGTACCGGCGCGGCGGCGCGAGCCTGACCCGGCGTCCGCACCTGGCGGTGTCGTTGGCGCCGAGCCTGGCCGCGAACGCGACGACCTTGCGGCTCAAGCTGACCCGGCGGACCTTGCCGGCGAAGCTGCGCGATCGCTTCCAGCTCACCCCACCGGAGTGTGAGCCCTCCGGCGATCCGCTGGAGCCCGGGAGCTGCGATCCGTGGTCGGCCATGGACGCGCTGCGCGCCGACGCCGGGGATTGGCGCTTCGACGGGCAGGCCCTCGTGCGCGCTGGCAGCGAGCGGTGACGGCGCTGCGGTGACGGCGCTGCGCGGACGGCGGGCACGTCGCCGGACTGCGCCCAGTTGCCGGTCAGTTGCCGGTCAGTTGCCGGTCAGTTGCCGGTCTGCGCCGGCTGGCGCTCGAGCTTCCACACCGTGCCGGTGAGGCTGACCAGGTACAGCTCGCCGTCGCTGTCGGTGCCAAAAGAGGAGATCTGTGAGAGCACGGCGCGGCGATCTAGCGCCGCACGCCAGTCCCAGTGGTCGCGGGCCCAGCCGGTGCGTTGGCCGCTGCCGGCGGCGGTGTCGCCTGGATCGCGCGTGAAGCGAAAGCTGCGCAAGAGGCTCGTGCAGTAGTCGGCGTAGAAGTAGGCGCCGGCCAGCTCGGGCAGGGCCTTGCCGCGATACACGACGCCGCCGGTGATCGAGCAACCCTCGTCGTGGGAGTACTCGGCGATCGGCGGCGTCAGGCCGCGTCGGTCGCAGGTGCGCGCGTTGTAGCAGTGGTTGCCCTCGGCGATGTTCCAGCCGAAGTTGTGGCTACGCGGGTCGCCGCCACCGACGACGTGAACGGACTCCCAGCGGCTCTGGCCGACGTCTCCGATGAACAGGTCGCCGGTCTGGCTATCAAAGGCGAAGCGCCACGGGTTGCGCAGGCCCCAGTGGACCAGCTCCGCGGCGGGCCGCCCTTTGCCGCCTGCGCCGCCTGCGCTGCCTGCGCCGACGCCGCCTTTGCCGCCTGCGCCGACGCTGCCTGCGCTACCTGCGCCGACGCTGCCTGCGCCGACGCCGTCGACGTCGAGGCGCAGGAGCTTGCCGAGGAAGGTCCTGCGGCTCTGGCCCGAGCCCTTGGGATCTCCCGCCGAGCCGCCATCGCCGAGCCCGGTGTACAGCTTGCCGTCGGGGCCAAAGGCGAGGTGGCCGCCGTTGTGGTTGGCGTAGGGCTGGTCCACCGCGAGCAGCTCGCGCGCGCTGGCTGGCTCCACCTGCGTGCGCGCGGAGTTGGCGCGATACTCGACGATGCGCGTGTCGCCAGCGCGGTCGGTGTAGTGGACATAGAGCTTGCGGTTGTCCGCGTAGCGCGGGTGAAACGCCAGGCCCAGGAGGCCCTGCTCGTTGCTGGTCGACACCTTGCCGATCAGATCGAGGAAGCGCTCCTTGCGCACGACGCCGCCTTCGAACACGCGGATGGCGCCGGCTTGCTCCACCACATACAGGCGCCCCGGCTCGCCGGGCGCCGCGGTGACCAGCACGGGCCGGCGCAGGCCGGACATCACCTTGGTCAGCCGCAACGTGGCTGCCAGCGCGGCGGGCACCGGCGCCAGCGCGTCGCTGCCAGGCGGGGGCCGCGTTGCCGCCGCCGCCCTCGCAGCAGCGCCCGGAGCCGGGGCCGGAGCCGGAGCCGGCGGCGTGGCCGGAGCCGTCGCCTTGGCCGGCGCGGCGCGCGCCGCGGCGGTGGCGGTCATCGGCGCCGGCTCGGAGGTAGGCGGCACATCGAGCGGTTGCGCTGAGACGGTGCTCCTCTCCGAGGAGCACGCGAGGCAGAGCCAAAGCAGAGCAGGAAGTCTGGCACGCACAGCCTCACCATGTCGCCACCTGGCCGGCAAGGCAATGTCGAGGTGGCCTCGTCGGGGCGCGGGCAGCCCGCGGGCAGGCGTCGGGCAGGCCGCGGGTAGGCCGCGGGCAGCCTTCAGGTCATGGCGGCGATGACGGCCTTGGTGAAGTCCGCGGTGCCCAGCTTGCCGCCCAGATCTCCGGTGCGGGTCTCGGCGTTGGCCAGCGCCGCGTGCAAGCCGCGCCGCAGCCGGCTGGCCGCGGCGCCCTGCTCGACGTGATCGAGCAGCATGGCGGCGGTCAGCATCATCGCCGTCGGGTTGGCGACGCCGCGGCCGGCGATGTCCGGCGCGGTGCCATGCACCGCCTCGAAGATCGCGCAGCCGCCGTCGCCGATGTTGGCGCCCGGCGCCACGCCCAGGCCGCCCACCAGCCCGGCGATGAGGTCCGAGAGGATGTCGCCAAACAGGTTCATGGTGACGATCATGTCGAAGCGCTCGGGGGCGATCACCAGCTTCATCGCGGTGGCGTCGACGATCATGTCGTCGAAGGCGATGTCCGGATAGCGCTTCGCCACCTCGCGGCCGGTGTCCAGAAACAGGCCGTTGGACAGCTTGAGGATGTTGGCCTTGTGGACCAGCGTCACGCGCTTGCGCCCGTGGCGGCGCGCGTACTGGAAGGCATATTCGATGATGCGCTCCGAGCCGTAGCGCGTGATGATGGCGATGGACTCCGCCGCCGAGCGCCGCGGATCGACGTAGTGCTCGATGCCCGCGTAGAGATCTTCGGTGTTCTCGCGGATCATCACGATGTCGACGCCGGTGTAGCGCGACGGCACGCCGGGGATGGTGACCGCCGGCCGCACGTTGGCGTACAGGTCGAACTGCTGGCGCAGCGCCACGTTGACGGAGCGGAAGCCGGCGCCGATGGGGGTGCCAAGCGGGCCCTTGAGCGCCACCTTGTGCCGCTTGATCGACTCCACCGTGGCGGCGGGCAGCGGATCGCCGTGGCGCTCGGCCGCGGCCATGCCGGCGGTCGCTGGGTGCCAGTCGATGGCGCCGCCGGCGGCGGCGACGGCCTCCAGGGTGGCGGCGGTGATCTCCGGGCCGATGCCGTCGCCCTCGATCAGCGTGACCTGCGGGCGCTTCATGGATTCACTCACGGACTCTCCTTGGCTGGATCGATGGCGATCCCGTATTCCTTCATCTTGCTATAGATGCCAGCGCGGCTGATCCCGAGTCGCCGGGCAGCCGCGGCGGGGCTCTTTTCTTCTTCCAGGGCCCAGCGGATGGCCGCCTGCTCGACCTGGCGGGTCGACTGCTCCACGAGCTGCTTTAGGCCCAGGCCTTGGCCCAGGACGCCGAGCTCCACGCTGGGCAGCTCCAGCCGGTCGCGCGAGGCCGGCGCAGGCAGGGCCGGGGCGCCGGGCAGCCCGACCAGGTCCAGGTCATCGGCGCGGATGACCTCTCCGTCGCACAGGATGGCGGCGCGCGACAGCACGTTCTCCAGCTCGCGGATGTTGCCGGGCCAGGCGTAGGTCATGAGGCGCGCCAGCGCCTTGGCGGTGATCTGCGTCGGGTAGCGGACCTGCGCGCCGCCAAAGCTCTTGGCCGCGCCGCGGCGCCGCGCCAGGATGTGCGCGGTGAGGCGCGGGATGTCGTCCTTGCGCTCGCGCAGCGGCGGCACCTGCACCGGCACCACCGCCAGGCGCCAGTACAGATCTTCGCGGAACACCCCGCGGGCCACCAGCGCACGCAGGTCCTTGTTGGTGGCGGCGATGACGCGGACGTCCACCGGCACCGGCCGTTCGCCGCCCACTGGCTTTATCTCGCGCTCCTGCAAGACGCGCAGCAGCTTGTTCTGCACCGAGGCGTCGATGTCGCCGATCTCGTCGAGGAAGATGGTGCCGCTGTGGGCCTCGCGGAACAGGCCGCGGCGGGCGCGGTGGGCGCCGGTGAAGGCGCCCTTCTCGTGGCCAAACAGCTCGTCTTCGAGCAGCGACGGCGCCAGCGCCGAGCAATCGAAGGCGACAAACGGCCCTTCGCTGCGCGGGCCGATGCGGTGGATGGTGCGGGCCAAGAGCTCCTTGCCGGTGCCGCTCTCGCCGACGATGAGCACGGTGGCGTCGGAGTTGGCCACCCGCTCTACCAGCGCGGAGAGCTGCAGCATCAACGGCGACTCGCCCACCAGATCGCCCAGGCCGCGCGCGCGCTCGACCTCGCCGCGCAGGCGCCGCACCTCGCGCGCGAGCGCGCCGTGCGAGACCGCGCGCTCGATGGTGCCGCGCACCTCCTCCGGCGCCGCGTGCTTGCGCAGGACGTCCAGCGCGTCGCCGCGCATCGCCCGCACCGCGAACGCCACCGTGGGTTCGGCGCACCACATGATGACCACGGTGTCTGGCGCCAGCGTGCGCAGGCGGCGCAGCAGGGTGAGCGCGCCGTCGTCGCTGCCGCCACACGCGGGGTCAAGGAGGGCCACGTCCCACGGCACCGACACGATGCGGTCCAGCGCGGCGGCGCCCGTGGTCACGATCTCCAGGTCCGGGCGGCCGTCCAGCGCGGCAGCCACGCGGCCAGCCGTGTGCGAATCCGAATCGATTACGAGGATGTGGCGGGATCCAAGCACCCGGGGCCGACTGTACCTGACCCGCGCCGGACGTCCAGCGCCGTGGACATCGTCCAGACGGTCAGACAAGAAACCTCGCTGGTCACGCAAAAGCTGCGCGCAAGCGGCTGAGATCGTGGACCGGTTACTGTCCATCGGGATGGAACGGCCATTGCGTGGTGGTGGCGGGCATGGACAAAGACCTCGACCCGCAGACGATCACCGCCGCGACTCGGCAGTACGTGCGCGCCATCGCGCTGCGCATCGTCAAAGATCCGGCTGACGCGGAGGACGTCGCGCAGGACGCGCTGATCCTGGCGTTTCGCTATCGCGACTCGTTCCGAGGCGACTGTCGGTACTGCACCTGGCTGCATCGTGTCACCCAGACCGCGGCGCTGATGTTCCTGCGCAAGCGGCGCCGGTACCGACGCGAGCTTGGCGAGGCGGCCCAGGACGGCCAGGACGGCGGCGCCGAGCCCGCGCGCGACGACGGCGCCTCGCTCCTGGCGCGGGCCTCCACGCCTGCGACGGCGGACAAGGTGCTGGCGTGCCGCGAGGAGCTGGCGCGGACGCGGCAGGTGGTCGCTCGCCTGGGGCGGCGGTACCCCGAGGTGTTCTGGATGCGCTATGGCGAGGGCTACACCGAGACGGAGATCGCGCGCGCGCTGGGGCTCTCGCTGGCGACGGTGAAGACGCGAGCGCACCGCGCCAAGCTGGCGGCCCAGGCGGCCTGCCCGGAGCGCGCGGCGGCGTAGCTGCGGTCAGCGGTAGCGGGCTCTCGGAATCGGGGTCGTCGGCGCTATTCGCACTCCCAGTCGGCGTCGGTGCCGCGCGGTGGAGTGCCGCGGGGCGGCGTCCCGGCGGCCGCTCCGGTGGCCGGCGGCGTCCCGGCGGCCGCTCCGGCGGCCGCTCCGGTGGCCGCTCCGGTGGCCGGCGGCGGCGCCCCGTCCGTCTCGTCGCGCGGGGGTTGGCCTAGCCAGTTCGCCTCCTTGAGCTTGAGCGTGACGGTGGCGCGGGTCGGTTCGCCCCACGGCGAGAACCTCGTGTACTTGGTGGCCAGCGACTCGATCACGCAGCGAAACGTCTGATCGAAGACGTTGCCGAACACCAGCACGCAGTGGTGCGGGCGGCTCAGCTTCTCATCGCGGGATCCGAGCTGCCTCACGCTGCCGAGCTTCGCAAGGTTGCGCACGTCGCGCGCGACGCTGCCGCGTTGGTCCTCGCTGGCGTCGAGGAACAGCTCGATCGACGCGCCCCGGTTCACCGCGCCGGAGAACTCGAGCCACACGCCGTTGCGGGTGTGCTGCGGCGCCCAAGGGGTCGCCTGATCGAGGGAGAGCTCGGCGGGGCGAAACATCGCCTGCACGGTGAGCGAGGGCTCGTCGAGGCTGCCGATGGAGACCTCGAAGGAGGACGATCCACCGATGGAGTACAGGGCGACCTCCTCGCGGGGCGCGGGGGAGGACCGGCCAGGGTTGGAGTAGTAGTTCGTTGGACGACGGCGAGGGGGCTGCACGTCGGTGTGGCGCCTGCGGCGGGCGCCCTGCGACAAAATCTTTTTGTCTCGTGACCTGCAGGATCCGAGGCGGCCTGGCGGGGTGCTTTTCACCACCTGCTAGAGTGCGCCGCCATGTCCCGCCACCCCAAGCTGCCGATCGATCCGCTCGCTGACCCCGACGTGCCCAAGGGCATGTCCCTGGCCCTCTTGCAGGAGCTGCACCTTCTGACCCGCGACGGCCAGCTCAACCAGGACGCCCGGCGCAAGCTCAAGCAGATCCGCCACTTCGTGGGGCTCCTTCGGCCAGCGCTCGACGACGTGTACGCGCGGCACCAGGAGCCGGTCATCGTCGACTGTGGCGCCGGCAAGTCGTACCTGGGCTTCTTGCTGTACGAGCTGGTGGTGGGGCCTTCGGGACGCGGCCGGTTGTGCGCGGTGGAGGTGCGGCAGGAGCTGGTGGCGGCGGCGCGGCAGCGCGCGGCCCGCTTTGGCCACGAGCGCTTCGCCTTCGCGGCGGCCCGGATCGGCGAGGGGGAGGGCGCCCCGGCTGCTCGGGCCAGCGCCGCGCCGACCCAGGCGCCTGGCGCTGGCCAGGAGGGCCTGCCAGAGCGCCTGCACGTGGTGGTGGCGCTGCACGCCTGCGACACCGCCACCGATGACGCGATCGCGCTGGCCCTGCGCCACCGCGCGGACTACGTGGCGGTGGTGCCGTGCTGCCAGGCGGAGGTGGCGCGGCAACTGCGAGGCCCGGTGGGCGCGGCGGCGGCGCTCAGCGCGGACGCCACCGACTCCGACGATGCGGGTGAGGTGCTCGGGTTCTCCGGCGGCGCCGAGGACGCGCCGGCGCAGGTGGCGGTGGATCCGCTCCGCGCCCTGTTTCGCCACCCGCTGCACCGACGCGAGCTGGGCTCTCACCTCACCAACGTGGTGCGCGCGCTGGCGCTGACCGCCCACGGCTACCAGGTCACGGTGACCGAGCTGGTCGGGTGGGAGCACTCGGCCAAGAACGAGCTCATCTTGGCGCGGCGCGTGGGACGAGACAACCCGCGCGCCGCCGCCGAGCTGGCCGCGCTGTGTACGCGCTTTGGCATCCAACCGGCGATCGTGCGGGCGCTAGCCACGCACTGATCGTTGGCCACCGTTCGCCAGCGCGTGCCGCGCGCGTCACCGCGCTGCTCGTCAGTTCCGGCGCAGGCCGGCGGTCAAGGTCAGCGCGGCGCACTCGCCAAACGCCACGCAGCGCAGGTCCGCGGTGCGCGCCGGCAAGAACACGTTGAGCAGCGCGGGCGAGAGCTGGAACGACCGGGTGGCCTGCCCGAACGCATCCGGCGCGGCGGTGGCGGCGCCGGGCAGCTCGTTGACATGCACGAAGGCCGCCGACGCGGGCCACACCAGCCCGCCGCCGAGGTTGTCCCCGTTGGAGTGCTGATGGCAGCCGCCGCACGACAGGGCGGTGGCGCGAAGGAGGACGTTGGCGGGGGTCAACGTGGAGCCCAGCGAGGTCAGCTTGGCCTGGACCGCGGTGGTCAGCGCTGGAGACGAGAACAAGGCGTAGTCGTTGGAGAACTGCGTCGGATCGCCGGCCGGGCCTTCGATGGCGCCAGCGCCGACCTGGGAGTCGCTCTGTCCGGCGCCGAAGGTCACGTTGTCAGCCATGGAGAAGCGGTTGAGGTCGTTGACGATGAGGCTCGGCACCTGACCGACGAACCAGGTGGAGAACGGGTCCGCGCCGGTGGCGGTGGCGAACAGGCCCGGCCACGGGTTGGTCTTGACGTACTCGGGGCGGATCACCAGGCGCCCGGTGCTGGAGATCTGGGTCTTGAACTCGCGGAGCTGCCAGCGCGCCTCGCCGGGGCCGTTCATGAAGCCGTTGCTGCGGATCTGTCCTCGCACCGCGCCCAGGTTCTGGTAGTGCATGACCGGCATGGTGGTGGCGGTCACCCCGTCGCTGTACGTGACGGTGACGCCCGTGTAGTAGAACGCCGCCAGGGTGGTCCGGGCGCTGGCCGCCGTCACCGCTGGATCGCTCAGGCCTGCCCACAGGTCCGCGATGGGCTGGCACCCGGCGGCGCCGAGCGCTGGGCGCGGGTTGGGCAGCGCGGCCTCGAAGATGATGAGCGCGCGGCCGGTGGGCGCAGCGGGCGCGGCGTCTTTGCGGCCATAGATGATCCGGTACTCGCCGCAGGTGGTGGCCGCCGCGTCGCGCAGATCGAGCCGGTTCATGAGCGCGATGGGGTAGAAGTACGCGGCCGACGCTGGCGTCAGCATGTCGGTGGCCGGGGCGGCCATGGAGCCCTCGTTGCGCGGGCACTGGATGGGGAAGCCGTTGATGACCGGGCGACCGCCGCCGCCGATGACGTCGTCGCACTGCGGGTTGGCCACGCCGGTCTGCGCGCCGGCGTTGGTGTTCTGGGTGTCCCAGAGCTGGCGGGCGAGCGCGTTCATCGGGCTCTCCCCGGGGCCGGTGGTGGGCAGGCCCGCCGAGGACAGCATTAGCCCCAGCGTGCGGCGCAGCGAGAACGCGGACTCGCCGCCAGGGCCGCAGTCGCCAAGGCCCGGCGTGCCGGCGAGGCACGGCTGCAGCACGGAGGAGGCGGTGATCGCGAGCGAGCGCCTGGCCACGGTCGGGATCGCCGCGGAGGCCTCGGCCTCGGTGCGCGCGAGCTCCACGTCTTCGACGGAGTCGGCGCAGGCGCCAGCGAGAAGGACAGAGCCAAGGAAAACGAGCGAACGGGTATTGCGCATGAACTTCTTTCTCCAGCCCGCGACTACCTGTCGGGCGAGGAAGCCATGGAGCAAGCGCCGTGCCTCAAACGGTGTGTTGCGAGATCCAGCGGATCGCGGCCCCGCCGGCACGTCGAGGGTCCAGCCGCACCATCGGCGCGGCGCGGCGGTGGCGCGTCGAGGTTCCAGCGCGGCCTTTGCGTCAGGCGCGCTACAGCGCGCGGCAGATCGTCAGCCAGCGCCCACCGCGCCCGTGGTCGGCAGCTCGCCGAGGGGGCGGGGGCGCAGCGCGTCGAGCACCATCACCGCGGCCAGCGCCAGGAGCAGCACGGACACCAGGCCGTTGATCCACGGCGGCGAGCCCGCGTGCGCTTGCCAGAGCTGGCGCGCTTGCAAGCCCAGCGAGGTGACGGTCACCGCCATCACGCCGAGCATCGGATAGAACGTGTACCAGGTCCGGCGCCCCTGCCGCTTCATCCACACCGTGATGGCCAGAAGGGACAGCGCGGCCAGGAGCTGGTTGGAGGAGCCAAACAAGGTCCAGAACAGTCGGAACGAGCCGGACTTGGTGGCCAGGAGAAACAGCAGCGGCACGCCGCAGGTGGCGGCGGTGGCGAGCGCCGCCGACAGCAGGCCGCGCGTGCCGGTCAGCTCCTGCAGGATGTAGCGCCCGAGCCGCGTGGCCGAGTCCAGCGTATCGAAGATGAAGGTCGACAGCGCCATCGCGCCGAAGGTCATGGCGATCATCGGCGTCATCCCGAAGAGCTTGTGCAGGAAGGCGCCGATGCCCATCGCGTACACCGCGCCGGGCGCCTTGCCGGCGGTGTCCGCGGGGGCGACGATCATGATGGTGGCCAGGGCGATGAGCGCGACGAAGGCCTCGAGCAGCATCGCGCCGTAGCCGATGGGGTGGCAGTGGCTCTCTCGGTCGATCTGCTTGGAGGTGGTGCCCGAGCACACGAGCCCGTGGAAGCCCGAGCACGCGCCGCAGGCGATGGTCACGAAGAGGAACGGAAACAGCGTGCCGCCCTGAGAGGTGAAGCCCAGGAACGCCGGCTGCTTGATCTCGAAGCCGCCCAGGAAGATGCCGAGCGTGCCCACCGCGAGCGCGGAGTACAGGACGAAGCCGCCCAGGTAGCCGCGCGGCTGCATGAGCAGCCACATCGGCGAGATCGACGCCACGAAGCAGTAGCCGATGATGAGCAGCGCCCAGCTCTTCCAGCCGAGGACGAGCACGGTGGACAGCTCGGTGCCTAGCCACACCGCGCCGAAGGTGGCGGGCACGAAGATCGCGGTCAGGAGCCACAGCGGCGGCTTCCACAGCCTCGTCACCACGCCCATCACCAGGGCCAGGCCCAGGTACAGGAGGCTCGACATGGCCACCGCGCCGCCCTGGTTGAACCGGAAGGTCAGGCCCTTGACGTCCGCGTCGCCGGTCACGAACGTGCCAGCGGTGATGTCGACGAACGCCACGATCACGTAGATGAGCGCCATCCAGATGAAGGCGAGGATGGCGAGCCACGCGCGCCGCCCCATGTTGACCTTCACCACCTCCGCCACGGTCATGGCGTTGTGGCGCACCGAGGCCACCAGGGTGGTGAAGTCGTGGACCGCGCCGATGAACACGACGCCGATGGAGATCCACAAGATCGCGGGCAGCCAGCCAAACTGCTGGCAGGCCAGGATGGGCCCGACGATGGGCCCCGCGGCGGCGATGGCGCTGAAGTGCTGTCCAAACAGGTAGAACGGCTTGGTCGGCACGAAGTCCAGGCCGTCCTGGTGGCGATGCGCCGGGGTGTCCTGGGTGTCGCCCAGGTGGTACTGGCGCGCGACGAAGCCCCCGTAGTAGCGATACGCCAGGGCCAAGGTCACCAGGACGGCGATGGCGAGCACGGGCAAGGTCATGGCCGCCAGCCTATCTCAAGCGGCCCCACGCTGGCGGCGGCGACGGCGACGCCTTGGTCCTGGGGCCCGTTTGTCAGCGGTCCGGGCCGACCGGGAGGCGCCTGGGGAGGCGCTTGGCCGACGGCAGGTGGCGCCAGGCCCGGCGAGGAGGCCGCCGATCGTGCTAGGGTCGCCGCCCTATGGCTGGAGACGACGAAGATTTTGCATCCATGTTCGCGGCCTTCGAGAGCGCGACACCGCGCCAGGACCGCAAGCGGCCGAGGGTTGGCGATCTGGTGTCGGGCACCATCATCTCGATCGGCAAGGACGCCGTCTTCGTCGATATTGGCGGCAAGGCCGAGGGCACGCTGGACCGCGCCCAGGTCGAGGACCGTGACGGCAAGATGATCGTCGCCATCGGCGAGACCGTCGAGGCGCGGGTGGCCCAGGACGCCGGCGGTGTCCTGAGCCTGCGCATCAAGGTCATGCGCGGCCCCGAGGCCAAGGCGGAGCTGGTCAGCGCCCAGGAGATGGGGCTGCCGGTGGAGGGCCTGGTCACCGAGGTGGTCAAGGGCGGGCTCTCGGTGGACGTCGCCGGGGTGCGCGGGTTCTGCCCGGCATCGCAGATCGACAACCGCTTCGTCGAGGATCTGGCCGGCTTCGTGGGGCAGCGGCTGACCTTCCGCATCTCGCGCTACGAGCCGGGCGGCCGCGGCAACCTGGTGCTGTCGCGCCGGGTGCTCCTGGAAGAGGAGCGAGAGAAGATCGCGGCCAAGACCCGAGAGCACCTGAAGGTGGGCGCGACGATGCGCGGCAAGGTGGTCGGCTTCAAGCCGTTCGGCGCCTTCGTCGATCTGGGCGGCATCGAGGGCATGCTGCACGTCTCGGAGCTCGGGTTCTCGCGCGTCGAGCGTCCGGAGGACGTGCTCACGCTCGGCCAGGAGGTGGACGTGGCGGTGCTCAAGATCGAGCCGGGCGACAAGGGGCAGCGCATCGCGCTGTCGCTCAAGGCGCTGGCCGCGGATCCGTGGCACGACGCGAGCCGCACCCTGGTGGACGGCGCGCGCATCAAGGGCAAGATCGTGCGCATGCAGCCCTTCGGCGTGTTCGTGGAGGTGGCGCCGGGCATCGAGGGGCTGGTCCACATCAGCGAGCTGGGCGCCGGCCGGCGCATCAACCACCCGCGCGAGGTGGTGAGCGAAGGGCAAGAGGTCGAGGTCCAGGTGATGGGCGTGGACCCGGAGCGACGGCGGGTGTCGCTGTCCATGGCCGCGGCGGCCGCCGGTGGTGGCGCCAGCGCGGAGGACGTGGCAGCGGCGACCCAGCGCTCGTCGCCCTCGGCGCAGCTCGGCACGCTCGCCGATCTGCTCAAGCTCAAGCGATAGGACGCGCCGCCAGGGCGGCGGTGACGCCGAAGCGCGCGGCCAGCTCGCCGAACTCTCGGCGAGCTTTCGGCAGGCGCTCGCCCGGAGCCCTCGGTCAGCGCTCGCTGGCCATCCCCTGCTCGCGCCAGCGCGCGCCGGCTACGGCTTGGCGATGGTGAAGCCGGTGAGGCAGCGGAACTGCTTCTGGTTGTACTCGCTGGCGACGTACTCGAGCGTCACCTGGTCGCCGTTGCGGTACGCGGCGTAGAGGATCTGGATGCTGGTCTCCGACAGCTCCCGGCCCTTGCACTGCAGGCCGCCCCAGCGATAGTTCGTGGACGCCTTGTCGAGCCCGAGCCACACCGCGCCGTGGAACAGGCGGTAGCTCGAGTCCCCGGGCTCGAGCAACATGAGCTGGGCCAGGGTGGAGGTGGGGGTGGTGTCGGCGTGAGCCGGCGTGGGCCGAAGAAGCCCGACCGCCCCGGCGACCGCGACGACGAGGATGACCGCGACAAGCGAACGACGCATGCGCAGATGATACTCGGGCCAAGGGCGAGGGAGGAAATTCACGGATCGCTGTTTTCCCCGGCGGCCAGGCTTTCCTTGGCCAAGCAGGCGCGAGGCGACGCCCGCCTCGAGAGGCGGCCATCGCGTGAAATCTCGTGACCGTGGGCCAGGTTGTGGGATCGTGTGGATTGTCTGTCATGTGCCGTCCCTCCGTAGGCACAGAGGGCAAGAGACATGGAACGAAGCGATGCAGAGTTGCTCGAGGCCTCCCGGCGTGGCGAGCGCGCGGCGTTCGCGACCTTGGTAGAGCGGTATCAGGGCGTGGTCTGCGCGGTGTCGTATAGCCGCACCGGCGACCGCGCGCTGAGCGAGGACGTCGCGCAGGACACCTTCTTGGCTGCGTGGCGCCAGCTCCATCAGGTCCGCGAGGTACACAGGCTGCGCGCGTGGCTATGCGGGATCGCGCGCAACCTGTCGCTCAAGGCGCGGCGCAAGCGCGCTCGCGAGACGCCGGTGGAGGACGAGCTCGAGCAGTCTGCCTCCGCCGATCTGTTCGAGCAGGTCAGCGACCGGCAAGCGGAGCGCCTGGTGCGCGACGCGCTGCACCGGGTGCCGGAGATCTACCGCGACGCGCTGGTGCTCTACTATCACGAGCAGCAGTCCGCTCGGGAGGTGGCGCTGGCGCTGGGGATAAGCGAAGCGGCGGTGCTGCAGCGCCTCGCTCGTGGTCGCCAGCTCCTCGCCGCGGGCGTCAGCGGGCTCGTGGAGCGCGCGCTGCGCGGCCCGCTGCCGCGCCAGAGCCTCGTCGTCGGTGTGCTCGCCGCCTTGCCAGCCCTCGCTCCGTCCCATGCCAGCGCGACCACCACAGCAACCACGTATGGAGGGACCATGTTGAAAGTAGCTCTCGTGACCTGCGCGCTCGCCGCCGCCGGCACCGCCGTGTACGTAACGAAGTCTTCCTCGTCGGCTCGAGCGCCGACCCCGGCGGTCGTCGCCGCGTCGCCAGCGGCGGCCCAGGCAGCGCTGGCGCCCGCCGCTCGGCCGACCGCTGCGGCCGCTGCGGCCGCTGCGGCCGCGACCCCCGCCGCGACGACGGCGCCGGCTGACCCAGCGACCGCCGCCAGCGAGGCGCCTGGCGCGCCCTGTCCGGATGCGCCAGGCGGCTGTGACAACAGCGCGCCGGCGCTCGAGGCCCTGCCGCTGGTGGACGCCGCGACCAGCGCGCGCCTGGGCCTGCGCGACGGGCCGTCTCGCGGCGCCGCGGACGCGCCGGTGACCATCACGATGTTCACCGACCTGCAGTGCAAGTTCTGCGGCGAGGCGCTGGGCGGACTCGACCAGCTCCTCGAGGACTACCCAGGCAAGCTGCGCATCGTGATCAAGCAGTTCCCGGTGCGCAAGAACTCCGACCTGGCCGCCGAGGCCGCGCTGGCCGCCGAGGCGCAGGGCAAGTTCTGGGACCTGTATGATCTGATGATGGCCAACCAGGACAGCCTGTCTCCCGACGGCCTGCTGGCGCTGGCCAAGCGCGCCGGGCTCGACGGTGCTGCGTTCCAGGCGGCGCTCAGCCAGCGCACGTATCGCGCGGCGGTGGAACAGTCCATGGCCGCTGGCAAGGAGCTGCA
>JADJJK010000032.1 GCA_016706545.1 Myxococcales bacterium
GCTGCTCACCGCGGCGCTGCTCACCGCGCCACGGCTCACCGCGGCGCCGCGCGGCGATAGACCTCGGCCAGCACCAACCCGCGGTGGGTCACCGCGAACACGAGCTGCGCATCCGCCGGCACCGGGCACGGGTAGCTCCTGGGCGCGTAGGCCACGATCCACTCCGCCTCGTGCGGGGCTTGCGCCATGGGCGTCCACAGGTCGCCGCGAAACCAGCCGACGTGAGCTGGCGCCACGCAGCTACGCGCGACGCGAGCGCCGCGGGCTGCGTGCTGGTTGACGTACGCCACTGCGCGATCGACGCCCTCCCCCCACCACGCGGTCTCGAAGGCGCGGTCGCGGCTCACCTGCGCGGCGCCGCCGGTCAGCTCGTTGTAGTAGTCCAGGTAGTATGGCTGCGCGCGGCCACAACTCCACAGCAGGTAGGAGACCAGCGCCGCGCCCGCGAGCAGCGCGGCGCGACGCGAGCACCGCGCCACCACCGCGGCCACGCCCAGGCCCGGGCCGCCACCACCAGCGACAGCCCCTGCACCACCGGGATCACGTAGCGCACGCCGTCCTTGCGCACCGGGGACAGGCACACCACGAGCGGCAAGGCGAGCCAGGCCAGCACGGTGACCATCGCCGGCCAACTTTGCTGCGCGGCCGTGCCGGCGGAGGCCGGCCGCCGCGACCAGCCCGTCGCGACCGCGTGCAGGGCCCAGAGCGCCGCCGCGAGCAGCACGCCGACCGGCGTGGTGGCGAGCAGGTACCGAACGAAGTAGCTGCGCGGTGGATACGAGGTCAGCGCGCCGAGGTACGGCTCTGGCCCCACCGCCGCGCGCAGCACGCTCCACGACTCCTGCAGCCGCGCCACCGGCGAGTCCCAGAGCCACGGCCACAGCGCGAAGAACGTCGCCAGCGATCCAAGCGGCACCACCAGCAACGCGACGGCGACCGCGCGGCGGCGCTGGCCGGCTGGGGCCCACGCGCCGATGACGATCACCGCCGCGGGGCCCAGGAGCGCGCCGATGAAGCGCGTGGACACCGCCAGGCCGACCACGACGCTGACCGCCGCGAGGCGCAGCACCAGCGCGCGCAGCGGCACCACCGCCGCGTCGCCCGGGCGATGCACGTCGAGCGCGAGCAGGACGCCGAGCGTCCACCAGAGCAGTGACGGCGACTCGTGGCCAACGAGCTGGCCGTGCGCGATGAGGTGCGGCGTCAGCGCGGCGACCAGGCCCGCGAGCAGGCCCGCGCCCCGCGCGCCCAGCCGCGCGCCGATGGGCACGAGCAACGCGCACGACAGCGAGCTGACCACCACTGCTACGCCTCGCGCCGGGCCAAAGCCATCCCAGAGCAGCGCGCCAAGGCCCGCGAGGTACTTGCTGACCGGCGGGTGCTCGGAGTTCCAGCGCCACCACCACGCATCGAGCCGCAGCTCGAGCAGGTTCTGCACGAGGTTCCGGCCAGCGGTCCAGTACACGTCCTCGTCCCAGGTCTGGCCGGCGGCCCCGAGCCCGGAAGAGGCGCGCGGCGACCGCCACCACCAGGACCGCGGCCATCGCCGCCCAGGTCGACGACGCCACCGCAGAGAGCCGCCGACGCGCGCCAAGGATCAGCGCGCAGAGCGCCAGGAGCGTGGCCGCCCAGGCGAACGCAGCGTCGCGCCAGGCCGCGCCGACCCCTGCGCCGAAGCGCGCGCGCGGCGGCGGATCCGGCGACAGCGAGCTCGCCGGCACGTACTCCGGGGCGCCGCGCCGGCCGGGCGGATTCCACAGCAAGCGCGCGCCGGGCGGCGCGGCGAAGCGCACGGCCAGCGGGCCGGCGTCGGGCCAGATCACGCGGCGCTTGACCAGCCCCTGGCCGCGCAGCTCGTGCTCGCCGACCTGCAGGCGCGCGGGCCCCGGCGACAGAAAGCCGATGATGGTGGGCCCGCCGCGCGGCAGGTAGATCGAGCCGACGCGCACCGACGTGCCCGGCGGGTCGAGCGACGCCAGCGGCGCGGATGCGGCCGGGGCCGGCGCCGATGCGGCCGGCGGCAGCGCGGATGGTGGCAGCGCGGGCTCTTTGGCCAGGCGATGCTCCGCCGGCTCGTGCAAGGCGGCGGCGAGCCCAAGCGTCAAGGCCGAGGCCACCGCGCACACGAGCCACGCCGGCAGCCGAGCGCTCGCCGCCCTCACCTGCCAGCACCGGGCCGCGCGTTGGCCGGCTCACCTGCCGACGCGCCAGGCGGGGCGCCAACCGATGCATGCACCTGCGCGCCCGGGCACGTGAACGCGCGGCGCCGCTTGGCCAGGAAGCTGTAGTACGTGCCGCTCTGCACCAGCGCCGGGATGTGCATCGTCACCACCTGGTAGTCACGAGCGAGCCAGGGCGCGGCGCAAGGCAGCGCCGGCGCGTCGGGAGTCTGGTGCAGCGCGTAGCAGGAGAACACGAAGGTCGGATCGTGAGCCACGAGCAGCGCGTCGGAGGCCCACTTGGTGTGGCCCGCGCGCGCGCGGATCCGCGGCTCACCGTGCGCGACCTTCTCGGACACCAGGCCAAACACGTCGATGGCCCGCATCCGCGCGTAGTAGGGCTGCGCCCCCGCGCCGCCGACGATGCCAAAGTCGGTGGCGGCGAGGCACGGCGCCAGCGCACGTCCGATGGCGGCGCGATCCTGGGTGTAGACGATGAGGAAGGCCGGTGGATCGATGCCGTGATCTGCGCCCAGGCGATCCCGGCGAAGGCTCCGCGTGGTCAGCGCCGCCTGAGAGGCCGCGAACCCCGCCACCAGCGCGACGGCCACACCGACCACCCCAGCCCGAGCCCAGGCGCGGCGCGGCGCAGATGCAGCGCCGCTGGCGAGGCCACGGACGCCCGCGAGCCCGAGCGTCAGCCCCAGGGCGGCGATGGGAAAGAGCGGCATCACGAAGCGGTGCAGGCCCATGAAGTCGCCGCCGACCGAGGCGGTGTAGAGCAGATACGCCGCCGCGAACGCCAGGAGCGGCGCGGAGACAATGAAGCGCGGGTCGCGCGGGCGCACCGCGAGCAGGCCGCCGAGCACCAGCGGCCACGCCCACAGCAGGCCGGTCTGCTCGAGCCACGTGAGCAGGTAGTAGCCGCCGTTTCGCCACATCTGCGACGCCAGCTCCGGCGGCTGCCAGGGCCCGTGCGCCTTGACGTAGTACGTGTTGGGAAAGGGCCAGCCGTAGTACCAGAGCCGCCAGAGCTGATGCGGCCCCCACAGCGCGATGAACCCAAGCAACGCCAGCCGCTGCGCGCGCGGCACCAGCGCCGCCGCGACGCCGCGCAGCGTCGCTCGCTCGACAGAGGGCACCACAGAGGGCGCAGCAGTCGGCACCGCAGCGCGCGCCCCCCGACGCCAGGCCGCCAGGTTTGCCACGGTGAGACAGAGCGCCAGCACCGCCGCCAGCAAGAGGCCCTCTGGGCGGGTCAGCGCCGCGGCCCCCACCAGGCCGCCGAGCGAAAGCCAGCTTCGGGCGGCGCGCCGGTCCTGCGCCGCGGAGCGCTCCGCCGCCACCGCGAGCTGAGAGAAGGCCCCCAGGCACAGCAGGCAGAAGAGCTGGGTCTCGAGCCCGCCTGAGCTCCAGCACGCGAACCCTGACGACAGCGCCAAAAAGACCGGCGGCAGCGCGGCCCACGCCGTGCTCCGCGGGACCATCCGCGCGGTCAACCGGTACACCACCACCAGCGTGCCGACGCCACACGCGGTGCCAAGCACTCGCGAGGCCAGCTCCGGGCTGATCCCCAGCGCGTGCAGCGCGGCCAAAAGCACGGTCCACGAGAAGTTGCTGTAGCCCTCGACGCGGTCGCCGAGGTTGTAGGTCAGCTCGCCGTGCTCGGCGAGGTTGCGCGAATACACGAACGAGATGAAGGCATCGTCGGTGACGAAGTTGTAGCGCAGCGAGTGCCAGATCAAGAGCACGACCGCGCCCACCAGCGCGCCCGCCGCGAGGTTGCGCCGAAGGGCTTCATGGAGAGGGCGCGACCGCAGACCAGGGGCTGCGCCCGCCGATGACGGCGCCGATGACGGCGCTGGCGGACCTGACGGCGGCGCGCAGCCGACGCGGACGGCGCGGACGGCGCGGACGCCTCGGACGCCGCGGCCGAGGTCACGACCGCCAAGCCAAGCCAACGCATCGCGAGACGCACCACGGCCGCACCTTACCACCGCGCTGCGCGGCCCAGCCGCCGCGGGCGCCACGGCCGCCGCGGGCTCCGCGGGCGCCGCGGACGCCGCGGGCGCACGGCCAGGCTAGCTGCGCTGTGGCGGCCACGCCAGGGTGAGTCGGCCACGCAAGTGCGCTACCCTGGCAACGAATGGATCCCGAGCCCGGCACGCCGCCGCCTGAGCCCGCGCTCGCGCCGACCGACCGCGACTCCCCGCGGCTCGCGCACGTGCTCGCGCTGGGGGCCATCGCCGGCCTCTTGGGCGGCGCCGCTGCTGGCGCCATCGACGCGCTGTGGTCGTGGCGCGCAGCGGCGCAGTTCTTGGCGGGGGGCACGGCGCGCCTGCGGCTCGTGGTCTTCTGCGCCAGCGCTTACGCCGCGGTCGGCGCCGTGTCCGCGGCTGGACTTGCTCTCACGTCGACGGCGTTCTTGCGCGGCACGCGGCTGGAGCGCTGCTACAGTTTGCGCGCGCGGCGCACGAGGCCCGGCGGGCCCGAGCGCCAGAGCTGGCGGTCACCGGGCTTTCGCTGGTGCTCGCCGGCGCGCCGGCGCTGGCGCTGGCGCTCGCCGCCGCCCATCGGCTCGCCGTGCCCATGCTGGCGCGGCGCAATCCAGAGCTTCTGGTGGCCACCATCTTGCTCATCGCGCTGGGCGCCGTGCTTTGCGCCGCGGTGGTGGCGCTGCTGGCCGGCCGCGCCCTGGAGTTGCCGCTCGCGGCGCTGGCGCGACGACCGTGGCTTGGCCGCGCGATCACCGCCTCCTCGGCGCCGCTGTGGGCGGCGGCGGCGTTGACCGCAGCGGGCGGCGCGCTGCTCCTGTGGCGGCGCTGGGAGACCGCCCGCCTGTTGCCGCTGCGCCCGGCCGCGGCGGTGCTCCTCCTGGCGGTGCTGACCCTCTCCGCCGCGCCGCTGGCGCGCGGGCTACTCTCGTGGGCGCGCGGGCGCAGGCGCTGGTGGCTGCTGCTGTTCGCCGCGCTGCCGCTGGTGGGGATCTGGCGCTGCGGCGACTCCCCCGCGGTCATCAAGGCGGCCACCGCGTACAGTGGCCTGGGTGGGCCGATCGCGCGCGGGCTGCGCTGGGCGCTGGACCGCGACCGCGATGGCTACTCGCCGCTCCTGGGCGGCGGCGATTGCGACGATGGCGATGCCAGGGTCTTCCCCGGGGCCCAGGAGGTCTCGGGAGACGGCATCGATCAGAACTGTCTGGCCGGAGACGCCGCTCGGCGAGTCCGCCCCACGAGCTGCGCTGGGTGACGTCACCAGCGACGGTCCCCGCGGACGCCAACGTGCTGCTCTTGACCATCGACACCTTGCGCGCCGATCACCTGGGCGCCTACGGCTATGGGCGCGCCACCTCTCCCGCCATCGACCGCGTGGCGGCTGACGGCACGGTGTTCGAGAACGCCTGGGCGCACGCCCCCTCCACCCGCTATTCGATGCCCGCGATCTTGACCGGGCGGCTGCCGCTTCAGGTCGCGTACGACACCTCGATCGAGGGCTGGCCTGGCCTGGCGCCCGAGGCGATCACGATCGCCGAGGTCCTGCGCACCGCGGGCCTGGTCACCGGCGCCATCACCAACTACTGGTACTTCGACGCGCACAGAGGCATGGACCAGGGCGTTGACGAGTACGACAACGACAACGCGCGCCTGCACGCCGCCGTCGCCGGGCAAGGGCCGGCCGCCACCCGCGGCAGCTCGTCTCGCGAGCAGACGGACAAGGCGCTGGCCTTCGTCGACAGGCACGCGCAGAAGCGCTGGTTCCTCTGGGTTCACTACTATGACCCGCACTACGAGTACGAGCCCCACCCTGACAGCGTCGGCTTTGGTAGCTCGCGCGTGGACCGCTACGACGGCGAGATCCGCTTCACCGACGATCACGTGGGGCGCCTCATCGAGGACCTGCGCCGCCGCGGCCTGTACGACCGGACGATCATCGCCATCACCGGCGATCACGGCGAGGGCTTCGGCGAGCACGGCGTGGATCTGCACGGCTATCACCTGTACGCGCCGCAGACCAAGGTGCCGCTCATCGTGCGAGTGCCAGGGCTGCCGGCGCGCCGCAGCACCACGGTCGCAGGCCACGTCGATCTGCTGCCCACGCTCGCCAACCTGACCGGCGCCGCCGCGCCCACCGCGAGCGGCGCGCCGCACGAGCTCTTGGCCGCGGCCATGGGCCAGTCGCTGGTGGAGATCTTGGCCGGCGGCCCGGAGCGCGACCGCACGCTCTGGCAGCAGCTCTCCTACGAGGGCAACCATGAGCTGCGCGGCGCGGTCACCCGCGAGTGTCACGTGCTCTACCAGGCCAGCCCCGCCACGAGCTGGGAGGCCTACCGCCTGGATCGCGACCCGCAGGAGGAGGAGCGAGACGTGGCGGGCAGCGACGAGTGCAGGCAGGTGAGGCAGGAGCTGGCGCGCTGGTACGACGCCAGCGGCGGGCCGGCGGCGGAGGCGAAGGTGGAGATCTTGCCAGCGCGGCCGGACCTGACCGCCCCGCTCCTCCTGGAGCTAGGGAGCGGCGTGCGGCTCCTGGAGCTGCGCGCGCCCGCCAAGGTGCGAGCCAAGGACGTGGTGGAGCTGCGCTGGACGTTCGAGTCGCTGGCGCCGATGCCCGCTGGCTGGAAGGTCTTCGTCCACGTCGAGGGCCCGAGCCGCTTCACCGGAGATCACGCGCCGCCGCGACCGCTCGAGTGGTGGCAGCCCGGGCAGTTCGTGCAGTACTCCACCACGTTGCGGGTGCCGGCGAGCGCGCCCGCCGGGAGCTACACGGTGTGGGTGGGCCTCTGGAAAGGCGCGGCGCGGCAGCCGGTACGACGATCGCCCGGCGCGCCGACGCTGCGCATCGAGCAAGATCGAGCGGCGGTGGCGACGCTGGAGCTGACGCCGTGACGACCGCGCCGACGACCGAGGCGACGACCGAGGCGACGAACGAGGCGACGACCGCGCCAGGCACGCCGACGACGACGCCGACGGCGCCGTCGACCGCGCCGTCGACCGCGCGCTCGGCCTGGGCGCGATCGCGCTGGCGGCGCTGGCGGCGTGGGCGGCGTGGCGCAGCGCTGGCGCGGCGGCCGGCGTGCCCGACGACGCCACCTGGCGCCGCGCCGCCGCCTTCGTGCGCGAGCGCGCGCGGCCGGGCGACCTCATCACCTTCGCGCCGTCGTGGATCGACCCCGTGGGCCGCCTGCACCTGGGCGAGCACCTCTCGCTCGAGGACGCCGGGCGCGCCGACGCCGCCCGCTACGCCCGCGTCTGGGTGCTGTCGATCCGCGACGCCAGCTCTGCCGACGTGGCGGGGGAGCGGCCAGCCCTGACCTCTCGTCTCGACGGGATCTTGGTGCGACGCTACGACCGCACCGCCGCCGTGATCGTCGAGGACGCAGCGCGCTCCCTGCCCACGGCGCAGGTCACCGGCGACGTGGCGAGCGGCCCGCAGGTGGTGCTGGCCGAGGTCGGGTTCACGCCGCGGCGCTGCGTCCAGGTCGTCCCCGCCGCCGGCGGCGCGGTGCGCATCACCTTCCCGCGCTTCGCGCTGGGCTCCCAGCTCGTGGCGTACGCCGGGCTCGCGGACGTCTTCACCCGTCGAGACATCCGCGAGCCGGGGCGGCTGGAGCTTGAGCTCGCAGGTCAGGTCATCGCAGCGCGCGAGCTGGGCGTGGACGATGGCTGGGTCCGGCTCCAGGCCAGGACCACGCCCGGCGTCGCCGAGCTCACGGTGATCGCCCGGGCGCCCTCGCCGCGCGCGCACCGCCGCCAGATCTGCTTCGCGGTGGAGAGCCGCCGATGAGCCCGGCCCCTCGGCGACCACCCGCCACGCCCCTGCAAGTGCGGCTCTGCTGCCTGGCGCTCGGGCTGGTGGCCACGTTCACCGTCTTGCACAACCAGCGCCAGGTGGGCATCGCGCGCGACGAGACCGTGTACTTCGCGCACGGCTCGCAGTACGCGGCGTGGTGGCGCGGGGTGATGAGCGGACAGCGCGAGCTTGGCGAGGCGTCGATCACCGCGACCTTCGGCGGCCCGGGCGCCACGGACAACAACCGAGAGCATCCGCCGCTCATCAAGACGGCGAGCGGGATGAGCGAGCACTGGCTGCATGATCGGCTCGGCCTGCTCGATGAGCTCACCGCGTACCGGCTGCCGTCCGCCGTGCTGCACGGCCTGCTGGTGGCGCTGGTCGCCGCGTTCGCCAGCGGCGCGTGGGGGCTCCTCGCTGGTGTGGTGTCCGCGCTGGCCATGTTGCTGATGCCGCGCGCGCTGTTTCACGCCGGCCTGGCCTGCTTCGACGGCCCCATCACCGCCTTGTGGTTCGCCACGCTGTGGGCCTATCACCGCGCGCTGACCTCGCCCCGGGTCGCGTGGCTCGCCGGCGCGCTGTTTGGCCTGGCGCTCGCCACCAAGCACAACGCGCTGCTGTTGCCGCTGGCGCTGGCCCCCCACTACCTCGCGGTGAGCTGGCGCGCCGGGCTGCGCCGCCGCTTGTACCTGCCGCTGTCGTTTGCCGTGCTGGGACCGCTGGTGCTGGTGGCGCTGTGGCCCTGGCTGTGGTTCGAGCCGCTGCCCCACCTCTGGCAGTGGATCTCGTTTCACGCCCACCACGTCCACTACAACTTCGAGTACCTGGGGCAAAACTTCAACGCGCCGCCCTTCCCGTGGCACGTGGCGCTGGTGACCACCGCCCTGACCGTGCCGGTGGCCACGCTCGGCGCGGCCACCGCGGGGGTCCTGGTCCTTGCATCGCGCACGCTGAGCGCCCGCGCCGCGCGCAGCGCCGAGGCGGTGGCGGAGCGGCCAGCCTTGTTGCTGCTGCTGTCGGCCGCCGCCGCGATGGGCCCCTTCTTCTTGCGCACCACGCCGATCTTTGGCGCCGAGAAGCACTGGGAGCCCGCGATGCCCAGTCTGTGCATCGCCGCCGGGGTCGGGCTGGTCGCGCTGGCGCGTGGCGCGGCGCGCGCGCTCGTGGCGTGGTGGCCCGCGCGCTGGCCCGCGCTACCGCGCTCACGGACCGAGACCGTCCTCTGCGCGGCGCTGGCGGCGGTAGTGCTCGGCTCGGCCGCGGTGGAGACGTTCCACCCGCAGCCCTATGGGCTCACCGCGTACAACGCGCTGGCTGGCGGAGCCCCCGGCGCCGCCGACCTGGGCATGAACCGCCAGTTCTGGGGCGTGGCCGCGCGCGGCGCGCTGCCGGAGCTCGCGCGCCTGGCTGCGGCGCCGGACCGCACCACCGCGGTCTACAGTCACGACGCTTCTCCGGCCTGGCGCCGCTATCAGGCGCTGGGCCTCGTGCCGGCGAACCTGCCCGACGCAGGCCCGGAGCTGTCGGGCATCGAGCGCAGCGAGCTGGCGCTGGTGGTGCATGAACGCCACTTCGCGCGCCACGACTTCATGATCTGGCAGGCGTACGGCACGGTGGCGCCGGTGTTCGTGCTGCGCCTGGACGGCGTGCCGCTGGTCTCGGTGTATCGCCGGCCGCGACCCGCCCAGGCGCCGCCGCAGCCGGCCTCCCCGCCGCCGCAGCAGCAGCCGCCGGCCTCCCCGCAGCCGCAGCCGGCCTCCCCGCAGCAGCCGCAGCCGGCCTCCTCGCCACGGTAGCGTTTGGGCGCCGCGCGGCTGACACCTTCCGCCGCCGCCGTGCTCCTGGGTCCCCGGCGTCCGGCAACTGCGGTATCGTGCGCCCGTCGGTGCGTTCCCGAGCCACTTTGCTGCTGCTGTTTCTCGCCGGCCTGCTCGTCTATGGCGCGCTGGCCGGAGCTCGCCTGTGGCGCCCCTCCGCCGCGCCGCACTTCGTGGTGCAGGCGGATGCGTGGCTGCACGGTCGCAGCGAGATCGCTCCGCCGTGGCCCGGCGATGACTGGGCCAAGGTGGAGACCGTGCAGGTGCAAGGCGCGCAGGGCGCCGCCAACCGGATAGTGCGTGGCCGGCGCTTGCAGACCCGCTCGGTGTTCCGGACCACCGACGGTGAGCTAGTCCCGCTCGCGCAGCTCGGGCCAAGCCTCGGCGTCTCCACCTATGTCTCCTTTCCACCAGCGCCCACCCTGCTCATGCTGCCCTCGGCCCTGGTGTCCGGACGCCACGGCAACGACGTCATCCCCACCGTGATCATCGCCGCGCTGATCTTGCCGCTGGCGTTCTCCATGCTGCGCCGCCTGGCCGCCGCCGGCCTGTCGCAGCGCACGCCCGGCGAAGATCTGTGGTGGGTGGCGACCCTTGGGTTTGGCTCGGTGCTGCTGTTCTCCGCGGTGGGCGGCAAGGTCTGGTACACCGCCCACGTCCTTGGCGTGGCGCTGGCGCTGCTCTACGTCCGCGCCGCCATCGAGGCCAAGCACCCCTTGCTCGCGGGCCTGGCGCTGGGCGCCGCGGCGCTCACCCGCACGCCCATGGCCTTCCTGGCGCCGCTGTTTCTGCTCGAGCTGTGGCGTCAGGGTGGCGGCGGCGCCCGCTTCGCGCAGGGCCAAGCGCAGCGCGTCGCGATGCTACGTGAGCTCGCGCCAGCGCTGGCGCGCTTCGCCGCCCCGGTGATCGCGCTCGCCGTCCTCGCCATGGCGTACAACCAGGCGCGCTTCGACGCGCCGCTGGAGTTTGGCCACTCGTACCTCGACGTTCGGCAGCAACAGCAGATCGAGACCTTTGGCCTGTTCAGCTATCACTACCTGGCGAGAAACCTCGCGGTGGCGCTGACCCTGCTCCCGGAGCTGCGGGGGACGGCGCCCTGGGTGCAGATCGGAGGCCATGGCCTGGCGCTCTGGGTCACCACCCCCGTCCTCTTGCTGGCGCTGTGGCCGCGGCGAAAGACCGCCATCGACCGCGGCCTGCGGTGGACCGTGGCGGCAGTGGCGGTGCCGTCGCTGTTCTATCAGAACTCCGGCTGGGTCCAGTTTGGCTATCGCTTCAGCCTGGATTACCTCGTCTTGCTGATCGCGCTGCTGGCGGTTGGAGGACGGCCGCTGACCCGCCTGGCAAGAACTCTGATCCTCGTGGGCGTGGCCATCAACTTGTTCGGCGCCATCACCTTCGAGCGCATGCCGCAGTTCTACCGCTGGCACGGCGACGCTTACGGTGTGGTGGTCGCGCACTGACCGGCCACCACGGCCGCTGCCGCCTTCCGCCGCCGGTGCCGAAACGGCGTGGCCAAGCCGCGCCGGGCGCGATAGGGTGAGCCCGATATGACAGCGACCGAGCGCATCACGCTGGTGGTGATCAACGAAGACATGAGCCGCGACAAGTACACGCTCAGCTCCTGGGTGGGGATCCCCCGCAAGAACGAGCTGATGTGGATCCAGGAGCAGCCCTATCTCATCGTCGAGGTGGAGTACGCGGTGTCGGATGGCTTCTTCGGCGCGCGCAGCATCGACGCTGCCGGGATCTACGTGCGCAAGCTCAACAAGGAAGAGCAAGACGCGGTGGCCCGGCGGCTCGAGCCGCCAGTGCGAGGCAAGGACGAGCAGCCGTTCAGACCGTAGCGACACGCGGCCGACGAAGATGCCCGCGTCGCGTCGACTCGACTCCAGGTCGCGTCGGGCCAGGTCGACTCGGGCCAGGTCGCGTCAGGCCACTCCGGGTCGCGTCAGCGCAAGCCGAGCACGTCGAGCATGTCGTAGCGACCAGGCGGCTTCCCCACCACCCACGCCGTGGCGCGGAGCGCCCCCGCCGCGAAGATGGTACGGGAGGTAGCGCGGTGCGACAGCTCGAGCCGCTCCCCGGCGCCAAACAGCGACACAGTGTGCTCGCCGACGACGTCGCCGCCGCGCACGGCATGCACGCCGATCTCGCCCTGCGGCCGGGCGCCCACGTCGCCATCGCGCCCATGGCGCTTGACCGCGTCATAGGCCACGCCGTGACCGGCGGCCGCCGCCTGCGCCAGGGTCAAGGCCGTGCCGGACGGCGCGTCGCGCTTGGCGCGGTGATGCGTCTCGACGATCTCCACGTCCCAGGTGGGCCCCAGCGCCTGCGCCGCCTTGCGCACCAGCCCAGCGAGCAGGTTGACCCCTAGCGAGAAGTTGGAGGCCACCACGATGGGCGCCACGCGCGCCAGCTCGGCGAGCACCGCTTCGTCCGCGGCGGACAGGCCGGTGGTGCCGATCACCGCCGGCGTGCCAAGCTCCCGCGCTAGCTGCGCCGCGCTGAC
The DNA here is from genome assembly GCA_016706545.1 of Myxococcales bacterium. Classification (GTDB taxonomy): domain Bacteria; phylum Myxococcota_A; class Polyangia; order Haliangiales; family Haliangiaceae; genus JABFXX01. The sequence continues at coordinate 12,276 of JADJJK010000032.1, forward strand.
CGTGGCGGCGACCGAGGTGAAGTCCACGTACACCGCGGCGGCGGCCAGCCCCGCGCGCAGGTCCGAGCCCACCACCACCTGGCCCGCGACGGTCTGCCCGAGCCCCGGAGCGTCCGGGCGATCCACCGCGGCGGAGATCTTCACGTCAGACCGCCCGGCCGCGGCGTCGATCACCGCGCGGCCCATGCGACCGGACGGCCCGAGCACGCACACCCGGACGGCGCCGTCCTTGGTCACAGCAACCCGACGGTCGCCAGCTCGGCGCCGAGCTGCTTGGCGAGCCCCGCGCTGCACGGCACCAGCGGCAAGCGCACCTCCGAGGTGCAGCGGCCCATCGCCGCGAGCGCCGCCTTGACCGGGATCGGATTTGACTCCACGAACAGGAGCTGGTTGAGCACGCGCAGCCGGTGATGCAGCGCCCGCGCCGCGTCCCACTGTCCCTCGCGCGCCAGGTCCCACATCTGCGCCATCTCGCGCGGCGCGATGTTCGAGACCACCGAGATGACGCCGCGCCCGCCCACCGCGTACGTCGGAAACGTGGTCGCGTCGTCCCCGCTTATCACCGCCATGCGCTGCCCCACCCTGGCCACCAGCTCGGTGATGCGCGGCAGCGAGCCGGAGGCCTCCTTGATGCCGACGATGTTGGGGATCTCCGCCAGCCGCTCCACCGTGTCGGGCAAAAGGTCGCAGGAGGTCCGGCTCGGCACGTTGTAGAGCAGGATGGGCAACGTGGTGGACGCCGCGATCGCGGAGTAGTGACGGAACAGCCCCTCCTGCGTGGGCTTGTTGTAGTACGGCGTGACGTGCAAGAGCGCCTGCGCCCCCGCCTTCTGGGAGGCCGCGGTCAACGCCAGCGCCTCCGCGGTGGCGTTGCCGCCAGCGCCCGCCACCACCGGGACTCGGCCGCGCGCCACGCGCACCACGTGCGAGATCACCGCGACGTGCTCGTCGACGTCGAGCGTCGCGGACTCCCCGGTGGTGCCGACCGCCACCAGCCCATCAATGCCGCAATCGATCTGCCAGTCGACCAGGCGGGTCAGGGCGTCGTAGTCCACCGCGCCATCGCGAAACGGCGTGACGAGAGCGGTGAGACATCCTTCGATCGGGGGCAGCTTCGCCATGGGATCCTCTTGCGGTTTCTTTCGCGTCATATCAACAAACGCCTGGGCAAGGCCAGGGATTCCGCGCCACGAGATCCTCGCGATTGGCGGTGAGGCGAGGTTGTGTCGTAAGGTCGCCCAATGGAAGTCGTCCGTGGACTCGCCGCCAAGCCACGCTGGGACAAAGCGGCGATCGCCCTGGGCAACTTCGATGGGGTCCACCTCGGCCACCGCGCGCTCCTGGATCGCGCCATCGCGCGCGCCAGGGAGCTGTCCGGCAAGAGCGTGGCGGTCACCTTCGATCCGCACCCCACTGCCGTGCTCGCGCCGCAGCACGCCCCCGCGTTGCTGACCACGGTGGCGCGCCGCCTGGAGTGGCTGGAGCACACCGGCGTCGACGCGGCGGTGGTGATCCCGTTCTCCGCGGAGCTGGCCGCGATGACCGCCGAGGACTTCGTGGAGCAGGTCTTGCGCCAGCACCTGGCGGCCGCGCACGTCGTCGTCGGCTATGACTTTGGCTACGGTCGCGGCCGCGCCGGCTCCGCCGCCACGCTCTCGGCGCACGGCGCCAGGGCCGGCTTCGGCGTCGACGTGATCGCGCCGGTGACGCTCGCCGGGCAGGCCGCGTCGTCGACCGCGATCCGCGGCCACCTGCGCCTGGGCGATCTCGCGAGCGCGCGCCGCTTGCTCGGACACGCCTACGATCTGGACGGCGTGGTGGTGCATGGCGAAAAGCGCGGCCGGACGCTGGGCTTTCCCACCGCCAACGTGGAGCCGGACCTCCCGCTGGTCCTTGGCTCCGGGATCTACGCCTGCCGGCTCGCCGTGTTCGAGGACGCGCGCCCCACCACGCTCGGCCCTGCGCTGCCGGCGGTGGCGAGCCTCGGCACCAACCCGACGTTCGTCGATGGCACGCGGCGCACGCTCGAGGTGTTCGTCCTCGATTTCACCGGCGATCTGTACGACCGGCGAGTGCGGGTGGAGCTGGTGACCAAGCTGCGCGACGAAGCTCGCTATCCGTCCATCGACGCGCTGGTCGCGCAGATCACGCGCGACGTGCAAGACGCGCGACGCGCGCTCGCCCAAGACTCGCCGCCCTGACCCGCCCCACTCTGAGACGCGCGAGGGCGCGCTCCCGAGCGGTCACAGCAACGACGGCACCAGCACGAGAAAGCCGGCGGCGAACGCCAAGAGGCCCGCGCCCGCGAGCAAGACCCGGGGCGCTGGCCCGGCGGCGCCAGGCGCAGCCAGCAGCGCCGCGACCGGCGCAGGCGCCGACGACGCCGACGCCGACGCGAAACCGAGCGCCGGCGCGGAGCTCACCATCGCGCCGAGGCGCTGGATGGCGAAGCCCGCCGCCAGGGCCGCCGCCAGGAGCGCCGGCACGCCGAGCTGATGGCGGCGCCCGTCGACGACGAGGCCGCCCACCGCGAGCGCCGTCAAGCACCCGGCGAGCCAGCGATCTGCTGGCGACCAGGCACGCGCCGCGAGCGACGTGGCGGCGCTGGCAGCCTCTTCCTTGCGGGCGGACAGGGCGAGCGCCAGCACGCCGGCGATCGCCGCCACCACCGCGGTCGGCCCCAGCCGCTCCGCCAGCGCCTGCGCGGCGGCCAGCGGCGAACTCGCCGCCCCCGGCCCGGCGGCAGCGCCCGCCGCGGCCACCGCGCTGGAAGCGAGCACGCCGCGCAGCCACAGCGCCGCGGCGGCCAGGAGCAGCGCTGGCGTCACGCCCAGCGCGGCCACGCGAACCTCCCGCCGACCGCGCAGGTCGCCGCGGCGCCGCCCCACGCTCGACCACCACAGCAGCAACGCCGGCCCCGCCAGCGCGCCATACCCAGGCTCGAGCGCTGCCGCCACCACCACCGCCAGCGCGGCGCCCAGCGCCTCGCGCGCCGGCACCTCGGCGCCAGCGCTAGCGACCCGACGACAGCCCGAGATCGCGACCAGCGCCGCGCCCACCGCGACCGCGCCGGCCGCGCCCGCGAGCCAGTACGTCGGCGCGCCCACCAGCAACACCGCGCTGACCACGCCGGCGATCGCGCCCACCGCACCTTCGGAGGTCACCGCGCTCCCCGACGAGGCCGGCATCGCCGACGATGAGACGATCTTGGCCACCGCCCAGGCCGTGATGGCGGCCACCAGCGCCAGCGCCAGGCGGCTCCGCAGGGCGGCGTCGCCCAGCGGCAACCACAGGGCCAGCGCGTCGACCAGCCGCGATCCGGCGCCCATGGAGCCGCGTGACAGCGTCGCGTACGCCGCGAATACCAGCGCCGCGACCCACAGCGGCGCGAAGCGATGGAGCTTCATGGGCGGCATCGTGACGCAGGTCTTGGTCGCGCGCGACTTTTCACCTCACGGTCTCAAAGAACGTGGCAGGCGCCGCGTGTCGCGCGAGAACTCACGGAATTCGCTCGTGTTGCATCACCCAGTTGGACTCCCAGGTCTGGCCGCCATCATCGGAGAACGCCTGCTCCCAGCGCGCCCGCGTCGGGCCCTGGCGCGTCCACGTGAAGCGCACGCGGATCGGCTTGCCGTCCAGCACATCGCCCCCTTCGAACGTCCCCACGTCTCGCGAGAAGGCGCCGATCACCGGCGGCTCGAAGACGCCACGCTGGTTGCTCGCCCAGTAGATCGACCACAGCCTGGTGGCCGGGTCGTAGAGCCGCACCGTCATCCCCACGAACCCCGGCCGCCAGTCGGTGCGGAAATCATCCTCGTTCCCCATCCCGGAGAGCAGCGGCCGAGCCTGGGACACGGCCTCGAACTCCTCCCACTCCGTACAACCCTTGAGGCGCTCCATGAGGCGCCGGTTGTGGATGCGCCACCTGCCGGTCAGAAAGTCGAAGTCCCGTGCGCCATCTGTCTCCGATCCGAGCTGCGCTTGCATAGCCAACGTTCCTTTCGAGTGTGAAGGCCTCGTGCCCACGGCTATCGCACTCAAATAGGACACTTTCGGTCCTATTTCGATCTACCCTCGGCGCATGGCCCGGTCGACGCCTCGGATCTTGTCGGCGCTGGAGCTGCTGCAGGCGAGGGAGCGCATGACCGGCGCCGAGCTGGCCGCGCAGCTCGGCGTGGACCGGCGGACGGTGCGGCGCTACATGACCGCGCTCGAGGAGCTGGGCGTCCCCATCGGCGCCGAGCGCGGGCGCGACGGCGCCTACTTCCTGGTCGCCGGCTACAAGGTGCCGCCGATGATGTTCTCCGAGGAGGAGGCGCTGGTGCTGTCGCTGGGCCTCTTGGCCGCGCGCAGCCTGGGACTCACCTCGGCCAGCGCGGCCACCGCCACCGCACAGGCCAAGCTCGAGCGGGTCATGCCGGCGCGGCTCAAGCGACGCGCGCGCGCCATCCACGAGACGGTGGCGCTGGAGCCCGCACGCCAGCGGCCCGAGCCGCTGATCGATGGCTCGGTGCTTGAGCACCTGAGCCAGGCGGCGCAGCAACGGACGCGGGTCCGCGTGCGCTACCAGCCCGCGTCAGGCCAGGGGTCCGAGCGGGAGCTCGATCCATACGGCCTCGGTTTTCGCGGCGGTCGCTGGTATGTCGTCGGGTGGTGTCACCAGCGCGCGGCCCTGCGCTCCTTCCGGGTGGACCGGATCCGGCACCTCGAGCCGCTGCAGGCTAGCTTCGAGCGCCCGGCGGGGTTCGATGTGATGCGGCACCTCACCACGTCCATCGCCAGCCTGCCGCGCGCCCAGACCATCGAGGTGTGGCTGGACACATCGGAGGACGTCGCGCGGCAGGAGCTGTTCCCGGCCGCGGGCGTGCTGGAGCAGACCGCGGCGGGCCTGGTGCTGCACAGCCAGGCGGACGATCTCGCGTGGTTCGCGCGCGAGCTCGCGCGCCTGCCGTTCCGCTTCCAGATCCTGCGGCCGGTCGCGCTGACCCGCGCGCTGGTCGCGCACGCGCGCCGGCTCACCGCAGCGCCTCGTCGTCGCGCAGCCCGCAAGTCCTTGACGTGACAACGATTCAGGGCTGCAAGCCCGCGCTCCTCGCCCGTCGAGGCCCAAGGCCTTGGCTGCAGAATACGGGTCTTGGGCCGTCTTGGGCCCCGCCACTTGAATCCGCGCCTGGCCTGGGCGTCGAATCGCCACAACCGCAGCCGCAAAGGTTGCACGTCCCGCGACAAGCAGGTCGGCGACGCCGACGTCAAGCCTCCTCGCGTCACGTGGTAGCCTTGGTCGCTCTGCAGGAGAACTTATGAAGAACCGTACCAAGCTCACTATCCTTCTCGGGCTGGCGCTGGGCCAGCCCGCGCTGGCACAGGTGGTGGTCGCTCCGCCGCCGCCCACCAGCGCTCCGTCTGCGCCCGTCGGGCCAACCGTCGCGCCACCCTCGGCTCCCGCCGCCACCACCGCGATGACCGCGCAAGCTCGCCCCGGCTTCCTCTGGGTGCAGGGGCGCTGGCAGTGGACCAACGGCCAGTACCAGTGGATCGACGGCCACTGGGAGCGCGAGCGCGCCAACCAGGTGTGGCAGGACGGCTACTGGGAGCTCCGCGGCAACACCTACGTCTGGGTCGAGGGCCGCTGGCAAACTCCTGGCCGATACCCCACCACCGAGCCGCCGCCGCCGTCTGCCGAGACTCCCGCCGCGAGCCCAGGTCACCGCTGGGTGGCCGGCCGCTGGGACTGGCGTCGAGGGCGCTGGGTCTGGCTACCCGGCCGCCTCATGCGCGAGCGCCCGGGCTATCGCTTCACCCCAGGCCGCTGGGAGCGACGCGGCGATCGCTACGAGTGGATAAGCGAGGTGTGGGAAGAGATCCGCTTCCCGTCCGATCCGCCGCCCCCCTCGCGCCCGGAGAACCCGGGGATGCGCAACGGCTGGGTGTGGGTCGCCGGCCACTATGAGTGGAAGGCCGGCCAGTACCGCTGGGTCGATGGGCGCTGGGAGCGCGAGCGCACCGGCAAGCGCTGGGTCCCCGGACGCTGGGAGAAGCGCGGCGATCGCTACGAGTGGATCCCGGAGCTGCTCGCCGATGTCCCGGTCCTGCCCTACCCCAACGAGGCGCCGCCGCCGGTCGTCACCGAGACGCCGGGCGCCCGCGCCGACTACGTCTGGGTGGCGGGCCGCTGGGACTGGCACCAGGGGCAGTGGCGCTGGATCAAGGGGCGCTGGGAGCGCGAGCGCGTCGGCAAGCGCTGGCAAGCTGGCCGCTGGGAGCGGCGCGGTGATCGCTACGAGTGGATCCGACACCTGGATCGATGTCCCGGTGGCGCAGTTCCCCACCGAGCCCCCGCCGCCCAATCGGCCGGAGATCCTGAGCGCTCGGGATAGCTACATCTGGATCCCGGGGCGCTGGGACTGGCGCCAGGGCAAGTACGTCTGGGTCAACGGCCGCTACGAGCGCGAGCGCGCGGGCAAGCGCCTCCAGATGGGCCGCTGGGAGAAGCGCGGCGACCACTACGAGTGGATCGCGGAGCTCTGGGTGGACGTGGCGCCCGTGCCGGCGCCCACGCCGATGCCGGCGCCGCCCCCGCCGCCAGCGCCGCGCGCCGAGACGCCGCCGTCCCCGCCGCAGCAGGGTGGCCCGTACCTGTGGATCCCGGGCAGCTACGAGTGGCGAAACAGCGCCTATGTCTGGGTGGATGGACGCTGGGAGCGTCCGCGCAACAACGAGCGCTGGGTCCCCGGGCACTGGGAGATGGTCAACAACCAGTGGCAGTGGCTCCCCGGCCAGTGGGAGCGAACGCGCCGCGACCGCGACGGCCGAGGCCGAGGCCGGGACGACGACGACCGCGGCAGGGGCCGAGGCGGCGACCGCGACGACGACCGCGGCAAGGGCCGCCGCAACGACTGACCTGCGGTAGCCACCGACGACCACCGACGAGGATCGGGCAGAGGGGATGGCACACCGCCATCCCCTCTCGTCGTTCCAGCGCGCGGCTCCAGCGCGCGGCCGCGCCGCTCGGCCGCAGCACCCGACCGCAGCGCGCAGCTTCAGCGCTCGGCCGCAGCACCCGGCCGCAGCGGTGATACGGTGGGCGTATGCGAGCCGTCCGCTGCCACGAACTCACCGGCCCCTCCGCGCTGCGCGTCGACGACGACGTCCCCGATCCTTCGCCCGGTCCCGGACAGATCCTCCTCGAGGTGCAAGCGGCGGGCGTCAACTTCCCCGACGTGCTGCTCACCCGCGGCAAGTATCAGTTCAAGCCGACGCTGCCGTTCTCGCCCGGCGGCGAAGCGGCCGGAGTGGTGCGCGCGCTTGGCCCCGGCGTCACCACGCTGGCGGTCGGCGACCGCGTCGCCACCACCGTCCTGCACGGCGCCTTCGCCGAGCTGCTCGTGGCCCCGGAGCTGGCCACCGTCAAGCTGCCAGCGGCGGTGTCCGCCCACGTCGGCGCCGCCACGCTCCTGACCTACGCCACCACGTACCACGCGCTGGTTGACCGCGCCCAGCTCACCGCCGGGGAGAGCCTCCTGGTGCTCGGAGCAGCCGGCGGAGTCGGCCTGGCCGCGGTGGAGCTGGGCAAGCTGCTCGGCGCGCGCGTGATCGCCGCCGCCTCCAGCGAGGACAAGCTGGCGCTGTGCCGCCAGCACGGCGCCGACGACACCATCGACTACAGCCGCGAGGACCTCAAGGAGCGAGTGAAGGAGCTCACGCGAGGCAACGGCGTGGACGTGATCTACGATCCGGTGGGCGGGGCGTACGCCGAGCCGGCGCTGCGCTCGATCGCGTGGCAAGGGCGATACCTCGTGGTCGGGTTCGCGGCGGGGGAGATCCCGCGCATCCCGCTGAACCTGACGTTGCTCAAGGGCTGTCAGATCGTCGGCGTGTTCTGGGGCCAGTTCGCGATGCGCCAGCCGGCGCAGAACCGCGCCAACGGCGAGCGCCTGCTCGGCTGGGTCGCCGAGGGCAAGCTCGCCCCCCACGTCGATGACGTCTTGCCGTTTGCGCGCGCCGGCGAGGCGCTCGAGCGGCTCGAGGGGCGCACGGTCAAAGGCAAGCTCGTGCTGACGCCGTGACGCTTGAGGCCAGCGCGTGGTGCCGCGGGATTGCGAGCGGCCCGACCCACGGCGATACTCCCACCATGCGCTCCTCTCCGACGCCGGCGTCGCCGGCCCTGCTCGCCGCGCTGGCCCTGCTCTCACTCTCCGCCACCGCGTGCAAGCGCAGCGAGTCAGCGCGCGAGGCGCTGGGCCAGGTGCCCGCCGCTGGCGCCGCGGCCGAGCCCCCGGCGCCGGTCCAGACCACCGCGGGCCTGGCCGCGCAGACCTGGTCGGACGCGGCGTGTGAGCCGTCCAAGGACCCCGCGGTCAAGCAGCGCGCTGGCTACGCGAAGCTCACCCTGGACGGCGATGGCCTCGGCGAGATGCACGACAACATCCCGGCGCTGTGCGGCGCCCTGCACACCGCCGCCACCAAGCGCTTCGCCGTCGGGGACGGCACGCTGTTTCGCGTCTGCATCCCAGGCGGCGGTCGCTTTCAGATCTCGTCGGACGTCGTGCTTTCGGGGCCCTTGTCCACCGAGTTCACCTACGAGAACTACAAGAAGACCGGCCCGCTCATCGAGCTGTATCGCCCCGAGGTTGGCACCTACAACCAGCGCGACACCCCGGCGGAGCACGACAAGCTCGACGTCGCCTTCGACTGGAGCACGGTCGCTGCGGAGCTTGACCTGGTGTGGCCCTCGAAGAAGGACCGGGTGGTCCGTGTCAAGGCGCACATCGACTGCGGTGGCGCCCTGCGCTGACCGCCAGGACCGGCAAAAACAGCTAGCAACTCGCGGTGTCACCCGGCCGTTGCAGAGCTGCAACATTTGCCCGGTAGTTGTGCCTTATACGGTGTTTCACGGTGACAGGTTTGTCGCTATCGGCACCGGGCTGGCCGCCTGGACCAGCGTTCTGCGAAGGAGAGCCTCATGATGAACATCCGTCGTTTTGTCCCCTGCGCGCTTCGCGGCGCGCTCCTGGCGACCTTGGCCCTTACCCTGACCGCGACCGCAAGTCACGCCCAGGTCGGCCCCGCCGCTCCGCCGGTGGCGCCCACGCCCGAGCTCTCGTCGTCGCAGCCCGCGCCCGAGACCCCGACCGCCGAGCCGCCCCCGGTGGTGGCCGAGCCCGCCCCCGTCGTGGAGGCCCAGCCGGAGCCGGTGGCCACCGTCAAGGACGCCCAGGCCTCGAAGGACCAAAAGCCCGCCGTCCACGTCACCTACGACAAGGGCTTTGTCCTCGCCAGCGAAGATGACAAGTTCGAGACCCGCATCGCGCTGCGCACGCAGTTTCGCTTCGAGTCCTCCCGCCCCACCGAGGACGGCTCGGAGTTCTTGTCGCGCACGTACATCGCGCGCGCGCGCCTGCAGCTCGAGGGCCACGTCTACGGCAAGGACAACCGCTACAAGCTCGAGACCTCGCTTGGCGACCGCGGCAGCTTCACCTTCGTGCGCGATGCGTACCTGGAGCACAAGTTCTCGTCGGTGTGGCTGCGCGTCGGTCAGTGGAAGCGCCCCCACAACCGGCAGGAGCTGGTGTCGGACTTCTCGTCCGTGTTCAACGAGCGCGCGGTGACCGCTGACTTCGTCGGCGGTGGACGCGACATGGGCCTGGCCCTGCACAACGACTACGAGAAGTCTCCCGAGGGGCTCGAGTGGGTGGTGGGCGTGTTCAACGGGTTCTCCGGCGGCGCTGATCGCCCAGCCTTGACCACGACGTGTACCGCCAACGCGACGACCGGCGCCATCACCTGCCGCAACGCCACCCCCCCGCCATCCACCCTGGTGGCGCGCGCTGGCTGGAACGTCGGCAAGATCAAGGGCTACTCCGAAGGTGACCTGGAGGGCGGCCCGCTGCGCGTGGCCGTCGGCGCCAGCTACAAGCTCAACCTCGCCAACTTCGACAAGGGCGCCCAGTCCTCGGTGAGCAAGAACTTCTCCCACAGCGCCCAGGCCGATGTCCTGCTCAAGAGCAACGGCCTCGACGTGCTGGCGGCGGTCTACGTGCAGAAGCTCGCCGGCGGCGACACCGAGCTGGGCGCGCTCCTGCAAGGTGGCTACTTCGTGACGCCCAAGCAGCTTCAGCTCGCCGGCCGGTTTGCGTTCCACCAGGCTCCTGGCGATCGCAACCAGCTCGAGGGCCGCGTGGCGGTCAACTACTACCTCGCGGGTCATTCGTACAAGCTGGCCAGCGACGCCGGCTTTCTGCAGCTCACCGGAGAGGACGCCATGGGCGTCAAGGACAAGGCGGATCTGCAGGCGCGCGTGATGGCGCAGATGACGTTCTGATCGGATGGTCGCCTCCAGCTCCTGAGCGTCGGCGCTGGCGCAGGATTGCGCGGCCCTTCACCAGGGCCTGCGTTCGTATCGGAGCATGCTAGGGTCCGCAAAACCGTTAGCTCGAAAGCAACGCATGCGAACCCAGTACCTTCTCCGCTCACGTCCGCTGGCCGTGGTCAGCGCTTCTCCGCTCGTGCGTGGGCTCTTGCTCGCGACGTGCCTCTGGTCCTGCGGCCCAGCGCGACCAGCGCCCCAGCCGGCCAGGCCTGCGGCGCGAGAACAGCCCGCCGGCGCATCCTCTGCTGCCTCTTCTGGCGCGACCGGCGCGACCGGCGCCGCCGCCGCGCAACCACCGACGCCGGCCTCGGTGGAGCAGCGCCGCAAGGCGCTCGCCGCGCTCCTGACCGAGCACTGGGAGTACACGCTGCGCGTGAGCCCTGAGCTCGCCAGCATCCTGGCGGACCGCCGCTACAACGACCAGTGGACGGATCTGTCCTCGGCGGCGATCCAGAAGCGGATCGCGGACACCCGGACCTTCCTCCAGCGCTTCGAGGCCATCGACCCCACCGACCTGCCGGAGCAAGAGGCGCTGAGCCACCGGCTGATGCTGCGCGACCTGCGCCAGTCGCTCGACAACGTCCGCTTCGAAGACTGGCTGATGCCGGTCAACCAGTTTGGCGGCGTCCACCTGGGCATCGCCAGCCTGCCGCCGATGCTGGCGTTCGGGACCGTCAAGGACTACGAAGACTACCTGGCCCGGCTCGACAAGCTGCCGCTGGTGCTCGAGCAGGTGACCGCGCTCATGCGCGAGGGCATGGCCAAGAAGCTGATGCCGCCGCGCATCCTCCTGGTGCAGTGCGTGGAGCAAGCCGCTGCGCTGGCCCGCGGCAAGCCGGAGCGCAGCCCGTTCTATGGGCCGGCCAAGCGCTTCGCCAAGGGCATCTCGCGCGCCGAGCAAGCGCGCCTGCGAGGACAGATCCTGGCGGCGGTGCGCGGCAAGGTGCAGCCGGCGTACGCCGCGTTCGCGACGTTCTTGCAGGACACCTATGTGCCGCAGGGACGAGAAGATCCGGGGCTGTGGGCGCTCCCCGACGGCGCCGAGCGCTACGCCGCGCGCGTCAAGGAGGTCACCACCACCAACTTGAGCCCCGTGCAGATCCACGAGCTGGGCCGCGCCGAGGTGGCGCGGATCGAAGACGAGCAAGCGGAGATCGGCAAGAAGCTCGGCTTCGCCACGCTGGAGGCGTTCCGCAAGCACGTGCGCGGCAATCGCAAGCTGCGCTCCAAGAGCGCCGGCGAGATCCTCGCCCGCTATCGCAGGCACACCGCGCAGATGACCAGCAAGCTACCCGAGCTCTTTGGCCGGCTGCCCAAGCAGCGCATGGAGATCCAGAAGACCGAGGCGTTTCGAGAGAAGCAGGCGGCCGGCGCGGAGTACCAGCAAGGCGCACCGGATGGCTCGCGCCCGGGCATGGTGAGGGTCAACACCTACCAGCCCCAGACGCGCCTGTGGATCGACATGGAGTCCACCGCGTATCACGAGGGCGTGCCCGGCCATCACTTGCAGAACGCCATCCAGCAAGAGCTGACGGAGCTGCCGCCGTTTCGCCAGCAGGCAAACTACGTGGCCTACGGTGAGGGCTGGGCGCTGTACTCGGAGCGGCTGGGCAAGGAGCTTGGCTTCTACCAGGACCCCTACAGCGACTACGGGCGGCTACAAGACGAGATGCTGCGCGCCATCCGGCTCGTCGTGGACACCGGGTTCCACGCCAAGAAGTGGCAGCGCGACAAGGTGGTGCAGTTCTTCCGCGAGCACTCCACGATCGATGAGGTCTCCATCCAGGCGGAGACAGATCGCTACATCGCCATCCCAGGCCAGGCGCTGGGATACAAGGTCGGCCAGCTCACCATCCTGCGCTTGCGCGAGCAGGCGCAGCGCGAGCTCGGCAAGGCCTTTGACCTGCGCGCCTTCCACGACACGATCCTCGGCGCTGGCGCCTTGCCGCTCGAGATCCTCGAGGAGCGCATCGCCGCCTGGATCGCCGCCCAGCAGGCGGCGACCGCGCCTGGCGGAGACTGAGCGCTGGCAGCTCGGCGCTGCTAGCGCGCCGGGCTCTCGCCAAAGCGCGCGAGCCGCAGAAAGTCGATCGGCAGCGCGGTCTTGCGCTCGCAAGAGAGGTCTGCCAGGACCTCGCCGATCACGGTGGCGAACTTGAAGCCGTGTCCAGAGAAGCCAGCCGCCAGGCACACGTGGGGGTGCCGTGGGTGCAGGTCCACGACGAAGTCTTCGTCGGGCGTCATGGTGTAGAGGCAGCGCTTGGCATGCACCAGGCGCGGCGAGACCTCGGGCAGGTACGCGGAGATCGCCGCGGCGACCGCCTGGGGCACCTGCACCTGCGCACCTGCGTCCTTGGCGCCGTCTGCGTCAGGGCTGACCTCGGGGCCGGGCGCGTGCTCGCAGATCTTGGCGCCCCACGCGCCCCAGCGCGGAAAGCCGTACACGAAGTGCCCGTCCACATCGAACGCATACGCCGGCATGCCACGCTCCGCGGCCATCGCGTCGCCGGCGGAGAACCAGAGCTGATGAACCAGGTGCACGCGCAAAGGCAACGCCAGCTCTGACAGCGCGGCAGCCGCCCATGGCCCTGCGGTCACCACCAGGCGCGCCGCCAGGAAGCGGCCGTGTTCGGTGGTCACCGCAACGCCGTGCGCGTCGGCGCTCCACGACAGCACGCGCTCCCCAAAGCGCAGGGTCGCCCCGTGCCGGGTCGCCACCTCGGCGTGCGAGCGGACGCAGCGATCCACCTCCAGAAAGCCGGCGCCCGGCTCGAACATGCACACCATGTCGTCGGGCAGCGCCAGGGCCGGCCAGCGAGCGCGCACCTGCGCCGCAGACAGCTCCTGCACCGGCACCGCGAGCTGACGGGCGGTGGCGAGGGCGCGAGCAAACGACGTGCCCGCGCCAGCGTCTTGCGCCGCGTCCGCCGTGGTGCAGAGCGCCAGCCCGCTTCGGTGCAAGAGCGAGGCGCCGACCTCCTCGCTCAGCTCGTCCCAGAGCTGGTACGCGCGCTCGAGCAGCGGCCCGTAGCGCGGGCTCTCGAAGTACGCCTTGCGGATGAGCCGGGTCTCGCCGTGCGAGGCGCCGCGGTCGTGGCCCTGCGCAAACTGCTCGAGGCCGAGCACGCGCTGGCCACGGCGCGCCAGGTGCGCCGCAGCCGCGGTGCCCATCCCACCAAGCCCGAGCACGATGACGTCGTACGAAGCTGTCATGAGTGCCTCCACTTTCCCCCGCAGGCCCCGGCTTTTGAACCCGCCAGCGAGGCTTTCTCGCGGCGGTCAGGACCGCGCTTCTGCCGTGGCCATCTCGCGCTTGCCCAGTGTACTCTCCAGAGCCAGACCGACGTGACCTCCGGGACCCTGCCGGCAAGGCCAACCGATATCGACGAGTTTCGACTGATCCGGATCCTCGGCAGCGGCGGCATGGGCGCGGTGTACCTGGCGCACGACACGATCCTCGATCGCTCGGTGGCGCTCAAGCTCATGCGCGTGGGCGCCAGCGAGGAGCACCGCCTGCGGTTTCTCACCGAGGCGCGCGCGCTGGCGCGCCTGGATCACCCCAACGTGGTCTCCATCTTCCGCGCTGGCGTCGCCGCTGGCGGCGAGCCCTACCTGGTGCAGGAGCTGGTGGCCGGCTCGTCAGTGGACCGCGCCACGTTGCCGGTGTCGCCACGGCGCGCGCTGGAGCTAGCGCTCGGTATCGCGCGTGGCCTCGCCGCGGCGCACCGCCGTGGCGTGCTCCACCGCGACATCAAGCCCAGCAACATCATGATCGACGACACGGGCACGCCGCGGCTGCTCGACTTTGGGCTGGCCAAGCTCACGGGCGCCGCGCCACCGGCGAGCGCCCGCCCCCATCCCCCGGGCCACCGAGCCGATGTGGACCACCCAGACGATCGCCCCCCGGCGCGCGTCGCCCCGAAGCCAGCGGCCAGCCCGCTCGCCACCACCCTGCAAACGCGCCTGCCACGCCCAAGCGACGCCGCTCGCCCAGCAGGGTCCACCGACGCCCCGCGCCTGGCGGCCGAGGAGCGCTCGCCACCGACGCCCCCCAGCGCTCCCGACCTCGCCGTCACCGCCGACCTGCCTGCCGCGCCTGTCGCGCCCCTCGCCGTCACCGCCGACCTGCCGGCCGCGCCTTCCGCGCTCCTCGCCGTCACCGCCGACCTGCCTGCCGCGCCTTCCGCGCCCCTCGCCGTCACCGCCGACCTGCCGGCCGCGCCTCCGTCGGCTGCTACCGATCGCCTGCTCGCCGATGGACCCGTGCCGCAGGGCTCCCCTGAGGATCCCACCAGCGCCGGCGCCATCCTCGGCACCCCGCGCTACATGGCGCCCGAGGTGTGGCGCGGTGAGCCCGCGAGCTTGCGCAGTGACCTCTACTCGCTGGGCGCGGTGTTCTACGAGCTGCTCACCGGGGAGCCTCCGTATCTGCAGCCGGACCTGGAGTCGCTGCAGCGCGCGGTCCTCGAGGGCGCGCCAGCGCCGCCGGTCGCGGCGCGCGTGAGCGGCCTCGACGCAGACTTCGCGGAGCTCGTCACGCGATGCCTGGCGCGACAAGCCAGCGATCGCCCGCAGTCCGCCGACGAGGTCGTGTTCCAGCTAGAGCGCATCGCCGCTGGCGCACCGCCGATCCCCGAGGGCAGCCCATACCGTGGCCTGTCCCCGTTCGAGGCCGAGCAGCGTGCGCTGTTCTTCGGCCGCGGCCCGGAGATCAGCGCCATCGTCGATCGCCTGCGCGGCGCCTCGCTGGTGGTGGTCACCGGCGACTCCGGCATCGGCAAGTCCTCGCTGTGCCGCGCTGGCGTGCTCCCCGCGGTGGCCGCTGGCGCGCTCGAGGTCGGCGGCAGCTCGCGACGATGGCAGACCCGCGTGATCTCGCCCGGTCCGCGCCCCGCGTCGGCGCTCCTGGCTGCGCTTGGCCTCGCCGAGTCCGCTGAGCCCAGCGCCCAGGCCGATCCCGCCGCGCCCGCCGCGCCCGCCGCGCCCGCCGCGCCCGCCGCACCGACCGATCCCGCCGCACCCGCTGCACCCGCCACACCCGCCGAGCTCGCCGGCGACGCGCAGCCCCTGGCCCAGCGGCTCGCGCGGCGCTTCGCCGGAGGCACGACGGGCGTCCTCTGTCTGATCGATCAGGCCGAGGAGCTGGTGACCCAGAGCCAGCCAGCGCAGGCCGCGCGCGCCGGCGACCTGCTCGCCAGCATCGCCGAGGGCATCCCCGGCGTGAAGGTGCTCGTCGCCGTCCGCGGCGACTTCCTGACCCGCGTCGCGGCGCTGCCGGGCGTGCGCGGCTCGCTGACCGACAGCTTGCACCTGGTGCGCGGCCTCTCTCCTGAAGACGCGCGCGCGGTGGTGGTCGAGCCCGCCCGCGCCAAGGGGGTTCGCTTCGAGACCGAGGCGATGGTGCAGTCGCTGGTGGACTCCATCCTCGAGAGACCGGCGGCCCTGCCCCTCTTGCAGTTCGCGCTGGCCGAGCTATGGGGCCACCGCGACATCGAGCGCGCGGTGATCCCGGCGCGCGCGCTCACCGAGATCGGGGGCGTCGCTGGCGCGCTGGCGAGCCACGCTGACCGCGTGTTGACCGCGCTCGGCGGCCCTGAGCGCATCGCCGCCCGCCGGGTGCTGCTGGCCCTGGTGTCCGGAGAGCGCACGCGCCGGAGCTGCGCGCGCGGCGAGCTCCTGGGCGGCGGCGACAGCTCCGCTTCGGCCCGCGCGCTCGAGGCCCTGGTGCGCGGCCGGCTGGTCGCGGCGCGCGACGTCGCGGATGGAGATCCGGTGTACGAGCTGGCACACGAGTCGCTGCTGTCGGCCTGGGGCACCTTGCGCGGCTGGCTCGACGACGCGGCCGGCCAGCGCGGCATCCGCACGCGGCTTGGCGCGGCCGCCGATGAGTGGCATCGGCTCGGCCGGCGGCGAGAGCTCCTGTGGAAGCGCTCACAGCTCACCGAGACCGCGCAGCTCACCGAGCTGACCCAAGGGGACCGCGCCTTCCTCGACGCCAGCCGCGCGGCCGCCAGGCGCCGCGTCGCGCTGGCGGTGGCGCTGACCGCGGCCATCCCCGCCGCCGCCGCCTTGACCTGGTGGAGCGCGTCGTACCGCGAGCGGGAGCGCCGCGAGCTCCTGGTGGACCAGCGCCGCGCCGACGCCGACGCCGCCATGCAGCGCGCCCACGCCGCGCTCACCGAGGCCCACGGCCTGCGCGCCGAGGCCACCGCCAGGTTCCGAGGCGCCGCGGCCCCCAAGCTGCGCTCCGACGTCCCCGAGGTCGCGCAGGCGCTGTCCCGCCACTATCGGGAGCAGCAGGAGGCGCGCAACCGCCAGTGGAGCCAGGGCGAGCGCCGCTTCGAGGACGCGAGGAACGCCATGCGCGAGGCCGCGCGCATCCTCGAGAGCGCGCGCGAGCTGGGTGCGCGCAGATCCGAGCTCGCCAGCTCGCTGGCCGACGTGATGATGGAGCAGCTCACGCTGGCCGACTTCTTCGGCGACGCGGCGGCCATCGAGGATCTCGAGCCACGCCTGGCCACCTACGACGACGGCCGGCGCCTCGCCCGCTGGCGCCAGAGGACCGCGTTGCTGGTGCGCGCCAGCGGCGCCACCAGCATCGAGCTCCAGCGCTACCAGACTGGCGAGGGCGGGCGGCTCGCCGAGGAGCACGTCGCCCAGGAGGGCGGCGAGGCGCTGCGCGCCGAGGTGCCGCCTGGCTCGTACCGCGCCCGCGTCACCGCCCCCGGGATCGAGCCGGTGCTCTTGCCCTTCGTGGTCCGGCGCGAGCGCCCGGTCACCCTCGAGATCCAGCTCCCGCAGCCCGGGCAGGTGCCCCCGGGCTTCGTCTATGTCCCCGCGGGCGCCTTCCTGCGCGGGAGCGAAGACCACCAGCACCCGGATCTGGCCTGGATCCGACGCAGCTTCTTTGACGCTCCGCCGCGCCACGAGGAGGTCACCGGGCCCTATCTCATCGGCCGCTACGAGGTGACCTTCGCGGACTGGCTCCGCTACCTGCGCACGCTCGACCCTGCCCGCTTGGCGGCGCGCCGGCAGAGCGGCGACATCACCCAGGCGCGCAGCGTGCGACTCGACGGCGACGGCCGCGGCCCCTTCACGTTGACCCTGCGCCCGCTGGGCGAGGCGTTCTCGGCCGTCGAGGGGCAGCCGCTGGTGTTCCCGCGGCGCCAGCTACGTCAGCGAGTGCGCTGGGAGCTGACCCCGGCCGCGGGTATCAACCGAGAAGACGCCGAGGCCTTCGCTGCGTGGCTCGACCGCACAGGTCAGGTGCCGGGCGCGCGGCTGTGTACGCCGCTCGAGTGGGAGCGCGCGGCCCGCGGCGCCGATGGGCGTCGCTTTCCGCACGGCAACGACCTGCGGCCCAGCGACGCCAACATCGACGAGACCTACAGCCGAGAGGCGCTGAGCCCCGACGAGGTCGGCGCCCACCCAGCCAGCGTCTCGCCGTTTGGCGTGCATGACCTGGCCGGCAACGCCTTCGAGCTGGTGACCAACGGCCCGCACGAGATCGAGATGCGCGGTGGTAGCTGGTGGAACGGCTCGCTGACCGCGACGGCCATGAACGTCACCGCCATCCAGCCCTCTCGCCGGGACCCGTACATCGGCGTCCGCCTGTGCGCCAGCGTGTCGCCGCGGCCAAAGGCTCGACGCCGCGCGCCATGAGGCGACCTGCGCGCTACAGCGGCGCGATCCAGCCGATGACGTCGCCGGTCTGCGAGGCTGGCCCGTAGCCAAGCCCGGCCATCGTCGCCAGGTCCGCGGTGGTCGAGGTGAGATCTGAGGTCGTCGGATGGCGATACAACCGCAGCGGCACCATGTTCGGCATCGCCTGCGTGGCGTACACGTACCCCTCGTCCAGGCGCTCGAACTGCGGCGCCACGAAGCGCGGATCCTGGCTCTTTGCCAGGAAGTGGTCCTGCGTCTGCAGGTTGGTGTAGAGCGAGACCGCCACCAGCGAACTCAGCGGCACACTCAAGGGTGGGATCCGCAGCAAGATCCCATCCGTCCCCGCGTACTCGTACCCTGGCTGCGGCGGCTTCTCCTGATCGACGTTGTGATAGCCGCGCACCGTGGTCACCCGATCGACGCCCCCGATCCAGCGCTCCAGGCGAAGCTGGTTGTACTTGCTGGCGAAGAACATCACCGCGCCGTCCTGCGCGATCAGGTCGTCGATCGTGGTGTCCGAGCAATCGGGCAAGTTGACCACGCACGTGTTGGTGATGATCGGCCAGCGCAGCTTGCCGATGCACGACGCACGTCGGTGCCCCGGCGGAAACGCGGTCTCGAAGTAGTAGTCGGTGGTGTTCGGCGGCCACTCGGCGAGCGTGAGCGTCTTGATCTGCGCGCCCGGCCAGACCTGATTGACCCCCACGTCGTCGAGAAACGAGATCGAGGTCCCCGTCCGGGTGCTGGTCGCGCCGATGGCGCAGTAGTCCGCGGTGACGCCCTGCATGCAGGCCTGATGCGCGCCCCACATCGCGCCGGCGCTCGTTAGCCCTGGCGCGTAGCCCCACCGCAGGCACTTCGCCGCTGCCCCGTCCACGCACGCGAGCGTGATGCGGCCCGGCGTCGCCAGGTGCGCCCCGGTGCGCGAGATGGCGCCCACCAGCGGCACGGCGTCGTCGCAGACGCGCCGGACCGCGCCGCTGGCGTCCTTGACGTCAACCTTGTAGTGCGTGGTGTTGAGATCTCCCCAGGCGACCGTGAGGATCGCCCAGTAGGTCCCTACCGCGCTGGGCAGGGTCAAGCCGTTGAACGCCGGGGTCGTCCCGGAGAAGGTGCCGTCGCCGCCGACGGACTTGAGCGACGCGGTCCCCACCACCGATACCTGCTGGGCGAACTTGCCGCGGGTGCCGGTGGTGCGCACGCTGAAGTACTCCGTCGCGGCGGTGTCCGTGTACGGCGCCGCGTCGAGCAACTCCCCCAGGACGTAGCGCCCGTTGGGCTGCTCCTCGTTGGTGGCGCACGCTGGCGAGTTGGCCCGAGAGCGACACCTGTGACGCCAGCGACGGAGGTGGCGCAGCGTGATCCTGGCGGCGGCAACACCTCGTCCTCTCCTGCTACGGGGAAACAACCAACAGCTCCGATCCCCGCGAATGCCAAGAAGGCGCGCATAAGTCCTCTTTGTTTGGCCACAGCCACGTATATTGCAATACAAGCGCCATCGTAACCTCTCAATTCCTGGTTCTGGCGAGGAGTCGTCCTCCTCTCGTCGCAAGAACGGCATGCCGAAACGGCATCTCCAGGTGCCAGTGGGGGTCCCTGGAAAGGCCGAGCCCACGAGTTGGCCACTCGCACCCCCTGCGTTCGCTCCGAAACCACGCGCCGCGCATGCGTCCCTCCTCGTTTCCATCCAAGGCCGGCGCGTAGATGACGCCCCGGCTGCCATGCTGTAGGGTTGCCGCCGTGCTCGGCCCCGTGTCCTCGATCCGCGCCACAAGGCCGCGATGCCTCGTCGGAGCCCCCGGCCCTGGGACCCTCATGACCGATCGCCTGCGGATCAACCGCTTCTTCACCGAGCACGGCGTCTGCTCTCGCCGGGCCGCGGACCGCTACGTCGAAGCCGGCCGGGTCAGGATCAACGGGGTCCCGGCCAAGCTCGGCGACACCGTCGGCCCAGGCGATGAGGTCACGCTCGATGGCGACCGCATCGGCCAGGACACCAGGCGCCGGGTGGTGCTGGCGTATCACAAGCCGCCCGGCATCGAGTGTACGAGCGACCCGAGGGTGCCCGACAACATCATCGACGCGGTGAACTACCCCGAGCGCATCTTCCACATCGGCCGGCTCGACAAGTTCAGCGAGGGCCTCATCCTGCTCACCAACCGCGGCGAGCTGGTCAACCAGATCTTGCGCGCCCGTGGCCACCACGAGAAAGAGTACGTGGTCGACGTGGACCTGCCGATCTCGAGCGCCACGCTGGGGCGCATGCGCCACGGCATCGAGATCCTCGGCCGGATGACCGCGCCGTGTCAGGCAGAGCGCCTGGGTCCGCGCACGCTGCGCATGGTCCTCATCGAGGGCCGCAATCGCCAGATCCGGCGCATGTGTGAGGCCGAAGGGCTGCGCGTGCGGCGGCTGACGCGGGTCCGGGTGATGAACATCGAGCTGGGGCCGCTGCCCAGAGGCCGCTGGCGCGAACTTGCCCCCCGTGAGCTGGCGGACCTTGAGCGACGGCTGGCCCGCGCGGAGGCCCGACACGCCGCGCAGGTCCTCAGCCTCCAGGGCGCGGCAGGCCTCGCCAACGGCCCCAACAACGCCCCTCCCGGCGACGCCTCTCCCGACGACGACGACGACGACGACTGACCCACACTAGCCATGCCCAGCCACGCCCCCGAGCTCCCTTACTGGTCCTTGCCCGCTGCGGAGGTGATGCGACACCTGGGGGTCGATGAGCGGGGGCTGTCATCCGCCGAGGCGGCGCGACGCCTGGCGCGGTACGGCAAGAACCAGCTCGATCGGACCGGCACGACCTCGCGGCTGGCGGTGCTGGCCGCGCAGTTTCGCAGCCCGCTCATTCTCCTCTTGGTGTTCGCCGCGGCCACCTCGGCCGCCACCGGCGCGTACCTGGACGCCGCCATCGTGGTCGTCATCGTCAGCGCCGGCGCCGGCATCGGCTACCGTCGCGAGTACGTGGCGCGCAACGCCGTCGCCGCGCTGGCGGCGAGGATCCACGCGCGAGTCAGCGCCCTGCGCGATGGCGTCGCGACCGCGATCCCCAACACCGAGGTCGTGCCCGGCGATGTCCTCTTGCTGTCGGCCGGAAGCCTCATCCCGGCCGACCTGCGCCTGCTCCAGGCCACGGATTGCCATGTCAACGAGGCCGTCCTCACCGGGGAGAGCTTCCCGGCCGAGAAGCGAGCAGATCCCGTCGAGGCCACCGCCCCGCTGGCGGCGCGGAGCTCCTGCGCGTTCCAGGGCTCCAACGTGCGCAGCGGCACCGCGCGTGGCCTGGTGGTCGCCACCGGCGCGAGCACCCACTACGGCCAGCTCGCCGAGTCCTTGACCCGTCACGTCCCGCTCACCGCCTTCGAGCACGCGCTGCGCCAGTTCGGAGCCTTGCTCACCACCGCCATGCTGGTGGTGGTGCTGGTGGTGTTCGCGGTCAACGTCATCGTCGGTCGACCGCCGGTGGACACCTTGCTGTTCTCCATCGCGCTCGCCGTCGGCCTGTCCCCCGAGCTCCTGCCCGCCATCCTCGCCATCAACCTGGGCCGGGGCAGCCAGAACCTGGCGCGCCGCGGCGTGCTGGTGCGCCGGCTCTCGGCCATCGAGAACCTCGGCAGCATGGACATCCTTTGCACCGACAAGACCGGCACGCTGACCGAGGGCGTGGTGGCGCTCGACGGAGCCTGGGACGCGCGCGGGGAGCGCTCACCCAGCACCCTGGCGATGGCCCGCGCCAACGCCGCGCTGCAGACCGGGCTCGCCAATCCGCTGGACCAGGCGATCTTGCAGAGCCCCCGGCCCGAAGCCGGCCGCCAGGCCGAGGCCGAAGCCGAAGCCGATCTGCTGGCCGCGCAGAAGCTCGGCGAGATCCCCTACGACTTCATCCGCAAGCGGCTGAGCGTGGTCCTGCGCGACCGCAGCGGGATCCGCCTGCTCACCAAGGGCGCCTTCGAGGGCGTGCTGGAGGCGTGCGACTACGATCAAGACGGCAACCAGCTCACCGCGCAGGCCCGCGCCGAGCTGCGGCAGCGCTACACCGCGTGGACCGCCGCTGGCGTGCGTGTGCTCGCGGTCGCGCAGCGGCGACTGACCGAGGATGAGCCGCGCGATCGCGGCGCCGAGCGTGGCCTGACGTTCGCCGGCTTTCTCACCTTCATCGATCGGCCCAAGGCCGACGTGGCGGCCACCATCGTGAGCCTGGCCGCGCTCGGCGTCACCATCAAGCTCATCACCGGGGACAGCGAGCTGGTGGCGCGTCACGTCGCGACCGCCGTCGGGCTGCCGGTGCGCGACGTGCTCACCGGCCGGGACCTCGACGACCTGCACGACGACGCCCTGCGCGCCGCGGCGGAGACCTGCGACCTCTTCGCCGAGGTCGATCCAAACCAGAAGCAGCGCATCATCACCGCCCTGCGGCTGCGCGGCCACGTCGTCGGCTTCCTCGGTGATGGCGTCAACGACGCCCCGGCCATGCACGCAGCCGACACCGGCATCTCTGTCGACTCCGCGGTGGAGGTCGCCAAGGAGGCGGCGGACTTCGTCCTCCTCGAGCACGACCTCGACGTCATCCGCGGCGGCATCGAGGAGGGTCGCCGCACCTTCGCCAACACGATGAAGTACGTGCTCACCACCACCAGCGCCAACCTGGGCAACATGATCAGCATGGCCGCGGCGTCCCTGGTGTTGCCATTTCTGCCGCTGACCGCGGGCCAGATCTTGCTCAACAACCTGCTCTCGGACATCCCCGCGGTCGGCATCGCTGATGATCGCGTCGACCCGGAGGCGGTGGCCAAGCCCCGGCGCTGGGACCAGCGCGCGGTCGCCCGGTTCATGCTCCAGTTCGGCCTGCTCAGCTCGGTGTTCGACATCCTCACGTTCGTCGTGCTGCGCGTGGGGTTCGGCGCCGACGCGGCGCTGTTTCGCACCGGATGGTTCGTCGAGTCGCTGCTCACCGAGCTGGTGATCGCGCTCGTGGTCCGCACCCGCCGCCCCGCGTACGCCAGCCGGCCCGGCCGCATCCTGCTCATCTCCACCGCGGTCCTCCTCCCGGTGTCCCTGGCGATCCCGTACCTCCCCGGCGCAGCCCACCTCGGCTTCGTCGCACCGCCCCTGTCCTTGCCCCCCGTCCTGATCGCGATCACCGCGCTCTACGTCCTCGCGGCCGAGCTGCTCAAACGACACAGCGCAGCATTGTGAGCGCCGTGAGCCGCGCGCGAGCAACCCTCGGCGAGCGGTAGACCCGATTACGCCTCCACCCGGTGGCGCAGAAACTGCGGCCCTGGCAGCCAAGACGCAAGGACCGCGCGCGCGCAGCACGCCTGCCCCTGGCGACGCCAGCCTGTGCTGTCCGGAATGCCAAGTGCATCACCTGCCACCATGACGACTATCTCCCGCATCCTGGTGCCCACGGACTTCTCCGACTGCGCGACCCGCGCGCTCGAGTATGCGATCGAGCTAGCCTCCAAGCTGTCGGCGACGATCGTCCTTGCCCATGTGTTTCTGCCCCCCATCGTCTACATGCCCGACGGCATCTGGGCGCTGCCCGAGGGCGCCCCCAACGTCCACGACAAGCTGCTGGAGGCGCTCGACAAGCTCGCGGCGCAGACCCGGGTCGCCAGCTCGCGCCCGGTCGAGACCACCCTCGTCGAGGGCGATCCGGCCAAGGAGATCGTCAAGGCCGCCACCCACCAGGCCTGCGATCTCATCGTCATCGGCACCCATGGCCGCAGCGGCCTGTCGCACCTGGTCCTTGGCTCGGTCGCGGAGAAGGTCGTGCAGCACGCGACCTGTCCGGTCCTGAGCGTGGCCCTGCGCAAGTAGGCCCGCGCGGCGGCCCGCGTCTGGCGCGCCGTATGCACCTTCCGAGAGCTGTGCCATTCCAAACCCACGTCACGTTCCGGAACATGGAATCCAGCGACGCTCTCTCTGCCCGCATCAGCGAGCATGCGGCCAAGCTTGCACAGTTCTACGACGGCATCACCCGCTGCGACGTGCTGGTCGAGATCCCCCACCGCCACAAAGCCGCCGGGCGGCTCTTTCACGTCCGGGTTCACCTGCACCTCAAGGGTGCAGACCTCATCGTCTCGCGAGATCCGGGGATCGAGGACACCCACGAAGACCCGTATCTCGCGGTCCGCGACGCCTTCGTGACCGCCCGCCGCCAGGTGCAGAACGTCGTGGAGCGACTGCGCGGCGAGGTCAAGCTCCACGAGGCCGAGGCCGAGGCCGCCCAGGCCACCTGACCTGGGGCCGCCCGCCCCAATGGTAGCGCCCGCTGCCACTGCCTGGCGGTCAGAGACTCGCAGTCGGACCACCAAAGCGCTGCGCTGGCGCTGCCGCCGCGGCGCCAACCGTGACACCATGTGGTGGTGCCCCCAGCTCGCGTGAAGCCTCGTGGACGCAAGGTCGCGACTGCCACCAAGCAGCGTACCGCCGCTGCAACTTCCCCGGCCAAGCGCCAAAGGTCGTCGGCCGCCGGCCGCCGCCAAGGTCGCTGCGGCAAAGCCCGCCGCCGCAAAGCCCGCCGCCGCAAAGCTCGCTGCCGCAAAGCCCGCCGCGGTAAAGCCCGCCGCCGCAAAGCTCGCTGCCGGCAAGCCCGCCGCCGGCAAGCCCGCCGCCGGCAAGCCCGCCACGCTAAAGCCGCCGCCAAGCCGCGGGCCAAGAAGCCCGTTGCCCAGCGCACACCAGCGGCGCGCGCGGATTTCGGCAAGCCGATCACCAACTTCTTCGCTCGCCAGCCGGCGCGGCTGCGGCCCGTCTTGCAGGAGCTGCGGGTCCTCGTGGAGGAGAGCGCGCCCGACGCCACCGCTTCGATCAAGTGGGGCATGCCCTTCTACGAGATCGCCGGCACCATGATGTGCGCGATCGGCGCTCACAAGGCCCACGTCAACCTGATCTTGCCGGGCCCCCCCGGCACCTACGCAGATCCGCAAGGCCTGCTGCGAGGCGACGGCAAGACCGGCCGGCACCTGCGCGTGGTGTCGGTGGAAGAGGTCCCGACGCCGCGGTCCGTGGATGGCTGCGCACCGCGGCCACCCGCGCGCGCTCCCACGACTGAGCCCGTCCGTCGCTGGGCGTCGCTGGGCGTCGCTGGGCGTCGCGTCGCCGCGCCCCGAGGTCCCCAAGGTCTCCGAGCGCTGGCGCGACGACCTGCCCGTGCTACGTCTTGCGAATGCGCCGCGGGCCGCTCATCACGCGCTCTGATGGCGCCCCGTCTCCGGCGCCGCAGCAGCTCCCGTCGGCGGCGGCGCCGTCGCCGTCTCCGTCTCCGGCGCCGCAGCAGCTCCCGTCGCCTGGCCGCTGGCTGCCCCCGGCGCTGACCCTGCCGCTCCTTTCCCTCGCGGCCGCCTGCAGCGACCAAGAGCCGGCGCCGACACCGCCGCCTGCGAGCTGCGAAGACGCCACCCCGTGGGCCAGCGCGCCGCGGCTGCCGCTTGGCGCCACCCAGGAGACCGCCACCGTGGCGCTCGACGGTAAGGTGGTGGTGATCGGTGGATTCAGCGGCTCCCAGGGCGTCCTCGCGGCGGTGCAGGTGTTCGATGTCGCGTCTTGCACGTGGTCCATGGGCCCGCCGCTGCCGAGCCCCTTGCACCACGCCAACGCCGCGGTGGTGGGCGACACGATCTATGTCCTCGGCTCGCTCATCGAGTCCGAGTTCATCGCCGCTGGCTCTGCCTGGGCGTGGGCGCCCGCGCGGAGCGCCGCGTGGACCGCCCTGCCCGCCATGCCTGCCGGCACCGAGCGAGGCTCTGCCGCCGTCGGCGCCATCGGTGACCAGATCTACCTGGCAGGTGGCCTGCGCGGCGACGCGCTGGCCACGCTGTCTTCCTATCATGTGGGCACCGGCGCGTGGACCGAGCTACCGCCCCTTCCCGTCGAGCGCGATCACGCCTGCGGCGCCGCGGTGGCCGGCAAGCTCTACGTGATCGGCGGCCGACGACGCACGCTCGGCAGCATCTCCGGCGCCGTGTACGAGTACACCCCAGGCGGCGCCTGGCGCCAGCGCGCCACCATGCCCACGCCCCGGGCTGGCGTCGCCTGCGGCGTCGTCGGAGGCCGCGTCGTCGTCGTCGGAGGCGAAGGCAACGCCGCCAGCACCAGCGGCACGTTCCCGCAGGTCGAGGCCTATGATCCCGCGGCCGACACCTGGCATCCCCTGCCCGACATGAAGTCGCCGCGCCACGGCATGGCCGCCGCCGCGATCGGCCCCCGCCTCTACGTCCCCGGCGGCGCCACCCGCGCAGGGTTCGCCGCCACCGCGACCTTCGACATCCTGACCCCGTAGCTCACGCCCTCTCTCGAACGAGGATCGAGCTCACGGGCGCAGGCTCGAGCTCACGGGCGCAGGCAGCCCGTGAGCCAGGGCCCCAGGCGACATCGCCCTCCGCTCACCCAGCGCGATACACAATCTCGTGTGACGACGGTTGCAACACAACAATCATGCACACAACAACACACCCAACAGCATGTTGAAGGTGAACGGCAGCGACGCCCTCGCGTGCGCCGGTGAACCAAGAAAAAGGCTCTCGACCTTTCTGGGTCGAGAGCCTGGTGCGAACGGGGGGACTCGAACCCCCACGGGCCAGTGAGAAAACCACAACCGAGTCGAGACCTTGCAATGATCACGACACGTTGCGCGGTGCCCGAGTCCCTCCTGCTCCCTCCAGCTCCCCACCTGTACCGCCGCTCGTGGCAGCCGCGTGGCAGCAGGATTTGGCGCTGATTGTGAGTCCCGAGGCAATGGGGCCGAAGGCGCGGCGGTATGCGGGCATCGCCCACAAGGGGAGGGCGGCTTGTCAGGGTGCGTGCTTCCTTGCCTGTGGCCCACAGGCCAAGAGTGCGCAGCGTGATGCGGCCTTTCCGCTGGCGCCGCCACGGCCTGCTCGACCTCGACGACACCCCGAGCCAGCGAGTTAGCTTACACCCAACGCATCTGCGCCGCGCTGGACTTGGCGCACAGACGCGCATACGCTCTCAAGCGGGGCATGAGGGAACACGCTTCGCCGTTCACGGTGCGCCTGCAGTTCAGCGAGATCGGCGCCCCCATCGAGGGAGACCCGACGAATGGGTTTGGCGAGAGCGCTGCGGTCCTCCATGTCGCCGACACGAACAGCATAGGCGCTGACTTCGTCCGGCTAGACTGGAGCCGCGACAAGCTGAGCACCGGGCGCTCGTTCGGCGCCGCTCTCTGCGACTTCTGGGCTGGCCGAGGCATGAGCCATGACGAGGCGCTCGAGCTCGGCAGAAGCCTGCTCGCGCGCTTGTTCGGCCACGGCAATCTCAAGACGATCTGGGAGAAGGCGCGAACCCGCTTCCCGCGCGACGCTCATCCGTTGCCTGGCCGATCTCGAAGCCAAGACGGCGACGCTCCAGCCGAACGCCCCGCTGCTCATCGCCTGGGCCAACCCGGAAGGAATCAACCCGCCGGTGCCAGATGCTGACTTCGAAGCGCAGGCCACTTCGATCGCCACCGCGGCCAGCGCCGCCGGCTTTCGCGCGCTCCCTGCCCTCGCCCGCGCCCAGCGCCACGCGCTACAGCAAGCGCTGCTTGGCCACCACGAAGTGCCGCTGTTCTCGTTGATGGCGCATGGCCGGCCGAGCGGCGGCCGGCTCCTCCTCGAGACCGCGCAGCGCACCGCCGAGGACCTTGATGCCCCCACACTGGCGGCCGACCTACGCGGCGCGAACACCCAGGTGGCGCTGCTATGGGCGTGCCACGCCGCGCGCCCGCACCAAGAGCTGCGCTCGGTGGCCGAGCAGTTGCTCACCGAGAGCGGCAACCTCGCTGCGGTAGTGGCGGCACACGGCGCCTTGCGCGCCGACTGGGTAGCGCGAGCGAGCGAGAACTTGTTCGCATCGCTCGCGCGCAACGGCGATCTCGAGCAAGCGCTATCGGCCGGCCGGCGCGCCCTCAACGCCTCGGACGTGCACTGGGCGGCCCTGGCCTACTACGCGCGCCCCCGGCACGATCGCAGCGTGACCTCGCAGCAAGCTGCCGACGCCACGGTGCAACGCGACCTCGAGACCCGCGCGCAGCACCTCACCATCGAAGACGCCCCGGAGCAGCCGCGGCACTGGGTGCCTCGCCCGCTCGAGCTCACGGAGATCCTCGCTGGCCTGCGCTCCCACCGCCTGGTCACCTTGCTGGGCATGCCAGGCATCGGCAAGACCGAGCTGGCGCGCGAGGCGGCGCAGCGCGCGGTGGCAGATGCCAACTTCGCCCTGCCCCGCGGGCTGTGGATCGCGCTCGACAAGGTGCGCTCGACCGCAGGCCTGGTGGCGCGCCTCGCCCGCTGGGCCGGGCTAGACGAGGCCGGCGACGCCGAGTCCAAGCTGGTACGCGCCATCGGCATCAAGCAAGCCTTGTGGGTGCTGGACAACGCCGAAGATCTGCTGCGCACCCACAGAGACGCGCACGCCCTGCGGCAGCTCCCTGGCGCGCCTGCTCCGCGGCTGCCCGGGGCTCCGCGTGCTCGTCACCTCGCTGCGCTCGCTGGAGCTCGCGCAGGATACCGTACCTGACGCGCTCGAGTACCGCGTGCAGGAGCTGGAAGGAGAGGACGCGAGCATGGCGCTGTTTCGCGCCGCATGCGCCAGCCCACTGGCAGACGAGCACACCCCGGCGGCGCGCGAGCTGGTGCAGCTCCTCTATGGCCACCCCAGCTCGATCGTGCTGCTCGCCGGGCAAGTCCGCGACGGCGGCGCCAAGCTGAACGCACTGCGGCAGCAGCTCGTCGCCACCGAGCCAGCAGACCTGGAGTTGCTCGTTGGCGACGCCGAGCTCCTGGGGCGAGACCGCAAGCGCGCGCGAAGCCTGGTGGCGAGCTTGAACCTGGCCTACCAGCCACTCGCACAGGCCAGCCCCCAGGCCGCCGAGCTCCTGGCGTGGCTGGGCACCCTGCCCGCCGGCCTCTCGGTCGCTATGCTAAGCGCGATCTTCGGTCCCGACACGCCGCAGCACCTCGCCGATCTGAGCCTGCACGGCCTGCTCGAGCTACAACAAGACTCGCTGGTACTGGCCCCACCGGTGCGCTGGTACGCCGAGCACAAGCTCGAGACCGCGGTGCCGCGCGAGCGACAGCTCGAACTCCTGGAGCGCACGCTCGGCGCTCTCGAGGCGTTCATGGCCGCGTGCTACAAGCAGCTCGGCAAGCCGGGCGCCGGCGCCGTGATCGCGGCCAGTCTGCGCGAAGAAGCCAACCTGGCCGCGCTGGTGCGGCGCTTCGAGCGACTGGGCGCTGCGGCGCCGGAGCGCTCCAGCCTACTGGCCCGTACGGCAATGCGCTGGAGCCAGGTGCGCCTGCACGGCGGAACTCTCACCGAAGCAACGGCGCTCGCTGCACGAGCCCTCGACTTGACCGACGGTGCGGACCGTGCCGATCAGGCAGCGCTGCAAGGGGAGCTCGGCGACCTTTTTCTCCGCACCGACCGCCTCCCCGAAGCCGAAGCCGCCTACCAAGCCGCCCTCGACGCCTTCACTGCCATCGACGCACGCCTCGGCGCCGCCAACACGCAACGCGCCCGCGGCGACCTCTTTCTCCGCACCGCCCGCCTCCTCGAAGCCGAAGCCGCCTACCAAGCCGCCCTCGACGCCTTCACTGCCATCGACGCACGACTCGGCGCCGCCAACACGCATCTGGCCCGCGGCGACCTCTTTCTCCGCACCAACCGTCTCCCCGAAGCCGAAGCCGCCTACCAAGCCGCCCTCGACGCCTTCACTGCCATCGACGCACGCCTCGGCGCCGCCAACACACAACGCGCCCGCGGCGACCTCTTTCTCCGCACCGACCGCCTCCCCGAAGCCGAAGCCGCCTACCAAGCCGCCCTCGACGCCTTCACTGCCATCGACGCACGCCTCGGCGCCGCCAATACGCACAAGGCCCGCGGCGACCTCTTTCTCCGCACCGACCGCCTCCCCGAAGCCGAAGCCGCCTACCAAGCCGCCCTCGACGCCTTCACTGCCATCGACGAACGCCTCGGCGCCGCCAATACGCACAAGGCCCGCGGCGATCTCTTTCTCCGCACCGCCCGCCCCCCCGAAGCCGAAGCCGCCTTCCAAGCCGCCCTCGACGCCTTCACTGCCATCGACGAACGCCTCGGCGCCGCCAATACGCACAAGGCCCGCGGCGACCTCTTTCTCCGCACCGACCGCCTCCCCGAAGCCGAAGCCGCCTACCAAGCCGCCCTCGACGCCTTCACTGCCATCGACGAACGCCTCGGCGCCGCCAGCACGCGCTCTTCGCTGGGCCAGCTCGCGCTGGCCCACGGAGATGTGACTGGGGCGTTCCACCGGCTGCGCCAGGTGCGCGCGGAGATGCTGCAACTCGACGAGCGACTGGGTGCCGCCGGCCAGCTCGGCTACCTGGCGCAGGCGGCCCTCTCTGGCGGGCAACACGACCGCGCGATGCTGCTGGCCGGGCGAGCCTGGCAGGAGCTCGCTGCTCTTGATGATGGCTGGGGTCAGATGCTGGCAGCCTCCACCGTGCTGGAGGCCGCCCGGCACGCCTCGGATGAGGCGGGTGTGCCCGCCGCGATCTTCGCCTGGCAGGTGGCGCGCACGCTCCGCCCGGTGTGGGCGAACAAGCTTGCACCCTTGATGGAGCAGGTCTTGCCCGCCGAAGTGCTTGCCTCGGGCCTGCCGCCCGAGGCGTTGGCACAAGTCGAACAGCGCCTGCACCAGCTCTTCGAGGCACGCTGGCAAGCGGCCATGGCGGCCGGCGACGATCCGCTAGGACCACTGACTCCGACCTCCCAGAACCCTCCAACCTCCGGTGAATCGAGCTCCCCATGACGCCCCGACCACGGCGCATGCCTGCCTCACCTGTTCACACCGGATGTACACCCTCGCCGATATTGCGTAACCTCGCCGGTGGGGCATGAGGGAACCAGTCAACTCGCTTACGGTTGAGCCTCCTGATCGAGACGGGCGAAACCATCGACGGCCACCCGCGGAATGGTTTCCGAGAGAGCCGAGTGACGCTGCGGGTGACCGACCAGAGCGGAACCTCAAGCCGGGGCCGAGTCTCGATGGACTGGGGTGGCGAGACTTTGAACACTCACAGGACCGTCGCCCAATTCCTCGACGACTTCTGGTCTGGCTCCACGTCGCACAACGAAGCGCTGGAGTTCGGCCAAAGCTTGCTGCGTCGCCTGCTGGAGCCGAAGCTACTTGCAGATAGCTGGAACAACGCCAGACAACGTCTAGGCGAAGGGCGCTTGCGGCTGGAGTTCGTCCTTCCGGCCGACAACCCCGACCTCTGGGAGGTCCCCTTCGAGCTGCTGGCCGACGAGCACGGATTCTTGTGCTACGACGGCCGCGCGGCCCTCATCCGCTGCTTTCCCAAGCTCGACGCCAAGCCCGCGGAGCTGCAGCGCGGCCATCGCCTGCTCATCGCATGGGCCAACCCGAAAGGCCTCGAGCCTCCCGTCGATGATGAGCCGTTCAAAGCCTACGCGCGGTTGTTCTCAGAGGAGGCCAGAAACGGCGGGTTCGAGGTGCCGGAACCGCTGGCCCAAGCCGGCCCCAACGGGCTGCGGACCAAGCTGCAAGCTGGCGTCGAGGTGTTCTCCTTGATGGCACATGGACAACCTAGTGGCGGACGGCTTCTACTGGAGGCCGAGGACCGCTCGGCTGTGGAGCTCGAGGTCGGTTCGCTCGCCGCCGACCTGAGCGCTGCCAGAACGAAGGTGGCGCTGCTATGGGCATGCCACGGCGGCCGCGCGCATCGCGATCTAGGCTCCTTTGCCCACCGGCTGCTACACCGCGGCCTCGCAGCGGTCGTTGCCACGCACGGCGCCCTCCGCGCCAAGAGCGTGGCAAGCGCGAGCCAGATGTTGTTTGGCTCCCTCGTGAGGCAAGGGGACTTCGAGCAAGCCGTGAACGAGGCCAGGCAAACGCTCCAAGAAAGTGACGTGCATTGGGCAGCGCTTGCCTACTACGCGCGCCCCAGATTCGAGCGCAGTGTGACCTTTGCGCAAGCTGCCAAGGAGATGA
This sequence comes from Myxococcales bacterium, assembly GCA_016706545.1. GTDB lineage: Bacteria > Myxococcota_A > Polyangia > Haliangiales > Haliangiaceae > JABFXX01. The sequence continues at coordinate 44,306 of JADJJK010000032.1, forward strand.
TCAAATCCCTCATGCCCCAAGGGGATTTCGAGCAAGCCGTGAACGAACCCAGATTCGAGCGCAGTGTGACCTTTGCGCAAGCTGCCAAGGAGATGATCAAATCCCTGAAGACCATGCCATGGCTTGTCGAGCCTCGAGTCAAGCGCCCGCTCGGCGAAGACGCGCCGCCGCGCCCCGCCTACTGGGTCGACAGCTCGCGCGAACGCGAGCTAGCGGAGATCCTCACGTTGCTGCGCGAGCGTCGGCTGGTCACACTGCTTGGAATGCCAGGCGTCGGCAAGACCGAGCTGGCCCGCGAAGCGGGCGAGCGCATCGCGCGCTCCTCGAGCGACTACCAAGTCGACTCCGTGCACTGGTTCTCCCTCGACGAGCTCGGCACCACCGCGCGCCTGCTCGCGCGCCTGGCGCGCTGGGCGAACCTCGAAGACACCACTGGCGACGAGAGCAAGCTACTGAAGGCCATTGGCGCGCGGCGCGCGCTGTGGGTGCTCGACAACGCGGAAGACCTGTTGCGCGAGCCGCACGAAGCGAGCGCCTTGGCCACGTTGCTGTCCAAGGTGGTAGATAGATGCCCCAGGATCCGGCTGCTGCTCACCTCGCAGCGGTCTCTGCCGGCGCTCCCCGTGTCTTCGAAGATCGGGCCGGTGGTCGAAGTGGTCGAATACGTCGTGCAACGAATCGAGAACGAACACGCCTGCTTCGAACTCTTTCGCGCCACCTGCGCTAGCTCGCTCGCCGAAGAGCACGAGACCAAGGCGCGCGCGCTGGTGGAGATCCTGTACGGCCACCCGAGCCTCCATCATGTTGGTTGCCGGACAGGTACGCGAGCGCGGTGCCAACCTCAGCGCACTGCAGCAACGGTTCATGGAAGAGTTCGACAAGCTGGGCCTGGCCCCCGGAACATTAGAGGCCGATGAGAGAAGATGAGAAAAGGCTGGCGGCCAGCCTAAACTTGGCCTACCAGCCATTGGCAGAGAGCCGCCCCGCCGCAGCCGAGCTCTTCGCCTGGCTGAGCACGCTGCCCGCTGGCCTGGAGCCACCCATGGTCGTCGCGATCTTTGGCCCCGACACGCCGTACCTGGTCGCGGACCTACGCGAATACGCGCTGGTCGCGCCGCGGCAGGACCGCCTCGAGCTGCCGCCACCGATGCGCTGGTACGCCGAGCACAAGCTCGAGACCACGGTTCCGCGCGAGCGCCAGCTCGAGCTCTTGGAGCGCACGCTCGGCGCGCTCGAGGCGTTCATGGCCGCGTGCTACAAGCAGCTCGGCAAGCCGGGCGCCGACGCAGTGATCGCGGCCAGCCTGCGCGAAGAGGCCAACCTGGCCGCGCTGGTGGAGCGCTTCGAACGACTGCACGCCGCAGCGCCGAATCGCTCCAGCCTTTCTGGCCCGCGCGGCAATGCGCTGGAGCCAGGTGCGCATCCACGGCGGCACCTTGGCGGAGGCCACTGCGCTGGTTGCGCGCGCGCTTGAGCTGGCCGCAGGGGGCGATCGAGGCGACCTGGCCGCGCTGCGGCGAGCCGCAAGCTCACACTCAAGCGGTCTTGCGCCCTCGATCAATAGGTGGTGGCGCCGCGCGACACACCAGGTGGCTAGGGCGCTCGGCGACCTCGTTCCCCGCACCGACAGCCCCTTCACCTTGTCAATGGCTAAGCACACGCCGCCGGCGGCGCCGCCGGTGCGCGCCATCGACACGTCATTGCTAGACGACCTCACCCCATACGCCCCCGGCGCGGGCATCATGCACATGGCCCGCGGCCACCTCTTTCTCCGCACCCAACGCCTCCCCGAAGCCGAAGCTGCCTTCCAAGCAGCCCTCGACGCCTTCCTCGCCATCGACCACCGCCTCGGCGCCGCTAACACGCAACGCGCCCGCGGCCACCTCTTTCTCCGCACCCAACGCCTCCCCGAAGCCGAAGCCGCCTTCCAAGCCGCTCTCGACTCCTACCTTGACATCGACCACCGCCTCGGCGTAGCCAACACGCACAAGGCTCGCGGCGGCCTTTTTCTCCGCACCGACCGCATCCCTGAAGCCGAAGCCGCCTTCCAAGCCGCTCGACTCCTACCTTGACATCGACCACCGCCTCGGCGCCGCCACCACGCAGTTGGCCCGCGGCCACCTCTTTCTCCGCACCCAACGCCTCCCCGAAGGCGAAGCTGCCTTCCAAGCAGCCCTCGACGCCTTCACTGCCATCGACGAACCCCTCGGCGCCGCCACCACCGCCTCGGCGCCGCTAACACGCAACGCGCCCGCGGCCACCTCTTTCTCCGCACCCAACGCCTCCCCGAAGCCGAAGCCGCCTTCCAAACCGCTCTCGACTCCTACCTTGCCATCGACCACCGCCTCGGCGTAGCCAACACGCACAAGGCTCGCGGCGACCTCTTTCTCCGCACCGCCCGCCTCCCCCAAGCCGAAGCCGCCTACCAAGCCGCCCTCGACGCCTTCACTGACGTCGACTACCGCCTCGGCGCCGCTAACACGCAACGCGCCCGCGGCCACCTCTTTCTCCGCACCCAACGCCTCCCCGAAGCCGAAGCTGCCTTCCAAGCAGCCCTCGACGCCTTCCTCGCCATCGACCACCGCCTCGGCGCCGCTAACACGCAACGCGCCCATGGCCACCTCTTTTTTCCGCACCCACCGCCTCCCTGAAGCCGAAGCCGCCTTCCAAACCGCTTCTCGACTCCTACCTTTGCCATCGACCACCGCCTCGGCGTAGCCAACACGCACAAGGCTCGCGGCGACCTCTTTCTCCGCACCGCCCGCCTCCCCCAAGCCGAAGCCGCCTACCAAGCCGCTCTCGACGCCTTCACTGCCATCGACGAACGCGTGTTCGCGCCGGGCAGCCCCGTCCTCGGCGCCGCCAACACGCGCTCTTCGCTGGACCAGCTCGCGCTGGCCCACGGAGATGTGACTGGGGCGTTCCACCGGCTGCGCCAGGTGCGCGCGGAGATGCTGCAACTCGACGAGCGACAGCTCGGCTACCTGGCGCAGGCCCTCGCTGGCTGGCAGGCCGACCGCGCGGTGCGGCTGGCCGGGCGAGCCTGGCACGAGCGCGCTGTGCTCGGTGATCACTGGGGCCAGATGCTGTCGGCCTCCATCGTGCTTGAGGCCGCCCAGCACATCGCGGACGACGCGAAGAGCCCCTCCGCGATCCTCGCCTGGCACGCCTGGCACTGGGAACGCACTGTCGAGCCATTGCGCGCCGATTGGCTCAAGCCCTTGATGGAGCAGGTCTTGCCCGCTGAATTGCTTGCCTCGGGCCTGCCTCCGGACGAGCTGGCGCAGCTCGAGCAGAACGTACAGTTCTTCGAAGCGCACTGGCAACATGAACTGGCGGCCGGCGACGATCCGCTGGCGCCGCTGCCGCTGCCCACCGAGCAGAACAACGACGAAACTCCCGAGGACCCCCCATGACCCGCCTGGCCGTGCTCTCGGATCTGCACCTGGCGCCACCTGGACCGCTGAGCAGCTTTCACGCCGGCACCCAGCTAGCGGCGCTGATGCACAAGCTGCGCAGCGAGCACCACGTCGCCACCCTGGTCTTCGCCGGCGACACTTTCGACTTCCTCGCGTTGGAGACGCGAACCGCCACGTTGTCCCCAGCCGAGATCCCCGCCCTGATCGACCACGTGCTCGGCCAGATCGCCAGCACCGACTGGGGCCGCGACCTCTTCGCTGCGCTGCGCGCCCTGGTGCAGTCAGGCACTGACATCATGCTGCTGCCGGGCAACCACGATCCAGAGCTGGCGGATTTTGCTGCCGCAGCGCGGCTGCTGCGCACCCGCTGCGGCCTGCCTGCCGACGAGCCTCGCCTGCAGATCGAGACGGGGCCTCTGCGCCGCCGCCTCGGCGAGCTGGAGGTGGTGGTGGGCCACGGCCACCGCGGCGACTCATGGAACGACATCGACCCCGCCACCATCGCGCAGCACGCCGATGACACGCCGCTGGAGCTGCCACCCGGCTCGCGCCTGGTGCTGGGCCCCATGCGTGCGTTTCGCCGGGACTACCCCTTCGTCGATGCACTCAAGCCCGAGGGCGCGGTGGCGCTGCTGTTGTGGTACCTGGACCCGCGCCTGGCGCTTCGCCACTTTCCATCTACCGGCGTGCTCTCGGCGCGCGCTCTCTTGGCCGCGCTGGAGCGAAGGTTATCCTCGGGGCGACCGGTGCTGGCGCCCGGCGCGCTCGGCACGCCCCGTGCCACCGCCGCCCCCGCCACTCTCGACGACGAGCTGGCCGCCGCCGTAGTCGAGAGCCCTGCCCTGGCGAGTCGCCGCGCGACGTCGAGGGCTGGCTCGGCGGCCACACCACCCCGCCCGCCCCCGGAACCCTGGCCTCGCACGGCGGCGCCAAGGTGCTGCTACGCGCCGCGCTCAAGCTCTTCGACAGCGCCTCCTGCTTCGATCGCAAGCACTGCAGCGACTTCGATCGCGCGATCATCGAGGAGTATCTGCTCCCACCGGCAGATGGTCAGCGCCGCGTGGTGATCGCCGGCCACACCCACGCCGCGCGCGAGCTGGTGCTCGATGCGCAGCGCACCTACCTCAATACCGGCACCTGGACCGACCTTTTGCCCTGGCCCGGCGCGCACACCGACGAAGAACGACAGCGATTCATCGACGACCTCGAGCACCAATGCGTGCCCATGCAGCGCCGCCTGACCTGGGCTCTGGTCGATGCCGACGGCGGCCGGCTCTGCTCGCCCGACGGCGAACACCCGCCTCCCAGCACCAGCGGCTAGTGCTTCGACCGGGTGATAGTGATCAGCGACGTCGATGTGCAGCTCGGAACAGCGGCCCTCTGTGCCAACGTCACGTGAGACAGTCGCTCCCCAATATCTTTGTACCGATGGGCGGAGAATGGTCCCCGAAGCGTGCCCAAGCCATCCCGAGATCTAGCTCGAACCGTCCCCCCTGCGAAGGGCGCCCCCAAGCCGCGTGAGGTGGCCGAGGCAACCGCGTCTCACGAGACCGTGCAGCCAGGAACCCGTCGCCGGTTCACCGCCGCCGAGAAGCTTCGCCTGGTCAAGGCGGCAGAGGCTGCCATCGCCGGATCCTGCGCTCGAGCCGTCGTGGGTGGATCAGTATCCCGCCGCTGCCACCGCCAGGATCAAATCGACCGCGTGGATCTCTATCCCGCCGCCGGGTGGATCTGTCTTAGGCCGGCGATGAAGAGTCGGGGCTGACGTCTCGCACGCCCGGCAGGAAGCCCAAGCTCGACGCCAAGGCTCGCGAGCTCCTCGCGGTCACCAAGGAGAACGAGAACCTCAAGCGCAAGCTGCACATCGCCAACGCGCTCATCGACCTCCAAAAAAAGCGCACGAAATCCTGGGCCTCACGCTCCCCGATCCGCCCGAGGAGATGCTGATGGACCTCATCGAAGCGCCGATCCAGGGTGTTTCCGTCGTGGCCGCGTGTGCCGCGCTCGACGTGAGCCGGGCCTCGCTCTACCGGCCAAGACACCGCCGGCGACCCCGGCGGTCAGCGCGGAGCGCCCACGCCGAACGCGCGGGCTGAGCGACGACGAGCGCCAGGCCATCGTCGACATGATGCACCTGCCCGAGTTCGCCGACCAGCCGCCGCATGAGGTCTACGCGGCGCTGCTGGGACGTGGTGTCCACCTGGCGTCTATCCGCACGATGTACCGCGTGCTCGCCGAGGCGGGGGAGAGCAAGGACCGACGCAACCAGCGGACGCCGCACACGCACGCGATGCCGACGGTGACCGCGACCGCGCCGAACCAGGTCTGGACCTGGGACATCACCAAGCTCGCGACGACCTCGAAGGGCGTCTTCTTGATGGCGTACGTCATCATCGACCTGTTCAGCCGCTTCGTCGTCGGCTGGATGGTCGCGACCAAGGAATGCAAGCACCTCGCATCCCTGCTCTTCGCCGAGACCATCGCGCGCCACGGCATCGAGCCCGGCCTGCAGGTCCACTCCGACCGCGGCGCTGCGATGAAGAGCGACACCTTGGCCCAGCTCCTCGACTCGCTCGGCGCCTCGCGCAGCTTCAGCCGACCTCGCGTCTCCAACGACAACCCGCAGGCCGAGGCGCAGTTCAAGACGATGAAGTACCAGCCCGACTACCCCGGCTGCTTCACCGGCCCGGCCATGGCGCGCACCTGGCTGGGCGACTACTTCGCCTGGCACAACTCCGAGCATCACCATTGCGGCCTTGCCCTCTTCACGCCAGCCGAGGTCTTCCACGGCCGCGTCGTCGAGGTCGCCGCGATTCGCCAGGCCGCGCTAGACAAGGCGTACGCGGCGAATCCCCTCCGCTTCCCAAACGGCAGCCCGCGCGTCTCGCTCCCGCCCTCGGTCGTGGTGATCAACCCCCTCGTCACTGAGGTGGTCGAGCTCTCCGCGGCTGCCGCGGACGCGGCAACGGACGCCAACGCGGCCGGTGGCGTGGCCCGACAGCCCCTCGTTCCCATCGCGCACTCCTCTCAAGCCGCGGCCACCGCGGTCGCGACATAGAATTCGAATCTCCCCTGTCTCAAATGCGTTGACACGTTCCGGCATGTTGAAGGTGAACGGCAGCGACGCCCTCGCGTGCGCCGGTGAACCAAGAAAAAGGCTCTCGACCTTTCTGGGTCGAGAGCCTGGTGCGAACGGGGGGACTCGAACCCCCACGGTGTTACCCACTGGAACCTGAATCCAGCGCGTCTACCAATTCCGCCACGTTCGCTAAGAACGGCGAGTGTCATGCCACATTCCAGATGGCGGCACAAGTGGCGTGCTGCAGAAGATGCATCGCGCGGGCGCTGGGCCTCGCACGCACGCATGGGCGTGGGATGCCAGCCCACGCGGGCGGCGGCAGGCGCCGGGCTGGCGGCGGACAGGCCGCGGGCTGGCGGCGGACAGGCCGCGGACAGAAGCAACCCCAACCCGTCGCGGCGGCGTCCTTGGCCACGTCGGCCGGCTTTACTCCACCCGCCAGTCCGCTTACCATCATCGCCAAAGGCGCCTGCATCGAGATGGCCAAGATTATCGTTATCTCTGGGGAAGAGCGGCAGGAGTACGAACTCGCCGCGTTCAACAGCATCGGTCGGCATCCGGACAACACCATCCAGATCCTGGACCGCATCATCTCCAAGGAACACGCGCACATCCAGCGCGGGGCGGACGGCAAGTTCCTGCTGCGAGACCTGCGCTCGCTCAACGGGACCTTCATCCGTGGCGAGCGGGTGGGTGACCACTACTTGCAGGACGGCGACGAGGTGATGATGGGCTCGACCCGCATCGTCTTCGTCGACAAGCCGATGGGCAACGACGCGCTGGGCCGGGTGACCATCGCGCCGGGGTTGACCGAGAGCCACATCCGGCAGCGCATCCAGGCCGACACCGGCTTCACGCAGGAACGGCAGATCACCGACGACAAGATCCTGCGCCGGGACTACGAGCGGCTACGCATCGGCCACGAGCTGGCGCTGGCGGTGGCCACGGAGCTAGATCTCGACAAGCTCTTGCCCAAGATCCTCGAGAAGGCGTTCGAGCTGGTCGGCGCCGACCGCGGCGTGATCCTGCTCATGGACGAGCGCGGCGAGATGGTGCCGCGCTTCGTCAAGACGCGCACCGGCAAGAGCGATCCCAACATCGTCCTCTCCAAGACGGTGATGGCCGAGGTCACCAACAGCAAGGCCGCGGTCCTGTCGTCGGACGCCACCATGGACGCGCGCTTCTCCGGTGCGCACTCCATCATCATGCAGGGCATCCGCTCCACCATGACCGTGCCGCTGCTGCACCGGGATGAGCTCCTGGGCATCATGCACCTGGACTCGCTGTTCGCCTCCAACGCCTTCACCGAGAAGGACCTGCAGATCTGCACCGGCATGGCGGTGCAGGCCGCGGTCTCCATCCAGAACGCGCGCCTGGCCTCTCGCATCGAGAAGGAGGCGCAGACCCGCGCGCAGATCTCACGGCTCATCCCGCCTTCCGTCGTGGAGCAGGTGGTCAAGGGCGAGCTCACCATCGAGAAGGGAGGCCGGCAGAGCGAGATCACCATGCTGTTCTCCGACATCCGCGGCTTCACCACGATGTCCGACGGGCGACCGCCGCAGGAGGTCGTCAACACCTTGAACGAGTACTTCGAGGTGATGGTGGACATCCTGTTCCAGTACTCCGGCACGCTGGACAAGTTCGTCGGCGACGAGATCATCGGCCTCTTTGGTGCGCCCATCGCCATCGACGATGGCCCGTTCAAGGCGGTGGCCTGCGCGCTGTCCATGCTGCAGGGCCTGGCGGAGTTCAACCGCACGCGCGCCTCGGAGAACCTGCCGCCGATCAACATCGGGATCGGCATCAACACCGGCAACGTCATCACCGGCGCCATCGGCTCGACGCGCGCGCTGCAGTACACCGCGATCGGCGACGCCATGAACGTGGCATCCCGCCTGGTCAACATCGCCGGCTCGGGCGAGGTCATCATCTCGGAGCACACCTACCGGTACGTGGCCGCGCGCGTGGAAGCCACGGCCCTGCCGCCGGTGAAGGTCAAGGGCAAGGCCGAGGAGCTCAAGGTCTTCCGGGTCACCGGCCTGCGCCGGGTTTCCGCCATCCAGGAATGGACCGGCCCCACCAACGCATAGGAGCGTGGTGTCAAACACCACGCTCCTAGCCTCATTGTTGGGCAAAGCCCTCCGGACGGGCGCACTCGCGCCCGGGCTGCGCCGCCAACCTCGCCGAGCGAGCTTGGCGTGCTCGGCCAGGAGACCGTTTGACACCAGTCTCCTAGTGCTTCGACCGGCCCCGCTGAGCGCTCATGCCGCCCCCGCTGACCGCGCCCGCTGAGCTCTTCACGAGGCGGCTGCACCTGCGCCGCCCCACCTCGCGCGACGCCGAGGCCATCTTCGCCTACGCTTCGGACCATGAGGTCACCCGCTACATGGCGTGGCCGCGCCACCTGAGCCTCGACGACACCCGCGCCTTCCTGGCGCACGCCGATGAGGAGTGGCGCCAGCGCGGGGCCGGCGTGTACCTGGCCAGCTCGGCCGACGGCGAGATCATCGGCTCCACCGGCCTGCACCTCCTGGCGCCGCACCGCGCCCTCACGGGGTACTTGCTGGTGCCGCGCGTCTGGGGCCAGGGGCTCGCCACCGAGCTGGCGCAGGCCATGGTGGGCCTGGCCCGGGCCCAGGGGCTCGTCCGGCTGGAGGCCGATTGCGTCGCCGAACACGCCGCCTCGGCCCGCGTGCTGGAGAAGGCAGGCTTTGCGTTCGAAGGCCGCCGCCGCGCGTTTCTGCTCGCGCCAAACCTGCCGGGCAACGCGCCGGTGGACGTGCGCAGCTACGCCGTCGTCCTGCGCTGAGCGACGCGCCTGGCCGGCTCGCCCCCGCGGCGCGAGCGCCGCGCCTGGGGTGGCGGGCCCGGCTAGCCGATCCCGAGGCCCAGGGCCTGCCGCGCCGCGAAGTACTCTTCACTGATCGAGTACAGCACCAGGTCAGCGACCTTGTTGTTCACCTGCGGGCCGCCGACCACGGTCGGCTCTGACGACACCACGCGCGCGGCGGTCTCCAGATCTCCGCTGATCAAGAAGCCCGCGCGGGCCGCTGCATAGTCCACGGTGAAGCCCCACTGCGCCAGGTTGATCTCCGGCGCGTCCTTCATGAAGCGCGCGACCACCTGGCCAAGCTGCTCCTGCATCTGCGGCTGCACGCGGCGCTGGATCTCCGGCACGTAGGCCTGGACCATCGGCACGATGTCTGGCGGCACCGGGAAGCGCGGCTGCACCAGCACGATGGCCGCCAGCATGGCCGCCTTGAGGTCGGTGTTCGAGGGCAACGCCAGCTTGAGAAAGTACTCGGGGCGCATGTAGGCCAGGCGGCGCGCAGCCAGGAAGGCCAGCTCGCGCTCGCCCTTGTTCTGCATCAGGTTTGGCCGCACCACCACCGAGGGCACCAGCAGATCCTTCTCCATCAGGTTGGCAAACTGGATGTCCGAGGTCTTGCCGTCGTTGACCAGGAAGACCTCCGGCACCGTCACGCCCAGCACCTTGGCGGCGTAGTCAAAGACCTTGGAGAACAGCAGGTCACCGGGCAGCGGCAGCCGATCCTTGCGCTTTAGGCCATGGTCCTTGTGCGAATGGGCCTTGATGGCGGCGATCGCCGGCCACATCGACGCGAAGATCGCGCTGATGTACCGGTTCTCGTCGGGGTGAAACACCTTGCTCCACACCTCGGGGCCCATCGCAGCCTTGGCCTTGACCATGCCGCGCGGCTTGTGCTGCTCGTAGAACTGCAGCTCCTCTTCGTCGGCCTTCTTGAGGAAGGCCAGCGTGTTACACACGCACCAGATCTTGTCGTACTGGTTGGTCTCGGCGTAGATCCGCCGCAGCGCCTTGTAGCTGTCGAACTTGAACGGGTTCTGGCGCAACATCCGCATGTGCTGCTCGATGGCGCGGTCGGAGTACTCCGGCCCCGCCACCAGGTACAGCTCGGCCAGGATCTCGGCGCGGTCCAGGCCGTCATCTCGCAGCTTGTTGTCCGGATCGAGCTGCTGCGCGATCTGAAACACCTCGGTGGCGCTGCGATAGTGCTTGAGCCGGCTGCGGTAGATCTCGCCCAGGCCATCCAGCAGCTTGACGCGCAGGGAGTGGAACCGGGGGTTCTCATCCTGGCGTGGCAGCCGCTTGATCATGTCGCGACACGCGCGCTCCTGCGCCTTCCAGTCCTTCTTGGACGTGAGCACGTTGTTGATGGCCTCGAAGGCCTTGAGGACGCGCGGCATCATCGCGTCCGACAGCCGGTCGGGCGTCATGAAGTAGTTGTCGAGCGCCTTGTTGTAGTACTCGATGGCCTCGTCGATGGCCTTCAGCTCGTCGCGGCAGATGGTGGCCGCCGCCTGATAGTACGGGCCGCGGCGCAGCGGATCGGCCTCGAGCGAGATGAAGCGCTCGATGACCTCCACCGCCTTCTTCCACTGCTTGGTCTCGCTGTAGAGATCGAGCAGCTTCTGCATGAGCTGGTGGTCGTTGGGCGAGACCTCCAGCGCCTCGTTGTAGGCCGCGGTCGCCTTCTGCGGGTTGGCGAGCCGCTCGCGGTAGATGCCGCCGATCTCGTCGAGCAGCCGGGTACGCTCGGCGTCGTTGCCAGTGGCCATGAGGCCGCGCTTGGCGTGGACCACCGCCTCCCACTCGCCCTGCGCCTGCTGCAGATCGATGACCGCCTGCAAGGTCTCGCGGTGGGCCGGATCGATCTCCAGCGCCTTCTCGAACATGTTGAGCGCCTTCTTGCGCTCCCCCAGCGCCTGGCGAACCATGCCCAGGCGGTTGTAGATGCGGACCACATCCTGCTCGGCCAGGCTGTCGCGGTGCTGCACCAGGATGGTCTGGAAGATCTTCCCAGCGCCGTCCCAGTCCTGCATCTTGAAGAGCAGATCGGCGCGGCCGGTCAAGGTCGGCAGGTAGGTGGCGTCGATGTCGTACGCGGCCTTGTAGTAGGCCAAGGATCGCTGGTAGTCGCCCAGCTCGTCCGCGGTCTTGGCGGCGCGGTAGTACAGCTCGTTGAGCTCACGCGGATCCGGGTGGGTCTGCGCGATCTTCCGCACCAGCATGTCGATGACTGGCGCCAGCGGGGCCCACTCCTGGCTCTGGAAGTACAGCTCGGCCAGCGGTCGGCCGGCGTCCACGTGCTCGGGATCCAGCGAGATCACCGCGGCGTAGAGCTGCTTGGCGGCCTCCGGCTGGCGCAGCCGCTCCTGGTAGATGCGCGCGGCATCATAGAGCAAGCGCACCTTGTCGAGGACCACCGGGGTGTAGCCCTCGGCGCGCACCATCATCTGGGCGGCCTTGAGCCAGTCGCCGCGGTCGCTGTACAGCTTGACCAGCGACTCCATCGTCGGCACGTGGCCGTTGTCCATGGCCAGGGCGCGCAGGAAGTTGGACTCGGCCGCCTCGCCATCGCGCTGCTGCGCGTACTGGATCTTGCCCATGCGGCAGAACAGCTCTACCTGGCGCCGCGGATCGTCGATGTTGCGGGTGAGGTGCGACATCGCCTCGATGGCGCGGTCCCACTCGGAGATCCGCTCGTAGAGGCGGCCGAGCGCGTCCAGCGCCCTCGGCTCGTCGGGATCGAACGACAGCACATCCGTGAACGCCTCGATCGCGCGGTCCGGATCGCTTAGCTGCGCGTCGTAGACCGAGCCCATGGCGCAGTACAGGTCCACCCGCGTCGGCACGTCCGACGTCGAGAGGATGTGGTTGCGGTAGGTCTCGACCAGCGCCTCCCACTTGCCGGCCTGCTGATAGATGCGGGCCAGCTCGCGGTAGGCGGCGAAGTTGCGGTTGTCGAGCGCGACGATCTTCTCCAGGCACTCCGCCGCGCGGTCGAGCTTGCCAAAGCGCTCTTCCCACGCCGCGGACATCCGCTCGTACAGCGCCACCCGCTCGGCGTCGGAGCCGGAGACGTCTAGCTGCGCCTCCAGCACCTCCAGGTACTTCTCCGACTGGTTGGTCTTCTCGTACAGGGCCTCGAGCGCGCGCAGCGCGGTCAGGTTCCCTGGGTCGATGTCCAGCACCTGCTGATAGGCGGTGATGGCCGGGCCTGCGTCGTGAATGCGCAGGTCGTGGATCTGCCCGATCTCCAGCTTGAGCCGGATCTGCTCGCGCTCGTCGGCCTCCAGCTCGGCGCGCGTGGTCAGGATCTCGATCAGGAGCTCCCACTGCTCGGTCCGGCGGTACAGCCGATCCAGCGCGGTCAACGCTGGCCGGCACGCTGGATCATACTTGAGCGCCTGCTGGTGCGCCTGGATGGCGCCGCCCAGGTCCTGGATCTGGAGCTCACGCAGCTCGGCGAGCTGAATGAACAGCTCGGTGCGCTTGGCGGCCGGGATGTCCGCGACCGCGGTGTGCCGCTGCAAGGTCTCCACCACGTCGTGCCAGCTCCCGCGCTTGCGCTGCAGGTCAGCCAGCAGCTCCAGCGCCGCGGGGTGGCTCGGATCGATCGCCAGCGCCTGCTGCACCGAGTGGATCGCCCACTCCAGGTGCGCCAGGTGCTCGCCATACCAGCGGCCGATCTTCACCCACAGGTCCGCCGCGGCGCCCCGATCTCCGCTCTCTAGCTCCTTGACCCGGTTGGTGTACTCGTCCAGCAGCTCCTGCCAGCGGTTGGTGGCCGTGGCCAGCCGCTCCAGCTCGCGGGCGGTCTCGTTGTGGGCGTAGTCGCGCTTGAACGCGGCCTGCAGCACGTAGAAGGCCGCCTCTTGTTCCCCAAGCTCGCTCTCGTAGATCTTGGCCACCTGGTTCAAGATCGAGATCTGCTCCTCGACGTTCGGGCGGACCTCCGAGCGCTCGAGCAGCACCTCGATCAGCTCGTTCCAGCGGAACTGCGCGCGGTAGATCATCTCGAGCTGGTCGGACGCGGTGGCGTTGGTCGGATTACGCGCTCGTAGACCGAGGCCGCGGCGGTGAGGTTCTCCACCTTCTCTTCCCAGGTCGCGGCGATCTGCAGCAAGGTGTGCCGCCGCTGGTCTTCATCCTCGAGGACCAGCGCGCGCTTCTCCATCACCTCGATGGCCTCTTCCCAGCGCCCCTCGCGGGTGAACAGGTCCTCCAGCGCGCCGAGCGAGCGGAAGTCCGAGGGGTCGAGCGCCACCACCCGGCGCCAGGCGTCCACCGCCTCGTCGACCCGGCCGAGCACGCCGCCCTCGAGCTGACCGAGCTGTGCGTACAGCTCGATGATCTCGTCCTCGTTGATCTGGCCGGTGACGTTACCGACCTCGATGATGCGACGGAGGGTCTGCGACAGCTCATCCCAGGACTGCGTGGAGCGGTACAGCGCCGCCAGCGAGCGCAGCGTCTCCAGGTCATTGCCGTCGAGCCGGTCGGCCGCCAACCACGCATCCAGCGCGTTGCGCTCCCGGCCCAGCTTGTCGGCCCAGACCCGGCCCATCCGCTTGTACAGCGAGATCTGCTCGGCGTCGTGCGGCGCCACCGCCACCTGGCGCTCGATGAGCTCGACCAGCTCCTCCCAGCGGCCCTGCCGCTCGGTCAGGTCGGCCAGCGCCGCCAGCGCCTGCGGCTCCTCGCCGCGGATGTCGAGCACCCGCTGCAAGAGATCGATGGCCTTCGACTCGTCGCCGAGCGCGTCGGACGCCAGGCGCGCCATGCGCGCGTAGATATCCGCCATCTCGGCGTCGCTGTCGGCGACGTCCACCAGCTTCTCGTACGTGGCGTACAGCTTGGGCCAGTCCTGGCGCCGGAAGTGGATCTGCTCCTCGGCCTCCAGCGCGCGCCGGTTGCGGCTCTCCTTGTCCAGCACCGCCTCGTACGAGACCAGCGCCGCGTCCAGATCGCCCAGCGCGTCGCTCTGGATCGCGCCTCGCCGGAAGTACAGCTCGAGCTGCTCGTCGTGATCCGTCGTGATCTCGATGCGGCGACGCAGGATCTCCGACAGGTCTTCGAACATGCCGGCGCCGGCGTAGAGCCGGTCGAGCGAAGCCAGCGCGTCGGCGTCTCCCGAGGAGACCTCCAGCACGCGCAGGTGGGTCGCCACGGCGTTGGCCGGGTCGCCCAGCTCGAACTCGTACACCCGAGCCAGGCGCAACAGCGTGGCCCGCTGGATGTCCTTGTCCGGGGTGCGCTCGAGCGCGCGGGTGTACACCGCCACCATGTCGTCCCAGCTACCGGTGCGCTTGGACAGCCGCTCGCACTCCTCCACCGCGTGATCCCAGCGCGAGTCCTCGATGACCGCCTGGCCCCACCACTGGAAGGCGCGCGGCTCGTCGAGCAGCCGCTGCTCGGCCAGCTCCGCCAGCCGCTGGTACATCGCCTGACGATCAGGACCGGTCAGGCCCTCGAGCTGCACGTGATAGATGTCATGCAGCTTGTCGAACTCGCCGCTCCCTTCGTAGAGCGGCTCGAGCACCGCGCCGATCTCGCCGCGCAGGTGGCCTGCGTGAAACATGCGCTCCAGCGCGTCGATGGTCGGACGATGCGACGGCTCCGCCGCCAGGATCTCGCGGTACACCTCGACCGCCGCCTTGCGGTCCACCAGGTGCTCTTCGAAGGTCTGGCCCAGCCGGAACTGCAGCGCCAGGTTCTCTTCGTCGGTCTCCGCGAGCTGGATCTCCCGGCGCAGGATCTGCACCAGATCTTGCCAGGCGCCACCGTGGGTGAACAGGCGATCCAGCGAGTGGACCGCGTAGCGGTTGTCGAACTCCGCGTCGAGAATCCGGCGGTAGGTGGCGATGGCGTGTGGCGAATCAGCCAGCTCATGCTCGTAGACCCGGGCCAGCCGCGACCACAGGTCCACCTGCCGCGGCACGTCGAGCGACCGCTCGGCCTCGGCGGCGAAGAGCTGAGCCAACGCCTGCCAGGCGCCGGTGATCTCGGCCAGCCGCTCCAGGTGACCGAGCGTCTGCTCGTTGCTCGAGTCGTCTCGCAGCGCGCGGCAGTACGCCTCGAACGCCGCCGCGGCGTTGCCGATCCGGTGCTCCTGCAGCATCGCGATGCGATGCAGGAGCTCGATGCGCGCGTGCGGCTCCTCCGAGTGCGTGACCATCACCTCCAGCACGTGGGACAGCTTGGCGTGCTCGCCAGCGCTGTCGTAGATGGGCTCCAGCACGCGCGCCGCCAGCACCGGCTCGACGCGCCCGTGGACGAGCGCATCGAGCGCATCGAGCGTCTCGCGGTGGCTCGGATCGAGCTGCAGCGCCTCGCTGTAACTCTCGATGGCTCGCGCCACGTCCGAGAGCCGGAGCTGCCAGAGCTGACCGATGCGATACTTGAGCCCGACGGTCTCGCCAGCGACCTCGGCCAGCTCGACTTGCCGCTCCAGGATGCCCAGCAGGTCGTACCAGCGCTCGGCCTGGGCATACAGGCGATCCAGCGACTGGATGGCCGGGAGCTGATCTGCGTCCAGGTCGAGGATCGCCTGGTAGGTCTCGATCGCCTTGGCGACGTCACCGAGCTCTCGGTCGTAGACCTGCGCGAGGACGTACAGCATCTCCTGCTTGTCGCGCGGGTTGTCCGCGAGATCCGCCTTGCGGGCGTAGATGTCCTTGAGCGGCTCCCACCGCTCCAGCGTGACGTACATGCGCTCCAGCGCGTCGACCGCGACCGCGTCGCCCTCATCGATCTTGAGCACCGACTGATAGGTCGTGATCGCGGCGTCGGTCTCGCCCTGCTCCTCCTCGAGCGCGGCGGCCTGATACAGGAGGTGCTTGCGATCCGGCGCGTCCGCCAAGATCTCGCTCTTGCGCTTGAGCGCGGACACCAGCGACGACCGGTCACCGGTGCGCTCGTGGATGGCCTGGATCGCCGAGATGGCGTCGACCGCCGTCGGGGCGATCGCGAGCACGCGCTCGTAGGTAGCGACCGCGCCGGCGTCGTCCCCAAGCTCGCTCTCCTCTGTCTGCGCGCGCCGAAACAGCAGCGAGACCTTGAGGTCCTCTTCCTGCGCCTCGTCTGCCACCTGCGCATAGAGCCGGGACAGCTCCTGCCACTTGCCGAGCAGCCGCGACAGCCGCTCCAGGTGCGCGTGCGTCGCGTCGTTGCGCGGATCTTCCTTGAGCGCGCGGGCGTGGGTGGCAAAGGCCGCCGCGGCGTCATCGCCGCCGATCTCGTAGAGCTCGGCGATCTGGTGCATGAGCTCGATCTTGCGCACCGGATCATAGGCGTGCCGCGCCATGATCTCGTACACGCGGATCTGCTTGTCCCACTCGCCGCGCGCCTGATAGATGGGCTCGAGGATGTTCGCGATCGCCAGCTCGTGCTCAGGGTTGGCGATGAGCCGCTCCAGCGCGGCGACCGCGTCTTCGTTCTGCGGCTGGAAGTCCAGCACCTGGCGGTAGGTCTCGACCGCCGCCCCGGGCTCTTCCAGGTGGGTCTCGCGGAGCTGAGCCAGCCGCACGAGCAGGATCACCCGCTCGCGATCGTCCTCGATCAGCGTGAGCTGACGGCTCAGGTTGTCGCTGAGGTCGTGCCACTGCGAGCGACCGACGTACAGCCGATCCAGCGCGCGCAGCGCGTCCAGATCGTCTGGCCGATGGCCGAGGATCTCCAGGTAGGCGCCGATGGCGTCCTCCGGGGAGTGCAGCATCTCCTCCTGGATCGAGGCGATGCGCAAGAGGAACGCCAGCCGCTCCTCGGGATCGGTCGCGATCTCGACCCGCTTGCGGTACACGTCCAGCAGCTCGCTGAAGCGCCCGTCTCGCGTGAAGATCGCCTCGAGCGCGGTCAGCGCCTCGACGTCGTCGGTCTCGATGGCCAGCGCGCGCCGATACAGCTCGATCGCCTTGTCGGACTTGCCCAGCCGCTCCTCGTACATCCGCGCGACCTTGATCGCCAGCTCGTGAGCCAGCGCCGGATCCAGCGCCGAGGTGCGGCCCAGCGCCGCCTCGAACAGCCCGACGAGCCGCGGGAAGCCATCATCACACAGCGGCGCCAGCTCCTCGAGCTGCGCCTTGGCCGACGCGGTGCCTGGGTCCACCGTGAAGCAACGGGCGTAGGCGTCAAAGGCCTTCTCTGCGTCCGCGAGCTTGGTGCGTTGCAGCTCGCCGATGCGCAAGAGCAGCGACGTCTTGCGCAAGACGTCATCGCCCTCGGCGGCGAGCTGGATCTCATGCACGCCGATGAGCGCCGCCCACTCGCCGAGCTGCTCGTACGCCGGCTCCAGGATCGAGGCCGCGGTCAGGCGCAGGTCCTTGTTCCCGGCGTTGGCCAGGTGCCGCTCCAGCGCCGCCCGCCCCTTGCCGTGCTCCGGATCGAGCTCGAGCACGTCGCGGTACGCCTCGATGGCGTCCTCCACCTTGCCCAGGTGGCGCTCACGCACCTCCCCCAGGCGATACTTCAGCTCCAGAAAGCGCGCGCGGTCGTCGTCCGGCGACACGATGGTGAGCTGCCGGCTGATGACGTCGGCCAGCTCCGGCCACATCTGGTTGCGCACGTAGATGCGATCCAGCGCGGCCAGCGCGGACGGCTCGTCCCCCACCGCGTCCAGGATGGACAGGTAGGCGCCGATGGCCTGCTTGTCATCGCGCAGCTCGTCTTCGTAGAGCTGCCCTATCCTGGCGTGGATGCGCACCCGCTCGTCGCCATCGGAGACCAGATCCAGCTTGCGACGATACACGTCGAGCAGGTCGGCAAACCGCCCCTTGCCGACGTACAGCCTCTCGAGCGCGGCGAGCGCCTGCTCGTTACCCTCGTCGATCTCGAGGATCTCGCGGTTGATCTCGAGCGCGCGATCGACCTCGCCCTGCTCGGTCTCGACCACGCGCGCGAGCACCAGCATCAGCGGCAGCGCGTCCGCCTTGTGGGCGAACTTGGGGAGCGACTCGGTGTAGGCGTCCACCACCTGGTTCCACGCCCCGGTCTCCTGCGCCAGGCGCTCGACCTCCGTGCGGATCCACTCCGCGGAGTGATCCTCGCCGTGCGCCATCAGCCACCAGGAGAACGCCGCCCCCTTGTCGCGCAGCTTCTCTTCGTTGTATTCGGCCAGCCGCTTCATGCGCTCCTGGCGCAGCAGCGGATCCGTGGTGGCGCGGAGCTGGATCTCCAGCACGGTCACCAGGCGGCGCGGATCGCGCCCCGCCTCGTACAGCGGGATCAGGGCCTCGGCGGCCTCCAGGTTGTGCTCATCGAGCGACAGCACCTTCTCGAACGCTCGCGTGGCGCGGTCGGCCTTGCCCAGCTCATCGCGATACAGCACCGCGATCTTGATGGCCAGCGGCAACCGGTGCTGCTCGCTTCCGGACTCCACCTCACGCTCGAGCACGCGGATGTACTCATCCACCTTGCCGCGCGTGCGATAGAAGTCCTCGAGATCGTCCCACCGGCCCTCGGTGACGAACAGCTTCTTGAGCGCGTCCTGCGCTCGTCGATGATTCTCGTCGATGGCGAGCAGGCGGCGCCAGGCCTCGATGGCCTTGGCGCTGTTCTCGACCTTCTCGGTGTAGAGCAACCCCAGGCGCTGCAGCGCCTCCACGCGGGTCTTGTCGTCGGGCGCGATGTCCGCCTGCTTGCTGCAAACGTCGGCCAGCTTGTCCCACTCCTTGTTGAGAGCGTAGAGCTTGGACAGCTCCGAGAGCGCCTCCTCGTGGGTCGGCTCGACCTGCACGACCATCTCCCACCAGAACGTGCAGACCTCCGGCTTCTTGACCTTGGTGGCCGCCATCTTGGCCACCTCGATGACCTTCT
The DNA here is from genome assembly GCA_016706545.1 of Myxococcales bacterium. Classification (GTDB taxonomy): domain Bacteria; phylum Myxococcota_A; class Polyangia; order Haliangiales; family Haliangiaceae; genus JABFXX01. Next base: position 63,438 of record JADJJK010000032.1, read on the forward strand.
CGGCTCGCTCATGCGCCGGCAGTCGCTCGATCTCGGCCTGCTTGAGGCCGATGAGCTTCTCCCAGTCGCGGCGCTTCTCGTACAGCGCCAGGAGCTGGTTATTGGCCACCGGGTCCGACGGATCGGTCTCGATCACGCGCTCGAAGGCCTTGATGGCCTCGGCCTGGTTGGAGAACCGCTCCAGGTACAGGTTCGCGATCTGCAGGAAGATGCCGCTCTTGGCCGCCGGCTGCGCTCGCTCGGCCTTCTCCGTCAGCGTCTTGACCAGGTCTGGCCAGCGCTTCTTGTTCTCGAAGATCGCCGCGAGCTGATCGTACAGCTCGACTTGCGATGGATCTTGCGCCAGCGATTGCTGCAGCGCCGAGATGACCTGGTTCTCGTTGCCCAGCCGCTGGTACACCTCCGCCAGCTCGCGGAGCACGGCGGCCTTGTCGGCGGCGCCGGTCGCGGCCTTGGCTTCTTCGTCGCGCAGCGCCTCGGCGAGCTGCGCCCAGGACTCCGCGCCGCGCAGCACCCGCGCAAGCTCACGCCGCGGCGCAGGATCGGACGGGTGACGGGCGACCACTTCCTTCCATGCCGCGACCCCACGGTCGGCGCCGCCCTCCGCGGCCCGCGCCGCCTCCATGCCTTGATCCAGGTCCGCGGGGATGGCGACCTTGCCCGCTGGTGCCGCGGCCTTCACAGGCTCGGCCTTCACCGGCTCGGCCTTCACAGGCTCCGCGGCCTTCACAGGCTCCGCGGCCTTCTCGGGCTCGGCCTTCACAGGCTCGACCTTCGCTGGCTCGACCTTCGCTGGCTCGACCTTCACAGGCTCCTCGGTGTGTGCCGGCTCCGCTGCCGGCGCCGGCTGCACGAGCTCCGCCTGCGGAGCCGCCGCGGCGACCGCGGTGGCTGCGCTCGCGGGCGACGTCGCGTCCGCCGACGGCTCCTCGTCCAAGCCCACCGCCGAGATGAAATCGAGCACCGCTTCGTTGCGCGGCTCCACCTGCTCGGCGACTCGAAATAGACGTCGCGCGCGCGCGACGTCGCCGAGCTGCTCGAAGGCGATCGTGCCGGCCTGGATGGCGATGAACAGCCGGGACTCCGCCGGAGTGCGGTCCACCAGCTGCTCCGCCATCTCCACCAGCGCCTGCCACTCGGAGCGCGCCCCCAGCACCTGCAAGAGCAACGTGTACGCGGCGACCATCGAACGCAGCTCTCCCACGCCGTTCTGCGTGGAGCTGGTGATGGCGCGGGCGAAGAAGCGCGCGCCGCGCTCTCGATCCTTGAAGCGCTGCACCCACTCCAGGCCGAACCGGCGCAGCAGCTCCACGCTCGCGCCGGCGACCGACGTCTCGGCCGAGACCGTGGCGCCCGCGGCGCGACGGAGCTGATGGGCCTCCAGGTCGTCCCAGCGCTGCGCGTTGGCGAGCAGCGTCTCGAGCAAGTAGTTTGCCGACGGCTCATGCAGCTCGCGATCCAGCACCAGGCGCAGCACGGACTCGAGCCGCGGATCTTCGGCGGCCTCCAGCCGCAAGATGCGCGCGGCGCGCAGCAGCATGCGCGTGCCAGCCGCCGCGTCAAAGCGATCGACCTCGGACGTCAGCCGCTCCACCTCGTCCGTCCAGAACTCCGGATCGTAGTTGAGCGCCGCGATCGCGTCTTTGACGCGCACAGACTCCGGCGTGCGCTCCAGCGCACGCTCGAGCAAGGCTTGCGCTTTGTCCTTCTGCCCGCAATCGAGCATGGCTTCGCCCACCAGCGCAGCCAGCTCCGGAGCGGCCGCCGGGTGGCGCAGCTCCATCTCGCCGAGCTTTGCGACCATCTCGGCGCGGCCGATCTCGCCATACACCTCGCGCGCACGAGACAGCGCCTTGAGGTTGTCTGGAAAGAGCTTCCACGCTCGCTGATACAGACCCAGCGCGCGCTCGCGCTCCGGAACTACATCCTCGGTCAGCGCCGCGAGCTCAAAGAGCCGCTCTGATTGCTCGGGCTTGGTGCCCGAGGCTTCGAGCTCCTTCTCGAGCTCATCAATGGTAAGTGCCCAGTCACGTGACCGGCGAAGGCGTTCCCGTAGCAGCGTACGCGTTTCCATCTGCGGTCTATCCTCCCGCATTTCCACAGAAAATCCCCGCCGTTACCCACACAGCAATATATTAGCGGGCGGCCGATGGGCCACACCAGTCTCTAGCGCCAAAAAACGCCAGCCTTTTCGGCGTGTAGACGAATTGTCCGGCGGCCGAGCCGCCAGTCGTCGACGACAGCCGGCCCCGGGAAACCGGCGCGACCACGGCAGGTCATCGGGCGCGGCCACGGCCAGCGGAGCCAGCGGCGAGCTGCGACCTGTGGGTGAGCCGGCCGCTTGGCGAGAACCCGGCTGGAAGCCCGAGGACGTGCCGGCGCCTGCCGGCGACCATCACTTGGGCGATTCGGCGGTCGCTTCAGCAGACGCGGCCACGATGTCCATCAGCATCTTGCTGGCCTGGGTCTTCTGCAAATCCAGCTTGGAGCTCCCCGTCTTGACGAAGTCCTCCAGGTCGCGCTTGGCCCGGCTAAAGTCGCCCTTGCGGAACAACGCCTGGCCACGCTGGAACTTGGCCTTGTGGTGATCTCGCCGGTCTTCAAGCGCCTTGCTGAAGGACTCCACGGCCTTGTCGTCAAGCCGCTTGGAGTCATACCCCATGCCGAGCACGTACCAGATATCCGCGCGCTCGGCGGCGCCAGGAACATTGGCGGTACCCTGCGAGGCGACCTGAATCGCCTGGTCCACGTAGTCCCACCGCGAATACAGCTCCGCGAGCGCGACGTATGGCCCTTGCTCCCGAGGGTTGGCGGCGATGGCCTTGGTGAAGGACTCCGCGGCTTCCTTGGACTTGTCGCCGTTGCGATAGATGAGCCCGAGGTTGTAGTGGGCGCGCCAGAGGTCGCCGCGGAGCTTCACCGCTTGCTGCAGGTGCTGCAGCGCGCTCTCGAAGTTCACGGCGCCGAGATCCAACTCCACTTCCTCGGGCTTCTTGCTCTCTTTGCGCGCCTGTTCCTCGCGCGCCTGCGCCTCCGCCTTCATGGTCATCGCGATGCCCAGCCACATGTGATACATGGGCTGATCGTCGACGATCCGCGCCGCGTTGCCGAGCGCGTCGACGGCCTCCGCGTGCTGCTTGCGGCTCATATGCGCGAGGCCCAGGCCGTACCAGGCGACGTGGTTGTCCCGGTACTTCTCCACCGCTTTCTTGAGCTGCACGATCGCGTCGTCGTACTGCTTGCGATTAAGCGCGGCGTTGCCCTCGTTGGCGAGCTTCACCGATTCGTTGCGGCCGGCGTCGTTGCAGCCAAGCAGCGTGGCCCCCGCCAAGGCGGCGACCAGCAGGAAGCAAAACCGATTCGGTGGTCTCATGATGCCCTCGGCCTGAGTGCCATCGTCGTGTTTAGCAAATCGGCAGGCCCAAGCTCAAGCCACCCGGCAGGCAGTTTGGCCACCGCGGCCGAATCCGCCATCACCGACGAGCCCGACGAGCCACGCCGTTGGTCGGCGGGAGAGCGACGCGCGCTGGCGCCGCAGATCACGAACCGCCGGCGGCGCGGAAGATGAACGGATAGTTGACCTGCACGCTGCCGCCGTTCTTCGGCTTGGGGAACTCGATCGACTTCACCACCGCGGCGACACAGCTCGCCACCGAGCCATCGACGCCATTGCCCGACGCGCTGGCCACGGTGCCGTTGGGCATGATCAAGAACTGCGTCTGCACGGTGCCCGCCAGGCTGGGCTTGGCCAGGAGCTCCTTCTCGTAGCAGTACTGGATCTTGGCCAGGTTGCGCTTGATGTAGCGACGGATGATCGCCTTGTCGAGGTCGCCGTTGGCTGACGGCGTGCCGATGGAGACCGTCGGCACCGCGGAGGTCCGTCCGCGGATCCCGCCGCGACCGCCGCCGACGCCGTATCCGGTGCCCGTACCGTCGCCGTGGCCGATGGTGCCGTATCGCCCGGTGCCGATGGTGCCCCATCCAGTGCCGCCGCCGCCAGGCCCCACCCCACCTCGTCCGTAGCCAAAGCCACCCTGCATCTCGCCCGCTTCGTTGCCGAGCAAGCCGCCATAGATGTCAGCGTCATCGAGGCCCGAGGAGATATCGCCCGTGCCGGTCAGCGAGGCGAACGCGCCACCCTGGGTGAGCCCGGTGACGCCCAGGATGCCGGCCGACCGCGCCGCCTCGATCGCCTGGACGCGCGCGAGCTGCGGGTCGAGGCCGGCGTTCTTCATCTTGTACATGCCCTCGGCCCGGGTCGAGTCCTGCTTGCCCATCTTGCCCTCTTCGAGCTGCATGGCCTCGCCGGTGCCGCCAGAGGTCTCCGAGCCGTCGTCGGGCTTATCCTCTTCTTCGGGCGGCGGCGGATCGTCCTGGGCCGTCGACGACGTGCGCGTGGACGGATCCTCGAGCTGCGCCAGATCAAAGCCCGCCACCGTCTCGTCCACCGGGAGCTGACGGAGGATCGCCCACAGCACGAGGTGGGCAGCCAGCGAGCCCGCGATGTACACGAGCACGCGATTCTCGAGCGACGCAAACAGCGCCGTGGCAGCGCGCCGCGGCTGCGCCACCGACGAGATCAGGAAGGTCGCCTTGCCAGCTCGGACGCGGATCCGGGCCTTGGCCGGGATCGGCACCTCCACCGCTCCGGCCGCCACCGCCGAAGGGCGCGCGCGCCCCTGCGGCATCAGCTCGGCGAGGCTGGTCGAGCGACCATCCACCGTCATCTCGCCCTCCATGCCCTGCGCGAAGTTGAAGACGAAGTCGTCTCCAGCCGGCGCGACCAGGGGGAACTCCGCGGTGGCCATGTCGATGGGGAACTCGACGTTGGGCCCCGTGCCGATCCGGAAGTAGGGGCTCTTGCGCTCACGTCGCATGCGGACGAGACCGTAGGTCAAAAAGAACATCGCCAGCGACAGCCCGCCAAAGGCCGCCGCGTCGTAGCCGAGGCTCAGCACCCGCGGCCGGAACGCATAGGCAGGCCGCTTCTGGACCTCCGTCCAGTGATGGAACTGGCCCTTGTTGTACGCGGCGTTGCTCACCGAGATCGAGAACGCGATGGTGGCGACGATCAAGCAGGCAGCGCCGGCGACCAGCACGCCATACGTCGCGCTCGCGATCTTGCCGCTCCGCGGCTCCATGCAGTGCTTCACGCCCACCACCGAGTCCCCGAGCATGGCGGCGATCTCGACGGCGCGCGCGCCTCCCAGATCGTCCACCATCTCCGCCATGCCGCTGTGCATCTGCGATGGCACCACGGTGGCCGCAAACGGCGACGGCGCCGACCCCGGCAGTCCGGGTGGCGGCGAGAACGACGGCGGCGGAGCGAACATCGGGCTCGGGGGCGGCGCCGCTGCGGCCGCTGGCGCGACCGCCGAGAAAGAAGAGGTCGACGGCGGCGCCGCGGGGCGAGCCGGCGGCGGAGTCGGCGCGCCGAACGACGGCGCGGGCGCCGCGAAAGAAGAGGTCGACGGGCCTGGCGCCGGTGGCGGCGTCGGCGCGCCGAACGTCGGCGCCGAGGGCGCCGCGAAGGCCGAGGGCGCCGGGGCCGCCGACGGCGCCGAGCCATAGGCCGGGGTCGAGCCGTAGGCCGGGGTGGGCACGCCGAAAGACGAGGTGCTCGGCGGCGGCGGAGCCGCAGCGGCGAAGGACGAGGTGGGCGGGCGCGGCGGCGGCGTGGCGAGCGAAGGCACCGAGGACGCGAACACCGGTGGCGGCACCGCCGGCATCGCGCCGGTGGGGCGAGGCGCCGAGGCGATCACGTCCGGCGCAGCCGTGAGGCCGACCCGGGTCGGAGCGTCCTCGGACATCGCGTCCGCGCCGATGGCCAGCTCGATCCGCGTCTCGCCCACGACGATGCTGTCGCCGGTCTGCAGCTTGGCCTTGTTGACCTTCTGCCCGTTGACGAAGGTGCCCTTGGTGGACCCCAGGTCGATGATGCTGACATCGCCGGGACCGTTGACCTCGATGATGGCATGCGTGCGGCTGACGGTCTCGTCATCCAGCTTGAGGTGCGCAGAGGGCACCTTGCCAATCTTGATGACGGACAAGCTCAAACGCTCCTCGCGCACGAGCTGCTCGCCCTTGAAGATTCTGAACGTCAGAGGAACTTTGCCACCGGCCATAAGAGAACTCCGCTTTCCTTGCTGGGCAAACCCGAAGGCCAGTGAGCGCGGCGCACGCGGCGCCGAGATCTCACAAGTCTTCGGCCGACTTGATGATCTCTGGGATGAAATCCTTGCGAATGCGAATGAGGCTAGCGTGGTTGCCAAAATCGCGGGCGTCGACCGTCGATCCCTCGGGCTTGATGAGGTCGCCATCGATGGTGTCGCCATCGAAGTCGTAGACCTTCACCTTGCCCTTGTTTGGGTTGTTCTCCCCCTGGTCCTGCGCCATCGCAGCCCCGGAGAACATCAAGGTGACAGCCGCGAGAGAGCCAGCGAGCAACGTGCGCATGATCGAACCCTTTCCCATCTGGGGCGCCAAAGGCAGAGGGCATGACCGCGTCATTACCCACCTGACACCAGGCGCCTGGTTTCGTTCCATGAATCTTTTGGAGATCTTGCAATGAGCCGCCGGCCGTGGCCAGCGGGATCTTTCTTCCGTTATTTCAAGAGGCTAGAAGTCACATGCGGCCGGCGCCGCCAGCTGGCGGGGCCGCCGGGGCCGCCGGGGCCGCGGGCGGTGGCGGCTGGTTCTGCTGGTTCTTGATGAACTCTTCGAGCTGCGAGATCAGCTTCTCGCAGTCGCCGATGTTGCCCTTGGCCTCGCTCTTGTCGGCCTCCGAGCCGGGCTTGCCGAGGAACTCCCGGAAGTAGTCCCGTGCGGTTCGATACGCCTGCTGGGACGCCCGAAGGTCGCTCTGCTTGGCGGCGCGGAAGTCCTTGTAGAGCACTCCCAGGTTGAAGAACGCCTCTCCGCGCTTCGGATCGAGCTCCTTGGCCTTCTTGTACTCGGCCTCGGCGCCGTCCATGTCGCCCAGGCCACGCAGCGCGATGCCGAGCCCGATGCGGGCCTGGTAGTTCTTGCTATCGAGATCGAGGACCTTGGCGAACTGCTCCTTGGCTGCGTCATACTTGCGGAAACCCAGCGTGGTGAAGCCCACGTTCATCCGCGCCTCGACGAAGCGCGGATCGATCTCCACCGCCAGGGTGAACTGCTTGAGCGCCTCGGACAGGTTGGCGCGATACAGGAAGTAGATCCCTCGAGCGTTCTTGAGCGGAGCGTAGTTGTCGTTTCGCTTCTCCCCCTCTTCGAGCAGGAGCTTGGCCAGGTCGAGCCGGTTCTTGTTCTTCTCGCGGCCCTCCATGTAGAGCAGCCCGTACAGCGTATAGGCCTTCACGCTGTTGGAGTCCACCGCGAGCGCGCTCGACAGGTGGAGCCGCGCCTGCTCTTCGAGCGCCTTCCACTTGGTGGCGTCCTTGGTGTCTCGCATCTGCTCGATCAGCAGCGAGGCGAGGTTTGTGTGGGCCCCGGCCAGCTTGGACTGGATCTTGAGCGCCCCCTCCCATTGCTGCTTGGCCGCGTCCTGCTTGCCGGCGCGGAAGTAGATCTCGCCGAGGTTGGACATCGATTGCGCGTGGCCGCCCTTGGCCTTGGCGGCCTTCTGGTACGCGCTCTCGGCGTCATCGAGCAGGTTGCAGCGGTGGTACGACAACCCCACCATGTACTGCGCCTCCACCAACTCCGGGTGCTCGCGGTACACGGCGGCGAAGCGATCAGCGAGCTGCCGGCAGTCGCCTTCACTCCAGCGCCCGCCCTTGTCGGCCGCGGCGAAGGCCGCGGCGACCGACCCGAAATCACTGCGCGCATCCTTGGAGATGTCGCGCTTGGGCTCGTCTTTCTTCTTCGCGGTGCCGGCGATCACCGGCTCGCTGGCTGCGCCCTTGGCGCCGCCGGGCTTCTGGCCGCCGCCGCAGGCCGCGGAGTGAGCAAGAGCCAGCCCGAAGACGAGCGAATGCAGGATAGAACTTCGCATAGTGGATCCAATCGAAGGGGCCATGGTCGGGCTTGTCGGAACTACTCGAGCTTGATCGTAGGCCGCTCGATATCAGAGATGACAGAGATGGAGTCCGGGGCCCCGCTGAGCTCGGCCGCGGTGGGATACTTGTCGGGCTCGATCTGACCGAGTTCACGCTCGCACAGCTTGGACCACTCGCTGAACCAGCCAAGCTCCGTGGACTTCGACAGGCAGCCGGAATAAGCCTGCAGCGACTTGGCAGCCAGCGGCTCGGCGACCTCCGTCAGCTTGTCGCAGAACGCCTCGACCTTCTCATCCGCGAACGAACCGGTTCGCACGTCCTCGGGGATCTCGGCGGTGAACAGGGCATCCGAGAAGTTCTGCGCCGCCTGACCGATCCGCGCGGCGGCCGCCACGGCCCAGGCCGCGTCCTTGGTGCCGATGGTGGCCATGTACTTGGTGCCGACCACGCCGTTGAGCTTGTCCTTCTCGGTGATCCACTCGGTGAACCGCTTCTCGGAGCGCTTCTTGATGCCGGGGTTGTTGGGGTCAAAGTCCAGGCCGCGAGGGAACCTGAGCGCCAGATAGGCCTCGAAGTCTTTCTCGCCTTGATAGAACTTCGCCTGCGCGTAGTGGTAGCGCGCGGAGCCATCCTCGCCGCCCTTGCCGCCGGCCCGCTCGTACTCCGACACGGCGCGCGAGAACGCGATCATCGCGTCCTTGACCTTGCGCTCGTCGCGATTCACCGTGACCAGCTTGATCTTGCTCTCGGGCCCACACTGCGTGGGCTGCGCAGATCCCTTGCGGCGCTTGCTGCGCTTGCCCGCGACCGCGCGCTCGCGGGTCACCCGCACGCACGAGCCATCGACGGTGCGCACCGGACACGACTGGTTCCACAGCGTCACGCCGATCTTGGCCCAGGCCATCACCAGGCGGTCGGAGCCGCCCTTCTTGGCGTACTGGCCGATGTACTGCCGCAGGTGCTTGATCACCTGGTCGCCGTCGCCCTGCTTCTCGTACACCGCGGTCAAGCTGAAGAAGGCATCCGCCGCCTTCTCCGGATCCTTGTTGCCGAAGGTCTTGATGAAGAACTTGGTGTTGTCGATCGCCTTGGCGTCGTCGCCGATGCCCTTGCGGTAGAAGACCGCTTCGCTCATGGCCTTGAAGGCGTTCTCCTCGCCCGCATACTTCCTGGCGTACTCCTCGTACTTGGCGGCGGCGCGGTCGTAGTAGGCGACCGCGCTGTAGTTGTTGCCCAGCTTGGCGATGGCCTTGGCCGTGTGCTTGGACTCCGGGTAGAGCTGCGACAGCTTGTTGAACATCTCCAGCGCCGCGCCGATGGACTTGCCTTGCTCGAAGCAGACGCCGGCGTTGTAGAGCAGCTCGTCAGCGTTCTTGGCGTTGGTATCCCGGTTGAAGATCTTGATGTAGGCCTCGGCGCAGTCCACGTACAAGCTGAGGTCCCCGGTCTCCTTGGCGCGGGTCTCCTTGCGCTCGGCGTCCTTGCGCAGCGCCGTGGAGCGCAGACCGCTGATGGTCGCGCGCAGCGTGTCCTTGCCCTCGAGGAACTTCTTGTCTTCGTCGAGCTTGTTGGCCAGCGTCAACATCTCGTCGTACCGCTTCATCCGGTTGTAGATGTCGAGCAACAGGTTGGCGGCGTACTCCGCCGTCTCGTGCTCGCGGTGCTTGTCCAGGATCTCCTCGAACATGGGCAGCGCTTTGTCGAAGTGGTTGTAGCGCCGGTACATGTTCGCCTTGAGGAACTTCATCCCCACCAGCTCTTCGTCCTTGGGATCCTTGACGTAGTTGATGTAGATGTCGAAGGCCGCCAGCATCTTCTGCTCGCGCTCCGGGATGGGCTGCTCGGGCTGGATCTTCTCGTAGTTCTTGGCGTCGTCCACCGGCACGTCGCGCACGCGCGGATCCACGTTGAGCGCGTTCTTCCAGCTGAGGACCGCCGCGTAGGCCGCCGTCTTGATGAGCTGCGGGTTGACCTTGCCGTGCTTCACCACGTCAGTGAAGGCGATGGCGGTGTTCTCGAAGAGCTCGGTCTGCAGCCGCGGGTTCTTCTCGTTCTCCGCCCGCGTCCACAAGAGCTCGGCGTAGTAGTACTGGGTCTCCGCGTAGTCGGCCGCGTCCTCGAAGACCTCGAGGTACACATGGTAGAGCTTGTCGGCGTACGCCAGGGTGGTCGGGTTCTTGGTGCGAACCGACTCGCTGTGGTACGCGCGAGCCAGCTCGCCGGACATCGCCGCCGCGTTGTCGTGACACTCCTCGGCCTCGGCCTTGGGCAGCACCTTGCGGTCGCGCAAGACGCCCCACATGCGGGTCAGCTTCTCGATCTCCTTCACCTTGTCGTCATCGCCAGACACGGTGAGCATCGAGTGCGCGATGTTGTACTGCCAGAGGCAGACGTTCTTGTCCTTGGGGGCTTCCTTGATGAGCGACTGGAAGATGTAGATCGCCTTCTCGGACTTGCCCTGCTCCAGGTAGCGGTCGCCGAGCATCGTGAGCATGGTGAAGGCGTACTTGCGATCGACCCGCTGAAACGCCTGGTACGCCAGCTCAGCCTTGCCGATCTCCGCGTAGGCTCGAACGAAGTCCTTCTTGGCTGCGCGGTTCAAGATCTCCTGCTTCTTGTCGTTGTTGGTGGCCTCCGCCACCTTCAAGAAGGCCTCCAGCGCGTCCTTGTGACGAGACAGGTTGAGATCGATCCAGCCCATCTTGTACATGGCGTACCAGTACGCATTGGACTTGGGGTACTTGAGGACCTTGCGGTAGCGGTCCTCCGCGTCGGCGAGCTGGTTGTTCTCGAAGTGGTAGTCCGCGAACGCCAGGTGCGCCTCCGGCACGTACTTGGAGTTGGGGTAGTTCTTGAGCAGCTTGTCGTAGACCGAGCGCGCCTCCTTCATGTACGTGCCACCCTGCAGGGTGTACCCGTAGTAGAAGAGCGCCTTGTCCATGTTGGGGTAGTTGCTGAAGGCGTCGTTGTCGGTGAGCGCCTTGTAGATCTTCACCGCGTCGAGCAGCGCCTTCTTGGACTTGGCCGCGGAGTCCTCCGACTTGCGCTTGGCGGCCGCCTTGGCGTCCGACTTCTTGGCCACGTCCGCCGCGATCGCGTACTCCGCCGCCTTGAGGCGATAGAAGCGCTGCTGCTTGGCGAACAGCTCCCCGAGCCGGAAGTAGTAGTCGGCCTTCTCCTCCGCCGCGGAGTCCGGCGTGTTCTTGATCAGGTCGAACAAGATCGCCGCCTGCTCTTCCCGGATCTCCCCCACCAGGCCCTCGATGTTGAGGATCTGGTCGGCGGTGATGCTCGGCTGCTTGGACGCCGCCGGCTCCTTGCCGGTCTCGAGCGGCTTCACGCGGTCGGAGATCTTGACGTTGATCTTGACCTCGCTGGCGCGCGTGTACTTGGGCTTCTGAGCCCACGCCGTGCTGGCGGACGCGAGCACCAGACAGGCGATGGCGGCTCGGATCTTGAGCGTACGTTGTTGCGACATTGCAGTTCCTTGGCTACACGTGCGGAGCGTGCTGAGCAGGCGCGGCGAGATGGGATTCACTTGGGGCACCGGGATCGAATCCGGAAGCGGTAGTACCCAAGCTCGTCCTTCCAGTACTCGCCGTTGAACTTCCACAGGAAGTGCTCGTCGTCGATGATGATGGGCTCCGCCTTCTCCTTGGCGGACACGCGCACCCCCAGCGACTCGTTGGAGATCTTGTCGCCCTTGCCCTGCAAGATCTCGAAGCGGATCTTCGAGCCGTCGCGCGCCAGCGCGGACAGCTCGCCTGCCAGGCGCTTGACGCGATCGCGGGCCACCTTGCCGGCCTGCGCCTCGGCCAGCGACTTCTGCAACGTGAGGTCCCCGAGCAGCTCGCCCGCGACCTTGGTGGTCTGCCAGGCCTTGTCCTGCTTGGCGAGCAGATCCAGCTCGCCCTGCAGCTCGTCTACCCAGGCGAAGGTCTTGCGCAGCGTGCGGTCGTTGAGCACGCTCATCACCAGGCGCTGGGTCGACTCGTCGAGGCCGCCCTTGCCAGCGAGCACCTTGACCACGTAGCCGTAGAACTCGCCGTCGTCTTCGTACTTGGCCAGGAGCTGATCGAGGTTGGCGGTCAGCGGCTGGAACTTCTCGTTGTAGTCGGCGATGGCCTCTTCGGCCTGCTCGTAGAGGCAGTACTTGAAGTAGATCACCGCCTTGAGCAACATGGACTCGGGGTAGAACTCGTCCTCGAAGTACGGGGCGTTGAGCGTGTGGATGTTGCCCAGCGCCTTGGAGTTGAGCGACTTCATGAAGTACGCCCACGACGCCTCGAACAGGGACTTGGTCCAGTCCGCGGAGTCCTGCGGCAGCTTCTCGTAGTACTTGATGGAGGTGTCGAACTGCTGGGTCGAGTAGAACACGCGACCCATCTGCAGCCGCGCGAGCTCCTCGTACGTCTCGATGTCGGCCTTGGCGTACTGCTTGGGCCGCTCCTGCCCGATCACCAAGATCTCCTTGAAGGCGTCGATGGCCGCCTTGCCTTGATACTTGCGAACGTGGGTGACGCCCTCGAAGAACTTGGCCTTGATGAAGTACTCGCTGTCGCGCGCGACCTGCTGGAACAGCGAGATGGCCTTGTCGAAGTTCTCATCGCCGCCCTTGGAGTAGAAGAACCGTCCGAGCAGGAAATAGAGCTGGTCCTTGGCCTCTCCGATCGACGGATCGCTCAGCGCCGACTCGTTGTACGTGCCGATCTTGGCCAGGATGCCCGAGGTATCAGGCAGCTTCACCGACAGCGCGGCCAGCCACTTGAGCGTGGCGGCGTGGTACGGGTGCGCGTCGCCAGCGGCGACGATCTTGTCGAAGTACGACAGCGCCCCAGCATAGAAATGGAGCTGGTAGAGCGCCTTGCCCATGAAGAACTCCCCGCGCTGCTTGTTGCGGGGGCCATCGCCGCTGTCACCGTCGACGACCTTCTTGAGTTCGATCGAGGCGCCGAGCCACTGCTCCTGCTCGTAGAGCTTGATCGCGCGCTCCAGGGTGGCCGAAGGCGCGCCGTCCTGGGCGTGGGCTTGGCCGGTCGCAAAGACCGTGGTCGCGAGGAAAGCCGCGATCACCGCGATCGCCGCGATCAGGGAGATGGCAAGAACAGGGGGCCGCTTCATTCGTTCCTCCAGGCCGACTCACACCACGGATCGTGGCCGGTCATCGGCATCATCGGCAGCGCTGGGAAGAGTTGTCAAGGCGTGTGGTCCAACTCGGGTGGGACACTGGAAAGCAACCGATGTCGGTCGGTTGCATGAGAGTCGACACAGGATGCCCCCCGGCGGTTGCAACCGGGACCTCGAGGTTGTGTCTCAAGATGGTCCCGCAACCCTTTTCCGCCTACGACGCAGAGGGTCGAGACCTGTGGATCGCCAACCAGAGCGAGCCCCGAGAACCGACATCCCCCGACTGTGTGCCTTGACTGCTTGCCCGGTTGGGGCTTTCATATCCAACAGGATTCTCATGAGACGACCTATCCACGTTGCGTTGGCTTGGCTCACTCCGCGCGCGGGCCTTCGGGTGGGCCTCCGGTTGGGCCTCCTCTGTGGGCTGCTTTTCGGGCTGGTCTTCGCGGCCAGCGCCTGCGACGACAACCAGGTCGGACGGATCTGCGAGCTGGGACAGGCGCCATCACCCAACGAGGTGGTCGTCGCCTCCCCCTCGCTTGACTGCGTCTCGCGCCAGTGTCTGCGGGTGCCGCTCGAGAAGATCTTGCCCGAGGGCAGCCAGTACCCCGAAGGCGCCCAGGGGCTCTGCACCGCGGAGTGTTCCAGCGACGACGATTGCGACCGCGTGCCGGAGTCGCCGTGCAAGACGGGCTTCACCTGCGGCATCGCGTTGACCGTCGGGCCGTTCTGCTGCAAGAAGTTCTGTATCTGCAAAGACTACTTCGTGGTGCCGACCAAGCGTGAGCACTGCGATGCCTCGAAGGCAGACAACACCTGCTGCAACCTCGAGGGGCGGCAGGGCACTCCAGGTTGCCCCTGACCGAAGCGTTGGGTGGCTGTCGAGGACAGCTGCTAGCAGGCGTCGAGCGCAGCAACGCGGCTCAGCCGGGCTCCAAGCGGCTCAGCCGAGCTCCAAAGCGGCTCAGGCCGAGTTCCAACGCGGCTCAGCCGAGCTCCAAGCGGCTCAGGCCGAGTTCCAACGCGGCTCAGCCGAGCTCCAAGCGGCTCAGCCGAGCGCCTGCCTTGCTACCGCTTCGACCGGGCGATGGTGATCCCGCCGCGTGAGACACGCCGAGCGAAAGGCGCGCTGGGGCCCTGCCACCGCTCAGGACGCGCGGAAGGCGTCGCGCAGGATCACCACCTCGGCGCCCGTGATGGCGACGACGTCGAATCGAACCCCACGCGGCCGCAGCGCGCCACCTGACCGGCCGAGGTACGCCTCTGCGCAGCGGGCGACCTGGCGCTGCTTGGCCAGACCAACGGCCTGCCCTGCCCCGCCAAAGCGGGTGTCGGCGCGGCTGCGCACCTCGACGAAGACCAGCACGTCGCCATCCCAGGCGACTGCGTCGAGCTCGCCCACGCGCAAGCGGACGTTACGCTCGACGATCCTGTACCCGGCCTGTTCGAGCGCGGAGATCGCGCGCGCCTCAGCCGCCGTACCCAGGCTTCGGCGATCCATGGGCCCCATGCCGTGCGATGCTTCGCGTGGCTGCGGCGCCGTCAACCGGGGAAGCGTTCAGCTAGCGACCGCGGCGTCACGCTGCCGCTTACGCTTGCCCTTGCCCTTGATCTTGGCCTTCTCTTCACCGCCCGCGCTGGGCGCTGCGAGCTGATCGACCACCTCGGAGGGCGTGTCATGCGACTCGTGGGTCGAGCCGTCGCGCTCCTTGATGCGGGCCGCCTTGCCGGCGAGGTCGCGCAAGTAGTACAGGCGAGCCTGGCCCACGCGACCGCGCTGGATCACGTCGACCTTCTCGATGTTGGGCGAGTTGTCGGGGAAGATTCGCTCGACGCCGACGCCGTACGAGATCTTGCGCACCGTGAAGGTGGAGCGAGCTCCCTTGGACACCCGACGAATGCACACGCCTTCAAAGGCCTGCAGACGGGTCTTTTCGCCTTCGCGAATCTTCGCCCACACCTTCACCGAATCTCCGGCTCGGAACTCCGGCAACGCGGAGGGGCGGCGGTTGCTCTTGTCAATTGCGTCGAGAATTCGCTGGCTCATGGCAGGTACCTGGGCAAAGCCGTGTGTGGACGCTGGGTTCTGCCAGAGATCGCCCCCGGACGTCAAGCGGTTGTGGCCCTTGCCCTCAGGTTTCCGCAGGTGCGGCGGGCAGGGATCCTCACCGGGTCCGAGGTTCGCGTAGGCCAAATAGGCGATCCAGCGTGATGGCGACCGCGCTGCGCACCGAAAGGTGGTTCCACTCCGGAGCGCCATCGATGGGACAAAGGACCTGTTCAATCAGCGGGTTCACGCCCTCTGCCAGCCCCCACCCGGTGCCAAAGACCACGAGCACCGGCCGGTCGTCGGCGCGCGCGGCAGCTAGCAGCTCCGCCGCGGTGACGCGGGGAACCTGAGGCAGGCTGCGGGGGTTGGCGCTGGTCGCCACCACGCGCACGTTCCCCGGCCCTCCCAGGCACGCGATGGCCTCGGACAGGCTGGAAGCAGGCCTGACCAGCTCGAGCGCGCTGGCGCGGTGGTCAAAGCCCTCCTGCTCCTGCCACATGCGCGCGATGTGGCGCACCTTGTCCTGCTGCGCCGTGACGGGGGTGACCACGAAGTAGCCGGCCAGCCCAAACGTCCGGCTGGAGCGCGCCAGGTCATGCAGATCGAGGTTGGTCACCGCAGAGGTGACGATGGCGCCGACGCGGTCGAGCACCGGGTGGTGGACCAGGGCGATCGAGGTGCGGCCGGCGACGTCGAGGTTGCGCAGGCCGGTGAGGAGCTTGCGGTCCGCCGCCGTGGGGCGATGCAGGGCGAACAGGTCGGGCCGGCGCAGCGCTGTGCGCTCCAGGGACCGGGCCCGACGCCAGGCCGCGATGGCGGCGTGATTGCCCGACGCCAGGACGTCGGGGACTTGCCGTTGCCCCAGGCGCCATGGCCGGGTGTACTGAGGGTACTCGAGGAGCGCGTCCGAGAACGACTCCTCCGTCGCGGACGAGGGCTCGCCGAGGACGCCCGGGACCAGGCGCGCGATGGCGTCGATGAGCACCAGCGCGCCGAGCTCGCCGCCCGAGAGCACATAGTCGCCAAGCGAGATCTCCTCGTCGATGGCCTCCTCGATCACGCGCTCGTCGATGCCCTCATACCGTCCACACACCAGGACCAGCGCGGGCTCGGCGGCGAGCCGGCGCACGGCGTGCTGGTCGAGCGGCCGGCCCACCGGGGTCAAGAGCACCCGACGAGCGGTGGGACCAAGAGCCTGTCGCGCGCACTCCATGGCGGCCAGGAGCGGCTCAGGCTTCATCACCATGCCGGGGCCGCCACCGTAAGGCGTATCGTCGACGGTGCGGTGGCGATCGGTCGTGAAGTCGCGCGGGTTGACGGTGGCCACCGTGAGCGGGCGCGCTGGCGCGCGGACCGTGGCCTCCTCCGCCAGGGCCAGCTCCTCCGGCGGTCCGGCGACTGGCGAGCGCGGCGCGGCGGCGGAGCCGGCGGCAGCGGCGGCGGTCGGCGCGGCGGCGGAGCCGGTCGCTGGCTCGTCGGTGACGCTGGGCCGGGCCGCCGGCGCTCCTCCGAGCCGGATCAACGTGGTCGCCCGCGCGACCACGCCGGCTAAGAGGCCACCTTCGATGAGCTCCGGCAGGATGGTGACGACCGCGATCTTCATCGACGTGGGGTGGGGATGGGGATCTCCGGGATCCCTTCCGGAGGATCGACGACGATCTTGCCGGCCTCGACATCGACCGAGACGATGCACTCCGGCACCACCGGCAGCAGGCGCTCCTTGCCGTCGTGGTGGATCACCAGCCGATCCTGATAGTCAGGCTCGATGGCGGCCACGGTGCCCCAGGGCCGGCCGTCCGCCAGCTCGACCTGGCACCCGATCAGATCGTCGAGCAGGAACTCGCCGGGCTCCAGCGGCACTTGCTCGCGAGGAACCTCTACCACCGCGCCGCGAAACCCTTCGGCCTGGTTGCGAGTGGAGATCCCCTCGAGCAGGATGAGCCAGCCGCGCTGGGTGCCGCGCGACCGCTGCACGTTGTGCCAGGTCCCGGCGATGCACAGCGCAGCGATGTCCTCGAGCACCATGGAGTCCGGGTCATGGGTGACCACGACGATCTCCCCGGCGATGCCGTGCGCGCGCGCGACCCCGCCGATCTCGATGCGGTCCCGACCGCGCACTGCTATTCGAGGATTTCGACGAGGGTGCGCTTGCGAGAGCGCGGCGCGACCGTCTGCACGACAGTGCGCAGCGCGCGGGCGGTCTTGCCGCCGCGGCCGATCACCTTGCCGAGATCGCTCTCTGCGACCTCGAGCTCGTAGACGTTGGCGTTGCGCTCCTCGATCAGAGCGACATGTACCTCATCCGGCTTGTCGACGAGGCTCACCGCCATGAAGCGGATCAGCTCGGACAGGTCCGGCGACGATTCCGGTTCAGCCATGGCGTTAGGCCACCGTAGCGCGATCGCTGCGGCGGACGACGGCGGCGAGGGTGCCGCTGGGCTGCGCGCCTTCCTTGATCCACTGCTGATAGCGCTCCTTGTTGAGCTTGAGCGCCTTGGTGCGGGGATCGTAGGTGCCGAGCAGCTCGATGAACCGGCCGTCGCGGGCACGGCGCTTGTCAGCGGCGACGATGCGATAGAACGGCGCCTTCTTCTTGCCTTGGCGCGACATGCGAATAGCTACGGACATAGATTCCTCGAGAGCGTTACCAGAGAGCGCGGGAATCTACATGGGGCTTTCGAGCCCTGTCAAGCGTGCTATACGACGGCTTATGTCCGCCAAACTGCTGGCGCCGCCGCCCGCCCTGGGCGCGGCTCTGCTCTGCGCGCTTGGATGCTCGTCGTCGCGACAGGGGGCTCCGTCGGATTTGGAGCCTGTCAAACCGACCTTCACGCTGCTTGCGCTGGCCGAGATCCGCGGCCAGATCGGCCCCTGTGGCTGTACCACGGATCCCCTGGGGGATCTATCCCGCACCGCCGCGCTGGTCGCCCAGGCCCGGCAAAGCGGCCCGGTCCTCGTCGTGGATGCGGGCGGCCTCCTCTATACGCAGACCAAGATCGGAGAGGCGTTCGCCACGCAGGAAGAGCTCAAGGCCGATCTGCTGGTGGCCACGTATCGCGACGCGCTGGGCGTCGCGGCCATCGGCCTTGGCGCCAATGACCTGGCCAAGGGGCCGGCCAAGGTGCGGCCGCCCCGGCAGGTGGTGAACCTGGCTGCGCCGGCTGACCCGGCCGCGCAGATCGCCACGGAGGCCCCCAAGCTGGTGACGCTGGGCAAGGCCAAGGTGGGGATCTTCGGGGTCATCGCCAAGGACGGCGTGCCCGGCCTGGCCATCACGGACCCGATCCAGGCCAGCAAGGCGGCGGTCGCCGGGCTGCGCCGGCAAGGCGCCCAGGTGGTGGTGGCGCTCATCCAGGCGCCCAGCGAAGCGGCGGCCAGCTCGCTGGCCGGGGCGGTCGGCGGCATCGACTTCGCCGTCGCCGGCCTGGGGCTCGCGGCGCCCGAGCCCGACCGCATCGAGACCGTGGCAGACCAGCTCCCAGGCGGGGGCTTCATGGTGACGCCCGGCAATCGCGGCCAGGTGGTGAGCCGCGTCGAGGTGACCTTGCGCAAGGGCCCCGGCCTGGCGGACGCCGGCGGACGCGCCGCGGCGGAGGTCCGCATCGCGCAGATCGAGAAGCGGATCCCCTCGGTGGAGGGTGAGCTGGTCCGGCTCACCGCAGACCCGACCGCGGATCCCAGCTTCGTCGCGGCCAAGCGGGCGGAGCTGGCAGAGCTGGGCGCCGAGCGGCAGCGGCTGGCGGCGGCGCCGGTGCAGCCCCCCGCCAAGGGCAGCTACTTCACGCTGGAGCAGGTGAGGATCGCCAAGAAGCTGGCGTGCGATCTGACCGTGCAGACCCAGACCGCGGCGTACTTCAAGTCGTCCGGTGAATCCAACGTGGCCTTCGCCAAGAGCCAGCCGCGCGCGCCGGTGCCCGCGGGCACGCCCACCTATGTCGGCACCAGCAAGTGCGTCGAGTGCCACGACACCGCGGTGGAGTTCTGGAAGAAGTCGCGCCACGCCGGTGCGTGGGCAACCCTCGAGAAGCGCGGACAGGAGTTCGATCTGGAGTGTACCTCGTGCCACGTCACCGGCTGGAACAAGCCCGGTGGCGCCACGCTGGCGGAGAACGAGGGCCTGCGTGACGTGCAGTGC
>JADJJK010000033.1 GCA_016706545.1 Myxococcales bacterium
CGCGCGCTGGCTGGAGACCTATCGGGTGCCGCGCGGCGCCTGCCTGGATGTCGGCTGCGGCAGCGGGGTGTGGCTCGAGCGCCTGGCGCCTCGCTTCGCGCGGGCGCACGGCATCGACGTGTCCTCGGAGATGGTGGCGTCTGCCCGCGCGCACCTGGCGCGCCGGGGAATCGGCAACGCCACCGTCGCATGCCAGGGCGCGCTGGAGCTGCCGGAAGACGCGCGCTATGACCTCATCTTCGTCGGCGGGGTGCTCATGTACCTCAATGACGACGTGGTGGGGAGCATGCTCGCCAAGCTCGCGCGCATGCTGACTCCAGGAGGCCTCCTGATCCTGCGCGAGAGCACCTCGTCCCCCAGGCCCTGGTACCGCGACACGCCGCTGTCCCCCGGGCTGTTCGCGCCGCGTCCGCAGCCCGGACAGCCTGCCGCGCCGCGGCCCCCGTACTTCGCGATCTATCGGACGCCGGAGACCTATCCGGAGCTGGCGAGCCGGCAAGGGCTGACGTTGCGCCACCAGGAGCCCAACCGCCACTACAAGCTGGCGGACATGACCGAGAGCGTGCTGCGCGCGCTGGACCGCGTGCTCGGCGGCAAGCTGGCGCGCCGCCGTGACCGCCGGAGCTCTCGCTTTGCGCGCCAGAGTACCGCGCTGCGCGGGGTCCTGCTGCAGACACGGGCCTACTACGCGATCCGCGCGCTGGCGCCGCGGGCCTGGCGGCTCAACAACCGCTGGTATCTGTTCTCGGGCGGGGCGCGGTAGCTGCGGCGGTCACAGCAGCGGCCGCGCCAGCTCCAGCGCCTTGCGCGCCAGCAGCTCGTTGGAGTCGTACACCGGCAGCCTGGCGGAGAGCCTGGCGGCGATGAGGCCAAACTCCGTGCAGCCCAGGATCACGCTGTCGGCGCCGCGCGCCATCCCCGCGGTCACCAGCGCCTCCACCCGCTCCACGAGGGGCTCCACGACGGCCTCGCTGTGGCCGCCGCGCTTGAGCGCCTCGATGAGCGCGACCACCTCGTCTTGCTCGTCGTCCGTGGGCCGGACGGGCGTGACGTGCGTGCCGGCGAGCGCCTGCCCATACAGCTCGGCCTGGTGGGTGACCATCCCGCCCAGCACCAGCGGCCGGCGCGGCGGCCGCTCCGCGCCTTGCCCGGTGACGATGATGGCGGCGGTCGCCGTCACCGGATCGAGCACCGGCACCGCCACCGCGGCGCGCACCGGCGCCAGGAAGTACGACGCGCTGTTGCACGGCACCACCACCAGGTGCGCCCCCATCGCCACCAGCCGCTGGGCGCCAGCGAGCAGGTAGGGCACCGGGGAGGCCTCCTGGAACAGAAAGGCCCGGCTGCGGCTGGGCATGCGCGGGTTGTTGTCGACGACGATGTGCAGGTGATTCCAGTCCCTGTCCGCGGGCGTCATCCGCACCAGCGCGCCAAAGAAGTCCACGGTGGCCAGCGGTCCCATGCCGCCGAGCACGCCGATGGTCAGATCGTGCGGGCGGTCGGTGAAGTGGCCGGAGTCGGTGGCGGCGGGCATGGGCTCACTGTAGCGAAAGAGGCGGTTGGCGGCCTGCGGCTGCTGCGGCCAGGTCAGCCCCGCACCCCGCCTGCGACCTGAAGGTGCGCTTGCTCCAGCTCCTGGCCCAGCACGGGTTCGCCGTGGTTGGCCTCGGCGGCGAACGCGGCGTCCCAGGTCAGCCGCTGCGGCGCCAGGAACGGCTCCATCATCCGCTGGCCGATGACCACCGGCGTGTCCACCGCGGCGGCCTCGGTGAAGCGGCGCTGCGCCGTGGGCGTCACCTCGGCGCCGGCGACCAGCACCGGGACCGGGCGCGGGTGGTGCGTGCCGTCGTGCGACAGCGTGTAGTGGTCCGGCAGCACCATCAGGCGCCAGTCGCCCGGGTGGCTGCGCTCCAGGTAGGCGGTCAGCGGCCCGATGAGCTGGGCGTCCACCTCCTCGAGCATGCGCGCCTTGAGCAATGGATCTCGGTTGTGCGCCGCCTCGTCGAGAGAGTTGACGTGCAGGTACAGGAAGTCGTAGTTGCGCAGGTAGTTGACGGAGAAGCGCATCTTGGCGCGCAGGTTGGTGTCGATGTAGCCGGTGGTCCCGACGATGTTCTTGGTCTCGATGCCGGCGGCGATGGCGATGCCCTTCAGGAAGTCCAGGCCGCACACCAGCGCCGCGCGCTTGCCATACGTGCTCTCGAACGCCGGCAGCAGGGGGCTGCCCGAGGGGCTCCACAGCCAGAACATGGACGCCCTGGTGGGCGTGTGCGCGTTGAAGCGAGCGATGGGCCCGCGCGAGTCCAGCATGAACGCGCGCAGCTTGCCGGCCAGCGCCTCGGCGCGCGGCGTGGTGCCGCGAGGCAAGAGCGGCGCCAGCGGCTCCTGCTGGTGGCAGTGCGGCGCCGCCATCACCAGCTCCTCGGGCGGCACGTGGGCGCCGCGCACGATCAGGCAGTGCCGGTACTGCTGCCCCACGTACAGCTCCATCTTGGTGTCCGCGATCTCGTACGACCACACCAGCTCGGCGGCCACGTCGGTCTCGATCTGCCCGGCGGTGAAGTCATCGATGCGCGCGTCGGCGGACACGCTGATGAGGTTGCAGCGCAGGGACAGATCGCCCGGCCGCAGCCGGGTGCCCGCGGCCAGCGCCTCGAACGACGAGCGCCCGTTGGGGTGATACTTGTGCGGGTCGTAGCCGAGGATGGCGAGGTTGGCCACCGGGCTGCCGCACGGCAAGGTGGGAAACGAGGTCTGCGACCGGCCGATGGCCCCCATGCGCGCCAGGTGGTCGAGGTGGGGCGTGCGCGCCGCCTCCATCGCCGTGCGCTGGCCGAGCGCTGGGTGCGCGAAGTCGGCCATGCCATCGACGCAGAAGATGACGTGCTTCATACCGCCTCGCGCGCCGCGCGGGCATCGGCGGCCTCGCGCGCCGCGCGGGCGTCGGCGACCTCGCGCGCCTCGCGCATCTCGCGCATCTCGCGCACTTCGCGCACCTCGCTCACCTCTCGCCCCGGCGACTCGAACATGGCGCGCGCCTTGGCCAGGTCGCTGGCGTCGTCGATCTCCATCCACGGCGCGCCGGCCAGATCGAGGGTGTGGAGGTCGAAGCCGTCAGTGGCAGCCCGGCCGGCATCGCGCTGGCGCCGCAGCATCTGACCGATGAGGTCGTCGTAGTACAGGCCGCGCTGGCCGGCGCTGGCGCCTTGCGCTAGCTCCTTGGCCAGCGCGCGGGCGCCCTCGGCGGACAGGTGCAACATGCCCGCGGACTTCCACAGGTGCGCGGCGCTGCCGGTGGTGGCGGCGCGCCAGATCTCTTGCTGGACGATGCGCCCGTGGCCGTCGTCGGTCAGCTGCCGCTGTGCTCTGCCGTCCACGCCTCCACCGCCCAGTAAGAGCGCAGCGCGCGCGCGCCGCTGGCCACCGCCGTCAGGGCGTCCACCGCGGCCTCGCTGGCGATGATGTCGCCCTCCACCACGAAGCCGCCGTCCGCCAGGGCGTCCATCGCCAGGAGGAGCGAGTACATGGTGTTGCTGCGGTCGTACTCGCGGTTCTCGACGAAGCGGAGGTCCAGCCTGGCGGCGCGCGAGCGCAGGTATGCGCTGATCAAGGCCTTGGCGCGCTCCGCGAAGTGCCCCACCACCACGGTCGCCTTGGTCACCCCGCGCTCCGCGAGCTGGCGCAAGAGCCGACCCGCCAGCGGCTCTCCGGCGACCTCCACCACGCACTTGGGCCGATCGTCGGTGTGCGGACGCAGCCGCGCGCCAAGCCCTGCTCCAAGAAGAACCACGCTGGACATGGGCTCACTGTAGGGAGCCCAGTTGGCGCTGGCGACCTGCGCGCCACAGTGCGCCGGTCTTTGCCACAGTGCGCCGCCGTGCGCCAGGTTGCGCCACCTGCCGCCACGTAGCAGCGAGGCGGGCGGGCCCTGGCTGATGGGCACCCCGGAGCGCGCGGACGCGGATGGCTTGCGGTACGATGCCGCGCTCTCGCCAGAGGATCTCGATGTTTCACCGCAAGTCTGATTCACCTGCCGTCACGTTTCCCACCGAGCACCCTCACGGGCACGTCGCCGCGCACGTGGAGGCCGGGCTCGCGCTGGAGGGGCCGCTGCGCTGGGACCTCTATACGGTGGCGGCCGGGCCGGCGCAGGTGATGCACGAGTCGTACGACGAGCACCTGCGCTATGTGGCGTCGGCGGGCTACGACTGGGATGATGAGCTGCGCTTTGACGCCAAGAGCGGACAGCTGGTGGGGCTGGTGCTCAAGATCGGCGAGGCCGGGCCGCTGTCCGCGGACGTGGGGGCGTCGTACCTGTCCTTGCTGCGGCAGCGCGGCCTGCCGGTCGCCACCCGGCACCGGGACGCCGCGCACCTGACACCGGAGGCGCTGCGCTGGCTGTCGGCGGACGCGCGCGAGCTGGTGGTGCTGGCGAAAGGGGCGCCAGCGGCCGATGGCGCCTCGCTGAGGCTCGCCGTACACCCCAGCCTCGATCTGCTGTTCCACGACGGCCAGTATCTCGGCTGGATCTTGCACGATCCGCTGGAGCAGCTCGCCGGAGCTTCCGAGCAGGCGGCGGATTGGGACCCGCACGAGGCGCCGCGCGACGCGCGCCACGCATCGCTCGTGGCCGTGCTGCACGACTACCTCGCGCTGGTGATGGGGCCAACGCTCACCGGCATGGAGCGGAGAGATCCGACGGTGGAGGTGGCGCTGGAGGCGCTGCGCGCCCGCACGCTCGAGCTGCGCGCCCACGACGCGGTGGCCGACGGCCTGGCCGGTCGCATCGAGGAGCTGCTCGAGACGTTCTATGGCTAGCTACTGCCTCGTCTCAGAGGAAATGATCGGCCGAGGTGCCCCGGCACGCCGAGCGCAAGGCGCCGTGACGAAGCGCCCCCGGGCGGCCCGCGACGAGCCGCGACGTCGGGACCGGCGATGCCTCCGCTCGTCTGGCGTGGTCAGGACCACCCGGACGAAGCGCTGGTGCTACTGGACGGTCCAGGCCACGGTGCCGCTGCAGCTACCGGTCGTGTAGCAGCCGGCGCGGATCTGGAACGTGCCAGTGGCGGTGGCGGTGTAGCTGAGGTTCGAGCCGCGACCGCCGCAGGCGTCGTCGTTGGAGCTCACCTGGGTGCCAGCGGAGTTGTACAGGCGCAGGTAGGTGTCGCCGGTGAACGTGCCGCCGGTGACGCCGCAGGTGCCGAGCGTGATGCTCTGGCCAGCGTTGACCGTGACGTTCTGGTTCACGGTGTTCTGCTGCGCGCTGTTGGTGTTGGTGGCGGTGAAGTTGTACGACCCGCCGGTCGGCGGCGTGCCGGTGGTGAGCTGCCAGGCCACGGTGCCGGTGCAGCTCCCGGCGGCGTAGCAGCCGCCGCGGATGGTGTAGTTGCCGGCGGTGGCCGCGGTGAAGGTGATGCTGGAGCCACGACCGCCGCAGGCGTCATCGTTGGAGGCCACCTCGGCGCCGGTCGGGCCGGCGAGGCGCAGCCAGGTGTCACCGGTGAAGGTCGCGCCGGTGAGGCCGCAGGTGCCCAGCGTGATCTTCTGGCCGGCAGTGAGCGCCACGACCCGGTTCACGGTGTTCTGCTGCGCGCTGTTGGTGTTGGTGGCGCTGTAGCTGTACGAGTTGCCCGGCGGCGGGGGCGGGGGCGGCGGCGAGCCGGTACACAGGCGCGTGCTGGTGGCCACCGCGCAGTAGGCGTCGATCGCCGGGCGCACGTAGGTGATGTCCTCGCCGCGGCAGCCGGTCTCGGTGCAGGTGTTGACCACGTTGCAGCTCCCGTTGGCCACATAGTCGGTCTCGCCGCGGACCAGGATGCCGGCCACGGTGTAGCCGCTCATCTCATAGACCCCAGAGCCGGAGTTACCACCGAAGGTGTCGGTGTTGGCGACGAAGTAGTCGAGCGTGGCGGAGCGCGCGTCACGCACCGTGCCGCCGGAGTCGATCTTGAACGGCACGCCGCTGCCGCTGCCGATGACGGTGACGGACTGGCCGTTGCCGAGCGCGGCGTTGCCGGCGCGGACCGGCGCTGGCGTGAAGCGCGGCGCCGCCGAGCGGTCCAGGCGGACCACGGCGAAGTCGAGGTTGCGGCCGTTCACTACCGCCTGCTGGCGCGCGACGATGGCCTGACACGAGAAGATGTCCGCGGTGGTGACCGTCTCGAGCGTGGTGGCGCTGGGGCGGTAGAACTTGAAGACGAAGCGGGTGTTGGTGCAGTCGGTGGCGCTGGTGATGCAGTGACCGGCGGTGAGCACCAGGTTGTCATCGATCAGCGTGCCGGAGCAGAACGCGGACGTGGGGTCGCTGGGGAAGCGCTGTCCGGCGCACAGGTTCTGCGCCTGCTGCAGGGTCTGCCCGTTGAACGTGACGTTGTTGGGGTTCGTCGCGTTGAAGTCGCTCGGGTTCATCAGGGCCACGGTGGCCTGCTGGGCGCGGGCGCGCAGCGTGGCGTCCGCGTGAGCGTAGACGTCGGTGCGGTTGTCAGTTCCGTACACCACGGGCGACTGGGACTCGCTCAGCGTCTCCGGGGCAGGCGCGCCGTCGTCATCTAGAGTGCCGCAGCCGAGAGCGGCTACC
Source organism: Myxococcales bacterium (assembly GCA_016706545.1). Taxonomy (GTDB): domain Bacteria; phylum Myxococcota_A; class Polyangia; order Haliangiales; family Haliangiaceae; genus JABFXX01. The sequence continues at coordinate 6,578 of JADJJK010000033.1, forward strand.
GTGAGCAAGAGAGAGCCAAGGGCTCGGGCGCTTCGCGCGCAGGACCAGGTTTGCATGGACAACAACTCCTTGAGAGATAGTGAGACTGCCCCGCTACACGACGGCGAGCGGGCGGCACATCATGCATGAATTGGCCTGCTGTATCTGCAAAAAGGCGGCGGCGAAGAGGCTTTGCCATGGAGGCTGGCGGGCGGTGGTCGACCGGGTTCGTGGGCGTAAGCTTGGCCACGCCTCAGGCGATCTGGGAAGTCCCTTGATTGACCCTGACCTCACCTGTTGCTTGGTACACGTCGCAGTCCGGATAGCGCTTTTCACCACGCCCAGCGTGACGCGAGCTCAGCTCGCAGGCGCACCTGGCGCAGGCGCGACTGGCGCGGCGGGGGATCCATCGTACTATGAGCCAGATGGAGCACCGCCGAGGGGATGAGCTTGAGCCGTGGATGTTCTGGCTGCGCGACGAGCTGGCCGCGCGCGGCAGGTCGGTTCGGATGTCGTACGGCGACAAGCTGGCGGGGGACGTGCTGGTGCTGGCGCTCGATGACCAGGAGCGAGACCTGCTGGTGGAGATCACGGTGACCCGGCGCGCCAAGGGCTACGTTCACCTCACCGCGCTGGCCACCACGGAGCGGGGCGCGCTCGCCGCGCGCGAGGCGATGTCGCGGCTGCATCTGGAGATCTCGCGCCTGGCCAACGCCAAGCGCAAGTTCGTGCATCGCATCGACCGCTTGCTGGATCGCCTGGTGCTGACCTGGAAGGAGCACCAGGGGGACGTCACCGCGCGGCGCGACGAGGGCTTGACCCGGCTGCGCACCGTGCGGCCAGAGGCGGTGGCGATGAACGGGGTGGGGTTTCACGTGGAGGTCGCCGGCGTGGAGGATCGCCACACGCGGCAGGCCTACCCGAAGGTCCATGGCGCGGCCATCCAGGTGGACGGTCGCTGGCGCGCGGTGGCGTGGGAGCCCCGCAGCGGGTACTGGCTGATGGGCGCCGCGGTGGCGGTGGAGCTGCAGCGCTCGAGCCCTGGCATCGAGCTGGCACAAGGCGGCGTCGCCATTGTTGATCCCTCGCTGGTCGGCGCTGCAGCGGCGCTGGGCGCCGCGGCGCTGCTGGCGGGCGCCGCGGGCAGCGCTGACGAGCAGGATCTCCGAAAGAAGCACTCGGACTGGTGGGATTGTCAGGGCGGGTGTGATGCGTGCGAGCTGCTGTCGTGGCTACCTGATCTTTCGGACCTGGGCAACTGCGTGCCGGACTGCGATAGCTGCGATCTTGGAGGCTTCGACTGCGGGTGATCCGCGCGCTGCTCATCTGGAGCATCCTGGGCTACAGGCGGTGGCTGTCCGGCCGCGGCCCGCTGCGGCAGGTGCGCTGTACGTTTCACCACAGCGAGTCGTGCTCGGCGTTTGGCTTGCGCGCCGCGCGCGAGGCGCCCGACGTCCGCGCCGCGGTGGCGCGCATCCGTCGGCGCCTGCGCCGCTGCCGCGAGGCCTCGACCTTCACGCTGCAGCTCCCCGGCGGCGGCCGCGCGCTGGGCTGGGGCCGAGATCACGAGCGGCCGCTCGACGAGCTGGTGACCGAGCTCGTCGAGGACGCCGAGCTACCGGCGGCGCGCGCGACCGTGCTCTCCGCGCGGGGCGCGGTGGCGCGCTGGCGCGGGGACGTGCTCGACGTGGTCGCGCTGGCCCCGCACCTGCGGGCGTTGCCTTCGGCCAAGCTGGTGGTGCGGCGACCACCGTCGCGGTCGCAGGTGGCGCGACGGCTGCTATTGCGCTTCGCGCTCGGTGCCGCGCTGGTCGGCGCCGTGGCCCTCTTCGTTGCGCCGGTGGCGCTGGGCCTGGCCGCCGCGCTGACGCTGGGCGTGGCGGCGGCGGGCCGGGGCTACCTGGTGCGCGGCCAGCGCCTGCGCGCCCAGGCCCGAGCCGCCGCGCTGCGCGCCTCGGCCTGAGCGCCTCGGTCGCCAGCGCCTCGGTTGCCGCCGTCTCGGCGGCCAGCGCCTCGGTTGCCGCCGTCTCGGCGCCAGCGCCTGCGCGCGTCGCGCTCGGGGCATCCCCCGAGGCCCCGCCGCCGGCTTGCGACCACGTCTGTCCCATGCGACGCTGCGCGCCTTCCCAGACGCTCGGGGCCGTTGCCACTCCTCGAGCAAAGGAGCGGCAGTGACCGAGCCCGCGAGCGATTCCGCCAAGCCGATTCATGCGTTCCTCAACCAGCCGTGGTGGGCCATGGGCCAGCGGGTCCCGGGGCACGCGCACCCGCGGATCAACGAGACCGCCACCCGCGCCCGCGCCGGCATCTTGAACGCCCTCTCGGCGACCACGGTGTTCCTTTTGCTGGCGGCGCCGCAGACCGATCCGGTGCTGTACGTGGGGCCGTTCGTCATCTTCGACATGCTGGCGGCGGCCTTCTTTGGTCTCACGCCGTGTAGCCCGGTGGGCGTCCTGGGGACGCTCTTGACCATGGGCGCGCGGCCGGTGTGGAAGCCCATCGCGCCCAAGCGCTTTGCCTGGCTGCTGGGGGCCGGGCTCGGCGCGGTGTGCCTGACCATGCGAGGGCTCGGGGTGGCGCCGGTCTGGATCGCCGGCGTCGTGGGTGTGTGCTTCGCGCTGACCTGGCTGGAGGCCGCGCTGGGTTTCTGCGTCGGCTGCTGGATGCACAGCCTGCTGTTCGACTGCGAGGACTGCGACGTGAAGTACGTGCGCGCCTGACGGGCGGCTGCCGGGCGCCTGACGGGCGCCTGACGGGCGGCTGACGGGCGGCTGACGGGCGGCTGCCGGGCGCCTGACGGGCGGCCGGGGCCGCGTCCCTGCGCGGCGCTGGCGCCACCCCAGCGCGTCTCCCACGCTGCAAAGCCACCGAGGCACGCCGCCCTTCCGTCGCGCTGACAAGCTGGCACGACCGGGCCGCCTTCGCCTCGGGCCGCCGCTGGGCACCTGCTGCAAGTGCGCGTTCGAGCTCGCCGTCGCGACCTGGTCTTGATCCTGCAAATCCCGGCTCCGCGCGGCCACGGCAGTGCCTCGAGCTGCGCAGAAGGAGCAGGTCTCATGCATCAGTCTCTCTGCACCATCAACCCGCGTGCAGCGCGCACGCGCGCCGGCTTTTATCGTCGCGGCTCGCACGGGCCCGGCGCCAGGCGCCTTCGCTTGCTTCGCGATGAGGCGGGCCTGACCTTGCTCGAGATCATGATCGTGCTGGCCATCATCGCGCTCATCATGGGCCTGGTCGTGGGGCCCATGGTCATGCGCCAGTTCGGCAACGCGCGCCGCGACATCGCAGTGGCCGCCGTTGGCAAGTACGTCAACGAGGCCTATCCAATGTGGGCGCAGGCCAATCCAGACAAGGTGTGTCCGCCGAGCATGGAGGCGCTCGCCGAGTTCGCCAACGGCAAGGGCAACAAGGATCCGTGGGGCCAGCCGTACCGGCTGCTGTGCGGACCGACCTTGCCGCCCGGGGTCAGCGGCCTCGCCGTGGTGTCAAGCGGTCCAGATCAACAGGCCGACACCGCCGACGACATCAAGTCCTGGTGACCTGGCCTGGCGGCGCGGCCAAGGCCTCGCAGGATCCGAGCTTGGGCCAAGGAAGCTGGCGCAGACCCTAGGCAACGGAGGGCGCCAAGGTGGTAAGCAACGCCATGGCATACGAGCAACAGAAGAGGGCCGCGCTCCGCATCCTGGAAGGAATCGAGGAGGGCGCCATGGGCAGCGCCGACCTGGCGGCGCTGGTGGAGGACGCTGACCCGGCGCTCCTGTACTTGATCTTCCGCTGGCTGCGGAAGCGTTACGCCGACCACGTGAACGCAGACACGGTGGTCGGCCGGCTGGTGGAGCTTGGCAACCACGCCGGGATCCCGGCGAAGATGAAGGAGGGCCAGGCCGATCCGGTGGTCGCGTGGTTCGAAGATGCCTACTCGTATCGCGACCTGAGCTCCGAAGCGTTCATCGAGCTCATCGTCGACAAGCTCGAGAGCTGAGCGCCTGACAACGGAGTCGAGCACCCGGATGCTCGGCGATCCGTGAGGCTGCTCGCTGAGAAGCGGTGATCGTGAGGTGCCATCGGGCGGCGTGTTCAGCGTGATTCTCGCTGCATGTTCGATGGGTAACTACTGATAGGTGATCTTCCTGGCGGGGCGCCGCGGTGCAGATCAGAGAATGTCAGTCGTCGAGATCTTCTGAGAGGAGATCTTTAGTGTCCCGGTAATGGTTGGTAATGGACCAGCGGCGATTCCCACTGCAGAGTGGCGAGCTGGGTTCGCTTCGCGTGGCCACAGCTAGCTGGCCGGCGAGGCTTGCCCGTTTGCTCCACCTGGAAGGATCTATGGGGAAGTATCGATCTCTGTCATCACACCTCAGCTCTGCGCTGCTCAAGGCTGGTGCCCGCCGCGCCACCCGCGGCGACGCGCATCGCATCCGGCGTCGTCGGTTCTATCTGCACTCGTACGCTCCGGAGCACGGCTGGGCGCCGCACGCGACGGTGCCGTGCGTGGATCTCGACGCCGGACGGCTGTTCGTCAACGGCGTGCAGATCGTCGCGCCGACGATCTCTCGTGATCATCTGTCGTGGCAGCAACATTCGCGCATCGACGGTCGTGAGCACTACACCTCTGGTGTGCTGTTCCTGCACAGCAGCGGATTGGAGGCTCACGGCGTGGTGGCGTTTGGCCCATCCCCTGCAACTGCCAGACACTGTGACGTGCTTGGGACCGTCATCCCGACGGTGACCTACACCACGCAGGTCACCAGAGACCACTTTGCCGCGAGCACGTGTCCCGGCAGCGTCCCCGCTGGCGCCTGGGCACCCGGGCTCGAGCTGCAGATCACCTATCAGCAACAACTGGGGAGCTCGGTGCCCACCCCGGTGGTCCTGCTGGATGGCCAGGATGTCTCGGATCGGTGTAGCTGGTCAGTGGACGAGCAGTCGACGATCTTGACCTTCAACCTCGCCGACGTCTGCGTCCTCTGTCCCCAGCTCTACGCCAGCGCCACCCTGACCTTCAGCGCCTACGAGATCAACGCTCCAGGCGTCGGCGCGGTGTCCCGGCTGTGTTCGGAGCCTTTGGCGCCGGTGCAAGCGGCCCCGTCCGCTGTGCGGGCAGGTCCGGCGCAGGGCGCAGATCCCAAGGTGTATCTGTGGAAGGCGCAGTGCGTGACCACCCCGAGCGCGGTCGCGCACCCCGCGGTGCTGCACGAGCCGGCGCGGCTCCTGCTCAACGCCAACCACGTGCTGGACGTGGATCCCAGCCTCAGCCCCGGGGATCTCATGACGATGCTCCCGGATGACGTGGTCAACAGCGACGCCAACTCCATGCTGATGCGCAACATGAAGTGGGCCATGGGGCAGGACTCCACGCAGAACGGCTGGCTGGCGCAGTTCTTTGGCGAGCGCGCCCCGGTGATCGTGGAGGCTGATCAGCAGAACCTGGTCCGGCAGAGCCTGAGCTGGTACCAGCAGAAGTTCGCGATGGCGTACCTGACGCAGTCGTTCAACTCGTACACCGGCCCCAACGCGCCCAGCCACGTGCTGAACGAAGATCAGAGCGCGCGGCTAGCGGAGTTCCTCAAGAACGGCCTGGCCAACGACAAGGACTTCAACGTGCAGCATCAGGGCATCTTCGTCGATGCCTATGTTGGCACCAAGCCGCGGCTGCAGGCGTACCTGGGCGACACCAGCTCGGCGCTGGTCGGGTGGGCCCAGGGCTCGGTGGTGTTCGCGCGCGCCGCGCCGACCGAGGCGGTGACGATCCCCGCTGGTACGCTGGTGCAGACCGCGCTGGGGGTGGGGTATGTGACCCTCGCCGCGGTGACGCTCGCCGTCGGGCAGTCCACCAGCGCTCCGGTGGCGGTGGAGGCGGCGGTCGCTGGAGATCAGCTCGTCTCGGCTGGCACGCTGGTCGTGATGCCGGCGCCGATCGATGGCGTGGACACGGTCACCAACCTGCAGGCCACGACGCTGGCGCCGGACAGCGGCGGCATGCGCTGGGCCAAGGAGCTGTTCACGACCTTGACCACAGGCGCGCAGTTCGTGCTGATGGTCAACCGCGTCGCTGGCGCGGCGGGCGACCCCAAGGCGCTGGGGCCGTTGAACAACTTCGCGTGCTTGCTGACGGTGCTGGATCGCTCTGGCACGCTGGCCGCGCGGTACTTCCAGTCCGTGATCTCCGGCGTCATCGTCAAGCTCGCGCCGCAGGTGACCCACTCCGACGCAGACACGATCATGCAGTGGCTGCCGGCGACCATGGCGGAGCTGCTGCGGCAGCTCGCGGATGGCGAGCTGCCCAACGAGGCGGATCTGTCGCGGGAGGAGGCCAAGGAGATCTATCAGGAGTTCCTCAAGCATCAGTCCGAGGTCTCGCTGGCGCTCGCCGACCTGTTTCAATCGCTGTCAGCGTCCGGGCTGCTCGATCAGGTGAACAAGGCGGAGCAGGGGTTCGAGACCAAGATCGCGGCGAAGTGGCCCAAGCTGGCAAGGGCCAGTCAGATCCTGCTGGCGCTGGGCTGGGTGGGCGCGGTGACCTGCGTGATCGTCGCGCTGACCAAGGGCGAGTGGTCCAGCATGACGGAGGTCGAGCGGGCGGAGTTTGCCACCGAGATGGTGCAGCTCGCGGTCACCGGCTTCGACGCGGTGCCGCTGCTGTGGCAGGGGACGCGGTACCTGGGGCTCAAGACGTGGAATGGCCTGAGCGACTGGTGGAATGGCAAAGGGGCGCAGAAGGCGATTGAACTCAAGCAGAAGAACGCCACGGGCGGCGAGGAGAGTGCAGTCAGCTCAGAGGCCGACGAGATGAACACCCTCATTGCCAAGACCAGCGGCAACACCTCGGCGAGGCCTCAGGCTGGGCGCGCATCTTTGGCGACGGGATCTTGCAGGGGCTCGCTCAAGTGCCTGGGGGCGTTGCTGGCGGCGGCGATGGCGGCGTACTCGTTGTGGCAGCTCATTGACGATCTGAAGCACAACGCCACGGTGACCACCAAGGTCTTTGACAGCCTGGTGTTTGCTGCCAACTTCCTCGCCGCGGCGTGCCTGGTGGTGGACCTGTTTGTCGCCACCTCGTTTCTCCCCATCGCCGGCGCGCTGCTGGCGATCGCCGGCATCATCATCGGCATCATCGCCGGGTTCTACGAGAAGCCAGACAACCCGGTGGATGACTGGATGGTGGACAACGGGATCCCGTTCGCCACGGGCCTGCCGGCGGTGCCGGCGACATGAGGGCCGCGGTCTCGCCACCTGCGCTGTCGATCTACCAGACCCAGCTCTGCGATGAGCAAGGGACCTGGCAGCCAGGACAATCGCTTGGGCTGGGCTTCTCCTGGGATCCTGGGCAGTCCGTGCCGCAGCCAGTGGTGCAGCTCGATGGCCAGGACGTCAGCTCGTACGTGGCGTTGACCACGGACGAGGACCGCTGCCTGGTGATCACGCTGGACCTGCTGGAGCTGCAGTCTGTGGTGTGCGCGGCCAGCGCGCCGCTGTACCTGTGCGCCACGCTGACCCTCGGCGCCGACGGCGGGTCGTTCACGGGGCAGGTCACCCAGACGTGCGCGAGCAAGGTGAGCCAGACCTGGCGCGGCGTGTGCGCTGGCGCTGGCGCTTCGTGGCTCGTGTCCATGTGGCGGTGGACCGTGGGGCCTGCGACCTTGCGGCGCGGCGTGCTCTCGCGCTCTTGGGCGCCTGGTTCCTGGGAAGGAGAGCGGATGATCACGAGCAGCCTACGCGCCAGCATTCCGCCCGGGCAGGGGCTGGATCTGGATGACGTCACCGGCGTTGACCTGTTGATCGAGATGGATGACCTCGCCGTGCGCCAGCAAGTGGGGGCCACGTTCGTCAGCCAGATGCAGGTCCACCCGCGCGTCGCCTCGGTGTTCTTCTCTGGAGTGTCTCAGCCAATGTGCGGGGTCGCGGCGGGCCCGCTGAGCGACTGGGTCGGCAAGGTCGCCAGCAGCATGGTGGCCTTGTCGCTGTCGCACACCTCGTTGTACGGGTTCTCCGCGACGGTGGACGCCGCCAAGGCGCAGGCCTACCTGGCCGCGAGGCTGACCCCGCAAGATCCGTCCTTTCTGCAGGTGGCGTGGGCCAACTATCAAGCATTGTTTCCAAGTTGCTGCCACAGCGGGCCGCGGCCGTTCTCGCATTTCTCGTCGGGGATCTTCGGGGACCCCAAGCGCTGGGGTGCCTTGCTGGCCGACCGACTGGCCAGTCCGGCCTACATCAATCAGCAGATGATCAAGCTCAATCCAGCGGTGGATTCGGGCGGATGGTACCAGGTGCTGTTTGCCAATCTCTACAAGGTCACCTGTCTGGACGCGAGCCAGCAGCCGCGGGTGGTGGCGGCCTGGGACCAGGTGCTGCGAGGCAAGGAGGTGCCCGGGGCGATCGCGTGGACGTACTACGACCACATGCTCGCCGCGAGCTACGACTACAACACGTTCCTGTCGCAGGTCTCGAGCGCGGCGGGCGTCTTCCATGCCGAGAGTGACGCTCTTGGCTCGCAGGGAGGAGAGGGCGGGCAGTCGGCCTCGGTCACGACCACGACCTACGGCGGCGCGGTCAACGACTGGATCACCGCGAACCTCTCGGACTTCGACTTCCTCAAGGGACCGACCGCTGGCAACGTTCACCATCACTCAGATGGTGGGGGCGGGTGTTGTTTCGTCGCGGGGACGCCGATCCTCCTGGCCGACGGCAGCTCGAAGCCGATCGAGCAGGTGGCGGGCGGAGCGCAGGTGGTGAGCCGCGACGGCGAGCTGAGCACGCGCAGCAGCCAGGACGTGATCTGGCCGATCGCGTCCCAGGAGCTGCTCTTTGGCATCAACGACTATCCGCCGTTCTTCAATGCATCTCACCCGTTCATGACCCGGGGTGGGTGGAAGTCGATGGCGCCTGCGGCGTCGATGCGGATGAACCCAGACTTGCAGGTCGGCCAGCTCGCGGTGGGGGATGTGTTGCTCCAGGTGGCGGACCCTGACGCCACGCAGTCGATCTGCGTGGCGCAGGAGGCCGCGGAGCCCAGGGCTCCCCTGCGCTACCGCGAGGTGGAGATCGTGCGGCTCACTCAGGTCCCCGCGGCGCGGGCGGGGGTCTCCGAGGTCCACTCGCTGCATCTGTCTCAGAAGATGCCCGGGTATCACGCGCACGGCTTCCTGGTGGCGGTGAACTACCCGCAGGTCCGTGAGGACATGTTCCTGGCGGCGTTTCGCGGGATCTCCGACGGCGAGCGGAACCTGCTGCGAGGTCACGTGGCGCGCCTGGCGCCGTTTCTGCGGCGCGGGCTGGGGCCGTACGTGAACGAGATCTTGCGGCGGGCGCTGGGATAGCTCGGCGCAGGCTGTCGTGGGCTGCCGCGGTGCGGCAGCGCGCAGCAATGGTCCGACCGTGAGCGCCCGCAGGCGCGCGGGGGCGACGCGGGGGCGGCGGGCGGCGGCCGATGTCTGCTGGCGGCGGCCGCCGCTGTCTGCTGGCGCCGGCGGGCGGCCTTGCGTGGGGCCCCCAGCGCGCGCGGAGTGCGGTAGGCTGCATGGCATGGTAGCGCAGTTGGCCACCACGTCATTCTTTCCCCCGAGGGCCCGATGAGCGCCCGCCACATCCTGCTGGAGAGCCCCGCGCTCGGAAGGCGCGCGCACGTATGGTGCTTCGGCGAGGTCGGCCGCCCGCTGGTGGTCTTCCCTTCCAACGCGGGCGTCGCGCATGAGTGGCAGCGCGGCGGGATGATCGACGCGCTGGCGCCGTTGCTCGCCGCGGGCCGCATGAAGGTGTACTGCCCGGAGACCAACGTCTCCCGCAGCTTCAGCGGCGAGGGTCCGCTCGAGGAGCGCCTGGCGCACCTGCGGGCGTACGAGCAGTTCGTGCTGGACACGCTGGTCCCGTTTATCCAGGAGGACTGCAACGCGCGCGACCTGCCCATCGTCACCACCGGGTGCAGCGTGGGGGCGCTCTACGCCTCGCTGTTCGTGCTCAAGCACCCAGAGACCTTCTCGCGGGCGCTGTGCCTGTCAGGCCGCTACCGCGCCAGCAAGCTCTTCGGCTATCCGGATCATCCGGAGGTGTACTTCAACGATCCGCTGGCCTTCGTCCCCAACCTGGGCGGCGCGGCCTTGGAGCGGGTCCGCCGGAACGTACACCTCACCGTGGTGGTGGGCCGCGGCGCGCACGAGCACGGCTGCATTCCGGAGACCGCGGAGATCGGCGGCTGGCTGCGGAACAAGGGCATCCCGCACCACCTGGCGTTCTGGGGCGAGGACAGCGCCCATACCTACCCCTGGTGGCAGAAGCAGGCGTATCACTACCTGCGCCAGATGTTCTGACGCGCCGGGGCCTTGTGCCGATGGCGTGGGTCACGCGCGCGGCGCTGACGCCCAGATGTCGGCCATCCACGCCTCGACCTCGGCCACCGTCTTGGGGATGTGAGCGGACAGGTTGACGTGGCCGGTGGGGACGACCAGCACGTCGTCTTCGATGCGCACGCCGATGCCGCGGTACCTGGCTGGCACCGTCAGATCGTCGGGCTGGAAGTACAGCCCCGGCTCGATGGTCAGCACCATGCCGGCCACCAGCGGCCCGTACTTGTAGACCTCGGCGCGCGCCTTGGCGCAGTCATGGACGTCGAGCCCCAGCATGTGGCTGATGTTGTGCAGCGAGTACCGCCGATAGAACTGGTGCTCGTCGCGGAGCGCCTCCTCGGCGGAGCAGGGCAGGATGCCGAGCGCCTCGAGCCCGTGGGCCAGCACCTGCATGGCGCACCGGTTGGGCTCCATGAAGTCGTTGCCGGGCTTGACCGCGTCCAGCGCCGCGCGCTGCGCCGCCAGCACCAGCTCGTAGATCTCGCGTTGCTCGGGGCCAAACGTGCCGCTGATGGGCAGCACCCGGGTGATGTCCGCGGTGTAGAGCGCGCGGTTCTCGACTCCGGCGTCCAGCAGCAAGAGCTCGCCCACGCGGACCACGCCGTTGTTCTTGCGCCAGTGCAGCGTGCAGGCGTGCGGGCCGGCGGCGACCACCGTCTGATACCCGGGGCCGTTGCCGTCGAGCCTGGCGCGCGAGTAGAAGGCGAGCTCGAGCTCGCGCTCGTTGCGGGCGGTCCGCAGGCCGCGGATCACGTCCTCGAACCCCTTCTTGGTGAGATCGATGGCGCCGCGAAGCTCGTCGATCTCGGCCTCGTCCTTGATGAGCCGGAGCTCGGAGAGGAACACCCCGAACTCGCGGTCGCGCTCGCGCTGCTCGTCGGCGTCCTTGCCAAGCCAGGCCTCGAGCTCGCTGGCGTGGCCGCGCAGCACCCGCACCTTCGCGGTGGCGCCTTGCGCCTGGACGAAGGCGCGCAGCTCGCCGAGCGCGCGGGTGTCGTCACATTGATAGCGCGCGGCGCACTCGGGGACCCCGAGGCGGGCGCCTTCCCACAGCTCGCCCTTCAAGCGATCGGTGAAGAAGGTGGTGTCGGTCTTGCCGGGGTTGCCATCCACGAACAAGATGGCGCGGTGGCCGCCGTCTTGCGGCGCGAAGACCAGCACGCTGTCTGGCTCCTGGTGGCCGGTCAGGTAGACAAAGTCGCTGCAGGCGCGGAATGGGTAGTACTCGTCGTTGGAGCGCACCTTGAGGTTGCCGGCAGGCACCAGCAGCACCTCGCCCGGGTACTGACGAGAGACGCGGGCTCGACGCGCCCTGGTGTGGGCAGCGGCCGGGAACACCTCCACCGGCGCCGGCGACTTCTGCTCCCAGCTCGTCATCATGAACTCGACGAACTTGGGCGGCGGCGTCGAGTCATGCGCGGCGCGGGCCTGGGCGGCCTGAGTGGCCTGAGTGGCCTGAGTGGCCTGAGTGGCCTGAGTGGCCTGAGCGGCCTGAGTGGCCTGAGAGGGGCTTCCGTCGTCGCCGGTGGTCATTCGGTACGCTCGCAGGTTGGGCTACTCACGTTGCAGCGCGCGGCGGGCCAAGCAGCGCGCGGCGGCGATGCTCGCATCGCACCCAGCAAGGTAGCCGATGGCGCGGCGGGCGTCCACGCGCGAGCCCCGCGAGCACGCGCCAGCGGCGGCTACCGCAGCGCGCCACCCAGCACGAACAGCGGCTCCGCCGACTCCGCCGAGCGTGTGGCCACCACCGGCAACCCGGGGGCGGCGATGAGGAACATGCCAGGGGCGAGCCCCTGCGCCATGGCCTTGCCAAACCGCACAGGCGGCGAGGTGACGTCCACCAGGACCTTGCTCGTGGTGACGCACACCTCGTCGTACTCGAAGCGGCCGGTGGCGCTGATGCCCCGGATCCGGTGGGTCTCCCGCCAGCGCGTGCAGCGGTCACGTAGCACCCGCACCGTCTTGAACGTGACCTCGACCCCGCCCTTGATCTCCGCGATCCGCGCGATCACCCCGCCGTTCACGTCTTCCATGCTCTCGACCGAGAACTTCAGGTTTAGCCCTCCTGCCAGGGTGTCGAAGGTCCGCTCGCGGTCGTCGAACTCGAAGGGCTCCTCCTTGCCAAACCAGCTCGCGATGGTCGCGGTGCGCGGACCGCGGCGCTGCAGGCTCGTCGACACGCCGTCGGACCTCGGCCGGGTGGCCTTGCTCTCGCTGGCCTCGGAGCACAGCCGCAGCGCCGAGTAGGCCAGGTAGCCCTCGGCGGTGGAGAGTCCAGCGCGCAGGTAGTCGTGGAGCGGGTACTTGCTCGGCACCTTCGGCAGCTTGGCGGCGCGCAGGACCTTCACCCACGACGCCACCGTCGTGTCCTCGCAGCCCGCGAAGGCGGAGCGCTTGTTCGAGGCGGCGGCGAGCTCCATGGCCTCGAGCTGCGCGACCAGCTCGAGGCGCTGCGCGCTCGGCTTGGCCCATTGCGCAAACTCCTTGTCTGCCATGGCGATGAGCACCGCCACGCCCGGGTCCTCCTCGCCGAGCGCCGTCAAGGCGAGCCTGGCCTGGCGCACCGCCTCGCTGGCGCGCCAGGCGTCGCGCCGCAGCGCCTGGCGGCTGGCGTCGTTGAGCCCCTCGGTCGCTTCGATCTCTTGGTCGGCCTTGGCGAGGTCGATCGGCGCGCGCGTACACACGATGGAGGTCAACACCGGATAGTCGTTCTTGGGCTGGTAGGGCGCGAGCGCTAGGTCGAAGCAGGTGCGCACCAGCGCGACGTTGGCGAGCGTGCTGACGCGCGCGCCGAGCCGGTCTAGCGCCTCCAGCGGGAGGCCGCCCGTGTGCAAGAGGCTCGCGTACTGCCCCACCGGCCCGGAGAACTCGTTGAAGTCCTGCACGCGGTCGCCTCGCCCCTTGGCGGCCAGGTACAGGACCGCCAGGTCTCGGTCGTCCAGGTGGAAGCTGTCCATCCAGGCCTTGCCGACCGCCTGGACTCGCGTTCGTTCCCGCGCCAGCTCGCCCTCGGTGGCACACAGCGCATCCACCAGCTCGACCGCCGCGTACAGGTCGATCTTGTCGCGCAGCGCCTCCTTCAGCTCTGCCACCGTGCCGCGGCTGCTGCCGGAGGCGGACTTGCATAGCTCAGCGCTGGCGGCGGGCGGGGCGCCTGGCGTTGCGGCGGCGCCGCGACCGCGCGGATCGGCCTGGCCATCGCCAGACGACGCCGCGGCGTCGTCCGGCTGCGCGCTGCTGTAGGAGCCAAGCGGCTTGCCGTTGACCTTGATGAGACTACAGGCCGAGGCCGCGACGGCGAGCAAGGCGAGCGCGGCGAGCGTCAGCGAGCGGGCCATCGAGCCAAGGGCAGAGGGAGCAGTGCGGGGTTTGGGGAGCATCTTGGGCGGCCCTATCGCAGGGCGGCCCTGGCGGTTGCTTACAAAGTGCGGGTGGGCGCCGCGCAGCGCGGTGTGCGCTCGGCCGCGTTTCGCCGGCCTTGGTGATGCGAGGTACGTCGGCTCGGGCGCGCAGCCTGCCTTCGTGGTCGATCGCGAAACCTCGCACCCACCTGAGCTTACCTCCTGACATCCTTGGAGTTCTTTGGTCTCGCTGGGCCACGTGATACCGTCGAGGCAATGCGAACTGCACGGTGTGCTGGGATTTTTCTCGCTGCGCTGGCCGGAAGCTGGGGCTGTGGTGGCGGCGGTGGGAGCGACCCGGATGGGGGGATGGACGCGATGCCGCCGGATGGCGGAGTGGTGGTGCCGGCGGGCTCGCGGGTGTTCGACGCCGACGTGTTGCACGTCGTGGAGCTGACGGTGGCCGCGGCGGATCTGCCCAAGCTCGATGACAACAACAACCTGGAGCGGGTCCGGGCGACCATCTCGCTCGACGGCGAGGTGGTGACCAACGCCGGCCTGCGCAAGAAGGGCTCCACCAGCCGGCGTCCGCTGTCGGAGAAGGCAGGCTTCACCATCAAGTTCAACGAGTTTGTCCCTGGCCAGAAGCTTGATGGCCTCAAGAAGCTGGTGCTCGACAACGCGGCCCAAGACCCGTCGTTTCTGACCGGGCACATCAGCTATGAGGTGTATCGCCGCGCCGGGTTGCCGGCGCCGCGCACCTCGCACGCCGTGCTGCGCTTCAACGGCGTCGACAAGGGCATCTTCGTGCTCGAGGAGGCCACCAACGAGGACTACCTGAAGAAGCACTTTGGCAACGGCGGCGGCAACCTGTACGAGGGGCCGTGGGACTTCCCCAAGGGCGCGGCGGCGGCAGATCTCAAGGACGAGGTCTCCGAGGGCCGCACGCGCGACGACCTGACCGCGCTGACCGCGGTGGTGATGAACACGCCCGACGCCCAGTTCGCCACCCAGCTCGCCGCTCACCTGGATGTCGAGCGCTTCATCGACAACTACGCGGTGGAGATGGTCGCCGCGCTCTGGGACAACTACGCATTCGTGGCCTGGAACTTCTATCTCTATCACGTGCCCAACGGCCGCTTCGTGATGCTCACGCACGGCATCAACTGGCCGTGCTGCAACATCTCCGGCGCGCCGAACTGGAAGGCTGATCTCGATCCGCTCAACATCCACTCCGATCCGTGGCAGGCCGGCCCTGGCTTTCCCCCCGGCCGGCTGTGCGAGCGCATCGACGCCATCCCGGCGTTGGCCGCGCAGTTCTCCACCGCCCTCAAGCGGGTGGCGCGGGACGCCTTCGACGTGCCGACCTTGCTGGCGCGCATCGACCGCGCCGCGGCGACGCTCCACTCGAGGCCGCTCACCGGCGCCTCCGCCGCAGATCTCGCTGGCTTCGACGCGGAGGTCGGCAAGGTTCGCACCTTCGTGCGCAACCGCAAGGCGTACCTGACGACGCGGCTCGGCCTGTAGCTCGCGGTCGGCGAGGCGCAGACCTGCATTGCTATCCTCGCGTTGGCTCAATACTGAGCAGTGCGCCGTCGACGCGCGCTCCATGCTGCTGGTTCCTTCAGCGCCCGGTGATGAGACCTCGATGGGCGCGATCTCAGCAACAGGAGAGTACGTCATGACGAGTGAGAGTTCTGCGCATATCATCGACACCATCCTTGCGCGCGTCCTGCCGGTGGTCCGCGCCCACGCCAGCGAAGGCGAGCAGCTCCGCCGCCTGCCCGCGCCCACCGCAGAGGCCCTCATCAGCGCGGGCGCCTTCCTCGCCCAGGTGCCGGCCTCGCTGGGCGGCTTCGAGTGTGCTCCTGCCGAGGTCGCGCGGATGGTGGAGGAGATCTCCAAGGTCGACGGCGGCACCGGCTTCGTCGTGGGCAACATCAACAGCCAGGCGTACTCGATGCTCGCGCTGCCGGTGGAGGGGGCGCGCGAGGTGTTCGCCGACAAGCGCGCGGTCATCGTCGGGGGGGCCTTCCCCCCGGCCCGCGCCGAGGTGGTCCCTGGCGGCTACCGGATCACCGGCCAGGCGCCGTTCTCCTCGGGCGCGCACATGGCGACCTGGGTCACGGCGTTCTCGATGGTGGTCGAGAACGGCGCGCCGGTCATCGGCCCGCACGGCATGCCCAACATGGTGCTCGCGGTGCTGCGCCGCGAGGACTGTGAGCTGCTGGACACCTGGAACACGATGGGCCTGCGCAGCAGCGGCAGCCACGACTTCAAGTACACCAACGTGTTTGTCCCCACGGCCCGCGCCGGCGTGCTGTCGCTGGGCAACCCCAATGACCTCTTCTCCGGTCCGGTGTTTCGCGCGCGGCTGTGGTCTGGGCATCCGGCGTTCGCGGTGACGGCGCTGGGCGTGGCGCGCGCCGCGCTCGACGAGGTGACGGCGCTCGCCTTGCGCAAGACGCCGAACTTCATGGCGAAGAAGGTGGCGGAGAGCCAGTCGGTCCAGCGCCTGCTGGGCCGCGCGGAGGCGCGCTGGCGCGCGGCGCACTCGTACATCTACGAGACCATCGAGGAGCTGTGGAAGCACCAGCTCACCGGTGAGTTCGTGACCAACGCGCACGCCATCGACATGCAGCTCGCCGCTTGCTTCGCCATCGAGTCTTCCCGCGAGGTCAGCGAGATGGTCCACGAGATCGCCGGCAGCACGGGCTTCCAGGAGGCGAGCCCGCTCGAGCAGCTCTTCCGCGACGCGCACACCATGAGCCAGCACGCCTTCGCCTCGGCGGCGCGCTTCGAGTCCGCGGCCAAGGCGATCCTTGGGTTCGAGAACGACTGGGCGTTCTTCAAGCTGTAGGCGAGACCGTCGAGACCGGCTGACGAGACCGCCTCACGTAGCGAGGCAAACGAAAGGGCTCGCTTCGGTCCCCATGCAGCCGCGCCGGCAGCGCCGGCGAGGCTCGCTACGTTGTCTTTGTCCGGCCGGCGGACCTTGCTCGCAGGTGCAAAGTTTCGCGGCGAGATCTGCACCGCAGAATCGCAGTGAGGTCGCATGCTTTCGCCAGCGCGAGAGCTGGGCTGCGCGTGCGCGCTGTTGCCGGCGCTCACAAGTGAGCAGTGCTGTGAGTCATTCACTCCTACATTCGAAGCCGGCTCACGATGGAAGTCAGACGCCAGTTGATGAGGAAAGGGGAGTGGCTATGAAGCGCAAAGTACGCGGCGGCCGCTACGCTCGCTTTCCAGGCGCTGGCCACGGGCGCACGCGAGGGATCTCGGGCGCTGCGCGCCGCCCCCGGAGGTGATCCCGGTACGGTGGTCGGGGCGGGGCGTGGGACGTCGCAGTCGCGCGTCGGGACAGGTGTCGCGACTGCGTAACGTTCTTCAATCACTGGTTTAAATCACGCGGGTCTCGCCGCGCGGTGGGCTCCTTGCGAGAGGGCCTGCTGCCCGACTGGCCCGCCGTTTGCCGCTAGCTGGCGCGCTCCTGCGCTGGCGCCATTTCGACGTTTGCGAGGCTCCTCAACGAAGCAGTACTGGAGGTGTGTTTGACTACGGAAGCTGAAAAAGAAGCAAAAATATATCTCGTCGTGGTGAACGATGAAGATCAATATTCTATGTGGCCCGCGGATCGAGCGCGGCCCGCAGGATGGAAGGAAACAGGAAGGCAAGGCACGAGGCAGGAGTGCCTGGTGCAGATCAAGGAACTTTGGAATGACCTGCGGCCACGCAGCCTCCGGCTGAAGATGGCCCAACGTGAAGGGCAGGGGTAGGGCGGGGAGGAGGTTGGCGGTGTGTGCGGCGGGGCACGTAGCTGGGAGGCGTGTCTTTTAGCACCGCATCGGCCCGCGCCAGCGCGCGGGGTTCACGGCTTGCCGTGTGTTCGTCAGGGCATTTGTCGCAGATGGAGAAGTCCGAGTATGTTGACTGAAGTCCGTGCAGAGAGTTCCTTCGATCATCGTCGGCTGTATCAGCGATTGTATGGCCACGTCGCCAGGTGCTCGGTGCTGCGCCGGCTCGGCGCCGGCGAATCGCTCTACACCTGCGGCGCGGAGAACCACAACATCTACTTCATCGAGAGCGGGTGCGTGAAGGTCCTGCTGCTGTCGCGGAGCGCCAGGCAGTGCTTGCTCGACATCTGCTCGCAGGGCGACATGGTGGGAGAGTCAGGGCTGCTGGCGACCGAGCGCGCCGAGTCGGTGGTGGCGATGTCGCCGTGCGTGCTGCGCGCGGTGTCGCGCGTCGACTTCGTGGACATCATCTTCAGGTACAAGCTGGTGGAAGAGACGCTGCAGTACTTCGCCGCCAAGCTGCAGGACCAGCAGCAGGTGATGTCGCACTTCGTGACGGCCGACAGCGAGGGCCGCCTGGCGGCGACGATCTTGCGGCTCGCGCGCAAGCTGGGCAAGCCGTGCGGCGGTGGGCTCATGATCGACGAGCGGATCACCCAGGAGGAGCTGGCGGAGATCGTCGGCACCACCCGGTCCCGGGTGGGCCACTTTCTCAAGGGCTTCCAGGAGGCGGGGCTGATCGAGCGACCGTCGCGGGCCTCGTTGCTGGTCAACGAGGAGCGGCTCGACGAGCACGTGCAGAGCTACCTATGACTGGCTGCCGTTGCGGCGCAGGTGCTCGGCGAGCGCCTGGTTGACCGCGTCCGTGTCGGTGACGCACACGAAGTGGCCGGACTCGGGGAGCTCGAGGTAGCTGGAGTTGGGGATCGCGCCGTGCAGGAAGTGCCCGGTCTTGACCCCGACCACCGAGTCGCACCGGCCTTGCACGATCAAGGTGGGCGCGGTGATCTCGCCGAGGCGCGGCGCCAGCTCGGGCTCCTTGGAGAACAGGTCCAGGTAGCGCAGCCCGGTCTGAGGATCCATGCTCTCGCAGCGCAGCAAGAACCTGGTGATGTGCTCGCGCTCCGCGGCCGCCCTGACAGAGCCGCTGCCAGCCTGGATCGCTTCGAAGTCCTCGGCGATCACCTGCTCGAGGCGGTCGATCTGCCCCTTGCGGTTGGCGAAGCGGTAGGAGCCGCCGAGCAGCGCGAGCGAGCGCGTCCTGGTGGGGAACCGGATCGCGAAGTACTGGGCGAAGATCGCGCCCACCGACGCGCCGGCGAGGTGGTAGGGCCCCTCCACCCCGAGCTTCTCGAGGACGCGGAGCTGGAAGGTCACGATGCCCTCGAGGCTCAGGTTGCCCTTGACGCGGGTGCGCCCGACGCCGGGCTGGTGGACGACGATGATCCGGAAGCGATCAGCAAGCTTGGCCATCTGCGCCGCGAAGATGCCAGCGCCGATGTTGAACGGCTGCATGAGCACGAGCGGCTGGCCTTGACCCACGGTGAAGACCTCCGCCACGCCTTCCGGAAGCTGCACCATCTCGCAGGTGGCGCTGGGGACCAGCTCGCGGATGACCTCGAGGTTCTGGTCAGAGGGCGCGTACTTGTCGCCGGCGAGCGTGGAGCCGAGCTGGCTGAGCTGCTCGGCGAACCAGCCAGGCAACGGCGCCGGCGCATCGAACAGCGCGGCCAGGCGCGCGCCAGCGGCGGCTGCAGCGGCCACGGTCATCCCCACCGGGACGGCGAAGCGCGCGCAGCTCTGGCGCGTCGGGTAGGCGTCGCCAGCGAGGTGGCGGCCGCCCCGGATCTGCGTCTCTTCATGGACCCAGTCGAGGAACGCCTCGACCGGCTGGCCCGCGAAGCGCGGGATCCGCGCGGTGTCGATGAGGGTGCAGTGGCCGCCGACCCAGGCCGGCACCGGGGCGCCGCGCGTCTGCAGCGGTTGCCACAGCGCGCGCACCGCGGCCATGCGCTGGCGAACGTGGGTCAGCGCCCAGTCGCGGTCGGTCAACGCGGTCTGCAGCACGCGGCGGCCGGTGACCCCGACCTCGACGCCGCGGAGCTCGACCTCCTGGAGCAGCCGCTCGTCGAGCGCCGGCAGGCGGCTGACCACCAGGCCGCCGAAGTTGACGCCCCAGTCCTTGGACAAGCTGAAGGTCGCGATGTCGGCGAGCGAGAGCAGCTCGTGGGCGACGGCCCAGGGATCCCCCCCTGGGATCCCTGGGATCGGGGCCCTCGTCGTCGGTGATGGCGACGCAGTTCTCGAGGAGCCGCGTGGCGTCGAGCACCAGCGGCACGGCCGCCGCGGTGGCAGCCTGGCGCGCGTGGTGCAAGTCGGCGCGCGTCAGGGCGCGACCGCCCTCGGCGTTGTTGGCCAGCTCGAGGACGACGCAGCAGACCTCCGCGCCGTGCGCGGCGAGCGCGAGCCGCAGCGACTCCGCGAGGGGGACGCCAGCGTCGAGCCCGGCCAGCGCGACGGGCGTGAACCGCGCCTCGGCCAGGCTGAACCGCCAGGTCGGGAACAGGCCGTTGTGCAGCACCACGCCGCGCCGCAGCGGCAAGGCGCGGCACAGGAGCGCCTCGGCTGCGCGTCCGCTCTGCGTCGGGATCACGGTGGGGAACGGCAGCCACGGTTGGGCGATGACCTCGGAGGCGCCCTCGCTGCGCGTCGCGAGCTCGCGCATGCGCGCGGTGATCCACGGATCTTCGCGCTCGGCCCAGGAGTCGCTGAGCAGATCGACCTGGATCTCGCGCGAGGGCCGCCGCACCAGGGGCACCGCAGACGTGCTCGCCGGCGCTGGCGGCGGGGTCGCGGGCAGCGGCGGGGTCGCGGGCAGCGGCGGGGTCGCCGGGCGCGCGCTCGCTGGCGGGGCCTTGGGCGGTGCGCTGGGCTCGGGGCCAAGCGGCGCGGGCGGCGCGGGTGGTGCGGGCGGCTGCGGGGTCGGCGTCGCGGTCGGGGCGGGGCTGCCGATCATCAGCATCACGTCCGACACGCTGGTGGGGTCCGACGCTGGCTGACACAGATACACCGGGATCTCCTCGGGGCGGAACTTGCTCTTGAACTGGTAGTTGCCGCGGCGGAGCACGCCGGTGGCCCGCAGCTCCTCGAGCTCGCGCTCGGCGGTGGGCGAGGCGTTGGGCGAGTCGCA
The DNA here is from genome assembly GCA_016706545.1 of Myxococcales bacterium. Taxonomy (GTDB): domain Bacteria; phylum Myxococcota_A; class Polyangia; order Haliangiales; family Haliangiaceae; genus JABFXX01. The sequence goes on from JADJJK010000033.1 coordinate 27,219, forward strand.
GACCTTGACCCCGAAGGTGACGCCGAAGCTGAAGATCTTGGTGCCCTCGTCGCGCAGCCGCTCGATGAGCCGGACCATGGTGAGGTCCAGGCAGCCCTGCGGCATGTCGGCCTTGTAGAACTCGACGTCCAGCAGGTACCCGGGCTCGGCCTGCATGCGAGTCAGGATCACCACCGCCTGCAGCGCGCCGGCGATGCGGGTCAGGAACACGCGGTGATCTCGCGCCAGCTCGCCGCGCTCCAGATCGCGGCGGACGCTGGTGATGTACGGGTTGGCCGCGGTGCGGCCGGCGGTCCACTCGTCGAGCAGCTCCACGAGCTGGGCGTCGATGGCGCGGTCGCCGCCGACCTGGTACTCGACGACGGAGAAGTCGTCGGCGTCGGCGAGGCGGTTGACCATGCTGCGCAGGCGCTTCATCTTGCGCGACTCGAGCGAGAACGCGGCCAGGTCGGTGAGGTGCTGGACCACGCCAAAGGGCGTGGCGGTGAACGGCCGCGAGTCGAGCTCTCGCAGCGGCACCGCCGACAGCACGTTGAGGCGCAGCGAGTGCGCGGCGGCGTAGCTCGCCAGCTCGGACACCACGCGCTCGAAGGCCTCGGCCGGGCCGGTGTAGCTCCAGCACAGGAGCTTGTCGCCGCTGTGCGCGAACTCGAGGTAGCCGGACTCGCGCGAATCGAGGAACAGCGTCGGCGCGATGTCGCGTCCGGCGAGCCCGCTCTCGAGCCCATGCCGGCGCGACAGCTCGGCGACCACGGCGTCAACCCTTGGGTCGCGCGACAGGTCGCGCTTGGCGACGATGAGGCCGGCCGTGGGCGGCGGCAAGGTGGACAGATCGGCGGCCAGGCGCAGGCCAGCGACGGCCGCGACGCCGTAGGTCTGGCACAGGTGCTCGGCGAGGGAGGGCAGGTCTGGGTAGTCAAAGAGCAGCGCCTTGGGCAGGGCGCCGAGGCCGCGCTCGAGCTCGCCGATGGCGCGCAGCATGTCGAGCGAGGACAGGCCGTTGTCGACGAACGAGCGGTCGGCGCGCAGCGGGCGCTGCAAGATGCCGGCGAGGACGCTGGTGACCACCTCGACCGGCGAAGCGACGAGGTCTTCGGCGGGCGCGGCAGAGTGCGCGTTGGGCGCCGTGTCGGTCGGCGGCTCGGAGTGCGCGGCGGTCCGTGGCTCGGCGTGCGCGTCGAGCGCGGCTTCGGGCGCGGCTTCGGGCGCGGCTTCGGGCGCGGCTTCGGGCGCGGCTTCGGGCGCCGATTCGGTCGCTGATTCGGTCGCTGATTCGGGCGCCGATTCCGGAGACGCCAGGAAGCGAGCCAGCGCGTCGACCGTGTCGTGGTCGTACAGCGAGGTCGCCTGCACCGGCTGGCCGAGCACCTCGGTGAGCCGCTCGGCCAGATCGAGCGCGAAGATCGAATCGAGGCCCATCGTCTGGAACCGGCGGTCGCCGGCGATCGCGGCCGGATCGAGGCTCAAGATGGCGCCGAGCTGGTCGCGGATCACCCTGGCCAGCGACGGGCCGTCCTGGCCACGCGCGGACGCGGTCGACGGCGCGGTCGCAGGTGTCGGCTGCGCCGTCGTCGCGGCGCGATCCGCGATCGGCGAGGGCGCGGGCGTCGAGGACGGCGGCTGTGTCGTCGACGACGGGCCGGCGGCGAGCTGCGGAATCCAGTACCGCGTGCTGGCCAGCGGGAAGGAGGGCAACGGCACCCGGCGCGGGGTGGCCTGCCAGCGCGTGCGCCAGTCGACCGGACCGCCGCGCAGCCAGGTGGCCGCGTCGTCGTCGATCTGGCCGAGCGCGGCGCCAGCGGTCAGCGAGCGCAGCGCCGCGCACAGCGTGGCGTGATCTGCGGTGACGATGACCGCGCGGTGCTCGGCGTCGTCGCGGCCCACCTGCAAGACGTACGCGACGGCGTGCAGCGACAGGTCGGGCGCCTGCTCGAGCCGGGACGCCAGCGCTCGCGCGTAGCTGACGAGGCGCTCCGGCGTCGGCGCCGACAGCGGGAAGACCAGCGGCCCGCGTCCGCTGCGCGCTGGCAGCGGCGGGGCGTCCTCGAGTACGACGTGGGCGTTGCTGCCGCCAAAGCCAAAGGAGCTCACCCCGGCGCGTCGGGTCGGCGAGGCGGGCCACGGCCGCAGGCTGCGCGGGATGACCAGCGGCGTGCCCTCGAGGTCGATGAGCGGGTTCATGTGGTCCAGGTGGAGATGCGCGGGCAGCTTGCCGTGGCGCATGGCCAGCAGGACCTTGAACAGGCCAGCGACGCCCGCGGCGGACTCGAGGTGGCCGACGTTGGTCTTCACCGAGCCAAGCGCGATCGCCTCGGCCGGGCGCTGGCCGGTGAGCGCCAGCTTGATGCCGTCGATCTCGACCGGATCGCCGAGCCGGGTGCCGGTGCCGTGCGCCTCGAGATACGACACGCTCGACATCTCGAGCTGGGCGTCGGCGTAGGCCGCGCGCAGGACCGCGGCCTGCGCGTTGGGGTTGGGCGCGGTGAGCGACGCCGAGCGACCTCCGTGGTTCACGGCGCTGCCGCGGATGATGGCGTGGACGTGATCGCCGTCGGCGATCGCTCGATCCAGTCGCTTGCACACCAGCGCGCCGACGCCCTCGCCGCGGACGTAGCCGTCGGCGCCGCGGTCGAAGGTCTTGCAGCGCCCCGCCGGGCTCAGCATGCCGGACTCCAGGAAGGCGACGTACAGGCCGGGCGTCAGCGTCGCGTTGACGCCGCCAGCGATGGCCACGTCGCACTCGCCCGCGCGCAGGGCGCGGACCGCGCGGTGGACCGCCACCAGCGAGCTCGAGCACGCGGTGTCGATGGCCTCGCTTGGCCCGCGGAAGTCGAAGCGATACGACACGCGGTTGGCGAGCACGGCGTGGGACACGCCGGTGGCGGTGTGCGCTTGCACGGGCACGCCGCGGCGGGTCATGAGGTCGTCGTAGTCGGAGGTGGACACGCCGACGAAGACGCCGGTGGTGGTCGTCGTCGAGGCCAGGTCCGCCGGGCGGTATCCGGCGTCGCCGATGGCGCTCCAGACGGCCTGCAGGAACAGGCGCTGCTGCGGATCCATGAGCTGCGCTTCTCGCGGCGCGATGCCGAACAGCTCGGCGTCGAACTCGTCGATCCGGTCCACGAACCCCGCCGAGATGGCGCGGGTTCGCGGGTCGTCGTACAGCTCTGCGCGCTCGGGCGGGACCGGCCGCACCAGGTGCTCGCCAGCGGCGAGGCTGCGCCAGAACTCCTCGAGGTCGCCGGCGCTGGCGATCTTGCCGGCCATGCCGATGATCGCGATGTCCGAGCTGATCGTGGCGGCGACCTCGGGCGTCGGCGCAGGCGCAGGCGCGCTGGCGGTGGCCTCCGCGATCCGGCTCGCCAGCGCGGCCAGGGTCGGGTGCTGGAACACGACGGTGACCTGCAGGTCCAGGCCGTGGCGCGAGTTGATGCGCGCGACCAGCTCGGAGATGGAGATCGAGTCGAAGCCGAGATCGAGCAGCGAGGCCTGCAGGTCCACCGCCGCGGGCTCGATGAGCAGGAACTCCGCGGCCAGCTCCGCGAGCTGCGCCTCGACGGAGATGGCGGTGGTGGACGTGGCGACAGGCGCCGCCGGTGCGACCGGGGCGGCAGGCGCCGCAGCCGGCGCGCGCTGGGCGACCGCGGCCGGCGCAGGCGCGCTGGCGCTGGCGTTGGCGCTGGAGTTGGCGCTGGCGTTGGCGCTGGCCTGGATGACCTGCGCCGCCGGCTCATCGCCAGCGAGCAGCACCTCGAAGGCGTGCAGGCCGGCTGCGGTGTCGAGCGGTGCCATGCCCCAGCGGCGCTCGAGGAGCGCGGCGGTGGCCTCGCTCACCGCCATGCCGCCGTCTCGCCACAGCGGCCAGCCGATGGACAGGCTGCGCCCTCGGCGCGCGCCGGCCTTGCGCTGCGCCTCGCGCGCCGCCGCGAACGCATCGAGGAAGGCGTTGGCGTAGGCGTAGTCGGTCTGGCCGCGGTTGCCGGTCTGGGCGACCACGGAGGAGCACAGCACGAAGAAGTCGAGCGGGTCGGTGGCGGTGGCGCGGTCGAGGTGAAGCGCGCCGGCGATCTTGGGACCAAGCACCTCGAGGAGCTGCGCGGGCGTCTTGTCGAGCGCCCGCGCGTCGCGGATGACCCCGGCGGCGTGGAGGACGCCGCGCAGCGGGGCGCCGGATCGACGGAGATCGTCGACGACGCGCTCGACGTCCTCGGCGCGGGTGACGTCCGCGCGCACGTAGGTGACCTCGGTGGTGCCGTGTTGCAGGCGCGCCAGATGGGCCCGGCGCGTGTCGTCGAGCTCGCTGCGTCCCACCAGCACCACCTTGGCCGCGCCGCGCTCGCACAGGAGGCGCGCGAAGTGAACGCCGAGCGCGCCGACGCCGCCGGAGATGAGGTAGGCGCCGTCGCCAGCGACGTAGTCGGTGGCCGGAGCGCCGGCCAAAAACGGGCGCAGCCGGAGCGCGCCGCGCGCGTCGCCGCGCCACTGCACGTCGGCCTCGCCGTCGTCGCAGCGCAGCTCGTTGGCGATGCGCTCGGCGAGCGCGGGCAGGGGCGCCGGCTCGAGGGTCAGGCACGAGCCGCGCAGCGCGCGGTCTTCCTGGCAAAGGCTCCGCAAGAGGCCGGGGAGGGCGGCGAGTTCCGGATCGACGTGGCCGGCGGGCGCCACGTGGACGCACATCAGGCGCAGCGGCGCCGAGGAGCGGCGGCGCAGCTCGGTGACCGCGCCAAACACCGCGTGGAAGGCGCCGACCGAGCTGGCGGTGGCGACGGAGTTCGCGGAGCCAGGGGACGTCGCGGCGCGGGCGAGATAGACGAGCGCGTCTGGTGCGCCTGGCGCGCCCGGCGGCTCGGCGCTTGCGCTCACCAGCTCGCAGCCACGCGCGGCGAGGCTGGCGGCCAGCGCAGCGCGCAGCGCGGCGTCCTCGCCGAGCACGAGCACCCGGCGCGGCTGCGGCGCGTCCGCGCGCAGCGCGGCGGGCTCCCACTCCAGCCGCTCGTAGCGCAGCGGCCACGCTGGCGTCGGCACGGAGCTCGACGCATGAATCGACGCATGGCCCGACGCATGAATCGACGCATGAATCGACGCCGGGGTCGACGCGCTCGTCGTCGTCGCCTTCGGCGCCGTCAGCCAGAAGCGGCGGCGGGAGAGCGGCAGACCAGGGAACGCCACGCGACGCGCTGCGCTGGGCCAGAGCTGACGCCAGTCCACCCGACCGCGCGAGAGCCACTTGTCGGCGAGCGCGCGCAGCGTCGGATCTACCGGCGGCGGCGCCGAGGCCGGCTGTCGCAGCGCGCTGGCGAGCTGTTCGATCGTGGTGGCCGCCACCGCCAGCCGGTGTTCGAACACGCGTCGGCCGAGCTGGCTCGTGTACGCGAGATCGGCCAGGCTCTGGCCTGGCGTCGGCGTGGTCAGGGAGGTGGCGACCTTGGCGGCGTACGCGGCGAGCCGCTCGGCGGAGGGCGCTGACAGCACGAAGAGCTGCTCGCGCAGCGCTGGAACACGAGGAGGCAAGGTGCCCGTCCATTCTTCGACCACCAGGTGGACGTTGGCGCCGCCGGCGCCGAACGAGCTGACGCCGGCGCGGCGCAGCCCGCCGATGGGGCGCCACGGCGCCAGCGCCCGCACGGGCGCCAGCGGCGTGCCGCGGAGATCGATCTTGGGGTTGAGCGTGTCGAGGTGGATCGTCGGCGCGAGCTGCTGATGACGGAGCTGCAGCAGCACCTTGGTGAGCGCGGCGATGCCGGCCGCGCCCTCGAGGTGCCCGAGGTTCGACTTGACCGAGCCAAAGGCGCAGCTCCACGGCTCGTCGGGGTCTCCGGCGCCGAGCGCCTTGGCCAGCGCGGCGAGCTCGATGGGATCGCCCAGCGAGGTGCCGGTGCCGTGCGCCTCGACGTACGACAGCGAGCGCGGGCTCACCGCGGCGCGCTCGAGCGCGCGCTCGATGAGCGCGGCCTGCGCGTTGGGGTTGGGCACGGTGTAGCCGCTGGTCTTGCCACCGGCGTTGAGCGCGCCACCCTTGATGACGGCCCAGATCGAGTCGCCGTCGGCGACCGCGGCGCGCAGCGGCTTGAGCAGCACCGCGCCAACCCCCTCGCCCGGCACGTACCCGTCGGCTGCCGCGTCGAAGGCCTTGCAGGCGCCGTCGGGCGCGAGCATGTGGCGCGCGCCCAGCGAGGCCAGGTGCGCGGGGTGCAAGACCAGGTTGACGCCGCCGGCGATCGCCATCTTGCAGTCGCCGCGACGCAGGGCCTCGCAAGCGAGCTGGACCGCGGTCAAGGACGACGAGCACGCGGAGTCCACGGCGAAGCTCGGGCCTTGTAGATCGAAGGTGTAAGAGACCCGGTTGGCGACCGACCAGTACGCGGAGTGCGCGCCGGACAGCTCGCCCAGCGGCCAGGACTGCGCCGCCATCTCGCCGTAGGTGCCGTACATCAGGCCGGCGAACACGCCGGTCTGGGGCTCGTGCGAGGGGCCCAGGTATCCCGCCTCCTCGAGCAACGCCCAGGTGGTCTCGAGGAACAGGCGCTCCTGCGGATCGATGTTGGCGGCGTCCACCGGGAGCACGCCGAAGAGCTCCGGCTCGAACTGGTCGACGCCGTCGAGGAAGCCGCCCCAGCGCTGCCAGGCCTGCGGACCTTGGCGCGCGTCGATGGCGTCTTGCCAGCGCCAGCGGTCAGCGGGCACCTCGCGGATGCTCGACATGCCTCCCGCCAGGTTGCGCCAGAAGGCGGAGAGGTCGCTGGCGCCGGGGTAGCGGCCCGCGACGGCGATGACGGCGATGCCGTCGCGATCGTCGGCGAGGTCGGGCGAGATCGCTGACGCTGACGTCGCTGACGGCGCTGACGTCGCTGGCGTCGCTGACGTCGCTGACGTCGCTGACGGCGCTGACGGCGCCGACGGCGCCGACGGCGGTGGCTCGACGGCGGCGGCGGGCTCGGGCTGCCCGGTCTGTGCAACCTGCGCGACCGGCGCGACCTGCGCGACCGGCGCGACCTGCGCGACCGGCGCGCTGGGCGCGGTGATGGCGGCGAGCTCGTCGGGGTGATCAGCGAGCAGGCGCTCGGCGAGCTTCGCGAGCGTCATCTCTTCGAACAAGAGCGTCGCCGGCAGCGGCCCCAGGTCCTGGCTCAGGCGGCCGATGATCCGGCCGCCCATCACCGAGTCGACGCCGAAGTTCTCGAAGGTGCTGTCCTCGAGGAGCTCGGCCTCGTCGTGCCGGAGGACCTCGGCGAAGACGCGGCGGACGTAGGCCAGCGCGTCGTCGACGGTGGCGTCGACGTTGGCGCCGCCAGTGGCGCCGGTGGCCGCGCCGCCGGTGGTCGCGTCGGTCGGTCGGCTGGCGGGCGCCTCGCCCGGAGGCGTCGCGTCGGCCGCCGCGCGGATCGAGCGCGCGGGGGCCGCTGGCGCGGTGGGCGCCGCTTGGTCGCCAGCGCCGATGCCGAAGTGGGCCAGCCCCCTGGGCGTGGCGTCGAGGATCAGCACCTGCTCGAGGCCGAGCGCGCGCTCGAGCGCCATGAACGCGGTCTCTGGCTCGAGCGAGCCGACGCCATCGGCCGCCAGCAAGGCGCGGTGGTGATCGTCGGCCACCGCGCCGATGCTGCCCCAGTAGCCCCAGTTGACCACCATGGTGGGGACGCCAGCGCGTCGCAGCGCGGCGGCGTACGCATCCTCGAAGGTGCTGGCGGCGGCGTAGTTGCCCTGGCCTGCCGAGTCGACGAACGACGCCGCCGAGGAGAAGAACAGCGCCAGGTCGAGCGGCTGGTCGGCCAGCGCGGCGTGCAGGTGGACGGAGCCGGCGAGCTTGGAGGCCAGCACCTCGTCGAGATCCGCCGAGGTCATGTTGGCGAGCGTGCGATCGCGCAGCACGGCGGCGCTGTGGATGACGCCGTGGATCACGCCGAAGTGCTGGCGCGCGGCGGCGACGGCGCGGCGCAAGGCGGCCTCGTCGGAGGCGTCGGCTTGCAGGTAGAGCGCCTGGCCGCCGGCGCGGCGGATCGCGTCGACGCGGTCGCGCACCTGGTCATCTGCGGGCCTGCGGCCAAGCCACACCAGGCGAGCCTGATAGCGCGTGGCGAGGTGCCGGCTGAACGCGAAGCCGAGGCCCCCAGCGCCGCCGAGGATGACGTACACGCCGTCGCGCCGGAAGCCGCGACCTGGCCGAGGCGCCGAGGTCACGGGCTCGAAGGTGCGCACGAGGCGACGTCCGCCGCGCAGCGCGATCATCCGCTCGCCGCTGCGCTCGGCGCAGAGCTGCGCGCAATCCTCGACGAGGCGCGAGGTGTACGGCAGGTCGATGCACGTGGTGCGCCACCGCGGGTGCTCGGTGGCCAAGGTGCGCGCCAGGCCAAAGAGCGCGGCGGCTTGTGGGTAGACGGGCGCGTCGCGCTCGACGTCGGCGGCGCCGCGGGTCACCACCTTGATGACCAGGCCGTCGTGAGGCGCGCCGCTGGCGAGGAGCTGCTTGACCAGCTCGAAGAGGCGCTGGGCGTCCTGCGCGGTGGGCCGCAGGGTTGCTGGCGCGTCGACCGAGGGGACGCCACGCTGGTCGTCACGCTGGTCGTCACGCGGATCTGGCTGGCTGGCCAGGAACATGAGCTGGGTGACGCCGCCAAGCGCCGGCAGCGCCCACGCGCCGCTGGCGGGCAGCGCCACGAGCTGGGTGGCGGCGCCGAGGGTGTCGCGCAGCGCGTCGGCGAGGGCGCGCGCGCTGGCGTGATGGACGACCAACGTGCGCGCGTGGCGGTCGGCCAGCGGCTCACTCGGGCGCGCGGCGGACCAGGTGGGGGCGAAGACCTGCGGCGCCCGCGCGCCCATCGGCCCATCGGCCGGAGCATCGGCCGAAGCATCAGGCCGGTGACCCGCAGAAGGACGCGCCCGTCGCTGTCCGTCAGGTCGACGTCATACTGGTGCGCGTCGATGCGGCGCGCGAAGGCGTGCCGCGCGTCGACCAGCGCGCCATGCACCTCCAGCGCGCGGACGCCCACGGGCACAAGCGGCGTGGTGTCCGCGAGATCGAGCAGCGCGGCGACCGCCTGGAAGCCAGCGTCGAGCACCTCGGCGGCGACGGTGGGCCAGGCGCGGCTGCCGGCGGCGAGCGTGGCCAGCACCTCGCCGGCTCCCACCGCTGCAGCGCGGAGCAGGCGGAAGGTCGGGCCGTAGCACAGCCCGGCGGCGTCAAACGAGCGATACAGCGCGGCGAGATCGACGCGCTGCGAGCAACGCGCCGCGAGCGCGGTGAGGTCGAGCCTGGGCGGCGCGCTCGAGCACGGCGTGAGCAAGCCGGTCGCGCTGGGCGCGGCGGCGGTGCCGACGCGGTACTTGCCATCGGTCAGCTCGAGCGCGAGCTCGGTGGGCTCCTCCACCACCACCGGGCGCAGCCAGCGCGCGCGCTCGACGCGAAGCGGGAGCGTCATGCCGCGGCGCTCGGCCTCTTCGATCACCAGCTCGATCGAGACCGCGCCGGCGACGACGCGGCTGCCGCCGACCTGGTGATCCGCGACCATGGGCTCGTCGGGGCGAAGCACCCGCGCGCCGTTTGTCGCGCGCGGCGCCGGCGCCGCGGCCGAGATCGCGGCCGGGACTGTGGTTGGCGCCGCGGCCGAGACTTCGGTTGGCGCCGCGGCCGAGACGTCGGCCGAGACTGCGGCCGGGACTGCGGTCGTGACGCTGGTGTCGGCGGCTCGAGCGACGGAGACCTCGGCCGCGGCGGCCGCGACGCGCGCGGGGGCGGCCCAGTGCGCGACCTCCGCGAAGGGATAGGTCGCGAGCGCCAGGCGGCGAGCGCCGCGGCCCTCGAAGCGCGCGCCGAAGTCGAGGTCTGCGCCCGCGACGTAGGCCACGGCGAGCTCGCTTGGCTGCGCGTCGCGCGCGGGCGCGGGCTGGTCGTCGCCGGCGCGGCGGGCCACGCCGAGCCAGCACCCGGGCAGCGGATGGCCGCTGGCCAGCGCCAGCAGCTTGTCGCGCAGATCTTCCAGATCCTCGGCGAGGATGGCGGCGCGGGCCGCCATGTGCCGGCGCCCGGTGGCCAGCGTGAAGGCGACGTCGAGCAAGGACGCGCCCGGCGGCACGCTGGAGGCGAGCCGCCGCATCGACGCGACCAGCTCTGCCTCGGAGCGGGCCGAGATCGGAATGAGCTCCGGGCCGGCGGTGTGCCGAGCGCGCGGCATGGGTGACTCCTTGACGACGAGGTGGCAGTTGGTGCCGCTGAAGCCAAAGCTCGAGACCGCGGCCAGGCGCGCCCCGCTGGACGGCCAGCTTCGCAGCCGGTCGGTCATGGAGAACGGGCTGGTCGCGAAGTCGACCTTGGGGTTGGCGGTGGTGAAGCCGGCGGTCGGCGGGAGCTGCTCGTGCTCCAGGCACAGCAGCACCTTGAGCAGACCCGCGATGCCGGCGGTCATGGTGGTGTGGCCGATGTTGCCCTTGACCGAGCCCAGCGCCACCGAGCCGCGCGCGGTCGCGGCCTCCTCGTATACCTCGCGCAGGGCCTTGAACTCGATCGGATCGCCGAGCGAGGTGCCGGTGCCGTGCGTCTCGATGTACGAGAGGTCTCGCGGCGACACGCCAGCCTCGGCGTAGACCCGGCGCAGCAGCGCGGCCTGCGCGGTCGCGCTCGGCGCGGTGATGCCGTTGGTCTTGCCGTCGCCGTTGATGCCCGAGCCCACGATCACGCCGTAGACGCGGTCGCCGTCGCGCTCCGCGTCTTCGAGGCGCTTTAGCACCACCACGCCCACGCCCTCGCCCAGGACGATGCCGTCGGCGCTGGCCGAGAACGGCGCGCTGGTGCCGGTGGGAGAGAGCATCCCGACCTGGCTCGAGCGGACCTGCAGCGAGGGCGTCACCATGAGCGCCACGCCGCCGGCCAGCGCCAGGTCCACGTCGCCGCCGCGCAGGCTCTGACAGGCCAGGTGGACGGCGACGAGCGACGACGAACACGCGGTGTCGATCGCGACCGTGGGGCCGTGCAGATCGAGGAAGTACGCGATGCGGGCGGCCAGGATGGAGGTGGCGTTGCCAAGGAAGGCCTGGCCGGTGTCGCCGCGCCCCCCTTCTTCCAGCAGCCGCGCGTAGTCGCCCTGGGCGCAGCCGACGAAGACGCCACAGCGGCGCCCCTCGACGGTGCGGCCGGCGTGCCCCGCGTGCTCGAGCGCGTTCCAGGCCTCGCGCAGAAACAGGCGCTGCTGCGGATCGATCTCCTCGGCCTCGCGCGGCGACAGGTTGAAGAAGCGGTGGTCGAAGCGATCGACGTCCGTCAACATCGCGGCCCAGCGGCTGTAGGTCTTGCCCTCCTTCGCCGGCTGCGGCGCAAACACGCTCGCCACGTCCCAGCGCTCCTTGGGGACCTCGCGGATCGCGCTGCGCCCGGCGGTCAGGTTTCGCCACCAGGTCGGCAGGTCAGGAGCGTCGGGGAAGCGCCCCGCCATGCCGACGACAGCGATGGCCGCGGAGCGTGGATCGGCGGAGCGTGGATCGGCCGCGGAGCGCGGATCGGCAGCGGAGCGCGGAGCTGTCGCCGGGCGGGGATCGGCAGCGGAGCGCGGCTCGGCGGTCGGGCGCGCCTCTCGCCGCGGTGGCTCGCCAGGCTGCGTCGTCGACGGTGGGCTCTGGCGGTCGGTGCCAGGGCGCGGCGCGCTGGCGGCGGGGACGCGCAGGACCAGCGCAGGCTTGGTGCTGCGCGAGGCAACGGGAGCTCCCGGCGCGGCGGCGGCCTGTGCGGAGGCTGTGGCGCGCCCGGGCGTCGGCGCGGCGGCGAGCGTCGGCGCGGCGGCTGGCGCCGGAGCTGGCGTCGCAGGCGGCGCCGGAGCTGGCGTCGGCATCGGGGCCGGCGTTGCGGTCGGGGCCGGCGTTGCGATCGGGCTGGCGACGGCTGCGCGGCGCGGGCTCTGTTGCAGGACGCGGTCCGCGAGCTGCGGCACCGTCGGCGCGTCGTACACCGCCACGGAGTCGAGCGTGGTGCCAAAGGCCTGGTTGAGGTTGCGGACGATCTCCACCGCTCCCAGCGAGTCGAGGCCCAGATCGCTGAAGGTGCGATCGTGGCGGAGCTCGTGGCGCTGCAGGTAGAGCAAGGCGCAAAGGCTCAGCTCGATGCTCTCGATGACGGCGGCGCGCTCGAAGGGCGCGGCCTCGATCTCTGGCGCAACCTCGAGCGCAGGCGCGGCCTCGAGCGCAGGCGCGGCCTCGAGCGCAGGCGCGGCCTCGAGCGCAGGCGCGGCCTGCGCTGCTCGCGTCGGCGGGCTCGCCTTCGTCGCGGCGGCCTGCGTCGGGAAGGTCTGGCGAACCCGCTCCACCGCGGACGCGCCGAGCACCCGCTCATGCATCGCCACCTCGGCGGGGATGATCTCGGAGAGCCTGGCGAGCGAGCGTCGCGCGAACTCTTGCTTGAGCGTGCGCGTGGCCTCGGTGGGCAAGGTGGAGATGGCGCGCGCCAGCGCCAGCGCGGACGGGAGGACCTGCTCTGGCGCCTCGAACAGGACCTGCGCGCCTCGGCGCTCGAGGTCCTCTCCGCGGTAGCTGCGAGCCGTCAGCAGCATCTCGGCCGCCAGCGAGGTGCCGAAGCGATGCTCGAGCACGTAGCTCGCGCCCATGCCGGGCGTGAAGCCAAAGCGCAGGAAGTTGGCGGTGAACGTGCCAGCGCGGGACATCACCACCACGTCGGCGTACAGGCCAAAGGCCAGGCCGCCGCCCGAGGCGCGGCCGCGGATCGCCGCGATCACCGGACGGTCGCAGCGCAGCAGCCCTTCGTAGACGAAGACGGCCTCGGTGAAGCTCGCGCGCTGCGCGGCCAGCTCGGCGAGCGCCTGCGAGGTGCCGCCGTTGCAGAAGTTCTGGTCGGTCCCGGTGAGGACCACCGCCTTGATGTCCGGCCGCCGGGCGATGGCGGCCATGGCCTGCTCGAGGCCGTGCAGCAGCTCGTCGGTGAAGACGTTGCGGTTGGCGTCGTCGCGCATGGTCACCAGGGCGATCCCCGGCTCGACGACCTGCAGCTCGACCACGCCAAGGCGCTCGATGGGCGCGCTCGCCTGCGGCGCGGTCCGAGGCGCCGCGTCCGCAGGCGAGCTCGTGGCTGCGGTCGCCGCGCGCGCGGCGCTGTCGGGCGCAGCCTTGGCGCGCCACTGTCCCAGCCAGCACCGCTCTTCGGGCAGCGGCGTGGTGGGCAGGCTCACTCGTCGCACGCCAGGCGCCGGCCTGGCCGCGCTCCAGTCAACCGACGCGCCGGTCGCCCAGCGCCGCGCGACCTCCGCGAGCTGTCCCTGATCGAACAGCGCGAGGCAGGTGGGGTCCGGCGCGGCCTCCGCGGGGGCGCTGCCGAGGAAGCCCGCTGGACCTGGCTGACCCGTGGCGAGGAAGGCCCGCAGGGCGTCATGCAGGGCGCCGAGGTCTGTGACCACCAGCGCGAGCCGAGCGGCGAAGGCGCGGCGACCGACGCGCAGCGTGAACGCGAGATCAGCGAGCCGAAGGGCCGGCCAGCCAGGCGCGCGCGCGTCGCTGGCGTCGCTGGCGTCGCTGGCGCCGCTGGCGCTGGCGGCGGGCGCGGCGGGCGCGGCCAGCGCGCGCAGCGACGACTGCAGCGCGGCCAGCGCCGGGCGGGTCGCGAGCGCGGCGCCGCCAGGCCCCGCCGCCAGCGCGCGAACGTCTGCTGCGGCGAGCCCGAGCTCGGCCAGCGTGGCGTCTGGGTCGAGATCTCGCGCCGCCAGCCCCAGGTGCGCGGCCACCGCGACGCCCAGCGCCGACGTCGTCGGATCGTCGGGCGTGGAGGTGGCCTGCCCGGCGGACTGCCCGGCGAGCTGCTCGGCGAGCAGGCCGGCCAGCGCGCTGGCGAGCTCGCGCAGGAGCGCGGGCTCCGGCGCCGACAAGAGCACCAGCTCCGGCGCTCGCGCTGGCTCGTCGTCGTCGGCGCGCGAAGGCGGGCTCTCGAGGATGACGTGCGCGTTGGTGCCGCCAGCGCCAAAGGCGCTCACCCCGGCGCGCAGGGGCCGCGCGCCGCTGGCTCGCCACGGCGCCAGCGCGCGCTGGACGTGGAACGGCGACGCCGCGAAGTCGATGTTCGGGTTGAGGTCCTCGGCGTGCAGCGAGGGCACCAGCGTGCGGTGCCGCATCTGCAGCAGCACCTTCATCAAGCCGGCCATGCCGGCGGCGCTCTCGAGGTGGCCGATGTTCGACTTGACCGAGCCGACGGCGATCGCGCCGCGCGGCAGCCCCGCGTCGTCGAACGCGCGGCGCAGACCCTCGAGCTCGATCGGATCGCCCAGCGAGGTGCCGGTGCCGTGCGCCTCGATGTACGTGATGGTGGAGGAGGGCACGCCGGCGCGACGGATCGCCTCGCGGATCAGGGCGCCCTGGCTAGCAGGATCCGGCACCGTGTAGCCGCTGGTGCGGCCCCCGTGGTTGACCGCGGAGCTCTTGATGATCGCCTCGATGTGGTCGCCGCTCGCCAGGGCGCGCGCCAGCGGCTTTAGCACCAGCACGCCGCAGCCCTCGCCGGGCACGTAGCCGGTGCCGCCTCGCCCGAAGGCGCGGCACAGCCCGTCGTCGGAGAGGAACTGATCCGCGGCGAGCTGCAGGTACTTCTGCGGATGCACCATCAGGTTGACGCCGCCGACCAGCGCCATGGTGGCGTCGCCGGCGCGCAGGCTCTCCAGCGCGAGGTGCAGCGCGACCAGCGACGAGGAGCACGCGGTGTCCACCGCCAGGCTCGGGCCCGACAGGCCCAGCGCGTACGACACGCGGTTGGCGACCGAGGAGTGAAGGGCCGTCGGCGCGACGCCGTCCTCTTGCAGGAGCTGGTAGTGGCTCCACATCACCGCGGCGAACACGCCGACCTGCTCGTCCACCAGCGACTCCGGGGTATGGCCGGCGTCCTCGAGCGCGCGCCACGCGGTCTGCAAGAACAGCCGCTCCTGCGGGTCCATGCGCTCGGCGTCGCGCCGCGAGATCGAGAAGAAGGAGGGGGCGAAGCGATCGATGTGCGACAAGAACGCGCCGCGCTTGCCGTAGGTCTTGCCCGGCTTGCCGCGCGTCGGATCGTAGATGTCGTCGTGGCGCCACCGATCTCCTGGCACCTCGGTCACCGCGTCATGGCCGGCGGCCAGGTTTCGCCAGAACGTCGGCAGGTCGTCTGCCTGCGGGAAGCGGCAGGCGGCGCCGATGATCGCGATGTCCTCGACGCCGACCTGCGCCGCGGTGGGCGCCCGCAAGTCGGTTGCCGGCAGGTCGCGCGCTGGCAGGTCGCGTCCGGCCGTGCTCCGCGTGGCGCTCGCGATGCTGCGCAACCTGTCGCCCGGCTCGCTGCGGAGCGCGGGCTCCGCGCCGTCGAGCGGCGGTGGCGCGGTCTCGGACAGGAGGCCGGCGAGCGCGCTCGGTGCGCCGTAGGTCATCACCACCTGGGCCTCGCCGCAGGACAGCGCTGGCTCGAGCGCGGCCAGCGCCGCGGCGGTGGGCATCGGCGCGAGGCCGAGCGTCGCCTGCGTGCGCGCGAGCTCCGCGGCGGGCACCTGCATGCCGCCTTCGGCCCAGTACGGCCACGCGATCGAGACGGTCACGCCTGGGCGCGCGGCGCGGCGCCAGGCCGCGAAGCTGTCGAGCGCGGCGTTGGCGTAGGCGTAGTCGCTCTGCCCGAGGTTCGGGATCGCGGCCGACAGCGACGAGAACAGGACAAACAGGTCCAGCGCGTCCCCGGCGGTGGCGCGATCGAGGTTCACCGCGCCAGGGAGCTTGGGGGCGAGGACCTGCGCGACCTCCGCTGGGTCCTTGCGGAAGAACAGCGAGTCGCGCACCACGCCCGCGAGGTGGAACACGCCGTCGAGGCGCCCGAAGCGCCGGCGCGCCTCGGCGACCGCGCGCGCGGCCTGGTCTGGCTCGGCGACGTCGGCGCGCACGTAGATCATCTCGGCGCCGCTGTCACGCCAGCGGTCGGCCTGGCGCGCGATCTCGGCGGCGTGATCGCGACGGCCCACCAGGACCAGGCGCGCCCGATGCGCGGAAGCCAGGTGCTCCGCCAACGTCGAGCCGAGCCCACCCGCGCCGCCGGTGATGAGGTAGACGCCGCGCTCCTTGATCACCCCGGCGCCGACCGATGGAAGATCGAACGCCTCGAGGCGCGGCACCTCGCGGCGCCCGCGCCGGTACCTGACCTCTGGTGCCAGATCCGCGGCGCCGAGCTCCCGGATCAGGACCTCGGCCAGATCGCTGTGCTCGTCGGCGAGCACGGTGCGGCAGCGCAGGACCGGGGTCTCCGCGGAGATCGTGCGTGCGGCGGCGGCCACCGCGGCGTACTCGTGTGGCAGCGGCTCCGCGGCAGCGGCGAACACGAGCTGGACCGGCCGGGTCGGGCGCTGCGCCAGCGCGGCGGCGGCGGCGGCGCGCAGCGCTTCGTACGCGCGCGCCGGCTCTTGGCCTAGCACCACCTGCAGCGCCGCGGCCGGGCCGGCCTGTCCATCCTGTCCATCCTGGACGACCTGGTAGCCGCGCGCGGTCAGGGACCGCGCCAGCTCGGCACGCGAGCCGGCGCCGCCGCCGACGAGCGCGATGGGCTGCGAGCGTGGCGGGCCCGCGAGCGCGCCGCCGCAGGCGTGCCAGCGACGGCGAAAGGCGCTGATCGCCGGCCCCGGCGGGCCAGCCGGCGCAGGGGCGTCCTGGCCGACGGCGCCGTAGTGCTCGCGCAGGTGCTTGGCCAGCGCGTCGAGGTTGCTGAACTCAAAGAGCAGGGTCGGGTAGAGCGTCGCTCCGACCAGCGGCTCGAGCTCGCGGCTGAGCCGGAGCATGGCCGCGGAGTCGAGCCCTTGATCGTAGAAGCCGCGCGTGGCGCTCACCTGCTCGGCGGGCACGCCGAGCGCCCGGGCCACCAGCTCGCGGAGCTGGGTCGCGAGCGCGTCGGGCCGCGCGGACCCGGTCGCCTTCGCGCCGAGCGCGGGCGCCCTGGCAGCGGGCTCGGCGGCGGGCTCGGCGAGGAGGTCGGCACTGGGCTCGGCGGCGGGCTCGGCGAGCTCGGCGGGGCTGCGCACGAGCTGCGTGATCGACCGCGCCAGGCGGATGCGCTTGCAGGTCAGCCGCTCGAGCTGGGCCACCAGCGTGCCGTCGGCGTCGTAGATGCCATAGCTGTTGTGCATCACGTCCGCGGACGAGGCCACCTGCTCGACCTGCGGGACGTGGACGTAGAAGCGGCCGCGCAGCGCGGCCACCGCGCGGAACGACGTCACCGAGATGGGGATGAACGGCGCGTCGAGCAGCGGCGTGCGGGCGAAGGCGACGAGCGTGGAGGCGTCGAGCGCCGCGGGGTGGAGCTGAAAGTCGCCCTCGTACTCGCGCCCGGCCGGCTCGAGCTCGAGCTCCGCCAGCAGCTCGTCATCGCCGACGAACAGCTCGCCCTGGCAGCGCATGGCCGCGCCATGCACGATGTGCTCGGCGCGGGCCTGCGCGTAGAGCTCCGCCATGTCGCGGCGGGTCGTCGCGCGGGCCTTGATGGCCGCGAGGTCGAGCCGCCGCGCCGGTGGGGCGGCGGCCGCCACCAGGCGCGCGGACAGGTTGGGCTGCCACGGCCCCTCGGGCGCTCCGGAGCGGACCGCGCGGCTCTCTGCCGAGACCTGCTCGCCCTTGATGGTGATGACGACCTCGCGATCGAGCCCATCCGCGGTGGCGATCGCCTGATGGAAGAGGAGATCGCGGAGCTGGAGCCTGGCGGTGTCGACGCCGCGAGCCAGCAAGACGCGCTGCACCAGCTCTGCGAACACCACACCAGGCATCAAGCTGGTGTCATGAACGTGGTGGTACCGTAGCACGAAGTCCGTGTGGAGTACGAGGATGCGACAGCGGAGCTCTTCGGCGAGGACTGCGGAGTTCATGACTACAGGCACAGGTAACAGCCCTGCGCGCAACGCACTGCTCAGAATTGAGCCACCTGCGTACTCGTGTTAGCGTACGGTCGGTTCGTGCGATGCCACCCGAGACCAGCGTTGAACTAGCCCTTTGTATGGCAGGAGGAAGAGACGTGAACTACATCGATTCGTTTATTGCTGTCGCCGATGATTGCCCTGCCAGCGAGGGAGTCGCACCGCAAGAGAAGGGCGGCAAGAAGACCGTCGCCGTCATCCAGTACGAGCTGCTGCTCGGTCATCCTTACGAGTACACGCAGGAAGATGTGCTGTTCAAGACACACGTCTTGCACAAGGGCATCACCGCCGCAGAGCTCAAGTCGAAGGGCAAGAAGCTCCGCGAGGACTTCTTCGAGAAGGAGCAACCGTGTCTCCGCACCTCGCCCTTGGCTCGCCGGTACGGCTGGGGGTTTCACTTCGATCCAGACGGCAAGGTCGCGATGTTCCCGGTGGGCTCGAAGGACTATGACCGGCTGTCGAAGCGGGCGACGAAGGTGATGAAGGCGATGCGGACAAGCCGGGCGTAGCTCGGAGGGCGCGCGCCCTCTGGGGCAGCGCCGATAGCGCCGATAGCGCCCGCTGGCGCCCGCGCAGAGAGCGCGCCGGCGGCGCAGCATCGGTGGCGTGAGTGTGAGGCGGAAGGGATCGGCGCTCGCGGCCAGCGTCGGGTGATCGCCCGGCGCGGCCTTCGCGCGAGCGCGGCCTTCGCGCGTCGCGACTTCGCGCGGCGCCGCTCATCGTGAGCGGGCAATGCTCAGGTGTGAGCATTGCCGGCTGGCGGCGCGCGCTACTGCTGGAGCAGGAGGACCCTTTGAGAAGACTACCCTTGTTCCTGCTTGCGGTGTTTCTGGGCGGCTGCGGCGACGACGAGCCGGAGGCGGCCTGCGATGTTCCAGGTCACGCCTGCACCTTCGTCGGGGTGCCGGGCGTGACCGGCTACAACGGCGAAGGTCGACATCGCCTCGACACCGAGCTGTACTGGACGATGGATCTTTCGTTCGCGGCCGATGGCACCGTGTGGTTCATCGACTGGAACAACCACCTGGTGCGGCGCATCCTGCGCGACGGCAAGGTGGCGAGCGTGGTGGGCTGGAACGATCCGGTGTTCCCGGGTGACGGCACACCCGGGGACGCGGAGCTTGGGCCCGCCGGCGCGCCGGGGCTGGAGGTCCAGCTCAACCACCCGACCGATCTGGTGCAGACCGACGACGGCAAGGTGCTGGTGATGGCCTGGCACAACCACAAGCTGCGCGAGGTCGATCCGGTGACCGGCACTGTGCGGATCTTGGCGGGCGGCGGGCCGGGCTTCTTCGGCGACGGGATGGACGCGAGCCGGGCGACGTTCAAGCAGCCCAAGGCGCTGGAGCGCGACGGCGAGGGCAACCTGTACGTGCTCGATCAGCAGAACTTCCGCGTCTGCAAGATCACGCGCGCGACCGGGATCATCACCACCATCGCCGGGGTCGGCCAGCAAGGCGACAGCGGCGACGGCGGATCGGCGCTGGCCGCGCGGCTCAACTTCGAGGCCGGCTCGAACCCGGAGCCCTCCGGCGGCCTGGCGCTGGCGCGCGGCAAGCTGTTCATCGCTGACACGCTGAGCCACCGCGTGCGCGCGGTCGATCTGGCGACCGGGGTCATCGACACCGTCGCCGGCAGCGGCGCGGCGGGGCTCGATGGAGATGGCGGCCAGGCGCGCCTGGCCAAGCTGAACGCACCGCGGGATCTGGAGATCGGACCGGATGGCCAGCTCTACATCGCCGACACCGACAACAGCGTCATTCGCGCGATGGACCTGGACACCGGGATCATCCGCACGGTCGTCGGCACCGGGCAGCTCGGCTTGACCGACGACGAGGGGGCGCTGGCCACCGAGGTCACGCTCCGTCGGCCGTTCGGGATCGAGTTTGATCCTGCCGGCGATCTGTACGTCTGCGACACCATCAACAGCCGGATCTTGAAGGTGAAACAATGAAGGTTCAATCCATCGGACTGCTGACGCTCCTGGCGGCGGCGTGTGGCGGCGATGGCGCGCCGCCGTGCGACGGCTCGGTGGTCGGCCGCATCTGCACGATCGCTGGCGAGGGCAAGAGTGGGTACCGAGGTGACGATGGGCCGGCCCTCGAGGCGCAGCTCTCGTTGCCGCAGGACACCCTGCACCTGGGCGACCTGCTCTACATCATCGACTGGAACAACCACCGCATCCGCAAGCTCGAGCCCGACGGCACGATCCGCCACGTCGCGGGGCGCGGTGAGCTGGGCGGGACGCTCGATGATCCGACCAACTCCGATCTCAATCACCCCACCTCGCTGATCGCCGATCCAGCCGGGCGGCTGTACGTGGCGGCCTGGCACAACAGCAAGGTGCTGAGCATCGATCAGGCCACCGGCGAGATCCAGGAGCAGTGCGGCGATGGACGCCGCGCCTACTTCGGCGACGGCGGCGCGGCCCTGACCGCCTCGCTCGACCTCCCGGCGAGCCTGGTCTTTGCACCCAGCGGCGAGCTGCTGGTGATGGATCAGGCCAACCAGGTGATCCGGCGCGTCGACGCGGCCGGCCGGATCTCGCGGCTGGCGGGGCGCTGCGTGGTGGACGCGGCGCCGCCGCTGGGCGCCGGTCCATGCCCCGATGGCGTCGCGCCGCAGCAGTGCCCCGGGCAGTCGGGCAAGTCGACGTGCGGGGCGCTGTCCACCTGCAGCCTGCCGTGCAGCCCGGCGTACGCCGGCGACGACGGTCCAGCGCTGGACCTGCGCATGTCGCAGCCGTTCGGGCAATCTGCGGACCCCGCCGGGCGAATGGTGGTGGACCCCGCTGGCGCGGTGATCTTCGCGGACACCGCCAACGCGGTCATCCGCAAGATCGATGCGAGCGGTCTGGTGACCCGGGTGGCCGGCGTGGCCCCGGTGGCCGGTCGACCGCAACGCGGCTTCTCCGGGGACGGCGGCCCGGCGCGCGAGGCGATGCTCAATAACCCCGTCGATCTGGCGCTCGACAGCGATGGGACTCTGTACGTGAGCGACGTGTACAACCACTGCATCCGCGCCATCTCGCCCGAGGGCATCATCACCACCGCGGTGGGGCAGTGCGGCGTGTCTGGCTACGGCGGCGACGACGGTCCGGCGGGAGCTGCGCGCCTCAAGCGGCCGTATGGCGTGGAGGTGGCAGACGGCGTGCTCTACGTCGCGGACACCGGGAACCACGTGATCCGCGCCGTCAGGTTGCGGTGACGTATGGCGCGAAGCAGCAGCAGCTTGCTGGCAGCGGCCGCCGTGTTGGCGGGCGCGGCGGCGTGCGGCGACCCGGCGGCGCCGGAGTTTCCGGAAGACTACGCGCGGAGCTTCGTCGAGGTCAGGGCGTGCAGGCCGAGCGGAGATCATGACCTGCGCTCGGTGCGGGTGCTGGTCGACCCGAGCGGGCTGTCGAGCTACCTGACGCGGGACGCGCCGCACCCCGAGGGCGCGGTGGTGCTCAAGGAAGAGTACGAGTTTGGCGACCGCGCCTGCGCTGGTCCGGTGGCGGAGTGGACCGTCATGCGCCGGCGGGCCACCGCCGAGCACGGCGGCTGGCGCTGGCAGCGCGTCGACGCGGACCGCCAGGTGGTGAGCGAGGACGACAGCCGCTGCATCGGCTGCCACGCGGCGTGCGGGCAGGCGCCCGACGGCCACGACGGCACCTGCGCCGTGCCGTAGAGACGCTGGCGCAGCTTCGCCGCAGGCGCCTCGCGACGCTGGCGCGCCAGAGACGCTGCCAGCGACGCCGGGCTCGTCGCGTCGCCGCGCCGGCCTGCGCGGTCAGCGCAGCAGCGCGGCGATGTCGCGGATGAGCTGCGCCGCCGGCGCGGTGCGCTCGAAGAGCAGGCGACCATCGGTGCCGTAGACCTTGACGTGCGGCAGCGCGTACTGACCGGGCGCCAGGTAGGCCGTCCAGGCCGGGCTGTCAGGGTCCACCACGTCGAGCTTGCGCACCGCCAGGCGGTCAGGGTGCGCGCGCGCCAGCTCCGCGAGCTCGCCGTCGAGCTCGCGGCATGGCGCGCACCACTCGGCCCACAGGTCGATCACGGTGATCTTGCCGGGCACGGGCGCGAGCGGCGCGGCGCTGCCGGCTGGGCCGAGCGCCCGGTGGTCAGCTCCTCGCCACGACGCCTTGCGCCGGAGATCGAAGTTCACGGCGACGCCCAGGCTGGCCACCACCCCGTAGTCGACCTGGGTGCCGCGCGCCCACGACTGCGCGGCGTAGCGGAAGTCGGACGTGAACACCACCGCGCTGGAGGCGCGGAAGGACGCGGTGGCGCCAGCGAGGAGGTCGAGGCGCCCGGCGTTGCCCTCGTCGCGGTAGACGCGGCCTCGCCAGGTCTCCGCGGTCTCGCCGTGCGCCTCGAGCGCCAGGCCGAGCACCCAGCGCCGGCGGGCGAGGGCGAGCGTCGCGGTGGCGCCGCCCGAGTAACGATCTCCGGCCTGGAAGCCCTCCCCGTTTTCGTACAGCGACGGCTGGGCGAGCGCCCACCCGGACATCGAGACGCGCGGCGAGAGGTCGTGCGCCAGCTCGGCCGCGAGGTATGGAATGAACGTGCCGGTGCCGAGCTGCACGTGCTGGTGGTCCTGGCCGAGCTGGCCCAGGAGGTGCGGGTTCTCGACGGTGCTGCCCAGCGGCAAGCTGGTGCCTAGCCGCAGGTGCAGGCGCACGCGGCCAAGCTCACGCGCCAGGTGAGCGCCGACGCTGACGTCGCCTGGGCCGTGCAGGCGCTCGGAGCGGACGTGGATGCTCCCGCCGGGAGGCTCGGCGCCGGGCGCGACGGCCGCCTGATCGAGCTCGACGTCGATCACGCGGTAAGGCGCCGCGATGGTAAATGCGAGCCAGGGCGTGACGGCGTACTCCGCCGCCAGCCGCGAATCGAACGACAGCAGGCGGGTGTCGTTGCGCACCAGGCCGTCGCGCTCCTCCACCGTCTCGCTGGCCCAGATCGGCAGCAGGCTGGTGGTCCAGCTCAAGGTGAGCCGCCCCGGCGTCAGCTCGGTCACCGTCGAGGTGCCAGGCGGCAGGCTGGGGTTGCTGCAGGTCGCCTGGCCGGCGTGAGCCAGGCGCGGGGCCGCGGCCAGGGACGTGGCGGCGCCGAGGGTGGCGAGCGCCAGGGCGCGGCGCGCTCGGCGGCAAAAAGGGCGGCCCCTCATGACCACCGGTACCGTCGGTGATAGCGCTCGATGCGGTCGAGCACCAATAGCTCGCGTCCGGACAAGCACTCGTCGTAGAGCGCGCGATACCGCGCCGGATCGAACACCTTGGTCTCCACGCCGGCCATGCGGTCGAGGCTCAGATCGCTCAGCAGCTCGTACTCCGGCATGGTCAGCATCCGGCGCCTGGCGATGGCCTCGCCGATCTGATGGCGCGCCAGGTGCGCCGGCGCGGTGGCGGGCACCACGCCGCTGTAGAACTCCGACGCGCAGCCGGAGCCGTACGAGAACATGCCGAGTCGCTTGTCGGAGTCGAAGGTCGCGTGATCGATGAGCGAGCACAGCGCGGTGTAGAGGGCCGCGGAGTAGGTGTTGCCGACCTTGCTGCAGTACAACAAGGACGACGCGGTGCGCGCGCGGAAGTCGCGCTCGAGCTCGTCAGCCGACAGCTTCGCGCTCCGGCGCAGGAACGTCCGGTGCGCGCCCTTGACCATGCCGGCGAACGGCGCGTGGAAGACCAGATAGTCGAACGTGCGGGTCACGTCGACGCCGGAGACGCGCTCGCAGTAGTGATCGTAGCTGTGGTGGAGACACTCGAGGTAGGACAGCAGCGACAGATCGGTGTCGCCGGTCTCCACGTCGGGACGCGGCCGCAGCGTGTCCATCACCTCGTAGGTGTGATAGCCGCTGGCGCCGTGGTCGAGCTCGAAGATCCGCGGCTCGGCGCTGACCACCATGGCCACCGCGCCGGCGCCTTGCGAGGGCTCCCAGTAGGTGCCGCGGTCGGCGACGCTCGCCGCGTCGGCGGCGATGACCAGCGCCTTGACGCCCGGGTCAGGGCTGGCCGCGACGAAGCTCGCCGCCATCTGGAAGGCCGCGGTGCCGCCGTAGCAGGCGTGCTTGGTCTCGAACGATCGGCAGCGTCGGCCGAGGCCAAGGTGCTGGTGGACGTACGTGCTGATCGGCTTGGCGTAGTCGAGGCCGGACTCCGTGCCGACGATCAGGAGCTCGATGCGGTCGCGCTCCGCCGCGGACATCGCGGCGAGCAGCGGGCGCGCCGCGTTCACCGCGTTGGTCACCGGGTCCTCGCACGGCAGGTTGATGGACTTCTGCTCCATCATCAGGTTGCCAAAGCGCTGCAGGTCCAGCCCGCGCGCCACGAACAGGGTGCGCACGTCGAGCGCCGCCTGGCCGGTGTACACGTTGATGGCTTCGATCCCGACCGCCATGGGCTACACCAGCTCCACGATCGCCAGCGCGCGGGTCGGGCACAGCGCCACCGCCTCGCGCGCCAGGCTCGCGAGCTCGGCCGGCGGCTGCGCGACGCGCACGATCACCGTGCCGTCGGAGAGCGACTGCTCGAACAGCTCTGGAGCCAGCCCGGCGCACCGCCCGGCGCCGCAGCACCTGCGAGGGTTGGCCACGAGTCGAAAGGGCGCGGCGTTACCACTCATACGTGCCCACCGGCGGCCATGGCCAGAGCCGCTCGGCGCCCTCTTGCGACAGGGTCATCGAGAACATCGACCCGGCCTCCACTCGCTTGGCGAACGCGGTGCGGAAGCGCTCGTCGTTGGGCAGGCCCACCTCGTCGGCGGCCTTGAGCATGAGGTCGACGAAGCGGCGGCGCTGCGCCTCCGAGATCCCCAGGTTGGCGTGCGCGTCGAACAGCCCCTCCACGCCGTTGTGCTTCTTGGTGTAGATCTGCCGGCCGCCCATCACCTCTTCGAAGAAGGCCACCAGGTGGGGGGAGTGGGTGGGCTTGGCGTTGCGGAACATCTCCCCGAGTAAGTCGTCTTCGTGCAGCGAGTGATGAAAGTGCGCGACGAAGGCCTTGAGGCGCTCACGTCCGCCGATGTGTTCGAGCATGGTGACGGGTTTCTCTTCATTCGTCATGGCTGGATCGCACCACGAGTTGGGGGGTGACGTTTGCGCACTCTTGCGCAGTGGCGATCCATTTCTCGATGCGGATCGCCACCTCTGCGGCGCGCTCGAACAGCAGGTAGTGCGTCGCGCCGGTGTACAGCTCGAAGCGGGCGCTGGCGAAGCGGCCGAGCGCGCTCCGCACCGCCTCGGGGGAGACGATGCGGTCGAGAGCGCCGGACAGCGCCAGGATGGGGCGAGGGATCGGCAGCGGCGCGGTCTCGTCGTGCGACCAGATCTCCAGGTGCTGGCGCGCGTAGACCCGGAGCGCGTCGCCGCTGCGGAACGGCCGGCGGACAGACTGCATCAAGGCCGCGGGGACCTCGCCGAGCAGGCGCTGCGCCAGCGCCTCCGGCTCGAGCTGGGTGAGCGCGGCCTCGCTCGACGTGTCGCTGGCCGCGGAGTGGGACAGCACGCCGCGCAGGCGCTCGGCGAGCGCGGGCTGACGATCGACGGCGTACAGCATGGCCTCCAGGTTGCGCTCGTAGCGGGTGTCGAGCGCGGGAGCGCGGTTGGGGTGCTTGAACGAACCGGCGAGCCACACCACGGAGGCGACGCGCTCCGGGTGGAGGCGGCAGGTGCGCATGGCGAGCTTGGCGCCGGTACACCAGCCGACCAGGTGGCACGAGTCCGCGCGCTCCGCGTCGAGGATCGCGCGGAGGTCGGCGCAGTGCTCGGCGAAGGTGAGCGGCCGCCCCGCGGCGTCGTGCTCGCGCTGCTCCCACACCAGCACGCGCTGGTGACGCGACAGCTCGGCGAGCAGCGGCAGCCAGGCCAGGGTGGTCTGCCCCAGCGCGTTGATCGCGACCACCGGCGGGCCGCCGTGGCCCAGCGCGGTGTAGCGCAGCCCGGGCACCTCCGGGACGGTGAGGGTGTTGGTGGCGCGTGACAGCTCGGCCTCGCGTGCGTCGCGTGCGTCGCGCGCGGCGAGGTGCAGGGCGTGGCGCTCGGCGAGCGCGGCCGGTCCGAGCGCGTGGCGGCCAGCCGGCGGGCCGCTTGCCAGCCTCGCTTGCAGGTATCGATCGACCGAGGTGAGCTCGGCGTCGTCGCCGACCTCCACCAGCGGCAGCGACCAGGCGCGCGCGATCGCGGCGCAGTCGCTCGCCAGCGGGTGACCGGCGAGCAGCCGCAGCGGTTGCCGGCGGAGGTAGCCGGGCAGCCGGCGCTCCAGCTCCTCGGCGAAGGCGGCGAGCGTGTCGAGCTGATCAGTGGCGCGCTCGGCGTCGGGCCTGGCGCCAGCGGCGACGCTGGCGACGCTGGCGACGTCGTCGACGCCTGCGACGTCGTCGGCGAGCGGGCGAAGTCCTGGCTTCATGGCGTCACGCTCCGGGTGGTCGCGGCGTCGAGCGCGCGCGGCTGGGCCAACACGATGCTGCTGCTGATGCCGCCGAAGCCGAAGCTGTTGGACAGCGCGAACTCGACGCGCTCGCGCGCGGCGGCGCCGCGCGGGAACCGGAACGTCACGTCGATCGGGTGCGCGAGGCCCGGCATCGCGTGGATGAAGCCGCCCTGGAGCTGCAGCACGGTGGCGACCGCCTCGAGCACGCCGGCGGCGCCCAGGCAGTGGCCGGTGAGCGCCTTGGTGGAGTTGATCCAGACCCTGGAGAAGGAGTCGCCGAGCGCGGCGCGCAGCGCGGCCAGCTCGATGGAGTCCCCCAGCTCGGAGCCGGAGCCGTGCGCGCTGACGTAGCCGAGCTGCGCGGGCGCGAGCTCGGCGCGGGCCAGCGCCTGGGTCATCGCCGCCTGCTCCCCGCCGATGCTCGGGGCGGCGAGCCGGCTGCCGTCGAGCACGGCGGCGTGGCCCAGCAGGTGCGCGAGCGCCGGCACCTGGCGGCGACGGGCCGAGCCCGCGGTCTCCAGGATGAGGCAGGCGCTGGCCTGGCCGAGCACGAAGCCCCTCCGGTCGTGATCGAACGGCGGCGGCGGGAGGCGGCCTGGCGCGTCGGGGAGGCGATGCGCCATCGCGCCGATGTTCACCAGGCCCTGCAGCTCGATGCGCGACAGATCCGGCAACGCGCCGACCACCACGCAGGCGTCTGCTTCACCCAGCGCGAGCAGCCGGCTCGCCTGGATGATCGCCAGGTTGCCGCTCGCCGACGCGCCGCCGACGGTGAAGCCCTCGCCTCGGATGCCCAGGATCTCGCTGAGCGTCCCGACGTGATCGGTGTCGAGCGAGTGCAGCGCGAAGCGCGGAGACAGGTGGCCGGGGTTGCTGGCGAAGACGGCGCGCTGCGCCTCGACGTATCCGCCGGTCAGGTTACTGCCGGCGACCACCAGCGCGATGCGCTCGGCGGCGAGCGGCGCGTCGTGGAGGCGCGCGTGTTCCCAGGCCTCCAGCGCGGCGCCGGCGGCGACCTGCAGCGGCAGCGGCGCTCGACGGAGCGCGCGGTGAGCGCGCTCGAGCAACGCCGCCGGCAGCGCGCCGCGCGCGGCCAGGGCGCCCTCCATGGTGAGCGGCGGCAGCGCGGCGCCAAAGGGCGGACCGTCGGGCCCCCAGGGCGCGGCGGTGATGCGCGAGGTGCCCTCGCGCAGGGTGGCGGTGAGCGCGTCAACGCCGACGCCCGCGGCGCTCACCGCGCCGAGGCCGACGACCGCCGGCCTCACGTGTACCTCCGCAGCACGGCGATGATGCCGGCCAGCGTGTCGCCGCGGCGGAACTCGTGCACCGGGATCGCGAGCCCGAGCTCCTCCATGGACAGGATGATGACCTCGGTGCGGTCGATGCTGTTTAGGCCCAGCTCGGACAGGGTTCGGGTGAGCGAGATCTCGGCCGGGTCGAGCTCGGGCAGGATGGCCAGGATCTGGTTGCGGAGGACCTGGAGAATGGCGTCGTCGGTCATGAGTGCTTCCCGTCGAGAAACTCGAGCTGCGAGAGAGAGGACATCGAGCTGCGCCGAGCCTGCGGCGCAGGGGCAGGTGTCGGTACAGGGGCAGGTACAGGCGCCGATACAGGGGCAGATACAGGGGCGGGCGCGGCGCGGCCGTCGCGGTCGAGCCACAGCCGCTCGCGCTGGTAGCGGGGCAGCGGCAGCGGCGCTCTGGAGGGCGCTGCCGCCTGGTCCGCGGTCAGCGCGCTGGCGATGAGGTGGGCGTTGGTGCCGCCCAGGCCAAAGGCGCTGACGCCCGCGACGCGCGCCGCGCGGTCGCGTGGCCAGGGCCGCGCCTCGGTGATGGGGTGAAACGGCGAGCGCGCGAAGTCAAAGCGCGGGTTCGGCCGGTCGCACGACAGCGTCGGGTATAGCTCGCCGCGCTCGAGCGCCAGCACGACCTTGAGCAGGCCGGCGATCCCGGCCGCGCTGAACAGGTGGCCGAAGTTGGACTTGACGCTGCCGACCGCGCAGGCGCCTGGGCGCTGGCCGCGGCTGGTGAAGGTCTCGGTGAGCGCCCGCAGCTCGATCGGATCGCCGAGCGCGGTGCCGGTGCCGTGCGCCTCGACCAACGCCACGTCGGTGGCTCTCCAGCCGCTGCGGTCGAGCGCGGCCTCGATCACCGCGCGTTGCGCGGCCGGGTTGGGCGTGGTGAGGCCCACGGTGCGGCCGTCGTTGTTGACCGCCACCGCGTCGATCACCGCGCGGATCCGGTCGCCGTCGCGCACCGCGTCCTCCAGTCGCTTGAGCAGGACCACGCCGCAGCCCTCGCCCGGGACCAGCCCGTCTGCGCGCTCGTCGAAGGGACGGCAGCGGCCGGTCGGGGACAGCGCCTGCGCGGCGCTGAACTCCAGGTACGGGCGCTCGTCGAGCAGGACCTCCACGCCGCCGGCGAACGCCAGCTCGCACTCGTCGGCCAGCAGGCTGCGCACCGCGAGCTGCACGGCGACCAGCGCCGAGGAGCACGCGCTGTCGACCACGAAGCAGGGGCCGCGCAGGTCGAGGTGCTGGCCAAGCCGCGCGGCGATGAAGTTCTGGTCAGAGCCAAAGCCCGCGCTGCCGCTGCGCAAGCCGGTGCGACGCCAGTAGTCGGAGGCGCGGGCGCCCGCGAAGACGCCGATCGGCCGGCCGGCGAGCTCGGCCGCCGTGCGGCCGCTGTCGGCGACGCAGGACTCGACCGCCTCGAGCATGAGCCGCACCGACGGGTCGAGGCAGGTCGCCTCCTCTGCGCTCAGGCGGAAGTACGCGGCGTCGAAGTACTCCAGCTCGTCGAGGAAGCCGCCCCACTTGCTGAGGCTCTTGCCGAGCTCGGGGCGTGGCCGGTACAGCTCGGCCACAGACCAGCGCGACGCTGGCACCTCGCGGATCGCCGAGCGGCCAGCGCGCAGCAGCTCGCCGAACGCGGCGAGATCGGGCGCGCCAGGGAAGCGACAGGCGGCGCCGATCACCGCGACGCGCTGGTTCTGCCTCAAGGCTGCGGGGCTCCGGCGACCGGCGCTGGGCGCGGGGGCCGCAGGCGGGGGGGCCGCCGTCGAGGAGGTCGCAGGCGCGCGGGGGCCGTCGTCAGGTCCGTCGTCGTCGCGGGGCCGTCGTCGGGCAGGTCGCCTGGGAAGTCGTCGGCGCCGTCGGGGTAGCCGGCCGCGCCCGAGTTGTCGTCGAGGACGTCGGGGTAGTCCGGCACGCTCAGGTCGCGCTCGGGCGCCTCGGGTGCGGCCCGCAGTTCGTCAGGTTCGTCGTCAGGCTCGTCGCCGGGCTCGTCGGGGGCATCGGGGTTGCCGTCTGATTCGTCCGATTCGTCTGATCCCGGCGCGGGGCTCCTTGGCGCTGGCAGCGGGACCGAAGGCAGCGCCGCCGCCAGCTCCCCGAGCGTGGTGTGCTGCACCAGCAGCGTTGGATCGAGCGGGCGGCGCAGGTGCGCCTCCAGCTTGTGCAGCAGCTCGGTCAAGCGGATGGAGTCGAGCCCGAGCTCGGCGAAGGGCACGTCGGCGTGGATGGCAGACGGCTGTGCGCCGAGCGTGTCGGCGAGCACGGCGGTGAGCCAGCACGGCACGCCGGTGGGGACCGCGCCCTGGCACGCGGCAGGCCGAGCAGGCGCGGCAGGCGCGGCAGACGCCGCAGGCGCGGTGCGTGGCGGCGTGAGCGGCGCGCGGGCGGCGGGCGCGAGCGCGCTCGTCGCCGCCGCGGCGTCGAGCCCCGGGCAGATCACCAGGTCTTCGTCGAGCGCGGGCGCCGCGGCGATGCGCTCGAAGAGGCGCAGTCCAGCCTCGGTCGGGAGCCCCTCGAGCCCAAGGCGCGCGTAGGCTGGCGCGAGCGGCCGGGGGTCCGCTTCGTCGAGCCAGCTCGGCCACGCCACGGCGCGGAAGGCGAGCTTGCCGGCGCGCCGCTTCTGGGCGGCGAACCAGGACAGGAACGCGTTGGCGCACGCGTACTCCAGCGCGCCCGCGGCCAGCGCCGGGAACACGCCAGCGACCGACGAGAACAGCACGGCGAAGTCGGGCGCGTCGTCGGCGCACAGCGCCGCGAGCACCTCGAGGCCATCCACCTTGGGGCCCAGCGCCGCGTGCCAGGCGTCCGGGCGGCTGTCGAGGAAGCTCGCCGGGCGCTCGCGCAAGCGCCCGGCGCAGTGGACGATGCCGCCGAGCTCGCCGCGCGCCCGCGCCTCGGCGAGGAAGCTGGCGAGGGCGGCGGCGTCGGTGAGCTCGCCGCGGTACAGCGTCACCTGGGCGCCGCGCTGCTCGAGCGCGCGAAGGAGCGGCTGGGCCGGATCTGCCCCGCTGCTGCCCAGCGCCGCGCCGGTGAGCGCCAGGTGTCGGGCGCCGCGCTCGACGAGGCGCTCGGCGATCCGCGCGCCGAGCCCGCGCGTGCCGCCGGTGACGAGGTACACCTTGCGCGGATCGAGCCGGAGCTCGGCCGCGGGCAAGGCGGCGGGCTCGAGGTGTGGCGCGTACCGGGCGCCCCCGCGCCGACAGATCTCGGTGGACTCGCCCCCGCGACGCAGCTCGTCGGCGAGCTGGGCGGCGAGCCGGTCAACGCCGCGCGCGCTCGCTGGCAGGCGGCCCAGGCCGAGATCTGGCCCGCGATGTGGCCCGCGATGTGGTCCGAGATCCGGACCGGCGGCTGGACCGAGATCCGGACCGAGATCCGAACCAAGATCCGGTCCGAGATCCGGACCAAAGTCCAGATCGACGGTGCGCGCCAGGAGCTGCGGGTGCTCGGCACCCAGCGCCCGGATGAGGCCTGCTTGGCGCGCGCCGGCCAGGCTCTGGGTGACGCCTGGCGGCGCTTGCAGGCCGGCGGTGGCGTGCAGCACGCGCAGGGGAGCGCCTCGGTGGGCGGTCAGCACCTGGCGAAGCAGCGCCAGGCGCGCGGGCCAGCCGGCGGCGCCCGCCCGTCGACGATCGATGAGATCGGGGCAGCTCGAGCGATCCGGACAGTGGAGGCCGCCGAGATCCGACAGGTCGACGTACGCGGCGAGCGGCCGGCTCGGCAGCGCCGACGGCGGCGCGTCCTCGTGATGCAGGAGGACCTCCTGGTGCAGGTGACCGCGCAGCGCCCGCGCGAGGTTCGCGGTGGCGTTCCCATGGACCACCAAGATCGCACCCGCGCCAAGCTCCACGCGGGCGTCGTCGCGTCGTCGCCAGCGCTTGCGGTACAGCGGCACCTCGCTGGTGGCGCGCACCGGCTGTTGGCCTGGCTGTTGGCTCGGCAGTCGGCTCGCCAGTTGGCTTGGTCCGGTTGTCGGCTCGGCTGTTGCCAAGGCACCCAGTGGCGACTGCGCTTGAACGGGTAGGACGGGAGCGGCGCGATGCGTGGGCGAGCGCCCTGGTGCAGCCTGTCCCAGGAGACCGCAGCGCCTGCGACCCAGGCGCTGGCCAGCGCGACCAGATCATCGTCGTGGGCGTCCGGACGACCGGTCGACGCTCTGCCGCGGATGACCCCGCGGTCGTCGCCGGCGGCGAAGCGCGCCAGGGTCGCGCGCACGGCCTGGAGATCGTCGAGGACCGCGACGCCAGCGTGGTCTCCGACTCCCCCGACCACCAGCGCGAGCCGCTCGCGCAGCGGCTCACGCCCGACCTGCAGCGTGAACGCGACGTCGGCCAGCGTGGCCTGCGAGTCGGCCAGCGCCGCCGCGACCGCCGCGGCGTAGGCGCGCAGGCGCTCTTCGTCGAGCGCGGACAGCACGATGAGGTGGCGGGCGGCGCCCTCGCTCGACGAGGAGCGAGGCGCGGTCGCGGGCGCTTCCTCGAGAACGACGTGGGCGTTGGCGCCGCCCGCGCCGAACGCGCTGACGCCGGCGCGGCGGGGCATGGCGCGGCCCGTGGGATCGAGCGGCGCGGGCCACGGCGCGGCCTGGCGCTGGACGCGGAACCGCGACGTGGCCCAGCGGATGTTGGGGTTGAGCGGGTCCGCATGCAGCGACGGCACCAGCGTGCGCGCGCCGAGCTGCAGCACCACCTTGGTGAGGCCGGCGATGCCAGCGGCGCCCTCGAGGTGGCCGATGGATGACTTGATCGAGGCGACGGGCCAGCCGCCCGGCGGCGGCAAGGCGTCGCCGAAGGCCTGCTCCAGTCCTTCGATCTCGATGGGATCGCCCAGCGCGGTGCCGGTGCCGTGCGCCTCGACATAGCCCACCGAGCTCGGGTCGATCTCGCCGGCGCGCAGCGCGGCGGCGATGACCTCCGCCTGAGCGCGCGGGCTCGGCACCATGTAGCCGTTGCTGCGGCCGGCGTGGTTCACCGCGGTGCCCTTGATCACCGCCTGCACCGGATCGCCGTCGGCGAGCGCGGCGCGCAGCGGCTTGAGGACCAGCGCGCCCACGCCCTCGCCGGGGACAAAGCCATCGCCGCCCGCGCCGAACGCGCGGCAGCGGCGGTCGCTCGACAGCATGTTGTGGCGCTGCTGCTCGACGAACTTGTTGGGGTGCAAGGACAGGCTCACGCCGCCGGCGATCGCCAGCTCGCACTCGCCGCGGCGCAGGCTCTCGACGGCGAGGTGCAGCGCGGTCAGCGAGGACGAGCACAGCGTGTCCACCGTCATGCTCGGGCCGCGCAGATCGAGGAAGTACGAGACGCGGTTGGCCAGATCTGCCATCCCGGCGCCCACGCTGGCTGGCTCGTGGTGCTGCGAGCGCTCGACGCCGAAGAACGGATACTCGTTGTACATCGAGCCGATCCAGACCCCGACGCGCGAGCCGTGGCGGGCGCGCAGGCGCTGGCGCGGATACCCCGCTGCGTCGAGCGCCTCCCACGTAACCTCGAGCAAGAGGCGCTCGCCGGGATCGGTCAGGTCAGCCTCGCGGGGCGTCAGGGAGAAGAACGGCGCGTCGAACTGATCGATGGAGTCGAGGTACCCGCCCGCCATCTGGTCCACGGGCCAGCCCGGCTGGTGGCGCTCGCCTGGCAGGGCGGTGATGCAGTCGCGGCCGGCGAGCAGGTTGGCCCACAGGTCGCGCAGGTGGGGCGCGCCTGGGTACCGACCGGCGAGGCCGATGATGGCGATGTCGTCGCGCCGCGGCGACGGCTCGGCGGTCGGGGCAGCCTGGGCGGTGGTTGCGGCGGGCGCGGTCGTCGCAGGCGCGGTCGTCGCGGCCGGCGCTGCCGCACGGGGCTCGCCAGCGATGCGAGTGGCCACCTCGCGCAGGCTCGCGTGCTCGTAGAGCAGCGTCTTGCTGGTGACGCCGAAGACGCGCTCCATCGCCGCGTTGAGGCGGGTGACGAGCAGCGAGGTCAGCCCCAGGTGCTCGAGCGGCGTCGTCGGGTCGAGGTCTTGCGGCGGGATGCCAGAGGCGTCGGCGTACAGCGAGCGCAGGCTCGTCTCGACCTCGGCGATCCGCGCGGCGTCCGGCGCGGGCCGCGCAAGCGTGGCCGCGGCCGAGCGCACTTCGCGCGCCGCGGCGGGCTCGGGCAGCCAGTGCGCGCGGCGCGCCAGCGGATAGCGCGGCACCGGCACGCGGAGCGGCGCAGGCTCCCAGCGCCACTCGACGCGCTCGCCGCGCAGCCAGCGCTCTGCGACCTCGGGCAGCGGCGCGTCCAGCGGCTTGCCGGCGAGGAAGGCGTCGAGGCGGCGCACCGCCGAGGCAGGATCGGTGCATGGGATCGCGAGCCGGCGAGGCAGGCTCGGTCGCCCGGTCTGCAGCGTATAGGCGAGCTCGGCCAGCGCGGTCGGCGTCGCGTCGAGCTGGCGCGTCAGGTGCTCGCGCAGTCGCCGCGCGAGCTCGAGGAGCTGCTCGTTCGACATGGCGGACAGGACCAGCACCTGCGCCGCGGCGTCGCGCTCGACGCGCGCGCGGGGCGGCGGCTCGCGCAGCACGACGTGGGCGCTGGCGCCATGCGCGCCGAGCGACGTCACCAGCGCGCGTCGCGGCCCGTCGTGGCGCGGCCACGGCGTCAGGTGCTCGGCGAGCTGGAGCGGCAAGGCGTCCCATGGCACCAGCGGGTTGCGATGCTCGGCGAGCCGGGTCGGCGCGAGCTGTCCGTGCCGGAGCTGCAAGAGCACCTTCATCACCTGCGACAGGCCGGCCGCGGCCTCCAGGTGTCCAAGCTGGGCCTTGAGGGTGCCGATGGTCACCGGGGTCGCGCGGTCCGCGTCGGCGAAGACCTCGGCGAGCGCCTCGAGCTCGGCGGCGTCGCCGACCGCCGCGCCGGCCGCGGCGCACTCGACGTACGAGATCTGGCGCGGCGACAGCCGGTGTCGCGCCAGCAGGTCTTGCAGCGAGCGCGCCAGGCCCGCCGGGTCGGTCCCGAGCTGGCGGCCGGCGTGGCTCATCCCGGCGGCCTCGATGATCCCGTGCAAGACCTCGCCGCCCTCGAGCGCGGCGGCCATCGGGCGCAGCAAGATCGCGGCCACACCCTCGCCGGGGATCCAGCCGGAGGCGTCGGCGGAGAACGCGCCGTACGCGCGGGAGGCGGAGAGCCCAAGGCCCGCGAGCAGCTCCAGGTGATAGGGATGCGCGAACAGGTTCACCGCCGCGACGATGACCGCGCCGCACTCGCCCCGCCGCAGGCTCTCGGCGGCCAGGTGGATCGCGGCGAGCGAAGAGGTACACGCCGCGTCGACGGCGAGGCTCGGGCCGTGGAAGTCGAAGCACTGCGACACGCGGTGGGCGATGTCAGAGCCGGCCGCGGACACCTGCGCGGCGCCGTCGCGCGCGGCGTACTCCGCGCCGACCTGCTGATAATCCTGCCACATGGCGCCGACGATCACGGAGACCTTGCCGGCGGAGCGCTGCAGCGACGCGGCGCTGTGGCCGGCGTCCTCCAGGCACTCCCAGATCGTCTCCAGCACGAGCCGGAGCTGCGGGTCGAGGGTCTTGGCCTCCGCCGGGGAGATGCCAAAGAGCAAGCTGTCGAGCTGGTCGATGTCGTCCAGGTATCCGGCCAGGTGGTCGCCTGCTTTGCGCCGATGCGCCGGCGGGCGCCCGATCGCGCTGCTGCCAGCGGACAGCAGGCTCCACAGCGCGTCGGGATCTCGCGCGCCGGGGAAGCGGCAGGCCATGCCGGTGATCGCGGTGACCGCTTCGCCGCGCTCGGAGAACGGCGGGCGCGCGCGGGAGGGGGCGTCGTGGCGTGCGCCCGGGATCTCGGCGGAAGCCGCGCTCGCCGCCGCGGCTCGGCCGCCGAGCAGCGCCAGCACGAACCGGTGTCCGTCGTCGAGGCGGAGCTGCTGGCGGACGCGATCGAAGGCCAGGTCGCCGATGGGGCAGAGCCCAAGGCCACAAGACGTCTGGCCGAGCATCAGCAGCTCGGTGAGGTGGCCGGCCTCCAGCGCGGCGAAGCGCTCTGCTTGCTCACCGTACAGCGGGTTGATGCCGCGGGTCTGCGTGATGAGGTACAGCTCGAAGGCCGCGCCGTCGTACACCGGGCGATTCACCGGCGAGTGGAGGTTGCGGTCCAGCTTCGGCATGGCTCGCACGAGCTGCAGCGCGTGCTCCGCGGGCCGGTAGTAGTAGACGCCAGCGCCCAGCTCTTCGACGCCGCCTTCGCGGACGTGCAGGTAGACCTGGACCGCGTAGGTGTCGCCAGCGGAAGGGTAGAGCCGGCGCGGGCGCGGCGTGGCCGTGCTCTGCGCCAGGAGCTCGAGCAGGTCGCACAGCGACTGATACGGCACCGCGCCAGGCGCAAACTCGCGATGGCTGGCGCGCCACTGGTAGTGCTCGGCGCCCAGGCGCGGCGCTGGCAGCGCGTGCAAGGGCTCGCTGTCCACGGCGGGGCGCAGCCCAGGCTTGCGAGCGTAGAACTGGCTGCGCTCCTCGGGAGAGAAGTAGTCGACGTCGTCGGCCGCGTCGGTCGCGTCGGCAGGTGCCGCGGGCACGGTCGGCACGGCACGCTCGGTCGGCGCGGTCGGCGCGGCAGGTGTTGCAGGCGCGGCATGCGCAGCATGCGCGGTCGGCGCAGCAGGCGCGGCATGCGCAGCAGGCGCGGCATGCGCAGCAGGCGCAGCTTGCGCGGCTGGCGCCGCCTTGCCGAGCGCCGCGGTCAGCCAGCGCGCGATGCCGCGCACCGTCGGATCCGCGACCACAGCGGCCACCGGGACGCGCAGCCCGTGGCGCTGCCGGAGCGCGTTGGAGAGCTGCACTACCGTGAAGGACGTCGCGCCCTGATCCCAGATGTCCTGGTCTGACGCAAAGTGAGGGAGCCCGAGCCGATCAGCGAACAGCTTGGCGATCTCCGCCTCGAGCTCGCTGGCAGCCGCCGCGGTCGCGGCGGGCGCCGCCTCCGCGTTCGCGGCAGACGCTGACGCCGGCGCGCCCCGTGCAGCCGAGCCGTCGACGCTCGCCGCCGCTGGCTGCGTCGCCGCCGCTGGCGCGGCGCTCGCGTGGTCCGGGCCGTGCGCGTCCGCGCCGCCGACCGCTGCCGCTGGCAACGGCCAGGGCAACGCCGCGCGGTCGAGCTTGCCGTTGACCGTCGCCGGGAACGCGGCGACGGTGGCGATGAAGCTCGGCACCATGTACTCGGGCAGCGCGCTGGCGCAGAACGCGCGCAGCTCGGCGGTGTCCGGAGCGCTGTCGCGCGCCGCGATCACGTAGGCGACGAGCGCCAGCTCGCCCTGCGGCTGCGCGCGCGGCACCACCGCGACCTCGGCGACCGCCGGGTGTTGCCGCAGGTGATGCTCGATCTCCTCGAGCTCGACCCGGAAGCCGCGGATCTTGAGCTGGAGATCGCTGCGGCCGCAGAAGCGCAGGTCGCCGCTGGCGAAGTACGCGGCGCGATCGCCTGTGCGGTAGAGCCGCTGGCCGCCCTGGCGCGAGAACGGATCGGGGACGAAGCGCTCCGCGGTGAGATCGGGCCTGCGGTAGTAGCCGCGGCTGAGGCACT
Source organism: Myxococcales bacterium (assembly GCA_016706545.1). Taxonomy (GTDB): domain Bacteria; phylum Myxococcota_A; class Polyangia; order Haliangiales; family Haliangiaceae; genus JABFXX01. The sequence goes on from JADJJK010000033.1 coordinate 64,350, forward strand.
CGCCGCCGATGTACAGATCGCCCTCGACCTCTGGCGGACAGGGCTCGCCGGACTCGTCGAGCACGTGGTAGCGCGAGTTGTCGATGGGGCGCCCGTACGGGATGCTTCGCCACGACGGGTCGAGCTCGTCGACCGGGAAGTAGTTGGACCACACCGTGGCCTCGGTGGCGCCGCCCAGGCTGATGAGCTTGGCGCCGGGGAAGGTGGCGCGAAGCTCTCCGGGCAAGGACAAGGGCGTGTAGTCTCCGCTGAGGAAGACGAGCCGCAGGTGCGCGGTCTCGGCGCGCCCCTTGACCTCCTCGAACAGCGGCGCCACCAGGGCGAGCGCGGTCGGCGCCGAGTTCCAGAACGTGATGCGCTCACGCAAGAGCAGCTCGAGCAGGAGCTGTGGATCGGCGCGCTCGGTCTCGTCGGCGACGTACAGCGCGCCGCCGCTCCCGAGGATGCCAAACAGGTCGAACACCGACAGATCGAAGCCAAGCGGGGTCACCGCCAGCCCGACGTCATCGGGGCCAAACGAGAAGGTGCGATCGCACCAGTGCAGCAGGTTCGACACCGCCCGGTGCGCGACCGCGACCCCCTTGGGGGTGCCGGTGCTGCCGGAGGTGAAGATGATGTACGCCAGGTTGTCCGCGGTGGCGATCGGCGGCGGATCGTGATGCGGCAGGCCGGCGGGCAGGCGATCTGGATGGAGGACCAGCACGGTCGCGGGCGCGCTCCAGTCCGTGGTGCCCGCCAGCGTCAGCAAGATCTCCACGCCCGCCTCCTGCATCAGCACCGCGCGGCGCGCGGCGGGCAGCGACGGCTCGATGGGCAGGTAGGCGCCGCCCGCCTTGACGATGGCCAGACAGGCGATCGCCATCCAGGGGCCGCGCGGCACCGTCACCGCGACGAGGGTCTCCGCGCGGACGCCCTGTCCTCGCAGCAGCCAGGCCAGGCGGTTGGCCTCGCGGTTGACCTCGGCGTAGGTTCGCGACCAGCCACGTCCGCGCAGCGCGATGGCGTCAGGCTGCGCGGCGGCGCGCTCTTCGAACGGGCGGTGGGCGAGGCGCTCGGAGGGGAACTCGGTGGCGGTGTCGTTCCATCCGTAGAGCACCTGCTCTCGATCCGCGAGCGGCGGCTGCGCGATCAGGTCGCGCAGCGCGCGGTGAAACTCGTCGAACAGCTCGGCGAGCTCGCCAGCGGCGAAGGCCGCCGCCACCGCGTCCCAGCACAGGAACAGCTCGTCGCCCTGGCGCAGGCTGATGCAATCGAGCGAGACCTCCGGCGTGCAGCTCAGCCAGGGGCCGGCCTTGACGCCAGTCGGCAGCGCCGCGCCGGCGCCGCGACCGCCGAGATCATCGAGGTCGATGACCGAGGTGTACACGACCGGATAGGAGAACGCGGAGGTGCCGCGCTGCCGCAGCACGTGCTTGCGCAGCACGCGAAGGCCGCGCGAGCCCGCGCCCTGCGGCAACACCTCGAGCGCGCGCGCTACCTCGGCGACGCCAAACAGCGGCGCCTCGGCGCTGGGCGCCTGCACCCACCACAGATCGGTGTGCTCGCCTGGCCGGCAGCCCTCCAGCGCCGACGGGAAGCTCACCACCGCGATGGAGAACGGCGCGCCGGCGGCCCGCCGCGCCAGCACGCGGGCGAACACGGCGAGCAGCAGCGCGTCCGGCGTGGCGCCGTGCGCCGCCGCCCGGGCGGTGAGCGCGGCCCAGCCGTCGAGCCGCGTCTGCAGCCTGATCCGCCTCCGCGCTGGCGGGCCGAGGTCGCCGCCCACCGCGGGGCCAGGCGGCAGCGAGTCCAGGTGCCCGGCTGCGCTCAGGCGGTGGTCCCAGTCCGCCTCGGTGGCGGGCGCGGGGGCGGCGTGTGGCGCGCGCAGCTCGTCGGTGGTGAACAGCTCTCGGCACAAGAGGTGGACGCTGCGCGCGTCGAGGACGGCCAGGTCAAAGGCGCAGTGGACGAGCCACCCCGAGGAGGTGCGCGAGGTGCGCAGCTCGAACGGCGGCCACACCCCGAGCGGGAAGGCGCGACCGGTCAGCTCGTCGCGTAGCTGGCCGACCTCCTCCTCGGTGAGCCGCCCGAGCGCCGGGATCGACCAGCGCGACGGCACCTTGCTGCGCGTCTCCAGCCGGCCGTCGGCGGTCAGCACCGTGCGCAGCGCCGGGTAGGCGCGCATGGCCGCCAGGACGCGCCGCTCCAGCGCGTCGTGCGCGAGCTCGGCCACCTCGAACGATCGATAGATCTGACAGCCGTTCCACGCCGCGGTCGGCTCGCTGGCCCTGGCCACGTAGTACGCCTGCTGCAGCTCGCTGAGCTCACGGCTCTCGAGCGCGCCCGGGCCCACGCAGGCCTCTCGGAGCGCGTTCTCGAACGCCGCGAACATGGCCTCGGCGGCGCCGGACGCGAACGCCGCGCTGGCGAGATCCCAGCGGTAGCGCAGCGCGCCCGCGTCCTCCCAGAGCTGCAGCTCCAGCGCGACCTCGGAGGTCCGGCACAGCGCGCAGCGCTGCGCGGCGCCAAAGCCCAGATCTTGTCGGCCCTGCGGGCCAACGCCCAGAAGGCTCGTGAACACGACGGACAGCGGCCGGGGCTGCGCCGCGTGGCTTCGCGCGGCGCGCGCCGCGGTCACCCCGGACACCGACGAGTGCGCCAGCGCGCCCAGGAGCTGGCGCTGCAGGTCTGGCGCGCTCTCGGCGAGCGGCCGCAGCGGCCCACGCGCCGCGACCAGCGCGGTCGAGGTGAAGGGGCCCACCACGTGCTCGGTCTCCGCCGGCAGCGCGGCGCGAGAGTTGGTGGTCACCACCAGCGCGAAGTCATGGTCGCCAAAGCACCGGCCGATGGCCCGCGCCAGCACGGCGAGCACCATCGCTGACGGCGACACCTCGCAGCCGCGCGCGGCGGCGCGCAGGCCGGCGGACTCGACGAGATCCAGCGCGCCCCAGAGCGAGCGGTGCGCGCGCGTCGGAGGCGTCGGGGGCGTCGGGCGTATCGGATGCTTCGGGAGCTTCGGGCGCTTCGGGCGCCGTCGTCGCTGTCGGGGCGGCAGCCGTCGGCATGGCGCCGAGCTGTGGACCAGGCGGCAGCGCCTCGAGCGTCTGAGCCCACCACGCCAGATCTGCGCGGTACGTCTCGGTGTGCGCGCGCGCCGCCAGCGCCAGCACGCAGTCGCGCGGCCCGGCCGACGCTGCCGGGAGCTGCCAGGATGGATCGTGATAGCAGGCGTGCCACTGCTGCAGCAGCACCGCGAGCCCGTGGCCATCCGTGATGAGCAGATCGACGCCGAGGTGGACCACCGCCGCGTCACCGGGCAAGAGCGAGAGCTCGATGTCGACCGGCGCACGATCCAGCGCGTCGGCGCGCCGCTCCAGCAGCGCATCGCGCACCACCAGCAGCGCGTCGTGCGCCGCCTCCTGGCTGTGCCCACGCAGGTCGTGGATGGGGAACGGCAAGACCTCCACGCGGTCACGGATCCGCTGCTGGCCATCGGCGAGCAGCTCCCAGCGCAGCATGTCGTGGTGATCGGTGAGCCGCTGCCAGGCCTGGTGCAGCCGCGTCACGTCGAGCTCATGGACCTCGAACTCGACGTACTGATCGCAGCCCACCGGATCGGCGGTGAGCTCGGGCTGTGAGCCAAGGACGTACGCTTCCTGGATCGGGGTCAGCGGGAACGGCTGATCCTTCTGCGCGGCCTCCGCGGTCACCTGCAGGCGAGCGCCGTCGGAGGGCGCGTCGCTCTGCCGCTCGAGTAGCGCGTGGGCGATCTGTTGCGGCGACGCCTCGGTGGCCAGCCACAGCAGCGTCAGATCGACGCCGAACGTGGTGCAGAGCTCCAGCCACAGCCGGGTGGCGGACATGGAGTCGAGCCCTTGCGCGCGGAGCGGCTGCTCGGGGGTGGGCGAGTGCTGCAAGATCTCTTGCAGGAGATCTGTGAGGGTGGACGAGATCGAAGCCAAGGTCCTGCGGGTCACCCCCGCATCTTTTCCGAACCTCACACGTCGGGTCTGCTCAGAAGTGAGCGAGGGGCAATGCGCTGTTCTGAGCAGACGAGGTCATCGCGGCCGATAGCATGGTCTTCCCATGAGCATTCAAGAGTCGACAGTCGAGCCAACCGTTCCAGAGCTGCAGTCGCCTTCCGCTTATGCACATATTGTGCTGCGGGCGATCGCGTTCATCGTCGATGAGCTTGTCCTGGTGCCGTTCGCGGCGCTGGGCTACATCCTCATCTCCCAGGGCACCGCAGGCTACATCACAGGTGGCGTCTCGGTGTTCGCCTACGGCCAGGCCATGGCCTTCTACAATCGGTGCGTCTTGATGGGCGAGACGGGGCAGTCGTGGGGCAAGCTCCTCACGGGCACCAAGCTGATCTCGATCCGGACCGGTGAGCCGCTCGGGGTCGGCCGCACGATCGTCCGGGACATGTGCCACGCCGCGGACTTCGTGCTGGTGGTGGGATCGTTCTTTCCCATCTTCGATGGGCGCCGGCAGAGCCTGGCGGACAAGATCGCGGGTTCGGTGGTGATCAACGTGCGACGCAAGAGCGCCGCCGACAAGCACGCAGCATAGCTGTGACGAGCGCGCCATCACACCCCCCGGAGGACTCGGTGCTCAGCGATCCGAAGTATGCCCAGCTCGTGGCCAGCGCGACCTGGGATGACGCGATGCTGGAAGAGCTTGAAATCGAGGTACAGGAGCGGCTGCTCGTCACCGTCGGTGGTGGGCTCGGCTCGTTCGCGCTGGTCGACTTTCTGCGGATCGCCGGCGTGGAGCCGGCGCAGATCGCCGTGCTGACCAGCCTGGAGGTGCCGTGGCAGACCTTCGCCGCCCGCGCCGACGCCTCGCAGCTAGGGCCGCAGGAGCGGCTGCGCTCGGACTCCTCTTCGACCATCCACAACATCTGGGGCTGGCCGGGCTACGCGGTGTCCGAGGCCTGGACCGAGCGCACCTTGCGGCCGCTGTGGAAGGTCATCACCGAGCCGTTCCTCGCCGAGTACTTCACGCCGCGGGTGTGCAACGTGATCGCCAGCCTCGAGCGCGAGACCGAGCGCATCGGCTGGCAGGCCATGGTCGCGCCGTGCTGGGTGGAGCTGGTGCGGCGGCGCAGCGGCGGTGGCTACTTCGCGCTGGCTCGCGCGCTCGACGGCGGGCGCCTGACCGCCTACCGGTGCCGGCACCTGCACCTGGCGCTGGGGTATCCCGGTCCGCGGGTGCTCTCGGACGCGCAGGCGTTTCGCGACGCCAACCCCGGCTGTCAGCGCGTCGCCAACGCCTACGAGGAGCACGAGCACGTCTATCAGGCGGCGCGGACGTGCGCCGGCCGGATCGTGATCCGCGGCTCCGGAATCGCCGCGTCGCGCATCCTCGAGCGGCTGATCCAGGAGCGTGAGGACTCGGGCGCGACGTTCGAGATCCTGCACGTGTTTCGCCACTTCGTGCGCGCGGCGGTTGGGCCGCCTTGGTTCCGCCGCCCCGGGCGCGACGGCTTCGCGTATCAGCCGTTCAACTTTCCGCGCGGCGCCGGCGGCGGTCAGCTCCGGCAGCGCATGCTGCGGATGTCGTCCAAGGAGCGCGCCGAGCTGCTCCCCAGGATCGGCGGCACCACCACCGCGTGGCGTCGGCGCTGGCAGCGCCAGCTCGAGCGCGGCCGGCGCGAGAAGTGGTACCGCGCGGTCGAGGGCGAGCTCGGCGAGATCTCGGCGGCCCCCGACGGCAGGCTGGCCCTGTTGCTCGAGGAGCGCGGCAGCGCGCCCGAGCGCGTGGACGCGGACTTCTTGCTCGACGCGACCGGGCTCGAGGACTCGGTCATGCGGTGCCCGCTGCTGGCAGATCTGGTGACCACCAGCGGCGCCACGCTCAACGCGCTGGGCCGGCTCGACGTGGCGCCGAGCTTCGAGGTCCGCGCGCTCCGCAACGGGCCCGGGCGGATGTACGCATCCGGCGCCGCCACGCTGGGCGGCGCGCTCGCGCCCGTGGACTCGTTCTGGGGCTTGACCCACGCGGCCATGGAGATCACGGACGATCTCGCAGATCAGCAATCGTGTGAGTTTCCCGGCGTCATGCGTTCGTTGACGCAGTGGTGGCGCTGGGCAAGGAGGCTTCCGCCATGACGATGACCCTCGGAGGACGTCTGCAGACCCGGCTGGTGTTGCTGTCCAGCGTCGGGCTCTTGTGGACCTTTGCCATCACCGCGCTCCTGCCGCGCCCGGACACCGTGTCGGTTCGCGTCGCGTTTCAGATCACGCTGGTGTCGGCGATCGTGACGAACATCCTGGGCTTCGCCACGGAGCTCTTCTATCACGCGCTGCAGCAGCTCCGCTGGGAGAAGGACTGGCCACCGCTGCTGGGGCTGCTGATGGGCGGCGTGGAGATCTGGCCGGTGTGGATGATGGTGCAGATGGTGGCGTCGCCGCCAGCGGGCGCGTTCACGGTGTTCGCCGCGCACTTCGCCAGCACCTGGTTCGTGGTGTGGCTGGTGGCGCTCGGACCGGTGGGCGTGATCCAGCCGCGCTGGCGCTTCGAAGGAGGCGGCTTTGGCCGCCGGCCCGGTGAGGCGCTGGTGCCGTTCGTGGTGCTCAACGGCTCGATGGCCATCACCGTGACCGTGCTGTGGGCGCTGTGGCCGTGAGCGCGGCGCTGCGGCGTCGCTAGCCGCGTTGTCGCCGGCAGCCGCGTCGTCGCTAGCCGCGTCGTCGCTAGCCGCGTTGTCGTCGGCAGCCGCAGCGTCGCTAGCTACGGCCGGCGTGATCGGCGAGCACGCACGCTGCGCCTTGCATCAGCAGCTCGGCGATCGAGTCGACGTGGCGCGCGTGCCAGGGCTCGAGCGACGTGCCGCGGACCAGCCGGTTGAAGGCGCCCATGGCCGGACCGCAGTGGACCTGGAAGTTGACGCGCTCGGCGGCCTCGCCCGCGAGCGCCGCCTCGATGGAGCGGGCGAAGTACCAGCGGAAGACCAGCGCCATGCGCTGCTTGGGATCGCGCTGCGCCGTCTCCAGCACGCTCGTCTGCTGGCGTCGAGTGAAGTACTCGCAGGTGTCGTGCCAGATGTCCTCGAACGAGCGGTGGAACCACGCGCTCTCGATGGTGTTGCGCGTGCGCTGATCGATCGCCTCCAGCGAGTCGTGCTGGCGGTAGAGCTGGTAGAGCTGATTGCCGCGCGCGGCAAACAGCGTGCCCTTGCGCACCACCTGGACGCGGGCGCCGAGCTCGAACATGTCACCCGCCGGCGCGTACCCGGTGTCCTGCACGTCGAGCGCGGCGAGCAGGTCCTTGACCACCGCGGAGGTGCCGGCTTGCGGCGTACACTGGTTGACCGAGCCGGTCATCACGAAGTCGGCGCCCAGCACGAACGCGGCCGCCACCGCCTCGGGCGTGCCGAGGCCACCGGATGCGCCGATGCGGACGCGATCCGGATAGCGGTGGCGCGCCATCGCCTCGTCACGCAGGCGGGTCATCACCGGCAAGAGCGCCAGCGCGACCCCGGCGTCGCTGTGCCCGGCAGAGTCTGACTCGATGGCGAGGTCCTGGCAGACCGGCAAGCGCCGCGCCGCCTCGGCCTCGATGGGCGTGAGCGCGTCTTGCCCCAGCAGGCGCAAGACCAGCGCCTCGGGCGCCGGCTGCAGGAACGCCGCGGCGACCTCGGGCCTCGACAGCTTGGCGATGACGCGGTTTGGCGTCACGAACCGGCCGCCGGGCTCGAGCCGCGCGCCGCGGAAGCGGTACAGCACCAGCGCGGCGGTCACCTGGGTATAGGCCGAGGCCTCCACGCAACGCACGCCGTGATCGTGGTAGAGGTCGACCAGGGCGAGCTCCTGCGTCTCGTCGCCGAGCTGGTGCAAGAGGTTGGCGCCATATCGGCCTTGCGGGCCAAGCCGAGCGCGGAGCTGGCGCAGCGCCGCGTCCACCTCGCTCAGGCTCAGGCCCCCCGTGCCCAGAAAGCCCATCAGGCCGGCTTGCGCCATGCGCACCACCAGCTCCGGCGAGGAGATCCCGCGGAACATCGAGCCCGCGAGGTAGGCGTAGCGCACGCCGTGATCGCGGCGGAACTCCGCGGAGCCGAGCTGCTCCGGTCCGCGGCCAGCGCGCGGGCTCGCCACCGGGCGAGTCTGCGCGTCGGAGAGCGCCACGATAGGCGTAGCTGGCGCCGACGCGCTGGCTGTGCTGCTGCTGCTGCTGCTGCTGCTGCTGCTGCTGCTGCTGCGACCGCGGGCGCGCTGGCCGGCGCGTCGGCGAGCGCCGACAAGGGCTCCGGCGCGTCGGCGGCCGGCGGCGCGCTCGGCACACTCGGCGCACTCGGCACACTCGGCTCGTCCCGGTGCATCACCCGCCACAGCTCGCTCAGCACGCGGGTCCGCCCGAGCTCGCGCACCGTCTCCACGCCAGCGGCGCGGAGGTAGCGCATGCAGTCGTACCAGCGCACCGGCGCGCGGAGCTGCTTGGCCAGGAGCGGCCCGATGGTGTCGCGCGTGGCGGGCTCCGCGGTCACGTTGGAGACGACCGGGATGCGCGGCTCCAGGAAAGTCACCCCCGCGACGAGCGGGGCGAAGGCCGCGGCGGCGTCTGCCATGTAGCGCGAGTGGAAGGCGGCGCTCACGTCGAGCTGCACGCAGCGCGCGCCGGCGCGCTCGAGCGCGGTGGTCGCCGCCGGGATGAACTCGCGGGGCCCCGAGAGGACGATCTGCCGCTGCAAGTTGTAGTTGGCCACGTCGAGCGCGGAGATGCCCTCCTGCGCCAGCACCTCGCTGATCTGCGCGAGCGGCAGATCGATCACCGCCACCATGCCGCCGCCGTGGGCCTGCGCCATCAGCTCTGCGCGCCGCTTCACCAGGCGCAGGCCGGTCTCGAAGTCGAGCGCGCCGGCGGCCACCAGCGCGGCGTACTCTCCGACGCTGTGGCCGGCGACGAAGTGAGGCGGGTCGGCCTCGGCCTCGAGCGCGCCGAGCGCGCCGACCACGTAGATCGCCGGCTGCGCATAGGTGGTGTCGCTGAGGCGACGGCCCGGGTTGTCGAGGCACAGCTCTCGGATGGAGTACCCGAGGATCGCGTCGGCCACCGCGCAGTGCTCGGGGAAGCGGTCGAACAGCGGTCCGCCCATGCCCCGCCGCTGCGAGCCCTGGCCGGCGAACAGCCAGGCGGTCAGCGCTCCCATGGCAACCTCCGATCCGGACCGCTGTAGGCGGCGAGCGTGCGTTGCACCTGGGCCGACGCGAACAGCTCGTCGAGCTCACGCAGGACCGCGGCCTCGGTGTCCGCGCCGATGGGCGAAAGCGGCGCCAGGGCGCGCTTGGTGGAAGCGATGGAGTCAGGCGGGAGCCGCGCCACCCGGGCGAGCAGCCGCTGCAGCGCCGCGTATGGCGGCTCCGCGAGCTCGTCCACCAGGCCTGCGCGCTCGGCCTTGCGCGCGTCGATCGGCAGCGTGCTGAGGGTCATCGTGTAGGCGAGCTGAAAGCCGACGCGCCGCACCAGGAACGGCAGCACGCTCGTCGGGCGCAGGCCCCACAGCGCCTCGGGCAGCGCGAAGCGCGACCGCTCGGAGGCGAAGACGAAGTCGCAGGCGGCGACGAGCCCCACGCCGCCGCCGTCGGCGCGTCCGTCCACCGCGCACACCACCAGGCATCGGCTCTCCGAGAAGCGGCGCAGCAAGCGGAAGAAGCGCGCGCGCCCGGCGCGCCCGCCATCGTCGAGCTCATCCGACGCCTCCTCCAGATCCATGCCGGCGCTAAACACGCCGTCGCTGCCCTGCAGCACCAGCGCGCGGATCGCGCTCGAGCACTCGGCCTCGTCGAGCGCGGAGTGCAGCTCCTCGAGCGAGAGATCTCCCAGCGTGTTCTTGCGCGCCGGCCGCCGCATGGTCGCCGTTAGCACGTGGTCCGCCACCGTCACCTCGAGCGTCTGGTACGACATCAGGGCCCCTTGAGCTTGCAGACCTCGCGCCACAGCGAGGCGAGGCTGCCGAACGTGGACGGGACCAAGGCGCTCGATGGCAAGCTGATGCCGAGCCCGTCCTCCAGGTCCACCACCAGGTGGGCGGTGCCCATGGAGTCGAGGCCGAGCTGCGCCAGGTTGGACTCTGGCGTGAGCTCCTCGCCGTGATCGAGCAGAGGGAGGTGGCGGCGGACGATCGCCACGAAGCTGTGATCGAGCATATCCCCGTACGGTAGTGGTGGAGCGCGGCGCGTCTTGCTCAATCCTGAGCAGGCGGTGCGCATTCCAGGCGCGCGCGATCGACCTTGCCGTTGACCGTGAGGGGGAGCTCGGCGAGCGCGACGAAGCTGCTCGGCACCATGTACGCCGGCAAGGTGCAGAGGAGGAAGGCGTGCAGCTCGCGCGCCCCCGGGTCCGTCGCGCGGACGGTGTAGTACGCGGTGAGGCGGTGATCGTCGCCCGCGCGTCGCGCCAGCACCGCCGCTTGCCGGATCGCGGGGTGGCGGGTCAGCGCGGCCTCGACCTCGCCCAACTCGACCCGCGCGCCGCGGACCTTGACCTGGCGATCCGCGCGGCCGACGCACGTGAGCTGCCCGTCGGGGAGCCGGCGGCCCAGGTCGCCGGTGCGGTACATCCGCACCCCGGGGGCCCGAACGGATCGGGCAGGAAGCGCTCCGCGGTCAGCTCTGGTCTGCCTTGATAGCCGCGCGACAGGCTGTCGCCGGCCAGGTAGATCTCGCCGAGGCAGAGCGGCGGACAGGGGTCGCCGTCCGCGTCGAGGACGTAGGCGCGCTCGTTGGCGATCGGCCGCCCGATCAGGACCACCGGCAACGCCACCGGCGCGTCCACCGGCGCCTCGACCGGAAGCACGACCGGCGCCTCGACCGGCACGGAGTCGCTGGCCCGCACCACGAAGTTGGTGCCGTAGATCGCAGACTCGGTCATGCCATAGGCGTTGGCGATGCAGGTGGCGGGGAACCATCGCAGCCAGTCGCCGGCCAGGGCCTCCGGGAGCCGCTCGCCACCGTTGAACACCAGGCGCAGGTCGGGCAGCGCGCCGGCGCGCCGGCCGCGCTCGATCTCGTCGAGGAAGAGCCGCATCTGCGCGGGCACGAACTGGGTCACGGTGACGCGGTGGCGCTCGAGCGCTCCCGCCAGGAGCCGCGGGAAGCGCGCCTCGTTCTCCTCGATCACCACCAGGCTCGCGCCGACCAAGAGCGGCCACAGCAGCTCCCAGATCGAGTCGGTGAAGCTGATCGAGGTCTTGTGCGCGACCACCTCTGTGGGCCGCAGCGGATAGGCCTCTTGCATCCACGCCAGCGTGTTGCGGAGCGCGGCGTGGCTGATCATCACGCCCTTGGGTGCGCCGCTAGAGCCGGAGGTGTACATCACGTACGCGAGGTTGTCGGGGTCGAGCGGGGGAGCGGGCGCGAGGGCCGGCGGGGGATCCGGCGCCGCCTCGTCGGCCGCGCCGCCATCCCTGTCGTCCCTGTCGTCCAACTCGCCCATCTCGTCGGGGCCGCCGCCTGGGACGTCGGCCAGCGCCAGCGTCGCCACGTTCGCCGGGAGCTGCGCGTCGCAACCTCGCCCGAGCAGCACGAGCCGCGCGCCCGCGCTGGTGAGCATCATCGCCAGCCGCTCTGCTGGATACGCCGGATCGAGCGGGACATACACCGCGCCGGCGCGCAGCACCGCCAGGAAGGCGATCACGCCGTCGAGCGAGCGGTGACAGCACACCCCGATGGGCACCTCCGGCCCAGCGCCCAGCGCGCGCAGCCGGCGGGCCAGCGCCGCGGTGCGCCGCTCGAGCGCGGCGTAGGTCAAGCTGGACTCGCCGCTCACCACGGCGATCGCGCCTGGTGTCTGGCGCGCTTGCTCCACGATCGTCTCGTGGACGAGCGCTCGCGCATGGGCGAGCTCGCGCGTGGTCTGGTTCCACGCCGTCAGCTCGCGCCGCTGCTCGTCGGGGGGCTCGAGCGGCAGCGCCGCGAGCGGCGCGTCTGCAAGGTTGGCCGTCCGGCCGTCGGCCAGGTCGGCCGCCACCGCCAGCGCCGCGCCGACGTGCGCCGCCATGCGCTCCGCGGCGGCGCGGGAGAAGCGGCCTGCGCTCGCCGCCAGCCAGCAGCGCGGGGCCGGCCCCGCGTCGAGGTGCAGCCACAGCGCTCGATCGTCGGTGAGCTCGCGAGGCGCAGCGCGCGTGGTCACCAGCACGGCCGCGCGATCGTCCTCGTCGCCCGGCGCCGCTGCCAGCGCCGCGCGGGCCCCGGCCATCAGCGCCCGCAAGGTCGGCGCGACCGCCAGGTGGACGCGCCGCGGGCGCGCCGCCGTCGCGCCCAGGAGCGCCAGCGCCAGCGCGCCGCCGCTCACGTAGCGCGACAGCACCGCGCACACGCTCGTCGCCAGCAGCGCCTCGAGTTCGCCGGGCTCCGCGCTGTGGCAGCGCGCGAGCGCAGCCCTGGTGTCGCTGGAGATCGCCAGCTCGAGCAGGTGTGGCGCGCGCGCCGCCGCGCTGGCGCGAGGATGATCCGTCGGCAGCTCCATGGCGGCTCGCCTCACGCCGAGAAGAACGACACCAGGCGATCGATCCCCTCTTCGTAGCGGGCGGAGGTGTAGGACAGCCGCAGCGTCTGCGGCAGGCCGAAGTCACTGCCTGGCACCGTGGCCACGTGCTTGGACTGCATGATCTCGCTGGCCAGATCGAGCGAGCTCGCCAGCTTGTGGCGGCGCATGAACGCGGCGCAGTCCAGCGTGAAGTAGAAGCTGCCTTGCGCCGGCAGCGCGGTGACATCGGCGACCTCCGCGAACTTGCGCACCGTGTAGTCGCGCCGAGCTCGATAGCTCGCGGTCAGCTCGGCCACGTCCTGGGGCCGGGCCAGCGCGGCCAGCGCGCCGAACTGCGGGATCGGATCGGTGGTGAGCAGCGTGTGGTGCTGGATCACGGTCAGCGGCTCGATCAGCGAGTCTGGCACCACCGCGTAGCCCACCCGGCGCGCGTACATGCGGTAGCCCTTGGAGAAGGCGTTGGTGACGATGACCGGCGAGCGCGTCTCGGGGAGCGCGGCCAGCGACGGCGCGTCGCCGTCGAAGCAGGCGTTGGCGTAGATCTCGTCGCTGATGATCGCGGCCCGGCCATCCACCGCGCGGTCGATCTCCAGCAGCTCCTCCTTGGTCAGCACGTTGCCGAGCGGGTTGCCGGGAGAGTTGACCACCACGACGCGGGTGCGCTCGTTTATCTGCGAGCGCAGCGACTTGACGTCGAGGCGCATGGTGTCCGGATCGATGCGGTAGTAGCGCACGGTGGCGCCGGCCAGCATCGCCGAGAAGCGATAGAGCGGGTAGTAAGGCAGCGGCAGCAGCACCTCGTCGTCCGCGCGGGTCAGGAGCGCGAACAGGTTGCGGAACATCGTGCTGGTGCCGACGCTGACGATCACGTTGTCGGGGCGCACGGGCTTGCCGTGGCGCTCGCTCTCGTGCGCGGCGAGCCGCTCGCGGAGCTGCGGCAGGCCGGCCGGGAACACCAGCGTGCTCTTGGCGAACGTGCGGCTGGCCTCGACCATCGCTTCGATGATCTCGGGGTGGGGCGGCAGCTCGGACTTGCCCAGCGTCAGGCGGATGACGTCGTCGTGGGTCTTCTCGTATTCGTACGCCATCTTGTCGAGGACGAACATGAGGAACTTCTCGCTGGAGAAGTCGATGGGGCAGCGGAGCGGGAGCGTGGAAGGGCACGTGGTCATGGGGGCTCGTGTTGGCAAGGGGGGCATGAGAGGGGTGTCACCAGGCGACGGGGAGCGACTCGACGCCGAACAGGCCGACGCTGGGTGGGCGCACGGGCACCTCCTGCCAGGGCACCGCCAGCCGCAACGTCGGGAAGCGGGTGAACAGCTTGCGGAAGGCGATCTCCAGCTCGGCGCGAGCCATGGCGTGGCCCAGGCAGATGTGGGGCCCGTGGTTGAAGGCCAGGTGCGCGCGGGCGTTGCGGCGCAGATCGAGGCGGTCCGGCTCGGGGAACGCCGAGGGATCGCGGTTGGCGATGGCCAGCTCGAACACCACGCCCTCGCCGCGCCGGATGGTCTCGCCGCCGATCTCGATGTCCGCGAGCGCCACCCGCTGGGTCGGCGACTGCGCGATGGTCTGGTGACGGAGCAGCTCGTCGACGGCGTTGGGCCACAGGCTCGGATCGCGCAGCAGCTCCTGGCGCTGCTCGTCGTGATGCAGCAGCGTGAACACGCCGAGGCCGATCATCGTGGCGGTGGTCTCGTGGCCGCCGACCAGCAGGATCAGGAGGATCGTGATGAACTCCTGGCGGCCGAGGTGACCGGGCTCGAGCTCCTCCTTGGCCAGCCGGCTGATGAGATCGTCCTGCGGGTTGGCGAGCTTCTTGGTCACCAGGTCGTCGAGATAGGCGTAGATGGCTCCCATCGCCGCCTGGACCTCCTCGCGCTGGCTCTTGTGATTCATCATCGCCCGCGTGTTCTTCTCGAACACGTCGCGGTCGGCGTACGGCACGCCGAGCAAGTAGCAGATCGTGCGCGATGGGATCGGGAATGCGTACGCCGGCACCAGATCGAGCGGCGTCGCCTGGGCGGCCATGGCGTCGAGGCACTCGTCGACGACGGCCTCGATGTGCGGGCGCAGCGCCTCGGCGCGCTTGGCGGTGAAGTCCTTGCCCAGCATCCGTCGCACCCGGTAGTGCGCCTCGCCGTCGGCGCGCATGAAGGTCCCCTTGAGCGGCGACTCGAACGCCCCTTCATAGAGGTGCGGATAGCCCGGCGTGGTCTCGTCCGCGCTGAGGCGCTCGTCCTCCAGCAGCGCGCGCACGTACTCGTGCTTGGTGACGAGCACCGCATCGCGGCCGCTGGCCAGCTTGATGCGGGCCAGCGGCGCCTCGCGCTGCAGCTCGGCATACTCCGTGGGCGGGTGAAAGGGACAGGTTCGTTTGGCGGGGAAGGACGAGAGTAGCCTGGAGAGCATGGACCTCATGCTACGAACCGCGCGCAGAAGCACTGCGCAGATTTGCGCAGTCGAGTGAGGTTTTCGATGCCAGGGTGACGGCATGAGTCGATTGCGCAATGTGCTTTTACCGCTGCTCACCGGACAGGTGATGTTGCTCCTCTGGTGGCTCGCCAGCGCGCTCGGCTGGTTCCCGGTGGGCACGGTGCCGTCGCCGCCCGAGGTGGCGGCCTCGCTCGTCGAGGAGCTGCGCTCTTCGAGGCTTATCACGCACATGATCGCCTCGCTGTACCGGGTGAGCTGGGGGTTCTGCGCTGGCGCGGTGACCGGCGTGGGCTTTGGCCTCTTGGTCAGCAGATCTCCAGTCGCCCGCGCGGCGGTGCTGCCGTGGATCAACTTCTTTCGTAGCCTGTCGCCGATCGCGTGGGTGCCGTTTGCCATTCTGTGGTTCGGGCTAGGTGATCCCCCGGCGATCTTTCTCATCTTCATGTCGACGTTCTTTCAGCTCGCGCTGTCGACCATCGCCGCCGCGACCACGGTGCCGCAGGTCTACTACCGCGTCGCCAGCGAGATGGGGTTGCCTCGCCGCGAGGTGCTCCTGGGCGTCACCTTGCCGGCGATCGTCCCGAACCTGGTCCTGTCGCTGCGGGTGGCGGCCGGCGTCGCCTGGATGGTGGTGGTGGCCGCGGAGATGATCGCGCGTGACAGCGGGCTTGGATTTTTGGTGCTCGACGCGCGCTCTGGGCTGCGGATGGACCTGGTGGTGGTGGCGATGGTCACCATCGGCGCGATCGGGATCTGCCTCGATCTGCTGTTCGCCCGCGTGATGATGATCCAGAGCGTTCGCTGGGGAGTGGAGCGATGACCGCCGTGCTCGAGCTAGCGGACGTGTCCTTTGGCTACCCGGGTGTCCCGGTGGTCGAGGGGCTGGATCTCTCGGTGGCGGCCGGCGAGCTGGTGGTGCTGGTGGGGCCGTCCGGCTGCGGCAAGTCCACCTTGCTGGGCCTGCTTGGCGGACACATCGCGCCGACTAGCGGCGCGGTGCGGCGGCGAGGCCAGAGCCGGACGATCTACCAGCAGGGCGGGCTGTTTCCATGGCTGACGGTGCGCCAGAACATCGCCCGCGGCTTGCCGCGCACGGTGGACCCCGCCAGCGCCGCGCGCAAGATCTCCGAGTGGCTGGAGGTCACCCGGTTGGCGGACTTCGCCAACGCCTACCCGCACCAGCTCTCCGGCGGCATGCGGCAGCGCGTGGAGCTGGCGCGCGCGCTCGCCGCCGAGACCGACGTGCTGCTGCTCGATGAGCCGTTCAGCGCGCTCGACTACCAGACCCGCGCGCGCATGCGCCAGGAGCTGATCGCGACGCTCGCCAGCCGGCCGCGCACCACCGTGCTCGTGACCCACGATATCGAGGAGGCCGTGCAACTCGGCGACCGCGTGCTCGTGCTCGCCGACCGGCCGACCAAGGTCCGCCGCGTCTTCGAGCTGCGCATGCCGAGGCCTCGCTCGCCAACCACCCCAGGGGCTGCCGAGGCCGCCCACGCCATCATGGAGGAGCTAGGATTGACATGTTCACCTATCGAAGATTGACGCTGGTCGTCGCAGCATTTCTGACCACGCTCACGGTCGCGCACAAGCGGCCGTGGCAGGAGGCGGAGGCCTCCTCGTTGCTGGTGGGCTACCTGCCGGTGACCTGTCACCTGACCTGCCCGGTGACCTCCTTCGCGTCCAAGACGACGAGCTCGGGGACCCGCTTTGACTCGCAGCGGTTCAGCGAGTTCCCCACCGTGGTCGAGGCGCTCAAGGCGCGCAAGATCGAGGCGACCTTTCTGCTGGCGCCGCTGGCGATGGCGCTGCGCGAGCAGGGCGTGCCGGTCCACATCGTCTACCTTGGTCACCGCGACGGCTCGACGCTGATCGTCCGCAAGGACTCGCCCGCGAAGCGCCTGCGCGATCTCAAGGGCGCCGTGTTCGCCCGGCCGAGCAAGTACTCGAACCAGTACCTGGTGGTCACCAAGCTGATGGAAGACGAGGGCATGTCGCCGTCCGATCTGCGGTTCGTCGATCTGCCGCCCCCCGACATGCCGGCCGCGCTGGCGGCGGGGACCATCGACGCCTACTTCGTCGGGGAGCCGTTCCCGGCCAAGGCGGAGATGGACGGGACCGGGCGCGTGCTCTATCACGCCAAGGACATCTGGCCCAACTTCATCTCGTGCGTGCTGGTGGTGCGAGATGAGCTCATCCGCGACCGCCCCGAGATCGTGCGCGACCTGGTGCGCGGCATCGCCGAGAGCGGCGAGTGGATCGAGGGGCATCGGCTGGAGGCGGCCAAGCTCGCCGCGCGCACCGACTTCTACAACCAAGATCCGGCGCTGCTCGAGTACGTGTTGACCCAGCCCAAGGACCGCGTGTCCTATCGCAAGCTGACGCCGACCGACGAGGACCTGCGCGCCATCATGCGCTACGCGATCAAGGCCGGGATCCTGCGGCGGGAGATCGATCTGTCGGCGCTCGTCGACAGGAGCTTCATCCCGACCCATATCCAGCCGGCCAAGATCGAGCTCAAGTGACGGCTCGGTGACCGCGTTTCGCAGCGGTGAAAGGCCTGGAAATCGCGTAGCGAAAGTTGCAATTAGTCACATAATGTAACGTGACGTACCGTCCAGGATCCGGGAGCGCCAGGTCTGGTGCCTGCCGACGGTGAGCTGCGGCTTCGGTTCAAGCGGCAAATGGTCTTCTTCGTGGAGCAGTCGGCGACATATGATGCGCGCCGTTTTGAGCCTAGCGAAAGAGACGTTGCCATGAAGAAGACCGCCGCCGGCTGGACCGTGATCGATGAGCGTCACGGCGTCCTCAGCTACAAGTATGCGTTCAACGAGCAGGGTGCCACCACGAACTGCTTCGTCGCCAGGATGGGCAACGGCCAGCTCCTGGTCGTGAGCCCGCCGTACCGCATCTCCGCCGACGCGCTCAAGGACCTCGCCGCGTACGGCGAGGTCGGCGCGTTGATGGCCAACAACGGCTTTCACCACCTGGGCCTGGCCGAGTGGAGAGGTCACTTCCCCAAGGCGCGGGTGTTCGCCCCGACGGACGCCTTCGCGCGCATCAAGAAGAAGAACCCGGGCGCCCCGGAGCCGGAGGCGCTCTCTGGCCTCAAGGAGCTGCTCGGCGCGGACGTGACGGTGACCGAGGCTCCCGCCACCAAGTGCGGCGAGTCCTGGACCACCGCCAAGATCGAGGGCGGCTACGCCTGGTTTGGCTCGGACATCCTCATCAACTTGCCCAAGGTCGACGGCCCGCTTCCGATGCGGCTGATGTTCAAGCTCACCAAGAGCGGGCCCGGCTACCGCGTGTTCAACCTGACGATGAAGTTCACCGTGAAGGACAAGAAGCAGGTGCTCACGCGGCTGGCGGAGGACCTGCGGAAGCTGCCGCCGACCGTGGTGGTGCCGGCGCACGGCGACCTCCTCAGCCAGGCGGGGCTGGCCGAAGAGACGCAGCAGCTCCTGGCGCCGTTCATCGCCTGAGCAGCATGAGCGCGCGGCCCGGCCGCTCTTCTCGTGCGGCCGGCGAGCTGCCAGCTTCGTGCGCGAAGCGTGCGCGCGGCGCGATCGCTGCCGATGCTGATCGCTAGCTGATCTCCATTGATCGCCAGCTGATCGCGATCTGATCGCGATCTGGTCGCCGGCGGCTCGTGTGCTGCGCGTGACCGGCGCAAGAGATCTTGCGCCAGAAGCGCAGTATTGAGCAGCCCCAAGTCGGGCTTGCGGTGAAGGTCGTGGCAAGAGCCGTCCCCCATGGTGGGGAAGCCCGCGGCTTAGCGAGAGGCCATGACACCCGCAGCAACGCCACCTCCAAGAGAGCCGCAAGGCTCTGCCTTCTTCGCGCTCTGGTACCGCACGCGCTGGCCGGCGGCCATCCTCGCGCTGGGGCTGATGTTCGGCCTCTTCTTCAGCGGCTGGAAGAAGATCGCCGGGTTCTCGAGCTCGGTCGACGCGCTCGGCGACGCCACTGCCGGCAAGCAGGAGCCGCGGATGTTCGATCCGCGCGCGGACATCTGGTTCAGCGGCGACGACGCCGGGCTGCGGACCCTGCGCGAGGTCGAGCAGAAGTTCGTCGCGCAGGACATCGTGTTCGCCGCGATGGAGGTGCCCGACGATCCGCACGGCGTCTTTGGCGTCGAGTCGCTCGAGCGCATCGCGCGTGTCACCGAGAAGATCAAGAAGATCCCGTACGTCCGCAATGTCCGCAGCCTGACCTCCAACCCGTGGATCCGCTGGGGCGAGGTCGCGCCGGATGAGAAGGGGCTCATCGTCAGCGATCTGTTTGACCAGGCGCCTGGGACCTATCCCGAGGACGAGCGGCTCTACCGCATGGTGGTCACGCTCGGCGCTCGGCGCGCGGCGGCGCTGCTTGGCCGCGACAAGGTGGCCTCGCTGCTGGGGCCGCAGGCCAACTTCGACGACTTCCTCGGCGAGCCGCGGCTCCTGCGCAGCGTGGTCAGCGAAGACGGCCGCACCACCGCGATCCAGGTCCAGATCCTGCGGCCGAAGGTGGACGACGCCAGGTTGACCCAGGAGTTTGGCCCCGGGCCCTCGGCCGGCAAGGGCGCGGCGCCCGCGATCCTCACCAGCGTCACCCAGTCTCACGTGCTCGATCAGATCGACGAGATCTTGCGCGCCGAAGAAGGCGTCCGCTGGCACCTCGCCGGGATCCCCGTGCTCGAGCGCTACTTCCCCATCGTCAGCAAGCGCGACATGCCGTACATCGGCCTCTTGGTGCTGGCGGTGGCGGTGATCTTGTTCGTGCTGTTTCGTCGGATCTTGTGCGTGGTGGTGCCGCTGCTGGTGATGATCGCGTCGATCCTCGGCATGAACGGCACCATCTGGCTGGCCGGCGACCTGCTGACCAACCTCACCGCGGTCGCGCCCAACGTGCTCATCGCGGTGGGCATCGGCAACGCGGTCCACCTCATCACCTCGTACTTCGCGCTGCGGCCACGGTTCGGCGACAAGCGCGCGCTGCTGATGGAGGTGCTGCGCATCAACTGGGTGCCGGCGCTCCTCACCTCGACGACGACCTGCATCGGCTTCTTCTCGCTGGTGACCAGCGCGGTCGCGCCGATGGGCAGCTTTGGCTACACGCTGGGGGTCGGCACCTTCTACAGCTTCATCCTGGCGATGACCGTGGTGCCGGCGTTCCTGTCGCTCTTGCCCGTGCAGGCGGTCCCGGGCGCCAAGCTCGCCGCGGAGGCGCAGGCGACCGTCCTGGACGTGCCGCACACCTGGATCTCCCGGCTCATCGAGCTCGCGATCTCGTGGCGCCGGACGATCGTGCTGGTCACCCTGGCCCTGTGCGTGCTGTCAGGCGTGGGGCTCTGGCGCATGCGGCTGAGCACCGACATGCGCACGATGTTCCCCAAGGACGATCCGGTGCGCTCCGACCTCGAGTGGATCGCCGACAAGCTCGGCGGCGCGGGCGATCTGGAGCTGCTGTTCAAGGGGCCGCCGCCATCGGAGACCTCGGGGCAGTCCGAGCAGCGCGGCGCGCGGATCCTGGAGCTGGAGCTAAAGGCGCTCGCCGAAAGCCAGACGCTCGGGCCCAGCGCCGACGAGCGCGCGGAGCTGGCGGCGTTGCGCAAGGAAGAGGAGCGGGTGCAACGAGGACGGATCGCCACCTCGGCGGAGTTCCTGTCGCAGGTCGACCGCCTGCAAGCGCGGATCGAGGAGGAGGCGGCCAAGCCCGGCTCCATCCTGGCCAAGCTCACCAGCTTCGAGAGCGGGCTCTCGGTGCTGCGCAAGATGCATCAGGTGCAGAACGAGAATCGCCTGGCGTTCTACCGGGTGCCGGCGGAGCGCGACATCCCCGAGAGCGCGCGCAAGTCCACGCTGCTGCGCGACGAGATCCTCGGGCCCGGCGGCGATGTCATCATCCCGGCGCAGACCGTGTCGTCGATGGTCTCGCAGTATTACCTGCAGTTCGAGAGCGGCGCGCAGCCCTCCGAGAGCCTGTCGACGTTGATCACGCAAGATCGTTCGAGCTTCCGCATCTCGGCGCGGCTGGACCAGGCGCCCACCGACGTCCTGCTCGGCGCCTTCGACCGGATCCGCGAGATCGCGAAGAACGAGTTCCCCGCGCTGCAGGGCACCCCCACCGCGGTGGCGCGCGGCGAGGCGCTGGCCACCATGGACATGTCGGGGCGCCTGTACCTGTACATGCACATGTTCGAGCACTTCGTCGGCACCCTGATCAGCTCGCTGTCGACCTCGCTGCTCACCATCTCGCTCTTGTTCGCGCTGGTGTTTCGCTCGCTTCGGCTCGGCGTGGTCAGCATGATCCCCAACATCCTGCCGGTGGTGCTGCCGTTCGGCGTGATCGGGTTGATCGGCTTCCCGCTCGATGGCCCGGTGGTGCTGGTGGCCTCCATCGTGCTCGGCGTCTGCGTCGATGACACCACGCACATCCTGTGGAAGTACCAGACGGCGCGACGTGGTGGCCACTCCATCGACGAGGCGCTGCGCAGGGCGTTCGAGACCGCGGGCGTGGCGGTGAGCTCGACCACCGTGATCCTGGTCCTTGGCTTCGCGATGCTGACGTTCAGTCGGCTGCGCCCCAACATCGTCATCGGCTACATGTCCGCGCTCATGTTGACCCTGGCCTGGGTCTGCGAGTTCGTGCTGATGCCCGCGGTGATCCGCTTCTTCGACAAGGAGACAGTATGAAGACCTCTCGTTGGATCGTGCCTTCTCTGGTCGCGCTCGTCGGCGTCGCGCAGGCCCAGCCGGCCGCCGCGCCCGCGCGCGCGCCCGCGGTGGCAACGCCCGCGGCGGCAGCGCCTGCGGCCGGCGCCGCGGCCATCACGCCGCCGCCGCGCCGCCCGACCTTTGATCCATCCGACCCCGTGAAGTACGGCACCGCGCTGGCGCAGTACTCGGAGGACTTCGACGCCGGGTGGCAAGACTCGTACGCGCGCACCACGGTGACGCAGACCGAGGGCGGCAAGGTCGCGTTCGCCCGCAAGACCCGGCAGATCGTGCTGGAGGGCAAGGACGGCGACAAGTCGATGCTGCGCTTCCTGTCGCCCGCCGATATCAGCGGGGTGGCCGTGCTCAACTACGCGCACCCCAAGGGCACCGACGATAGCTGGCTCTACCTTCCGGCGAGCCGCCGGGTGCGGCGCGTCTCCGGCGCCAGCCGCACCGCGAGCTTTCAGGGCACCGAGTTTTCCTACGAGGACCTGTCGCGCATCTTCACCAGCCAGTTCGATTGGCGCTTCCTGGAGGAGAAGACGCTCGAGATCGACGGCGCCAAGCTGCCGGTGTACGTGCTGGAGGCCAAGCCCAGGTACAAGGCCACCGGGTACTCGAAGCTGCTGCTCCACATCAACCGGGACCTGTGGCGAGTGGAGCGAACGATCTTCCATGACCGCGGCGGCCGGCTGCTCAAGACGCTGACCTACAGCAGGTGGAAGCACTTTCATCAGCGGTGGTGGCGCGCCGGGTGGATCCAGATGGACAACCACCAGACCCGCGCGAGCACCAGCATCCGGCTCGACCCGCTGCTCTTGACGCTGTCGCAGTACGACAAGCCCGGCGGCGGCAAGCCGGCGCCGCTGACCGACGAGCAGTTCACCAAGCGCGCGCTCGAGACGTTCTAGGACCATCGCCGATGCGCATGAACACCACTTCTTACTTCGCCAGCTCCTCGCGGCGGGCGCGCCGGCCCATGGCGCTGCTGGTGGCGGGGGTGGCTGGCTCCTGGGCTGCGCACGCCGTGGCCCAGCCCGCGCCGACGTGCGAGGGCGAGGCGTGCGAGCCCGCGGGCGTCAACGCCGCGGCGGGTGCCCAGCCCGCGCCGGACGCTGCGGGCGCGCTCGGCGACTCCTCGGAGGCGGTGGTCGCCCTGGAGGCGGAGGCCCTGGCGGCGGAGGGGCCGGAGGCGGAGGCCCTCGTCGATCGGTCGAACGACGTCGACGCGCTCGGCGAGTTGACCGGGCGGCGCTGGACGCTCAAGGGCAAAGTCACCTCGCAGACCACCGGCTACCTCGTCGATCGCGACGCGCCGGGCGAGGGCCAAGGGTGGATCGGCGAGGTGCGGCTTGAGCTGAACGCGCAGCTCTCGCCCGAGCTGAGCGCCAGGGTGCGGCCGTGGCTGCTCCTCGACGCATTCGATCCCGACGTCCTGCGCTACGAGCCGCTGGAGGCGCACCTCGACTACACCGCCGAGCGCTGGGACGTGCGCGTCGGCCAGTTCATCGAGAGCTGGGGCATCGTCGACACGGTGAACCCGCTCGATATCTTGAACCGCACGGACCTGGCGGTGGACGCCTTGTCGCCGCCGCGGCGCGGCGAGGCCGGCGTACGGGTGAGGGCGCACGGCGAAGGCGGCGACGTCGTCGGTCAGCCGAGCGTCGGGCTCTATCTGATGCCGCTCTTTCGGGAGACGGACTTCCCCTCCGAGGGCAGCCGCATGCGGCCAAGGCCGCCCGGCGGTGTGCTGGTCCCCGCCAAGGGCGTGCGGCCGGACGGCGCCGAGGCGCTGCTGGCCGCGATCCGCGCCGAGCACACCCTCAGCACGCCCTGGCTCAACGCCGACGTGCAGTACATCCTGGCGCGCGGGCCCTCCCACGCCCCCGCGTTGGGCGTGTTGCCGCAACCGGACGGGTCGCTGCAGTTCGCGCCCGACTACTTCGGCACCTATACCGTTGGCGGCGGGTTTCGCGCGGTGCCAAACGGACGCTTGTCCGCGCTGACCTTCAAGGCGGAGGTGGCGTACGTGCGGCCGTACCAGTTCGCCGCGCAGAGCGGCGGGCTCCCCGAAGACTTCCTGCGGCTGGCCGCGGGCGTCTCGCGGTCCTTCGTGCTGGACTCGGCCGCCGAGCTGAACGTGAACCTCGAGGTGCTCGGCGAGCTGCTGGCCGACGACGCGCTCGCTAAGACGCGCCTCTTTGGCAACGACGTGGCGGTGCGCCTCGCCTGGGCGGCCAACGATCCGGCGCTGACCGCGCTGGAGGTGCGCGCCATCGTCGACTGGCAGGACGGCACCGTGCTCGGCAACCTGGTGGCGCGGCGCCAGCTCCTGGCGCTGCATCAGGACCTGCAGCTCGAGCTCGACGCCCAGTTCGCGCACGTCGGCGACGACACCGCGACCGCGCTGCCGAGCAACCCCACCGCGTTGATCGGGCGCCTCGTGTTCGCGTTCTAGCCGGCTCTTAGCCGGCTCTAGCAGCGGGCTGAATGCGTCCGGCAGGCGGACGCGCGTGAGCATCGCGGAGACCTCCGCGGGAACGTGGGGTGATCCAAGTCGCGGGTTTCCGCGGAAGCCCCCGAGGCTGTGCGCGGTGCCGGGTTGGGCGTTTGGGCGTTTGGGCGTTTGGGCGTTTGGGCGTTTGGGCGTTTGGGCGTTTGGGCATTTTCCCCGGACGCGGCGGAATATCTGGCGCCGTCAACGTCAAGCCCTCCGAGGGACTCCCTCCAGGCATGGGATCCGCCCTGCTTGTAGCTGCAGGACTTGTCATGCCTCTCTTGAAGTGTCTCGGATTCATGCTGCTCGTTCCCTCGCTGCTCTCGTGCGGCGCCGAGCCACCAGAACCCTCGCCCAACGGCGTCGTGGAGCAGGCGATCGTCGACGGGACCATCGACACCGGAGACGACTTCCCGGAGGTCGGCCAGATCTGGAACGCGGCCACCAACGGGGTCGGGTGCACCTCGGTCCTGGTGACGCCGCGCTACGCGCTGGCAGCGGCGCATTGCTTCACCGCGAACGCGCCGACGTGGGACGCCTCCTTTCGGACCTTGTTTGACGTCACCCCTTCGCTGTCGAGCCCGGTCCAGGGCTATCACAGCGGCGTCGCAAACAACGACATCGAGCTGCGCTGGCCAAAGTCGGTCACCTCGCTGGACGACATTTCGGACGCGAGCACGTCGATGGACCTGGCGTTGGTCCGGCTGGATACGCCGGTGACCGGGGTGGCCCCAGCCCGGCTGTCGGGGTTTCGCCAGGCGCCGTTCTGTCACGACGGCGACTACGGGATCGGCGTGGGCTATGGTCCGCGGTTCACCGACGGGCCGATGCAGCCTCGCAGCTACTCCCAGATCTACGACTACAGCGACGAGGAGCCGGTCTCCAACCAGGAGGCCTACCTGCACACGGGCGATGACGTCACGCGCCCCGGCGACTCCGGCGGGCCGCTGTTCTGGTGCGAGCTTGAACACCCGCTGTTCTGCAGCAACCTCGTGTGCGGCATCGCGTCGCGCTACCACTCGTCGGGACCCGCCGGCGCCGACTATGCCTCCGTCGACTCGCCGGGAGCGCTGGCCTGGCTCGGCGCGATCCTGCTCGGTCCGCCGCGCGGCGATGGCGGCCCGCAGCGTCTCCGCGACACCTGTGACCCCGACGAGGCGGACACCACCGAGGTGGCGGCGGGTGGCGGCGCGGACGGCGTGTGTGATCGCGTGGACAACTGCCCGCAGGTCGCCAACCCCGATCAGCGGGATCAGGACATGGACGGCCTCGGCGACGCTTGCGATGGCTGCGTGGCCACCGCGAACAACCGGGTCCGCCGCGACAACTCCAACGCGGCCGACGAGGCCGCGCTGTCACAGCCGGCCACGCCTGACGTCTGCGAAGCCCGGCCCATGAGCCTCCTCGCTGCCCGCGATGTCCCCGAGGAGGGGCCGGGGCAGCGCACGGTGACGGTGCCTCGCGTCGCGGTGGGGCCTGGCTGCACCGCCAGCGGCTCCGTCGCGGTGCCGGTGGCCAGCGGCAACGGCTTCTCCGTCACCTCGTTCATCGGCGGAGAGGGCGCAGATCAGCTCGGCTACACCCGCTATCGTCGCTGCGCGTGTCCGCGCAACTTCTCCACCCAGGACTGCCTCGCCGGCGCGGCGGCGTGTTCCCGCAGCAACGTGGTGGCGCCGCTGGCCGACATCTGGCAGGTCCCCACGCTGGTCGAGAGCGGCTCGTTCCTGAACTACTCGCGGCTCACCAGGAGCCGCTCCGAGCTGGTGGCCACCACGTACCCCTCGATCCGCCTGTGGCCGCGGCCCAACACCCGGCAGCTTGGGCTGGCGTACTGGAACGACGGCGACCTGGCGAGCACGCTGCCGGGGCCGGTGGTGCCCGACGGCAGCGAGCACGACATCTGGCGCGGCGTGGTGTGGTCGTGGGTCAAGAACTGGGGCAACATCAGGCCCGCGTCGACGGCGGTGACCGAGCGCTCCTTCGCGGCGCTGCGGCAGTCGGTGGCGGTCCTCGACGTCAAGGAGACCTGGCAGACCTCGGTGCCGGTGGTGTGCAACCCGGTGGTCCGCGGATGGATCCGGAACCCGTGGCGGTCCGCTGCGCCATGGAACGACGGCGGGATCTTCATCGGCGTGGACCCGGTGGACCCCAGCCCCGAGCGCGCGGTCTTGCAGGCTGCCACGTTCGCCCTCAAGAGCGCAGATCACAGCTACCTGGACGCCACCGTCGCCCAGGCGGCGGTGGACGACAACTACGTGTTCGTCGCTGCCTCGGACGTCGGCGGCTGGGCCAGCGGCAGCGGCGCCGCCGTGGTGCTGGACGCGCGCTCCCAGCAGGTGGTCACCGTGGTGCGCATGGCCGACGAGCACGCGCCCCTGCTCGCGGATGGCCCGCTGGCGCTGGTGGGCGAGCCCAGCGCCGACGCGCTGGTGGTGGCGGTGAGCGGACGCCGGCAGGAGGCCCGCTTCTTCGGAGGTCGGGTGGACGGCAAGTTCGCGATGCGCGTGTTCAGCCTGACCGAGGGCACCGAGTGGGTGGAGCCGATCCTCGACGGTGAGCTATATGGGCCGGTGGCCGCGACCTATCGCGCCGAGGATGATGCGTACTACGTGCTGGACGCGCCTGACGCGCAGACCATGCGGCTGGTGCGAGTGGAGCGGGGCCTGCACGCGGTGGAGCTGTTCAAGTGGCGGCGCGGGGCGCTCTACTCGGGCGCGGCGATCACCACCGGCAACGATGGCTCGCTGGTCATCACCACGCGCTCGGCCCAAGACAGCCGCATCGGGGTGATCCGCGTCCAGGGCGCGACCGCGCAAGCGGATCGGCTCTTCCTCGACGGGATCCGGCCGATGCAGACGCCCGCCTATCTCAGCAGCGGACGCCTCGGCGTGGTCACCAGGTCGTCGGGCGCGGAGGGCACGGTGCAGGCCCTGACCATGGCGCAAGGCAGCGCCACCACCATGGACGGCCTCGCCGCCCTGTTTCAGTGAGCGCCATGAAGGACCCTCGACAGCCCTGCAGCTCGCGTCGCGCCGTGGCGCTGGCGGCGCTTGCGCTGGCGCCGCTGGCGTCGTGCAAGGGTGCGCCCGCCGAGCGCCTCAGCGACGGCGCCGCCGCTGCGTCCTCGGCGGCGTCCTCGGCTGCGTCCTCGGCGTCCTCGGCGTCGCCGCGGCTCGGTGGTGAGCCCACGGCCGGCGGTGAGCCCACGGTCGGCGGTGAGCCTGGCGCTGGCCATTGGTCCTGGCTGCCCGGCGACTGGGCGCCGCCAGCGGGGCTGCCCGAGTTCTGCGAGCTCCGGATCGCCGCGCGGCCCGCGCGAGATCTCCCGCCGCTGCGGTGGCGCGCTTGCGCGTCGGGCCGCGCTGGCTGCCGGCAGCTCGTGGTGGACTGGGCCAGCGGCCGCGGCTCCAAGCTGGCGGTGGACGTCGCCGAGCCGGTGCGTCGGCTGTCCACCGGCGAGGTCGTCGTGCAGGTCACCCGGCTCTATCCCGACCCGCTCGAGCCGACCTTTGACCGCGTCATGCACGTCTTCTACCAGCTCGATGGCGCCGCGCGCTTCGCGTATGCCCTCGACGTGCGAGATCGCGGCGGCGGCCCGGGCTCGCAGCGCTGCGTCGGCCTGATCACCTCCAGCGACGCCGGCCTGGTGCATCGCGCCGACCTGTCTCGAGAGCGAGTGAGCGTCTTTGGCCACAGCTCCTGGGCGGATCCGCTGCGCGCCACCTACTCACGTCAGATCCCCTTTGGCGAGCTCGGCGGCGGCGCGGGGCTGCAGGCCAGCGCCGGCGGCGCGGTCTACCTCACCACGCAGCTCACGGGCGGCATGGCGGTGGTGGACCTCGCCTCGCAGCGCGTGACCGTCCCCCGGGAAGGGGGGCGACCGGCGTCCATCGAGGGATATCGTCCGACCGCGCGGGGCGCCGTGGTGTTCCGGATCGGCGAGCGGGTGTCGCTCGACTACCTGAGCAAGGACGGCAGCACCAGGCCGCTGGTGACGCCGCCGGGCGCCCGCCATGTCTCGGGCTTCGCCCTCGATCGCAGCGACGGAGATCGCCTGGTCTGGGTCGAGGCCGATGACCTCCAGCCCGCGACCAACACCGTGCTCTACACGTCGCCCGCGGCGCAGCGCGAGGGCGAGCTGGAGCGGCGTCGGGTCACCTCGTTCGTCGACCCGAGCGGCGACGGCGGTGGTCACATGATCGCCAACGCCGGTCACGCGCTCCTCGTCACCGCGCCCACGCAGGCGCTGCTGGTGCGGCTGGCCGATGGCCAGCGCTGGACCCTCACCGCCGAGCCGGGCACGGTGTTCATCAAGCCGATGTGGGTCGACGATCAGGACGTCTGGATCGCCACCGGCGTCGCGCCGTACGCGGGCAGCGATGCCGTCGACGTCGACGGCGTCTTGCGCCGAGCCCGGGCGTCCCTCGACGCGGCGAGCCCCGGCGCCCGCTAGCGTCGCCGCAGAAAGGCGGGCAGGGTCTCAAATGGCTGGCCCAAGGAGACGGCTGGGCAGGCGAACGCCTGTAACGTAGGGTTGCCGCGAGCGCTCGTTCGCCGCGCCACCTTCGCTACCCTCGCCACCCTCGCCAGCGCCACCGCCGCCTCGACGCCTCGCATGGATCGCCGTTCTTCGCAGCCGCCACGTTCCTCGTCCTCCGCTCCTGCCTCGGACCCCAAGGCCAAGGCTCCGCCAAGCTCCGGCGGCGCGGCGCCCCGACCTTCGCCGCGCCAGGGCCTGCCGCCGGGGTTGCGGCTGAGCGACCTGGTGTCGTTCCCGCCGGAGCTGCCGATCACCGCCAGCCTGGTGGAGCTGGTCAACGCGATCGTCGCCCATCCCGTCATCATCGTGGCCGGTGAGACCGGATCCGGAAAGACCACCCAGCTCCCGAAGATCTGCCTGGCGATGGGGCGGGGCGCCAACGGTCAGATCGGCTGCACGCAGCCGCGGCGCATCGCAGCGTCCAGCGTCGCGACCCGAGTGGCCGAGGAGCTGGACACCGAGCTCGGCGACGTGGTCGGCTACAAGGTGCGCTTCGGCGACCGGGTCAAGAACACCTCGTACATCAAGTTCATGACCGACGGGATCTTGCTCGCCGAGATCCAGAGCGACCCGCTGCTGCGCGGCTACGACACCATCATCATCGACGAGGCTCACGAGCGTAGCCTCAACATCGACTTCCTGCTGGGCTTCTTGAAGCGCCTGGTGCCGCGGCGCCCCGATCTGCGCATCATCGTCAGCTCGGCCACCCTGGAGACCGAGCGGTTCTCTGCGTTCTTCGACGGCGCCCCCGTGATCGAGGTCTCAGGCCGCACCTACCCGGTGGACGTGCTGTACCGGCCGCTCTCCAGCGAAGATGAGGACCTCGCCGACGCGGTGGCCAACACGGTCAGCGAGATCGCCGAGATGGATCCGCGCAACGACGTGCTGGTGTTCTTGCCGGGCGAGCGCGAGATCCGCGAGGCCATGGGCGAGCTCGAGAAGCGGTCGCTGCGGCACACCGTGTTGCTGCCGCTGTACGCGCGGCTGTCGGCGGCCGAGCAGCAGCGGGTGTTCCAGCCCCTGCCGCAGCGGCGGGTGGTGCTGGCCACCAACGTGGCCGAGACCTCGCTGACCATCCCCGGGATCGTCTATGTCGTCGACGCCGGCGTGGCGCGCGTCAACCGGTACAACGTGCGTACCGGCGTGTCTCAGCTCCTGGTGGAGCCCATCTCCAGGGCCAGCGCTGACCAGCGCAAGGGCCGCTGTGGCCGCACCGAGAGCGGCGTGTGCTTCCGGCTCTACGAAGAGAAGGACTACGAGTCTCGGCCCGCGCACACGGATCCGGAGATCAAGCGCGTCAGCCTCGCCGGGGTCATCCTGCGCATGAAGGCGTTGCGGCTGGGCGACATCGAGAACTTCCCCTTCCTGGACCCGCCGCAGCGCCGCGCGATCACCGAGGGCTACCGCGTGCTCGAAGAGCTGGGCGCTCTCCACGAAGACGGGCAGCTCACCACGCTGGGCGAGCAGCTCGGCAAGCTGCCGGTGGATCCTCGGCTGGGCCGGATGATCCTGGGCGGCCGAGACGAGGGCGCGCTGCGCGAGGTGCTGGTGATCGCCGCCGCGCTCGGCCTGCAGGATCCCCGCGAGCGGCCGCAGGCGGCGCAGCAGCGCGCCGACGAGGCGCACCGCAAGTTCAAGGACGAGGGCAGCGACTTCGCCGGTTACCTCAAGCTGTGGGCCTTCTGGCAGGAGGCGCGGGCGCGCAGCTCGCGCGGGCAGATGCACAGGCTCTGCCGCGACAACTTCCTGTCGTACAACCGGATGCGCGAGTGGGAGGACATCCACGACCAGCTCGTGCGCGTGATGCGCGAGCTGGACTTCGCGCCAAACTCTTCGCCGGGCTCGGCCGAGCAGATCCACCGCGCGCTCCTGCCTGGGCTGTTGAGCAAGATCGGGATGTGGAACCCCGAGGCGCGCATCTATGTTGGCGCCCGTCAGACGCGCTTCATGATCCACCCGTCCTCGGGGCTCGCCCGCAAGCCGCCGCTGTGGGTGATGGCCGCCGAGCTGGTGGAGACCTCGCAGCTCTTCGCGCGCACCGTCGCCAAGATCGATCCGGCGTGGCTCGAGAAGGCGGCCGGCCCGCTGTGCCAGCGCAGCTATGGGGACCCGCACTGGGAGCAGAAGCAGGCCCAGGCCATGGCCAAGGAGCAGGTCATGCTCTACGGCCTGCCCATCATCAAGGATCGCAAGGTCGCGTACGGCCGCACAAACCCGGTGCTGTGCCGCGCCATGTTCATCACCCACGCCCTGGTTCGCCACGAGTACACCACCAAGGGCGAGTTCATGGAGCACAACCGCCGCTTGCTGGAGGAGGTCCACCAGCTCCGCGACAAGGCCCGCCGCAGCGACATGCTGGCGGACGAGTACGAGCTGGAGCTGTTCTTCGAGCGGCGCCTGCCTGACGGCGTGATCAGCGGCAAGACCTTCGAGGACTGGCGCCGGGAGGCGGAAGCGAAGGACCCGACCGTCTTGCACCTGTCGCGAGAGGACATCCTGCTGGGCGAGGCGCATGACCTGGCGCCCGAGCGCTACCCGGACGCGCTCACCGTGTCCGGCGCCCGGCTGCCGCTGACCTACAAGTTCGATCCGGGCGAGGACGACGACGGCATCACCCTCACCGTGCCGCTGGCCGTGTTGCCGCAGCTCGATCCCGCCGTCATGTCCTTCACCATCCCCGGCTGGCACCAGGCCAAGCTCCTGGCCCTGCTGGAGTCGCTGCCCAAGCCGCTGCGCAAGACGCTCGCGCCCCTGGAGCCGCTGTCGTTTGAGCTCGCGACCAGGCTGCGCCCGTTCGAGGGCGCGATGCTGCCGGCGTTGGAGCGCGCCATCCACGAGCTCACCGGCGAGCGCGTGCCGCGCGACGCCTGGGACCTGCGCGCGGTGCCGGTCCACCTGGGGTTCGGCTTCCGCGTGATCGATGAGCGGGACAAGGTGATCGCGCAAGGCCGCGACCTCGCCGAGCTGCAGCGCACGCTGGACCAGCGCGCGCGGGCGCTGTGGGGCGCGGCGCCGCGCGCACAACACGAGCGGGCCGGGCTCAAGTCCTGGGACTTCGAGTCGTTGCCGGTGTCCGTCACGGTCGACATCGCCGGCCGCCGGCTCCCCGCCTATCCGGCGCTCGTCGACGCCGAGACCGCGGTGGATCTGCGGCTGCTCGAGTCCCCGGCGGCGGCGGCCGAGGCCACCCGCGGCGGCGTCCGCCGGTTGCTGATGCTGCAGCTCGGCACTACCTTGGCCAAGCTCGAGGCGCAGCTCCCTGGCTCGCTCGCGCAGGGGCCGCTGGTCGGCGCCGGCTGGCCGGTCTCACCGCGCCGTCAGATCGTGCTGCGCGCGCTCGACGAGTCCTTCCGGCTCGACGAGCCAGAGCAGCTCCCGCGCAGCAAGGCCGCCTTCGCCGAGCGCCTGGCCGACGGCCGCGGCGTGCTCTCGGGCGTCCTGGCCCGGCTGGGCGTCATCGCCGTCGAGCTGTCCGCCGAGCTGGACAAGGCGCGCGGCGCGCTCAAGACCCTGGCCGCAAAGCCGGGGTTCCCCCGCGCCGTGCATGACGATCTGCAGACCCAGCTCGCCCACCTGGCGCCGCCGGATCTGATGCAGCGCACCTCCGTCACCCGCCTGGGGCACATCGCGAGGTACGCCAAGGCCATCTGCGTCCGCCTGCAGCGCCAGGCCAACGATCCGCCGAAGGATCTGCACAAGGCGACCCAGGTCACCCCGCTGTGGCAGGGCTATCTCAAGAAGCTCGACGAGCGAAGAGCCAAGGGCCACCCGGTGGCGGAGCTGGAGGAGTTCGGCTGGCTGGTGGAGGAGCTCCGCGTCCAGGTCTTCGCGCCCGAGCTCAAGACCGCGGTGCCCATCTCGCCCCAGCGCCTGCAGGACCTCTGGAACGGCCTGTCACGCCACGGCTAGCGCCGGCTTGGCGGGTGGCTTCACCAGCACGGCCCGGTGCTGCCGTCGGCGCGCGGGCACGTCCCGCGCCCGTCCCATGGCACCTGCGCGGCGCAGATCTGATCATAGGTCGCAGGCTCGAATCCGCCGCCGCCGAGCACCGCGGACACCGGCACGAACGGGATCTGCCAGGACTCCGCTGACAGCGCCGCCAGCGCGG
This sequence comes from Myxococcales bacterium, assembly GCA_016706545.1. Lineage (GTDB taxonomy): Bacteria > Myxococcota_A > Polyangia > Haliangiales > Haliangiaceae > JABFXX01. The sequence continues at coordinate 97,097 of JADJJK010000033.1, forward strand.
CCACGGCCTGGGCCGAGAACTGGCTCTTGTAGATCGAGAGCGTCGCGGGCAACGCGCTGCGAGTGCCCGCGGCGATCGCGTCATAGCGCAGCAGCGCGGGATCGGCGGGGACCCACGGCCGCATCGTGAGCTGGCCCGCCAGGTCGACGTAGGGGCTCGTCGACTCGAGCATCAGCACTCGCGAGGGATCAAACCCCAGGCGGTTGGCCGCGGTGACCGCGAGGTACGCCGCGGCGCGATGATCCGGATGGCAGTACATGCCGTGCCGCGGGTCGAAGGTGAAGATGACGTCCGCTTGCGAGGCGGTCACGATGTTCTCGACGACCTGGGTGATCTGCTCGATGCGCTGGTCTCCCGGGACGCCGCTCACCATCTGGTTCCAGCGCTGCAGCGTGCCCAGCACCGTGTTCGACGAGGAGTCCTGCAGCGCCACCGCCCACATCTTGCCGCCAAACGCGCTCGCCACCTGCGCCTGCTCCCGCAGCCGCAGCGCGCCCAGGCTGCCCGGCGGGGCGCCGCCGGTGTCATTGACCCCGCACTCCTGTGGGCTGAGCTGACAGTTCCCCGCCCCGCCGTCCGTGATCACCGCGAAGTGGCACGTGGCGCCCTGCCGCAAACACAGGTCCGCCATCAGCGGCGTCGCGAAGGTCTCGTCATCGGGGTGCGCCCCGATCCACAGGATATTCTGCACCGCGGCGGTCCCAAGCTGCTGCTGCAGCGGTGTGGGAGAATCCAACGGTCCTTCAGCAGAGGTGTCGACACACGCCACAGTGGTGAGCGACAAGAGCAGGGAAAACCAGCGCAGCACGGGCAGGCAGGACAGCATCCAGTCCTGGCTTACACATTCCGTGCCGGGTCATCCTGCGTGATGACCTGGTTGCGATCACCGAACCTCCTGTCGTCATGGTGATGCCGCGACGTGCTTCGTCGTAGTTGGTAGCCGTGGTCACTGATGCATCCGGTGATGTGCATCGATAGCAGTCTATTCCGTTCTCTGCGTAAATTTTCTGCTCGCGGTGCGGTCTACGGCCTGCGCTGCGCTTTGGCTGGGATGTTCCAGTGAGGAGCGAGCGCGTCAACAACGCATTGCTGGGAAGTCATGATGATCAGAAGTCGCTTCTTTGTTGGAATCGCTGTGTCCGTGCTCGCTATCGGCGCGTGTGCCGACGACGAGGAACTCGCCGCGGGTGAAACACTACCTGCGCCGCAGGAGCACGCAGAGGACTTTGTCGACGAGGCGAGCTCGTTGGGAGAGGGAGCGCTGCGCGGCACCGACACGCTGGTCGCCGCGGCGGTCACCTGCGCGCCGCTGATGACGCTGTCGCCCGTGGCCGTGCCGCACAACATCGGGTACGACAGCGCATCTTGCGGCACCGGGACCTGTCGGACCTCGTGCCCGGATGCCAACGCCAACTCGGACTGGAACGGGCCCGCGGGGCACCACGGCATCGACATCTTCGCGTACCGCGGCGCGCCGCTGGTGGCGGTGGCCGACGGCACCGTGGTGGCGGTCGGGACGCCTAGCTCCACGTCCGGTCTCCGGGTCCGGCTGCGCGACGCCTGCGGCTGGGAGTACTACTATGGTCACCTGGACTCCGCGCGCGTGAGCGTGGGCCAGGTGGTGAAGGCTGGTAGCGTGCTCGGGCTGATGGGCAACACGGGGACCTCCGGTGTCCACACGCACTTCAATGTGTCGCCCAACGGCGACTACAACAACGACATCAATCCTTTCGACCTGCTGCGCCAGGCGTCGAATCGGGACTGCGGCGGCGGGTTCTATCCGCTGCAGCGTCACCACAACGCCTTCACCACCGAGCACTACTACAGCTTCTCGGCCGTGACCAACGGCGCCTACGGCTTCACGTACGAAGGCACGGAGGGCCGGCTGGCCAAGACGCAGCTCGCCGGCACGGTCGCGCTCTACGCCCTGTCCAAGGCTGGTCTTGGGCACGTCTACACCACCAGCACGGCCACGGTCGCCTCGCTGGTCTCGCAAGGCTACTCGAACGAAGGGGCGCTCGGCTGGGCCTACCCGCCGAGCTCGGCGCTCGGTCGCCCGGTGTACTCCTACTACAACTCGCAGGTGTCCGACTGGCTCTACACCATCAACGCCATTCCCAACGGCGGGTATGGCTTCTACTACCAAGGGGTGGCCTGGCGCACGCCGTAGCTGTCTGTCGATGAAGCGCAGCCTGGGCGTCAGGTACCTGCGGCTTGTGTCTTGCTGACCGGCGGACCGTCTGGCGGTCCGCCCGGCGGACCGTCTGGCTGTCCGCCCGGCGGACCGTCTGGCTGTCCGCCCGGCGGACCGTCTGGCTGTCCGCCCGGGGTCGCGCCCATCGCGGCGTAGAGCTCGTCGAGCAGCGCCTGGATCAGGAGGTCGCGTTCTTCGCCAGGAGCTCGCAGCCAGGCGGAGAGGACCCCGATCCCGTCGGACATGCGCGCCAGCTCGGCGCCGTGGAACGCCTTCGCGATGGCGCCGCGGTGCTTGGCGATGATCCTCCCCGCGGCGGAGTTCGTCTGCGCGAGGCCATCGAGCAGCTGCTCGAGCTCGGTGGAGGTCTGCGCGCGCTGCCGCTCCTGGGCGAGCTGGAGCTGGAAGCGCTTCACCACGTTCTGCAGGAGGCCTTGCAGCTCCGCGCTGCTGCGCCGGAGCGCCGACCCTTCAAGCCCCTGCTCCTTCACCACCGCGAGCGCGAGCGCCTCGGCCAGTCGCGCGGGCGGATGCTCGTCGAGCGGCTTGTCCGCGGGGGGCGTGGACGCGGCAACCGGCTGAAGGGCTTCGGTAGCAGTGCGTGCATCAAGCTCGGTCATACGACTCCTTCCACCGTCACGTCATGGCCTTCGGGTGAGCGTGCGGCGGGGCAGGCGCGCCGTCGCGGCCAGCTCGCGGAGCGCGCCGAGGGCGCCTTCGAGGCCTGCGTAGTCCTCGGACAGTCCGGCCTCGCGCACGAGCCTTGCCACGTCGGTGGACGAGCACGGGGCGAACGTGTCGCGTACGACCACTGGCTCCGTCATGCCCAGCGCTCCGCGCAGGGCCGCCACCGCGCCCGCGGCGACCCAGCGGATCTCCCCGAACTGATACGGGATGCTGAGCAAGGTGATGGTGTCGTCGTCGAGCAGCGCCTCACAGGCGCCGAGCAGGCGGCGGTCTGCGATCGGCGACTCTGTGAGGCCGCGCAGGGTGTTGGCGCGATCTCGCGGCTGGTCCGAGCCCAGTCGTCTCAGCAGATAGTCAATGTCCGGCTCCGTCATGTCATTCACTTGCCAGCGTCGAAAGGTCGCTCATCTTGGTGTTTCGGATCAAGCGGATCAGCTCCCCGAGCTTTATCTCTGGAGAGCTCAGTCCCAGCGAGCGCGCGGTGGCCGGCGGCAAGGTCACGACTTCGTTGGCGCGCTGCGTCCAGGCCTTGAAGTCGACGTGTTCTTTGATGTCCTTGCCGTCGCTGCCTGGGCGTGGTGGCCAGCTCTTCAGGAGTGAGGTGTACCGCGTCGCCGGTGGCCTTGGCCACCTGCCCGACGAGAAACTCGTACTCGGCGCAGCGCCTGCCGGTGCGCTGCCATGTATGCGGGCTCGAAGGTGCCGTTGTACCAGGCGTCATGCTGTGGGGTGTTTGGCGTGAGCCCGTCTCCCATGAAGTCGACGCCGGCTTGCTCCATGAGGCCGATCTCATGAGACTCGTGGACCATGAATCGTGCATCGGCGACGGTGCCTTGGCCGGTGGCCAGGCGCATCCAGGCTTGATAGTTCGGATAGTGGAACGCCAGGCCCGCGCTGCTGAATAGTAGCGGGACTGTCTCGGGCGAGCTTCACGCCGAACTCAGCGAGGGCTCGGCTCACGTCAGGGATGCTCGCGTCACGGCGCGTCAGGATGCTCTGGCGGAGCTTGGCCTGCTGCTTCCACAAGAAGTCCATCTGCGCCTCTTCGTCGCCGGGATAGCGACGCTTGGCCTCTTCTTGCATGAGCCGCACCTCCTCCGTCGGCGCGGGATCCGTGAGCATCTCCATGGACTCGTCGGTGGTGCCGTACTTGCCGCCGGTGACCTGGCCCTTGGGCAGCTCGGTGTTCGGGGACTCATCGGCGGGCGGCGGCGTCTCCTTGGCGCCAGCGGGGTCCTGCGAGAGCTCTCCATCCTGGTTCTTTGTCTGGTGGTCGCGAACCTCGCGGACGTCGCGGGAGAGATCTCCGGTTGGTTCCGGCAGCTCGCGGAGGCGCGTCGCAAGCTCGCGCTGCAGCCTGGCCCGGGCTTCGGGGGACAGCGCAGGGTCATCGAGCAGTTGCTGGAGCTCGCGTGCCCCTCGCTGGTTGGCCTCCGTGTCGCGGAGCTGATCCTTGGAGGGCTGCCCATCCTGCTCGATCTTGGCGGCGAGCTCCTGTGCCTTCGATGTGGTCCCTTGCGGATATCCAACATCATCGAGCTGGGAGTCACGGGTGGCGGCCGAGGGACCATCGCCGCCTTCGTTGGTCGGGCCGTCGCTGGCGGGGCCGTCGCTGGTCGGGCCGTCAGGCGGGAGGCTGTCGCCTGCGGCTGAGTCTCCCTCGCCTCGGGTGGGGGCGCTGTCTTGCGTGCCGTCTCCTTGATTCCCTGCGCCGTCCTGTCGCGCGCCGCCCGGGTCGTGGGTGGCAGCGGGGCCATCGGGCTTCTGAGCGTCGCCGTTCTTTGGCGCGCCGCCGTCTGGCGCGCCGCCGTCTCGCGCGCCGTCGGGAAGGTTGGTGTTGGCGGGGCCATCGGGCTGCTGGGCGTCGCCGTTCTTTGGCGCGCCGCCGTCTCGCGCGCCGCCGTCTCGCGCGCCGCCAGCGTTATCTTTGGTGCCGGCGCCGCCTTCGTCCGGCGGCCGAGGGCCACGACCATCGGTCTTGGCGCCGCTGTCCGTCCCGGTGGGGCCAGGCATCCGGTCGGGCCCAGCAGGCACGCCGCCGCCGCTTCCGGAATCGGGGGTGCCTCCGGGCGCGCGCCCGTCGGTGGCAGGGGAACCGGCGGGGCGTCCGCTCTCGCCCGTCCAGGTGGGGTACCGGCGCCGTCGCTCGCGCCGCGGGGGCCGCCGGCGTTCGATGCCGGGCCAGCATCGGGTCCGCCGCCGGTGGAACTGGTCGCGCCCGAGCCGCCGCCCGCTGTGGAACTACTCGCGCCCGAGCCGGCGCCCGCTGTGGAACTACTCGCGCCCGAGCCGGTGCCGCCGGAGCCGGTCGCACCGCCGCCGGCCTGCGGATTGCCAATCTGGATCTGCAGCCTGGGCAGATCTACGCGGATGGGCGTGTGCGCCTGGATGCCGGCCTGGACGGTGGTCTGGAAGGCGTCAAACCTGGGGTGGCTAGTGGCGGCGTTGGTGATCACCGAGAGCAGCACGTTCTCGACGCTGATGTCGAGCTTGCCGTTGACGATGAGGTTCGCGGTCTGCTCGCTGACGAAGTCCGTGCCGATACCGACCCCTGACTTGATCGCGAACTGGGTGAGCCCGCCTGCGGTGCCGCTGCCGAGCGCGGTGGTGGTGGCCTGCGCGCCACGGCCAAGCGCGGTGCCGGCGAAGCGCGTGGAGTTGGCGAGCACGCCGGCGCCAGCGCCGACCCCGGCGGTCAAGCCGGCCGCGAGGCCACCGCCGATGGCGCCGATGAGCACGGACTGCAGCGTGATGCCGTCGAAGACGCCGTTGCCAAGCACCAGGTTGCTGGCCATCGTCCCGGCCACGCTGCCCAGCGCGCCAGCGGCGGCCCCTACCAGGATGGCCCCGACCGGGCCGGTGGTCACGATCAGCGCGGTCACCACGATCACGACCACGACGGCCACCACGATCGACACCACCACCGCGAGCGCCTTCTGCCACCACGGCTTCACCGCATCCGCGGCCTTCTGCGCGTTCTCCTGGATCGACGAGATCTCGTCTTTGGCCGCTCCACCTTCACCTTCTCCGCCGCCCTTCTCCTGCTTCCCGCTGCCGCCTCTGCCAGCGCCGCCTCCACGATCCGGCACTGCCTGGCGCAGCGCGTCCGCGCACTGATTGTAGTTGCTGTCGAACTCGGTGGCACGATCAGTCGCGGCGCTCTTGTAGCTGTCGCGCAGCGCCTTGACCTGCTCCGTGAACCCGGACTCCGCAGCCTTCACCTTCTCATCAGCGGAGGTCTTGTGGGCCTCGGAGAGCTGGCCAAGCGAGTCGCCGGTGCTCTGGGCGATGCCGGTCATCTTCTGCTTGGCGCCGTTGCCAAGCTGCGTCGCTGCGGCCACGGCCGCGCTCGCCACTGCCGCCATGCTCTCGGCGGAGGTCTGCGCTTGCTGCAGCAGGCCACTGGACTGGCCGCTCGCCGTCCGGCCAAGTCCCTGGCAGACATCTGCGGCGCCGCGTCCGAGGGCCTGAGCGCTCTCCTGCACTTGCCGTTGGGTGTCGCCGGGATCGGGGGCCTCCATCTGCTGCGCCGCACGGACAAGTCCAAGGACTCCGCGCGCGATGCCATCGGCAGACTGGTTACACGCCTGCGCCACGCTCGACTGCGCTGCCCGGCCAGCGGCGGTGATGCTGGAGCGCGCGCCGTGTGCTTGCTTGGCGATGGTCGCGATCTGAGATGCGCCGTGCGCGCGCAGCGAGGCCGTCGCGGAGGCGTTGGCCTGATCGATCTGCGACAGCGCTGCCTTGTGGGCACTGTTGGCGGCCTGGATGGATGACTCCTTGGCGGCGTCGAGCGCATCTTGCGTGGCCTGGAAGGACCTCTCCACTCCCTGGCGGGTGGCGGTGGCGAGATCGCGCAAGCTCTGCTCGGCCTCGGGGCGCTTGGCCTCGATCTCGCCGAGCGCGCCCGCTGCCTGCTCGGTCATCGAGGACGCGAAGCCATCGGCGGTCTCGTGCGCCGCCTTCTGGGCGGCCTCGAGCTTCTCGCCGTCCCACTTCCCCGACATCCTTCCGCTCTCTTCTTCGCCAACCGTGATGGCGTCGCCCGCTTTGCTCGCACCCAGCGTGGTGAAGCGGCCCTTCAAGCCGAGAAAGTCCAGGGCGAGCGTCAGCAGCGCCAGCGCCTCCGCGCCCTTCACCTCGTCGAGCGCCTTGGCCTTGCTCTTGCTGAGCTTGACGCTCGCCACCTTGTGCGCGGCGTTGATCTTGGCGAGCGCTGCGGTGTGGGCCTGGGTCACGCGGCCCTTCATGGCAGCCGCGTGGGCGTTCACCTGTCCCTGCACCGCGGCGACGTGGCGTTGCACGGCGCCGCGCTGGGTGGCCTCGGAGGATGAGACCTGGCCAAGCGCCTGGCGCTGCGCTCTATCGATCTGCGCCTGCAGCTTTGGTTGCATGGCGCGGACCTCGCCCGACTTCTGGAGGTGGGCGGCCCGGAGCTGCTCGAATCCTTGCTGTACCTGATGACGTTCGCCCTGGATCTTCTTCTTGACCAGCTGCTCGATGCGCTGCCGCTCGCGCTCGTCCTGATCGGGGAGCGCCTCGGGCATGTACTTGGACCAGTCGTCGATCTGCTTGAGCTGGATCGGTCCGTGCGCGGCGATCTCCTCGCGCTTGCCAGGGCCGACCACTGTCGAGTCGTTCACGGGGACCGCGCGCGCGTCAGCCTTGGCTCGGTGCGCTTTGGCGGGGGCCTCTGCTGACGGGGGTGGGCCGGGTCGCCGGGGCGATCGGGCTGCTGATCCCATGGAGCTTGCGGGCCGGCCTGGTGCGCTCTCTGGATGAACTGCGCTGATAGCCGGCGCTGCCTGGGGCGCTCGGCCGGGGGCGGGGCGCGGGGGTCTGCGAAGGACGGCTGCGCCATGGGCGGCGAAGCGACGGCGTCGGTGCGGGGCCTGCGGGCAGGGCGTCGCAGCGGGCGCTCCTCCAGCGCTGCCTGGCGCTGCCTGCGCCCTGGTGAGGACGGCGTCGGCGGCGGCAGCGCTGGCTCGGGCACACCTGGGGTGCCGGGCTCGCCGCCGAGCCAGGCGGTCACCCGGGCGGCGCGGCGTGCGCCAGGTGCCGCGCACCGGTGCGCCCTGCCAGCCGCAGGCGGGACCAGCGGCGCCCCCTGGCGGGCCGGGCGAGAACGCGCCAGCGGCAAAGAAGATGTCTTCGCCGACGGTGAAGGCCTCGGCGCGCATCGCCTCCGTCGCCTCGGCGGCGAGCCGGTCGGTGTGGATCCGCACGCGATCGAGCGGCACCCCGAGCTTGTGCTCCATGGTCTGCTTGACGGGAGACGGCAGCGGCAGCCCGCTGCCGCTGCGTCGCAACGCCAGCTCGATCTCCGGGCGTTCGTCGGCCAGCTCGCCGGAGTCGATGGCTCGGCGGTACAGTGGCCGCGCGACGCTCGGCGACTCGCCACATCGCGGCGCCGTGTTGCGGCTCCATTTCTGGAGGCGAAGCCGCGTTGGCGCTCGGGGTGAGCTTGTGCCCGATGCGCGCGAGCGAGTCTGTCGCAGGTTGCTTCCGGGGAACGCTCAACCCATCAGCGGCAGCCAAGCGTGTGGCGTTGGTCAGTGTGGGCCGGCCCAAGGTCGTGACCACGCGCACGACCTCGTCGAGGCCGCGCGCGAGAAAGTCTTCAAAGCGCAGCGCCCGCGTCAGGAAGCCGAACGCGGAGGCCAGGGCGCCGGGGCCGCGCCCATCTCGCTCCTCGGCGATGTTGCGCTCGCCGTGGCCTTCGTGCTGTTCGCGCCTTCCTTGGCCGTGCTGCTCCGAGCCCGGTCCCCACCCGCGCTGCTCATCGAGGAGCCATCGTACATACACCAACGCAGACTCGGGGCTCATCGCGCCGCGCTGCAGCTCTTCGCGCGCGAGGTGGAGCTCGACCTGCGTGATCTTTGCAGGAGCCGAAGCCAGGAGCCTGGCTCGCTCTTCGGGAACGACGAGTCGATAGAGCCCTAGCTTGCGCAGCCGTTCTTGCTCATCGGCGGTCGCGGCGTCGAACTCGGTCTGGAGATCGTCCCACCACGAGTGAGGACGCTGCCGGGGGCCCGCCCCGGGTGCCTCGTGGTCGTTGGCCAGTGACGCTTCGTCGAATCGCCCCCCTCCCCGCCGCTCTTTCATCCGGCAAGTCTATCCAGCGTCCTGAGCGAAGTCTGGTCCCTGTCTCAGGAAACGGCCTTGTTCTGCGAGCGCGCCGCGCGGCCGGGGTTCGACGCGCTGCGTGATGCGGCGTGATGGCGCCATGGCGCGCCAGCTTCGGGGCAGCGCGCGCGATGGTCGCTCAGGAGTTGGCCGGGGTGTACCAGGTGAACATCGCCACGGCGTCGTTGAAGTCCTGATCGGTGGCGTCCTCGCCCACCACCATGAGCACGTTGGCGGTGGCGCCGCTGGACCACGAGCTGGTGGCGGCGGAGAACTGCACGTTCTCCGTGCCGGAGCTGCTGGTGATCTGCACCTTGTAGGTGCCGGCGGTCGCGCCGGTGGTGAAGCGCGGCTGGCCGCCGCCGCCGGTGGTGAGGAACCCCGCGCTCTTGACGGCCATCGTGGTGTTGTTCTCTCCGGACCCGGAGAACACCGCGGCGCCGCCGCTGGGCGGCGTGATCGTCACGGTCTGGGTCAACGCGGCGTTGGCGAGCGCGGTGACGAAGATGGTCGAGTTGGGCGGGAACGTGGTGATGTTGACGAAGGTGGCCATGACAGGTTCTCTTTCGTGAGGGGATAGGAGACTCCGCGGCGACGCGCCGCAGAGGAGACGCAGTGGACGGTGCCCGCGCAGGTGCGCGCAGGAGGTGCGCACAGCAGGTGCTCGCGAGCGGGGCGCGGGGGGCTATCGCGCGACCACCGAGGTGTCACCGGCGAAGAAGGCGGTGAGCGCGGCGTTGAGATCCTTGCGCGACTGCGGGAAGCCGGTGTTGGGGAAGGCTTGCGCGGAGCGCACGATAGGCCAGTAGGCCTGGTACATGGGATCGCTCGCGGCGGGCTGCGCGCTGTAGAACGCCGTGCTTGCCTGGAGCAGGTAGCGGGGCAAGGTGCCAGCGGGCGCATCGAGGCTGAACGCGATGGTGCTGCGCACCGTCACCGAGCTCATGTACGAGGCGAAGGCCTGCGCGATCGTGAGGCAACCCGCCGTGCAGCCTGGGTTGAACACCAGCGCGTCCACGAACACCGTCGGGTGCGTGCCGCCGCCGATCGGGTCGGAGATCACGGTCGGCAGCGGCGCGCTGGGGTTTGCGCTGCGGATCGAGAACAAGCTCTCGGTGTAGCCGATGAACCCGTTGGCCTTGCGGTTGGCGAACAAGCTCGCGACCTTCTGGTCGTCGTACGTGCCGTCGAGGCAGGGGTTCTTCCCGCCCGAGACGCAGCTATTGACCACCGTGGGGAAGAAGCTCATCGTCCGCTGGTTGAGCGGCAGCTCGAACGACGCGGCCATGCCGGTGGCGCCGTTGGTGTCCGCCCAGGCGTCGACGTAGAACGTGGGCAGGGTCCAGCTCCCCTTGTACTGCCCGACCAGCGGCGTCACGTTGGGCGCGATCGAGGTCAGCAGCGCCAGCAGGTTGGTCGCGTTGGCGGCGCCCTTGATCACGCTGGAGAACGCATAGACGACGTTGCTGCAGAGATACGTAGGGATGCCATAGACCACGCCTTGCAGGGTCGCTGCCTCCCAGGCGGTCGCGACCACTCCAGGGTTCGTCATCTGGACTGGCTGGACCCACTTGTTGCCGACCAGCGTGGCCATGAGCACGGTGTCGACCTCGACGACCTGCGCCGCCTCGGGCCCGCTCCCCAGGAGCTTGCTCAGCGTCCCGTTGGCCGAGTAGTCGTAGAGGTCCAGGTCCGCGTTGATGACCACCGTGAGATCTACCTCCGGGTTGGCCTGCTCGAAGTTGCTCTCGAGATAGGAGATCAAAGACGCAAAGTTGTCGCCGGCGGAGTCAGGGATATAGGGAAATAGCACCGCGGTGAATGGCACCTTGCCGCTGGCCGCCGTGTCGTTGACCTCGGTGGTCATTCCGCGAGTCTGTGGCGTCGCAGGCGTGGGCCGAGCGCCACCACAGGCTGCGGTCGCGGCGAGCAGCCAGAGCGCGACCGCAGCGAGGCGAAAGCGCTGTCGCGACCAAGGCTGATCAAGATCTCTGGGAAGAGGCACGAAGGGAGAGCGCGCTGCGTGAATCGACGAGGCCATAGAGATCCTTTGGGTTCGAGGTCAGCGAGGCGTGCATCCAGAGCTGAATGCGCACGTCTGTGCATGTAAGTCGTCGAGGAGAGGTCCTCGCATCGGCGCGCTGTCTGTGCCTGTCTGCGCCTGTCTGCGCCTGTCTGCGCTATTGCACCGTTGCGGCGTCTGCGCCGTTGCGCCGTTGCGCCTGGCCGTAGCTAGTGCCGCGGTATGGCGAGTCTTCCTGCCCTCCAGCTCCTACCCAGAAATTGTCGGGCCGTGAGCGGACCGCGGTTGCGGCACGCCATGGCATACGCCATTCATGCGCCGCGCTCCGGCAGATCGCAATTACCGTCGATTACGTCGCCGAGCGCGGACTACAGCGCTTCAGTGAAGCGCCGAAGTGCGATCAGGAATCAAGGCCGTGCGTCAGCGAGCAACGGCGGTCAGTGAAACGCCTCGCCACGCGCCAGCCGAGCGACGATCGCCGCGATTCGCTTGCCGCGAGTGTCCGCGCGCTTGGCGGTCTGAAGGCGATGGTAGATCACGTATAGATTTCTTCGATCGAGCGTCTCGAAGAACGCGCTCGCCGCCGGGTCTCGCTGCAGCGCGGCGAGGAAGTCATCGGGGATGACCATCTCGGCCGATCCTGAGTACGCGCTGTCCCATCGCCCGCTTTGCCTCGCCGCCTCCACGAGGGCAAGGCCTGCGGGCTGCATGCGACCCTCCGCGATGAGCCGCTCCGCGTGCTCGCGATTTCTCTTCGACCAGCTCGACTGCGGGCGGCGCGGGGTCAAGCGCTGCAGGAACGATACGTCGTCGAGTGACCCCTTCTGACCGTCGATCCATCCCCACACCAGGGCGGCGACCACGCAGTCATTCCACGTGACCGTGGGGACCTTCGAGTGCTTCTTGAAGATGCGCACCCACAGCTCTGGCTCGCTGGCGTGGTGAGCCGCGAGCCACGCCTCGAGGTCGGCGGGCGTCTCGAAGGCGCGATAGGACGGAGCCTTCATGCTCAGGGCGTCTTGCTGGCAGCCGGGCCAGCCGGGACAGCCGGGGCAGCCGGGCCGGCCGGGGCAGCCGGCGTGCCGAGGACGGACAGCACGCCGGTGGCGGCCGAAATGATCTCGCCCTCGTCGAGGTTGCGAGTGGCGTCGTTGACCCCCACGATCGCGACGAACCAGGCGCCGTCGGTGCGCTGCAGCAAGTACGCGAGGTAGATCACGCCGGGCTCGGAGCCGCCCTTGAAGCCAACGTATCGCCACTGGCTCCGGTCGAGGTCGACGCCTTGACCCTTGCCGAGGGCCGCGAGGAGCTCGCTCTGCGGATCCAGCTCGCCGCGCGCGGCGAGGGCGGCGAGCGTGCGGCACACCTCGGGCCCGCTGGCGAACCACTCGAGGTCGAGCGCGCGGGGCGCGGTCCAGGCCGCCACCGCGGCGGCCAGATCGATGGGGCGCTGGCGCAGTTCGGCAAGGAGCTTGCGCTTGGCGGCGACCGTGGCCTTGCGGTACGCGGCGAGCTCCTCGGCGGTGGCGGAGATCTTGAGGCCGAAGAGGTCGCGCGTCCGCAGGTAGGGGAGGTGCATCGCCGGCGCGCCATGCTTGGCGAGGGAGAGCGCGCGCGCCAGGCCGGCGTCGCCGATGAACTCGATCAGGTGGTCAGTCGCGGTGTTGTCGCTGATCGAGATCATCTGGGTGGCGTATTCGCGCAGCGTGTACTCGGTGCCGGCGGCGACGTCTTGCATGATGCCCGAGGGCAGGCTCTTGGACTCGTCTCGGATCGGGAGCTTCTTGTCCCAGGTGAGGGTCTTGTCCTTGCGCAGCTTCTCATCGAGCGCGAGCAGGACCCAGAGCTTGGAGGTGGAGGCGATGGCCAGGCGTTGTTCTCCCCCGCTGCGAAACACCGGCGAACACGCGCCGCGGTCGAGCTTGGCCACGTACACCTGGTGCTTTTCGCCCGTCTTGGCGAGCCGGTCCACCGCCTCCTGGTAGCTGCGCGGCGGCGCTGCGGTGGCCACCGGCTTGATCAGCAGCCCGTCGATCTTGCGCGGCGTGGTCGCGGACATGACGATGTCGACGCGCATCCCGCCGGCCTTGGTGGTCAGCCACGCGGACAGCTCCAGCGGCGCCTTGCCCTCTTGCTTGGTCACGCTGACCGGCGGTAGCTGCTGTTGCAAGGCGGTGAAGATCTGCACCACCTGGCTGGCCGGCACCTGCTGCAGGAAGGTGGAGGAGAAGCGCGCCTCTACCTCGGCGAGCGAGAGCGGCCCAGCCGCCAGCGAGGTGAGAAACCAGCGCAGGGTGTCTTCAGCGGAGGGGTCCGTGGCGGTGGTGGGCAGCGCAGGCGCCGCGGGGGCTGCCCCATCGGGCGCGTCACCGTCCGCCAGGGGAGCGGCCGGCGGTGTCTGGGGGGCGGTCTTGGTTGCAGGCGGAGCGCCACCGCCGCAGGCTGAAGCGACCGCGAGCAGCGAGGTGAGCAAAAGAAGAGCGCGCATGGCTTCGTGATACCACGCGCCTGGCCCGCGGGGGCGGCGGCGCCGCGCGGGGCGCGCCGGTCCTCGGGGCGGATCCGCCGGGCGCGCCGCGAGGACGCGCTGTGGTCAGGACGCCGGCGCGGCGGGCGCCGAGACGGCCGGCGCGGCGTTGACGACCACGGGCAACTTGGACCGCCACTTCGCCCACAGCGCAGGGCTCGTCACCAGCTCGCACATGACGTGCGCGACGTTGGCCATGTTCGTGGCGCCAGGAGAGAACACGGTGTCCACCAGGCCCTCGTGCATCGCGTACTCGGAGACCTCGCCTTCTTGCAGCGAGTCCGGGCGCACCACCGCCCACTCGACGAAGGCGTGCTCTGGCCCGATCTTCTCGACGAGGAAGTCCGCCGCCCGCTGGTTGTCCTTGGCAGGAGGCAGCAAGCCGCGGAGCAGCCACAGGAACGCCCGCTCCAGCGCGCCGCGACGGGGATCCAGCGCGCGGGACCGATGGACGGAGACGCTGGTCATGAGGATGAACTTGACCGGGGCAGCCGGTCGCAGCGCCGCGATGGCCTGGCACAGCCTCGCGGTCGCGCGCGCCACCAGATCGCGCGGGGCTCCATAGATCCCCTTGAGGCTGATCACATGCCCCAGGCATGACAGCACGGCGTCGCAGCCGCGAAGATGGCGTTGCAGCTCTTCGTCGGAGAGCGCCAGCACGCTGGCCTCGATGAGCGTCAGGTTCGGGTGCTCGGCGAGCGAGGCCGGCAGCTTGCTGCGCGATCGCACGATGGCGCGTACGCTGACGCCGCGCTGGAGCAGTTGCTGCAGCGCACGCTTGCCAGTTCGGCCGGTGCCGCCAACGAGGAGAACGGTCTGCGTGGGCATGTCCAGGCTCCTTCTGCGGGGCGCTGGGACGCCCCTGTGACGTCCTCGCTCCCCATCGCAGCAGGAGATACCGCGAGCGCCGCCGTCTCGTCATGCTGCACAACGTCGCACGCGGCGACCGCCGCGCCCTTCGCTACGCCAGCACGTTGAGGTACGGCCCGCTCCCGCCGAGCTGGCCCCAGAACGCGGCGTTGACCGTCGCTGCCGGCAGGAGGAGGTGATGCTCGAGGATCTCGGCCATCACCACGCGGTAGTCGTGAACCAGCTCCAGCGCGGTGCTGCCGTCGATCGGCGAGGGCAGGCTCCAGCGGGGACGACCGAGGTAACCGGCGCTGCCGAACGCGCGCACCGGTCCGCCCATCAGCATCATCAGCCCGCCGCGGCCGTGATCGGTGCCGGCGCTCGCGTTCTCCTTCACGGTGCGGCCGAACTCGGACATCACCACCACCACGGTAGAGCTCCACAGGCCCCGCGAGATCAGGTCGGCGCGGAAGGCGGCGAGGTTGGTGGCGAGGTCCTTCACGCTGGCGTACAGCCCAGTGGCGGCGCTCGCGTTGTTGGTGCTCTGGGACGTGTGGGTGTCCCAGGGCTGGCCGCCTTCCACAGCCATGAGGCTCGGCGCCAGCGAGGTGGCGGCGAGCCGCGCTGCGAGCGCTAGCCTGCCGGCGAACCCGCTCGACGCGAGATATCCATGGCGTGAGGTCAGGGTGGCCAAGGTCTCCCCGCCGAGCTCCGAGGCGAGCACGTCGCCGCTGGCGAGCGCCTGGCGAGCGAGCGCGTCTACCCTGGCATCCCCGGCCTCGCCCGCCGCGACCTGATACATGGCCAGGCGCTGCGCTCGCGACCACCCCGGCTTGACGCCGGTGTCTGAGTAGCCAGCCAGGAGGCGCGCCGGATCCGACAGCACGAGCGGGTTCGCGCCAGCGAGGCTGCGCGGCGCCGTGCGGTGGACCGCGCAGGTCTGCAGGCCGGCGGCGAGCGCGACGCTGGCGAGGAACCCGCGCGAGGCCGCCCCGCCGGTGTCGCCGGTCTCGATGCGGTGTTGCTGATCGAAGTGCGAGCGCGTGTCGCTGACGCCGCCAGCGTGCAAGACGAAGGTGAGATTGGCGAGGCCAGCGCTGGTCACGAGCGGCGCCATCGCAGGATGCGCCTGCAGGTCTGGTGACAGCGAGATGCCACCGGCCAGCGCGAGGGTGGGGCGCCATTGCGCCAGCGTGGTCGCGGCCGCGCCAGCGGGGGACACCAGGCTCAGCGCATCCGCGCCTCCGCGCAGCATGACGAAGACCAGGCGCCGCCCGCCTGCTGCGGCGCGCGCTGGCTGTCCCGGCAGAAACGAGAGGCCAAGGCTAGCCAAGGTCGAGGTGAGGAACGTGCGTCGTCGCATGGCTATCTCCACAGCAGCGCAGCGCTGCCCAGCAGGGGGCCGATCACCGTGTCGTTGCTGCGCTTGACGGTGGGGTCGCTTGAATGAAACGCCCAGGACGCCACGGTGGCGAACACCGCGCGCAGCGTGTTGAGGTGTGACGCTGGCAACACGTACGGCGGCGCCGGCGTGCCTCCGGTCGTGACCTTGGACAGCCGCAGCTGCGTCTCCAGGAACCAGGTGAGCGCCGCGTTGGAAGAAGTGGCGCTGCGCTTGGCGTCGAGCGCGGTGCGATACGTCCTGGCGGCGAGGTCCGTGCGATACGTCTCGCCCAGGTGCGCCAGCGCGCCTGCCGTGTCGACGCCGAGCCGGGACACGTCATCGAGGTACCCCGAGGACAGGTAGGCCGCGCCGTCCATCGGGTACCCGGTTGGCGGCGCGATGGAGCCGCGCGGCACGCCCAGCAAGGTGCGGGCGCGGCTGCCGAACTCGCGCAGCACCCGGTACGAGCCCTGTGCTCGCAGCGCGGTGAGCGCGTCGATCGCGGACTGCGGGGTGAGCGCCGACAGCGTGAACGGCGCCTCGGTGAGCCCGGCCGCCACGGTCGCGTTGTGCAGGTCCAGCAGGCTCGCGCCGAGCAGGCGCGCCGCGGCGGCGACCAGCTCGATGGGCCCGCGCAGGAGGACCCGCGCGTTGGCCGCCTGCCAGAACGCGGGGCGCTCGAGCAACGCGCGCGCCATCGCCGGCAACGCTCCGCCCGCGCCCCACGCCGCCGCGCACGCGCCGGCCGCTGCCGGGGCCAGCCCCGGCGCGTAGAAGCGCTCGCTGAGCTTCTTGCACAGGTGGGCGCGCGTCGCGCTGTGATCTGCCAGCGCCGTGAGGATCGCGGCGACCCGCGCCTCTCCGCCTGGCGGGTAGGGGCGTCCAAGGATGGTCAGCGTGCGCGGCGACGCGAGCAGGCTGTTGTAGACAAAGCCGTCCGGAGTCGGAGGCGTGGTGTTGTACGGGGCGGCGTTCCAGCCGCACAGCGCGGAGGCCATGGCCTCGACGTCGGCCTGCGAGTACACGCCCCGGTCTGGGCCGACGCCGAGCGTATGCAGCTCGAGGAGCTCACGCGCCAGGTTCTGGTTGCTCGCCGCGTCGGTCACCGGATCGCAGCGGTTGGTCATGTTGTCGAGGTAGGTGATGAGCCCCGGGTGCCGCAGCGCCGTGCGCAGCAGCTCGGCGAAGGTGTGGCCCTGCGCGCGTCGCACCACCTCGGGGAAGCCGTCGACGCCGTGGTAGTAGTTCGCGATCCGCTCGATGTTGACGTTGAAGTGGTTGAGCCAGAACTCGGAGAGCACCTCCTCCAGGTTCACCTGCACGTCGGCGAGGACGCCGCTGGGCTCGACGCGCTGCGAGCCCACCAGCTCGCGCAGCATCTTGTACCAGACCAGCGAGGTGCGGGCCTCGAAGGACAGGTTGCCATACGCATTGAGCGTCGCGTCCTCGGGCGCCTGCCGAAGGCGCCACAGGGTCGCGTTGAGCTCGGCGCGCGCAAACATCGTGAGCGGCAGGAGGCCGCGGCGCACCCGCGCGAGCTGCGAGGTGTCGGTGCGCGTCCCAAGCGCGGCTAGCTGACGTGCCAGCTCGTCGGCGAGGAACACCGTCGTACAGTCGTTGGCCCGATCGATGGTCAGCGGCCCGACGGGGCTTGGGCCGTAGCCCAGGCGCGAGGCCGCGTGGTGCAGGAGCTGAGGATCGGACAGCCCTCCCTGGGTTCGAGCGGTCGCGATCGCGTCGTAGATCGCGACCCCGGCGGCGGGGCGGATCGTGCAACGACCCTGCGCGTCGACGCTGCCGAGCTGCGCCATGGTGATCTGCGCGCTCGCGCGCGCCGACACGAGCATCGCGGCCAGGATCAGCAGCCCGCGCCAGCTCATGGCTGCTCCTGGGGCGCCATCGGCTCCTGGCGTTCGAGCACGTCGAACTGCCGGGTGGCGGCGAGCTGTCGGACCAGCTGGCGGTGCTGATCTGGCGAGAGGTCCCTCGCGGCCAGGTAGCCGGCTGCCTCATGCCGCACCCACTCGAGGTCTGCGGCTTCGAGCCCGGCGCCCAGTTCGGCGGGGACAAGGGCCAAGATGGCGGAGAGCTCCGGCGTCGCTGCGCCCGCCGGTCCAGGAGCTGGCGTAGGCGCAAGGGCAGGCGAGGAGGGCCGCGCGGTCGGCGGGGCCAGGGCGCGGGCCCCGCGGGTGCCGGCGGCGCTGGACGTGCCGGGCGCGGGGCGGTCGCCGCTCCGTCCCAAGCTCCAACCAAGCGTGACGGCCGCCGCGAGAGCCGCCCCGGCGGCCAGGGAGGTGAGGCGAGGAGACATCCGAGGTAGTACGGTGGAGCTCGGCGGGGCCTCCCCGTCCTCGCGCGGGATGAGCGAGCCGTCTCGTGTGCCGCTGGTGGCGGTCAGCTCATCGCGAGAAACATCAGCGTCGCCACCACGCCCGCGGCCGTGATCCACCAGGTGAGCAAGGTCAAGGTCAGCCCCACGGCGGCGCCGACGAGGGCGCCAGCGGTGAGCGCGGTCGCCCACTGCCGGCGGCGCTTGCGACGCGCGAGCGTCTGCTGCGCGCTCGCCAGCTCGGTCGTGCGTCGCTCGGTCCTGCGTTGTGCCGGCGAGGCTGGGTCGCCGCGGTACGCCGCGCCTTGCTCTTCGTTGCGGAGCGCGGCTTGCGCGGCGGCCTCGGCCGCAGCGAACGCGGCCTCCACGCCGCTGGCGAGGCTGGCCGCCAGCCGCAGCGCCTGCTGCGCTCGCTCGAAGTCGAGCAGCCAGCCCTTGATGACGAACGTGAACCGCGGAACGACATCCTCGACGAGGCGCAGCTCGGTCGCGCCCAGTCGGAGCAGCTCGGCTTGCGCCTCGGCGTGGATCAGTCGCTCCACCACCTCCGCGGGTGCCACCAGCGCGTCCCACCGCGGATTCCAGGCTGACGCGCTGGCCGACGCGCTGTCCGAGGCGCTGGCCGACGCGGGCGCTCGCTCACTCCACGGCCAGCGGCGGCGCACGACATCGACGACCAGCGGATAGGAGGCGCCGAGCTCGGCGGAGATCTCGGTGCGCCGGAAGGGAAACCACGCGCCGAGCGCGCTGTTGCGCGAGAGGCTCGCCTCCTGATACCGCAACGACGCATGCACGCCGAGGTCGCGCCCCCACGCCATCGCTTCACCGTCGTCGTGGGTGTCACCCAGAAACGTGCCCAGGCGAAACAGCGTCGCGCGGCGCCGCGCGACCAACACGCTGCGCCACAGCGCCGGCGCCAGCAGCACCAGCAGCGCAGCGAGCGCCCCGTACATGATCCACATGACATGGATAGTAGCAGGGGCCAAGCGGCGCTGCCCGCGTTCGTTCACCTGGCGTCGAGCAGGTATCGGCGCAGGTGCTTCACGGCGATCGAGCCGTGGCCGATCAGCGCCTCGTTGAACGCGCGCTGGCTGAACTTGTCGCCCACCTTCGCGCGGTGGTCGCGCTCGAGGTCCTCGATCTCGACGAGCCCAAGGAAGTACTGCACGAGCTGCGTCGAATCGAGCTTGGCGCGCACCAGCTTCTTCTCGGCGACCGCGCGCTCCTGGAACCCCTCCTCCACCATGAACCTCACCGCCTCCTCGTCGGTCATCGTGCCAGACTGTAGCTTGATGTCGATGAGCGAGTTGGTCGCCACCACCATGGCGCCGCGCAAGTCGAAGAACCGGAAGCGGTCATTGTCTCGCTCGCCCCAGCCCAGCTTGACCATCAGGCTGGTGCCATAGACCGCCCAGCCCTCCACCATCGCCGCGTTCCACAGCACCGCGCGCAGCGGGTTTGGGTCCTTGCGCGAGTAGCTGAACTGGGTGTGGTGGCCCGGGTAGGCCTCGTGCGCGGCCACCAGCTGCACCTCGTAGTTGTTTTGCCCGCGCAGGTACGACTCGATCTTGTCGGCTGGCCAGGTGTCATCGACCGGATCGACGTAGTAGGTGGAGCGCCAGGTGGGCGCCTTGAGGAGCACGCCGGGCGCCAGGTACTCCGCGCCGGTGGCGCCGCGCTTGAACAGCGGCATGGGCTCGACCACCAGCGTCTCCTTCGCTGGCAGCGCCAGCAGGTCGTGCTTGACGATGAACGCGCGCAGGTTGTCCAGGTTGGCCGCGTGCGCGGTCACCAGCGCCGCGGGCAGGGGGTGGTCCTTCGACAGCTCGGCCTTGACCCGCTCGATCGTCCGCTTCTGCGTGGCGGCGTCGGAGCTGGCTGACGGCTGCGCTTCCTTGGGCCACATCTGGCCGTGCAGCTTGCGCGCCACGTCGAACAAGCTGGTCCTGGCCGCCGCGAAGCGCCGCTCGGCGCGCAGGGTCACCTCGTCGGTGGACAGCACGGTCTGCAGCGCCAGCGGGAACTTCTTGGCGTAGAGCTGGGCGCCCAGCCGCCAGTCGCCGTCGGCGCGCTTCGCGAGCTTGGTCTCGAGGAACGTCTGGTAGGTGTGCAGCGCGGCCACCGCGCGCCGGCGCGCCGCCTCACCCTTTGGGTCCTTGTCGAGGAAGGCCTTGACCTCCGTGTCGAAGAACTGGATGCGACCTTTGTTGCCGGTGATCGCGCGCTCGAGCATGATCTTCGCGGGGTGGCGCTTGCCGGTGGACAGCGCGCGCGTCTCCACCGCCAGGTACCTCGGCAGCGCCACCATCTGCTCGGTCACGCTCTTGCGGCGGAGGTCTTCGGACGCGAAGTCGCCGTGGATGATATCGGACAGCCGCCCGGCCACGATCTCGCGCGGGTCGTAGTACGGGAACGAGTCATGGAGGCGCGGATCCCACTCCCAGTCGCGGATCTCGCGCAGGTACAAGAGCTCCAGCGCGATGGCGTCCGACAAGATCTGCTTGTCGATGTCGGCGTCGAGCGTGGGCGTGGCCGCGGCGGCCAGCGCCTTCTGCAACGCGGACAGCTCACGCTCGCGCGCCTTGAGCGCGGCTGGCGAGTGGTCCGGCAGCTTGCCGTCGTAGCGGTGCTCTCCCATGAACGTCGCCAGGTGCGGCTTGGCGCGAAAGAGCCCCTCCAGGTAGCGCGTGGCCAGGCTGTCGATGGTCGGCGCGTCAGCGAACGCTGGCTCGGCCAGGAGCGGCAGCAGGAGCAAGAACGGGAGCACGGTCAGGGTGCGCATCGCCAAGCAGTGAACCACAGCCGCCAAAGCGGCGCACCTGCCTCCTGGGCTCAGCCAGCGGTGGCCGAGGTTGTCGGCCGCGCCCGACAGGTGCAGGGTGAAGGCCGGGGGTCAGTCGCCGCACCGGAGGGCCAATCGTGCGACTTCGCAGCGCTCGGAGGCCGGCATGGCGCTTGCTCTCTCGACCTGCATGACCAACCGTCACGCGCTGCGTCTCCTCTTGCTGTTCGAGGCCGCGACCTTGCTGGGCGCCGCGTCTTGCGTGGACCGCGGCGCCGAGCAGGAGGACGGCGAGAGCGCGCTCGGCGCGACGTTCAGCCGGCGCACCACCAACCCCAACGCCCAGTTCGTCGCCACCTGGCTGCACCGCGACAGCGGCGGAACGGTCAGCTTCGCCTCGCCGATCAGCAGCCCAGATGGCCACCTGGTGGTCCACCACACCCAGGGCGCGGGCAATGCGTTCTTCGTCGCGGTGGTGGTCCCGCCCCCCGCGACGAGCCACACCGGCACCGCGATCGCGCCACGCTTTGGCGATGGCCTGCTCGTGCGCGACGGCGCTGGCGCCCCGGTGCTGGTGCCGATCGCCGCGCCCGCTGCCTTTGGCTGGACTCAGAACACCAGCGAGCAGATGGCGCTTGGCTCCGATCCGCGGCTGGCCGGCGGCATGCCAGTCCGCATCGCCGCCTCCGGCGCAGCGGCGAACTGCTTCGCCGCAGATCCGGCGACCGTGGTCACCGCCGCCGCCGGTCCGTACGAGTGCGGCCGCTACCTGCTGTTCATGCCTGGGCGCAGCGGCACCAGCGCGAGCAACACGATCCACGTGGCGGCGGTCGGCGTGGTCACGGATGCCTACGCGCCCGGCGCGGCCACCGTGCGCAAGGCCCGGCCTGCGGTCGTGGCTGCCAGGTTCCTCTCCGGGTTCGCGGCGCTGCCGGTGGGGAGCATCGGGATCGAGCTGAGCGTCACCGCCGATAGTCGCCTGCTGCTCTCTCACGCTGGCCACTCGCGGTTCTCGTGGAGCGAGACCCCCTGGATCGCGTCATCCTGGGAGCTGCCGCGCAACTTCACCTGCATCGCCACGGCGACGGGGAAGGTCTGCCCAGGGGACTCCGCCGCGAGCTGCGCCACCAACCCCACCGCCTGCGGCATGGCCGACCGCCCGGTGTGCCTGGCCGGACGCGGCACCAACCAGGTGTGCCAGGGCAGCCAGCCGCTGTTTCGCGACCGCTACCCGGTGGCGCAGTACCCGCTGCGCAACAGCGATGGCTCGCTCTACGCCGGCCGCACGGTGGACGGCTCGCTGCAGCCCAATCGCTTCGGTGGCACCTACGGCTGGATCACCTTCGATGGCGACGCCTTCTTCTTCAACAGCTCGTCCAACCGCGGCAGCCGCGCGGTCGTCGGCCGCTTGACCCGCGGCATGATCCGCACGCTCGACGCGCAGGCCAACGTCACGCCCATCGCCTACTGCGTGGCGGCCAATCAGCTCCGCCCGGTGGCCGGTTGCCCTGGCGGCACCGACTCCGACGGCCTCCGCCAGCCGCTGCCGCTGGGCAACGGCGATGGCCTCTGGCGCCTGTTTCCCGAGGAGCCCAACGCCGTCCTGCCGCTGACGCGCCGGGTGCCGATGGTGGCGACCTTCGAGCACAACCAGCTCCTGGGCAACGTCACCGGGATCCCGGCGTTCAACACCGCGGTGGCCGCCGCCGAGCACGACGCGCGCTACATCTACACCGAGACCAGCTTCGACGACGCGATGGACGACGCCTTCGCGGTGTTCTTCCACATGAACCCCCCGCTGGCGCCGAACTGGGACCGCGACGCACCGCTGGTGGCCGCGCACACCGCCGACACGACAGGCAACTACTATCGCGCCACGTTCTCTGGCGGCGCCGGCTTCGCGGGCACGGTGGGCGCGGGCACGCTCAACACCGGCTATCTGGGCCGCGCCCTCCAGTTCCCGCCCGGCGGCGCGGCGGTGGTGACCCGGACGGTGGCCGGAGCCGGGCCGCTGACCGCGCCGATGCCGAGCCTGACGCTCGAGCTGGCGGTGCGGACCCCGGCGGCATCGTTCGCCGCTGGCGCCGTCACCCGGATCGCCGAGCTGACCGGCATGTGGCGGCTCGAGCTGGTGGGACAATCCACCGGCGCGCCGATCTTGCGCCTGCGCTGGACGCGCCCGGGCGGCGAGCACGTGGTCACCTCGGCGGCGCGGGTGCGAGCCGCGGCGGACACCTGGACGCACGTCGTGTTCTGGGTCGCCGCTGGCGATCGTCGCGTCCGCTGGTTCGTCGACGGCGCGCTGCGCGAGGTGTCCGCCGCGCTGCCGGGCGACGCCAGCAACGTCGCCACGTCGCTGGTGCTCGGCCCCGCTGGCCAGGCGCCGGCCGGGGCGGTGCTCGGCCTCGACGAGCTGGCCATCTCCAGCGTCGCGCGCGGCCTCGAGTACATCGCCGCCGCTGCCTATGCCACCAACCACGGCGACTTCAACCAGGACAGCAGCACCACCACGCGCGGCCCGCTTCTCTACGGCGATGACGGCAAGCTGCCGGCGTCGATGCGCGGGCTGGACGCGCGCGAGCTGCGCATCCCGGAGCGCTTCCTCAACGCCGTCGACGCGGCCCGCGGCGGCGCGGAGACCATGCGCGCGCGCTTTGGCAAGCTGCGAGACCTGGGCACCGCGCTGTTCGCGGACGACCTGCTGACGGTGACCTGGAACGGCGCGGCGTACGTCGAGACGCAGAACGGTCGCTCCTGTCAGAGCTGTCACCAGATCGGCACCCTGGCCAGCCCCGGCGTCGCCTTCAACACCGCCATCGGCGGCGCGCCGCTCGCCACCAACACGCCGACCGCGCGCACCCGCCTGCTGAGCCGGCGCCAGTTCCTCGACCAGCGCTCGCCGGATCTGGTCGCGCAGGCGCTGGCGCCGATCGAGAACCGCGCTCCGGTGGAGATGGGCGGTCGCGCGGTCGACATCGCGGCGTTCATCAACGGCAAGCGCCCCGACGGCGCCGCGTACCCGGTGGCCGCCGGGCAGACCTCGGCGGCCATCGTCGCCGCCGACGGCCTCCCTGGCAGCCCGCCTGCCGGCGTGACCACCTACGCGCAGTGGTTTCGCTACGCGCTCGGCGACGGCCCAGCCGACGTCGCGGCGGTGCCTGCCGTCACCGTCGACCACCTCGCGCTGGCGCTCACCGCCTTCGAGCTGTCTCGCTTCGACGCCAACTCTGCGGTCGACCAGGCCCGCGCGCTCGGCACCGCGTTGCCGGCGGAGGTGGCCG
>JADJJK010000034.1 GCA_016706545.1 Myxococcales bacterium
TGTCCACGTCGCGCGCCAGCTCGGCGGGTGAGCGGTAGACGGGCTCGTCGCCGAAAGCGCCGGTGCCCACGGCGCCCAGGGAGACTCCGCCGCGGCTGCCCCAGCGGGCGCGGGTGCGGCGCGCGCACACGCCGAGCAGCCACTCGGCGCGCCGCCGGCCGATGAGGCCGCGCGACCAACCCTCGAGCAGGGACGTGTACGCCATCACGCTGTGGTGCTGCACCGGCAGCTCGTCCGCCGGGGTGCCCAGCGCGCGCTGCATCCACTGCTGGGAGCTGTCAAACGGCACGATCGGCATAACCGCGGTGCTCACCCGTCGAGCGGCCGGGGTGGCATGCGTGGCATGCGTGGCGCCGGCGCGGGCGCCCGGCGCAGGGCGTGACGCGAGCGCCTCGCGCGAGAGGTCCGCGGTGCGCGGGCCATCCGCTACGCCATCGGAGCTGTCGCCGCCGCGCCAGCGCTCGACCGCGCGCGCCAACGCGGCGCTCGCCGCCCGGTAGTCGACCTGCGGCGCCGCCGCGGCCGGCGCCGACGAAGCGGCGCCGCGCCAGCCCGTCCACTGCCCCGGCCGCCAGGCCTTCCAGCGCAGCAGATCGGAGATGGCGGGCTCCAGATCGATCACCAGCTCGGTGTCGCCTGGTACCCGCGCCAGCAGGTCATCCACCATCGGGACGAACGCGGGCAGCGAGCGAGCGCTGGCCCAGCGACCGTGCGCGTCTTCGAGCATCGGCCACAGCGCCACCACCACCCCGGCGTCTCGCAGGCGCGCCACCACGCCGGGGATCTCCGCGAGCTGCCACGGCCGGACCGCCAGCAAGAGCTCCAGGTGGAAGCGCGCCAGCAGGTGCAAGACCCCTGGAGCACACAGCTCCTCGAAGGGCAGCGTCTCACACCAGACACGGCGGCGCATCCGTTGGATACTATCCTCAGCCATGAAGATCCTCTACGGCGTGACCGGCGAAGGCATGGGACATGCGATGCGCTCACGGGTGGTGCTGGAGCACCTGGTGGGCGCCGGCCACGACCTGCAGATCATGGCGTCCGGGCGGGCGTGCGATTTCTTGAGCAAGCGCTTCGCCGAGGTCAACCGGATCCATGGCTTCCACATGATCCTGGAAGAGAACCGGGTCCGCATCGGCAAGACAGCATGGTCCAATATCCTCGCTGGCGTGCTGGGGCTGCCACAGAACATCAAGGCATACTTCGATCTGATCTCGGACTTCGAGCCGGAGCTGGTGATCAGCGACTTCGAGTCCTGGAGCTACCTGTACGCCAAACACCGCCGCTTGCCGATCCTTTCCATCGACAACATGCAGCTCCTCCACCGCTGCGTGATCCCGGACGACATCATCGGCGATCAGCAAGTGTCCTTTCAGCTCACCAAGGCCTTCGTCAAGAGCAAGCTGCCGGGCTGCGACGGCTACTTCATCACGTCATTTTTTCGGCCCGAAGTCCGCAAGCCGGACACCATGCTGTTCCCGCCCATCCTGCGCCCCGAGATCCTCGAGGCCAAGCGAGCGGCGACCACCGGCGAGCACCTGCTGGTGTACCAGTCCGGCCGCTACGAGGCGCTGGAGGACGCGCTGCGCGACGCCGGCGTGCCTGCTCGCATCTACGGCATGCGCCCGGGCGCGACCGAAGACGAGCGCGACGGCGAGCTGTGGTACCGGCCGTTCTCGGAGGCCGGCTTCGTCACCGATCTGGCCACCTGCCGCGGCGTCATCGCCGGCGGCGGCTTCACCCTGATGGGCGAGGCGGTGTACCTGGGCAAGCCCATGTTGTCAGTGCCGCTGGCCGGGCAGATCGAGCAGTACGTGAACGCCCGCTACCTCGAGCGCGAGGGCTTCGGCAAGTTCGCGCCCTCGCTGGATGATCCGGCGGTGCTGGCCGACTTCCTCGCGCACCTCCCCAGGTATGAGCACCAGCTCGCCGGCTATCATCAAGACCGCAACCGCGAGCTCCTGCGCTCGCTCGACCGCTTCTTGCACCACGCGGCGCACGAGCCGCGCTGAGCGGCGCCCGGGCCGGCACGAGCCGCGCCGAGCGGCGCCGAGCGCCGCACGAACCGCTACGGCGTGCTCCGCGACAGCGCGGCGAACACGTCGGTGCTGACGATGACCGCCAGCACGAAGCCCAGGCTGTCGCGGTTGAACACCGTCTTGGTCGTCGGCGCGCCCGCCAGGGTCCAGGGATCGCCCGGCTTGACCATCAGCCCATCCGCCAGCACGGTGGTCTCGAAGACCGTCATCCCGCCGAGCAAGCCGATGCCGTGGAACGGTCGCAGCACCATGCCGATCCCGAAACCAGAGGTCAGGCGACTTGGGTCCACCAGCAAGGTCGGGTTGATCAGGCGGTCACACCAGGTCAGCGCCTTGGGGTTGGTGCCGCACACGTTGACGCCCAGCGCGATCACCGGCTGCGCCCCGGTGGTGTCGCGCGAGGCGACGAGGAACTTCTCGCTGCGGCCATCCGCCGTCGGGCGGTCCGCCAGGGAGTACTTGCGGCCCCTGCCGAAATCGAACATGTAGCCGATCCCCCACTCGAAGCGCACCACGCGCTCGAAGGCGATGGAGGTCGAGCCCGTCCCTTGCTCGCCCTGGTAGACAACGTCGATCTTGTAGGTCAGCGTGCCCGCGCAGTTGAGCCGCTTGGCGTACGGCTCCAGGCGAAACGACAGCGGCGCTTGCTCGAGCTCTGCGGACTCCCCGGACTGCAGCTTGCCCACCGCCTCGGCGGCGATCTTGTACGTCCCGGCCACGCGCAACGCTGGCACGTCGTCGCACGACGACACCTCGACCTTGGCCACCGCCCCCTCGGGCAAGACCATCCACAGCTCCAGGTCGTCCTTCTCGTTGACGTGACGCGGCAGCGGAAAAGCGGGGACCCCGCTCGGCAGGTGATAGATCTGGAAGGTGCGGCCGAAGTCGCTCTCACGCACCAGCTCATGGTCGGAGATGCGCAGGCCGGCGAGGTACTCGCGCGCCGCCAGATCCAGCTTGGCGAACGACGAGTCTGCCAGCGTCACCGTCACCAGCGAGCCCGAGCCCTTGGGGTCCTTCTTGGCGGCCGGGAGCATCATCGCGCAGCGCGCCGAGCCCCGGCTGGTCACCACGAGCTGCTCGTCGGCGTACGCCGCCGGCGGCAGCGACACCTCCAGGCTGCCTTGCTTCAAGACCGCCACGGTCCCCGCCCCGGCTGATAGCGACAGGTCAAAGTCCAGCTTGTCGTTGAGCTTCACCTGCAGCGAGTCCAGGGTGCCCGCGTTGTCGCGCGACGTCATCACGCACGCGGCCTCGTCGGCCTTCTTGGCCTGATGGCTGGCCTTGAGCTTGGCCGCGTCGAGCTGGACCGTGAAGTCTGTCCCCGCCTGCGCGACGGCGCCCCAGCCCCAGCCCCCGCCCCAGCCTCCGGCCCCGGCCAAGAGCCACATCGTCACCACGTACCCGATCGTCTTCATGAGCATCCTTCACACAAGTTGGAGATCCAGCGCCGCCAGTGCGTACTCGCACGAGATGAAAAAGCTTCGGCCGCCCAGGCTGCCCACCAGCGTGCCCACCGCCGCGAAGCGGGCGTCATGGAGCATCGCGCCCGAGTCGCCGTCTCGGGTGGCGCCCTCGGTGACCAGCAGCCCCTGCATGCGCACCTTGCCGCGCTCGGTGGCGAACAAGGCGTCCTCTTCCAGGTCCTCCACCGCCACCGGCACCCGCTCGCCGGTGGCCGCGCGGTGGAAATACAAGACCTCGCCCAGCGACAGCGTGCGCACCGAACGCACGCCGTTGAGCGGGATGCCGCCGAGCAGCGCCGCGTCGCTGGCGACCAGCCCGGGCACCTCCACCAGGCAGTGATCCAGCCGCCGCGTGCGCACCGGCTCTCCGGTGACGCCACGCGCCTCGCCGATCGTGAGCTCGCGCCCGGCCTCCTTGGCGACGTGGCCAGAGACCAGCACCGCCAGCTCGCCATCGGACTGCACCACGGCGCTCACCGAGCCGATCACCTTGGGGCCGAGCGCCACGCCCCTGCCCACCAGCCCCTGGTGCTTGCCCAAAAGCTCGCCACCTGTGTCCTGCACGTCCACCCGCACCCGCCCGCGCTTGCCGTCCACCACCACCTCGATCCACCGCGGGAACAGGCGGAGATGACGCGCGCGGAGGACCGCTGGCTCAAGCTTCCAGTCCACCTTGACGACCACGCAGGCCTCGCCGCATGGCTTGCCAGCGCGCCAGCGCCGGCCAATCCCGACCGCCACCACGTGCTCGCGCCGCAGCCAGCGCAAGGCCTGACGGCGCGCTGCCTGCAACACTCGCCATCGGCGGGCAGAGATGGAGATCGCCTTGGACATGAACGGTGCGGTCCCTCGGAGAGAGCTGGCCACCCGTCGCCACCCCCGCTCCGAAAAAAAGGATCTCAGCTCTGACTGGCCATGAGTATCTTTTTCTTCGATTCCCCGGCCGGCTCGCGCTGCTGCGCTCCAGTTATAGAAGCGCGCTCACGCTGCGGCCCGCGGTGGTGCGCTATCCATCAAGAAGGCGCGGCCAGGCGCGTCAAGGAAACAGCAGCGTGTACACCGCGAACGTCGCCAGCGCTGATAGCCCATACACCGCCAGGTGTACCGCGAGGCCAGGAGCCCGCGCTGGCGGCTCAGCGGCGGGCTGGAAGCTCGCCAGCTCGCGCCGGGCCTCCTCGAGCCGCCGGTCGGTGGAGGCGAGCGCGAGCTTCTCACGCTCGAGCCGGGCGATCTCGTCGATCAGCGCGCTCGCGCGCGAGGACTGGGCGGTTTCGTCGTCGCGGTACATCAGAACTTGTATCCCTTCTTGCCCGCCACCTTCTTGGCTGACTTCATCATCTCGGTGCTAAGCAGCCGCTGCTCCGGCGCGGCGTTCTTGGCGTGCTCCGCCGCCAGGAACTTGGCGCGGTCCGCCTCGAGCTTGGCGAGCTTGGCCTTGGTCGCGTCGCGCGCCGCGGTCTTGGCCGCCACCACGGCCTGCTTCTCTTCGAGAGACTTGCCGCGCAGCTCGGTGGGCAGCTTGTCGTCTGCGGTCTTGGCCAGGAAGTCGCCATCCCGGTTCACCGCGTCCACCACGTCCCAGTTCTCGTTGCGGTAGCTGCCCTTGCGCTTGAGCTGGGCGCGCTCGATGGCGACCTTGGGGCTGAGCTTGGCCGACGAGGCGTCGGCGTTGGCCTGCCGAGCCTGCGCGGCGGCGCCGGCGGGCCCGTACGCCATGTACGTGCCATTTAGCTCGGTGCCCAGGCGCAAGATCTCCGCGTCCTGCGGGGCGGGCACGTGCTGCGCGACCTGGTCCTGATCGATGGTCAGGAGGTCGCTGTGCGCCAGCGAGGCCGCCGCCAGCCAGGTGCTGTCCGAAGGGCCGCAGTGGATGAGCTGGACGTGAATGTCCTTGTCCTTGGCGGCGGCCATGGCGGCGGCGGCGGTGATCGGCCCCTGATCAAACTCTTCATTGCCCGCGACAAACACGAACTTGAGCGCGGCCGGATCCGCGGACCACTGCAGCGACTTCACCGCGGTGGCGATGGCCTGACCGACGTACTCGTCGCCGCCGTTGGTGACGAGCTGGTGCAGCTCCTCCGACACCTTGTCGAGGTCCGTGGACAGGGGCAGCACCTGGCGGATGAAGCCGTCCTCCTGCGGCAGCGTGGAGTGGCCGTACTCGTACAGCGCCAGCTCGACGCGAACCCCGCGGGTCTTGCCGTTGACCACGCGGGTCATCTTCCCCATCTCATCCACCATGTTCCACAGGTGCGAGCGCGCCTGGTGGATGAGCCCGTCCATGCTGCCCGAGGTATCGAGCAGGATGGCGATCTGGACGGTGTCCTGGATGGGGTCGAGCGCCGGCTCCGAAGGCGGCGCCACGACGCTCACGCTGGATGAGGCCAGCGGCGCGTCGCCGTACCGGGTGGCGGCGTAGGCAAGGCCGGTGGCGCTGCCGAGCGCGGCGATGAGCGGCAAGCTGTAGCGACGCAGCCATTTGCCAAGAGACGAAGGGTGATCGAGCATGGTTCCTCCAGGGTTTCCCCGTTCAACGCGGAACCTCGCTCGATGGCCTTGAGACTCGTGTAAGGCGTGCGTAAGGGCGCTGGCCTTGTGCGTCCCCCCTCCGCCTTGGTGCCTACCCTCCTGTGCAGAGGTCAGCGCACCGGCAGGGAGCTGACCACCGAGGTCAGCGCGTCGTACGAGGAGAACCCGGTGGCGCGGCCAGCGTTGAGGTCGGCGGAGACCTCACTTGTGTACTCCGGAAGCTTGATGAAGACGCGGTCGCCGGCCAGCCCCGCGCTGACATATGCGGCGATGTCGCTGGCGCGGTTGCCAATCCCCACCGCGACCTCGAGCCCAGCGCCGCGCAGCGCGGCCAGCACGCCGGACTTGAACTCCACCGTCGCGTCGCCTGGCAGGGTGATCGCGCTCGGCGCCAACCGCACCGGACCGCGCGGCAACCCCTTGGCTGCGAGCCACGAGCGGGTGTCCGTGGTGAACACATCGCCGCGCGCGGTGAGATACACAGGCTGATAGCCACGCACCACCAGGGCGTTGAACGTGCCAGGAGCGCCAGGGTGCAACGCGACGCTGGCGCCGGTGACCAGCGAGGTGGCGAAGGCGTTCTCAGAAGAGGTCAGCGTGCCGTCGATGTCGCTGACCGCCACCGGCGTACCAGGCGCCGTCACCAGCGCCAGAAAGCGGGTGCCGGTGCGGTCGCCCTGCACCGAGACGAACAGATCGCGCATGCCGATGGGGAGCAGCGAGGCGCCGCGCAAGGTCAGGCTGAACGCCCCCTCGTTGCTGGTGAGCGCAGAGCCCAGCTTCTGCCAGGAGCCGGCGCGGCAGGCAAACACGTCGACCGCCTCATCCTCCAGCGCCTTGTCGTTGACGCCATAGGAGATCTCGCCAGCGAGCACCTGCGTGGTGGCGGCGGACGACGCCACCAGGTCAAAGCCGCGATGCTTGACCGAGCCCAGCGCCACGGCGCGGCTGGTCAAGTGGCGCCACGACCGCTTGGCGCCAGCGTTCGGCGCGGCGGCGCAGCGCACGTCGGGGACTGCGGACACTCCGATCGGGCCGTAGGCGCCGTCCGCCTCGCGCGGATCGTAGCCCACCTCGCCATCCGGCACGCTCTCGGCCACGCACCCGGCGAACACAGAGAAGGTCAACAGCGACAAGAGATGTCTTGAGTTCATGCAGCGCGAATTATCAGTCTCAAGCAATCACGTCAATCCACCATCGTGTACTGTCAATCGTTGAGAGGGACCTGTGTACGGCAGGTTGCATCGCGACCACCAGAGCGCCGCGAATCCCGGCTATCTCATTGCAGAACCACGTAAAATTCGTCGCATCCGGCGCCAGCAAGAGGTCGCGACACCCTTCCACATCACATCCATGAACAGCGTGATACACGACGTGTAAAATTACTTATCTCGTATAAGGTCCATGTCCATCATGGAATATTGCGGAGGTGAGGTTGCGGCGACTCGGGGGCCGCGACCGACCGGCGCGGCGCCCTGGCTGTCATGCGACGCCAGCCGCGTAACCCGTTGATCTCTCTGACCGGCAGCCAGTTCGGAGAAGGACCGAGCCCGGGTGCGGCATCGCGCCTGCCCTGGTGCGTGCCCAGGAGATAGGTGATAGCCCTGTGGATGGGCAATACTCGCGAGGTGTCCACCAAGCCATGGATCTTCCGCACCTACGCTGGCCACACCAGCGCGCGTGCCTCGAACGAGCTGTTTCGCCGCAACCTGGCGGCTGGGCAGACGGGCCTCTCGATCGCCTTCGACCTGCCGACGCAGTGCGGGTACTCGTCCGATCACCCGCTGGCGCTGCCCGAGGTGGGCAAGGTGGGCGTGCCCATCAACTCGCTCGACGATCTGCGCGTGTTGTTCGACGGCCTGCCGCTGCAGGACATGAACACGTCGATGACCATCAACGGCACCGCGATGTGGCTCCTGGCCCTGTACATCGCGCTGGCCCAGGAGCGCGGCGTGCCGCTTGGCACGCTGCGCGGCACCACGCAGAACGACATCGCCAAGGAGTACCTGGCGCGCGGCACCTTCGTGTTCCCTCCGGAGCCGAGCTTCGCGCTCATCGCCGAGGCGTACGAGTTCTGCGTCGCCGAGATGCCGGCCTGGAACCCGTCCAACGTGTGCAGCTACCACCTGCAAGAGGCTGGCGCCACCCCGGTGCAAGAGGTCGCGTTCGCGCTGGCCAACGCGCTGGGCCTGCTGGACCTGCTGGTGGCCCGTGGCAACCTGGACGCCGCCAGCCTGGCGCAGTGCGTGGGCCGCATCAGCTTCTTCGTCAACTCCGGCACCCGCTTCATCGAGGAGATGTGCAAGATGCGGGCGTTTACCCAGCTCTGGGACGAGCTGACCCGCGACCGCTACGGCGTCACCGATCCGAAGCTGCGCGAGCTGCGCTACGGCGTGCAAGTCAACTCGCTGGGGCTCACGGTTCACGAGCCAGAGAACAACGCCTGGCGCATCTTCACCGGCGCGCTGGGGGTCACCCTGTCGGCGCGGGCGCGCTGCCGCGCGCTGCAGCTCCCGGCGTGGAACGAGGCGCTGAGCCTGCCGCGGCCCTGGGATCAGCAGTGGTCCCTGCGCCTGCAGCAAGTGCTGGCGTACGAGACCGATCTCCTCGAGTACCCCGACCTGTTCGACGGCAGCCCGGTGGTGGCGGCGAAGACCCAGCAGATCCTCGACGGCGTCCGCGCCGAGCTCGCGCACATCGCGGCGCAGGGCGGCATCCGCGCCACCATCGAGAGCGGCTATCTCAAGCGCGCGCTGGTGACGTCGATGGCGGCGCGGATGGCCAGGATCGGCAGCGGCGAGCAGGTGGTGGTGGGGGTCAACCGCTGGAGCGATGGGCTCACCTCGCCGCTGGTGAGCGGCGAAGATCAGGGCCGCTTCGAGCCGCCGAGCTCGGCCAACGACGAGGCGCTCCACGCGCTGGAGCACACCCGGCGCACGCGGGACACCGACCGCGCGACCCGCGCGCTGGCCGCGCTGACCGAGGCCGCCAAGCGAGGCAGCGGCCTGCTGCCAGCGTCCATCGAGTGCGCGCACGCGCGGGTCACCACCGGCGAGTGGGCCGACGCGCTGCGCGCGGTGTACGGCGAGTACCGCGCCGCCACCGGGCTCGAGGGCGCCACCGCCGCCAGCGCCACCACCGCGGCGCATCTGGCGCGGGTGCAGGCGCGCGTGGCCGAGCGGACCGCGCGTACCGGACACCGCCCCAAGCTGCTGGTGGGCAAGCCGGGGCTCGACGGACACTCCAACGGCGCGGAGATGATCGCCCTGGGGGCCCGCGACGCTGGCTTCGAGGTGGTCTACGCCGGGATCCGCTCCGAGCCTCGCGCGCTCGCCATCACCGCCGTGCAAGAAGCGGTCGACGTGATCGGGCTGTCGATCCTCAGCGGATCCCACCTGGAGCTGGTGACCGCGATGCGCGCCGCGCTGCGCGATGCGGGCGGCGCAGACATCCCCATGGTCGTCGGCGGCATCATCCCGCCGCAGGACGTCGACGCGCTGCTGGCAGCCGGCGTGGCACGAGTCTTTGCCGCCGCGGATGCCTCCATCGCCCAGGTGATAAGTGAGGTGGTCGACGTGCTCGAGGCCGCTGCGCCCTGAAAGTTGCGCCCACGACCAGGTAGCAGCAGGGCGGCGATGAGCGCCGGATCCAGGGATAGAACAGCGCGTCATCGGGGCCTGGGTGGGCTCCGGACAGGCGCCGGACAGCCTGTGGGGGCTCGGGCGGCCGGGAGTCGCGACAATGGGGCCAATGAATTCAGGTCCTTGCGGCGGCCCGCAGGTGCGTCGTCGCCGGGCTTGTGCAATTTTCGAATCTCTGTCTAGATTCGCGCGCTTGGAGAGCATTCATGGGCCTAGTTGACCTGTTCCGCCCCAAATACCGCCACAGCGATGTCGCCGTGCGAGCCGAGGCCGTGCGCGCCTTGTCCGCTGACGATGCTGTGATCCTCACCACCATTGCCAAGAGCGATCGAGATCCAGGGATCCGCAAGATCGCCATCGAGAAGCTCGGACAGGCCGAGGTGCTCGCGGAGCTCGCCTCGGCCGAAGCGGACGGCGGCGTGCGCGCGCTGGCCACCGCCCGCGCCGCCGAGCTCTGGCGCTCCACCGCGTGCGGCGGCGACGCAGACGCCGCGAACAAGGCGCTGACCGGCATCCTCAAGACCGGCGATCAGGGCACGCTCGTGGAGATCGTGGTGCGAGCCGCGATCCCCGCGATCAAGAAGCGAGCCCTCTCGGAGCTGCGCGATCCGCGCGCGCTGGCGGAGCTGGCCAAGAGCGACGCCTCCGCCGAGCTGCGGCTCGACGCGGTGTCGCGCATCGACGACGCCGAGGCCCTGCGCGCGCTGGCCATCGACGTCGCGCTCAAGGAGATCGCGCTCGCCGCGCTGGACAAGCTCGACGACGCTGGCCGCCTGGAGCAGGTGGCGCAGAAGGCCAAGAACAAGGCCGCGCGGCAGCGCGCGCGCAAGATCTTGACCGAGATGAAGGAGGCCGAGGAGGCGGCGCGACCGCGCGTCGCCGATGACCTCAAGCGCCGCCGCGCGGAGAAGTCGCAGCTCGTGCGCGACCTCGAGGCGCTCGGTGACACCTTCGAGTTCGCCAGGTACGCCCCCCAGGTCAAGGCCGCCGAGGCCGCGTTCGCCGAGCTCGGCGAAACCGAGGACGACGCCGGCGAGCGCTTCCGCCGCGCCGCGACCCGGTTCTGGCAACGCAAGGAGCTGGCCGAGCGCCAGGCCGAGCAAGCGCAGACGACGCGACGCGATTCGGCGGAGCGCAGCGCGCGGCCAAGCCGCGAGGCGCGGGACGAGCACGACGACCGCAAGACCAGAGATGACAGCGACGCCAAGGCCGAGGCAAAGGCCGACGCCAAGCCGCTAGATCCCGAGGCCGCCGCGGCCGCGGCGCTGGCGCGCGAGGAGCGGGAGCGCAAGCGCGCCGAGGCCGCCGCCAAGGCCAAGGAAGACGCCGACGCGCGGGCCGCCAAGGCCAAGGAAGACGCCGAGCGCGGCCAGCAGATCGCCGCCAGCCTGACCGCCATGATCGGCGAGATGGAGCAAGTGCTGGCCGCGGACACCGCCGCGCTCGAGGGCGGCAAGGTCATCGACCGCACCCTGCAGCAAGCGCAGAAGGCATTCGAGCAGCTCGGCAAGGTGCCAAGCG
Organism: Myxococcales bacterium; assembly: GCA_016706545.1. Taxonomy (GTDB): domain Bacteria; phylum Myxococcota_A; class Polyangia; order Haliangiales; family Haliangiaceae; genus JABFXX01. Next base: position 11,197 of record JADJJK010000034.1, read on the forward strand.
AGCTGCGCAACGCGCTGGGCGAGCGCTACGGCGCCGCGCGCGGCAAGCTGGTGGTGCTGGTCAAAGATCTCCGGGAGGCCGAAGACTGGCAGCGCTGGGCCAACGTCCCGCGCGCCGAGGCGCTCATCCAAGAAGCCAAGTCCATGCTGGAGCTCGAGGAGACGCCGGAGCTTGGCGCCAAGCTCAAGTCCCTGCAGGCCAGATGGAAGGAAGTGGGCTCGTTGCCCCAGCGCCGCTCCAAGGAGCTGTGGGAGCAGTTCAAGGCGTCCTGTGACCAGGTCTACGACAAGGTCAAGGGCGTGCGCGCCGTCGAGCAGGCGGCGTTCGCCGAGCTCGCGGCGGCCAAGGAGAAGCTCATCGCCGAGGCCGAGAGCCTGGCCGAGTCCACGGACTGGCAAGCCACCGCCGAGCGCCTCAAGGGCCTGCAAGGCCAGTGGAAGACCTCCGGTCACCTGCCGCGCAAGCAGGGCGACGAGCTGTGGAAGCGCTTCCGCGCCGCCTGCGACCGCTTCTTCGAGCGGCGCAAGCCGCTGCTCGAGGCGCAGCGCAACCAGGAGCAGCAGAACCTGGCCGCCAAGCGCGCGCTCATCACCAAGGTCACCTCGCTGGTGTCCTCGCTCTCGCCCGAGAGCGACTGGGGCAAGGCCATCCGCGACGTGAAAGAAGCGCAGCGGGTGTGGAAGGACATCGGCTTTGTGCCGCGCGCCGAGGCAGATCTCGTGTATCGCGAGTTCCGCGCCGCCTGCGACACGCTCTTTGCCAAGCGCGGCGAGGCGCGAGACGCCGAGGCCAACGCGCGGCGCGCCGCGCTGGAGGGCGTGAGCGCGGAGCTCGACGCGGTGATGGCGATGACCGAGGCCAGCGAGGGCGCCGACGCGGCCGCGCGTGCGGCCGCGGTGCGCGCCAAGGTCAGCGAGCTGTCAGCAGACGGCAGCCGCCCCAGCATCGAGCTGGCGGGCCGCCTCGACCGGCTGGTGGCCCACGTCATCACCCACTTCCCCGAGGCAGTGCGCGGTACGCCGCTCGATCCCTCGGCGCTGCGCAAGCGGCGAGACGTGCTGATCGCGCGGGCGGCGGAGCTCGTGCCCAAGGAGAGCGCGGCAGCGGGAAGCAAGTCGGATGACGTGGCCGGCGCGCTGCGCGTGGCCATGCGCCAGAATGCGTTCTCTGGCCTGCGCTTCTCCGGCCGCGATCCCGCGGAGGTGATCTACGAGCTGCGCGCCGAGTGGGCCGAGACCGGCCCGCTGTTCGACGACAGCGACCGCGATCAAAAGGAGCGCTTCGAGGCGACCATCGCCAAGGTGGTGGCCAGCGTCGGGATCACCGAGCGGCAGCGCGACGACGCCTCCGCCGGCGATGGGACCGACCCCAGCGAGGGTGGCCGTCGCCGCCGTGAGCGCCCGGAGCGTGAGGCGCGCAGTGAGCGCGGTGAGCGTGAGGCGCGCCCGGAGCGCAGTGAGCGCCCGGAACGCGTTGAGCGCGGAGAGCAGCAGGAGCCGGCAGCAGCAGCAGCCGTGACCTCCGCAGCCGAGGCTGCGCCGCAGCCCGCCGCGCCAGCGCCCGACCTCGCCGCGACCGCGCCGCGCCGCGCCGCGCCGCGCACCGAGCCGCCCACCAGCCCGCAGGACGACGCCTGGGATCTGGATGATCACCGGCCACAGACCGCCGAGCCCGCCCCGTCGCCGCCTGGCGCCGGAGAGATGGCCGGAGATGGCGCGCCCGAGGGCGACGGCATCGACACCGGCTGGGACTGAGCGCGGCCCCTGGTCGGCCCTTGGTCGGCCCTCGTCGGGCCTTGGTAACCCTCAGTCGGCGCGGACGGCCACGGACACGCTGCCCACGCCGATCGCTGGCTTGTCCAGGCACGGCGCGCGCGCGGTCTGCAACGTCTTGAGCACGCACGCGCGCTCATCCTTCTTGAGCACGCCTGCGACATCGCCCAGCACGACCTTGGTCACCGCGCCCTGCAGATCGAAGTCCAAGGTCACCGAGACCTCCACCTGGGGTTGCACCTGGCTGCGCAGCCCAAAGCAGTGCTCCAGCGCCGCCGTGCCCGAGAAGCCGGGGAAGAACCAGCGCACGCGGCCCTCGTCATCGCGCGCCACGGCATCGGCGTAGACGCGGAGCCCGTTCTTGGTGACCCCGGACATGGCGCCCCCTGGTTCGGGTCCGTCGACGCGCACGACCTTGCGTCCGCCCTCCAGCTTGGCTGCCTTGAGCACGGCGGCGCACACGCAGGCGTTCCGCGCCGGATCGACGTCCGTGACATAGAGCGGGTCAGCGAGGCGCTCGCAGCGCGGCGCACCCGCGCCGCCGTCCAGCAACACCGCCACCGAGTACAGCCCCACGCCGCAGGTCTTGCCCGCCGCCGTCATCGCGCTCTCGGGCAAGACCGGATCGGAGGTGTCGCTCACCAGCGCCAGCGCCGACGCCGCGGTGGCCTTGACGCCGGCCACCGCCACCGGGTTATTGCCGTGGCCGTGGCGCTCGTGTCCGCCGTTGTCCACCACCTGCGCCAGGCGGCGCGGCAGCTCCTCGCGCCACGGCTTTTCCGGATCATAGGGCGCGGCGTAGAACTCGGTGCCCAGCCCGGTCAGCTCGACGCTGACCTGCAGCGTGCAGTCGCCGTCGCAGCGCACCGCGGCGCTGATCTTGCCGGCGGCGCCGAGGCTCGACATCCAGCGCTCGGCGGCGGTGTCGCGGTCCAGCGGCGGCCCGCACGCCACGCCGGTCTGCGCGTGCTTGCCGCTGGCGGCCAGCTCGAACGCCCGCTCGACCTCCTTTGGCGGCAAGATCGAGAGGCCCGCGCCGGCTGCCCACGCGGCCAACAGCTCTTGCGCCGCGAGGCGCTCGTCAGCGAACAGCCGGAGCGTCTTGAACTCGTCGATGTACAGCCGCCGCGCGCCCACCGACGCCACCAGCGCGCGGCTCAAGCCGACCTCGGCCTTTGCTGACGGCTGCGGCTGCGCGGGGATCGAGCTCGACAGCTCTCGGGCCTCGGCCGAGGTCGGCGTGACGCCGCGCCGGTCTTCCTCGAACGTGGGGTAAGAAGGAGGACCAGAGGGCGACGAACCGCAGGCTCCGGCCAGCAAGCACAGCACCCAGGGGCGCACGTCGGTTGGAACGATCAGAGAAAGCATCAGGCCGAGCGTAGGGTGCCCCCCTGGACAAAGCAATCGCGTGGCGCCGCGGCGCGGGCTCCACGACGCGGGCCAACCAGCCGTCGTGCCATCGGTTTCCGAGATCCGCTCGACTTCGAACGAGTTTGCCCGCCGACGCCCCGCTGCCCGCTGTAGTATCTGGGGACCGGCAATCGCCACAAGGACATGCAACCCACGTACGACAGGAAGGGGCCAAGGTCACGGGCGCATCTCGCCCATGCGCCCAGGCGGATGGTTGGAGTCATCGAGCTCGGCCCAACGTCGAGCCGGCTGGCCGTGGCGTTCGGGATGGCGTGCCGCGGATCCTTCTCCATGTTCAGGCTGACCTCGCCCGGATCGGACTGCGCTGATGAGTGAGCCCACCTCGCCCCAAGACGCGCGCGCCCTCGAGCGCATCGAGAAGGCGCTCGGCGGCCTGGGCGGCGAGCTCAAGCCGCCCGCCGGCTGGGAAGCGCGGGTGATGGCCGGTCGCGCCGCGGAACGCGCGTGGTGGAGCTGGAGCATCCCGCTGGTGGCGGTGGCCGCGGCTGCGCTCTTGATCTTGTGGCTGCGCCAGCCCGCGCAGCCCACCATGCAGCTCGCGCTGGAGGTCTCCCACGGACAAGGCGAGACCAAGGTGCGCGGAGATCAAGCGCAGGACGTCCACCTGGGCGACAGCGTGGCGGCGAGGGTGAAGGGCCGCGCCCACCGCGCCCTGTGGTTCTATCTCAACGACCAGCTCTTGCTCGCCTGTCCGCAAGACCCGGCGTGCAACACCGACGACCCAGAGCAGCTCCGCGCCACCTGGCAGCCCAAGGCGGTGGGCAAGTACGTGGTGGTGGCGCTGTCGTCGGCGCAGGCGATCCCTGCTCCCACCGGCTCGCTGGACGCAGATCTGGCCGCCGCCATCAACGCGCGCGCCGAGCTGCTTGAACGCCGGTTCGAGGTGCGCTGAGTTGCGCTGACGCGCGCGGAGGTGCATGGACGCGCATTGACGCCGCTGAGGCGCGGCTGAGGCGCGGCTGCCCGCGGACAGCGCCGGAAGCCGTCGTACACCGCCGCAGCCGGGGACGCGGTGAGGCGCCAGGCCGCAGCCCCAACGCCCCTTGCGCGTGGTCAGCACCCCGACGATACTGCGTCTCGCGAGCAGGCCCCGGCGCAGCCTGTAGTATGGTGTCTGCCGCGTTCGTGGCGCCCCTCATGGCCGAAGATCCCGACGAAGACATCCTGCAGCTCACCGCTGCAGGAAAGCGCGACGAGGCGATCAGCCTGCTGATGAAGCGTCACGGCGAGGGCCTGTATCGATATGTCACCGTGGCCCTGCGCGGGCGCGGCAACGCCGATGACGTCCACCAGCGAGTCTTCATCGAGGCCGATCGAGACCTGCGCCGCTTCGCGCGCCGGTCGACGCTGCGCACCTGGCTCTACGGCATCGCCCGGCACCGCGTCCTGGACGCCATCAAGGCCGACAAGCGCCACGAGCGGGTAGAGCCAATCGACGAGCTCGAGCTCCCCGAAGACAGCCCTGCGCCCCCCGAGCAGCTAGACGACGTGCGCTTGCAGCAGGTGCTGGCCATGTGCCTGGACCGCCTGGGCGACCACGTGCGAGTCGCCGTCTTGCTACGGTACCAACAAGGCTTCTCGTACGAGGACATGGCCAGGGTGTGCAACGAGAAGGCCGGAACGCTGCAGGCGCGCGTGACCAGAGCCTTGCCAGCGTTGCGCGAGTGCATCGAGCGTCGCACCAAGCATGCGGTGTGAGGCGATGATGGGTGAGACGGGTGAGATGGGTGAGACGGGTGAGATGGGTGAGACGGGTGAGACGGGTGAGATAGGCGAGGCGATGCGGTGTGTGGCGATGGGCGGCAAGGTGCTCAAGGGCAGCTCTCCAAGCCCGCGGCTGCGCAGGCGAGGCCCGGCGCCGGCCGGGCCGCAGCAGCTTCCGTGCAGCGAGCGCCTTTCGCCTGTCGTAGCATCCGCGATGCGCTCGCCTGCCTGGCATGGGTGCAGGAGAGTCTTCGATGGTCCGTGACCAACCCCCGCCACGCCAGCTCGCGCCCTCCGCGCCCAGGCCCCCGGCGTGGCGCCGCTTCCTCGCGCGCGCGCGGCGGGTGCCATGGGTGACGCTCGCGCTGGCGGTGGCGCTGGCTGCCAAGTTCGCCGTCTGCGAGACCTCCGAACGCGAGCGCGACTGCCGCCAGACCGCCCGCGTCGCCACCGATGCGGTCACCGTGCTGGTGTGCCAGGAGGAGTACGCCCGCGCCAGTGATCCTCAGGTCGGGGCCCTCCTGGCCAATGCGCTCCGCCGCAGCAGCGATCTGCGCGGCGCCAGCGCGGTCGCCAACTCGCTGCTGAGCACGCCCGCGCGCGCCGACGCGCTGGCGGTCCTGGGCAGGGTCGCGCTCGATGAGAAGCGGTACGAGGATGCCCAGCGCCTGCTGGAGCTGGCGGTCGAGCTTCATGGCCAGATGTCGAACTGGCGCGCCGAGGGCCGAGCTTGGCGGACGCTCGGCGCCGTTTTTGAACTCCGACATAACTTCTTGGCCTCGCTGCAGGCGATTGACCGAGCCGCGAGCGCGGCTCGCAAGGCCGCGGATCGAGAAGGCGAAGGGCTCAGCCACATCGCCGCGGCTCGCATCTTCATCCAGATTGGTCACTTCCCCGCGGCGAAAACAGAGATCGATAGCGCCGTGCCCCTGGAAGAGACCCCCAGGGACCGCCTCTGGACGATCTATGAGACGGGAAACCTGTATCAGGAGTCGGGCAGGTTTCATCAGGGAGCGGCCTACTTCGAACGAGCGCTGGCCTTCGCCACAGAGTTCCAGCTCACGTCCTCCTTGTTGTCCCTCCACCTGGAGCTCGCTGACTGTCTCACCGAGATCGGAGCCCTCGACCAAGCGCAACGCTCCCTTGAAGCGGCCAAGGTGATCGACGTCAACCGCAAGCTGGAGTCCGAGCGCTTGGCGCTGGAGGGCAGGCTGGCTGAGCGCCGAGGGGAGATCGACCAAGCGATCCTGCTGCTCGAGAAGTCTCTGCCAATGACCAATCCAGAGGAGCTCACCGAGCTCAATGACATCACGGTCAGCCTGGCTCGCCTGGCGCTGCGGCAAGGCGACCTACAACGAGCCGAGCACAGGGCGCGCGAGGCGATCGCATCGATAAGCCAGCTCCAGGCAAAGCACCCCCCGCTCCTGTTTCGCTCCCTGCTGCTCGCGCGCTACCGCACTGCTCATGAGCTCTTGCTCCTGGCGCTGGCCCGCGCTGACCGCGCCAGCGACGCCTTGCTGGCGCTCGATGACTGGCAGCGGCAGGCGGCCTTCTTCTCCCTGGTCCCCGAGGCCACCGCCAGCGCCTCCATCGCGCTGCGCGACGCGGCCAACGAGGTGGCCGCGGTCGACCGGCTGCAGACCTCGCTGGCCCAGCGCTGGCGCGACGAGACCAGGGGCGCCGCGAGCTTGCCGGCGGAGCTCGCCAGCGGCGCCTTGCTGGCGCTGGTGGTGCTCGAGGGCGACCTCTGGCGGATCTCCATCCACGGCGGCGCACCCCACCTGACCCACCTGGGGCGCATGGCGGACCTGTCCAGGCAGCTCCTCGACAGGCTCCGCGCCGAGCCGCTCAACCTCGAGCTGACCTCTGCCATCGGCCGCCTGCTGGTTCCCCCGGAGCTGGCGGTGCGCACCTCGCGCCCGCTGCAGCTCTGGCTCGATGACGCGCTGGTGCCCCTGCCCATGGAGGCCCTGCGCGTCAACGGCGCGCCGCTGGTGGCGCTGCGCCCGCTGGTCCGCGTCCGCCGGCCGCTCACCACCTCGTGTGTCTCGCTGCCGGCTGCCGCACGGGCCACCGTCATCGCCGACGCGCGAGGCGACCTGCCCGCCGCGCGCGGCGAGGCGGCCCGCGCCGCCGCGCGCTTCGCGACCAGCAGCCGGCAAGGCGCCGAGGCAACCAAGGCCGCCCTCTGGTCCGCCGAGGCCACGGACCTCCTGCACGTCGCCGTGCATGGCGAATCCAGCGAGGAGGGCGGCGCCCTGCTCTTGCATGACGGCCCGGTCAAGAGCCTCGACATCGCCACCCACGGCCGGGCCCCCCCGCGCGTCTTGCTGACCACCTGCGTCTCCGCCATCGCCCATGGCGGACACTACTCGCTCGCCACCGCCTACCTGGCCGCCGGCGCCCAGCAGGTCATCGCCACCCTGCGCCCCATCTCGGATGAAGGCGCCGCCCTCATCAGCACCCGGCTCTATGAAGCCGGCGCCGCGCTCGATCCCGTGCGCGCCCTGGCCAAGGTCCAGGCCGAGCTCGCCGCCACCGACAACCAGGACTGGCCCTATTTCGCCGCGTTTGGCCGCGAGACCTGCTCCGACCTGCTCGAGCCCCGGGGCCCTTGATCCATCTTCGGGGCTAGGCGGACCGAAAGTTTCTCACTTTTCTTGTCGTACCCGCGCAACGTTCCCCGCCCACCTGTCGAAGCACGCAGCAAAGCTCCGAGGAGATAGAGACCATGCGAGTTGGGATGTACGTCTACGGCCCGTCCACCATCACCCTCGACCGCGCGGCGGTCATCACCCGCCTCGTCGCCAGCGGCGCGCACACCTCGCAGCAGGTGGCCGCCGGCAAGGCGGCGCTGGCCGTGGGGATCTATCGCATCGTCAGCGCCGAGCCGCTCACCGTCATTGGCAGCCTCAACTGCGACCTCTTCGTCTCGCTCAGCGACAGCGCCGCCTGGCCCAACCCGGCGGTGACGTTCGGCCGCTTCGCCTGCACGTTCCCCGAGATCACGTACGCCATGATCCAAGCGTTCTTTCCAGCGACCTCCGGCGGCGCAACCACGGACGAGCAGACCTTCCGCATTGGCGTCTACGCCTATGAGACCTCCACCCTGGAGCTGGATCGCACGGTGGTCGTGACCCCGTTCCCGGGGCGAGATCCTGCCGCGGAGCGCAAGCTTGGCCCGGGCAAGGCGCTGCTCGAACCGGGCATCTACCGAGTCGTCACCGACGCGCCGCTGTCCATCCAGGGCGACGCCAACTGCGACGTCTACGTATCCATCGAGGGGAAGCAACAAATCCCGGACATCGCTGCCACCCTGGGCCGGTTCTCCGCGGTCTTCCCCATGGTCACGCAAGCGCAGCTCCAGGAGTTCTTCCCGCTTCTGGCCCGCGGCTTTGACCTGCAATGGAGCGACGCTGAGACCACGGAGCAGGCAAGCTCCCCCTCTCCGCGGCGCTGAGCTGCCGGGGCGCCGCTGCCGGGACGGCAGCGACGCGACGAGCGACGCAAGTGAGGATACTCACGTACATCCAAGCAGGCTCGCTTGCCGGCGCACCACGCACAGATCTGGTGATACCTTCAGGCCATGCGGCGCAGCGTACGGGCGGTCTTCATCATGGCGGGGTTCGTGGTCTGCACCGGGTTTCTGCCGGTGGGGAGCTGCGCCAAGGCTGGGTGCCAGGCAGGGAGCCGCGCGGCCACGCGGTCGGCCACGCGATCGGTCGCGCGGTCGGTCACCCAGCAGGGGTCCTATGCCATCTCGCGGTCGGCGACGCGGACCATCCCACCCGGGAGGTTTGCCCCGCTCATCTCTCCTGGGCTGCCGGCGCGGACCGTGCTCATGCCCGTGCCCGTGCCCGTCGCCGGGGCGGGCCACCTTGGCGCAGAATCGGCGCACGCCGCCTCGCTACTCGACGACGCGGTTCGCGCGATGCCGGAGGTCCAGGGCACCGTCAGCGTGATCGCCACCTCGGCCTCGCCGCGCGGCGCGGCGCTCGCGACGAGCAGCTCCACGCGCACCTTCGGCCGGGACTACGGCCGCGCGGTCAGCAAGGTGGGCGTGAGCGAACGACAGCACAAGCAGATCCTTGATGCGTTTGATGTGGCGCAGGCGATCCTGGAAGAAGCGGCGGAGCGCGCGTTGACCGGCGACGATGACGACGACGATGACGACGACGACAAGGCAGCCAGCGCCCACAGCAGCAGCCAGCCGCGAGCGCTCGCGCCATCACCGATGGATCTCCTGCGCGCCGAGCGCCTGCTCGACAAGCGCCTGCGCCGGACCCTCGATCCAACCCAGCGCGCCCAACTCGAGGCGCTGCTCGGCTCGCCGATGGTGATGGTGCAGCGGCTGGCGATCGAACGTCCGGTCGTCCGAGCCGACACCCGGCCTGTCGCCCGGCCTGGCGTCCGGCCTGTCGCCCGGCCCGACGCCACGACGCCGCCGGCTGCCCGATAGCAGCGCCAGCCCCGCGCGCGCGGCGATGGGATCACGGCCCCAACGTAGCGACCTGCGCCGCGCCCGAGCGCAGCGCCGATGCGGCGCCATGAGCGCCTCTCTTCGCAGCCGTCTCGATCGTCGCCTTGACCGCCCCTGGAGGATCACCGACGATGAAACCCGATCTCAGGATGAGGGAGCCGCGCCGTGACCCAGCCAGACCACCAGCCCTCGGCGTCGCCTCCAGCACAGGGCGATCCCACCACGGCCGCCGCCGAGCAGGTGCGCGCCGCGATCGGCGCGGCCTGCCGTGGCCTCGTGCAACGCGAAGCGCTGGTCGAGCTGGTCGCGCTGTGCGCGGTGGCTGGCGAGCACCTGCTGGTGCTCGGCCCGCCGGGCACCGCCAAGAGCGAAGCCGTGCGCCGGATCGCCCAGCGCCTGGGCGGCTCGTACTTCGAGTACTTGATCGGCCGGTTCACCGAGCCCACAGAGATCTTTGGCCCCATCGATCTGCGGCGCCTGCGCGAGGGCGTCGTGGAGACCGAGACCGCGGGGATGCTGCCGGAAGCCGAGCTGGCGTTTCTCGATGAGATCTTCCTTGGCTCCACCGCCATCCTCAACACGCTGCTTGGCGTGCTCAACGAACGGACGTTCCGCCGCGGCCACACGCACGTGCGCTGCCCGCTGCGCGTGTGCGTGGGCGCGTCCAACGCCTTGCCAGAAGAGGAGCAAGGCGGGCAGCTCGCCGCGTTCGCGGACCGCTTCCTGGTGCGAACCTTCGTGGAGCCCATCGCCGATTCCGGACTGGAGGAGCTGCTCTCCGCCGGGTGGACGCTCGGCGGCGCGGCGGCGGCCGGGCCCGCCTCGGGCGCGACCCTCGAGCACATCGACCTGCTGGCGCAGACCGCGCGGGCCATGGATCTGTCCGCGGTGCGCGGCGAGCTCGCGCAGGCCATCCGGCTCTTGCGCGGCGCCGGCATCGAGCTGAGCGATCGCCGCATCGTGCGGTTGCAACGGCTGGTGGCCGCCGCCGCTGCGCTCGCTGGGCGACGCAGGCCCACCAGCGCGGATCTCTGGCCCATCATCTACGCGCTGCCGACGCAAGCAGCCCAGCGCACAGGCCGCGAGGTCCTGCGCGAGCTCCTGGCGGCCTCGCACAGCTCGTCCCTCCTGGCCGCGGCGGCGGAGAGCTCGCAGGGGCCCCTCGCCCGTGGCGCGCGCCTGCAGCGCGACGCTGCCGCGCTGCTCGCAGCCGAGCCCCTCGCCACGCCAACCGACGGCGACGCCGGGGCACCCGCGGTCAGCGGCGACGCCGGGGCTCCCGCGGCCAGCAGCGACGCCCGCGCCGACGCCCGCGCCACCTGGCACCTCCGGCTCGAGAGCATGGCCCGTGAGATCGATGCCGCGTTCGCCCTGTCCTCCATGCCAGAGGAGCTCGCCGCGGTGCGCGCCGAGATCGTGCAGCATATCCGCGCCGGCCACGCCGCGACCCTCGCCAGCGCGCCTCGCGTGACCTCGTGACCTCGCGCCGCACATGAGCCCGTCGCGCTTGCCCGTCGAGCTGGTGCCACGCGCCGAGCCGCTCGAGCCGCTGGCCGCGGTGGGGCTCGGCCCGGTCGCGCGTACGCTGGCCGCGCGCCTGCTGCAGCGCCCTGCCAGCGAGCTGCGTGAGCTGCGCGGCGTCGCCGGCGTGGCCGTGCTGGCCGTGCTCGGCGCGAGCGACGCGCTGCCGTGGGTCGAGGGCATCACCTACTTCGGTCGCGATGCTCGCGCGCCGCAGCTCCTCCTCCCCACGACGCTGGCTCCAACGGTGCCTGTCGAGCTGTTCGCGCGCGCTCTCTTGGCCCACCACAAAGATCTGGCGGCCCCGCTGCTGTTGCTCGGACCACAACGGCGCGTGCTGTCAGTGGCGGCGGCGCTGCCCATCGAGCCCGCCCGCCTGACGCGGTGGCTGGAGGCGCAGCGATGATGGAGCTGCCACCTGCGTTGACCCCATGGGCCAACCAGCTCGAGATCTTCCCTCACGACCTCGCGCTGAGCCTGGGCCAGCTCGCGGCGCGGCTCTCGAACGCGCTGGGACCATGGCCGCGCCCGAACCAGCAAGCTGGCGAACCCGATGGCTACGACGGCGTGGCGCGCCGTGGCAGCTACCAGCGATTGCTGCCTGCGGAGTGGCTGCTCCTCGACGAGCTGCCTGACGAGTTCTTGCGCCGCGTCGTGTCGCACGAACATGCGTTCCTGTCGCCGGCCTTCCGCCAGCACGCGGGCGGCCGTCACTGCCTGGCCGTGCTGGACTCCGGCCCCGAGCAGCTCGGCGCGCCACGCATCGCCCAGCTCGCGCTGCTCGTCGCGCTGGCGGCGCGCGCCGCAGCTAGCCGCGCCACCTTCGCTTGGGCCACCCTGCGCCCTGGCCCCTTCCTGTGGCACGACGAGCTGTCCAAGGTGAGCGTGCTCGAGCTAGTGGCCAGCCGCAACGCCCGGCCGCTGGCGCTGCCCGAGCTGGAAGAACGCCTGCGCGAGGCCGAGGCGCTGGCTTGCGCCGCTGGCGCCACGCACGAGCTGTGGCTCCTGGGCGGCGAGACGCTGGCGACGCTGGGCGCCGCGCGCCACAACCGCACGATCACGGTGACGGAGCTGCTCGCGCCCGGCGCGCCGCAGCGGGTGCAGGTCGACGTGGCCGATGAGCGGCGCGGGTGGCGCCGCGCCGTGCAGCTCGAGCTGCCCGCCGAGCGACTCGCCGTGCAGCTCCTGCGCGACCCATTCGCGATCCGGACGGCGCCGCGGATCGCGAGCGGCGTACCCCTGGGTCTGGGCGCGGCGCTGGGGTTCTCCGGAGACGACCGCCGGCTGTACTGCCGAGCCGCGGACCACTCGCTGCTCACCCTGCACGTGCCCAACTCCACCCACAGCACGGAGCGGGGGCCAGCGCCGTGTACCTTCCGGCCGCCCTCGGGGCTGCGCATGATCGCGGTCGGAACCGGCGGCGGCAAGCGCACGACGGTGCTGTGCCAGGAGGGCGATGAGCTGGTCGCGCTCCTGCTATCTCGGCGCGGCGCCATCGCCACCGACCAACGCCGCTTCCGTTGTGAGGATGACGGCAGCACGCCGGTGCTGGTGGAGGACGCGCTGCGCCCGCTGTCGGTGCAGAGCGAGGACCGCGTGCTCTTCGCCGATGACCAGGGAGAGCTGTACGACCTGCACCGGGGCACCTTCCGGCTCGCGGACCGCGGGGTGCTGGACCTGCAAGCCAGCGTCAGCAAGCTGTGCTGGCTGACCTACCGCGACGACACGCTGCGCTGGTGCTACCTGAGCTCGATGCGCGAGGACCAGCCGCTTCACCCGGCCAAGCAGCAGGTCATGTGGCGCGGCCAGGTCACGCGGGCGCTGACCGCGCTGAGCTCCCTGCCGCTGGTGGCGCGTTGCACCGAGGGCCGGTGGACCCTGACCTGCGAGGGCCGGCTCGACGTGACGCCGGTCGTGCCGCCTGGCGCCACCGTGCATGGCATCCTCACCGGCTACGACACCGACCCATGCTTGCTCGTGCTCGACGCGCAGCGGCGCCGGCTGCTGGCCATCGGCAGCGACGCGCCGGTCGTGCTGTGTACCTCGATGGAACCGATCACCTCGGCGACGGTCAACCACCGGGGCTCTGTGATCGCGTACCTGACCGAGACCGGCGACACGGCGCTGTACTCCTATGCCGCGCGCCAGTTCGTGCTGCGCGCCACACAGAGCGCCGAGGGCCCGGGGGCCAGGGCCGGGGGCGTCGGGGGCGTCGGGGGCGTCGAGGGCGTCGAGGGCGCCGAGGGCGCCGAGGGCACCGGAAGCACCGGAGGCACGGCAGCATGACCGCGCCAGAACTCCACCACACGATGTACCGCGGCTCGGTGGTCGCGGCGGGGATCGTGATCGAGACCAGCCTGGTCCCGGAGGCGCTGGTGCGACGTCGCCTCATGGCGCTCGCCTGGGCGCACCACGAGGCCGCGCCGTCCGTGCCCGGCGCGGACCTGCGTGTGCTCGAGGGCGACGGCTTCGTGGTCGCCTTGTTCTCGCGAGAGGTTCGACTGGACTGCGCCACCGTCGGCGGCGCGCCGCTCGTGCGCCACGGGACGCTGTGGACCACCGCGCCCCTGGCGCAGCCCCACGAGCCGCCCGCGCAGGCCGGCCCTGAGAGGATGCTGCGCCTGCATGGCGGGCGCACCCACGCCACCGCGCTCGACGAGCTAGCGCCGCGCGAGCTATCCACCTGGCTCGAGGTCTCGAGCTTCACCGTGCTCGCAGTGGAGCCGCTGGGCACGCCGGTGACCAAGCCCACCCAGCGCCAGCTCCCTCCCGCGTTGGAGCTCCGCGGCAGGCTCGACCTGCGTCCCAGCAGCGAGAGCCGCGCCGCCGCGCAGGCGTTGCAGCTCGCCCTGCGCGCACCGCAGCGCGAGCTGCGTCCGGCGGCCGGACTGGCTGCGGGGTGGGCCTCGTTGCGCGGGCTCGCCACCGCGCTCTGGCACCTGGGCGCGGGCCTGCGCAGGCGCATCAAGGCGCGGGTGTGGCTCTCCCGCCCCGGCGCCGTCGGGAATGCGCGGCCCGGTGCCGCCGAGGCGCAAGCGCTCCCCGCTGACCAGCTCGCGGCGCCGCGAGGGCTCTGGCAGCGCGTGAGGCGACAGGCGCGCGCCCTGGCCGCCCGCGCCATCCTGCAGACCCGCCTGGCCCGCCTCATCGGCCGGAGGCACGCGCAGTATCTGTCGCGGCTGCTCGAGATGTTCGAGGACAACCGGCTCGACGAGGCGCTCCGTCACGCCATCCCGCTAGGCGATGACACCCACACGCCGCAGCTCCCGCCTTCCCTCGGCCTCCCCGGCCCGCGCGAGTCGCTGGCGGTAGACCTCGCGCCACGCATGGCGTCGCACAGCCGCGTGCCTCTGCACGAAGACCTGTTCGAGATCCTGCGCCAACGCTATCGCGCCGCGTTCGAGCGGCTGCGCGCCCACGGCGAGATCGAGAAGGCCGCCTTCGTCCTGGCCGAGCTGCTGCACGCCAACGAAGAGGCGGTGCAGTTCCTGGAGCACCACGGCCGCCTGCGGCTCGCCGCGGAGCTCGCAGAGGCGCGCGGCCTGCCACCTGGCCTGGTGATCCGGCAGTGGGTGCTGGCCAAGGATCTGGCCCGCGCGGTCTCGCTGGCGCAGCGCACCGGGGCCTTCGCGGAGGCCGTGCTGCAGCTTCAGCGCACCCACCCCGTCGCCGCGGACGCCCTGCGCCTGGCGTGGGCCGAGTCGCTGGCCAAGCGCGGCGCGTACGCTGGCGCCGTCGAGGTGGCCTGGCAACTACCGAACAGCCGTGACCACGTCAAGCGGTGGCTTGGCCACGCCATCGCGGTCGGAGGTCCGGTCGGCGCGCGCATGCTGATCCGCCAGGTCTGGCTGTTTCCAGAGACCTTCGCGGAGGTCTGCCAGCACCAGCGCGAGCTGCTACGCAGTCCGGACACCAGCCGGCTGACCCGCCACGCGCTCGCCGAGGAGCTGCTCCAGCTCCCGCCTCGCCCGGAGCTGGCGATCTTGGCGCGCCCCCTGCTGCGGCGCCTCCTGCAAGACGCGGAGGGGCAGGACCGCGACGGCCTGTCGCATCGGCTGGTGGACGCCACGGGAGACGCCGTGCTGCGCGCCGACCTGCGTGCGGCCTGGGGCGCCCAGCCCCATCCGCGCGGCGCGGTCGTCGTCTCTGCCCGCGCCATCGGCCAGCACGGCGACTGCGCGATGGCGACGCTCCTGGATGACGGAGCGGCGGCAAGCGCCAAGCGTCAACGCATGGCCATCCTCGAGAGCGAGAGCGCTCAGCGCGGCGTCCTGCTGGGGGTCGTCGCCTTCGCGCTCGGCCACATGCCCGCCGACACCGCGTCGGTGGGCGCGCGCGCCCTGGAGGCCTCGGTCCGCCGCCTGCGTCCCTCGCACCACGGAGACCTGGGCGCCGCGACCGCCGCGCTGGTGACGGCCATGCAGCAGCTCGGCAGCCAGTGGTATCACGAGCGCCATGGTGCTCAGCTCCGGGATCCGCGCGCCGCCAAGGCGACCCTCGCCACCGTGTGCGGCACCACCCTCGTGCTCGCCCATGTCGGCACCACCCGCGGCTACCTCTTGCGCGAAGGCCGGCTCACTCAGCTCACGCGCGACGACACGCTGCTCGAGCAGCTCCGCGCCGCTCGACTGGCCGAGGGCAACCCGATGTCGGCACAGGAGATGGCCGACTTCCCACATCAGGGCATCATCACCAGCCTCATCGGCACGTCGTCCACCCTGGCGGTGTCCGTCACAGAGCTCGCGCTGCAGCGAGGTGACATCCTCATGCTGTGCAGCGAGCCAGTGTGGACCGCGCTGACGGATGAAGAGCTAGCGCAGCTCATGCACACCGACCCCACGCCCAAGCGCTCCGCAGAGCACCTCTTGCGCGCCGCGCTGGCCCGCGGCAAGCCGCAGGTCGCCATCGCGGTGGCTCGCTTCGAGGGTGAAGTCCTGCCGGTCCCGCTGCCGGAGAACACGACCAGACCGCCGCAGCTCCGCCACTACACCGCGCCAGCTCACGACGCCCCGCATTCCTTGGCGCTGCAGCCGCTGTCGTCTCGCTCCACGCCGCTCTCGCTCTGCTGGCCAAAGGCGCAGCGCGGCAGCGTCCCGGTCCTGGATGCCGCGCTGCTCCCGGATGGCAAGCTGCTGCTCGCGTTGGGAGAGGCCGGCGCCTGCGTGGTGACGCGAGAGGGCCGCGTCACGGCGCGCTTCGGCGAGCCTGCACATCAGCTCGTCCTCTCCGACCATGGAGATCGGGCCATCGCCATCGCGCCGCGTGGACACGCGCGCCGCCTGGCCAAGGTAGATCTCCTGGCCCGACGCGCCCGCCCCTGGTGCGATGTCCCCTTCGACGCGCATGCCGCTACCTACGATGGCCGCACCTGGTTCGTCGGCCACCGCGACACCGTGTTCGCCATCGAGGCGGACGCCAGTGGATGGGAGCACTCCTGGAAGGTGGACCATCCCGGCAACGACGTCCGAGCGCTCGCCCGCAGCTCGTCGTCACTGACCGCGTGGTTTCGCGACGAGCTATGGACCTACGAGTTGCCCTCGCTCACCTTGCGCACCCGCGCGCCACAGAGAGACTTCGCCGTCCTCTCAGGGGCTCCGTCGCCTGCCGGAGTCTTCCTCGGCTGGACCCCTCGCAAGGAACAAGATCCCGCCTTGCAGCGAAAAGACGGCCTGCGCGCGCACCTGGTGGATCTGCAGTGCGAGCTTGGGCTACGGCCCCCGGGGCGGCCAGACGACGCCTTTGACCCGATCTTCCAGTCCCTTGACGAGCTGGTCGCTCGCTTGCCTCCGCCGGTCCTCTCCGACAACTGGTGCGCGGTCCCCATCTGCCACCCTGGCAGCACCAGCATCTCCTTGTACACGATGGCCCACTCTGACCCGAGCCTCCTCCTGTCGCTGGAGGGCCCGGGGTGCGCGGTCGGCGTGCGCTTCTGCGAAGACCAACTCCTGTGCTTTGACACCTGGGGGCGCGTCCTCGCCCTGTCGCTCGCCACCGGTGAGCTGACTTGTCAGCTCTGCCTGTGACAGCGAGAGGTACCAGCAAGCAGCGAGCCGTCGCACCATGGTGGAGAGAAACGCGATGACAGCGCCGGTGCGGCATTGGGAACTGGCTGTCAGCGCGACAGGGCGGCGTGCAAGGACAGCGCGGCGCGGGCCTCCTGGCCATCGCGCGCCAGGCCAAGCGCCAGGATCAACGCGGTGAGGCGGTCCGGCTCCGTCACCAGCTTCACCGCGCCCTCCTCTTGCGCGGTGAGCTCTCCGACCTTGGCGCGCGCCAGCTCCAGCGCTGCGCTTTGCCTACCCTCTTGTCGGCCCTCTTGCCGGCCCTCTGCGACGTACTTGCGAGCAAACTCGGTGCGGTACTCTGCGTGCTGCATGTCGGCCTCCAGCGCTCGCCGGAGCGGCTCCGGCAACGCATCCATGATCACGTCGTAATATAGCCTGGATCGCTCCTCGGGTAGGTCACAGATCCCGTGCAGCGCCGCCTGCGCCGCCGCGAGCGTCGGGTGCGCCAGCGCGCTGAGCACTCCCAGCTCAGGCAGCAGGCGGGCCGCCCGCGCCGATACTCGCCGCGGCACACGCCCGGGCGAGATCACCACCGGGCGAAGCGCAAACCCTGGATGTCCCGTGCCGATCCGTCCTCGCGCCCACGCCGCCACCCGGGGCTCCAGCGCGATCACCATCAGCAGCACCGGACAGCCAAGGCTCCGCCGCGCCGCCGTGACGTAGATCGGCCATGACAGCTCCTTGTCCGGATCGATCTGCCGCTGCACCTCCAGGATCACCGCGTGCATCGCGCGCCCCTGCTCGTCTCGGAAACACCGTCACCAGGTCCGCGCGATACTCCGTCGGCGCGATCTGCGACAGCTCCGCCGACGCCGCCTCCGCCGACGCCGCCTCGCCCAGCGCCCGCCGCAGCCGCGCAGGCAAGAGCCGCCGCACCAGTGCGCTCTGGTTGCGCATCAGCTCCACCACGATGTCGTGCGACAGCGACAGCACCCCCTTGCCAGCAAGCCCTGTTCCGCCCGCGCGGCCTCGCGCAAGTGCCTGCAAGTCCACCCCTCGCCCTGCCTCGCTGGCCGGCTTCGTCCGCCTGCCGGACGCGCTGTCCGCCATCCGGCGGACGGCCATGATAGAGCTCTCAGGGCGCGCTCCGCGGCGCCGATTGGCTGCCCGCGCTGCAACGCCGGCTACCCGCCGTCGTCAGCGCGGCAGGCGGCGTGCAATGACAGCGCGGCGCGGGCCCCTGGCCATCGCGCGCCAGGCCAAGCGCCAGGATCAACGCGGTGAGGCGGTCCGGCTCCGTCACCAGCTTCACCGCGCCCTCCTCTTGCGCGGTGAGCTCTCCGACCTTGGCGCGCGCCAGCTCCAGCGCTGCGCTTTGCCGGCCCTCTTGTCGGCCTTCTTGCCGGCCCTCTTGTCGGCCTTCTTGCCGGCCCTCTGCGACGTACTTGCGAGCAAACTCGGTGCGGTACTCTGCGTGCTGCATGTTGGCCTCCAGCGCTCGCCGGAGCGGCTCCGGCAACGCATCCATGATCACGTCGTAATATAGCCTGGATCGCCCTCGGGCGGGTCACAGATCCCGTGCAGCGCCGCCTGCGCCGCCGCGAGCGTCGGGTGCGCCAGCGCGCTGAGCACTCCCAGCTCAGGCAGCAGGCGGGCCGCCCGCGCCGATACTCGCCGCGGCACACGCCCGGGCGAGATCACCACCGGGCGAAGCGCAAACCCTGGATGTCCCGTGCCGATCCGTCCTCGCGCCCACGCCGCCACCCGAGGCTCCAGCGCGATCACCATCAGCAGCACCGGACAGCCAAGGCTCCGCCGCGCCGCCGTGACGTAGATCGGCCATGACAGCTCCTTGTCCTGATCGATCTGCCGCTGCACCTCCAGGATCACCGCGTGCATCGCGCGCCCCTGCCCGTCTCGAAACACCGTCACCAGGTCCGCGCGATACTCCGTCGGCGCGATCTGCGACAGCTCCGCCGACGCCGCCTCCGCCGACGCCGCCTCGCCCAGCGCCCGCCGCAGCCGCGCAGGCAAGAGCCGCCGCACCAGTGCGCTCTGGTTGCGCATCAGCTCCACCACGATGTCGTGCGACAGCGACGGCACCCCCCTTGCCAAAGCAAGCCCTGTTCCCGCCCGCGCGGCCTCGCAAGTGCCTGCAAGTCCACCCCTCGCCCTACCTCGCTGGCCGGCTTCGTCCGCCTGCCGGACGCGCTGTCCGCCATCCGGCGGACGGCACATCAGGGGAGCGGAACCCCGGCGCTCCTGAAAGCCAACCCCACCTGATCGCGCAGCAGGTCCCTGCACGACGCGAACGCCGAGCTGGTCCATGCGCCAGGCTCCCGCATCCAGGTCCCGGTCAAAGCGCGCAACCAAAGGTCAGCTTGGCGAGAACCTCGACCGAGCCAGCGGACCCCATCGGTAGAGCTACCCTTCTCCCATCCTGGGTCCTGCGCCCACCGGAACGACGCGGCCGCAACAGCCGCGCGCGCTACTTCTCCATCGTCTCTTGCGTGGGCCCGGTGGGCCGCACCTCGACGCCGTCGGCTCCCAGGATGGTGAACTCGACGCGGCGGTTGCTGGCGCGGCCTTCCTTGGTGGTGTTGTCTGCCTTGGGCTGCTCTTCGCCGTAGCCCATGGCCTCCAGGCGCGCAGCGTCCACCCCCTGCTTCACCAGGTACACGCGCACCGCGTCGGCGCGGCGCTGAGACAGCGACTTGTTGTAGGCGTCGTTGCCCTGGTTGTCCGTGTGACCCTCGACCCGGATCTTGCTGATCTCCGGGTGCGCGTTGAGCACGCGCGCCACTTCATCGAGCAGCGAGTTCGAGCGCTTCTGGATCTCCGCGCGGTTGAGCGCGAAGTACACGATGTCGAGGATCTCGATCTTGCCCTCGGAGATCTTGACGCGCTGCTTGGCCTTGCAGCCCTGGTTGTCCACCTCGCCCGGCTCGTCCGGGCAGTTGTCGAGGCGGTCCACCACGGTGTCGCCGTCGCGGTCCGGATCCGGGCAGCCGCGCATGGCGGCCACGCCCGGCACCTCGCGGCAGGCGTCCTCGGTGTCGAGGATGCCATCCTGATCGTTGTCAGGCTCGGGACAGCCGTTGCCGTCCTCGAAGGCGTCGATGTCCTCCGCGGTGTCCGGGCAGCCGTCGGCGGCGCCGATCACCTTGTCGCCGTCCGGATCATCCACATCTGGACAACCGTCGTCGTCCTGGAAGCCGTTCTTGGTCTCTGGCTCGGCCACGCAGCGATCATCCGGATCGAGCAGGCCATCGCCATCGCTGTCCACCACCCGTGGCGGCAGGACAGGCGCCTCCTTGGGCGCCCCACCGGTGGCCACCCGCACGCCCAGGAGCAAGCGCCAGTCCGGGGTGCCAAAGCCCTCCGCCACGCCAGCGCCGGCCGCGCCAAAGGCGCGCAGGTTGCGCGTCACATCGTAGCCGGCGCCCAGGCGCGCCTCGGCGTGGTTGCGGTTGAAGGCCCCCAGCACGTCATCGGCGCCGGTGGCCACGTCAAACGTCCCGTCCACCTCGAAGGAATTGCTCCAGCGATAGGCCGCGCCGAGCTGGCCGAAGACCTCATCGTCCACCACCAGGTTGAGCGCCTGCGCCTTGGGCCGCGCGCGGTAGCCCATCGCGGCGGCCAGGCGGATGCCCACCGCGCGACCGCGCGACACCAGGAGCGCGGGGCTCGCGGTCACGCCGTCATCTCCGCCGTAGTCGTCGCTGGTGCTGGTGGGCAAGGTCACCCCGAGCATGAGCGCCAGCGACACCGGCGAGCGGCCGGACTGGCGCACCAGCGTGACCTTGGGGGTCAAGCGCAGATCGCCCAGGCCAAAGCCGCTGAGATCGCCGGAGGGCGCAGCGCCCATCAGCGACCCCAGGTCATTGGACTGCGCCACGATGAGCGGCGCCGCCACCCCGAGCTCAAAGCGGTTCTTGAAGCGAACCGCCGCCACGAGATCGCCGCCGAGCCGGTTGGCCACCAGCGAACCCACCCGGTCGCCATCGCTCATGCGATAGACGTTCACCGGATCGTTGGCGTAGCCAAGCCACAACCCCAGGTCCACCGTCAAGTGGCCGTTCACCTCGGCCCACTCCACGCCAAGGATGCCATCGCGGTGTCCCGTGAGCTGAAAGCGCTCCGCCGAGTACTGGCTGGAGACCTGCGCCTGCGCCTGGCCCGCGGACGCCAACATCGCCCCCGCCGCGCCAGCCGCCAGCGCGGTCGTCGCCGCGGTGCGCCGGCGCCGCCGCCCCATCGCCACCGCCGCCGCGACGAGCATCAGGCCAAGCCCCGCGCCGCCCGCGCCGCCGGAGGTGGAGCAGCCGCCACCGGACACGCCGAGCCCATCGTCGAAGCCGTCGTCGTTGTCGTCGCTGTCGCAGACGTCGCCCAGGCCGTCGTTGCCCTGGTCGCCCTGATCCGGGTTGGTGTCAGTGCGGCAGTTGTCCACGTTGTCGCCGATCATGTCGTTGTCGCTATCCGGATCCTGGAAGTCCGGCTTGCCGTCCTGATCGCCGTCCACCGGGTTGTGCGGATCGTCGCCGACCTCGATCTCGTCCTCGAGCCCGTCGTTGTCGGAGTCCTGATCGCGAGCGTCGGGAGTACCGTCCCCGTCGGTGTCGGTCGTGGGGTTGGCGCCGCCAAAGACCGGCGGCCCGGGATCCTGCGCGTCGGGCGTGCCGTCGCCGTCGCTGTCGTCGACCACATCGCGCATCCCGTCGCCGTCGCGATCCGGCCCATCGACCCGACCGTCGTCGTTGCTGTCCGCGGGACCGTCGCCGTTCTCCACCACGTCGGGGATGCTGTCGCCGTCGCTGTCCAGATCGCGGTAGTCCGGGGTGCCGTCGTTGTCGGTGTCGGGCGGCACCGGGTACCCGCCCACGCCAAAGCCTCCAGAAGAGTCCGCCGAGCTTGGCGAGCCGTCGCGATCGGGATCGCCACCGTCGCACACGCCGTTGGCCGGCACGTCCGCGCAGCGCGTGCCGTTCTCCTGCCGGTCAGACAGGCCATCGTCGTCGCTGTCCAGATCGCGGAAGTCCGGGATGCCATCGCCGTCGGTGTCCACCGGCGGGGTGCGCGCCATGCCGCTGTCCGGCGTGGTCTCCACCGCGTTGCACAGGCCGTTGGCGCCGAAGCCCCCGGCGCAATCAATGAGGCCGTCGCCGTTGGCGTCCGGCTGGCCGTGACCAGCCTCGGCCACGTCGGGGAGGCCGTCGTTGTCGCTGTCGAGGTCGAGGTCGTCGGTCACGCCGTCGCCGTCGGTGTCCTTGCCGCGCTCCGTGGCGTCCGGGATGCCGTCGTTGTCGTCGTCGAGGTCGACGTTGTCCACCACGCCGTCGCCGTCGCGGTCCGGGCGGGTGCCAAAGCCGGGGAAGTCGTCCTCGCCATCCACCACGCCATCGCCGTCGGTGTCGGGTCCGTCGCAGCGGCCGGCGGGCGCCACAGTGTCGGTGCAGCCGCTGCCCACGGAGTCAGGGGTGCCGTCGTTGTTGCTGTCCGGATCGAGGTAGTCGGGGACGTCGGCGCCGTCGGTGTTGCGCGGCGTCGTCGGCGTCGGGTCGCCAAAGGTGTTGGTGTCGTCGATGGAGTCGGCGATGCCGTCGTGGTCCGTGTCGGGCCCATCGCACACCGAGTTGCCATTGGCGTCGGTGCAGCCCGAGCCACCCTCGATCACGTCGACCAGGCCGTCGTCGTCGGAGTCGAGGTCGCGGAAGTCCGGGGCGCTGTCGCCATCGGCGTTGGGCGCCGGCACCAGGGTCGCGTTGTCGGCCAGGCCGTCGCCGTTGGCGTCGGGCCCGTCGCACACTGCGTTGGCTGGGGTGGTGTCCGTGCAACCCGAGCCGCCCTCCACGCGGTCCGGAATCCCGTCGTTGTCGGTGTCGAGATCGCGGAAGTCCACCGCGCCATCGCCGTCGGTGTCTGGCGGAGTCTGGTTGGTGGCGCCGTCAGCCAGGCCATCCCCGTTGGAGTCCGCGCCATCACAGCGGCCGTTGCGCGGCGCCGCGTCGGCGCAGCCCGACGAGCCCTCGATCACGTCGGCGATGCCGTCGTTGTCGCTGTCGAGGTCGCGGAAGTCCGGGCGACCGTCGCCGTCGGTGTCGACGCGGCCCTCCACGTTGTCGCGCAGGCCGTCGCCATCGGCGTCGACGTCGCGGTAGTCGGGGAAGCCGTCGCTGTCGGTGTCGGGCCGGGTGGCGGCCGCGTCATCCGCGCGGCCATCGCCGTTGCCGTCGGCGCCGTCGCACACCCCGGCGGGGGCCATGGCGTCGACGCAGCCAGAGTCGCCCTCCACCAGGTCCGGGATGGTGTCGCCGTCGGCGTCCAGGTCGCGGTAGTCCGGCGTGCCGTCACCGTCGGTGTCGGGGCGGTCGGGGTATGTGCTGACGCCGTGACCGTTCTGCGCGTCGCGCGAGTTGACCACGCCGTCCCCATCGCTGTCGGGGCCGTCGCAGCGGCCATCCGCAGGCGCGGTGTCGGTGCAGCCGGAGTTGCCCTCGTGCAGATCGTAGAGGCCGTCGCCATCGGCGTCGACATCCAGGAAATCCGGCAGGCCATCGGCGTCGGTGTTGAGCGCCTGATCAGGCCCGGTGTTGTCGTCGTTCCAGTCGACCACGCCGTTGTCGGCGACCGTCTCGAAGGCGTTGCACAGGCCGTTGCTGCCGACGCCGCCCGGACAATCCAGCCGGCCGTTGCGAGTGGCGTCCGGCAGGTTCGGGTACGCCTCGATGACATCGAGGATGCCATCACCGTCCGCGTCCAGATCCAGGTGGTTGGCCACGCCGTCGCCATCGCGGTCGTAGGCCTGCGGCAGCGAATCACAGATGTTGTCGTTGTTGGTGTCCGGGCAGACATTGGCCATGCCGTCGCCGCGGTTGTTGCGGTCGCGGAAGTTGGGCACGCCGTCGCCGTCCGCATCCGCGTCCGGCACCAGGTTCAGCGTGTTCTCCTGCCGGTCCGGAATGCCGTCGTCGTCGTCATCGATGTCCACGCTGTCCAACACGCCGTCGCCGTCGCGGTCTGGGCTGTAGTGGATGGTGATGGTTGCGGTGTCACAGTCCGGGATCACCGCGTCGTTGTCACAGGCATAGATGTCCAGCAGGTAGGTGCCAGGCACGTTGGGGTTGGTCGGGGTGAACGTGATCGCGCCGCTCGGCGCCACCGTGGCGGTGCCGCCAGCGGGCGTGTTGATCACGGCCACCGAGGCCGGCGCCAGCGCGTCGCCCACGTCGGTGAGCAGGCTGGCGGTGTTGACGGTGACGCTCGGCGTGCCGAGCGCGGTGTTGATGATGGTGCTGGCCAGCGCGGTCAGGTTGCACGCCGAGGCGCCGTTGGGCGCGAGGTTGGTGTACCGGACCTGCTCCTGCGACAGCAGGAAGAAGCCCATCTGGCCGGCCGGGAATACGTTGCCGGGGAACTGACCGGGGAAATCGGTGGGCCGCAGCAGCAGCTCCAGGCGCCCGCCGACGAGCACCTCTAGCCGATCGGGGCGATAGGTCACGTACGCGGTGTACGGCGTGTTGTCCGCCCAGCCAGTGGTGCCCAGGGTGCGCCCCAGCGCGAGCTGCGTCACGCACGAGGTGGTCGCGTTGTCACAGCGGCGCGCCGGGATGCCAGACGTCCAGGTGGTGTTCGCCCCGCCCGCGGGATCGAACGGCACGCCGCGGACGTGCGCCACGCGCAGGCCTGGCGGGATGCCTTCCTGCAAGCCCTGCTTCCAGTCCACCACCAGGTAGCTGGCGTTGGCGCTGGTTGGGTCCCCGGGGTCAAAGCCCAGCACCAGGCCGATGACGTCGTCGTCCGCGACCTCCTCCACCTGCATGCGCACCGCGTACGTACCCTTGTAGGCGTCCTCGCCGAACAGCGCTACCGTGGGGCGCGCGGTGTTCACCGTCTGCAGTCCTGTGGTTCCTGCTCCGCCTACCGTCCATGCGGCGGTCGATCCGGGGAAGTTTTGGATGTTGAGGTTGTTGAAGGAGACCATGCGCGCGCACGAGAACTCGGTCTCGATGTCGCACATCGCGCTACAACCATCACCATTGGTGTTGTTGTTGTCGTCACAACCCTCGGTGGGGCCAACCCGTCCGTCTGGGGCACCCCCTAGGCAGACGGCTTCTGCGGGGGTCCCGACGAGCAAGATCATGGCGCCTGCCGCCAGAGTAACTATCAAGCTTCGCATAGGACCCCACGGTACGCGGAAACCCCCAGCCGCGCAAGATACCGGCGGGGTAGGTTCGCGCTCCACCCATATGACGCCCTCCGTCATCGTCAACAAAGACCGCAGATAACTGCTGGCCCCTCATCCGATCTCCATGAGATCGCGAAGGGTTTCTCCCTGCTGTGGCGACCATTCGCACCAACGCGATAGCTGGGGTATGGCCAGGGTAGCGGTCGGCGAGCGCCCCTGGGAGGCGGTAAAGGAGCCACCCGGCCGACTCGGAGTTGCAGGCCCGGCGGGCCAGAGAGATAGTGAGCAATGGCTGTCCCCCTGCCCTTCGAGCTGCTCTTGCGGCTCCCCAAGACTGACCTGCACTGCCATCTGGATGGTTCGCTGCGGATCGACTCCATTCTCAACCTCGCGCGCAAGCACAAGGTCGCGCTCCCCACCTTCGACCGCGGCGAGCTGTTCTCCATGCTCTATGCCGGAGAGTCGTGCAGCTCGCTCGATGAGTATCTCAAGGCCTTCGACATCACGCTCAGCGTGATGCAGACCGAAGAGGGGCTCGAGCGCGCGGCGTTCGAGCTAGCCGAGGACGCGTGGCGCGAGAACGTGCGCTACATCGAGGTGCGCTACTCGCCGCTCTTGCACACGCGCGAAGGCCTGCGGCCCGCGCAGGTGGTGGAGGCCGTGGTGCGTGGGCTGCGCCAGGCCAAGCGGCAGCTCGGCATCCGCTATGGCGTGATCCTGTGCGCCATTCGCTCGCTGGGCCCGGAGTCCAGCCTGCGCATCGCCGAGCTGTGCGTGGCCTTCAAGAACCGCGGCGTCGTCGGCTTCGACCTGGCGGGGTCGGAGGTCAACAACCCCGCCAAGCTGCACCGGCAGGCCTTCCAGCTCGTCATCGACAACAACATCAACTGCACCGCACACGCAGGCGAGTCGTTTGGTCCGGACTCCGTACACCAGGCCATCCACAAGTGCGGCGCCCACCGCATCGGACACGGCACGCGCCTGATCGAGAGCGGCGACCTGCTCAACTACGTCAACGATCACCGCATCCCCATCGAGGTGTGTCCGTCCTCGAACCTGCAGACCAAGGCGGCGTCGAGCTGGGAGACCCACCCGGTGGACTTCTTCGTCGACTACGGCCTGCGCGTGACCATCAACACCGACAATCGCCTCATCACCGACACCACGGTGACCAAGGAGCTGCACCTGTGCCACCAGCACTACGGCTGGTCGCTCAACACGATCAAGGAGATCATCATCGCTGGCTTCAAGAGCGCGTTCATGCCCCACCGCGAGAAGAGCGACTTGCTCGCCGAGATCAGCGCCGAGCTGGCCACCATCCAGGAGCCCGGCCGCGAGCCGGCGCGGCCCGACGTGGTGCAGGTAAGCGCTCCCGCAAGACCCGCCAAGGACGGAGAGACCAAGGTCGCGAGCTCGCCTTCATGACGAGCTGACGGCGGGCGCGCGGTCTAGCGCGGTCTCTCATGATCCTACACATCATGCACGCAGACCCCCGACGACGAGCCTGACCCAACAGGTGTGACCCGACCACCGTGCTTGATTTCAGCCACGGTGCTCGACCGACCACCGTGCTGGGCCTACCCACCTCCCACGCGCTCACCCTTGTCGTTACCTGACGATCCGTTCCGGGTTCTGGGTTCTGGGTCAAAAACCAAAAAAACTCAGGGTTCTGAAAACAGCAGGGGCTGTGTGGCGGTGTGGAGAGGCGCGCCGCCCTCCCAGGCACGCCTGCTGCACCTGGCCGTCCTGCGCCTCTCCAAGGGCTGTGGTCAACCGCGCCGCTTACGCGCACCACGCACGCCCTGCTCGACGGGCGCGGTTGTCCACAACCCGCCACCGTCCACAGCCCCGAGGCTTCCGCGGAAACGCGCTGCGACCTGGATCACACCACGTTTCCGCGGAGGTTTCCGCGATCTCGATCCCAGGTCCCGGCTCGCTCGCGTCCGCCTGCCGGACGCACTCACCAACTGTAGATCTTCTATCCAGTATCCATATCAAACCCAACATTCCTCTTGACACCTTCCGCGCCCGCGCACCCTCCGCGCCGCCAACCCGCCGCGTTCTCGTCACCAGCGGCCCTCACGCGCGGCACATTGCCCATCTCCCTGAGTACCCCACGAAACCTCGCGCCGCCCGCGCTTCCGCGGCTCCTGGGGCACGCCAGGCGCCAAGTCCGGCGCCGAGAACCGCCGTGCTACAAAGCCTCATGAGCGAGCCTCTCTCCGTCGAGGAAATTCAAGCGCTCGGCGAGCACATCGCCGAGCAAGCCGTCCACCTGGACGCCGCCATGCATCGCTTGCTCGCTGATCTGCGGACGTTCGACGCGGCCGGCGGCTGGTACCGCCAGGGCTTTGGCACCTGCGCCCACTGGCTGAGCTGGCGCGTCGGCTGGGACCTTGGCACTGCGCGCGAACACCTGCGCGTGGCCAGGGCCTTGCACACCTTGCCGCAAGTATCAGAGGCCTTGTCTTCCGGGAAGATCTCGTATTCCAAGACGCGCGCCATCACGCGAGTGGCCACCGCCGCCACCGAAGCGGTGCTCCTCGGCTACGCGCAGCACTGCACCGCCAGCCAGCTCGAGACCGTGTGCCGCAAAGTGGGCGTGCTTGGCGCCGACGCCGCCAGCCGAGCCACGCGCCCGCACGACAGCGAGCGCTACGTGGCGCACACCACGACGGCCTCGGGCATGGTGTGCGTCAAGGCCTGCCTGCGCCCTGACGAGGCCGCGCTGCTCTTGCAAGTGCTGCAGCAAGCCGCGGTGGACTGCACGCGCGCGCCGGCGGAGGCTTCCGCGGAAACGTCGGCGGCTTCCGCGGAGACGTCCGCACCTGCCGAGCGAGCGACGGACGTTTCCGCGGAGACACGGAGCACTACCGCCGCGCGCCGCCCGTACAACCGCGCCGATGGCTTGATGGCCCTGGTCCACACCTACGCACGAGGTAGCCGCGCCGAGCGCTCGCCCGTCGAGCTGATCGTCACGGTGCCCGCGGCGCTGCTGCAGCAAACCGCCGCGACCACCGACTCCGCCACCGCCGACTCCGCCAACGATATCTCCGCCACCACCGATGTAGCCATCGCCCCCGCCTCCTTCACCGACCGCGGCGCCTCGCTGCCAGTCGCCCTAGCCGTCGAGGCCGACCTCGCGCTCTCTCCGCAGGCCACCCGTCGCCTGGCCTGCGACTGCGGTCTGGTCGTCGCCACCGTCGGGACCGGCGCCTCCATCGACAACACCGAGCCCCTCTCCGTCGGCCGCAAGACCCGCACCATCCCCGCCGCCCTCAAGCGCGCCTTGCTCCTGCGCGATCGCACGTGCCGCTTCCCCGGCTGCGATCATCGCCTGTTCTTCGAGGGCCACCACCTGCAACACTGGGCCGATGGCGGCGAGACCAATCTCGACAATCTCGCGCTGCTCTGCTCGCATCACCGCGTCCACGAGCGCGGCTATCGCATCACGCAGTCCGCCGCTGGCGCCTCGCCTTCGAAGATCCGCAGGGCCGCGCCGTCGTCCCGCTGCCGCCGCGCCCGCGCCGACGCTGCTTGGCTGGCCCGCGATCCATGCCGCGCGCGCCGCCAACGCCGCCTTGCCGCTGACAGCCACCACCGGTCAGTGCCGCTGGCGCGGCGAGCGCGTCGATAGCTGGGACGCCGCCGCTACCGTGACGCGCATCCAGCGCCGCGCCGACGCAGCAGGGCCCCTCGCACCTCCGCCCCGCCGCCAGCAACCCGCCGCCCGCGTTCCCCGCCACCCTCACCACCCTACCACCTCAACCCCGACCCCCTCGTCGCCGATCCCCGCTCGACCCCGATGGCCTCCCCTGCGCGGCCTCTGGGGGCCTCGACCGCCACAGCGCCATCGAGCGCTGGGTCCTCGCCGAGATGGAAGCCACTGGCGTCGATCCCCTCTCCGTCGGCCGCCCCTTGCCGGACCACCTGCAGCACCCGTCCCAGCGCCCATCGCAGCGTCGGTCGTAACGTCCGTCGAAACATCCGCCGAACATCCGCCCACCTCGCGCTAGCAGCAACGAGGCGCGTTGGCCCGCTGCTAGCGCGGTCAGCCCGGGCGCCGCGCGCTCCGGCTCCCGCCTCGCGGGCGTCGAGGAGCTTGAGCGCCCGCCGCACGGGTCGCGGAATCTTCAGACGGTGCGGGTCTGGTCCGAATGCCATGCATACGAAACCAGCCGCGCCAACGAGATATGTCCGGAATGCGGATCGGACTTCCGGTCGCCGGTACTAGGGCTCTGCGAACCGCAGCCCGCGCTCGGCAGACCAGGTGGCCACAAGGTCTGCCGTCCGCACCTTGGCCCACGAGAACAGGGGCACGAGCTCCGCTGGCGACCTCGGCGACGGCGATGGCAGAAGGCCCATGGCGAAGGCCAGGAGGCCGCACAGCTCGCGCCCGTCGAGCTGTGCGCGCACCAAGGAGAACGGGATCGAGCCGTGCAGCTTGGCCAGCTTGACCAGGCCGGCGGCGGGAGACTCCGCCGAGTCCCGCTCCGCAGACGCGGGCTCCACCAGCAAGAAGTGGTGGCGATAGGTCGGGGTGGGCACGCCAAGGAGCTGCTGCAAGAGCACCTGCGTGGCCGTCGAGGACGCGATGTCCCTGCCGCGCACCACCCGGTTGACGCCGCCGGCGGCGTCGTCAACCACCACCACGAGCTGATACGCCAGCGCGCCGTCGCGCCGCCGCACCACCGGATCCCCGAGCTCGAAGGCGGGGGTCTGCGACAGCTCCATGCCCCCTTCATCGATGAGGGTCACCTCGTCGTCCGGTAACCTGGCGCGCAGCACGTCGGGGACCGCGCGCCAGCCGCCGGGCGGCAGCGGTCTCCCGCGACACGTGTTCTCGTACGCCCAGCCGCCGTCCGGGGCCCGGCGACCGCCGCGACGCTCCCCGCGGGTGCAGGTACACGGGTAGAGCCGCCCTGCGGCGGCCAGCGCATCGAGCGCCTCCTCGTGCCGCGCCCGCCGCTCGCTCTGGAGCTCCACGCCGTCCCAGTCAAGGCCCAGCCAGTCCAGCGCCCCGCGCATCTGCTCGGCCCACTCAGGACGGCAGCGCGTGTGGTCCACGTCCTCCAGACGGAGCAAGGCGCGCCCGCCGGCGCTGCGGGCGTCCAGCCACACCAGGAGCGCTGACAGGAGCGTCCCAGGATGAGCGAACCCCGTGGTTGACGGGGCGAAGCGAGACACGAGACCGGTCACCAAGCGCGAGTATTACCCAAAAGCGTAACTCGCGGCGACATGTGGCAGCTCGCGGGCCGCGGCACCGCAGCGCTCGCCGCTCCCGGGCCGCTCGCGATCGCGCAGGCGGAAATTGCGCGCAATCGCGCCGCTTCGTGCGTGTCAGGATCTACGGAGACGACATGAAGACGTGGGTCATCGTGGGAACCTTGGGGCTTCTCTGCGCGGCGCTCTCGGGGCAAGCTGCCCGCGCGCAAGCGCAGCCCTCCGCGGCGCCGGTCGACGCCGCCGATCTCGCCGCCTGGCTCGACGAGCTGCTCGCCCCGGCGGCGCCAGCTACGTCTCGCCGCAAGGCCGCGCTCACGCATGCCATCCGCTCGCTGCGCGCGCACCTGGCGCGCGCGGCGCCCGCGGCGCCCGCGGCACGCATGACGCCGGTGGCGCCTTCGACGACGACTGCCAGCGCGCCCGCCCCTGGGCGGCCCGGCGAGCTGCCGTACGCCGCGCACCGCTGCGCGCTCGGCGTCTTGCAGGCCAGCGCCGCGGCGCCCCGGGCGCTCCGAGAGCTGGCCATCGCACGGAGAAACCTCGCGGCCTGCGAGCAACCCCAGGTCCACGTCGCGGTGCGCGAGCGCGGCGAGGCCCGCCGCGCTGCGCTCGATCCGGTGCTGCGGCGCAGCTCGCTATCCCCGTTTGACCTCTCCGCCGATCAGCCGGGCTACCTCGCCACCATCGATGACGCGCCCGACGCGCTGTTCGTGCTGCCGCACACGGCGTGGCTGCCCGACGGCGCGTGGCGCCTGCGCGTGGCGCCAAGCGCCAGCGACCTTGGCGCCGGGCGCGCGCCCAGAGAGCACACCCTGCGCGCGAGCGAGGGCAAGCGCGGCTCGGTGGTGCTGCCCGCGCCCCCCGCGCCGCCAGCGGCGCCGGGGCTCGGCAAGGCCGACTTCTCCGAGGACGGCGCGCTGGAGCCACCGAACGCGGGCCCGCCGCCGCCGGAGCCGCACCGCCCGCTCTTGCCCGCCCGGTACCGGCGCGGCCTGGCCGCCACCGCGCAAGACGCCGGCCCGCGAACCTCCCGAGGAGCGCTCGCGTTGCAGCTCGGCGCTAGCTACGGCGGCGCCGACGAGCTCGTGTCGCGGCTCGCCGTTCACGCGCGCGCCCAGCTCGCGACCCGCGTCGCGCTGGAGCTCGGCATCGATTGGCACCACCGCTTCGCCACCGCGATGGAGCCCGGCCGCGACGGACTTGGCGCGCTGGCGGGCGCCCGCTTGCTGCTGTGGCCGCCGCGGTCGCTGTCCTTGCTGGTGGCAGCGCGAGGCCGCGTACATCGAAGCTTCGAAGACGGCCAGACCGCCGACATGACCGGCGGCGCGCTGGCCCAGCTCGAGGCCCATCCGGTGCGAGCCTGGCCGCTCTCGCTCGGCACCGCGCTGGAGCTCGAGCCAAGCTGGCGCGCGGTCTCCGTGTTCGTCGGGGTAGAGCTGTGGCAGCGATGACCGCGCGGACAGCGACGCCCGTGCTGTCCGTAGGACCTGGCCGACAATCGTCCAGGCGGAGGTCCTCGGTCTGACCCGCCGCGCGTTTCCCAGGCCGCAGACGCTTGCAAGCCTTGGCGGGCGCCCGCAAAGATAGCGCCATGGTCGTCGGCGAAAGTGCCAGGTTCACCGGTTTGTTCCAGCGATGAGCGATCCACGCGCAGCCGAGGTTCATCGGATCCTGGAGCGATATCTCATCGAAGTCGTCGAGGCCTTCAACTTGTGCCCCTGGGCCTACGCCGCTCGCACTCGCGGTGAGCTGCGAGTGGAGATCGTGTGGGGCCCCACCTGCGAGCTGACGACCACCTGTGACCAGGCACGCCAAGCGCTCACCAGCCCGGGCGCTTCGGTGGTGATGCTGGTGTTCCCCGAGCTGCTCGGCGGCGCGCGCGCCATCGACGCCCTGCGCAACGGCGTGGCCATGCGCCTGCCCGAGGCCGGCGTGGCCGCGTTTGGGCCCCACGGCAACTTCGACCTCGGCTCGCCCGCCAAGCTGGTGCCGTTTCTGCGGCGCTCGCCCGATCCGCTGCTGCAGCTCGTGCCGTTCTCCATCCTCGATGCGCTCCGCCAGCCTCGCACCACGCTGATGACCGCTGAGCTCGCGGTGCAGGCCCGCGTCCTGTCGGGACTGGGCCCCCCACCGCCGACGCCGCTCGTCGACGCCATCGCCGAGCGCAACCACGCCACCGTGGCGCCCGACGGCGGCCGCGCGCTGTCCCGCGTCCTCGCTGACATCGCCCGTGACCGCGCCCAGAGCTACCAGCGCGCCGGCATCCGCCACGCCGCGGCCAGCTAGCCCAGCTAGCTCCTGGGCGGCACCGCGTCGAAGGCGAGGACGCCCAGGTCCGCTGCGCCATGGCCCTGCGCGATCAGCTCGTCGCTGCGCGCGGCGATGGCGCGCAGCGCGGCCAGCGGTCGCTCGCCCACGGCGTCGAGCATCAGGCCCAGGTCCTTGCGCGCCATGGTCAGCTCGAAGCTCGCGGCGAAGTCGCCCGCCGCCATCTTCTTGCCGCGCACCTCCAGCGCACCAGCGGGCTTGAGGCGCGCCATCACCTCCATCGCGTCCGCGGGCGAGAGCCCGCAGCCCGCGGCGATGGTGAGGGCATCCGCCAGCCCCGCGGCGATGGAGAACAGCATCGAGTTGCCCAGGAGCTTGAGCCCGGCGGCGCGCCGGAAGTCCTCGCCCACGTACCACAGCTCCCCGGTCATGGTGGCTAGCGCCGGCTGCAGCTCGGCCGCCAGCGCCTGCGGCCCGCTGCACAGCATGATGCCCGCGCCCTTGGCCGCCGCCGCCGGCGACATGAACACGGGCGCGTGCAGAAACGCTCGCCCCAAGGCGTGCTGCCTGACCGCGCGCGCGGCCGTCAGCTCGGGCGAGGTGGTCGTGTGATCGATCACCGGCGCCTGCAGCGCGGGCAACGCGCTCAGCACTTCATCCACCGCCTCATCGGCCCGCAGACAGAGGTGGACGCGCTCGGCGCCGCTGACCGCCTCCGCCACGGTGGCGGCCACCTTGGCGCCCACGGCGAGCAGCTCCGCGGCCTTGGGGGCCGTGCGGTTCCACACCGTCACCTCATGGCCCCTGCTGCGCAGGCCCTTCACAAACCCGGAGCCAAGAAGTCCTGTACCCAGAAAGGCGATCATCGACATGCCGCCACTTTTGGCCCACCGCGACGCCTTGTCAACAGAACGCCGCTACAGCGCGCGGCCGCCCGCTACGGCCCGTTGTAGAGCAGCCGGTTTGGCGACCCACCGAGGCTGCCAGTGACCGCGTTTGGCGTCGCGCTGTCGATGATCGTGTTACGGAGCGCCCCTGTTGATGGGCATCATGACTGGCTGATTGATGGGCATCAGCGGCGGCGTGGTGCTTGCAGACTGCGATGGGCATCAGCGGCGAGCGGGCGATCGCAGCGCCGATGGGCATCGGCGACGGACGGCTGAACGTCGCGGCGATGAATCTCGCGTTCGTGCTCGCCACGCACGGCAACGCGTGGTCGGATCGCGTTGGGGTGTCGGCCTCGTGACGCGAGGACGTCTCGCTCGCGAGCTTGCGCTTCTTCTGGCGGTCTCTCGAGGGCGGCGGGCGAGGGTCGAGGTCGCGCATGGCGCCGGCGGTCGCTTCGTGCGGGGGCCATCGCGTCGCTGGCGAATAGCTCGCGTTCGCAGCCGGCATGCCGAGCGAGGCGGAGTACTCGGGTCGTCGGGGCGGGGGTCGTCCGAGGCGGTGATGGGGGCGGTGAGCAGCATTGCGGCGGGGCGGGCGATCGGAGTCCGGGGAGGCCCGAGGACGGGGGGGGCGGCTGTCCCACTGATAGTTGAGTGTGGGGGTCGGCGTGTCCTGGTGCGGGAGGTGGGCGTCGAGGAGGAACGGGATGGACCCGCTCGCGGGCGGGTCCTCGACGTGCGAGGACACGGCATGAAAGTTGCCAGCGGGGCGGCGGGCGCCAGCCTAGCGCGGGCAAGCTGGCGGTAGTCGCGGCGGCCGAGGGTCGCGTTGTGCGAGTAGGTCAGGCGGTAGCGACGCGGGTGCGGATCGCGCGCAGGCGGGTCTTGCGACGCCGGGTCGCCGACGAGCACCACGCCGTGAGCGCGTCGAGGCGTCGGCGACGGCCTGCTTGAGCTGGGCAGCCAGAGGTCGGCGTCGGCCGGACGGGCCCTGGCCCCGGTGGTCCGGCCCTTGCATGCGGGGGCGCGGCGGTCTTGGGCGCGGGGGTGCGCGTCGGCGGGGGCGGTCGGTGCGTCGGGCGGGTCGCGGCGGCGCGGGGGGGCGCGCCGGCGGGGGGGGGGGCGAGGCCCTGGTCGGCTCCGGGCGGCCGTCGGGCGGTGCGCGGCGGCGGCTGCCGGTGGGGCGCGCGGGCTCGCGCGCGCGGCAGCGCGCTGGCCACGTCCGCCGGGGTCTCCGGCAGCCCGCCGTGCGGCGCGGGGTGGTGTGCTCGTCGAGACGCGCCGAGGCGCGCGTCGTGCAGCGAGGTCTGCCGCCGGGTGGTCGGGCGCCGGCGCGTGCGCCAGAATCGTTCACTTCCCGCGCGGCGCATGCGGGCCGGGCGTGGCACTGATGCCGAGGCGCTCGCAGCCGCGCAGGCCTGGTGCTCGCGTCGGGCGCCGGGGTTGCGCAGCGGCGCAAGGGTTGAGCATCTCCTCGCGCGGGTGTGGTGGGGCCCCGGGCCGCGCGTGCTCGCGGAGGGTGGCGCAGGGCGGGTCGTCGCGCCGTGCGCGCGTCGGCGACATGTCCCCGGGCGCGCGGGGTCTGCGGCGCGGGGGGGGCCGCGGGCGCGCCTTCGAGCCGGCCTCGGATAGAGCGCGTCGTGGTCGCGACACCCACGTCGGCGCCGAGCCTTCCGTCGGCGCCAGCGTGCGCGGATCGGCGGCACGGGGCCGTCGGGCTCCGCCGGATATCGAGAGCAGCTCGCGCTGCGCAGGCGTCACGCGGGCCGCCGCGATCGGGCGCGGCTGGGGCGCACGCGCCACCACCGGCTACGCATCAGGCTCGGCGCGGTCTGCCGCACGGTCGAATGGGCGGTCGGTGCGTTCGGCGGCCAGCGCGCGCTCCGCAGCGCTCGCCGTGGTCGTCTCGACGGGCGGCGTGCGCGGCGCGGAGGGTCGCCTCGCGTGTCGCGTGGGCGGGGATTCGCGCGACGCGGCCCTGGCGCCGCGGGAATGGAGGCGGCGCGTTCGGGCGGCGGTGCCGCCAGGGTGGGCCGCGTCGCGGCGCCCGTGGCCACACGGCTGGCGCGCCTCCAGACGCCTCGGCGGCTCCGGCGGCGCCGCGGCGCGCCGTCCGGCTGCTCTGGGCCGGGCGGTCGCGTCGTCGCCGGCCCCCGCGCCAGGCGCCCTTGCCGCTCGCGCCAGCGGGATCGCCGCCCGCGTGTGCCCGCGGCGCGTGGCCGGTGCAGCGGTACCTCGGCAGCTGACGCCGTTGTCGCTCGCGGCGCGGCGGCGGCTCCGGCTCGCACCCAGGGCATCGCGCGGGCCGAGCCGCGGCGGCCGTGCGAGCCTCGCGGCGCGGATGGGGTGTGGGGCGTCTGGTTGTCTTCGTCAATGGGGGCCGCAGCGACGCCGACCGTGTTCCGCACTGTCGGCGTCACCTACTTTCGGCGGCAAGCTCAGCTCCGGAGAGGTCGGGACCGTTGATCCGTCTCAGCCGGTCGTCGGCACTGTGTGGCGCCCTTTGCCATCACGCAGCCTGCTTCATCTCACTGGTGTTCCCATAGTCGGGGCTGCTCCCTAACATGATCGCGGCCTCGATCTTCGCCGGCGTGGCCAGCGGATTGGCTTGCAGGTACTGCGCCACGACCCCGCTGACATGCGGCGCCGCCATCGACGTCCCGGTGAGGGTGCAAGCCAGCGTGTTCTCCCCGCTGCCCAGCGCGGCCAGCACGTCCGTCGCCGGCGCGAACACGTCCACGCCCGGCCCCCAGTTGGAGCCACAGCCGTTGGCGTGACAGCCCGTGGTGGGGTGGGCTCCCCAGCGCTGGTTGTTGACCCAGTCGAGCCCGCCCGCGACGATCACCGAGGACACCGCGGTCGGGCTGAACGACGTGATGTCCTGGTTCCAGTTGCCTGCAGCGTTGACCACGGCGATGCCATGGTGCGTGACCATGTACGCCACCGCGGAGTCGAGCGCCGACGCATCGATCAAGCCCTTGTTGTAGTTGAAGCTCATGTTCACCACCGCCGGCCGCTGCACGTTGCCCGTGATCCAGTTGACTCCGGACACCACCGTGGAGAGCTGTGCGTTGCCGTTCTTGAAGACCCGCACCGGATGCAGCGTGGCTGCCTTGGCCACGCCGAAGCGCCGCCCGGCCGCGATGCTGGCCACGTGGGTGCCGTGGCCGACGTCGTCATCGGTGTTCCAGGACGCCTCGCCAGGCACCAGGTTGAAACCGGTGCCCACTCGATGGCCGCCGCCGGGCAGCGCGAACTCCGTGTGCGTGCGGATGATCCCGGTGTCGAGCACGTAGATGTGGGTGCCCTGCCCCGTGGCGGTGAAGTGATAGCGCGAGTCCAGCGTGTGCGCGCTCTGGCTGCCGGTGCGCTGTCCGATGCGATCGAGCCCCCAGTTGTCCGCGCAAGAGAGCTGAGGATCCCAGCACTGCAGGACCTGCGGCGACGTGGGGTCATAGCTATTTGCCTGCGGGAACGTCGACACGTTGGCGTAGCAGCTCGGGATCGCCGACAGCTCGATGAGCGCGTCCTGCTCGACCAGTCGCACCCGAGGATCGCGCGCCAGCCGCTGCGCCTGGGCCTCCGTGGCCTCGACGAGGAACTGGCCAACCTGGCCATACACAGCGAGCCGGGTCGCCCCCACGGAGCGCGCGAGCTGCTCCGCAGCCTGCGCCACGCGCACCTCGCCAGGCTCTCCCTCCGCCTTGCCTGACGGCGCCGCCTCCAGCACCACCAGATAGCGGTCGGGCACGCCCCGCGCCTGTGCTCGTTGAAATTGCCCAGCCTGCGCGCTCTGCGCGATCCCGGCCGTGGCCATCACGAGAGTCACTACCTTCCAGTTCTTCATGCTCGAGTCCCTTTCCTTGGCAAGAATGATGGGGCACGCGCAGGGCGATGCCGCCTGACGGCCGCGCCAGGCAAAGCTCCCCAGCAGCAGGCTCAGCGCACCCGCGCTGACCGCCCGCAGATGGCACCGACTCACCGCATGCCCCTGCCGCACGCTACTATGCGCGCGGCGACGCGGCGCACCCGAGCTGCTGACACCGCAACACGCCGGCCGCGACAGCGGCACCACGCGCGGGTCTCAGCGGCCAGGTGCGCCGCGTCGCGCCAGGTCGCGTCCACCTCGGAGAGCCAGCGCCGCGACGGGGTCAGACACCTGCCGCTGTCGCACCGAGGACCAGCACAACAGCCTCGCCCGCCGCCTCAGCGCGCCGCGCCGCGTCGCCGCCGGCCCAGCATCATCCCCAGCGCCACGAGGACGCTCGCCAGCGCGCCCGCGCCCGCGCCTCCCGAAGCGCTGCAGCCCCCGCCCTCCTCCTCGACGTGGAGCTCGATCGGCGGCCCGAGGTTGCCGTGCAGATCGACCGCGCGAAGCTCGAGCACCATGTCCACTGGCCCATCGCTGCCTCCCACCGCGAAGATCAGCGAGCCATCATCGAGCGGCTTGAGCGGCGTTTCGCCAAAGGCCGGAGGCGGTTGGCCAAAGTTTCCTGACTTCATCCGCACGACATAGCCGAGCTTGTCGCTGGGGGTGCGGTCGTCGGTCGAGGTCAACTCGAGCCGCAGCAACACCTCGCCGTCACATGAGGTGCCCCGGTATCTCTTGAGGTCGCTCACCTCCACGATCACCGGCTGCGGTGGGGTGACGTCGGAGGCATCCGCCCGATCGAGCACATAGCGCTCGTTGGCTGGATAGCTACAGGCCTCTGCTGGCCGCGCTTGGGCTATCACGGCGCCCAGCGCCAACGCCGCGACCGACAGGACCCAAGGGAGCTTACGTGTAGTCATATTGGATGAGGACATGCTCGCCACGTATTGCAAGCCTCTGGCCAACGCGGAGAAGGCACAACCCCGCAGGCTTCGCCGCTCACTCATGAGCAATCTGTTGTTCCGCCTGCGCTACGCTGCAGAAACCTGACGCTGCGGAGCCCACCGGCTGCCGCAGCGCGCCATCTGGCCGCACCGTCTTGCGCCGCATCTGGCCGCACCGTCTTGCGCCGCGAGCTACCTCACGTCGGGGCTTACCCGGCGTCCCTGCCCTGGCCCACGCACCAGTCGACGACGGTCGCCGCGGCCTTGGGCCTGGCGAGGGACCGCATCACGGCGCCCATCTTGGCGCGGCGCTCGCCGTCCTCGAGCAAGGGCTCCACCGCGGCCTGCAGCTTGTCCGCGGTCAGGTCCGCCTGGCGGAACATCAACGCCGCGCCGGCCTCGGCCATCTCCTTGGCGTTGATCTCCTGGTGGTTGTCTGCGGCGAAGGGATAGGGAATGAAGATCGCCGGCTTGCCGGCGATCGCCAGCTCGGCCACCGTGGTGGCGCCAGCGCGCGCGATGATCAGATCTGCCTGGCGGTACACGCTGGCCATATCTTTGATGAAGGCGCTGCACTCGGCGGCCACGTCCGCCGCGCGATAGCGCGCGACCGTGTCGTCATAGCCGGTGGTGCCGGTCTGATGCACGATCCGCAGCGGCCGGCGTCGCGACAGCTCGATGAGCGCCTCCGCCGCGAGCTTGTTGACCGCCACCGCGCCCAGCGAGCCGCCGCTGACCAGCACGCACAGCGGCTCGGTCGCGCTGGGCGGACCCTTGGGCTGCGCCGCCGCCGCCTCCAGCGCCGCGGCGAGCTGCCGCCGCACCGGGTTGCCGCTCATCACCACCTTGTCGCCCGCGAAGAAGCGCCGGCTCTCCTCGAAGGACAGAAACACCTTGCGCACCAGCTTGCCCAGCAGCTTGTTGGTGAACCCCGGGATGGAG
The DNA here is from genome assembly GCA_016706545.1 of Myxococcales bacterium. Classification (GTDB taxonomy): domain Bacteria; phylum Myxococcota_A; class Polyangia; order Haliangiales; family Haliangiaceae; genus JABFXX01. Next base: position 50,436 of record JADJJK010000034.1, read on the forward strand.
TTCTGCTCGCAGATCGCGGTGGGGATCCCGGCCAGCCGCGCCATCAGCACCACCGGACCGGAGGCGTAGCCGCCCACGCCGATCACCGCGGTGGGCGCGAAGCGCTTGAGCAAGCGCCGCGCCTGCCAGGCCGCGCGCGGTAAGCGCACGAGGCCAAGCAGCGCGCCCCACAGGCCCACGGTCTTGAGGCCGGAGACCTCGATGAGCTGCAGGTCCCAGCCCAGCTCCGGCAAGACCCGCGCCTCGATGCCGCGCGCGGTGCCCACGAACTGCACCGACGCCGTGGGCTCCTGGGCCCGCAGCTCCTCGGCGATGGCGACTCCCGGAAACAGGTGCCCGCCAGTGCCGCCGCCGGCGATGAGCAAGCGGGGCGCAAGAGAAGTTGGAGCGATACTCATGAGAGCCACCTCACGCCATGGCGATGCGCACGCGCTGGCGCTTCTTGCGAGCCGTGTTGACCAGGGCGCGCGGCGCCGTCTTCCAGTGCGGGCGACGGCCAACGTTGAGCAAGAGCCCGACGAGGAACATGGTCACGATCAACGACGTACCGCCATGGCTCACCAGCGGCAGGGTGATGCCCTTGTTGGGGATGACGCCAAACACCACCCCCAGGTTGAACAGCGCCTGCGCGCCCAGCAGGAACGTGATGCCGAACGCCAGGTAGCTGCCAAACGCATCTCGGGCGCCGATGGCTGCGCGCAGCCCGCGCCACAGCAAGGTGCCAAACAGCAGCAACAGGAGCGCCACCCCGATGAACCCCAGCTCCTCGCCGATGGGCGCCGCGATGAAGTCGTTGTGCGCCTCCGGCAGATAGCCGAGGGTCTGGTTGCCGCGCCCGAGCCCGACCCCGGAGAAGCCGCCGGAGCCGATGGCCAGCCGCGCTTGCAGGAACTGATACGCCTCGGTGTGCGCGTAGGCTTCGGGGTTGAAGTACGCCAGCACGCGCTGCATGCGCCACGGCGTCCCCACCACCAGGTGATACGCGATGGGCGCGGTCGCCAGGACGGCCAGCAGCAGGTACGAGATGCGCGCGCCGGCCACGAACAGCATGGCCAGGGTGGTGGCGCCCAGCACCACGGACGAGCCCAGATCTGGCTGCTTGAGCAGGAGCAACATCATCGCGCCGCACACCACCAGGTGCGGCACGAAGCCGACGGTGAAGGTCTTCACCCGGTCCGCCTTGCGCGCCAGGCTCTGCGCGACGTAGGTGATGAGCGCCAGCTTGGCCAGCTCCACGGGTTGAAAGGTCAAGGAGCCCACGCCGATCCAGCGGTGCGCGCCGTTGCGCGCGCCAAAGAGCAACGCCGCAAACAGCAGCACCAGCGAGGCGACCAGCAGCGGATAGGTGACGCCGCGCAGCCGCCGATAGTCCATGCGCGCCGCCTGCCACATCGCCACCCCGCCGATGGTGAGGTACATGAGCTGCCGCAGCAGGAACGAGCCGCCGACGCCGCGCGCCGAGACGCTGCCCGCGGTGGCGGAGTAGATGAGGGTGGTGCCGATGGACAAGAGCCCCAGCACCGCCAGCAAGAGCACCAGATCCACGCCGCGCTCCGGCAGCTCGACCGCTGGCGCCTGACCGGCCACCAGCGGCGCGTTGCCAAGGCCACTGGCCGGCCGCGTCGTCGCCACGTCGCGCCGCCGCCCGACCACCGCCGCGGCGAGCCCCGCCAGCCGCGGCGCCAGGTGCGCTCGCAGCCGTCCGCGCGCGCGCGCCCACGACGCGCCCGCCCAGGCCGGCCAGCGCAAGCGCGCCCGCAGCCCAGCGGACACCACAGGCCAGCGCGCCCAGAGCCGCCCCCACGCTGGCGCGCCAAGCTGCGCCACCTGCCCCAGCACCGAGCGCCCCTTGGCCCGCGATCCGCGACCGCGCACCGAGGCCACCGGGGCGACCTCACGCCGCCGCTGCTCGACGAGCCACGACTTGTCCGAGGGCACACGACGCACCCTCTGCGTGCGCCTGCCCCCGGCGATCTTGCGAAGCCAGCCCAAAGACACGGCGCCATCCTCGGACGCCCGCCGGCTGTGCGCCAGTTTTTGCTACACGGCGCCCTTGGGAGCTCCGCCTCGACCGGCTGGGTCAGGTGCGCCTGGCGCGCAGCCGCCCCGCGAAGCGGGTGTAGAGCGCGGGAATGACGACCATGTTCAGCGTGGTCGAGGTGAGCAGGCCGCCGAGGATCACGGTGCCCATCGGCGCTTGTAGCTCGTTTCCGGGCTCAGCGCCCGCGAGGACGAGGGGAACCAGGGCGAGGCCCGCGCAGAGCGCGGTCATGAGCACAGGCGAGAGCCGCTCCAGGGAGCCGCGAAAGACCGCGTCCTCGAAGGACGCTCCCTCGACGGTGCGGAGGTGCTCGTAGTGAGAGATCATCATGATCCCGTTGCGGGTCGCGATGCCGAACAGGGTGATGAACCCGACCAGCGAGGCGACGCTGAGGATCCCGCCGCTGGCGAAGACAGCGAGCAACCCACCGATCAGGGCCAGCGGGAGGTTGATCATGACGAGCAAGGCGTTGCGCACGGAGCGGAACGACAGAAACAGGACGAACAGGATGCCGATGACGACGGCCCCGCCGAGCAAGAACAGGGTTCGGCTGGCGGCCTGCTCGCTCTCGAACTGCCCGCCGTACTCGACGTAGTAGCCAGCCGGGAGCTGGACCTCCTGCTCGATACGGGTGCGAATATCGCCGATGATGCTGCGCAGGTCGCGCCCGCTGGTATTGGCGGAGACGACGATGCGGCGCTGCACGTTCTCACGAACGATCAAGTTTGGCCCCAGGTCGTCACGGATCTGCGCGAGCATCTTGAGCGGCACCTGGACACCCGCTGGGGTGCCGATGATGGTGTTGCGGATGGACTCCAGGTCGGCGCGCTGATCGTCGCGGTAGCGGACCACCAGGTCATAGGTGCGCTGGTTCTCGAGGACACGGGTCACCTTGGTGCCGGCGTAGGCGGTCTCGATGATCTCGGCGAGCTGACCGGTGCGCAGCCCGTAGCGCGCGATGGCCGGACGATCGAAGACGATGGCGAGCTGGGGGACCTCCACCTGCTGCTCGATCGCGAGGTCGACGACGCCCTCGACCTCTTTCATCGCGGCCTCGGCCTGGCTGGCGGCGACGCGCAGCGCCGCCAGATCATCGCCGAAGATCTTGATGGCGATGCTGGCGCGAGTCCCCGACAGCATGTGATCGATCCGGTGGGCGATCGGCCCGCCGATGGTGGTGACCATGCCCGGCACGGCGGTGAGCTTCCTTCGTAGCTCCTCGAGAAACTCCTCTTTGGCGCGGCTGGTCTCGCGCAGCCGGACGTCAATCTCTGCGGCATGGACGTCCTGCGCGTGCTCGTCGAGCTCCGCGCGCCCGGTGCGGCGCGCGGTGGAGACCACCTCCGGAAAGGTGAGCAGGATCTCCTCGACGCGACGCCCGAGCTTGTCGGATTGCGCGAGCGAAGTACCAGGGAGCGTGACGGCGCCAATCGTGAGGGCGCCCTCGTTGAACTCCGGCAGGAACGTCCGGCCGAGCAGGGGCGCCACCGCCAGCGCGCCTGCGAGCGCCAGGAGCATGCCGATGAGGACGACGGCTGGTCGGCGAATGGCGCGCTCGAGGATCGGGCGGTACAGGCGCTTGAGCCAGCGGACCATGAACGGATCGACGTGTACGCTCCCTGCCTGGCTGGCGGACGTGCGCGCCAGCAGATAGGAGCACAACGCCGGCGTCAGCGTGAGCGCCACCACGAGCGACGCGAAGATCGCGACGAGGTAGGAGAACCCGAGCGGCACCAGCAGCCGACCTTCGACGCCGCCGAGGAAGAACAGCGGCAGGAACACCAGCATGACGATCAAGGTGGCGAAGACGATCGAGCCGCGCACCTCGCGCGAGGCCTCGAAGATCACGTCGTCGACGGGCCGGCGCGTGTCTGCTGGCAGCGCCGCGTTCTCGCGCAGCCGGCGGACGACGTTCTCCACGTCGATGATGGCGTCATCGACGAGGGCGCCGATGGCGATGGTCAGGCCGCCCAGGGTCATGGTGTTGACCGTGACGCCAAGAACGTCCATCGCGATCACGGCGACCAGCACCGACACCGGCAGCGTGGCGAGCGAGATGGCGGTGGCGCGCGTGTTCCACAAGAACAAGAACAAGATGATGGCGACGAGGATGGCCCCATCGCGCAGCGCGGTGGAGACGTTGCCGATGGCGGTGGAGATAAAGTCGGACTGACGGGCCTTGTCGCGTTCGATCTCCATGCCCTCGGGCAAGGTCTTCTGGATGGCGAGCAGCTCCGCGTCGATCTGTTTGGTGAGCTCCAGGGTGTTGGCGCCCGGCTGCTTCTGGATCCCGAGCACGACCGCGGGCCTGCCATCAGAGGAGCCCTCTCCCCGCTTGATCGCCGCGCCCACCATCACCTCGCCGAGCTGGCCGATGAGGATGGGCACGCCGTCCCGCTCGGCGACGACGGTCTGGGCGACGTCGTCGGTGCTGGTGATGCGGCCGATGCCGCGGATCATCTGCTCTGCGCCGCCGCGCTCATAGAATCCACCGGTGGAGTTGCCGTTGGATTCGCGGAGAGCGTCGGCGACCTGCTCCAGGGTGACGTCGAAGGCGCGCAGGCGCTCGGGATCAACCTTGACCTGATACTGACGAACCTCTCCGCCGATCGGGACGACCTGGGCGACGCCGGGGATGGCCAGCAAGCGGCGACGCACCGTCCAGTCGGCGACCTCGCGCAGCTCCATGGGACCTTGGCGCTCGCCCTTGATGGCGATGAACAAGATCTCGCCCATGATCGACGAGATGGGCGCCAGGACCGGACGAGCGATGTCTGGGGGCAGCTCGCCGCCGATGGTCTGGAGCTTCTCGTTGACGATCTGCCGCGCGATGTACTTGTCGGTCCCCCACTCGAACTCGACCCAGACGATGGAGATGCCGATGGCGGAGGCAGAGCGTACGCGGCGCACTCCCGTGGAGCCGTTGACCGCGGTCTCGATGGGGAAGGTGACGAGGGTCTCGACCTCCTGAGGCGCGAGGCCGTGAGCCTCCGTGACGATCGTGACGGTGGGCGCCGTGAGGTCGGGGAAGACATCCACCGGCATCCGGAAGGCGGTGACGGCCCCGTAGACGACAAGGGTGAGGGCCGCCAGGACCACGATCAGGCGGTTCTTGATCGACCAGGCGATTGCGCGATCCATGCTGTTCATGGCGGCCTCAGTGGACGTGACCGTGTGCGGGGACGGCTCCGGACGCGGAGGCGAGCCGGATCTCGTAGGCCCCCTTGGTGACGACGCGCTCGCCGCGCTCGACGCCCTCGAGGACCTCCACCCATCCATTGGACCGAACGCCAAGGCGCAGCGGCCGGCGTTCGAAGGCCTCGCCCTCGACCATCACGAACGCGACAGCCTTGCCGGCGTCTTCCACCAGCGCGGCTTCCGGAATCGCCAGGGCCGATTTCGGCGCGCCGGTGGCGATGGAGACCTTGGTGAAGTTGCCGATGCGCAAGCGTCCCTCCTTGTTGTCGAGCTCGAAGATCACCGGCGCAGTGCGGGTGCGCGGATTGATGACGTGGCCGATGGTGACCAACTTGGAGGTCTTCTCGTCGACGACGAAGGGCTGTTCGTACCCCTCGATGGTGAACCAAGCGGCACGCGCACCTTGGACGCGGGGCAGATCTGGCTCGAACACCTGCGCGACGAGCCACACTCGCTCGAGCCCGATCACCTCGAAGAGCAGCGCTCCCTCCTCGATGTTCTCGCCGGTGACCGCGTGGATGGCGACGAGGGTGCCCGCCACGGGCGAGCGGAGCTGGAACCGTCGACCGGCGGCACCACCGCTCGAGTTGGCGTTGTACTGGGCGAGGCGGCCGGAGGCGCCGTCCAGGTGCGCCTCGGCGACCTGCAGACGCGCGCGAGCCTCGTCGACGAGCTTGGACGGCGCGGCCTGGGCAGCGACCAGCCGCTCGGCGCGCCCCAGCTCGGCGCGCGCCGCGGCGGCCTCGGCCTGGCGCGCGGCGACGTCCGCGGCCAAGGTGGCGCTGTCCGAAGCAGCGGAGGGGCGCGGCGCGATGGACGCGAGCACCGTCCCCTGCTTCACGAAGGTGCCGAGCAGCGGCGCGGGGCTCGCCAGCTCGACGCGACCGGCGACGGGAGCCGTCATGCGCGCTTCCTTGCCGGCCACCGGACGGATCTCGCCGCTCGCCCGCACGCCGTTCTGGAGATCTCGCTGCTCTGCCACCGCCAGCGAGAAGTCCGTCTTCCACTGTTGCTCCTTGAGATAGGTGATGCGGCCGGGAGCCTCCGCCTCTTCGCCCAGGGCCTTGCGTGCGGCGTCGGCGCTCGCGAACACCTGACACGGCCCAGCGGAGAAGGTCTCGGTGACCTGCGGGCTCTTCACGTCGACGAGCAGCTCGCAGGCGCCGACCTTCTGCGGAAGGAGCTTGGGGCGGAAGATGCCGGGGTTCGAGGGCGCGTCGGCGGTCGCGACGATGGTCGTGCCGTCGACATACTTGAGGGTGACGCTGGCCATGCCCGCGGTGACCGCCTTGAAGCTCGGCAGCTCGGTGAGGTGCGCGGCGAAGCCCGTCTCCTGTCCGACGATGAGCGGCGAGTACTCCATGAACAGCTCGGTGCGCTGCGCCCAGATGGTGACGGACTGGCCAGGGAGCTCGGCCGCGGCAGCTCCGTGCGGATGCCCGTGGTCGCCTTCCTTGCCGCCTTCGCTCTTGCCGTGATCGTGTCCGTGGCACCCGGCAGCGAGCGACAAGGTGGTGAGGACGAAAACGCTCTTCAAGGTCATGGACGTCTCCCGAGGACAAGCCAGAATTCGAGCTGAGCGAGGTGGGCGTCGCGCCGCAACTCCAGCGCGCGCAAGCGCAGGTCTCGCGCGGTGGCGTAGGCGTCGACGAGCTCGACGATGTTGCCGCCGCCGTCTCGATACGCGGCCTCGGCGGAGCGCAGGAGCTGCGGCAGGCGAGGGAGCTGCTGTTGCTCGACCGCGCGCGCTCGCTCGACGGCACGGACCAGCGCGGCGTAGCGCACGCGCAGCGCGGCGGGGATGGTCCGGGCCAGGATCTGCTTCGTCGCCTCTGCGCGCTGGTGCTGGGCGCTCGCTCGTGCTCGCTCTGCTTGCCCGTGATCGAAGATCGGCAACGACAGCGAGACGCCGGCGAGGTAGCCCCAAGAGGAGTCATCGGCGCTGGCGTCCTGTCTCAGGATCCCGGCGCTGAGCGACAGCTCAGGGATCCAGGCGCGATCCGCCGCGCGCAGCAGCGCCTTGGCGCCTTCGCTCCTCGCGGCGGCGGCCCGCAGCTCGGGGCGGTGTTCGAGCGCCCCACCGAGCACGGCCTCGAGCGCGGTCGGGTCGGGTGGCACCGTGAGGGCGCCGGCCGCATCGATCCCCGCTGGCTGCCCGACCCACGTGCCCAGCTCCATGCGCGCGGCGTCAAGCGCGAGCAAGCCAGCGCGGAGCGAATCATCGTAGCTGGTCAGCTCCAGCTCGATCCGCTGCAGGTCGTAGCCGGAGGTGTCCCCCGCGGCCGCCCGCTTGCGTACGACATCGACGGCAGCGGCGAGCGCCGCGCGCTCGGCTTGCAGCAGCTCCGAACGCTCGCGCTCGTACTGCGCGACGCGAAACGACCGCAGCGCCGCGAGCGTGAGCGCGAAGCGTGAGGCGTCCGCCTCGGCGGACATCGCCGTCACCTCGTGGCTCGCCGCGGCGCGCCGCGCCGCTCGGCGACCGGAGATCTCGAGCGGCACCGTCAAGCGGAGGGCGTCCGACGCGAAGCCCTCGCCCGAGCGCACCGCCTCTCGCTCGTAGGCGAGGCTCGGCGCCGCAGCGATGCCGGCGGCCACGACCTCCGCGCGCGCCAGGTCGACCTCTGCGGCCGTGCGGGTGAGGCGAGGATCGGCGGCGAGCTTGGCGAGCAGGGACGACTCCTCCAGTCGTGCCTCCGCGGTGGCTGATACCGGCTGGGCATCGGCACCTCGGGCGAGGAGAACTATCGCCGATAGTAAGACGGGGCGCATGAGAGGGTCCTTTCTCCAGGCCTCAGCAGACGGTCAGCCGAGGAGCGTCTCGAGGACGTGGTGCAGAGGTTCCGCGAGCGCGAGCGCGAGCGCGATCAAGGATGCGGCGCCGAGCGCGGCGACGCGCCCCACGGTCCGCGCCTGGCGTTCCCCTCGCGGCGCGTGCGAGAGCAGCGAGGTGACTCGCTTGGCAAGAACCGCCCGGGTGGACGTCGAGAACCCGGCGAGGCCGACCGCGCGCACGTCGAAGGATGCCCTGGCCATGGAGACGAGCGCGCTGGCGACCACCTCTGGTGTCGAGCGCTCGGCGGCGTCGGCGTCGCGAAGGCGCTCGGTGGCGACATCCCACCGGTCGAGCACGACGCCGCGGGTGAACGGCGCGGCGAAGACCAGCGCGGACTCCACGACGAGGCGATGCAGGAGATCTCGATGCGCGAGATGGCCGCGCTCGTGCGCGAGCATGGCCTCCCATTCGTCGTCCGGGAGCGCCGCGCGTGCCGCGGAGGAGACATAGATGCGAGGTCGCCATGGGCCGGCGACGAAGCAGAACGCTCGCGTGCTCTCCACCAACCGCCACTCGCCCTGCTGCACCGAGGTACGCTGGAGCTGCGCGACCAGATGACCGCCGCGCTTGACGGTGCGCACCAAGCCGCCGCCTCGGGCTGCCGCGAGGACGGTGGCCATGGCGACAACGCCGACGACCCAGCCCCGGTCGAGCCAGTCGAGCCCATGGACCAGGCACAGGTGGGCGTGGTGGTCGTGGGCCGCGCAGTGATCCTCGCCGAGGCGGGACTCTACGAGGAGGATCATCACGACCAGGCCCGCGAGGAGCGGCGGGAGCACCGCAGCCAGGAACGCCGCCCGCCGCGCGACCGCCGGGCCACGCGGGGCCAAGGCGACCGCCGCCGCGGTGAGCAGCAAGGAGACGAGCCAGGCGACCAGCCAGAACACCAAGCCAAAGCCCACGAGGCCAGCGGCGTTCATCGGTTCTTCCTGCGCGCCGCCACGAGCTGCTCTAGCTGCCGGAGATGGTCTTCGTTCTCCGCGGCGACGTTGACGAAGGCGGCGAGGACCGCGCTGGCGCCCTGCTGCAAGAGCGGCCCGACCGCGGCCTCGACGACGCGCTGCTGATAGGTCTGGCGATCGAGCGCGGGGCGGTAGACGAAGGCGAGCCCGACCTTCTCGCGAAGGAGCAGCTCCTTCTTGTACAGCCGATCCAAGGTCGTCATCACCGTGGTGTAGGCGAGCTTGCCGTCGGCGACGCGAGCCTGGACGTCGCGCACGGCCAGCGGCGCGCGTTCCCAGAGCAGCTCCATCACGCCCAGCTCGAGTTCGCCGAGCACGCGCGAAGCGTCATCGAAAGAGCGCATGCCCTCTTCTAGCGGGGCCCTCTACGATTGGCAATAGTAGAACGCGAGGACGTGGCCGCCGCGGGGTTCGTGGCGACGAGGTCACCCATCTCGCTTGGTGTCTTGCTTGCCAGGGCCGCCGCTTCCGCAGCGCCGCGCGGCGTCAGCGCGTCCGCGCGCCCACCGCCGCGACCGCTTCGCGGAACACCCGGCCTCGGTGCTCGAAGTTCTGGAACATGTCGTAGCTCGAGCACGCTGGCGACAGCACCACCGCGTCGCCGGTCGCGGCGAGCGCGGCGGCGCGACGAACGGCGTCGTGCATGTCGCTCGCGTCCACCACCGGATAGCTCACGCCGTGCTGGGCGGCGGCCTCGCGGATGATCGGCGCCGCCTTGCCGATCAGCACCATGCCCTTGCACTGCCCCGCGAGCGCCTCCAGCATGGGCTGATACGATCCGCCCTTGTCCACGCCGCCGGCGATCAGCACCAGCGGCCGTGGGAAGCCGCGCACCGACGCCGCCACCGACGCCACGTTGGTGCCCTTGGAGTCATCATAGAACAAGATGTCATCGAGCTCGCCCACCAGCTCCATCCGGTGTGGCAGCGGCCGATACGCCGCGGCGCCGCGACGCAGCACCTCGGCCGGCAGGCCCACGGCTCGCGCCGAGAGATACGCGCACATCGCGTTCTCCAGGTTGTGATTGCCGATGATGACCAGATCGCTCGTCGGGTAGCGCTCCTCGACGAGCGCCCCGCTCGCTCGCGCGTCGCCGCCCCACGCCGCCGGGATCCGCAGCACGATCTCCTTGCGATCGGCGGACAGGAACGCGCCGCGCTCCACGCTGGCGCCCGGGCGAGAGTCGAAGGTCAAGAGCTGCGAGGAGATCCCGTGGGTCTCGCGCATCGTCCACTCATCGGCCGCGTTGGCGATGGCCACATCGTCCGCGCGTTGCCAGTCCCAGATCCGCCCCTTCATCTCCGCGTAGCGCTCCATGGTGCCAAAGCGATCCAGGTGATCCTCGGTGACGTTGGTCAGCACCCCCACCTTGCCGCGGAACGTGGAGCAATGCTCCAGCATGAACGCCGCCACCTCGGCGACGATCAGCCCGCCCGCGACGTTGGCCGGATGATCCACCGCGTCGATGAGCGGCATGTTGCCGAGGTTGCCGCCGCAGAACGACGGCCGGCCCGACTGCGCACACAGCGCGCCGGTGAGCGCGGTGGTGGTGGACTTGCCGTTGGTCCCGGTGATGGCGAGGAGGACCGCCTCCGGATGCAGAAAGCGAAACGCCAGCTCGATCTCTGCCCAGACCGGCACCCCTGCCGCGCGCGCCGCCTTCATCTCGGCCAGGTCAGGCACCCCCGGCGACACCACGACGAGGTCCGCCGACGTGAAGCTGGCGAGGACGTGCCCGCCCAGCTCCCAGGTCACCCCCACCTGGGCGAGCTGCGCCACCTGCGCCGACAGCTTCTCTGCCGGCTTGGCGTCCGTCACCGTCACCTGCGCGCCGCGCTGCGCGCAGAACCGCGCCAGCGCCACGCCGGTCTGGGCCAGGCCGACGACCATGACCTTCTTGCCGCGAAGCTCCATGGCGCTGGTGTAACACCGAGCAGCCCCCGACCGGGAGGCCGCAAGCTCGTAGACTTGCGCCTGACAGGGATGGGACTTGTGCCTGGCAGCCGCGAGGGCGGTTCGCTACGCTGCGGCCATGACCTCAGATCCTGGCCCGCCCGGGGGCCCGCGCAGAATCACGGTGGACCCGGCGCAGGTCGCCGACTTTCTCGCCAGCACCCCGCTGTTTCTGGAGTGTGACCGCGCCACCATCGACAAGATCGCCCCGCACGTGTTCGCGGCAGAGGTCAAGGCCGGCACGGTGATCGTCCGCGCTGGCACGACCAACCCAGGCATCGGCTTTCTCTATTCCGGACAGGCCACGGTGAAAGGCACCGCCGCCGAAGGCGGCGAGCCGATCGAGGCCGTGGTGGTGGGCGACTCGTTCGGCGACACCGGCGCGTTCCTGGGCACCGCGCAGCCCTGGGACGTGGTGGCCGAGCAGGACTGCGTCGTCTTGCTGCTCGGCTCCGAGCTGATCGCGCAGATCGCCAGCCGGGTCGCGCCGTTCTCGTTCGCCGCCGCGCGCCGCCTGGCCCGCCGGGTGATCACCACGCCGCCGGCCACCCGCACCCGCCGCGTCACCACGATGCCGCCGCCCATCAACCCCGCGCCCGAGGGCGTGATCCCGTTCGTGCGAGTGGCCGCGTATGAGCCCACCGCCCAGATCTTGTCGATGATCCCGGCCAAGATGGTCCAGCAGCATCGCCTGCTGCCGCTGCAGCTCGTCGACCGCAAGCTCACCGTCGGCATGGTGGACCCGTTCAACTCCTCCTCGCGCAGCGAGCTGCAGCGCCTGCTGGCCTCGGTGGACGTGACCGTGGTGGCCATCAGCCAGGACGACTTCAACGAGGCCTATGTCCGCCTGCGCCTGGACTCTTCGCGCGGCGCCCGCGGCCAGCGCATCGCCGAGACCATCGCCCCGGAGTCGCTGGTCTTCGACCTGATCGATCAGGAGCGCGAGGCCAAGGCGGTCAACGTCATCGGCGACGAGGTCGTGATCCTGTCCTCCCGCATCATCGCCCACGCCATCGAGCGCGGCGCCTCGGATGTCCACATCGAGCTGGACGTCACCGGGGTGCGCGTGCGCTTCCGCGTGCAAGGTCAGCTCCACGACTGGGATCACGCGGTGCCCGCGGGGTACGCCAAGGGCCTGGTCGCGCGCCTGAAGATCCTCGCCGGCCTCGACATCACCGAGCGCCGCCTGCCGCAGGACGGCCGCATCGGCATCAAGCTCGGCCGGCGCGAGGTGGACCTCCGCATCTCCACCCTGCCCTCGAGCCGCGGCGAGAAGATCGCGCTGCGCGTGTTCGAGGCCGCCGCCACCATGCGCCCGCTCGAGAGCATCTTCCACGACCCGCGCGTGCTCACCGCCATGCGCGCCGCCATCAACCGCCCCTACGGCGCCATCGTCATCGCCGGCCCCACCGGCTCGGGCAAGACCTCGTCCTTGTACGCCGCGCTCGGCGAGCGCCGCCGGACCCGCGCGGACACCAACCTGCTCACGGTGGAAGATCCCATCGAGTATCGCCTCAGCGGCATCACCCAGGTCCAGGTCAACCACGCGGTGGACCTGACCTTCGCCAAGGTGCTGCGCGCCATGCTGCGCCAGGACCCGGACGCGGTGATGGTGGGCGAGGTGCGCGACAGCGAGACCGCGCAGCTCGCCGTCGAGGCCGCCATGACCGGCCACCTGCTCTTCACCTCGCTGCACGCCAACAACTCCACGGGCGTGATCCAGCGCCTGGAGAACCTGGGGTGCTCGCGCCCGCTCATCGCGCAGGCCCTGGCGCTGGTGCTGGTGCAGCGCCTGGTGCGCCGCCTGTGCCAGCGCTGCGCGACGGTCGAGACCCCGCCGCCGGTGATGCTGGAGAACCTGGTGGGCCATGGCCTCGCCGATCCCAAGGCCCCGCCGATGTTGCCCAAGCCCGTCGGCTGCGCCGAGTGCAACCACACCGGCTACGCCGGGCGCGTCGCCGTGATCGAGATGCTGCAGATGGGGGACGCGCAACGCGCCCAGGTCATGACCGGCGCCTCCATGGCGGAGCTCGAGCGCAAGTCTCTCGACAGCGGCGCCCTGGTCTCGTTCCGGCAGTCCGCGCTGTTCATGATGGAGCAACGACTGATCACCCCGTCTGAGGCGCTGCTGACGGTGACGTAGCCGCCCCCCGGCCCGCCGGAAGGCTGATACCCTCGCCGGTCATGGTGAGGATCTTCTTGGCGTTGTGTTTGTTCGGGCTTCTCGGGGGCTGCCGCAAGGGCACCCAGCCAACCATCAACGACTCCGGCGGCCCCGGCCGCGTGCCCGCAGGGCTCCTCGAGCTGGTGGAGGTGCTCCCTGAGACCACCGCGGCCTTCGGGTACCTGGAGTTCGGCGACGCGCTTCGAGACGTCCCGCCCGTGCTCGCCGAGTACCGCGAGGCCTTCGTCGATCTGATGGACATGATCAAGCGCCGCTGGGGGGTGGACCCGCGCAAGCTGACCGGCGTGGGCATGATCTTCGTGGGCGATGAGCCGGTGCTGGTGGGCAGCGAGCAGGCGATCTCCGCCGCCGCGCAGCCCGACGGGCTGGCTGTCGCCCGGCTGGGCAAGCTCAGCGCGATCGGCTCGCCGGCGGCCATCGCCGCCCTGTCCGCCGCCCATCGCGACCAGCCGCGCTTGCGCGTGTCGCAGCCGGCATGGATCAAGGCCGCGCTCGCCCACGCGGCGGGGCAGCGCGTCGTGTTCTCGATGCTGGCCAGCCGCGGCCTCGACGAGCAGGACCTGGCCGAGCTGCCGCCCGCGGCCCGAGAGCTGACGATCGCCACCCTCACCGTGGGCGCCGCAGGCGCCGACCTCTGGCTGCACAGCAAGCCGGGGCGTGGCGACGCCGTGCGCGGCGAGCTCGAGGGCATGCTGGCGCTGGCCAAGCAGGTGCTGGTGCAACAGCTCGGGGCGCTGGCCGCGGCGGAGCCCGCCAGCCCCGAGGCGCTCGGGGCGGTCTTGCTGAAGCACTACGGCAACGCCTTGCTGTCTAACCTCCAGGTGACCGGACAAGGCGACGAGCTGAGCGTGCGGATGGCGTGGCATGCGCCGGTGTTGCCGCGCTCGAGCGTCAAGCCCGGGATCGCCCAGCACGCCATCGCCCCCAGGGAGTTTGCCGTCGCGCAGATCGACTTCGGCGCGCCCGTCCTGGAGTACCTGATCGCCGCCAGCGACGTGCTCGGCGCGCCGCTGGATCGCGCGGCCTTGCACCGCGAGCTGACCACCGGCCTCGCCGCCATGCTGGGAATCCCACGGATCGATCCGCAGCGCCTCGTGATCTCCACCGGCACGCAGGTGCTGTTCTCGGTCCACAGCGCCATCGCGCCTGGTCATCAACCCGCGCGGCGCCTCGGGGATAGCCCGTGGGTGCTGGAGACAGCGCCCTGGGGCCTGGTGATCTCGATGAACCCCGACCCCTCCGCGCAAGGCGCCAGGCTGGTCCATCGGACCGGCGCGCCGCTGCCGCTCTTGACCAGCTCCAAGGCCGCCAAGGGCCCCGCCTTCTTTCGCATGATCGGCGATGCCAGCCCCTCGCCCGAACCGATGCCCATCTTCTCGATGCCGATCCGCACCCTGGAGCTCGCCGCCCGGGATGCTGGGATCGAGGCCACCGTGATGGCGTTCCCCGGTCAGGGTCCGGAGCTGGCGGCCATGTTGCAGCAGATCAGGACCTCGGCGGTGCAGGCACTCGAGCCAGCCTATCAAGCGCGCGCCCAGGGCACGGTAGACGAGGAGCTGACCGCCATCCTGCAGGTTCACCTGGCCAGCACCCTTGCGAAGATGACCACCCCCACCTCCATCTCGGGCGACCGGCTGACCTTCCTGCGGTCCTCGCCTCAGCCCGGAAGCTCGATGATGATCATCAACGGCCTCGGCATCCTGTCCGCCACCGCCATCCCCACCTTCGTGGACTACATGAAGAAGTCGAAGTCGTCCGAGGCCGAGCTCCAGCTAGCCAGGCTCCAGGCCAACGCCAAGGCCCTCTACCTCACCGACGCCGCCTACCCCAGGGCCTCGGCCCCGCTGACGCCCGCGGTCTCGTGCTGCACGTATCCGGACCGCAAGTGTCCGGTGACCGCCGCGCCCTGGGCCACCGCGGCCTGGCAAGCGCTCGACTTCCAGCTCGATGAGCCCCACTTCTTTCGATACCAGTACACCTCCACCCCCACCCGGTTCGTCGCCACCGCGGTAGGCGACCTGGACTGCGACGGCGAGGAGATCGTGTACACGCTGATGGGCGAGGTGGTAAACGGCAACCCGGCCTTCTCGCTCACCAAGCCGGCGCCGAACACGGACTGATGCTGCGCGAGGGCGTGCCTGGCCCGCCCACCCCGTCATTCCCTGAGCGCAAACGGGTGAACTGGGCCTTGTCGAGACTCCACTGGTTGGAGATGCTTTGCGCCAGCCGATGGCGCACGACGACCGACAACGCCCCTCTGGCCGCCTTGCCCCTGACGCGGACACGCCCGCGGCCCCCCAGCCGGCGAACAAGGTGACCCGCAGCGCGCTGTCCGCGCCAGCGACCAACGCGCGCGCAGCCTCGCCCGGTGCCTTCGCCGACGCGCGGGCCACCAGCCGCGACGATTGGGACCCCACGACGGTGATGGCCGCGCTCACCGGTGAACCAGCGAGCGCCGGCGAAGGGACCCTGACCGCCGACGATGCGGCCACCCTGGCAGTGGAGCGCAAGGGCTCCGGGCGCGCGGTGGACGACGGCCTGGCGGCCAAGGTGACCGAGCAGGTCGGCGTGGACGTGTCCTCCGCGCGCGTCCATGATGATCGGCTGGCGCACGGCGCCGCGCGCGCGATCGGCGCGCGGGCCTTCGCGCATGAAGACGACATCTTCCTGGGCGAAGGCGAGAGCGAGCTCGATGCCGAGCTGATGGCGCACGAGTTGACCCACGTGGCCCAGGTTCGGGTCCTGCGCGCCGCGCCTGGCGTCCGGGGCGCTGCCAGCGGTGCCGCAGCCTGGCGCGCCAAGGTGACGGTGGGCGCGGCGGACCACCCGGCGGAGCGCCACGCCGACGCGGTGGCCAGGCAAGTGGTCGCGGGCGCGCAACCCGCGGCGCCCGCGCCGCTGCTGATGGATGACGACGCCAACGCCGCTGCCGCCCCTCGGACGATGCGCAAGGGCGCCTTCCTCGCGGCGCTGCGCCCGGCGGTGCAGGCCGCGGTGGAGGCCGAGCTCGCGGCGACGGGCGCGACGGATGGCTGCCCGTACCTCGAGCGCGTCTTCGCGCACTATGCCGCGGCGCCGGCCGCCGCCGCCGAGTCCTTGCTCCTGCGCTGGATCCCGGACGCGCGCGCCGCAGCCAGCGCACACGATCTCTTACCGATGGTGATCGCGCGCGTCCTGCAAGGCGTACGGGCCTGGCGCGCCACCGGGCAGCTACCCGCGGAGGTCCTCGCCGCGGCGCCGCAGCTGGCCCAGCAGGCCGCCGACGAGACCGCGCCGCCTGTCGCTGGGAGCCTGGACGCGCTGGAGGCCGAGCTGGGCCCTGGGCAACCGCTGGACGCCACCACGCAGCGGCGCATGGCCGAAGGCCTGGGCGCGGACGTCTCCAGCGCACGCTTGCACACCGGCGCGCTCGCGCACAGCAAGGCAGAGCAGCACCAGGCCGTGGCCTTCGCCGTCGGGCCCAACATCGTGCTCGGCGCGCGCGCCCCACAGCTGGACTCGCCGGCCGGGCAGGCCCTGCTAGCGCACGAGCTGGCGCACACGCTGCAGCAGCGCGACGCAGCGCAGGACGCGCACGCCCGCAGAAGGCCCATCGCGCCAGAGAGCGCCGCCGCGGAGCAGGACGCCGACCAGGCCGGCGCGCAGGCGCTGGCCACCGCGGCGCAGGCCGGCGCCAGCCCTGCGGCGATGCCGGAGTCAGCCAGCGTCGCCGGTCTCGTGCTGCTGGCGCGCCGCTTCGGCGAGGTCATGCGCACCGACGTGGCCCTGCAGCGCTGCTCCGGCGGCGTCGATCCGAAGTTCACCGCCGCCAAGGCCGTCGGCCCCGACGTCGGCCGGCCAGTGGCGGTCAGTAACCCCTCCGGCAGCACCTGGTTCAACAGACGTCAGCTCACCGCGGGCGCTACGCTGGGCGCAGCGCCCGACGAGGCGCTGGCGCTGGCGCTGGCCAGGACCCTGCACCGCGACGCCGCGGTGATCCCGGCCCAAGGTCAGTACTTCGTCTACGCCATCGAGGGCGCTGGCGACCTCGACCTGGAGCTGGTGTACGGCGGCAACGCGGGCATCCGCATCGAGGCGGGCGTGGCCGCGCTGGTCAACGAAAAGGGGCTGACGTACCATGCGTCCGATCTGGCCTCGGCGCGTGACCACGCCCAGCCCGCAGATGGCGCCTCTGCCGATCCCTTCGCAGCGTATCAAGCTCTGCATCAAGCGCGTGGCGGCATCGAAGGGCTGGGCGAGGCCGAGCTGGTCGCGACCTTCGAAGCCGCCATGTTCGACACCGCGCTGGCCGTGCTCGCCGAGAGCGAGGTCCAGGCCGTGCGCAAGGCGCAGCAGCTGGGCGCCCAAGGCGCGACCTCACCGGCCGAGCACGGAGAGATCGACGCCACCGCGCGCGAGGCCCTGCGCCTGCAGCTCCAGCTCGAGCAGACCGAGCGCCACCTCCACACGATCCAGTCCACCCCCGCTGATCCGGACACCCACGATCATCCACCGGGCTGGTTCGATGATCTGCCGCGCTTGCAGCAAGAGACCACGAAGCTCACCACGGCCAAGCGCCAGCTGCTGCAGCGCTATCCCATGCTGGGGCGCTATCGCTCCTCGGCGGAGCTGCAGGCGTTCCTGGCCCGGCCCGCCAAGGAGCGCGAGCGCGCGCTGGCCTCGGATGCTCGCTCGGTCCTGATGGACATCGACACGACCCGTCGCAACCTGCAATCGGGCGAGCTCAACCTGTGGAACCTGTCCTCGGTGGTCGACGCGACCATCGCCGGGCTTGGCATCGGCAAGGACTCGCCCCAGCGCGCCCGCATCGAGGCCAAGGCCAAGGCGCAGCGCACCAAGGAGGCGGTGCTCAACCTCGCGCTGGCGGTGTTCAGCATCGGCTTTGGCCTGGCCGGCGCGTTCATGACTGGTGGCACCAGCCTCGCCTTCACCGCCGGCGCGGTCGGGCTGGGCGCCTATGACGCGGTCACCACCACCGAGGACTACTTCGCGCAGAACGCGGCCACCAACACCGACCTCGATCCCGACGGTGGGATCTTGCCCGCGGAGGCGCGGATGCACTGGGGCTGGCTGGTGGCGGCGTGGGCCGGCGTCGCGCTGGACTTCGCCGATGTGCTCAAGGCGGCCAGGGTCGCCGAGGAGGTGGGCCATGTCGCGCGCGGCGGCAAGTCCATCCGCGAGGCCGCCGAGGCGCTGGCGCATGGCGATGCCCGGTTGCTTGAGCGCCTGCGCCGCGCCGCCGGGGACGCAGCGCTGACCGACACCCTCAGCGAGGCCATGCGACCGACGATCTCCGCTCGCATCGGCGCCGAGATCGTCGTCGATGGCAACCTGGGTAACGACGTCAAGGTGATCTACGAGGTCGGCGCCGGCGGCAAGACCAGCGTCGCCCACGTGCGGGTGGGCCCCGGCGCCAAGGTCGGCGACATCCTGGCGCACACCGATACCATCGCGATGCTCAACCGGTACTCCGGCCTCACCGGCAAGGTGCGCCAGGTCTGGGACCGCCTCCGTTCGTTCGCCGGTATGGGCAAGGCGGCGCAGAACCCGTTCCCCGCCGGCAGCCAGGCCTTCAACTCCTGGCACGAGCTGGAGAAGCTGCAGCAGCTGATGGGCTATCGCCGCCACCTGCTCCAGGAGCTGCTGCACAAGTCCCCGACGGCCACCGAGGCGCAGGTCGCGCTGCGCAAGGAGCTCGACTTCCTGGAGAACGAGTTCGACGTCCACCAGCGGGCGGTGGACGCCCTGGTACACGAGCGCGGCCCGGGCGCGATCTCGATGACCGAGGCCACCAAGGACGCGCTGACCGCGGGCCATCACCTGCCGGACTTCCCTGGCAAGACCGCCGCGGAGCTCTCGGCCGACGACCTCAAGAGCAGCGCCTGGTACTTCGAACGACAGGACGACGGCAGCTTCCTGCTCAAGCAGAAGGTCGACAAGCAAGCGCCCCAGGTGCCGGTGACCACCCCGGCCCCCAAGCTCTCCGAGGCGATGCAGCACGCCAAGAGCGTCGCCGGCTCCGCCACCAAGGACTCGCTGAAGAAGCACATCATGGAGCCTGCCGAGTTCGCCGCCGCCGAGGCGCGCATCCGCCCGCTGGTGGAGGCCGCCATCGCCGAGACCTACGACAAGGCCGTGGCCGCCGGCAAGACCGTCAAGCAAGCGCGCGACGACGCGACCAAGGTGGGCCGCGAGCTGGCTCGTAGTGAGGCGATTGAGGCAGGGAAAGAGGTGGCTTTCGCCAGGGCAAAGAAGTCACTCGCTGATGGCACAGCGTTCGATCCGGCGAAGCTGGACGCGGACACCACGGCCCAGCTCGCAAGGCACAAGAACACCGTCCTGGACGGACATCGACTCGCCCCCCTGCTCACAGACAAGAAAGAAGCGGACTTCTTGAGCACCATGGCCGGCGAAGTCAGCAACGGCCGGGTTCCACCACCGCGGACCATCTCCATCGGAGGTCCGCCTCCACAGCCTATGACGATGTGGGAGTACCCTGACGGGACGGTTGTCCGATACAAGCCACTTGGCGACAAGCATCGAGTCACACCCGCATTCAGCATCGAGATGAAGAAGAACCCGGCGCTTCCTGACAATGGGTCTACCGATGTCGCGTTCAAGGTCACAGCAGACGGACACGCAAGCCCTCGAAGCTACGAGTACATCGCGAACCCATACTCAAAGGCGCAACACGACAAGCAGAACAAAGCCTTCGAAGATGCCATCATGAAGCTCGTGCACTTTGAGCTAGAGAAATAGATCCAATGGGAGCGAACCTGATCGTCACGCCAGCACATGGGGTCTTTGACACCGACCTCATTCGCGAGCATCTGGAGGCTGAGCCCGACGCGCTCGCGTGTCCATATGAGGGCAACGTCTTTCTCCTGACCGGGCATCCATCCGGGATGGGGCGAGCTTTGGCTTCCTGGCGAGACGACCCGACCAGGTACCCATCCGGCGCAGCGATTCACATTTTCGGTGACAGGGTGCATGTCAACCAGGAGTACGCAGACACCGAAGAGATGAAGAGCTGCATGCTGCTACTGCGCTGGCTCACGTCGAAGTACGATTGCAACATCCGCGAGGATGGTTACGCGGATCTGACGGAGCGGTTCCACGCTGAAGGGATGCGGGCGCTGTACCCTGAGTGGTTCCTCGCCGAGGCTGGTCAGGAGTGGCGCACGGAACTCCTCCAGATAGGCTTCTTTGACGACTTCCTCGACTCTCGCGGAGGCGTCTCAGGATATCGTCTCAAGGACTGCATCGCCGACACGCCGCAAGAAGATGAGGACAAGCTCGTGGCCTACCTGCAGGCTGGCTACTTCTACCGCGCCTTCGGCGATCCAGAGGAGGAGCTGTACGACGTCCTCGACCACTCCGCGGAGATGAACCTCAAGCCCGCCCTGCTCACCGACGGGACCTATGTGTGGGCCACCGACCTGCCGTACTACGTCGCCAGGTACCACGCCCGGCTGCCGCGCTCCTTCTTGCTCCATGCCCGCAGGAACGGCTGGCAAGTGCCCCAGGACCTCGACATCAGCTCGCTGAAGATGCTCGACGCTTGAGCAACGCGGCGCGACGGCGCCAGCGTCTCAGCGCCAGATCGCGTGCATCACCCCGGCGGACGTACGCGAGGTGGGAACTCCCAGGTTCGCGGCGCAGCGCGAGGTCAGGGAACAACGCCAGGTCGCCGCGGTACACTGGTCGAACTGGTGCCGGCACCTGGCGCCAGGCGGTGCTACCATGCTCCCGATGCACCGGCTGGCCCTGCTCGTCGCGCTGACCGCGTGCTCCAGCGGTCGCGAGCCCGGCGCCGAACCCGCCGCGCCCGGCGCGCCCCTCCCGCTGGCTCCCTCCGTGACTTCTCCTCCGTCTGCCCCCTCCTCGCCCCGCACGACCACCGCGCAGCTCGAGGCGGCGGTCGCTGCGGATCTCGCGGTGCTCGGCGCCGCCACCGCCAAGGACCTCCTGCCCGGCGCCCCGCCGCGCCCGCTGGTGGTCGCCGCACAGTTCCCGCTGCCTTACAGCGAGGGCCGCACGATCCTCGCGGTGGTTGGGCTCGCCCCCGGTGAGCCCGCCCGCCTCCTGGTGCCAACCCAGCTCGAGGCCCTGCGCTACACCCTGGCCATCACCGCCGATGGCCAGGTCGCGGTCGTCGCGCGGCCCGCGCGCGCCGACCTGGCCGCCGCCGCCAGCCGCGCCTTGGCTGACGAGGCCCGCGCGATCACGGCCGCCGAGGCCGCGCTTGATCACGCGCGGCTGCCGCTGCCCGCAGGCAAGGCTTCCTGGCGGCAGGCCCTACGCTCCGCCACCTATGACGCGCGCTTGCCGGCGGGGCAGTTCGTTGGCGAGCCAACCTGGAGCTTCCTCTTCGATCCGTGGACCGAGGCCCATGGCTTTCATCAGGTCGTGCTCGACGCCAGGCTCGCGGTGACCCTGGTCAACGGCCGCGCGCCGTAGCCGCCTCGGAGCCGCCCCGAAGCCGCCCCGAAGCCGCCCCGAAGCCGCCCCGAAGCCGCCTCGGAGCCGGCTCGCCGGCGAGCGCGAGCCCGCGATCAACAACCTGGTGGGCCCGTCGCGCCCTGATGGCCCCTGCTGCTGGGTGCTGCTAGCGTTGATGGCGAGATGCAAAAGCTCCTCTTGGCGCTGTGCGTGATGAGCGTGATCGGCGGCTGCCGCAAGGGCGCCCAACCTGCGGTCAGCGATTCCAGCGAGGCCGGCGGCGTGCCCAGCGGCCTCATCGAGCTCGTGGACGTGCTTCCGGCGGACACCGCGGCCTTCGGGTACGTCGAGTTTGGCGACACGTTGCGCGACCTGCCCCCAGCGTTCATCGATCACCGCGGGGCGTTCCACGATCTGATGGACATGGTCAAGCGCCGCTGGGGTGTGGACCCGCGGCTGGCGAGCGGCCTGGGCGTCGTCTTCCTCGAGATCGATGACGAGCCGGTGCTGGTGAGCAACGAGCAGGCGATCGCGACCACGGCGCAAGACGGCGAGCGCGCGGTCGCGCGGCTGGGCAAGCTCAGCGCGGTGGGCTCGCCCGCGGCCATCGCCGCGTGGTCGGCCGCCCTCCGCGGCAAGGCACGGCTGCGCTCGGCGCAGCCAGCGTGGATCAAGTCTGCGCTGCGCCACGCCGCGGGCCAGCCGCTGATGTTCTCGATCCTGGCCAGCCGCGGATTCGATGAGCAGGCGCTCGCGGAGCTGCCGCCCGCGGCCCGAGACCTGACCGTCGCCACCTTCACGCTGAGCGGCACCGGCGCCAGCCTCTCTCTGCAAGCCAGGCCCGGCCGCGGCGACGCGCTCCGCGCGGCGCTCGAGAGCGCGCTGGCGCTCGGCAAGCAGGAGCTGGCCAAGGCGGTGACCCGGTTGTCCGCGGCCGGGCCCGGCAGCCCGGGGGCGCTCGCGGGAGTCATGATGAAGCACTACGGCAACGCCTTGCTCTCCAGCCTTGGCGTGACGGCCAGGGGCGAAGAGCTCGACGTGCGCGTGGCCTGGCATCCTCCCACGTTGCCGGCCTCCGTCGCCACACAAGGGCTCGCCGAGCGCGCGATCGCCGCTGGCGAATGGAACGTCGCGCAGCTCGACTTCGGCGCCCCGGTGCTGGAGTACCTGATCGCCGCCAGCGACGTGCTGCGCGCCCCGCTCGATCGCGCGGCCTTGCATCGCGAGCTGACCACCAGCCTCGCCGCCCTGCTCGAGATCCCGCGGATCGATCCGCTGCGCGTGGTGATGTCCACCGGCTCGAACGTGATCGTCTCGATCCACAGCTCCATCGCGCCGGGACCGCAGCCGACGCGCCGGCTCGGTGATAGCCCGTGGGTGCTGCAGACGGCTCCTTGGGGGCTCGTGCTGTCGATGAACACCGACCCCGCCGCGCTTGGCGCCGACCTGCCCCCTCGAACCGGCGCGCCGCTGCCGCTCTTGGCCAGCTCCGAAGCAGCCACGGGGGCCGCCTTCTTTCGCTGGATCGTCGACGCGAGCCGCGCCCCAAGCGCCATGCCCTTTGGCATGCCGCTTGGCACCGTGCAGCTCACCGCGACGGACTCGCGCATCAAGGCGACCGTGACGGCGCTCGCGGGCCAGGGCCCGGTGCTGAGCGCGGCGTTGCAGCAACTCAAGACCACGTTGCTGACCCAGGCGGAGGCCGCCTATCAGGCGCGCGCCCAGGGCACCGCTGAAGACGAGATCTCCAGCGTGTTGCAACACCACCTGGCCAGCGTCATCTCCAAGCTGGCCACCCCGAGCTCGGTCACAGCCGACCAGCTCACCTTCGAGAAGGACGTTCCTCAGCTCAAGACCTTCGCGCTGGGGGTCGGCGGCATCGGCGTCGTCGTGACCGGCGTCGCCGCCATCGTGCTCCACGCCTTCATGGGCCACATGAAATGAGCTTCACGCGCACCGCATGGTGCCGCGCTCAGTAGCAGCTCGTGACGTACCCCTCGCCGGCGAGGTCCATCGTCGAGCACGCCCGCGAGACCACGATCATGCTGCCAGAGCCCTCCGCCCGCCACGGGGTCGCCCACTGGGTCTCGGGGTACTGGTTGGTCTGCAGCGCCCCGGTGCCCAGCCGGATGGCGAAGCGCTCGATCCCCATCTGCAGGGCCAGCACGTTGCTCAGCTGGAACTTCGGGGTCTCCGCGAACGGCGTACCGAGGTTGGAGTTCGACATCGTGTACAGCGACCCAGCCGCCGGCGTGGCCTTGGTGAAGGCCAGCGAGTCGCGTCCCAGGGTCACGCCGGTGACCCCGGTGGCGATGTCGACCCAGGTGCCCTCCTTGTGATAGCGCAAGGTGCCGGAGATGGTGCGGAGCACCGAGAAGTCGCCGAAGAACTGCAGGTCCGCGACCGACGTGGCGATCTGGCTCCACGCCCCGGCAGGCGTCCGCACTCGAGCTGTGTTGGCGGCGTCGATATAGCCAACGCGGGCCGCGGCGGCGCAGGCTGCCTCTGCTGCTGCCACGGTGTTGCCCCCGGCGACGCCGCAGCCGCTGACCACGACCTTCTTGGCGCCGCTGGCGACATACACCACCCAGGGCGAGGTCAACGAACCGTCCTTGACCTCGATCTTCCCAGCGCTGGAGCGCAACGCGATGAGCCGGCCCGCCGCGGCGATCTCGACCGCCGCGCCAGCGGGCGCGAGCTGCACGAAGGCGCCAGCCACCAGGCCCCCTTCCTTGGCCCACACCGAGTTGTCGTTCTTGCGAAGGACGATGCGGTCGCCAGCCAGCCGGACCCCTGCCACGTTGGTGGCGACGCTGGTCCAGGTCCCGGGAGCGGGAAGCTCACTGCGGACCTGCAGCGTGCCCGCCACGATGCGCGCCGTGCGATCCACCTCCGCCGCCAGCGCCGGCGCATCCAGGTAGTCGAAGAGCTGCGACCGCGCGCGCTCCAGCGCCGCCGCCGTCTGCGCGCTGGCGTACGAGTGAGGAAAGAGCGTGTTCGCGACGGAGTTCGCCAGCGCGGGGTTGGTCCTGGCCACCATGGCCAGGTACTCATAGTCCTCGCGACCCTCGCGCATCATCTTGAGTCGGATCGACTCGACGGGGATGTGCGAGGTGCCGCCCACTCGAGCGGGCGTGCCGGTATAGAAGAACGTGCCCTCGCCGTGCCCACCGTAGCTGCACTGATTGGTCCAGCTCGTGTTGAGCATGGACGCGATATCCCAGAACAGCTCGTTGGTGACCCGGAAGCGGAAGGACTGCCAGCCAAACGCGCGCACCTGCACGGAGCTGGTATCGATCATGAGATTGGGCCAGCCCGTGTGTTCGATCCCCTTCGACGGGGTGCCGCAGCCAACCGGCATGCCGCAGCCATGAGAAGGACAGGCCTGATATCCCCACATCTCGCGCTTGGCCGCCCCGCTCATCCAGGCGTCGTACTTGGCGCGTTGACTTCCGGCGTAGGCGCCCGAGCGGTCCTCCAGCTCGTTGATGATCGGCACGAAGGCGTCGATCTTGGTTGCCGCGTTCCTCGACACCGCGTCCTGCATGGAGGCGGTCAGGATGATGCGCGAGCTCGCGTCGATCGCGTGGACCTTGTCTGACCAGAGCTTGAACGTGTTCCAGGCCGCGGCTGGATCGCCGGCCCAGGTTGGTTCATCTACTGGATAGAAGTACAGCCGGTCATAGAAGCCGTGCGCGTTGGCGAAGGTGATCCAGGCCGACACGTCTGTGTCTGTCATCTCGCGATGGAACACCGTGGTCAGCTTGGCCCCAGGGAGCCGCGCGCTACTGGTGCCCTTGAGCATCGGCAAGGTCAGCGCGGTGAACCGGCCGAGCGCTGCCGGCGACGAAGGTAGCCCGTCGATCGGGGTCGCGATGGTGAGCCGGTGCTCCAGCGCCGAGCGGACGTAGAGCGCGCGGAGCTGCGCCGCCGGCTCGTCCGCGGTGATGCCGTGCGCCGCAGCGGGCTCGTCCCACTTCATGCTGAACGCCGACCGCAAGCTGGGAGTCGAGGGCAAGGTGAACGCCCCCACGCGCAGCGACACTGGGACCACCGCGTGCGCGACGCCGTTGACCAGCACCGTGACAGAGCCAGTGTACGTCCCGGGCACCTGGTTCTGCGGCACCAGGAGCTCCACCCACACCGCGCGGTTTGCGTTCGCCGGCACGGTCAGCGGAAAGGCATTTCGCTTCTCCCGGAAGTACGTATCCACGTCAGGGACCAGCGCGTCCGGCCACTCCCCGAGCTTGGAGACGCTCCAGCTATCCTCCGCGTTCGCTGGCTCGTCATTCGAGGGCTCGGCGAAGACCTTGTAGTAGCGCTCCGCGTACAGAGCGACGTTGGCCGCGGGAATGGAGGCCCCGCCTGGCCCCGTCAGCGAGCCGACCTGCACGCTGACGTTGGACACAGTCGTAGCGCCGGCTTTCAGGATCAGCTGAAACGCCTCGAACTCGTTGCGCGCCGCCTTGAGCGAGGCCGTCGCCGCCAGCGGCGGCGTCATGGTGGGGCGGACCTTCTGCGACGATGGGGCTACCCCCACCGTCAGATCCGCGGCGGCGAGCGCGCTGGTGGCGGCGGCTTGCACGGCCTCGTTGGCCTCGGGCTCGAGCTCGCCTGGCTCCGTGAGGTCAGCACACGCGGACAAGAGCCCGGTCGCCAATGCAGAGGAGATATAGAGAAGCTGATGAGTTCTTCGCATATGTGAATTCCAGTGTTGCGGACTGACAAGCTGACCAGCCACGAGCGCGCGCGATCCCACACGACGCGGGGCCGCATCGGCATTCCTGTCGTCGCAGGACGCTGACAGGAGCCGCAGGCCGCCGTTGTGCAGCGGACGCGCGGCCCACTGGCTGAACTAGACAGCAGGCACTTCAGCAAGCGCTGTGCCGCGCACCCGGCCCGGCAACAACCCAGCAACAACATGGAATCTCGTCATCAGCGGCCGCCAGCACGAGCGACTTGCTGGGTCCTGCCGACAAGTCGAGGCTCCGGGGGCCGGAAGTCCCCACGAAGTCCCCACGAAGTCCCCACGCCGCCCGCGTCGTTCGTGCCCAAGGTGGGAGGTATGCGGGAGTGCAGATCATCACCCTGCTGTCGCCCTAGGGTTCCCGGGTGCGCTAGCTGCCGCGCGTCACCCCACCCGGCGCGAGGCGCCCCAGGGCCCGCAATCTCGCCTGGATAGGCGACTTGACGCATCGCATGATGTGCCACCATTGTATGCATCTGCCAACAATGTTGGCACCTGTCAGGCCAGCCATGGCCTGTAAGCAGTTGAAACCCATGCCTCTCGATCTTGGCCGATGGGTTGCTCTACACTGGTCCCGCACTGGAGGTGATCGAATGCGCCAGATCCCGTTCTTGTTCCTTACTGCCACCGCTCTCTTGGCGGGCTGCCCGGACCGCGAGGTCTCGGAGCTCACGCCAGCTCCAGCCAAGGTCGAGTACAAAGACATCCCGGTCACGGTCAACCGCGACCTCGATCTGCTCTTCGTGATCGACAACTCGGGCTCCATGGGCGAAGAGCAGGACTCGCTCAAGGCGAACTTCCCCAAGTTCATCAACGTCCTCAACACCATCCAGGGCGGACTCCCCAACGCACACATCGCGGTGGTGAACTCTGACATGGGCACGCTGGGTGGGCCGCGGCAGGGCACCCCCGGCGACAGCGGCTGCGACGGCAACGGCGATGATGGCGTCATGCGCGCGCTCGAGACCCGGTTCACCAACGGGATGGCGAACGTCCGGTACATCAGCGACATCAAGGACGACGCCACCGGCAATCGGATCCAGAACTACACCGGCAGCCTCGCGGAGGTGTTCAGCGAGCAGGCGGCGGTGAAGAACAAGGGGTGCGGCTACGAGATGCACCTCAACGCCATGCGGCGCGCGCTGGACAACCCCGCCAACGCCGGCTTCTTGCGCCCCAACGCCTATCTGGCCGTCATCATCATCGCCGACGAAGACGATTGCTCGCTCAAGACCGGCGCCGGCCAGGGCTTCTTCAGCCAGGGCGACATCGCCAACGTGCAGTCCTTCCGCTGCTTCAGCAGCTCCACCACCTGCGATGGCAACCTGGGCGACCAGGTGGGTCCCCGCGCCAACTGCCGGCCCAACGACAACTCGCAGTACCACGAGAAGATCGCCACCTACGTCGACTTCCTCAAGTCCAAGAAGAGCGACCCGGGCCTGCTGATCGTCGCTGGCATCCTTGGCAACCCCACGCCGGTCTCGGTCACCACGCGCGTGCGCAACAACGTCACGGTGCCTGACCTGGTCCCGTCTTGTACCTACCAGGGCGCCACGCTGCAGCGCGCGTTCCCGGCGGTGCGCACCTCCGCCTTCCTCAAGGCCTTCCCGCAGACCACGTTCACCACCATCTGCAAGCAGGACCTGTCGGATGGCCTGGTGCAGATCGCCCAGCTCCTCAAGACCATCATCGGCAGCCCCTGCATCGACTCTGACCTGGCCACGCCGTACCAGTGCGCGGTGTCCGACGTCACCAACCCGGGCAAGCCGAACCAGACCGAGGTGCGCATCCCGCAGTGCGACCAGGCGCACAGCGTGAAGCCGTGCTGGACGCTCGACGCCGACGTCGCCAAGTGCGCCGCCACCAAGAGCCAGCTCGCGCTCAACATCGACCGCGGCGGCACCGTGCCGGCGGCCAACACGCACGTCATCGCGAACTGCGTCACCAAGTAGTCTCAACCTCCCAGTGCAGCGAGCGGGCGCCCAGGCGCCCGTTTTGCGTTTCGGCGCCAAGCACCGCTGGGACGAGGCCTGACGAGGCCCTGACGAGGCCTGACCTTGGAGCTTGCCGGAGCTTTGCTGGAGCTTTGCTGGAGCTTGCTAGCGCCAGCGCTCCGCCCGGTGACTAGTCCGCCGGCAACTCAGGTGCCATCGGCAGCTTGCGCAAGCGCAGCGGCACCACGGGCTGGCCGTTGCTGCGGTTGGCGAGCTGGCCACACGCCGCGTCGATATCATCCCCACGTGGCGTGCGCAGATACGTGGGCAGGCCGCGGCGCTTGCACTCGTTCTGGAAGGCGTCGATCACGTGCGGCGCCGGGCGCTGGTAGGGCGCCTCCGGGTGCGGGTTCCACGGGATGAGGTTGACCTTGCACTTGATGCCGCGCAAGAGGCGCGCGAGCTGGCCGGCGTGTTCGAGCGAGTCGTTGACGTCCGCCAAGAGGACGTACTCGAACGTGATGCGGCGGCGCTGCTCCAGCGGATACGCGCGCAGCGCCTCGAGCAGCGCGGCGATGTTCCACTTGCGGTTGATCGGCATGATCTGGTCGCGGATCTCGTCGTTGGGCGCGTTGAGCGAGACCGCCAGGTTTGGCCGCACGTCCTCTTTGCCCAGCCGGTGCAGCCGCGGCACCATGCCCGAGGTCGACACGGTGATGCGGCGCATCGACAGGCCTACGCCCTTGTCATCGCCCAGGATGCGCAGCGAGCGCACCAGCTCGTCGTAGTTGTGCAGCGGCTCGCCCATGCCCATGTACACGAGGTTGCTGATCCTGCGCCCAGGATCCACCTCCGCCAGGAGGCGCCTCGCCAGATAGACCTGATCCACGATCTCGCCAGCGTCGAGGTTGCGCACCAGGCCCATCTTGGCGGTGGCGCAGAACTGGCAGTCCACCGCGCAGCCCACCTGCGAGGAGATGCACTGCGTGGTCTTGTCCCCATCGGGGATGAGCACGGTCTCGATGGACTTGCCGTCGCGGGTGAGCAGCCGCAGCTTGCGCGTGCCGTCGCGGGACTCTTGCACCTCCGCGATGGTGAGCTGGCCCAGGGTGGCGCGCTCGGCCAGCGTCTGCCTGACCTCGCGCGGCAGGTTGGTCATCTCGTCCCACGTCCGCACCAGCTTGGCGTGGACCCAGCGCCAGATCTGCTCGCCGCGAAACCTGGGCCACCCCAGCTCCTGCGCGAACGCCTCCGCCTCCGCCAGGGTCATGGCGCGCAGGTCGCGGACGGCGGCGGTGGTGGTGCTCACGGTGAAGCCCGTTACCATGGCTTGTGGCCGCGGGCAATCACGGCGCCACCGCCACGAGCGAATTGGTGGCGAGCGGCAGGCCGGCCCCCGGCGTGTTATACCCAGGTGCCGATGGCAGCCCGCTTTCTCGACGACGCCGCGCGCGCCGCGTTCAAGGAGGCCATCGAGGCCCTCGAGACCGCGTCTTCCATTGAAGTCGTGGTCGCCCTGCGCCGCCAGTCCTCCGGCAACCTGTTGCCCAACCTGGTCGTCGGCTGCGCCGCCGCGTTCTTCGCGCTGGCCTACATGCTGTACGCCAAGCACCAGTTCTCGCTGCTGGCCATCCTAATAGACCCGTTCGTGCTGGGGCTGGGCCTTGGCTTGGTGGTGGAGCTGGTGGCCCCCCTCAAGCGCCGGCTGTCGCCGCGCGGGCGGCGTCGCTTCGCGGTGGAGCGCGGCGCCAAGGCCGCGTTCTACGACCGCGGCGTGGCCAACACCCGGGCGCGCACCGGCGTGCTCATCTACCTGTCATGGATGGAGCAGGACGCGGTCGTGCTCGCGGACAGCGGGGTCCCGGCGGCGTGGCGCGACGGCGCGCGCGGCGAGCTGGAGCGGAAGCTGGCCGCGGCCATGCCCCATGGTGGCGCCAGGGTCGCCGAGGTGCTGCGTGGCGCCGCGGCCGCGCTGGGCGCGCTGGCGCCGCGCAGCAGCGACGACGTCAACGAGCTGCCTGACACGCTCGACGAGCCCGCGGCGCGCCGCGCGACCAAGGCGGGGGCGTCGTGAGCGCGCGACCGCCCCGCTGGCTGCGCGTGGCCCGGTGGGCAGCGCCGGCGGCCCTCGTCCTCGCGCTGGCTGGCGTCGCCGCGGCGCGGCCCGGCGGCGGCGAGAGCTACACCGGGGGCGGAGGCCACGGCGGCGGTGACAGCGGCGGCGACGGCGGCGCGCTGCTCGAGCTGGTGTTCCACCTGATCCGGCTCTGCATCTACTACCCCAAGCTCGGCCTGCCGATCCTGGCCATCGTCTTTGGCTTCATCCTGTACTCCGCCTACAAGAAGGCGCAGAACAAGGACTGGGACAGCGGTCCGCCGGTGGAGCTGGCGCGCGCGATCGACCTGGAGCCGCTGCGCCGCCTCGATCCCGGATTCTCGCAGGTGGTGTTCGAGGACTTCGCGTTCCGCCTGTTCTCGGCGGCGCACCGCGCGCGCAGCTCCGAGAAGGAGCTGGCCGCGGTGGCGCCCTACGTCATGACCGCCGCGCAGCGCGCCCTGCTCACGCGAGCGCCCGCCGGGCAGCCCGTCGCCTCGGTGGTGGTGGGCGCCATGCGAACCTTCCGGGTCGACATCCCAGACCAGCCAGTGGACGCGCAGGGCCGGCCGGCGCGCGTGCGCATCGGCATCGAGTTCGAGGCCAACGTCACCGCTGGTGACAAGGCCGCGGGCGGGACCCCACGCACCTACTTCTCCGTCGAGAGCTGGCTGTTTGGCCGCCTGGCCACCGCGCGCAGCCGCCCCCCCGCCGACCAGGGCTTCCCGTGCCCTAACTGCGGCGCGCCCTGGCAAGCCAGCGCGTCCGGAACGCAGGTGTGCGCCGCCTGCGGGCAGTCCGTGGACAACGGGCGCTTCGACTGGACGGTGGAGCAGATCTCGCTGGCCTCGATCGACGAGCGCGAGCCCACCCTCACCAGCGAAGCGCGCGAGCGCGGCACCGACTTGCCAACGGTCCACCAGCCCGGCTTCGACGCCCGCTGGCGCGCGCTACAGGACAGCGATCCGGCGGTCAGCGAGGAGGCGGTGCTGGCGCGCACGCGCATGATCTTCGACCGGGTGAACGAGGCCTGGTCGCTCGGCAAGCTGGCGCCCGTGCGAGGCCTGGTGTCTGACGGGCTCTACGACTCGCTGCAGTACTGGGTGGACGCCTACCAGCGCGCCGGCCTGCGCAACTCGCTGCACAACATGCGCATCACCCACAGCGCCACCTGCAAGCTGGTGAGAGACCGCCACTTCGACGCGCTCACGATCCGCATCTGGGCCAAGGGCAAGGACTTCGTGGTGCGCAGCGCCACCGGCGAGCTGGTCAAGGGCAGCAAGAACCGCGACCGCGCCTACAGCGAGTACTGGACGCTGATCCGCTCGTCGGAGCGACGCGGCGAGATCCAGGCCGAGGCCAAGTGCGGCAACTGCGGCGCCCCGCTGACCGTGAGCATGGCCGGCGCCTGCGAGCACTGCGGCGCGCACCTGACGCGCGGCGAGTTCGACTGGGTGCTCTCGAAGATCGAGCAAGACGACTCCTACCGCGGATAGCGCCAAAAGCCGCGGCTACGCCTGCGCCTCTTTGCCGGCCAGGAGCCGCTCCAGCTCGCCGCTGGCCATCAAGCGCTCCAGATCCTGCGCGCCGCCGATCAGCATCCCGCGCACGAAGATCATGGGAAACGTCGGCCAGCCGGTCCACATCTTGAGCGCGTTGCGGCGCCGCCAGGTGTTCAGGTAGCTGCCGTACTCGAGATAGTGAAACTCGATCTGCTTCTCCCGCAGGCGCTTGCACGCGCGCCGGGGAAAGGGGTTCTGCTTCATCCCCACCACCACCACCGGGTGAGCCGCGATGGCGGCGCTCACCTCCTCGATGATGTCGCGATGGTGCGAGCTAATCGCCTCACGAATGGCAGGGTGGATCGCGGCGTCATCGAGGATCTTGCGTGGCATGGTGCCACGGTGTAGCTCACGACGCGGACGCTGGCACGCGGCGCGCGCCAGCGTGTGAGGCGCGCCAGCTTCACCGCGGTGTCTCGCCTGTCGCAAGGCGAGGCGCTGTGTCGCAGCGCCGTCTCACGCATGGCAGATCGTCAGCAAACTCACCGCATCTCGAGCGTCACGGTGCGCTGCCCCACACAGCGCGCCCTCGCTCCAGCGGCCCGCAGAGGGTCGATCTCTCGGCGGGCAAAGATCTCGCAGTTGTCCTCTACGCAGGGTTGCCGATGGGCCCGCGCAATGGCAGAAGTGGCGCCAGCTTGGGAGTTCGAGATGTCTTGGTGCAGGTCTTCTTCGTCCAGTGACGCCGCGGCGGCAACGCGGCGCTGTGGTTCACTCCGTGGTTCGCTCCGTGGTTCGCTCGTCCCCGCGTCGCTCGTCCCCGCGTCGCTCGTCCTCGCGTCACTCGCTGGCAGCGCGGTCGCTGCGCCGTCGAGTCATCGCAGCGGCGCCAGCGGTCCCTCCAGCATCGCGGCGTTCGAGCACGCCACCGAGGCCGCGCGTCAGCCCGGCAGCGGCGCCGGCCAGGTGGTCACCCGCGCCGAGCTGCGCAACGCCATCGGCTTCTTCTTGCATGACGACGGCGCGGTGGACGCCGGGGAGCGCGGCCACCTGGGCGCGTGCCTGTCCGACCCGGGATGGACAGACGGCCTCACCGGCCCAGCCATCCACTACGCGACGGCCTTCGCCGCGCTCTACACGGACGCGGCGGTCGCGCTGGTGGCGATGGACGATATCCAGGCTCCGCTCGTCGACCTGCTGGGCGCCCCCGGCGCGCTCACCTCTTCGGTGTGGATCCAGGAGGGGCGCGTCACCAGCGCAGGTGGCGTGCTCTCCCAGGCCTCGCTTCGCGCCGCGTACGACCGCGGGTTTCGCTCCAACGTGAGCACGTTCGATCCCATCAACGTGCGCGAGCTGGCCAACGAGCTCTCGGGTCGCCTCGAGCTGGGCATGCCAACGCAGGACGAAGTCGACGGCGCCCTCGCGTACCTCACGCAAGGGCCACGCCCCGCCGCGCAGCTATATCTCGCGTCGTGGATCACCGCCAATCGTGACGGCGCTCCTGGGGATATCGGCGGGGTGGTGGTGGCGGCCGTCAGCGCGGATCGCCGCTTCGTACGCTTCATCGAAGTACACGTCTGGGGCGAATAGGTCAGCAGGCGCCGCGGCGCCTGTGCAGTGCGTGCGTCTTCGTCGAGCGCCGAACAGCGTTGTAGTGGCCCGCACCATCACCATGGCACGCGGCGCTCCCATTGACGTTCTTCCGCATGGCAGCTCACGACCGACACCAGGGCGCGAGTACACGAAATCGCACCTTCGCCGCTAGGTGTTACTCAAAAGACTTCGTACGGAGAGCCTCGGAGACCTCGCGCGAAAAGGCCCGCAGAGTCTCTGTATACATCCGGAACTGTTTCGCTAAATCACCGTTGCGCGTGGTGACCGTGGCGGCTCCCGGCGGCCTGCTGACCATGTGGGAAGGGGGCTCTTCTTGCGCCTCGAGGCCTCACCATCACAGACATTGTGCGACGCAATAAACGTGTTCGTGCTCTCGAAAAGACTCACCTAGAGCGATGGCTTCTTACTACTCTGACTAGCTATGGGGACCCGCTTCGCGACTTCATCGTTTCCGATAAGAGCGTTCCTGATGCTGGGTCTCGTCGCTTGTGCCGGCGAAGACACCTCCAGTTCGCTGAGTGAACGAGAACAGCTCGTCGTCGGCACCATGGAGGCAGGCAGCCTCATCATTCCGATGGACACCTTGTCGCAGGACCACGGGATGCTGCGAGCCTATGGGCTGGTCTACCGGCTCCTGTCGCAAGGCGTGCCGGTGTACTGGGCAGTGGCCGAGGGCAAAGCCCAAAACGGCGTGGACTTCTCCGCGCCGACAAAGAACCGCGAGACCGGGGCGAGCCTTGGCATGGTGAGCTACCGCGGCGGGCCGTTCATCGTCGCCGCCGCTGATCGCGCCGCGGCGCTGCCCCTCGTGGATGCCTGGCTCGCGGACGACTGCGTGACCGTCGTGCATGAAGCGGTGGCGCCGTTTCTCGCCGAGCAAACCCGGCACCTGGCGTCCGCCCCGCGCCTGGCGGTGGGGCTGGATCGCTACCAGTCCATCGCGTTCAAGAACTTCAACGCAGCCGGGATCCCTGACTCCACCGGCGCCGCGTGGAGCATGGCTTCTCCCGATCTGCTGGACGAAGACGAGCTGTCCGGCACCGCCGACAGCGGCCATGATGGCGCGCTGTGGAACGCCGACGGCGGCCCAGCGTTCTGCCACCTGACGTTCACCTACTACTGGGCCAACAAGACCAAGACCGCGCAGGTGGTCCGCGAGCTCCGCGAGTGGCTGGGCCCCGGCAACCTCACGCACCTGTTCGCGCAGGCGGAGTCGCTGCGCGCCATCGAGAGCAGCCCGCACGGGCTGTTTCTCACCACCGCGGGGCTGACGGACGACGGCGGCACGCCGTGGACCACCAGCACCTGGACGCCCAGCGAACCGCTGGCGCAGGTCCACGGCTCGTTCCGCGGCATCTCTGACGTGATGGACTCGATCGGCCTCCTGCCGGGCTCTCAGTTTCACCCGGCCACCAGCCGCATGATCGGCTCCGCCAGCGCGCCAGCAGCGCAGTCGCGGCTGCTCCTCCTGTCGGGGCCGCGCGACGGTGACGCGGCCAACGGCCGGGCCACCTACCTCGCGGGCTTCGACTACGGCACCGAGCTCCCGATCAGCTCGCACCCGTGGACCAACGGCCTGCGCGTCCTGCTCGGCAGCGTGCTGGCCTCGGAGTGCAACCTGGCGGAGAACCAGCCGCAGGTCCGCCTGACCCCCAGCGCGGCCACCGCGGCCACCAGCCAGGAGCTCACGTTCTCCATCGCCTACCGCAACGACGGTCCGGGCTTCGCCACCGGCGCGACGCTGGAGGCCTCCCTGCCCGCCGGCACGTCGCTGGTCTCCGCCAGCGGCGCAGGCGCGCTGACCGGCGGCGTGGTGCGCTGGACGCTGGCCACCTTGCTGCCGGGCGAGACCGGCAACGCCACCTTCACGGTGGTGGCCAGCACCGCCGGCACGTACACCACCCAGCTCGCCCTGCGCTATCGCGCGGGCGTCACCGCTCGCAGCGTGACCGGCAGCCAGGCAGGGTCGGTGGGCAGCTCCGAGCTGCCAGACACCTTGTTCCTGGCGGTGCCGCCGAGCCCCACCGACGCCACCGACGCGCTGTTCGCGCTGGCCTCGGATCTGTCGCCGGTGACCTTCGAATGCAGCCTCGATGGCGCCGCGTTCGCGCCGTGCGCGACGCCGCTCGCGCTGGCAGCGCTGGCGCCCGGCGAGCACACGCTGGCGGCGCGCGCGGTCAGCGGCCTCGGCGCAGATCCATCCCCGGCGTCTCACACCTGGCGCATCAACGCCACCCCCACCGCGCGCCCGGATGCCGCGAGCGTTCCCGAAGACAGCGGCGCGATCCTGCTGAGCGTGCTCGACAACGACACCCTGGGCGACGCGCCGACCACCCTCGTGGCCTTCACCGCGGCCACCCACGGCGCGGTGCAACAGGTTGGCCAGCAGCTCACCTACACCCCGCTCGCCAACTACCACGGCCCCGATTCGTTCTCGTACACGATCCGCGACGCCGACGACCAGACCTCCACCGCCACGGTGGAGCTCGAGGTGCTGTCCGTCGATGACCTGCCGGTCGCGCAGGATGACGACGCCAGCGTGCAAGAGGATGGCGAGGCGCTGATCTCCGTGCTGGGCAACGACAGCGGCCTTGGCGACGCGCCGGTGACGGTGCTCTCGGTGTCCGCGCCGTTTCACGGCACCGCGGCGGTGATCGGCCACCGGGTCGCGTACACCCCGGCGCCCAACTACCACGGGCCCGAGCTCGTGAGCTACACGCTGGTGGACGCCGACGGCGATCAGGCCACCGCCCAGGTCGTGATCACGGTGACCCCGGTCAACGACGTGCCGGTGGCCCACGATGACGCGACCGCCGTCATCGAGGACGGCGCCGCGGACCTGCCGGTCCTGGCCAACGACCAGCTCGGCGACGCGCCGGCCGCGGTGATCGCGGTGAGCTCGCCAGCGCACGGCGCCGCGGTGCTCGGCGACGGCGGCGTGATCCGCTACACGCCCGCTGGCGACTACGCCGGCAGCGATGCGTTCACGTACACGGTGGCCGACGCCGACGGCGAGACCGCCAGCGCGACGGTGACCGTGCAGGTCGTCCCGGACAACGATGTCCCCGAGGCGAGGGACGACGTCGCCACCACCAGCGAGGACCAGGCGGTGACCGTGGCCGTGCTCGCCAACGACCTGGGGCTGGGCGACGCGCCGGTGAGCATCGCCGCGGTGACCGCGCCCGCGCGCGGCGTGGTGACCGTGGCCGGCGACGCGCTGGTCTATACCCCCGCGCCGGGGCTCAGCGGCAGCGATAGCTTGTCGTACACCGTCGTGGACGGAGACGGGCAGACCTCGAGCGCGACCGTGTCCATCACCGTGCTCGCGGTGGACGACGTGCCCGCCGCTGGCGACGACAGCTTCACCGTGGCCGAGGACACCGCCGGCGCGCTCCTGCCCGTCCTGGCCAACGACCAGCTCGGCGACACGCCCACCACGCTCACGTACGTCAGCCCGCCGCCGCACGGCACCGTCGTGGTGCTCGGCGATCAGGTGGTGTACACGCCGTCGCCAGACTACGCCGGCCTGGACCTGTTCACCTACGAGATCACGGACGCTGACGGCCAGGTGGCCAGCGCCACCGTCTCCATCGACGTCACCGAGGTGGACGACCTCCCGACCGCGGTGGACGACGCGGCGGCGGTGCTCGGCGACCAGTCCGTGCTGGTGGCGGTGCTCGCCAACGACCTGGGGCTGGGCGATGGACCGGTGACCTTGCTCTCGGTCTCCACGCCCGCGGTCGGCAGCGCCAGCATCGAGGGGCAGGCCGTGCGCTACACGCCGGTGCGCACCATCGGCGGCGAGGTCTCCTTCTCCTATACGCTGCGTGACGGGGACGGCGACACCGCCACGGCCACCGTGCGGGTCGCGGTGACGGCGGTGAACTCGACGCCGGTGGCGCTCGACGACGTCGCCACCGTGCTCGAGGACGGGGTGGTCCTCGTCGCGGTGCGCGCCAACGACAGCGGCGGCGACGCGCCGGTGGTCCTCGCTGACGTCTCGGATCCGCCGCGTGGCACCGCGGTGCGCGTGGGTGATGAGGTCCGGTACACGCCGGACGCCAACTACAGCGGCACCGACAGCTTCACGTACACGCTGCAAGACGAGGACGGCGAGACCGCCACCGCCACCGTCACCGTCACCGTCACCGCCGTCAACGACACGCCGTCGGCGCAGACCGACAACTTCGTCGTGATCGAGGACAGCGGCGCGACCCTCCTGTCCGTCCTGGCCAACGACCTTGGCATCGGCGACGCTCCGCTCACCGTGACCCTGGTCGCCGGCTCCATCCGCGGCACCGCGGTGGTGGTGGGCAATCAGATCCAGTACACGCCCAACGCCAACTACAGCGGCACCGACAACTTCATGTATCGCGTCCGCGACGCCGATGGCCAGAGCTCGACCGCCACCGCGTTCCTCTCGGTCACCGCGGTCAACGACCCGCCGACCGCGGTCAATGACACCTTCACCGCGACCGCCGGCGTGGTCACCACGCTCAACGTGCTGGCCAACGACCGCGACGTGGACGGCAACCCGCTGACCTTGGCCTCGGTGGGCGTCCCCTCCACGGGCACGGTGACCATCTCCGCCAACCAGGCGGTGTTCACGGCGCCCTCTGGCTTCGTCGGCGCGGCCACGTTCACCTACGTGCTCAGCGACGGCCGCGGCGGCACGGCCACGGCCACGGTGACCGTCAACGTGGCGGCTCCCGCGGCGCTGCCCTCGGGCGCGGCCGCTTCGATCTCCGGCAGCAGCCGGCCTCGCGTCCGGCTGCAGTGAATGTCCGGCAGCAGCCGTCCTCGCGTCCGGCTGCAGTGAGCTACAGCCGGCGCATGGGCCTTGGCTGATACAGGACCTGCGTGAGGTACAGCTCGCCGGACGCGGACCGCGAGGCGCCGATGGCCCCCAGCCGAGCGCGAGGCTCGAGCAGGTTGTCTCGGTGGCCGGGGCTGGTCATGAAGCCCAGGTGCATCTGGCCAGGACCGCCAGCGCGGCCGACGTTCTCGAACGTGCGCCACGCCGGCAGCGCCGCGCGCGCCACGCGCTGCTCGAGCGTGTTGCCGTCGGAGCCGACGTGGCTGACCAGCTCATGGCGAGCCAGGTCGAGCGCGTGCCAGCGCGCCATCGTCTGGGCGGTGGCATCCCACGAGATCGGCAGCAGGCCGTGGCGCCGGCGCTCGCGGTTGAGCAGCTCGAACGAGCGCTGCTCGATCTCCACCAGGGTGGCGGCGCTGGGGCCGATGTCGCCCGTGCTGGCGCTCCAGCGCGGCTCGGCCTGGTTGCAGATGTCCACGACGGACACGAACATCCCACCGCCGTTGCTCACCTCCAGGTCCGCGAGCTGGCTGTGGCACGGCACCTCGACCCGGACCTCGTCACCCACCCGCTGCGAAGCCAGGCGCAGCGAGCGGCGCGGGGTCACCAGGAACGCCGCTGGCGCCACTGGGTGGTTCCAGCGCGCGGTGACCACGGCGCGCTGCCCGTGCCGCTCCACCTGGAGCGGCAGGCGCGGCGGTGGCAGCGCCACCAGCGCCGCCACCACGCCGGCTGGGCCGCGCCGCAGCGCCACGCCGTAGCCGTAGAGCGGCGCGGTCAACACCAGCTCGTGCAGCGCCGCCGCCAGCGGCGGGTACAGCAGGGGCAAGAGCGCACCGGGGATCTGCGAGGGATCTGTCGACGCCGCCAGCTCGAGCAGCTCGTCTGAGCCCGCCACCACCCAGGACGTCAGCACATGGGGCGAGACCCCCGAGCGCAGCGAGGCCCACCATGGCGGCGCGCACCGCCGACTCCGACACCACGCCGTCACTCGAGGCGGACCAGGCCGCAGCATCCGCGACGCTATCGAGCGCCGGCAAGACGAGGAGCTCTGGCGCCAGCTCCATCACCTCGGCGCGCAGCGCAGCAGAGAGCAGCGACGCAGCGGCAGACGGAGGGAGCGCTGCTGCCTGAGCGGCCTGAGCGGCCGAGCGGCCTGAGC
>JADJJK010000035.1 GCA_016706545.1 Myxococcales bacterium
GTCTTCGCCACATGATCCGCACGAGCAAGAAGCGCACGCCGCCGAGAGCCGCATGCAGAGCGCGTTGCACCGCGCCGATGAACAGCGCGCCGCCAAGCGCGCGGCGTCCCCGGCGCCTGATGGCAGCTTCCGCACGATCTCCTCGCCGAGCCACCTCGCCGCCCGGCGCGCCAGCCTGGCCGGCGGCTCCACGGCGCCGCTCTCTCGCGGCGCGGCGCCCGCCGCCGCGGCGCCCGCCAAGACCGGCCCCGGCACCACCGAGGCCGCGCTGCTCGGAGACCTCCCATCAGCGGCGAAGGCCTCCGCCAGGAATCCCAAGCCCGCGGCCGTTCCGCCCAAGCCTCCTCCGGTCCAGGCTTCGGCGCTCAAGGCCAAGCCAGCCGCGGCGCCCGCGGGCGGCGGTCGCTCCGCGACCAGCGCGCCGGCCGCCGCCGCGCCGGCCGAGACCGCCTCGCGCCAGCCCGCCGCGGCGGCCCCCGCGCCGCCCGTTGCCTCGCCGGCGGCGCCCTCGCTGGCGAGCCCGGCGGAGTGGGTGGCGCGGGCAAGAGAGCAGGGCGCCCAGCAGACCGCGACGTTGCAGAGCACGGCCACCGCCGCGGCCGCGCTCCTGCGCACCAGCGCCGCGCAACAAGCCGCGCGCGCGATCACCGCGGTCGCCGCGGCGCGCTCGCAGCTCGATTCGGATGCCCAGGCGGGCCCGGGCGCAGGTCCGCGCCAAGAGCGAGGCCGCCCGCGCCGCCGTCGAGGCCAAGCTCACCGCGCGCTCCGCCCAGCTCGACGCCGACTTCGCCGCGCGCGAGCAAACCGCGAGGACGGCGGTGGAGACGGCGCGCGCCCGCCTCGCCCAAGGGGTGGAGGCCGAGGCGCAGCGAGCCATCTCGCGGTCAGCGGTGCGCGCCGAGCGGGCTCGAGCCCTCGCCAAGATGGAAGGCGGTGGCGGCGATGCTCCTCTGGCGGCTGGTCAGCGGGACATCGCGCGCCGCGTGGCCAACGAGGTCGCCGCGCAGTGCGTGCAGACCGGCGCGCCGATGCAGCCGCCGAGGTGCGCAAGGCGGGCACCTCCCAGCTCTCCGGCGTCGATTCCCATCTTGAGAGCGCGCTCGACGCGCTCGGCCAGGCTCGCACCGCGGCCAAGCAGAAGCTGTCCGAGATGCGGACCGGTGTCCGCTCCTCGCTCGACAGCAAGGCCGCCGAGGCGCTCGCCGAGATCGACGCGCGCGCCAGCGAAGCGCGCACCTCTCTGGGCAGCCGAGAGCAAGAGCTCACCAGGTCGCTCACCGCGCAGGCCGAGAGCGAGGCGGCCGCCATCGAGGCCAAGGCGAGCGAGCTGACCGCCTCCGTTGAGCAGTCCTTCACCTCGCTCGCCACCAGCTACGAGCGCTGCAAGGCCGACTACGACGCCGCGCTCGCCGAGTCTCCCGACGCACCGCCCGAGCTGCTCGCCGACGTCAACCAGCAAGTCGCCGCCGAGCTAGCACGCCTGTGGAGCCAGCACGCGGCGCCGCGCATCGCCCAGGTCGAGCAGACGACCGCCACGTTCACTTCCCACGCGCAGGGCGTCGTCGAGGGCTTCACCTCGAAGGTCACCGAGGCGGCGCAGACCGCTGCCGAGGCCGTGTCGCGCCAGGCCGCGCAGCTAGCCACCATCGGCGCTCGCTTTGCCGAGGCGTGCGCCGCCGCCGAGTCGCAGACCGAGAGCGTCGCTCGCAGCGGCGTCGAGGCCGAGCTCGCGCAAGCCGATCGCGCGCTCGCCGCGCAACGCGGAGCTCGACGCCGCCGTCGCCGAGGTCCTCGGCAAGCTCACCAAGGCCGTCGACGAGCAGCTCGCCTGGGAAGATGACCAGATCGCGCTCGCCTCCACCAAGATCTCTGCCGGCCAGGCGCAGGCCGTCTCCGACTACGACGCCGCCAAGGCCGAGGCCAAGCGCCGCGATCAAGGCGAGACCTCCTCGCGCGGCTGGCTCGGCGACCTGTGGAACTTCTTTGACGATCTGGCGCAGCGCGTCCTCGAGTGGTTTCAGGAGAAGCTCGGCCGCGTCTGGGGCACCATCATCGGCGGCATCCTCGCCGCGGTGATCTACGTCGTAGGCGTGGTGGTGTGCGCCGCCGTCTGGCTCGGCGCGCAGGTCATCAACCTCATCTGGGGCTTCTTGTGGGGCGAGACCGCCATCCCCGGCTACGGCGGCGGAGTCGTCGCCTTCATCGCCGACGTGATCGCCGGTGTCCTCGTCTACGGCGACATCCGCGACGTCTTCAAGTACTGGATCTGGCGCCCGCTGTGGGGGGAGGGCCCGTGGTGGCTCAACCTGCTCATGGGCGCCGTGGCCTTCCTCGGCCTCATCCCGCTCTTTGGCGATGGCCTCAAGGCCATCATCAAGGCGCTCAAGGGCGGCAGCAAGACCGCGCTCAAGTGGCTGGCCAAGATCGTCGGCGAGGAGCTCGCCGAGCGCATCGCCCGTGCCTTGGGCGAGGAGGTGGCGGAGCGCATCGTCCGTCGCCTCACCGAGGAGATCGGCGAAGAACTCGCTGGAAAGCTCATCCGCGAGGTCGGCGCCGAGGCCGCCGAGGAGCTGCTCGAGCAGCTCGGCAAGGAGGCGCTCAAGACCCTCGCCAAGGACCTCTCCGGCGCCACCATCAAACGCCTCATCGAGGAGCTGGGCGAGCGCACCCTCAAGAAGCTCGCCGCGGAGCTCGGCGGCGAGGCCATCGAGAAGGTCGCCACCGACCTCGGCAAGGAGGCGATCGAGAAGCTCCTCCGCACTGTCTCTCCATCGGTGGTCAAGGAACTAAACGAGCAGCTCGGCCAGGAGGCCGTCAAGAAGCTCCTGGACGGCCTCCGCGGCGTGACCATCAAGGAGTACTTCGACTCCCTCGGAAAAGACGCGCTCAGAAACCTCGCCAAGGACCTCGACGGCTATGCCGTCAAGGAGCTGATGGACGCGCTCGGCGGCCCCACGCTCAAGAAGCTCGCGGGCGAGCTCGGCGGCACAGCCGTCAAGCAGCTGTTCGACGACCTCGGTGAGGTCGTGCTCAAGAAGCTGGCAGGCGAGCTCGGTGGCACAGCGATCAAGCAGCTGTCCGACGACCTGACGCCCGCCATCTTGAAGAAGCTGGCAGGCGAGCTCGGCGGCACCGCGATCAAGCAGCTATCCGACGACCTGACGCCTGCCATCTTAGAAGAAGCTCGTGGGCGATCAGAGCGGCACCGCGATCAAGCAGCTATCCGACGACCTGACGCCTGCCATCTTGAAGAAGCTCGGCGCAGATCTCGACGGGCTGGTGATCCAGCGGCTGGTCACCGATCTCGGCGCACCCGCCCTCAAGGAGCTCGCCGAGCACCTGTCGCCGGTGATGCTCCGCGACCTCGCCGACACGCTCGGCAAGGACGTCTTGCTTCGCCTCAAGACCGCCTTCGGCGCCGACGGCCTCAAGACCATCACGGACTCGATCACCCCCGCGCAGCTCAAGGCCTTCGTCGATGAGGTGGGTGAGCAGGCCCTCGGCGACTTCGGCGCCAAGGCGCTGGCCGAGGTTGGCAGGCATCTCAGCCCCACCGATCTCCTTGATCTATTGACCACGCCCAACACCACTACCGCCTTCCTACGCGGCTTCTGCGAGCAGGCGGGTGCTGGGGCCAGCATTCGCTCCGCAGCGGCTCACTTCGGATCCATCGCCGAGCTGGGTAAGATCCTCGCGCACGCCGAGGCGCACGCCGCCCCCGTCGCCATCTTGAAGGACTTCCTCGCGCAGGCCACGCGCCTCGGCTGGAAGAAGCCCGCCGAGATCGGCGAGTTCTTCCGCTACGCCGCTCCCGCCGGCTGGGCCGATGCCATGAAGTTCGCCGAGGACTTCTACCGCGCCGGCAACCGCGCCGGCCTCAAGCCCGTGGTCGCCGGCAGCCAGGTCGGCGGCGCCGTCATCAACACCACGCGCGCTGGCGCCACCGACATCGTCCCCACCGCCAACGACCTCGCCCACTGGAAGGCCGCCCACACCTTCGAAGAGTATGCCCTCACCATGGGCAACGCCGGCCGCGGCACCGAGAGCACCATGTGGCCACTCGGCACCGCCGACACCAAGATCCTCCTCGATATGAACGCCATCCTCGCCGATCCTCGCATCGCAGCCGAGGCCGCCACCGCCGCCGCCACCGGCCGCGCCACTACCACCATCGGCGGATACTTCGTCGGTCTGTCCAAGGTGGGCAGCGACGTTCGACTCGCGCAGTTCTTTCCCGACCCCGGCACCCCGGCGATCCCCAAGGCGATCATGCGTAGTATCGTGCAGCTGTTTCAGAGCCTCTAGGAACTTTCATGCATCCGCTCTTCGAGCTTGGAATCATCGACGACAGAAGCGGCGCCTTCGTCCCGTTGCGCGCGTTGCACGAGGAGCACGCCTCTCTCGAGGACGCGACGTTTCGCCTGTTCGTCCGCGGCAGCTCCTATGTCGGCGAAGCCTGGTCCCTCGGCCCCCCTCGCGCCTGGTCCCTCAGCTCGCCTATGTCCGCCGCCGCCTCGAGGTGGAGCAAGTCGCGCTCTTGCGAAGCGGCGTCGAGAGCCAGCTCGAGGTGCCCTACTTCCTCTTCGAGCCCTCGGCCTCGTCCATCACCGTCTCGTGCTTCTTGATCCCGGATCGATCCCTCGGCTGGCGCTTCCCCTCGAACCCCGACGGCAGCGACTCCGCCGACGCTGCTGCGCTCTATGACTACGTCCGCGTGAACCGCCAGGCGCTCCTGACGGCAGACTCCCCCGACACCTTTCGCGAGCTCGCCACCCCTCGTGAGGATCTCTTGCTGTCGATCGCCGCCGAGCTTGTTCGCGCCGCACGGCGGTTGTAGCCATTGCTTCTGGCGTAGCTAGCAGGGCGTCAAAACCGGCTGATTGAGGTCAGATGAT
Source organism: Myxococcales bacterium (assembly GCA_016706545.1). Classification (GTDB taxonomy): domain Bacteria; phylum Myxococcota_A; class Polyangia; order Haliangiales; family Haliangiaceae; genus JABFXX01. The sequence goes on from JADJJK010000035.1 coordinate 4,896, forward strand.
CGATATGTCAGCAACGACGACCGTGGCTGCATCGATCTTACTGAGAATCGTGGCTGCTACGACCTCGCATCGGTCAGCTCGCGAATCATGGTGAAGAAGAGCGGCCACATGCCAGGCAGACGAGGGAGCCGTCGCTGAGCACGCGATAGCGTTCCGGCACCTGTCCGCAGTGCGGACACGCGCGATCGAGGATCACAGCGGGGCGGCCCTCGATTGGGACCTCTGGGCCAAGAGCGGAGAGCTCCGATTCCGAGGTGCGGATCCGGATCAGGATCTTTTCATCCGTGACGTCGAGCCGCACGTGGCGCGAGCCGAACCCCCACGCGGGGAAGCCGCCGACCTCTGGGACGATGGCAGGGCCCATCCGCTGGCTCAGGTGGCGGCGCTCGGACAGGTCCACGCCGGCCCGCAGAAAGCTGACGACGCCCGGCGCGACCGGCATGGAGTAGCGCGAGCCTCCTTCGCCATACCAGACAGTGAGTCCAGCCGTGGTGATCTCGGCATCGCAGCCCTGCTCTCGCTCGAGCATGAACCTGAGCATCTTCGACGTCCCAGGGGTGAACGGCAGGGGCTCGCCGTGAAGCGCTGCCAGCACGTCTTGATAGCTCGTCGCGCTGGATGGCTCGTCGGACATCGGGCGGCATGGTAGCGCAGGCGGATGCCGCTGGCCAGGCGTTGGCTCGTGACAGCAACGAGCTCGCCAGATAGACGAAGTTGCCGGTCACGGTGGCGGCGGTGATCGCGACCTTCACCTTCGAAGGCGAGCGGCGGGCTACGGCTGGCTCGGCGGTGTCCACCCGGGGGGCGAGGCGCCCTCGGTCATGAACCAGTAGCCGCCTGGCGCGAACGAGGGCGGCGGCGCCGGCAAAAGCGCGGACAGCGCGGCGAGCATCACCGGGTGGTAGATAGTCATCGCGCGTGGCTGGTGCGGCGATCATCCAGGGTGACCGAGACCTTCGCCGCGGGCAGCGCGGCCGGGCCGCGACAAGCTCATCGAGCCCGCTGCATGGTGCCGCCTTCTGCGGCCGTAGCCCCACGGACAGGCGCGTCGCCGGCCGAAGTTCGCCGCACCGAAGCGCGTCGCGACCTCTTTGCTCAGGCGGCGGTCGCCGTACCACGAGGCTGCAGCTCACCACATGTGGTCGGCATAAAGGCGCAGGCGCGACCGCGAAAGCGTCTCGACGACGGAAGAGCCCGGCCAATGACTCGCCGGCTAGGATGCGGCGCGACGTCACGCGCAGCCGCGCCTCGACGAACGGCACCACCTCGTCGGAGACAAGGCAGAAACGCGGCGGACCCGCCGGAGGTGTCCTCGGGCGGCGGACCGCAGATCGAGCGCCGGCAGATCCGCTCGGTAGCGCTGCACCGTCGAGATCCAACACGATCGGCGGCTCGAACGCCGCCCGCGATCGTCGCAAGCTGGGCCAGTCCGCTGACGTAGGTGCCGGAAGTCCTGATCGATGCCCCATCCAGGACATACAGGACCGGGAACGGGCCACAAGGGCCTGCCGCGCGGCGGCGCCCGCAGCCATTGACCGTCCGCACCCTCGCCCAGCGCCTTAGCTCTGGAAGCGGTACGACGCTAAGATCGAGATCGCCGACTCCTCCACTCCGCCGCTCGACACCACCCGCACCGGCGGTGTCGGACGAGCCCGAACCCAACGAGTCCAACGAACCCCAAGCCAGGAACCCGACGAGCAAAGCGCGCCATCGTGAAACTGCCAGACGGTTGATGTCGGGCGTCGGCGGAATCTGGCGGCCGACCGGAGGTTGTTTTTCGGGGGCTTGACGAAGGCGCCTGCAAAGAAACCGCAAAATTGGTTCGGATTATCCGATACGCGAGCAGCCATGTTACCCCGCCCCCACGATCAAGCCTTCGACCGCGGCCTGGCTTCGAGCGGTGTCATCGGGGTTTCAGCTGGCTCGGCCTGCGCTTCGAGGGCGTCCCAGAGCTGCATTCTGGCGGGCTCGGCGCACTGGGGCTCGACCTGGGCAGACTGGATCAACAACGGCCGACTCCGCCTAGGCACCGATTCGCGGCCTGCGAGCGAGTGCAGCCCATCTCGATGATGGCGCGTTTGAGGCCGGCCGCAAGACACCCGCGCAGCGATCGCGGCACCGACTGACGGCGCGCGAGTGAGTGGTGCGTGCCGTGTGGTCGTGCGAGATGGAAAGAGCTGCGCCCGCACGGCGGCGCCGACCTCGGCAAGGCGCCGACACCGGCGCTCCACCCCGCTCTTGCACGCGGCTGTCCTCGGCATGGACGAAGGGGACCTCCGCGTGCTCGCCATGCGGACGACGTGGCTCGGCGTGCATCGCTCGCCGCGGTACGCCGATCGGCCCGTGCGGCTGGTGGCCCGCAGCCCTCAGGGCGTGTCCGCGCCTACTGGGCAGCCACTGGCAGCGTGGCTCGAAAGACCGGCGTCTCGCCCGGCTCCATGGCCATCAGGCGGTGCGTCGATCGACCTGTCACCGACAGGGACCGAGTTCCCAGATCAAACGACGTGCGGCGAGGTATGAACGCTTCGCGGGCTCGACGCTGCGCGTCCCCAAGGGCACGCTCCGGATCGTGAGGAGGACGTGCTCACGCCGGAGCTCTTGGTTCGACGTCGCGGGATACACCGGAACCGGGTGCTCATAGGGCCAACGTTTGCGCCGACATTGTGGACGGTCCTCGAGCATTTGAGCCCGATCTCTCCATCGCTGACGTGGCGCGGAGGGCCGCGTGCTCGTCCGCGACGGCGTGGCAGACGGCGCGAGGGTCCACCTGCTGCGCGCGGCTGGCGTGCTCCTCTCCAGGGGCCCGCTCGAGCAGGTACGCGCCGCCGGCGCATCGGCGTTGCGCAGACCAGCACGGGACGTGGGCGACAAGGCCGCAGCGCAGCTTGGACGCGGTGATGACGAGCGCGAGCTCTGGTATCCGCCGGTGAATTCCATGCGCGGGCTGGGTTCCGAGGCAATGGCCGCCCGCCGCATAGCCGTGCACGCGACGCCTGCGCTACGCGGTTTGCCACCAGCACCATCTCGATGGAGGGGATGGCGCGGGGGACGAGCGTCGCGCTCTCCCACGGAAGCCAAGGGGGGCGACAACTCCTGGGAGCCGCGGGTGGCCAGCATGAGCGCGGGCGGTGTCTCGCACCGCGGGGATTCAGGAAAGGCTGACCATGGCCTGCGTCCTTGCGCCTGCGCCACGCCCGGGCCACGATGACGTCGTAGGGCCAGGCCCTTGGTGCTTGAGAAGGCGCGGGCGCTGCCGATGAGGGGCCGTCTGGATCGCGGGCGCCCCCAGCGGCGGAAGACGTGCCGCACGCACCAGCGCGCTGGCGAGATGCCCTGTTCCAGCATTGCCCCCCAGGAGGTCGCCACCGCGGGGCGTCGGAGGCGGAGCCAGGGCGTGCAGGGTGCAGCCGTGCAGCGGGCCGGTGAGGAAGAGGGCTCGGCGCCAGCGGTTGGCGGCGCGGACAAGCTCTAGGGCGCGTACGTCGCCGGGGTCGCCGCGACGCCAGGCGCTGTTCGAGCAGCGTCGGGATGTCCTGTTTGGGCTTGCGGTTTGCGCGAGCTTGGCCTTGCCGGTCGCTGGGTCATGGCAAGCCGAAGACGGGAGAGTCCGCCGACCTGAACGCGGTACATCGGATCGTCGTGGGTGATGGCGCGGTGGCCGCCCTGCGGCTGCAGCTTCTCCATCAGGGCCCGCAGCGCGCCCGGCGCGCGCTGGGCTCCGGTGATCTCCTGGGGCACGCCATGGACCTGCACGCTTCGGTGGTGCGTGGTGGCGGGGCCCACCGGTCGAAGGTGCGTGGCACTGGGCAACTACAGCTCCTCGCGGCGGCCACCACCGGCTGTCAGATCAGGCTGGTCTTCTCGCCCTTGGGCGAGAGGTGGAAGACCAGGTGGTCGTCTCACCACGCCGCGGTGCAGGACGGGGCGCGCCATCGCCGCCGACGGCGCATGAACGTGCTCTGGGCGGCCAGAAGCTCCCGCGCCTCGTGTCCGACATCGCGCGAATTCTGGGCGCGCACGCGACCGAGATATCCAGGACGCTGTCCAGCAGGGTAGACCCAGTTTTGGAATGTCCTGGACCAGCTGGATGCCCCCTTGCCTTCGCTCAGCCTTGCCGGTCGCCCGAGGGCGGCGTTCATCGCCATTGCTCCCGGGCGCTGGCGGGCGAGCTGGAGCGCGGGCGCTGGCTGCCAGGGCAGCGGCTGCCCAGCTGGCCGGCGCGCTGGCGGCGGCGCTGGGGTGCATCGCAACACGGTGCTGGCGGCGCTGGGCGAGCTGGAGGCGCACGGCTTCCACGTGTGACGCGGCCGGCGCGGGGTGTTCGTGAGCGAAGACCTTGCCGGTGGCGCGGGCGGCCAAGCGGAGGGCGCCGCGCAGCTGGGTTTTGACGCGGACACGCCTTGCCGGCGCTGCCGCCGAGGCTGCGCGACTGGGCCGTGGTCCGGTTTCCCGGACCGGGCGCGCGAGGGCGGGGCGTCGCCGATGGCGTTCTCCGCCGGCGTCCCCGATCCGCGGCGTTCCCCACCGACGCGCTGGCGCGAGCGTGGCGCCGGGTGGAACGCCGCGGCTCGCGCTCGCTCCTGAGCTTATGGCGGCGATCCGCAGGGGGCACCCGGCGCTGCGCGCGGCGCTGGCCGAGGTGGTCCGCAGCGCGCAGCGTGCCGCCACTGCAACTGCGCGTTAACCTGGTGACGCCCCGGGGTGCCGATGGCGCTGGATCTGTGCGCGCGCTGCGCCGCGCGGGGCGCGGGTCGCGGTCGAGTCCTTTGGCTACGGGCCGGCGTGGAACGCGCTGCGGCTGGCGGGCGCGAAGCTCGTCCGGTGCCGGTGGATCGCGAGGGGCTGGACGTGTGGACGCTGGCCAGCTTGCTGGAAGGTCCGGCGCGGCGCGCCTCGCGGCGGCTGGCCCCGATCTCGGCGGCGGTCTATGTGACGCCGCACCACCAGTACCGACCACGGTGACCTTAGGCCCCCGCCGGCGGCTGGCGCTGGGCGCGCGCTGGCCCGACGACACCGGTTGCTGGTGCTGGAGGACGACCACGATCACGGTCCCACTATCACAGCCCGGCCGGTGGTGGCGCCGCTGGCGGAAGGCGACGACGAGAGCAGGTGGTGTACATCGGCAGCGCTGTCCAAGGTGCTGGCGCCGGGGGCTGCGGCAGGGCTTTATCACGCGCCGCCCGAGGCAGTGATCGAGCGGCCCAGCATCTCGGCGCGCGGCGATGAACCAGCAGGACAGCCAGGCGATGGAGGCCGCGTGGCGGAGCTCATCGAGGACGGGGCTGGCGCGCCGCGTGCGGGGCATGCAGGTGCTCTACAAGAGCGCCGCGACTTGCGGTGTCCGCGCTGACCCGAGAGCTCCGCGAGGCTTGCTCGCGACGGAGGATGCCCACGCGGCGCGCATCTGCGCTGTGGGCCAAGGTGGCGCCGGGGTGGACCTGGCGCGCTGGCTGGCGGCGTGCGCCGCGGCGGGCGTCGTGATCCCACCCGGGACGCGCCTCGTCCACCGGCCACGATCCGCGAGCGCTGCGGCTGGTTCCACGCGCGCCGTGAATTTCCGCCGAGCTCACGCGCGCGGTCGGCGTCGCCCGCTGGCAGCGCCGCCCGGGGGCCTGACACCTGACGCCCCTGCCGGCGCCGGGGGTTAGCCGCCCGCGGTCGCGCCGGTCGGGGCCGGTGGAGGACCCGCGGGGCCCAGTGGGGACCGATGGGGACCAGTGGGAGACCGATAGAAATTCGAGGTCGATACTGGACAACAGATCTGGAGTTGGCGGGAATGCGTCCGGCAGGCGGACGCGAGCGAGCCGGACCACAAAGGGGTCACTTCACGAGGCTGCCCAGGCGCTGGACGCTGACGCTGTTGTTGCTGTAGCCGATGATCTCGGCGACGCCATCGCCGTCGAGATCGGCGGCCAGATCATCATTGTCCGGGATGGGGGAAGCGGCCTGAGAGGCGGGCGTCGGGCGGGCGCCGAGCAGCACCTGGACGGCGCGGGTCGGCAGGCCGAGATCCTCGCGATGATGTCCCAGGCGAGATCTTGGTCTCGCCGTTTCGGCGTCGAACGCGCCGCTGATGAAGTGTGGCGGCGCCGCGACCGCGGGGATGCGGAGGCGCTCTAACAGCCGGTAGCTGGCGCTCGGGCTTGCTCAGGACGGACTAGACGATGACAAAGCCGGTGGCGTCGACCTCGGTGGTGAGCGGGCGAGCTTCGCCGCCGGAGGGCGCAAAGCCGGTGCCGGCGAGGCGCCGCTCTCGTCGACGCTCGATGGGGTGTCTGACGAGCAAGAGGAGGGAGCTGGTTGAGCTAGTGGTGTTGACGGTGGCGGCGATCTTGCGTTGCGCTGCGGTCTCCGATCGGTGACGCAGACGATTCGCGCTCAGTTACCGGTGCCGTCGGTGGGGCGACGAACGCGCTTAGCTCCTCCGGCCAGCGGCGTATAGCGACGAGGCGCTGGTGAGGCCCTGCGCGATTTTAGTTTGCGCGAAGAGCCCGGCAGCTGGGTGAAAGAGAGCCGGCAGTCATGCCAAGGACGTCGCCGGGCCGGCGCTGCGCACTGATCCTGGCACACGGTTCCGGACGGGATGCCAAACACGCCCTGGTAGGTGCCGTCCGCGTTGGCCACCACCACGCCAGGTCCGACGCCGAACACGCCGACGGCGTTTGGCACGGATGCTGGCGGCAGCACCGCCACCGGCGGCTGGGTAGCCCCCAGCCGATACGACCGAACGAAGCGCGCGGTCGGCGAGTCCTTCTCCAGGCAGGCCAAGGTGGGCTCGCCGCCTTGCGCTCGTAGATCGTTAAGCTATTGAGGAAGCTCGGATCGGGCAGGCCGAGGCGCGCTGCACCGGCAGGTTGACCATGGTCGAGGTCACCGGGGGCGGAAGCGGGAAAGCTCCACTCGACGCGGACCTGCACGGCGCCGGGCCAACCATGGTCGCGCGGCGCGGGCGCGAAAAAGGCCTCTCGCCGCTGGCGAGCGTGATGGGGGTTTCCGGCTCGAGGACGTCGTTGGCGTTGGCGGTGGCGGGCCGATGGGTGGTCCACGTCACCACAGCTTGCCGTCGATGCCCCCGCCGCCAGGCGTCGACGGCGATCACGGCGATCTCGACCTCGCCGCGGCCACTGGCGGTGACCAGCGTTCCGTCGGTGGCCGCGGTGGCCACCGGCTCGGTGGTGATGACCACTCGCTCTTGCGCGTCGATCTCGTCGACCTCCGACCGCGGCCCGGCGAGGACCAGCCGCTCGACGCCGGGAGCCACCGCCACGGACAGCGGCGCGCCGTAGCCCGCGCCACCACCGCACTGTGGCCCAGGCGCGGATGGCGGTGACGACCCCTCTCTGCTGCGCTCGAGCGCGAGGAGCTGCTCATCGGACAGCTTGCGGAACGCGATGGCGTCGCAGGTGATCTCCTCGCCCGCGGCGAGCCGTGATCTCCACGCTGGGTCACCAGCACCGCCAGCGGCTTACTGGGAAACTCGGGTGCTCCACCACGCGCAACGAGGGATCAGTTACGCAGCGGTGGTGCGCGAGCGAGGAGCGCCGCCGTGGCCACACGCGGCCAGCGCGCCAGGCCCGCAGTCCCGAGTGTAATGGGGCGTGGGGGACATCGTGGGGACATCGATGTGGGCCTGACAACCGTGCATTCATGGGAGATCCGGTTTGCAGGGCGGCGAGCCAACCGGTATGCTGGGGAGTGAAGTGTGGACCGTCAAACCATGATTCTGACCGGGCTACGGCAGCCAGCGCGACAAAGGGCGGACGGCGCCACGTGGCTACTCGTTGCATGTGCGGGTTCCGGGCAGCCAGCCGCGCCAGGTGGTGCTGGGGGCGCGGCCGGTGGTGCTGGGCGCGCACTCGTCGTGACGACGCGTGCTGGAAGATCCTCCAGAGTTCTCGCCGAGCATGTGCCGAAGCTGCTGGCCGGCCCAGAGGGCATCCCCGTCAGGGACCTCCGGGTTTTCCACGGGCACGTGGTGGCAGGGCAACAGGCTGCACCGAGGTGGTGGTCTCATCAGGTGCCGTGGTCCAGCTCGGCGCGGTCTCGGCGCGGATCAGCGCCAATGACGCACCTTCGGTGCCGCCGTCCGACCGCGACCACTTCCGGGATGATGGCGGCGAGAGCCTGGGCATTACGCGAGCTGTTCGCGGTGCTGGGCTGGCGTCGCCCACCGACGCGACGGTGCTGATCAGAAGGCGAGTCCGGCACCGGCAAGGAGGTCACGGCGCGGGCGATCCATGACGCCTCGCGCTGCGCGCAGCGGGGCCGTTCGTCGTGGTCGACTGCAGCGCGATCGGCGGAGCCTCATCGACTCGCACCTGTTTGGTCACGTGCGCGGCGCGTTCACCGGCGCGGGCGCGAGCTGCCGGGGCGTTCGTGGGGGCCCCGGGGCACGCTGTTCCTCGACGAGCTCGGCGAGCTGCCGCTGCCGACCCAGGCGCGCCTGCTGCGCGCGCTCGAGGCCCAGACCGTGCAACCGGTGGGCTCGATCGCCCGGTCCCGGTGGACATGCGGCTGGTGGCGGCCACCCACCGCGAGCTGGCGCGCATGGTGGCGGCCAAGGAACTTTCAGCTTCGACCTGTTCTACCGGCTGGCGGTGGTGCACGTCGCGCTGCCCGGCTGCGAGAGCGGCCTGGAGGACCTGCCTGAGCTGATCGCCGTGTTCTACGCGCGCGCGCGGCCTCGCGCCCGGGCCGCTCGATGGGCCAAACCTCAACCGCACGCGCGACACGCCTGGCCCGGCAACGTGCGCAGCTGCGCAACGTGCTGGAGCGGGCGTGGGCGATGTCGGGACCGCGCGGCGTTCCGCGACCTGCGCCTTGTGGCTCGACGCCGCCATCTCTGCCGAGTTCCCGGAGATGGTGGACTCCGTCGTTGACGTTCAAGGGCCAAAGGCGCGCTGGAATGATCACTTCGAGCGCCGTTATGTCGCCGTGGTGTTCTGCCGCGCACGAGGGCAACAACACCCGCGCGGCCGAGCACGAAGGCATCATCGCCGCCACTCCTGCGAGCTGCTCTACAGCACGGCTTGCGTGGCGCGGCCGGACGGGTGGCGCCGGACGACGACCCGTAGTGCGCCACCGGCGATCAGGCGCCTCCACGACGCAACGACTCCTGACGCGTGGTTGCGGATCCTCGAGTTACAGGCAGGGGCCCGCCGGCTCGACGCCGCCGCCTGAAGCGGTCCTCACGGCCACGGTGGCAGAACGAAGACTCCTGGCGGTGACCGCCTGCAACGCCTTGGCGCGTACGAGGTCGTGCACACGAGCAAGATCCGGAGGCATGGGCTCCGTGGTGCTGGCACGGCGCCGGGTCTGGCAGGTTCGAGAAGCTGGTGGCGATCAGACGATCCGCGCGGACCTGGCCGCCACGCGCAGGTCCGGACGATGTTCCTCGACGAGGCCGCCAGCTGGCGCGGCTGGACCACCCGGCGATCGCCACGGTCCACGACTTCGGCGACAGGACGGCCAGCTGTTCCTAGTGATGGAGTACGTCAGCCCGGGATCGCGGACTGCGCGCGGTGGCCGAGCGGCGGCCCCGCCGGCGTGTCGCCCGCTGATCGCCGAGGCGCGGGCGCGGCTTCCACGCCGCGCACGAGCTGCACGATCCGAAAGGCGCGTTGCTCGGCGTGGCCCACCGCGATATCGCCCGGACAACCTGATGCTCGGCCTTGACGGGCAGGTCGAAGGTGATCGATTCTCGGCATCGCGCTCGTCGAAGGGGCGCAGGCGCCGGTGACCGGAGAGGGCATGATCAAGGGCAAGCCGCCGTACATGTCCCCGAGCAGGCGAGGGCGAGGCGACCGACCGGCGCAGCGATGTTTTCGCGCTGGGCGCTGGTGCTGCAGGAGATGCTGACGGGCGCGCCGGTGTTCCAGGGCGAGTCGATGTACGCGGCATCGCGCGCGGCATCGAGCAGCAGCGGCTCGCGCCGCCGTCGGCGGCGCACGGGGCTGCCGCCCGCCTCGACGACGCTGGATGGCGGCGCGGGCGCGATCCCGGCGCCAGGAACCGGTGACCACCGCCGCCGCGCTGGCGCAGGACCTCGACGGGTGGTCGGTGCGGCGGCGGGGAGTCGCTGGGGCGTGGGCGCGCCGCAGCCTGGCCGCGACCGCGTGACGGCACCAGCGCTGCTGGCCAGGTGCTCGGCGGCGGGTCCGCTCCGCCGATCGGCCCCGCCACGACCGGCGCGGTGACGGCGATGGCTCAGCGGGCCCGGCGGCGCCGGAGTTCGGCCCCCGCAGGTCCAGGTGTCGCCGCAGCTCGCGCCCACGCTGCAACCGGCAGCGCCAGCGCACAACGACCGACCACCAACGCTTGCCGCGCCGCTGCTGGATCGTCGGCGGAGGGCCCGCCGCAGCGCCAGCGCCGGTCGCGCAGCTCGGGCCGCCCAGGCCGCCCGGGCAGATCGCGCAGCCAGACCCGGTCGCGCCAGTCGCCTCAACCCGGGCAGCTCGGGCCCGTCAGCACCAGCCCCTGGCAGCATCGGGTCGCCGCCTGCACCGCCCGTCAGGTCGCCGCTGGCGCCAGCCGCCACCACGTCACCAGCGCGCTGACGTTGCGGCGGCCGTCGCGCTACCGCTTCGCGCTGGTGCTGGCGATCTTGGCGCTCGGCGCGGGCGTGATGTCGTGGGCGATCCTGTCCTGGCCGCGTGGCCAAGGAGGGGCGCGCGCCGACGCTGGCGACGCGCCAGCGCCGCTCCTGGTGGTCGCGTCAGCCGACGCCGCCAGCCCCTGCGGTCGACGCGGGCGCGCCGCCGCCGCGGCCGCCAGGTGGCGCTCCCGGATCGCCCGACGCCGCGCCAGACGAAGGCCAGACGATCAGCTTAAGGTGCTCGCCCCGACGCCCGCCTTCGACGTCCACCCGGCGGCCGAGACGCCGGCTCGCGCGAGAACCCTGACGCCCGACGCGCCGAGCGGCCCGACGCCCGCGTCGACCCGCGGCCCGACCTCGGCAGCTGACCCGACGCCCGATCAGCTTTTTCGATCCGGCTGGCCCGCCCGGCAAGCTCCGCATCACCGCGCGGAGCCCGACCGTAACGTCATCATTGATGGC
>JADJJK010000036.1 GCA_016706545.1 Myxococcales bacterium
CCCACCACCGCCAGCCGGGTGTACGAGCTGCGCTTCGAGGACGCCACCATCGGGGTGGCCTGGGAACATGAGCACCGAGCCGACGGAGTCATCCGCCTGGTGCGGCGAGAGCGCGTGGCGTTTCGGCGAGGCGCAGAGGTGATGCGCCTCGACACCGAGCTGGAGCTGGTGGGCGCAGACCTTGGCGCCGAGCAGGTCACGGTCACGGTGCGCGACTGCTCCCCGCCAGCCCTGTCGGCAGGGCCGGCGAGCGAGCCAGCGCCGAGCTGGGACCAGCCCTGTGCCCACGACGCTGGGCCGCGCAGCTATCGCGGACAAGCCAGCCGCAGCGGCGAGCTCTGGCGCGTCACGGACGCCGCAGGCGCGCGCTCGTTGCCAGCGTCCGCGGTGCCCGCCGAGTGGCTCGACCTCGTTCCAGCGCGTCGTCACGAGCCGCCGCTGCAGCTCTTCTTCGCGGCGCGAGGCTTCGTGCTGGGCACAGCGCACCGACGCTGGCTTGGCCCGTCGCGCTTCACCGGCGCGCTGCACCTGGGCGGCGCGGTCATGGAGACCGCCACCGAGCTGGCGGCCGATGCTCGCCCGCGCCTGACGGTGGACAGCACCGGGCTGGTGGCCGTGCGCCGCGCGGCCCCACCGCCGCGACGACCGCTGGCAGATCTGGTCGCGCTCACGTCGCTGCCCATCGCGGGCGCCGCGCCGCTGCGAGGCCCACGGCGTCTCGCGCTCGCCTTGATCGCGCCCGCCGCGCCGCCGGCCGCCGCGCCGGGCCAGCAGGTGACGGCCGAGGGTCGCACCTGGCACGTCACCCTGGTGCCTTCTTTGGCCGACCCCGAGGAGGGGACCACCGCTGAGCTGGCGGCGCTCGCCAGCGACATCGCCGCCGAGGACGCGCCCGGCCTCGCCATGCCCCGCGCCGACTGCACGGCGTTCGCCTTGCGCTTTGCCCAGGCCGCCAAGCGGCGCGGCTTCACCACCCGCATCGTCACCGGCCTGGCGCTCGACGGCGCGATGCTCGTCCGGCACCGCTGGGTCAGCGTCTTCACCGGCGGTCGCTGGATCCACGTCGATCCTTCCACCGGCGAGGCGCCAGCGCCGCCGCGCCTCCTGGCGCTGTCCACCCACAGCGACTCGCTCGAGGACCTCGCCGCCGCCGAGGTCGCGTTCACCGCGCTGCGCGGCGCCACCGCCACCTGGCTGCCCTGACCCCAGGCCACCCGAGACCGAGAACGAGTCGCCCCGGACGAGAACGGCCCGCGCCGGCCGCGCCCGCCACCCGCGCCGAGGTCAGCGCCCCGCGGAGTGTCCGGACCAGGCCTCGTACTCGGCGATGCGCCGCGACAGCCCTTCCACGTCCTCGCCGGCCCGCGCGCGCTCCTCCGCCGCCACCACGAGCAGGCCCATCGCGGCCTGCAGCAGCCGGCCGCCAGTCAGCGGCAGGTTGGCGCCGCGGTGCGCGTACTCCCGCACCTCGCTCACCAAGAACGCCACCGCGCCGACCTGCAGGTGATCGCCGTGCAGCGACACCACGTCCGCCCCCACCGAGAGCGCGCTCTGCAGATCGCGCCGCGCGCCCTCCGCCTTGCCCTCGGCGTGCGCGCGCATCCGGCGCTTGGCGTCCTCGTAGACCTCGGGCTGGGTGATGGAGGCTTGCCGCGTGTATGGCGAGAGCCGCTCGGCGATGCCCTTGGCGGCCTCGGGCCCATCCGCCACGTGCAGCGCGACCTCCAGATCTCCCACCGCCAACAGCAGGTCGCGCGTGCGGGTCCGCCGCCGCGCCTCGCTGAAGCGCTCATGGGAGAAGTAGCCAAGGCCGACGCACGCGAACACCCCGCCTGGCAACAGCGACACCGCCGCCGCCAGCGCGCCCAGCGCAGCCACCGCCCCGGTGACCATCGGCGCAGTCGGCGGACGGCCGATGAGCTCGATGCGATCCAGCAACCGCGCGTCGAGCCGGATGATGGGGTTGCCCGGCGGAGCGATCACCAGACAGCCCGCGTCGACCCCGATACCACTGCGCGGCAGGAGTCGACTGCGCTCCAGGGTCCAGGTGGGCTGCGGTTCGGCCACGGCTTAGCCTAGCTCGATCACCCCCAGCTCGGCGAGCCGGGCGAAGGCCATGAGCGCGTCTGCTTCGCGGATCGTCGCGCTGCGCACCAGCGTCAAGAGGTCCCAGCGACCGTCCACCCGCGTCGCGATCTCCCGCTCCGCGGCGGTCAGCGCCACCTCGTCAGGGGACACGCGCGTTCGCCGCGGCACGTGGTGGCGCGACAGCAGCACCTTGGCCACCTCCGCGGCGGCCGCGCGCTCCGCCTGGGCATGCGTGTCGCGGACCTCCGGATCGCTCCCGTCCTGTTGCAGCGCCAGCGACGCCAGATCCAGCGCGCCCGGCCGATCGCCGTCGCGCAGCCGATCGCGCGCCGAGGCCGCCAGCTCGACCGCCGAGTCCGTGCGCTTGCGCTGCCGCCGGTCCACCACCAGGCGGCCGGAGGCCACCATCGACGCCAGCGCGTCGAGCACGGCGTAGCGCTCGCCGCCCATCACGGCGACCAGCTCCATGGTCGGCCGGCGCTCCGCCGCGAGCTTCCACAGCCGCAGCGGATCCACCGGCGACGAAGGATCGACGTGCGGCGCCACCGCGCTGGGCGGCGCATAGAAGCACGCGTCGTCGCCGCCAAGCAGGCGCAGCGCCTCGGAGAGCCGCTTGCTGCGCCGCCGTCCGATGGTCAGGCACACCTCGATCGACAGCACCGCCGGCACCCCGGCCACCACCGGCTGCGCGCGCGGGATGAGGTCAAACGCGCCGTCTCGCCACGACAGCACGTCCGTCACGGTCTCGCGGATCTTGGTGGCCAGCACATCCACCAGCGCGCTCTCATCCAGCGCCCCCGACATCAGCAGCACCTTGCCCAGCGGCACGCCGGTCTGGCTGCGCGCGGCCACCGCCTCGGTCAAGACGCGCGCGGCCACCTGCTCGCTCAGGGTCAAGATCGCCCCGAGCTGCTCTTCCTTGCGGCTCGAGCTTGCCCAGATCACGTCGCCCTCGGCCAGCCCCAGGCTGCGCACCACCGCTCGACGCTCGAACGTGGCCACGCCGCTGAACCGACGACGCGACGCCCACTCGAGGACGTCGTCGGCCGTCATCGTCGCCAGAGTGCCTCGCACCGACATCGAGCGACTAGCATAGCAGCCGCCGCGCCCGCGCGACGAGGACATCTGGAGCCATTTGCGGAAGCCAGGCCGGCCGCCGGCCCGCCGGCCTGGCGCGCCGGCTTGCGCCCTCGCCGCGTGACCTACCGGCGCCCAGACGTGCCGTGGCCAGCGACTTCGGCTACAGTACCGCGCATGATTCGCCTGGTTTCCCACCTCAATCGCAAGACCGTCCTTTTCGGTGGAGCCGCTGGCGTGATCGGCGTGATGGTCATCGCCGCCTTCATGTGGATGGTAGGCCCGGCCGCCGCCCGGGAGGTGGACGCCGCCTGCGGCGGGCTGCAGTCCGCGCAGCCCAAGCCGGTGCTGTGCCCCGATGGCGCGTCCTGCAACTTCCCGCTCGCCGCGCCGGACTTCACCGCGCTCGATCACGCGGGCAAGCCCGTCCGCCTGAGCGACTACCGCGGCAAGGTGGTGCTGCTCAACTTCTGGGCGTCCTGGTGCGCGGTGTGCAAGAGCGAGAAGCCGTCGCTGTCCCAGATCACGCAAGATCTCGGGAGCGACGACTTCGTGGTCATCACCCTGGCCTCGGATCGCAAGTGGGTGGACATCCTCTACTCCCTGATCGCCTCGCTGGCGCCTGACAAGCTCGACCCCGCCTTGCCGGTGGACGCCTCGATGGCGCAGATGCTGCCCGCCTATCAGCGCGCGCTGCCCGCTGGCACCCCGTTTCAGGTCTTCCTGGACACCCCGCCCTCCGACGACACGCAGATCGGCGCCATCGCCGCCCGCTGGGGGGTCGCCGCCGTGCCAGAGTCCTTCATCATCGACAAGGCGGGCCGCATCCGCTTCTACTATGACAACACCCGCGACTGGAACCTCGGCGTCGCCCACACCTGCCTGCGCTCGATCATCAACGAGTGAGCCATGGCGAGAGTCCTGGTCATTGACGACGAGCCCGACGTGGTCCGCCTGATCGGCAAGGTGCTATCGGGCCGAGGCCACATCGTGCAGACCGCCCGGGACGGCGCCAGCGCCCTGACCCGCGTCGAGCTCGAGCCGCCCGACGTCATCATCCTCGACAGCGACCTGCCCAAGATCGACGGCGCCGAGGTGTGCCGGCGCATCAAGACCGAGGCCAGCACCAGACAGATCCCGGTGGTGATGCTGACGTCCCAGTACATCGACATCACCGACGTCGGCGCAGACGGCGGGCCCGATGCGTTCGTGGTGCGGCCGTTTGTCCGCGACGTGCTGGCCAACGCCGTCGAGCGCATGCTGGCGCGCCGACGCTAGCGAGGCGCTCCGAGCCATGTCGTCCGAATCACCCGAGCCCGCGGTGCCCTTCACCATCCTCACCGGGTGGCTCGGCGCCGGCAAGACCACCGTGCTGAACCGCCTGCTGGGGCAGCGACCGTCGCGGCGCATCGCGGTGCTGGTCAACGAGCTGGGCCGCATCTCCATCGACACGCAGCTCATCCTGCGGCGGGGCAGCGACGTGCTGGAGCTGGCCGGCGGCTGCATCTGCTGCTCGGTCGATCTCAAGAACGACCTGTGGGACGGGATCGCGGATGTGATCCGCCGCTCCAACCCAGACCACGTGGTGCTCGAGACCACCGGCATCGCCGAGCCCGCGGCCATCCTGGAGGGCCTGTCCCGCCTGCCGGACGCCGTGCGCAGGCGCGTCGCCCCCGCCGGGGTCATCTGCGTGGTGGACGCCACCTGCGCGGCGCCCACCCTGGCGCGGCGTGACGAGGCGCGGGAGCAGGTCACGGCCGCCGATCGCCTGCTGCTGTCCAAGCTCGACCTCGCCACCGTGGAGCAGGTCTCGCAGTGCCACGCCGCGCTCGACGGCCTGGCCCCGGTCGCCGAGCGCGCGAGCTTTCCCTCCGACGACGCGGGCGGCGGCGCGCTGGCGGAGTGGCTCTTGTCCGTGCGCAGCCCGGGCGCCACCGCCCATCACCACCACCACGCCCACCGCCACGGCCAGCTCGTCGCCGCGTCGTTCGTCGATGACGCGCCGCTCTTGCGCGAGCGGCTCTTGACCGTGATCCGCGCCTTCGTTCCTTCGCTCGTGCGCATCAAAGGCTTTGTCCACCTGGCCGGCGAGGCAGAGCGCGGCTTCCTCGAGCTGGCCGGCGACCGGCTGGAGCTGCGCGCCGCAGGCCCCTGGCCAGCGCCCGGCGCCAGCGGCGTCAGCGGACACAGCGGCACCAGCGGAGACAGCGACGCCAGCGGCCGGCGCACCGAGCTCGTCTTCATTGGCGACCAGATCGATGAGGCCGCGCTGCATCGGGCGCTGTGGGCCTGCCGCGCTGGAGGCTAGCCGCGGCGCCGCCTGCCGCTGAGGCCCCCGCGACGAGGCGCCGGTCGAACTGTCTGCACAACTTGCACACGCCAACGGATCGAGGCGCAGCGCGGGCGGAAGAGGCCGCCGGATGCGGTCGCCCAGCATCGACGCATAGCCTGGCGCAATCGCAGCGCCTTTCGCCTCCGTGCCGGCGCCACGCGCGGCGCCGACAGGTCGGGCATGTCGCTTGCTGTAGGGAGCTTCGTGCGCCTCCCTCCTCTTCCGCCTTGGTTCGCCGCCTTCACCGCGTTGCTCTTTGCGTGTGGCTCGCCCTCTGAGGAGCCCGCGCGCGCCAGAGCAAGGCCCAATCTCGACGAGCTGTCGCTGCTCAAGGCCAGGCCGCGCGCCTGCGAGCGCGACGCGCAGTGCCCCGCCGGCAGCCACTGCGACGGCGAGCGCGAGCGCTGCGACTGGAGCTGCTTCGGTGATAGCGACTGCGGCGATCCGGGCCTGGCCTGCACGCCGCGTGGCACCTGCGCGCCTGCCAGCGAGGTGCGCGGAGACCGGAGCGCCACCGTGTCGTCCGCGCTCTCGGCCGACACCAGCCAGTGCCAGGCGCTGCCGCTGCCGACTCGCCTGGGCGCGCTCGACCAGCTCGAGACCGATCCAGTCTTCTGCTTCGACGACAGCAACTGCCCGTGCGGCGCCTACTGCGACAACGACGCGACCTGCCGCTTCGATTGCAAGTACGACGCTCCGGCCACGCCTCCGTTCTGCGAGCCCGGGCGTGAGTGCTCGCCCGAGGGGCGCTGCCTCACCAGCTCGCACAGCGACGATCCTCAGATCGTCGCCGATCTCCAGCTCGCGCCCACCACCCTCACCGGGAACACCGCGGCCGCCGCGGTGCTGATCCCCGTCGAAGTGCGGATCCGCGCCAAGCTGCTGGCGCAGCTCACCACCGCGCAGCAGGTCACCATCGGCTTCGAGGTCTCCGACGGCGCCGTGCCAGGTCCGGCCGCGCGCGTGCGCTGCGCCGCGGCGGCCCCGCTGGCCAGCTCGTGCGAGCTCGGCGCGGGCTGGCAGTTCGGCACCGACCCCGATCCGCAGCGCTCGGGTCCACGCACGATCTGGGTGGAGCTGCCGCAGAGCTCCACGCCCAACGAGTGGACGGTGACGGCGCGGAGCGCCTGGTCCGATGCCCCGGTCAGCCTGGAGGCGTCGGCGCAGCCAGTGATCGAGCCGCCGCACGACACCGGCGCCTTCGCCGGCGACCTGACGTGGCCGCAGGCCAAGGGGCCGCCCATCAACCTGCCGGTGACCGCCGAGATCACGCCGACCCACGTGGTGCTCTGGGAGCCGTCGCGCCTGCTTCTGTCCTCCGGCCTGGCGATCTTCTCGCGCGATCCCGGCAAGGCCACCACCGTGCATTGGCTGCGCTCCGACCAGCCCAACGCCTTTCCTTCGCAGCTCGAGGCCATCTTCGATCTGACCGCGCTCACGTTCTCACCGGACGACGAGTCTTACGCCGCGACCTTCTCCCTGGCGCTCGGCAACGGCCAGGGGCCGATCGAGCTGGTGTCGGAGCTTCGCTACAGCGGCCCGGCGCAGCTCTCCTCCTGCGGCAACGGCTGCGCCGCCGACGAGACCTGCTACGGCGGCGTCAACCTGTGCGTGCCGGGCCCGGCCGCCGACTTCGCCATCAGCGCCGACAGCGCGCCGCTGCCCACCGCGTTGCCTTCGGCCCTGCGCGAGAGCTGGCGGTCCCAGCTGACCACCCTACGCAACCAGTACCCGAGCCTGTTCGGCGGCGAGGACGTGGTGGCGATGGAGCGCGCGGCGTGCTTCGGCTCGCCGAGCCAGTCCACCGCCGGCTTCTTCGGCGGCGACAACGCGACCCCCTCGCTCGCCGCCAAGTGCGCCGACGGCACCTCGCAGGACGTGTTCCCCTACCTCGATCGCACCACCGCCACGGTGGTGGATCCGTTCGGCGCCGAGACCTTCAACCTGCTCGACACCTGCCTGGCCGACCTGGCGGTGGCGCCGAGCGGCCCGACGACGCCCGCCAACCTGCTGCCGCAAAAGCAGTGCGTGAGCGTGGCGCGCTACCTCCTGGCCAACACCGCCTACACGCAGACCTCCGTGCTGCAACCGGCGGCGCGTCAGGTGCAGAACCAGCTCACCCGGCAGTGGGCCATGCTCCACGCGATGGTCGCGCGCAGCGCCGTGCGCGAGGCCGAGTACGACGAGGCGGTGCTCGGCCAGTCGGGCGAGGGCACCAACGCCCGCCTGGGCCTGGTCGCCGACGCGGTCGAGCGCGGCCAGCGCGCGCTGCTGCGCGCCAAGCGCGCCGACAGCGCGGAGGTCGCCGCCGCGATGGCGCCAGACGATCGGACGCTCGGCCGACCGGTCGCGTACTGGACCTTCAACCAAACCCTCGACGGACCGATCGACGACGTGGAGAACCCCGAGGGCGCCGACTACGACCTGCGGATCACCAACCTGCCCAGCACGCTGCGCAACTCGAAGTACCTCAACATCAGCGCGAACGTCGGGACCACGTGCATGACCGATCGCGACGTGGCGCTGCCGGCTCGCCACTTCTCGCTCTCGGCGTACATCGGCGTGGGCAACCCGCCGGCCGGCTACACGTTGATGGAGAAGGTCACCACCTGGGAGGCCTTCCGGGTGCGCGTGGTCACGCCGGGAGATCGCCGCCGCGTCGAGGTGCTGAGCCAGCAGCGCACCGTGTCGGGTACGTTCGTCACCGTGGCCGGTGCCTACTTCGACATCCCGGCCGAGGGCGGCTTCTACGCGGTCGTGGTCGACGGCAGCCGCTACACGTTGCAGCACGTGCGCCGCAACCCGACCACCGGCGCCCCGATCGTCGCCGAGTACCAGCCCTACTCGGTCACCGGCGGCGGCCCCACGTACGGACCGGCTGGGCGCATCGCCCTGGGCTGCAACGTCACGCAGGGCCTGGTCATGTTCGACGAGATCGCGCTGTGGGCGCGGCCGATCTCCCTCGATCGCCTGCGGGTGGCCGCCACCGAGGTCACGCCGGGGCAGACCGCGCCGTACATCACCTCCGGCAACGTCATGACCGCGGCCGTGGTCACCCTGCCGCCGCGCGCGCTCACGCTACAGGCCACCGATGAGCAAGTGATCGGCCTCGGCACCCACCTGCTCGACAGCGCCGCCGCGTCGATGGAGCTCTTGACCGCGTACCTGCGCGCCGAGCGCCGCGATCTGTACGCCGAGTGCGGCGTCGGAGCCAGCGGCGCAGCGCACCAGCGAGTGTTCGGCCGCGCCGGCCGCCTGATGCGCCTCTCGGTGCTGCTCGAGAACGACGCCGCCGACGGGCAGGCGCTGGCCGGCCACCCGCCGGCCTGGCAAGAGCGTTACGACGCCTCGGCCCGCCTCCTGGCCGGGCGGCGCGCCGAGGCGGTGCGCGAGCTCGAGCTCGCGACCTCGTGTCGCAATCCGCTCGGCATCCACGACGACGACCTGCCGCTGTTCCACGGCCACGCCGTCGGCGCCACCGCCAAGTTCTTCGCCAGCTCGCGCTTGCTCACCGGCAAGGCACGCGAGGAGATCGGCGCCGCCACCGGCGAGCTCGAGTTGGCGCGCGCGGCCTGGCAGTCTCAGCGCGCCTCGTCGTTCCAGAACGCGGTGCTCGGCCCAGGCGAGCAGCTCCAGCGCCTGCAGAAGATCGAGAACGAGTACGAGGGCGTGCTGCGCCGGCTGTGTGGCGCACCCGCCAGCGGCACCCTGCTCGGCGGCTTCCGCAACGGCACCCTGACCATGGCCAACTGCTTCCTCAAGACCGAGGTCACCGGCTGCGGCGCCGTGGCCAGCCTGCCGCTCGGCAAGATCCCGGCGGCGTGCCTGCGCGGCCAGATCGGCGAGCAGATCATGGCGATCGGCGCCGCCGAGATCGACGCACGCAACGCCGAGAAGGCCTACGACCGCGCCATCGCCCGCTACGACTCCGAGATGATGTTCTGCACCAGCCGCGCCGAGTTCTACGAAGAGAACCAGCATATCCGGCAGGAGCACGCGACAGCCCTGGCCAAGATCCGGGCGCGGCGCCGCACGCTGGGCATGTTCTCGTCCCTGCTGGGCTCGGTGGTCTCGCTCGCGGTCCCGTTCCTCTCGCCGGCCCAGAGCGATGGCGCCGGCGGGTTTCTCCCCAAGTTCGGGCCGCTGCAGGCCTTCAACTTCGCCGCCAGCCTCGCCGGGATGGCGCTCGGCCAAAAAGAGCAGCAGCTCGATGAGGAGGAGCAGCGGGAGAAGGAGGCCCACGAGCGCGTGATGGCGGCGCGCGCCGAGGCCGCCG
Organism: Myxococcales bacterium; assembly: GCA_016706545.1. Taxonomy (GTDB): domain Bacteria; phylum Myxococcota_A; class Polyangia; order Haliangiales; family Haliangiaceae; genus JABFXX01. The sequence goes on from JADJJK010000036.1 coordinate 9,774, forward strand.
CGCTGGCGAGCTGCTTCCACGAAGCCGACAACCAGAAGTTCGCCATCGCCGCCGCCGCCGACATCATCACCCGCGCCTACCACGACACCAAGGCCTCCATGGTGCGGCTCGACAACCTGCAGAGCGAGGTGACCGCGGTGGTCGAGCAGGCCATCGGCGATCTCGAGCTCGAGGCCAAGATGGTCCGCGTGCTGCCGCACCACCACTTCTGGCTCGACGACCACATCGACGGGTACCGGCGGCACATGGCGTACGCGCAGCGCCTGACCTACCTCGCGGTGGTGGCGCTCGAGTACGAGTCGCAGCAGAGCTTCTCCCTGCGCGGCACCGTGCTGGGGGCGCGCGTGCCGTCGCAGCTCCTGACCGTGGTCACCGCGGTGGAGGCGCGCCACGCGCCGCTCGAGGGCAGCGCCACGGTCGGCGAGTTCGCGCCGGTGCTGAGCGTGCGCGACGAGATCTTGCGCCTGGGCACCGCCGAGGCACCGCCTGGCTTCCCCCCGCTGACCCCCAAGGAGGCGCTGCGCGCCTACCTGCGCAGCGACGCCGCCAAGATCTACTACAACGGCCAGTACCTCGGCCGCGGGCTTCGCTTCGCGCTGCGCCCGCCAGCGTGGGCGCAGCTCTCGTGCGCCGAGCGCATCTGGCGCGTCACCGCCTCGCTGCAGGTAGACACCGCGCCGATCAACAACCCGCAGCTCACGCTGTGGCAAGAGAACGCCTTCGCCAGCCAGCGCTGCGGCACGCTCCCGGCCGAGCTGCGCGCCGCGCGCATCCGCCCGCACACCAACGTGCTCACCGGCGAGCACGCCACGTTCGGCGCGGCGTCGCAGTTCACCTCGCTGCAGCTCCCCGGGCTGAGCAACGCCTCGCGCAGCGATCTCGAGCACCTCGCCGAGGGCCAGCACTCGGGGCTGGCCGGCCGCGGCCTGTTCGGCAACTACGTCTTGCTGTTCCCGTCGGGGCAGTTCGACAACGAGGCGTTCCTCACCACCGTGGCCGACGTGCTCCTGCGCTTCGACCTGGTGCAGGTCTCTAACGCCGGCAGCCCGCAGCCGTAACCGCTGCCGTCGCCGCTGTAGCCCGCCGCCGTTGCCGCGGCCGCGGACCTTGGCTTGACCACCTCGTGGCGGCGCGCCGGTCGGCGCTGCGCCGCCGGCGCCTCCTTCGTTTCCTCTTTCTCTCAGGAGTCCACATGCGACGTCATCGCCCTCCCCCCCTGGCTCGTCACCGTCGAGCCTCCCTGCTCTTGGCCGGCCTCGGCGGCGTGCTGGCCAGCGCGCTCGCCGCGCCAGCGCACGCCGCGCGCCCCACCGCCGGGGCGCTCGAGGCCGATCGGCTCAAGCTGCCCTCGGGGCCCGCCTCGGTGCGCGGCCTGGCCGAGGAGCCGCAGGTCGATCCGTTCTACGCCCGCCTGGGCTACTCGGTCCCCATCGAGGTGCCCGAGGGCCTGGGCAAGCTGGCGCCGGCGCTGGCGATCGCGTACTCGGGCGCGCTGGGCAACGGCCCGCTCGGCATCGGCTGGGAGCTGGCCACCGCGCGCATCGAGCGCTCGCGTCGCCTCGGCGTGCCCTCGTTCACCAGCGCCGACGAGCTCGAGCTGTCCGGTCCGGTCGCCGGACGGCTGGTCGCGATCGGCGGCGGCGAGTACCGCGTCGAGGGCCATGGCCAGACCGTGCGCGTGCGCCAAGTCGGCAGCGGCTTCGAGGTCGATCTCGGCGATGGTCGACGGCTGCGCCTGGGCAGCACCGCGGCGTCGCGCCACGAGGGCTCGCTGCCCGGTGGCCCGCTGCGCACCAGCGCCTGGCTGGTGGACGAAGAGACCAACACCACCGGCGAGCGCGTGACCTATCAGTACACCGCCGACCAGGGCCAGGTGTATCTGGCGCGCGTGAGCTGGGGGCCCGGCGCCGTCTACGAGGTCACCCTCACCTACGCGCCGCGCCCGGACGCGACCACCTCGTACCGCGAGGGGTTCCGGGTGGTCACCGCCCGACGACTGCAGGCGGTGCAGGTACACGCCTTCGCCACCGAGCGCCGGGCCTATCACCTGACCTACGACGACTCGTTCCCGGTGTCGCGCCTCTCGCAGGTCGGCTCCACCGGGCGCGCCGGCGTCGGCGCCTGGCCGACGTTGACCTTCGACTACGCCACCACCTCGGCCGCGGCGGTCACGCCGATGCCGGGCGTCGGGTCGTGGCGCCTCAACGCCGCCGGCACCGTGCTGGTCGATCTCGACAGCGACGGCGCCGCCGATCTGCTCCAGCTCGCCGATGGCGGCCACTCCTACCGGCTCAACCAGAACGGCACCTTCGGCGCCGCCCTGCCGCTCACCGGCAACACCTCCTCCATCTCGGTGCTGCAGCTCCAGGACATCGACGGGGACGCGCGCGCCGACCTCTTGCTCGACACCGGCGCCGGCTGGTCGGTGTGGCGCTGGAGCAAGACCAAGTGGCTCCTGCAGCAAGGCACCTGGCCCGGCTCGAGCGGGCTGGCGCTCAAGAACCCGGCCACCACGCGCTTCGCCGATCTCAACGGCGATGGCCTCATCGATGGCATCAAGTGGAACAACGACAACCTCTCGATCCACCAGGCCACCCGCACCGGCCTGTCGGCGCCGCGCCTGGTGCCCAAGATCGGCGGCGCGGTGCTGCCCACCCCCAGCGGGCGGTTCCTCGACACCAACGGCGATGGGCTCGATGACTACATGGTCGTGGCCGCCGATCGGCTCGACGTCTACCTCGGCCGCGGCGATGGCACCTTCGATGCCGCGGTGGCGCGCGCCTATCCGTTCGCGGGGAGCGCCAACCCCGACGATCTGCACCTGGCCGACCTCGACCGCGACGACCTGCTCGATCTGGTCCGCGTCGACCTCGGCACCGTGCGCTGGTTTCGCGGCCGCGCCGATGGCTCGTTCGCCACCACGCCGGTGACGGTGGCCAACCCGGAGCCGCTCGCCACCGACGTGGTGGTCACCATCGGTGACGTCAACGGCAACGGCTCGCAAGACGTGGTGTGGTCTTCCGCCAGCAACCTGTGGCGCCTCGATCTGGCCGGCGCCACCACCGCCGGCATGCTCACCCGCACCCGCAACGGCCTGGGCCTGGACGTCTCGTTCACCTATCGCTCGGCGCACTCGCTCTCGGTGGACGCGCGCGTGGCCAACGACCCCTGGCAGTACGAGGTGCCGCTCGCCATGCCGGTGCCGGTGCGCAAGCAGACCGTGCTCGGCCCCGGCGAGACCACGCGCCAGCTCGACTACCTGGTGCGCGACGGCTACTGGGACGCGGTGGAGCGCCGCTTCGGCGGCTTCCTCGGCACCATCGTCACCACCTGGGGTGCCACGCCAGCGCAGACCAGCTCGGTGCAGACTCGCTATCACAACGGCACCGGCATCAACCGCCTGCTGCGCGGCAAGCCGCTCGTCGAGCAAGTCCGCAACGGCAGCGGCCAGCGCCTGTCCATCACCACCAACACCTGGGAGGCGATGCTTCCAACCGGCCTGCCCGACACGCCGCTGGCGCGCAAGGCGGTGCTGCGCGAGAGCCGCACCCGCTACGAGGAGGTGACCCCGATGCGCGAGTCGCGGGTGACCTACGAGTACGACGCGCTCGGCCGCCAGCGCCGCGCGGTGGACTACGGCCGTCTCGATCAGACCGGCGATGACTCCGTGCGCGAGACCACCTACGCCGACGACGCCACCTACTGGGTGCGCGATCTTCTGTGCGAAGACAAGGTGCTCACCCCCGGCGGCGTGGTGCTGTCGCACCGGCGGGTGCTGTACGGGGACCACACCACGACCCTGGCGCCGTGTGTGATCGGCAAGGGCTGGATGCGCAGCGAGCAGGCCTACCTCACCAGCGAGGCCCGCTTCGTCACGCTGCGCGCCATGAGCTACGACGCGCGCGGCAACGCGATCAGCGTCAAGGCCAAGGGGGTGGCTCGCGAGCTGAGCTATGACCCAAGCGGGCTGTTTCTCAGCACGGAGCGGGTGACGCTCGACGACGGCCGCCTGCTGACCTGGAGCGCCGTCACCGATCCGGTGCTGGGCGTGGTGACCGAGGTGGCCGAGCCCAACGGCCACCGCACCCGCGCGCGCTACGACAGCCTGGGCCGCCCCGTCGGGTTTGCGCTCGACGCGCGCCCCGACCACCTGGTGATGCAGTACGACTGGCAAGCGCCGTACCCCAAGACCACGCTGCTCGAGTTCGATGGCCCGCTCGCCGAGCTGGGCGCGCCGCCGGCGAGCTTTACCCCGGGCTCCCGGTGGCGGCAAACCGTGGAGGTGACCAACGGCCGCGGCGACGTGCGCTACCGCGCCAAGCGCCTGGACCTGGCGCAGTGGATCATCTCGGACTACCAGGAGCGCGATCCGGCGTCGCGCGTGGTGTTCCGCGGCCAGGCCACCCTGGCCAGCGCGCTCGAGCACGCGGCGCGCCCCGCCGGCATGATCGGGCAGAGCCTGACCTACGATCCGCTCGGGCGCATGCTGGAGCAGGTGTTGCCCACCGGCGCGCACCGTACCTATACGTATGCGCCGTTCGAGCGCACGGTGAGCGAGGACGGCCTGGCCATGGTGCGCCACGTGCTCGATGGCAAGGGCCGCCTGGTGCGCACCGAGCGCCAGCAAGGCAGCGAGCAGCAGGCGGTGGACGCGGCCTACGACGCGGCCGGCCGCTTGACCCAGATGACGATCAACAGCGCGTTGACGCGCGCCTTCTCGTACGACAGCCTCGGCCGCCTGATCGCGACCACCGATCCGGATCTCGGACAGCAGGACATCGCCTACGACGACGCTGGCCGCGTGATCCTCGAGACCAACGCCACCGGTCAGTCCGTGTCCTACGGCTACGACGCGGCCGGCCGCTTGCTGACCCGCGACCTGGGCCCCGACCTGCGCTACCGCTTCCACTACGACGACGGCTACGAGTCCGGCGACAACCTGCTCGGCCGGCTGGCCTGGGTCGAGGAGCCCACCGGTCGCGTCGAGCTCTCGTACGACGAGGCCGGGCGCACGAGCTGGGCGAAGCGGACCGTCGACACGCGCAGCGCCTGGGAGCGCACGACGTACGCGCCCTCGGGCCTGGTGCTGTCGCGCACCTTCGACGATGGCCTGGCGCTGCCGCACAGCTACGACGCGGCCGGCCGGGTGATCGGCGTCGGCGGCTACTGGGCGGTGCAAGCCCAGGACGCATCCGGCGCCGTGCTCGCCGAGTCGTTCGGCAACGGCGCCAGCGCGGCCTACCAGCGCGACGCGCTGGGCCAGGTGGGGCGCGTCACCGTGCGCGACGCGCAGGCCGAGGCGGTGTACGACGTGGAGGTCACGCGCAACGTGTGGCGCGCGATCAGCGCCGTCGTCGATCGCGATGGCGTGGGGCTCGATCACGACGCGACCTTCACCTACGACCCGTTCGCCCGCCTCACCGAGGCCACGCTGGGCCTCGCCGCGCCGTACCAGTTCTCGTACCAGTACGATGGCCTGCAGAACATGGTGGGGCGCAGCGCCGCCGGCCCCGCGCGGCTCGCGCTCCTCGACGGCTCGTATCGCTACGGCGAGAACGGCGCCGGGCCGCGCCAGCTCACCTCGGTGTTCGACAGCCAGGGCGCGCTCCATACCTTCACGTATGACGAGGCCGGGCGCCAGCGCACGCAGGACGGCTTGACCATGGAGTTCGACGCGCTCGACCAGCTCGTCAGGGTCACCGGCGCGCACAAGCTGCATGACGTGGTGCATGCCTACGGTTACGACGGCCTGCGCGTGCGCACCCAGGGACCCGACGGCACCACGCTGTGGTTCTCCGAGTCGATGTCGGAGCGCAACGGCGTGCGCGAGCACGATCTGGTGATCGGTGAGCGGGTGGTGGCGCGCATCGCGCTGGCCGAGATCGTTGGAGGCAAGAGCGCGGCGGCGGCGGCGATCGGCGGCGCGCTGGCGGCGCTGCCGTGGGCCGCGGCGCTCGCGCTGTGCGGCTACGTGGTGCTGGTGCCCGGGCGCCGGCGCCGCGCGCTGCGGCTGGGCGCGGTCGGCGCGGTGACCCTGCTGCTGGTCAACTGCACCGGCGGCGCCGGCCAAAGCCAGCGGACGAGCGCGTCGTGGATGTCGCATCGCGTGACCTACGTCCACCAGGGCTTTGGCGCCGGGCCCGCCCTGTTCACCGACGAGGCCGGCGCGCTGCTCGAGGAGCGACGCTACGAGCCGTTTGGCGAAGAGGTGGACGCGCGCCGCCAGTCGGGGGGCGGCTACGTGGTGGGCGCGCCCGATCTGGCGAGCCGGGATCTCAACTCGCTCAACAAGCGCACCGAGCCCACCACCGGCTGGTCGTATCACGGCGCGCGCTGGCTCGCCCCCGAGACCGGGCGCTGGCTCAGCGGTGATCCGCCGCTCAAGACCCCGGCCGCCTCGCAGCTCGCGGCGCCGTGGGGGCTGCATCCGTACCAGTACGTGGATCAGAACCCGGTCCACTACTGGGACCCCGACGGCCACGACAAGAAGATCCTGCTGTTCATCGGCATCGGCGACACGCCCGAGGACGAGGCCAACGCGCTCATCGCCCAGGTCGGCGCGCAGGGCGTCGTCGCGATTAGCAGCAACCACGGCGCCAGCTCGCTGGTGACCGAGGACAACCAGAGCTATGACCTGTCCACCACCCAGGGCATCGATCAGTTCAGCGCCGCGGTGGCGTTTCGCGGCACGAGCATCGCGGGCGCCATCCCTGCCAGCTTTCGCGCCGCGGCGATCTCGACGCTGCTCCAGAACTCCAACGAGATGTCGCGCGACGAGCTGGCGCAGGTGGTCTCGGTCTACGCCAGCGCGCAGCGCGGCGAGGTGGTCATCGAGCGGGTGGTGATCTCCGGCCACCACTTGCGCGGCGAGGACGACATCTGGAGCAGCTACGGCGACGCGCTGCATCGCAGCGAGCTCGCCACCTTGGCGACCCTGTTCCCCAAGGCGGCCGCCGGGGTCAAAGATCTGGGCTTCTCGAGCTGCAACACGCTCACCGGCAGGGCGGACTACCGGTCGGTCAAGCGCATGTTCCCCAAGCTCGACACGGTGTGGGGCTACACCGGCTATAGTCCTGCCACCCATACCGGCGCCATCGAACACATGCAGCGCTGGGAACAGGCCACGCGCGACGAGCGCTCGCGGCTCAGCGGAGACGAAGCGGATGGCATCAGGAAATCGGACAATGTGCGGGTCAAGAACTACGGTCGCTAGCGCGGTCGTCCTGGCGCTGGCTGCCGCGCCGGTCTCGGCCGAGCCGCGCGCCGCCGCCCCGGCGGTGGTGCGGCTCGAGGCCGGTTGCGTCACGCTCGGCCCGGCCCAGCCGTTCAACGTGCTGGCGCCGCGTCAGGTGTGTCTGCCCGCGTTCGAGCTGGATCGCACCGAGGTCACGGTGGCGGCGTACCGCGCGTGCGTCGAGGCTGGCGCGTGCGCCGCGCCGGCGGTCACCGACGAGCGCTGCACCTACGCGCGCGACAAGAGCGGGCGTCACCCGGTCAACTGCGTCAGCTACGAAGAGGCTGCGGGGTACTGCGCCTGGCGCGGCCAGCGCTTGCCCGCGCTCGATGAGTGGGAGCGCGCGGCGCGCGGCCCCGGCAGCGCCACCTATCCGTGGGGCGAGGCCGAGCCCAGCGATCGCCTGGCGGCCAGGCATCGCCACGATCACCAGGCCGGCCTGCCCACCTCGCCGGTGTGCTCGCGTCCGCGCGGCCACTCGGCCGAAGGGGCGTGCGATCTGGCGGGCAACGTCGCCGAGTACGTGGCCGGCTTCTGGCTTGGCGAGCCGTTCACCCCGGCGGCGGAGCCGGCCGGCCCGCTGCCGGCCCGCGGCGCGCGCATCCTGCGCGGCGGCTCGGTCGCCTCGGGCGATGCGCACCTGCGCGGCTGGATGCGCGATCGTCGCCCTGCCACCGCGCGGCCCGGCGCTGGCACCGGCTTTCGCTGCGCCCGCGACGTCGCTGCACGCTAGAGGCAGCTTGGCCGCGCGGAGTCGCGGACGTCGCTGCGGTCGCGGCCAGCGCTGCGGTCGCGGCCAGCGCTACGGTCGCGGCCAGCGCGGCCAGCGCCGACAGCCGACCGCGCCGACCGCGCGGCTCAGGCCGGCGTCAGGTGCAGCACGAAGCTGCAGCCCCGGCCCGGCGTCACCACGCCATCGAGGGTGCCGCTCCACTGCGCGAGCAGCGCCACCAGCGCCGCGCGCTCGGAGCTGGGCAGCTCCATCCCCTGCCCGCTGTCGGCGACGGTGACGCACACGGCCCCGCCCTCCACGAAGGTCCGCACCGAGATCGCCGCGCCGGCCACCCCGTGCGCGGACTGCGCGCACAGAAACAGCAGGCGGGTCACCACCAGGGCCAGCGCGCCGGGCGCGGCCTGCACCGGCGGCGTGGCCCCCACGTCGGCGAGCAGCTCCACGCCCGCCTGCTTCATCGCCAGCAGGTTGAGCGCCACCTCCACCTCGTGCGCGCAGTCCACCTGCGCTGCGCCCCCCGCCGGCGGCGACAACACGAGCTGCACGTCGTCGAGCTGACGCACCAGCAGGGTGGCCTCCAGGTAGGCGTCGCCCAGCTCGTGGCGCAGCCCCTGCAACGCCACCCAGGGATACGGCGTCGGCCCGGTCGACGAGGCCACGTAGCGGTCGAGGTGGTCGACGAGCAACGCGAGCCGGTCGCGCAGCCCGCGCATCGGCGCCGCCAGCTCGCCCGCCAGCTCGCCGGCCAGGAGCCCGCGGACGTCCTTCACAGCGCCCCCGTCAACAGCATCCAGGTCTCGGTCAACCCCTTGTCGCCCAGCCCGCGCGCCACCCCGACCTCCAGCGTCCCGGCCTCGAAGAACCCCAGCACCAGATCCAGCCGCAGCGCCGCGCCCACCGACGTGCGCACCGAGTCCGCGGTGGGATCGCCGTCCCACGCCGCCGCCGCGTCCAGCAGCGCCGCCACGTGCAGCCGCTGCGCGTACACCGGCAGCGTCTGCAGGCCGCGCTCCACGTTCCACAGGAGCTGGCGCAGCTCGGCGCCGAGCAGATGAAACTGGTTCCCCGCCACCGCGCGCGCCGGATAGCCGCGCAGCGTGCCCACCGTGCTCGCGCGCGTGCTGTTGAGCACGGCTGACACCAGGTCCCCAGGGGGCAGCCCGCCCAGGCTGTAGCTGCCGGTGCGCACCAGGTCGCCGCCGCGGATCGCGCCCGCCACGCGCAGCGCCAGCGTCGGGCCGCGGCCTCCGCCCGGGAGCTGCTGATACCAGCGCCCGGTGTAGCTGGCGGTGATGGCGCGGTAGGTCGCCCCCAGCTCGGGCAGATCGAGCCGCAGCCCCACCGAGACGTCCCCGCCCTGCTGAGGGCCAATCCCTTGCACCGTGGAGTCGAGCGCCGAGTACGACATCCTCACGCCCAGGCCTGCCTGCAGCGTGTTGGTGAGCGGTCGCCGCGGCAGCCGGTCGTTGGGATCTGGGCTGTCGTCCGGCTTCTCCAGGAGCCGCGAGTAGTCCATCGCGTAGTCAAACGACAGAAACCACGACGCGCCAGGCCGCCGCTGCCCCGGCAGCCCCAGCGCCAGCGAGCCGCTCCACACCTCTTCGCGGTAGGACCGGCCAAGCCCGTCCACTCGAAACCCCGAGCGCTCCGCCGCCGTCCGACCGCCGGACATCCGCACTGGCACCACCCAGCCGTTGTAGCCGTACGAGCCGGCCACGTTCAGGTCGGCGCGCGGCAGCACCAGCCCGGTCGCCAGCGAGTAGCCATGCAACCCCACCGCGTCGCCACCGCTGGTGCGCACGGTGGTGTACGAGCCCTTGGCGGTGGACAGCACCTCGTAGCTCCAGGTCTGCGGCGCCAGCGTCTCCAGCGCGCGGTAGGGCCGCGGCGCGCTCACCTCCGCCTCGCGGTCGTCCACCACCACCGGGGCCGGCCGGTCGTCGAGGTACGGCGGCGCCCGCCGCCACGAGGGCGGCGCCACCATCAGCTCGTGCAGGTCGTAGCCGCGGTCGCTCAGCACCCGATACGCCAGGCGCGTGCCGTCGGGCGAGACCGTGGGCTGGTAGGCGCCGCCGAGCACCTCGGTCACCTGCCACAGCTCGCGCGATCGCAGGTCGTACGCCAGGAGGTTGCTTATGCCGGTGCGGTCGCTGTCGAAGTAGAGCCAGCGGCCATCGGGCGAGAACACCGGCGAGCCATCGAGCGCCCGGTCCGACGTCACCTCGGTCACCTTCCCGCTCGCCAGCTCCACCAGCAGGATGTCGCGCCAACCGCCAGCGCGCCACGCCGAGAACGCGAGCTGCGCGCCATCGGGGGACCACGCCGGCTGATAGGCCTGCTCGAACGGCCGACCGCGCCACACCACCTGCGCGGCGACCGGCGTGTGGGGCTCGCCCATCGGCACCAGCGGCGACACCGTGAGCACGCTGGTCGAGGCCAGGTTCTGCGAGTACGCCACCCGGCGCCCATCGGGCGACACCGCCGGATCTCTCGCGCGCTGCCGCCGCGTCACCTGCGCGGGCGGACCTCCCGCGGCGCTGCGCAAGAACAGATCCTGCACCTGGAACTGGTCCTGATAGGACCGCGACTGCTCGAACACCAGCGCGCCATCGCGCGCGAGATCGTAGTGTCCGAGCGCGTCGAGGTGCAAGACCTCCACCGCCTGCGAGGCGTCGCCCCCCACCGGCATCTTGCGCAGCGAGGTCACCTCGCGCCCATTTCCGGAGAGCCACCACAGCCACTTGCCGTCGGGCGCATACAGCGGGCGCCAGTTGAGCTCGCCGCCGTCGGTCAGCGGGCGCCCCGTCCGCGCGCCGCGCCGCGACACCGCCTGCTCCTGCAGCGCGTAGCGATCCCGCAGGTGCAGCATCCAGTCGTCAAACAGCTCCGGGAACGAGCGCCCCACCGCCTCCATCGCTTGCCGGCTGAGCGCGAACGGCACCGGGTACGCGCCCTGCGCGTGGCTCATGGCCGCCAGCTTGTCGTCGCCAAACCGGTCGAACACGTAGCGCAAAAACGCCGAGCCATGCAGGTAGGCGATGTTGCCCCGCGGATACAGCCGCGGCGCGCCGGTCACCTGATCTAGCCGCAGCGGGCGGTTGGCCAGCACCGCGCTGCGCAGCAGGCCGTCAAACTCGGTCTGGCGCGTGCGCCCCCCGGCGCCGCGCTTGGACTCCTCGTAGGTGGCGATGCCCTCGATGATCCAGCGCGGCATGATCTGGTTGGGCGCCCAGATCTTGCCAAAGATCGCGTTGTAGAAGAGCGGGAGTCCGGACATCGTGTCCAGATGCAGGACGTGCGTGTACTCGTGGGTCACCAGCGAGTACAGCCAGTCATCGTGATCGGCCAGCGCGGAGGATCCGTGCGGCGCGGTCGCGAACAGCGTGATCGCGTTGCGTGGCGCCACGTTGGCAAAGCCGTTGGCGCCGTCGGTGTCGTCGTTCACCACCACCAGCGTCTTGCCCGCCGGCGCGTGGCGCAGGGCCGGCGCCAGCGTGTCGTGCGCGCGCTCCGCCACCACCCCGACCCGCCGCGCGATGGCGTCGAGCGGAACGGGATAGTGGATCACGAAGTGCGCGGTCTCCACCGTGCGCCACTGCCGGTCAGGATCTCCTGCGCGCGCCACCCCGGTGAAGGTCAGCGCCCACCAGGCCAGCGCGCTGACCAGGAGCCGGTGCGTCACGCTCCTAGCCCGAGCTCTTGGCGGCGAGGCCCAGCGTGTCCATGTAGGCATGGACCGCTGCTCGCACGTCGTCGGCGGTGGGCAAGGTCAAGACGTCATCCACCAGCCCCCGCGCGCCGGCGAGCGTCATCGCGCGGACCACCGACTTCACCTCCGGGATCGCCACCGCGCTCATCGACAGCTCCTGGATGCCAAGCCCCAGGAGCACCGGCACCACCGTCGGATCGCCCGCCATCTCCCCGCACACCGTGACCGAGATCCCGGCGTGGCGGGCGGCCTCTGCGACCCCCCCGATCAGGCGCAGCAGCGCCGGATGCAGGGGCTCGTAGAGATACGACACCAGCTCGTTCACGCGATCCACCGCCATCGTGTACTGGATGAGATCGTTGGTGCCGATCGAGAAGAAGTCCGCCTCCTTCGCCAGCACGTCAGCGGTCAGCGCGGCGGAGGGCATCTCGATCATGATGCCCACCTTGATGTGCTCGTCGAACGGCACGCCCTCGCGCCGCAGCTCGGCGCGCACGTCCTCCAGCACGGCCTTGGCCGCCCGCAGCTCCGCCACCCCGGAGATCATCGGGAACATGATGCGCAGCGGGCCATGGACCGACGCGCGCAGGAGACCGCGGAGCTGGGTGCGAAACAGCGGCATGCCCAGGTCGGCCAGGCACAGGCGGATCGAGCGCAGGCCCAGCGCGGGGTTGGCCTCCTCGAGCTTGGCGTCCTCCAGGAAGCGCGCCAGCTTGTCGGCCCCCAGATCGAAGGTGCGCAGCGTGGCCGGGCGGCCCGCCATCCGCTGCACCATGGAGGTGGCGTTGTGAACGTGGGTCTCCTCGTCGGGCAGCGCGTCCGAGGTCATGTACAGGTACTCGGTTCGCACAAGGCCAATGCCCTCTGCGCCGTACTCGATGGCGTCGTCGAGCTCCTCGGGGCTGTCGATGTTGGCGAAGAGCTGCACCCGCGCTTGCCCGCACTTGGTCTCCGCCGGCAGGTCGCGCAGCGTCAGGAGCTGAGCCCCCGCCGCGACTTGCCGCCACTGCTCCTCGCGGTAGCGCGCCACGGTGGCCGCGGTCGGGTTGATGATCACCACCCCGGCGCCGCCGTCGACGATCAGCAGGTCATCGGTCTCGACGGTCTCGGTGATGTTCTCGAGCCCCACCACCGCCGGGATCTCGTGAGCGCGGGCGATGATGGCGGTGTGGGAGGTCCGCCCGCCGGCGTCGGTGATGAGGCCGGCGACCGCCGCCTTGTGCAAGGTGGAGGTGTCCGCCGGAGACAGGTCGTAGGCCACCACCACCGCGTCGGGCGGCGGCGACAGCGGCCCGGTGTCGCGCCCCAAGAGGTTCCGCAGCACGCGCTCGTAGACAAACTCCACGTCGGACATCCGCTCGCGCAGGTAGTCGTCCTCGATGGTGTTGAACACGCCGGCGATGTCGTCCACCGCCTTGCGCAGCGCCCACTCGGCGCAGATGTTCTCGGTGCGGATGTACCCCAGCGCCGCGTCCGCCAGGTGCTCATCGTGCAGCATGAGCTGGTGCGCCGAGATGATGTGGTAGTCGCTCTCGTGCTCGGAGGCCAGCTTGTCCTTGACCTTCTCGAGCTGCTTGTCCGCGGCGGCCAGCGCCTTCTTGAGCCTGGCCACCTCGGTGTCGACGTCATCGGAGTCGATGTGGTGACGAGGAGCCTTGAGCGAATCTCGTCCAACCAGGTAGGCGCGCCCGACCGCGATCCCTGCCGAGACCGCGACGCCGTGTTTCCGTGTCTCCGGGCGCGGATTCTCTGGCATCTTCAGCGATCCTCCCCGAACTTGTCCTCGATGAGCTTGGCCAGGGCGACCACCGCCTCGGCGGCCCGGTCACCGCGCGCTCGCAGCATCACCTGTGAGCCCTTGCTGGCCACCAGCATGAGCACACCCATGATGCTCTTGCCGTTGACCTCGTGGCCGTCCTTGGAGATGATCACCTCACATCCGAACTTGCCGGCGAGCTGCACGAACTTGGTGGCGGCTCGGGCATGCATGCCTAGCTCGTTCTGGATGGTGATGGTCCGCGAGACCGATTCGTCGTTTGCCATCATTCGCCCCGGTCTACGTCGCGATGACGTACCAAGATGTCCCACTCGCCCGCCAGGCGACGCCGCAGCTCCTCGATCACCGCGACCGACCTGTGCCGGCCGCCCGTACACCCCACCGCGATCGTCACGTACAACTTTCCTTCGCTCTGAAAGTGAGGCAGCGCGAAGCGCAGGAGCCGCTCGATGTGCTCCACCATCTGCATGCCCTCACCGCTCGCGAACACGTAGCGCGCCACCTCTGGATCACGACCATCGCGGTGCGTGAGCGACGCCTCGAAGTACGGGTTCGGCAAGAACCGCACGTCGAACACCAGGTTGAACTCCACCGGCAGCCCATGCTTGAAGCCGAACGACACCATCGTCACCGCCAGCCGTCCCTGGCGCGCGTAGCGATCCTGGATGATCGCCTTTAGCTGGTGCATGTTGAGGTTGGAGGTGTCCACCAACGCGGCGCCCTGCCGCAGCTCGGTCATCACCTCGCGATCGCGCCGCACCCCATCAGCGAGATCGTCCCCGGACAGCGGATGGCGCCGGCGCGTCTCGGAGAAGCGGCGCAGCAGGACCTCGTCGTTGGCCTCGAGGAACAGCACCTCGAGCCGGTGCCCGGCGCCGCGCAGCGTGGTGAGCTGCTCCCGCCAGGCCAGGAGATGTCGGCGCTGCCGCGAGTCGATGGCGATGGCCAGCTTGTCGAAGTCCCCCTCCTGCGCCATGCGCTCGACCAGCGCGCTGACCATCGGCACCGGGATGTTGTCCACGCAGAAGAACTCGACGTCCTCCAGCGCGCGCAGCGCGGTGCTCTTCCCGGCGCCCGACAGCCCTGTGACGATGACGATCTGCATGGCTACTCCACCGCGTCCAGGTCGACGTCGCGCCGCGTGCCCAGCGCCGCCGTCAACTCATCCTGGAACGCGCGCGCCGAGTGGTGACCGCGCAGCTTGAGGAGCTGGTTGCGCGCCCCCACCTCCACCAGCGTGGCCAGGTTGCGCCCGGGCCGCACCGGCAAGCGCACGCGGGGCACCGCCACGCCGAGGATCTCCAGGCGATCGTCGTCGATGCCCAGGCGGTCGTACTCTTCTCCATCTTGCCAGTCCACCATCTCCACCGCGAGTTCGAGCTTCTTGTTGTCCCGGACCGCGCCCACGCCGAACAGATCCTTGATGTTGATGATCCCCAGGCCGCGGATCTCCATGTGGTACGCGATGAGCCGCGCGCTGGAGCCAAACAGGGCCTCCCCCTTCTTGCGCACCACCACCACGTCATCGGCCACCAGCCGGTGTCCTCGCACCACCAGATCCAGCGCGGTCTCGCTCTTGCCGATGCCGCTCTTGCCCAGGAGCAGCACGCCGATGCCGAGCACGTCGAGCATCACGCCGTGAAGCTCGGTCGCCGAGGCCAGCCGATCGTTGAGCCACCCGGTGAGCTTGACGATCAGCTCCGAGGTGACCAGGTTCGATGACAGGACGGGGACGCCGCGCGCCTCGCAGGCCGCCACCAGCTCGGAGGCGGGGCCAGCGAGCGGCTGATCACGATGCACGCAGGATCCGCCCCGAGGATCGTGTTGACGCCCAGGGTGCGAGCGGCCGGCGACGCGCCGGTCAAGAACTCGATCTCGGTGCCGCCCAGCACCAGGACCCGCCTCGGGTGGAGCTGCTCCGGCCAGCCGGTCAACGCCAGGCCCGGCTTCTGGATGCGCGGCACCGCCACCGCTCGCCCCATCCCGCCCTGGCCGCCCAGCGCGGTCAGCTCCAGCGAGCTGTGCTCTGCGAGCTGCGCGATGGTCACCGGGCTCGGGGTCACCTGGGCCCCTTCCACGGTCGCCACACCATGTGGACTAGTACTTGGCATCCTCGTCCGAGACGACCTGGTACATCGAGTCCCGGTCGGGAGCCGCCAAGAGCCGCCGCCGGAAATCGGCGTCCTTGAAGACCCGGCTTATCCGGGCGAGCGCCTTGAGGTGCGCGCCAGTGGAGGTCTCCGGAGCCACCAGCACGAAGAACAGGTACGTAGGCAAGCCATCCATGGAGTCGAAGTCCACGCCGGCCTGAGCGCGGCCCAGACAAGCGACGATCTCGCCCACCACCGGCAGCTTGCCATGCGGGATGGCGACCCCCTCGCCGATCGCGGTGGAGGCCAGCATCTCTCGCTCCACCAGCACCCGGGTGAGCTGCCCGCCGTCGATGCGTGGATGATTGGCGGCCATGTGCAGCGCCAGCTCTTGCAGGATATCGCGCTTGGCGATTCCCTTCAGCTCGGGCACTACCATCTCGCGCCGAATGAGGTCGACGATCTTCACAACGCGCCAAGGGTAGCACGTACCCGCGGCGGTTTGGCTGGCGTGGCCAGCCAGTGTCGGCATCCGCGCCAACAGAAGAGGCAGCGGAAGGCAGCGCCCTTGGCGGCCAAAGGCGTACACCTGCCGCCCAAGGCATGCCAAGGGCGCCGCCACCGGCAGACGCCGACGGCAGACGCCACCGGCAGACGCCGACGGCAGATGCCACCGGCCGACGCCGACGGCCACGCCGCCAAAGCGGCGGCGCCGAGCACCAAGCGTGTCGGGCGTCGCAACGGGCGCCCCTCGACCAAGGCAACCGCCTCCAGCCGGGCCAGGCGGCCGGCGGCCGATCAGTTGGCTTGCGCGGTGTCGATCAAGCCGTAGCTGCCGTCATCGCGACGATACACCACCGCGACGCTGCCATCGGCCTGCGAGCGAAACACCAAGAAGGTCTCTTGCTGGAGGTTGAGCTGCACGATGGCGTCGGCCACCGACATGGGCTGAGCATGGAACTTCTCGGTCTTGACGACCTGAAACTCCAGGGGCGGCGCGCCCGCGTGTTCGGCGGCGGACGACGACGGCGGGGAGGAGCCATCTGGCTCATCCGCCTGCTCGAACGCCTCGGACACGATGCTATGCGACCAGGGCAGGACCTCCACGTTGTGTGGACGGACCTTCTGCTCTTCGAGCTTGCCCTTGTACTTGCGCACCTGCCGCTCGATCTTGGCGATGCACAGATCGATCGAGGAGTACATGTTCTCGGTCGCCTCGTGGCCGGCGATGGTCAGGCCGTTGTGGAGCTGGAAGTTCACATCGATGCGATGCGTGTGGCGCTCGGTCGAGAGCACCACGTGGCACGCGATGGGATCAGGTAGGTACTTCCGGATGCGCTCCATCCGCTCACGCGCGTAGGCCTTGAGAGAGTCCGTTGGCTCCATGTGCCGGAAGGTCACGGAAAACTGCATCGATTGCCCCCTTTGAAAAGATGTTACCCCGCGCGGAAGCCATCACAACCCTGCGCGGAAGATTCTTGGCGTGCCCCCAACCGTTTCCGCGGACCGCCCACGGACCACCCACGGACCACCCACGGACACCAGTAGACACTCGTAGACACACGAGGCGCCGCACGCGCCAGGCCACACGCGCACCCCGCGGTGCGCCAGCTCACTCGGCGGCCGCGCCGCGAAATGCCGTCGAGCGGCGACGAGCCGCCGGCGAAACCCACCGGACGAGGACCTCCACGTGCCCCCGCCCCTTCATCTCACGCGAGCAGGCGAGCGGCTGGTCGTGCGGCTTCAGAAGACTTCCTTGCGCTTGCTGCTCGAGAGGATGCCGAGTTGCTCACGATACTTCGCCACCGTGCGCCGCGCGATATCGATGCCCGACTTCTTGAGCAGCTCGACGATCTTCTGATCGGAGTGAGGCCGCTTGACATCCTCGCTGGACACCAGCTCCTTGATCTTGGACTTGACGGCCTGAGACGCCAGGTCTTCGCCGTTGGTGCGCGAGATGCCCGAGTTGAAGAAGAACTTCAGCTCGAAGATCCCCTGCGGAGTGTGGACGTACTTGTTGGTGGTGACGCGCGACACCGTCGACTCATGGACGCCGATGTCCTCTGCCACGTCGCGCAAGATCAGCGGCTTGAGGTGCGCGATCCCCTTCTCGAAGAAGTCGCGCTGGAACTTGAGGATCGACTCGGCGACCCGGATGATCGTGCGCTGGCGCTGCTGGATGGAGCGGATGAGCCACTGCGCGCTGCGCAGCTTGTCCTGGACGTAGTCCTTGGCGCCTTCGGAGTTGCCGATGGCGGCCCGGTAGAAGTTCGAGATCTTGAGCTTGGGCAGCCCATCGTCGTTGGGCACGACGAAGAACTTGTCGCCGATCTTGTGGATGTGAACATCCGGCGTGATGTAGTGCGGATCATCGAGCGAGTATTGCCGCCCCGGGCGCGGATCAAACTCCATGATGACCTTGGCCGCCTCGTAGATCTCGTCGAGCGGCTGCTTGAGGTCCTTGGCGATCGCCGGATAGTTCTTCTTCTCCAGGTTGCCCAGGTGCGACTTGATCATCTTGACGACCAGATCGTCGTCCTGCCCGGCGTGCATCGCCTGGATGAGCATGCACTCGGCCAGGTTGCGCGCGCCGATCCCGGTTGGATCGAAGGTCTGGATCTTCTCTAGCACCTGCTCGCACAGCTCGTCGCTGACCCCCAGGTCCGCGGCGATCTCCGAGATCGGCGGGTCCTTGAGGTACCCATCGGCGTCGATGTTGCCGATGATGGTGAGGCCGATCTCGAGCTGCTCTGGCGGCAAGCTGGACAGCTTGAGCTGCCAGGCCAGGTGATCGTGCAGCGAGGGCGGCTTGGTCAGCGTCGCTTCGAGCGATGGCATCTCCTCGCTGTCGCCGCGGTAGGCCGGCATCGGCGCGGCCATCGTGTAGTTGTCGAGGTAGTTCTCCCAGTCGATCTCGTTGACCGCCGCGGCGTCCGCTTTGACTTCGGAGGCCGTGCCGGGATCCGAGATCGGGATCTCCGTGGTCCCTGCCGACTCGAGCTGAGCCAGCATCTGCTCATCTCCGCCAACCGCCTCCCGGTCCTGACTGCGCTCCGTGTCCAGATCCAGCTCGTCATCCAGGATCGGGTTTTCCAGCATCTCCTCGTGGACGAGCTCCGTCAGCTCCATCCGAGACAACTGCAAGAGCCGGATCGCTTGTTGCAGCAGCGGCGTCATCACGAGCTGCTGCGACAGCTTCAGCTCTTGTCGCATTTCCATCGCCATCAGATAGCTCCTGTATTATCAACAGGTTACATGCCGATGCCGCAGTAGGCCAACATTGGTACGGCAATTGAAAGAGTAGTCGCCTCCTGTTGAGCTGTAAAGACAAATGGCCCGAGTCTTGAAGGAGCATTTCCACCGCAAGCTCGGTTACCAGCGCACCGTGTGCGGTAACTAGCTGAAAGTGGCTTGATGCCAATGCAGCGGCCAGACCGGACCGGCCGAAACTGGCCTCAACCCGGACCTGCCGATCTGCGCCAGCTCAGTCAGCGACTGAGCGCGCTGGTTGCGCTGCCGACGCTGCTTGGCCCGGTCCCGTTGGCCGCGCCCTTCGAACTGGTCGGACCGCTAGGGTCTCGA
Source organism: Myxococcales bacterium (assembly GCA_016706545.1). GTDB lineage: Bacteria > Myxococcota_A > Polyangia > Haliangiales > Haliangiaceae > JABFXX01. The sequence goes on from JADJJK010000036.1 coordinate 28,899, forward strand.
AGCTCCGATCGGGGCTCTTTGACCGGCGATTCCTTGTGGCGAGTCTGCGACTCCAGCGCCGCGCGCACGAACCGGACAAACAGCGGGTGCGGCGCACCTGGACGCGACTTGAACTCCGGGTGGAACTGGCACGCCACGAAGTACGGATGGGCCGGCAGCTCGATGGTCTCTACCAGGCGACCATCCGGCGACATGCCAGAGATCACCATGCCGTGACGCTCCAGCGCGTCGCGATAGTTGTTGTTGATCTCCCAGCGATGCCGATGCCGCTCCGCGATCTCGGAGACCCCGTACGCCTCGAAGGCCTTGGTCCCAGGCTTGAGCACGCAGGGATACGAGCCCAGCCGCATCGTCGCCCCCATGTCGGTGACGCCGCGCTGGTCCGGCATCAAGTCCACCACCGGGTGCGGGGTCAACGGATCGATCTCGCTGGAGTTGGCGCCCTCGAGGCCGCAGATGTTGCGCGCGAACTCGACGACGGCGAGCTGCATGCCAAAGCAGATGCCAAAGAACGGCAGCCGCTGCTCCCGCGCGTAGCGCACCGCGGAGATCTTGCCCTCGGTGCCGCGCGCGCCAAACCCCGGCGCCACCAGGATGCCATCGTACTGCGCCAGCTCCGAGGCTGCGCCGCGCTGCTCGATGAGCTCGCTGTCGATGTGGTGGATGTCGACGCGGCAGTCGTTGGAGATGCCGCCATGCAGGAGTGCCTCGTTGAGGCTCTTGTACGACTCGACGAGCTGGACGTACTTGCCGACGAACCCGATGGTCACCTTGCGCTTGGGCTGCGTCACCCGCGCGACGATGTGCTCCCATGCCGAGAGCTGCGAGGCGCGCGACCAGATGTTGAGGAGCTGCGCCAGCTTGTCATCGAGGCCCTGCTGCGACAGCAGCAGCGGCAACCGGTACACTGTGTCCACGTCGATCGACTGGAACACCCCGTCGGTGCCGACGTTGCAGAACATCGCCATCTTCTTGATGAGGTCGTCCGGCAGCGCCTGCTTGCAGCGCACGATCAGCAGATCCGCGACGATGCCGATCTCCCGCAGCTTCTGCACCGAGTGCTGGGTTGGCTTGGTCTTGAACTCGCCGGCCGCGTCGATGAACGGCACCAGCGTGAGGTGGACCGAGACGGAGTTCTGGATGCCCAGCTCCACGCGGAGCTGGCGGACCGCCTCGAGAAACGGCAGCGATTCGATGTCGCCCACCGTGCCGCCGACCTCGACGATGAGGATGTCGAGCCCCTCGGCGCAGCGCAGGATCCGGTTCTTGATCTCATCGGTGATGTGCGGGATCACCTGCACCGTGGAGCCCAGGTACTCGCCGCGCCGCTCCTTCCCGATCACCGCCGAGTACACCTGGCCGGTGGTGATGTTGTTGAGCCGCGACATCTTCGAGGAGACGAAGCGCTCATAGTGGCCGAGGTCGAGGTCCGTCTCGGCGCCGTCGTCGGTGACGAACACCTCGCCATGCTGCGTCGGGTTCATGGTGCCCGGATCCACGTTGATATAGGGATCCAGCTTCATGTTCGCGACCTTGAGGCCGCGGTTCTCCATGAGGGCGCCGATGGTCGCAGATACCATCCCCTTGCCAAGCGACGACACCACCCCGCCGGTTACAAACACGAACTTGGTTTGATTCGCCATAGGCCTCTCCGGCGGCCAGCGGCGCGCCGGTGGGGTTCTACCCAGGTCGCGCGCACAGTGCAATCGCCAAACGCGAAACTGTAGGTTCACCGTCTGTCGCGGCGCGATCACTCGCCGCGTCAGCGCGCACCGCGCCATCAGGCTCTCTTGGGAGCCCTCGCCCAAGACCTCGCCAGGCCGCGACAATTCGCCCCGATCCGGACCGGCGCGCGCAGCAGGCGCGCAGCTTGCGCTATTTCGCCTTCTCGCAAGCGAGAAACTCACCAAGCTTCTTGCGATCGTCTGCAGACGGCTGCGGGATTCCCGGAGGCATGGAGGTGTTCGTCGCGTCGGGTCCCGCCGCCGACTCCGCGTCGATGGCGTCGAGATCCGTGCGAACCCCGGCGAGAGTGTCGTAGTCGCGGCCCACCGGCGCGCCGCCGCGCTGGGCGCCGGTCCTGGCGCTGGAGTGACAGCTCACGCAGTACGTATCGAAGAACGGCTTGGCGAAGGCATCGTACGTCGGTGGAGCCGTGGTGGGGCAGACCGAGCCGGTCCCGCCATCGCCGCCACCGCAACCGGCCTGAGCCGTCACCAGAGCCATCAACAGCGCCGAAGCCACGAGGAGCAAGGTTTTCCGCATATCCCGCTTTTTTGTCACTTCTGGCGAAGGTACGCAACCGGCGCCCCGCCGACACTGCGCCGTCGGTGAGCCGCCCGTGAGCCGCCGCACGCAGTGTCCGCTCGACCGGACACTGCGACGGGCCACAGCGAGGGCGGGCTACCTCGCCAGCCCGCGCCGCCACGCCGAGCGAGCGCCAGGCGGCGGCGGAGCGCTGGCCCCAGACGGGGCCGCCGACGGTGCGCTGGGCGCGAGGGTGAAGTCCAGCGCCGCCGCGGTCAGCGCCACCAGGGCCTGCTCCTCGCTGGCCTGCGGGGTGAGCTCCGCGGCGTTGCGCCCGATGAACCCGGTGTCGTACTCCCCGGCGATGAAGCGCTCGTGGCGCAAGCAGCGCCGGTGAAACGGCAGGTTCGTCTCGATCCCGGCCACGTGGTACTCATCGAGCGCGCGCCGCATCCGCGCCACCGCCTGGGCCCGATCTTCTCCCCACACCACCAGCTTGGAGATCATCGGGTCATAGTGGACGGGGATCTCCGCGCCCTCATAGCAGCCGCTGTCATTGCGCACCCAGGGGCCATCGGGCACCCGCAGATGGGTGATGGTGCCCGGCGACGGCAGGAACTTGATCGGATCTTCGGCGTACACCCGACACTCGATCGCGTGGCCGCGCCGACGACCATCGAGCTGCTCCTGGGTCAGCGGCAACGGCTTGCCCTCGGCGACCTCGAGCTGCCACGCGACCAGGTCGACGCCAAAGATCATCTCGGTGACCGGATGCTCCACCTGCAAGCGGGTGTTCATCTCGAGGAAATAGTACCCGCCGTCCTCGCCCAGCAAGAACTCGCAGGTCCCGGCCCCCACGTAGTGAACCGCCCGCGCCGCGGCGACCGCGGCGGCCCCCATGCTGGCGCGCAGCGCCGGGTCGACCACCGGCGACGGCGCCTCCTCGATCACCTTCTGGTGCCGGCGCTGGATGGAGCAGTCGCGCTCGCCCAGGTACACCACGTTGCCGTGCTGGTCGCCAAACACCTGGATCTCGATGTGGCGCGGCCGCAAGATCGCCTTCTCGAGGTACACCGTGTCGTCGCCAAACGCGGCGCCAGCCTCGCGGCGCGCGCCGTCGAAGGCAGCCGGCAGGTCCGCGCGGCTGGCCACCAGGCGCATGCCCTTGCCACCGCCGCCGGCCGCGGCCTTGATGAGCACCGGAAAGCCGATCCGATCGGCGGCCAGGAGCGCGTCGTCGGAGGTCGCGAACCCCGCGCCCTCGGGGCCGTTGTCCCCGGGCACCACCGGCGCGCCCGCCGCCGACACCGTCTGCCGGGCCAGGGTCTTTTGCCCCATCTTGCGGATCGCCTCGGTGGGCGGGCCGATGAAGGTCAGGCCCGCCGCGGCGCAAGCCTCTGCGAACTCTTCGTTCTCCGAGAGGAACCCATAGCCGGGATGTACGGAATCTGCACCAGTTATCCGGGCGGCCTCCAGGATCTTGTCGATGCGCAGGTAGCTCTCGCGAGCCGGCGCTGGGCCAATGCCCACTGCAAAATCGGCCAGTTGAACATGAGGAGCCAGCCGGTCGACGTCGCTGTATACTGCGACGGTCTCCAGGCCGCGTTCCTTGCAGCTCCGCATGACTCGCACGGCGATCTCGCCTCGGTTGGCGACCAGCACTCGGCGTATCGAAGGCATGGGCGCACTCTACTTCCGTCCCGGGTGTAGTGGGAGGTGGGCCGCCCCCCTTTCATCTCTCGTACAAACGTTGCATCCCTGGGCGGCAACTCCTACTATCACGATCGAGTTGGGTCCCTTGGGGGCGGGCTACGGTGGCGGCGTACTCGAATCGCCGACCGCGATTATCGGAGAATGCCTTGGTTGATTCAAACACCCGTCAAGCGAAGAGAACACCCGTCACGCTCAAGGTGAAGTTCAAGAGCGAGACGTTGGATCAGTTCATCGAGCGCTATGCAGTCGATGTGAGCCAAGGCGGCATCTTCATCAGGACCAAGGACCCTCAGCCGGTCGGGACCCAGATGAAGTTCGAGTTCCAGCTCCGCGATGGCGCGCCTCTCATCGGTGGGGAAGGCACCGTGGTCTGGATCCGCGAACCTGATCCGTCTCGCCCCGCCGTGGCGCCGGGCATGGGCGTGCGCTTCGATCGGCTCGCCGAAGGCAGCCCGGTGGTGCTCGAGCGCATCCTCAACCAGAAGTCACGGATAGGTGGCGGAGGTGGCGGCGGTGGTGGCGGCATGCGCATGCCCGCCGGCAAGGCCCCGAGCTTCAGCGAGACCCCAACCCGGGTCGCGCACATGCCCATGATGGACGAGGAGCGGGAGAACACGCCGCTGCCGTCGCCGATGCCCTTTCACAGCGACGCCGACGAGTTCCCAGATGAGGCCTTCGAGGAAGCGACCAAGGTGCGCTCCGTCGAAGATCTGGTGGCCCAGACCGCCATGAGCACGGCCGATCTGCCGCTGCCCGCGCCGCCCTCCTCCTCGCCGGGGATCAGCGCGCCGTTCGCGCCGACGGCGCGGCCCTCGCCGCTGCCGTTCTCACCGCCGGCCGGGACCCCGCCCTTTGCCTCGCAGGTGCCAGCGCGCGGCGGAGAAGATCAGCTCCGCACGCTGCTCGATGCGTCGCCGCCCCCGCCAGCCCAGGCGATGGCGCCTTCGCGCACCCTCATTGACGCGGTGTCGCCGGCCAGCCGCACGTTGCTGGACGCGGCGCCCCCGCCCCCGCAGTCTTCGTCGCCTGGCATCGTGCCGCCGCCGCCCCACATGCCGGAGCCTCGCACACGTCCGCTGGACACCGGACCGCTGGTGCAGCGCGCCGAGCCCATGCGGAGCCGTGAAGCCAGCCGTCCACCGGCGATGACCGCGGTGCCTGCGCTGCCCATCACGGCGAGGCCGGGGCAGGCGCGAGAGGCCCGAGAGGCCCGAGAGTCCAAGACCGCCCTCCTGGTGGTGGCCTCGATTTGCGTGGCCGCCGCAGCGGGGGCCCTGATCTGGCTGCTGTGGCTCCGCAAGCCGTCCACCACCACGCCGCCGACCACCGCGGAGGTCCCGGCGAACGTGCCCGCGACGCCCACCCCGGCCGGAAGCAACACCCCGGCGCCGCCAACCACGCCGCCTCCTGCGCCTCCGGCGGTGGAGACCGCGGAGACCATCATCGAGGCCAGCGCCGCCACTTCTTCCGTTGAGGTCGTGGAGACCGCGCAGCGCGGCGCGGCCCCGCTCACCGCCAAGCTCGACAAGGGGCGCACCTATCACGTCAAGGTCACCGCCCCCGGCCACGTCCCCAGCGAGATCACTGTCATCGGCGGCAACGACCCCAAGGTGGCCGTGAAGCTCGAGGCCAAGCCGCGCATCCTGCAGGTCAACAGCACGCCCGGGCCAGCCAGCGTCTACCTCGACGCGGTGTCGACCAAGCGCACCACGCCCGCCAGCATCGATCTGACCGCCGCGCAGGCCACGCGGAAGCTGCGCCTCATGATCCGCCGAGTCGGCTTTCAGCCCTTCTTCCTCACGATCAAGCCGGAGGACTTCACCGAGGAGTCGGATCGCATGATCTACACGATCAATGCATCCCTCACCAACGCGCGCTCCGCGCCACCGCCCTCGGGGGACGAGCCGCGCCCACCCGACGGCGAGCCGCCCACCACGCCGCCTGCCACCGATACGCCGCCCGCGCCTGCGCCGACTCCGGCGCCGGTGGAGCCGCCAGCGCCCAAGCCGGCGGAGCCTGCCGGCGCGACCGGCGCGGCGACCGGAACTGCGGCGAGCGGCGAGCCCGCGCCCGACTGGTCGAAGTAGCGATCTGCGACCGGAGGGTCGCCCGCCGGCGACGCGCTACGACGTCTTGGCCCAGCGCTCGGGTTTGCCGATCGCGGGGCGCTCACCGCCGCGCACCAGGTAGCGGACCGCGCCGGCCAGACCGTCGAGCGAGAGGTGCCACATGCCGAACACCGAGGCGATGACCTCGATGGTGGTGCCCGTCCAGTACCGGTCCGGCTCCGGGTTGAGCCACGCCGCGCGCCGAAAATGGGCGGCCAGCCGGCGCAGCCACTCGAGCCCGGAGGCCCGCGCCGCGGGCGCGTAGTACATCGCGCCGGCGTCGAGCAGCTCGGCCGGGTGCATGAGGGCATCGCCGACCACCACCAGCTTCTCATCGCGGTCGCTGCCGGCGATGAGATCCGCCACCGTCACCGGCTTGCGGAACTGCGCGTCCTCGTACACTGCCTGGTACACGCAGTTGTGAAAATAGTAGCTGCGGAACTTGGCGAAGCGCCCCGCGCGCGACGCCGCCGTGAAGATGCGGCTCACCAGCTCGGAGTGAGGATCCATCGAGCCGCCCACGTCCATCAGCAACACCACCTTGACGCGGTTGCGGCGCGGCGGACGGAACACCACCTCGATCTCGCCGGCGTTGCGACAGGTCTGATCCACGGTCTCGTCCAGATCGAGCTCGTCCAGCGCGCCATCTCGGCCCAGCCGCCGCAGGCCGCGCAGCGCCAGATCGATCTGCCGCACGTCGAGCACCACGTCCCGGCGGTACTCGCGGAACTTGCGCTCGTCCGCCACCTGCATCGCCGAGCGGCCGCCGCCGCCGCCGACTCGCATGCCGGTGGGGTTGCGGCCGCTGTTGCCAAACGGCGAGGTGCCGCCGGTGCCGATCCAGCGGTTGCCGCCGTCGTGGCGCTCCTTCTGCTCGCGCAGCCGCTGCTCGAACAGCTCGCGCAGCCGCTGCACGTCGAGGCCCTCGAGCGCCTTCTTCTGTTCGGCGCTGAGCGTGGCCATGCGCACGGGATCGTTTAGCCACTCCAGCAGCTCCTCGGTGACCTGCAACGCCGCGCGATGCACGTCCTTGAAGTACGAGAGGAACGCCTCGTCATAGGCGTCGTAGTGCGCGACGTCCTTGACGCAGATGGTCCGGCAAAGGAAGTAGAAGCCATCCAGCGACGACTCGTGCAGGCCCTTGGCCAGCCCCTCCATCAGCGCCAGCCACTCGTGGGTGGACACCGGCACCCCCTTGGCGCGCAGCTCGAAGAGGAAGTCGATCAGCACGAGCGAAGGCCCCCGGCGGCGCAGGCAGCGGCGGCGCAGGCAGCGACGGCGCAGGCAGCGGCGGCGCAGGCAGCGGCGGCGCAGGCAGCGGCGGCGCAGGCAGCGACGGCGCAGGTCATGCGTGGCTCCGTCACCTGATTAGGCCTTGGCTCGCTTGCCGATGAGCTCGACGTCATGCTCGTTCTTGAGCAACGTGCCCAAGAACGGGATCCCTCCGCCGACCCGGCTCAGATCCACCCCGGCCTTGCGCAGCGCGCAGATCCAGTCGATGAGCTCCGAGGTGCTGGGCCGCTTGCGCAGCCGCGGGGTCGAGCGCAGGCCGTAGAAGATCTCCAGGGCGTTGTCGAGCACCGCGCTGGTGACCTCCGGGTGGTGGACCCGCACGATGCGCGACATCAGCTCGCGGTTGGGGAACTCGATGTAGTGGAAGACGCAGCGGCGCAGGAACGCGTCCGGCAGCTCCTTCTCGTTGTTCGACGTGATGATGACGACCGGCCGCTCCACCGCCGCCACCTCCCGGCCGGTCTCGTCGATGCGAAAGCGCATGGCGTCCAGCTCGAGCAGGAGGTCATTGGGGAACTCGATGTCCGCCTTGTCGATCTCGTCGATGAGCAGCACCACGCGCGAGGACGCGTCCAGCGCCTGACCCAGCGGGCCGAGCTTGATGTAAGCGGCGATGTCCTTCACGTCGCCACCGCCGAAGCGACTGTCGTGGAGGCGCGCCACCGTGTCGTAGACGTAGAGGCCATCCTTGGCCTTGGTGGTGGACTTGACGTGCCAGCGCAAGAGCGGGAGCTTGAGCGCGGCGGCGACGTTCTCGGCCAGCAGGGTCTTGCCGGTCCCCGGCTCGCCGCGCACCAGCAGCGGCCGCGCCAGCGACACCGCCACGTTGACCGAGGCCATCAGGTCATCGGACGCGATATAGGTCTCGGTCCCGGCGAATTGATCGAACGAATCGAACATCCCTCTGACCGTAGCAGGTTCATCCCGCGAGTCCTATGGCGACGGGCCAGGTCGGGCGGGACAAGCGCCGCCCAAGGCCATCAAGAGGCGACCAAGGCCACCCGAGGCACCCCATGGACACCCCACACCCATGGCCCTCCGGGGGCCTGGCCTACTTGCGGCCGCGCACGTACGCATCGCCGACGCTGTAGAGCCAGGTCGCGGCGTACACCAGCCCGGCGACGCTGCCCAGGATGGGGATCGCACCCACCCAGCTCAGCCCGCTCACGCCCGCGACCACCAGCACGCCGATCGCCTTGTCCGTCTCGCCGTTGACGAGCTGACCGACGCCGGGCACCACCGCGCTGCAGATCGCGGGCACCCAGCTCCCACCGGAGGCCCGCCGAACGAGAGCTTTGCTCATGTCGACACTATGAGGCACGAAGGGCGCCTCGGCCATCAGAACCTGGCGGTGGCGCCGAGCATCAGCAGCAGGTAGTGAGAGCTGTACGTGCCGTGATTGACTGGGTTCTCGGCCTGCGAACGCGAGTCGAACAACGGGTTGATCGGATCTGCGCCGCTGCGATCCTCGGGCAGCGCGTCCCGGTTCTGGCCATCGCAGCCGCGGTCCAGCAGGGTCGGGTTGCAGGGCTCACCGACGGTCCGGGTGCCCTCGAGGATGGTCCCCACGCCCAGGTCTAGCTGCAGGCGCTCGGTGCGAAACGATGCCCCGGCCGCCAGCGTGGTGCGCGCGGCGCCGTCGAAGTCGATGCGCTCCCAGCCGCTCTTGGCCGCGGCGGTGTCGTAGGCCACGCCGCCGCGCACGATGAGCTCGCGCTGGCCCTGCGCCCCCAGCGGGATGTGATAGCTGCCGCCCAGCCGCGCCGCGAAGGTGTCCTGGAAGCCGTGGTGGATGATCCCGTCCTTGAGGCTGACCAGCCCGTTGAGCTTGGCGTCCACCACCACCAGAAAGGAGGAGGACCGCTCCCCGCTCCAGTTCTCCCAGCCAAGGTCCAGCTCCACGTCGGCGCGCTCGCGGCCATTGGCGTCGAAGAAGCGATAGCGACCGGCGATCGACGCCGACATCGGCAGCGTGAGATCGGCGCAGGCCTTGAGCTTCTCGGCGGTGCCGCCGCGAGCGCAGCGGGCCTCGTCGTCCGGCGCCGCGGTGATCTCGGCGGGGATCCCGGCCAGGGTCAGGTACTGGCTGAGCTGCACCTCCGCGGTGCCCTCGCCCACCAGCGCCAGCTCGCCGGTGTACTGCGCCGCCAGCTCGATCTCGCGGGTCGGTCGATAGGCCACGCCCAGGCCGCCGGAGGGGATGAAGTTGTCGCGAACATCGAGCGCGAACACCGCCTCGTTGCGGGTGGACTCTTCGTAGTTGGGCAGCCCCCAGAGGAACGTGCGCGCGGTGATGCGACCGACGCCGACGGAGAGACGCGCGCCGACGTCGAGCTTGGGGGAGATCCGGTACGACGCCCCCACCGAGGTCACGAAGAACTCCGCGCCCTGCTCGACGATATCGTAGCGAGTGGGCGGCGGTGGCTCCACGGGGTCATCGATGTGGTAGTCCGCGCCGACCGAGCGAAACGGGTAGCTCTGCGGCGTGTAGAGGCCGGCCGCCAGGGTGAGCCCTGGGATGCAGCTCCCAAGATCCGAGCTCACCGCGATCATCGGGATGATCTGAAACGGCCCCACGCCGATCGGCGGCGACGAGTCGTCGTGCATCGTCGGGTGATCCGCGCCCTCCCACGCCACGTCCCGCGTCGAGATCTCGTCGTAGGTGCCGAAGCGATCGAACGAGAGATCGAAGTCGATGAGCGACGCGCCGACCATGACGTGGGTGCCGGGCAGATCGGCCAGCTTGGCGGGATTGAGCAACAACGCCTCCGGGTTGTCGACCGACGCGGTGGAGGCGCCGGCTCGCCCGGTGGACACCGCGCCGATGCCGGGCAGGTACAGCCCGCCAGCGAGGGCTCGCGGAGCAGAAGGCCCAACCACGCCGGCCAGCGCCCCCAGCACCACCAGCACACGCGGGCGCCTCACGACCGGGCAAATGGATCCCATCAACCGGAGGCTACCTCAGCCTTGCGGCGCTGCGATAGCCCTATATGGGTCATCAAGATCGCCACCGCAGCCGGCGTGATTCCGGAGATCCGCGAGGCCTGCCCGACGGAGCGCGGGCGGATCGCCTGCAGCTTCTCGACCACCTCGCGCGACAGGCCAGGGATGCTGGCGTAGTCCAGATCCTCGGGCACCGCCACCGACTCGGAGCGCAGCATGCGCGACGCCTCGGACTCCTGGCGCTTGAGGTAGCCCTCGTACTTGACCTCGATCTCGATGCGCTCGGCCACGCTGGCGCTCGGCGCGCCCTGCCCCTGCCCGGCGACCTGCGCCAGCGCTTCGATCTCGGCGGCGCCCAGCTCGGGCCGCCGTAGCAGCTCCGCCAGCGACATCCGCCGCGACTCGAGGGGCGCCGAGCCAAAGCGCGCCAGCGCCGCGTTGATCTCGGGCGTGCCGGTGACCGAGAGCGCCAGGACGCGCGCGCGCGCGGACGCCAGCTCGCGCTGCCAGCCCTCGAACGCTCGCCAGCGCTCGTCGTCGATGAGCCCGAGCCTTCGGCCGATGCCCATCAGGCGATCGGCGGTGTTGTCTTCGCGCAGGATGAGCCGGTACTCGGCGCGCGAGGTCATCATGCGGTACGGCTCCTTGGTGCCGCGGGTCACCAGGTCATCCACCAGCACGCCGCCGTAGGCCTCGTCGCGCCGCAGGATCAAGGGCTCGCGGTCGCCAGGTCCCAGGCCCTGCGCCAGCGCGGCGTTCACCCCCGCCAGGAGCCCCTGGATCGCCGCCTCCTCGTAGCCGCTGGTGCCGTTGAGCTGGCCGGCGTGATACAGGCCGGCCACGCGCCGGGTCTCGAGGGTCGGCAGGATCTCGCGCGGATCGATGAAGTCGTACTCCACCGCGTAGCCCGGGCGGGTCATCTCCGCGCGCTCGAGCCCCGGGATGGTGCGCAGGAACGCGAGCTGGACGTCGAACGGCAGCGAGGTGGAGATGCCGTTGGGGTAGACCTCGCCGGCGCCGCCGAGCCCGACCTCCACGCCCTCCGGCTCGAGGAAGATCTGATGGCGATCCTTGTCCGCGAACCGGACCACCTTGTCCTCGATGCTGGGGCAGTACCGCGGGCCGGTGCCGGAGATCTCTCCGCGGTACAGCGGCGAGCGAGACAGGTTGGCGCGGATGACCTCGTGGGTCTTCTCGGTGGTGTAGGTGATCCAGCACGGCACCTGCGGCAACGGCGGCGGCGCGTAGCCGTCTGGCTGCCAGCGGAAGGTGGGCGCAGGCACATCTCCAGGCTGCAGCTCCAGCGCGGAGACGTCGAGCGTTCGCCGGTCGAGCCGGCACGGCGTGCCGGTCTTTAGCCGCGCCAGCGGAAACCCCAGGTGGGCCAGGCTCGCCGACAGCCCCAGCGCCGGCGCCTCGCCCGCGCGACCGCCGCTGGCCTTGGCTTCGCCGACGAAGATGGTGCCGCGCAGGAAGGTCCCGGTGGTCAAGATGACGGTACGACCGCGGTAGCGCACGCCCATGGTCGTCTCCACCCCGACCACGCGAGCCCGGGTACCTCCTTCATCGATGCCCAAGGACGCCACCTCCCCCTGCCGCAACGCCAAATTCGGGCATCGCTCGAGCTCGCTGCGCATCAGGTCGCGGTAGCGCCGCTTGTCTGCCTGGGCCCTCGTCGAGCGCACCGCTGGCCCCTTGGAGGCGTTGAGCCGGCGAAACTGGATGCCGGTGGCGTCGATGACGCGCGCCATCTCGCCGCCCAGCGCGTCGATCTCTTTGACCAGGTGGCCCTTGGCGACCCCGCCGATGGCGGGGTTGCATGACATGTGCGCGACCGTGTCGATCGATCCGGTGAGCACCAGCACCTTGGCGCCCATGCGCGCCGCGGCGAGCGCGGCCTCGCATCCGGCGTGGCCGGCGCCGACGACAATGACCTGGTATTCATCGGGGTATTCGAACATCGGTGGGCCCTGGCAAGACGAAACGAACAGAGAGGACAGAGAAGGACAGAGAAGGAGAGAGAGCAAGGAGAGAAGGAGCGCCGCGAACGATCACTAGCGGCGCGGAGCGAGACGAGCGAGACGAGCGAGATGAGCGAGAACGGCCGAGAATGAGCGAGAACGAGCCAGCTCGACTAGAACCCGCAGGTCGGATCGCCCGCGACCTTGTCGGGCACCCTGGCGGTGGGCTGCAGCGAGAACCGCAACGTGAGATCGCCCGGGTGCTGATGATCCGGCGCGACCCGGCTGTCCCAGGACAGGCCAAGGACCTGCAACGAACCGCAGGGATCGTACAAGCGATGCTCGGCGGCCGCCCGCGCGGACTCCGCCCGCTGCGCGTCCAGCTCGTCGAAGCTGCAGGCTCCCGGCGCGCCACACGACCAGGCCAGCGTCCGGTACCAGGTGTCCGCGGCCTCGCCCAGCTCCGAGATGGAGAGCCCCGCCGAGATGCCATCCGGGTTCGACGCCCGCAGCTCCACGGGATAGGCGTCGCCGCCGCCCGACGGCACCGGCACGTCGATGTAGAAGCAGGCCTCGGCGCGCTCGCGATCCTTGAGGAAGGTCCACGGCCCGACGCGCAGCCAGAGCTCGTGGCTGGAGCGCAAGCGGAGCTCCAGCCGGCGCACCGACGCCTCGGCCTTGGGCTCTGTCGCCTTCGCCGGCTCCGCGGGGGACAGCGCCAGGGCGTCCGCCGCCACCTCGTCTGCGTTCCGGACACGCGCGCCGGGGCCGCTCACCCCGCCGGTGCCGGTCGCGCTCTCGTCGCGGCACGCGCACGGCTCGCCGCGCTCACACAGCTCGCCCACCAGCACCGCCTGGGTGCGGGCGCCCGGTGGCAGGCCGAAGATCTCGCCGCGCGCGCGCGCTCCGCCGGAGCAGGCCGCCAGCGCAGCGAGGCCAAGCAGCGCGCCGCCTGGCCTGGTGAGCCGGCGACAGGTCATGGGGGCTGGCATCCACCGAACCAAGGGCATGCTCCTTTATGCCGGAGGATGCGCCCGGGGACCACCCGCGCAGGCAACGCCTTGGCCCGCACCGCGGTCAAACTCGAGTTGACGCCCTTGCGCCCGCAGTGTATTCCTCTCCGACGGCGAGCCAACCATGATTTCATCAATGATCTCGAACGGTAAGACTTACGGCTGGAGCGTGCTCGTGGCGCTGGCCCTGGTTGCATGCGGCGGCGCCGGTGCGGGCTCGGTCGAGTATTCGGTCTCGGCCCAGCGCAACTACGAAAAAGGACTCGACTCGCTCAAGGGCGAGGACTGGGTCGCCGCCTCGAAGTACTTCGCGTTCATCAAGAGCCGGTTTCCGTACTCCAAGTTCGCCACGCTCGCCGAGCTGCGGATGGCAGACGCGGAGTTTGGCGCGGACCAGTACCCGGAGGCGATCGACGCCTACCGCGTGTTCATCCGCCTGCACCCGACGCACGAGATGGTGGTCAACGGCTACGCCAGCTTTCGTATCGGCGAGGCGTACTACAAGCAGCTCTCCGGCGAGTCCTGGATCTTGCCGCCGGCCGCCGAGGGCGACCAGTCCTCCAACGAGGACGCCGCCGCCGAGCTGGTGAGCTACGTCGAGAAGTACCCGCAGTCTCCCTACCGGCAGAAGGCGCAGGAGATCCTGAAGAAGGTGAGCAAGAAGCTGGCTGACCACGAGTGGTACGTGGCCCAGTACTACTGGAAGCGCGACAAGCCCATGGGGACCGTGTTGCGCCTGCGCAAGCTGCTCGATCGCTATCGAGGCGTTGGCTACGACGAGGAGGCGCTGTGGCTCCTGGGCCGTGCCTATCAGTCGGTGTCCATGACCGAGCGCGCGCGCGCCACGTGGCAGGAGCTCTTGCAGAAGCACCCGCAGCACCTGCGCGCCGCGGCGGCCCGCGACGCGATGGCCGCGCTGCCCAAGGGCGCGGCCCCCGCTGCGCCGGCCGGGCCAACCGGCCTGGACAAGCCCGCGAGCCCCGCGCCCACGCCCACGCCGTGAAGCGCGCTCGCCGAGGCCAAGCCGCGTGCGCGAGCTCGCGTGAGCGAGCGTGAGCGCACCTGGCGCGCCGCGCGTGAGCTAGCGCGCGCGCTCGCTCAGCAGGTGGCCGCCCGGCGAGCAGAGGCGCTGTGGCTGCGCGACTATCCAGCCGCCGAGCCAGGCGACGTGGGCCGGGTGGTGGTGGGCGTGGCCCGCGACGGCCTGCATCGGAGCGTGGCGGTGGTCAACGACCTCGGCGCGCTCTGCACGATCACCCTCGAGCTGCGCCGTCAGGGCGGCTCCACGTGGCGCTCGTTTCGCGGCGATCAGGCGGGGTGCGAGCGCGCCGCGACCGAGATCGCGCAAGAGCTCTCGCCGGTGGTCAGCGACGACGACGATGTTGGCAGCGTAAGCGACGGCAGCGACGGCAGCGACGGCAGCGACGGCAGCGACGGCAGCGACGACGGCGACGACGGCGACGGCAGCGACGTCGCCGCGCCAGCGCCGGGCCTGCTCGATGCTGGCTACGCCATGCTCGATGGCCTGGACCAACACCTGGCGGTGCCGGGCGGGCGCTGGCAGCTCACGCTGTGGGGGCAAGCGCCGCCGGCGAGCGGGGCCTCGATCTCGCTGGTCGGCGGACCGCATGCCTGGGAGCACCTGGTGCAGGTGACCGCTGACCACGCTGGCGTGAGCGTGCGCGTGCCCGGTGCCAGCATGGGCACAGCTGATCTGGTCCAGCGCGCCGAGACGGTGACGGCGCTGGCGGACGCGCTGCCTGGGCTGCTCTCGGGCGTCCGCGCGGCGGTGGATGGCCGCGCGATGTTCCGCGCGCGAGGGCTCACGGCGCTCGGCCTGGCCCAGCACCTCTGCGCCGCGCTGCGCGAGCACGACGAGCTCACCAACGTGTTCGCGCAGGGTGGGCTCGACGACGGCTTTCCACGCCGCTGGCCCAAAGCGGAGGTGGTGCAGCGCCAAAGCGCGGGGAGCGTCCCGCTGGTGGCGCTGGAGGAGCGCCCAGCCTCGGCGTCGACCGACGCGAGCGGACCAACCTCCGCGCAGGGGCTAGCTCCATGCGTGGTCATCTCCATCGACGGACACGAGGTGAAGGTCTGCCCCGCCCAGGCCCCCGAACGCGCCCACCCGCTCGACGAGCTGATGCCGGACCTCCTGGCCCGCGCACGACGCCGCGCCGCGCGCCTGACACCGCTGCACCTGGAGGTAGACCAGCGCTACGAGGTGCTCGCGCCGTTCGGTGGCTGTCAGCCCGGCCAGGCGTTGCGGTTTCTGGGGCGCCACGCCGACCTGCGCGGCGACCTTCTGGAGTATCGCTTCGCCACGCTCGACGGCGACGGCGCCCAGCTCACGCTGGTCGACGGCCCCGACCGCCACGTGCTCGATGAGCTACATCGCTACCTCGCGCGCGCTGGACGATAGCCAGAGCTAGCAGCGAGCTGGCAAAGGGCTCGTGCGCCTCATGGCCCGCGATCGCGAGGTGGCGGATGCATCGACGGACGCGGCGATGGGCGCTGTGACGGGTGCTGCAGGTGGTCGGGCAAGGGGCGGCCAACGGAGAGGGGATCTACGCCGGTAGCCTCCATCTCGGCGAGGACCCAGCGCTCGATGGCGCTGTGGCGGTCGAGGTCGTCCCAGAGGCCGCGCAGGGGGAGTCCGTCGGGATCGAGCGGGGGATCGGCGAGAGATGGGAGTGACGAGAGTGGTGAGGGTGGCGAGCGTGGTGCTGGTGTGCGGGGGAACGCGGGCGGTGGGGAGGCTGGTGGTGCGGCGGTGGGGGCGGCGGTAGCTGCTGCAGCGGCGGCGCGGCGCTGGATGCGCGTGATGGTGGCGGCGGCGTCCCAGCTATCGACGCGCTCGCCCCGCCAGCGGCATTGGCCGGTGGATGCAGTCAGTGGCAGCGCTGCGTTGGCGGCATGGATCGCGGGCCAGCCGAGCAGCGGCGGCGCCGGGCGCGGCGGCAGCGGGACGACGGCGCGGCCCTGCGGATCTTCGAAGGCGAGCGCGCCGGTGGCGGACTGTGTGATGCGATAGCCGCGCTCGTGGACATAGGCGTGGTGGAGCGAGCAGAGCAGCGCGAGATTGTCGAGATTGGTCTCGCCGCCGTCGGCCCAGTGCTGCAGGTGGTGGCCCTCGAGGAACAGGCGGTGATCGCAGCCGGGGAAGCGGCAGGTGCGATCGCGTAGCAAGAGAGCGCGCTTGAGGGCGGCGGGGATGGTGCGGGTCTTCCGGCCGATGGAGAGCGGGGTCGCGTCGGTGGTGGTAGCTGCGGCGACGCTGGCGACGACGAGGCCGCAATCGCAGGCCAGGCGGCGGGTGGCCTGCGGAGAGAGCGCCAGGTCGGTCTCGACGGTGAGGGCGACTGGCAGCGAGGCGCCGCGGTCGGTGAAAGAGACGGGGGCGATGGCTACATCGGTGGTCGAGGAGATGTCGGCGGTCGCGGGGTCGGCGGTGCTGGTGGCTGAATCGGTAGTCGCGGCGGTTTGCTGCAGCAGCGCCACGGGCACGGTGACGATCAGCTCGACGGGAGCGCGCTCGGCGCGAGTACCTCGTGCGTAGTCGTGGACCAGGGCCATCAGGCCATCGGCGCGGTTGTAGGGACGGCGCGCGGTGATAGTGCGGCTCTTCGTTCCCGCAGAGACCGCTGACGTTTCCGCGGAAGCCGCCGACGTTTCCGCGGAAGTGCCAGCCGCTCGCGCGGCAGGTGCGGACGCTTTCGCGGAAACGTCAGCAACCTCCGCGGAGGCGCCCGCCGGCGCTCGAGTGCAGTCCACCGCGGCCTGCTGCAGGACTTGAAGCAGCAGCGCGGCCTCGTCGGGGCGCAGGCAAGCCTTGACGCACACCATGCCTGAGGCCGTCGTGGTGTGGGCCACGTAGCGCTCGCTGTCGTGTGGGCGCACGGCTCGGCTGGCGGAGTCTGCGCCGAGCACACCGACCTTGCGGCACACCGTCTCGAGCTGGCTTGCGGTGCAGTGCTGGGCGTAGCCAAGGAGCACCGCTTCGGTGGCGGCGGTGGCCACGCGCGTGATGGCGCGAGTCTTGGAATACGAGATCTTCCCGGCGGACAATGCCTCTGATACTCGCGGCAAGGTGTGCAGCGCCCTGGCCAGGGGCGGGGCGGCGCGGGGCCCGCCCCCGGGGCGGGGGCGCAGCCGGCGGGGCCGCCGCCGGCCCGCGGCCACGCGCGCAGGCGAGCGCGGGGGCGGGGGGCGGCGGGGGCACGCGGGCCGCGCGTGGGCTCGGCGGGGGCCCCCCCGGGGGGGCCGCCCGCGCCCCACCCCGCCCCCGGGCCGCCCCCGCGAGGGATGCAGTAGAGAGGTAGCGCGCGTGCGGGCCTGTGGTGGAGAGAATGCGGCGGGCTGGCGGCACAGGGGCGCTCTGGCGCCGGAGGTGTCAAGAGTAATATCTATATTTTAGGTGGATATCTGATAGCATATCTTATGTTGGTGAGTGTGTCCGGACGGCGGACGAGAGCGAGCCGGGACCTGAGATCGAGATCGCGGAAACCTCCGCGGAAACGTTGGTGTGATCCAGGTCGCAGCGCGTTTCTGCGGAGGCCACGGGGCTATGGACGGTGGCGGGCTATGGACAACCGCGCCCGGCGTGCCCGGGCAAGTGGGGATGCGCGTACGCGGCGCGGTTGACCACAGCCCTTGGAGAGGCGCAGGAGGGCCAGGTGCAGCAGGCGTGCCTGGGAGGGACGGCGCGCCTCTCCACACCGCCGCACAGCCCCTGCTGTTTTCAGAACCCTGATTTTTTTGGTTTGTACCAGAACCCAGAACCCGGAACGGATCGCTAGTTGAGCGACAAGGGTGAACGCATGAGCGGTGGTTGGATCCAGCACGGTGGCTCGGGCCTGGCACGGTGGCTCGGGTCACGCACGGTGGCTCGGGCCTGGCACGGTGGCTCGGGCCTGGCACGGTGGGTCAGGCTCGTCGTCGGCGGTCTGCGTGCATGACGTGTAGGATCAGAGAGCAGAGGGCTCGTGCGCCTCATTGCCTGCTATCGCGAGGTGGATGCGCAGACGGACGCGGCGATGGGCGCTGCAGGTGGTCGGGCAAGGGGCGGCCGACGAAAGAGCGGGGCGACGCCGGGCCGGGTCTAAAAGACGGTCTAAAACCCGCCCCGGCGACAACCTCGCCCGTCGAGCCCAGCGGTGGCGGCGCGAAGCTCAGCGCAGCGGCGGGATGGTCTCGGCGCGGCGCGGCATGGGCGGCGGCGGCGACAGCACGGCGGCATGCACCACCTCGCCGAGCCGCTTCATGCCCTCCTTGATGAGCTCAGGCGGCCGGTTCGAGAAGTTGAGGCGCACGAAGTCGCGCCGGATGTCATCGACGAAGAAGGCGCTGCCCGGCACGAAGGCGACCTGCTTGGCCAGCGCCTGGTGAAACAGGGCCTCGGCGTCCAGGCCGTGCGGGAGCTGCATCCACACGAACATGCCGCCGCTCGGGTCGACCCACGAGGTGCCAGCCGGCATGTACGTGCGCAAGGCCGAGATCATCGTCGCCGCGCGCTGTCCGTAGACCGAGCGCAGCCGCGCCATGTGAGCGTCCAGGTCGAAGTCGCGCAGCAGCGTGGCCGTGGCGCGCTGCGCCAAGGTCGCGGTGTGCAGATCCGCCGCCTGCTTGACGATGGTGACCTTGCGGACCAGCGCCTCGTCGCCCGAGAGCCAGCCGATGCGCAGCCCAGGGGCCAGGGTCTTCGAGAACGTGCTGATGCGGAGCACGTTGCTAGAACCAAGCGCCGCCACCGCCGGCAGCGGCTCACCGCGGAAGATCAGCTCGCCGTACGGATCGTCCTCCAGCACCGCCACGCCATGCTTGTCCGCAAGGTGCGCGAGCATGCGCCGCCGGGACATGGAGAGCGACGTGCCCTTGGGGTTCTGGAAGTTGGTGACCAGGTAGATGAGCTTGGGCCGGTGGGTGAGGATCAGCTCCTCCAGGTGCTCGACCTGCATGCCGTCGTCATCGCTGGGCACCGGCACGAGCTTGGCTTCGTACGCGGCGAACGCCTGCAGCGCCGCCAGGTACGTGGGGTTCTCGACCAGGACCACGTCCCCCGGATCGACGAAGATGCGGGCCACCAGGTCGATGCCCTGCTGAGATCCGCTGGTGATGAGCACCTGGTTTGTCTTGGTGGCGATGCCCTGACGAGTCAGGTGCGCGGAGATCCAGTCGCGCAGCGGGCCGTACCCTTCGGTCGTGCTGTACTGCAGCGCGTACGCGCCCTCGGAGCGCAGCACCTCGGCGTGCGCCGCCGCGATCTCTTCGACCGGGAACAGCTCCGGAGCGGGCAGACCGCCGGCGAACGAGAGCACGTCTGGACGCTCTGCCACCTTCAGGATCTCGCGAACCGCCGACGGCTGCATCATCTCCATGCGACGGGCCAGGCGCGGGGCAACGGAAACGAGTGGCTTCATGGTCTTTCGTCTTTCTTCTGCGGAGCCCTGGCGGTGGACTTGGTGCCCACCTTGGCCAAGGACTCCCGGCTAGAGGAAGGTGTGCTGCGCCCTGCCGCCTTTCGCGGCTCTTCGGGGATAGAGGCCAGCACCGCGGTCTCTTCTTTGATGGAGGACAGAACGAGCGTCGTATTGGTGCGCGTCACTCCAGGTATCGTCCGGATCTCTTCCACGAGCAGGCGGTCAAGCGCGCGCGTGTTGTCCGTGCGGACCTTGATGATGTACGAGTCGATCCCGGCCACGCGGTGACACTCGAGAATGTCCGGCAGCGACGCGACCTTCTTGGCGAACTCGTCGAAATACCGCGGGTGCCCGACGCTGACCCCGATGAAAGCGGTGATGTCCTTGCCGAGTTGCTGCGGATCGACCCGGGCCACGTACGAGGTGATCACCGCGGAGTCTTCGAGCTTGCGGATGCGATCCGCCACGCTTGGCTGCGACAGCCGAACGCGCTTGGCGATCTCCTGCTGCGTGATGCGGGCATCCCGCTGCAGCAGGTCCAAGATCTGTCGGTCGATCGCGTCCACCTGCCCACTATAGAAGGAATCTGCCTTCCTTCAATTCGAAATCAGGCGAAGTGCGATCCCGCCGATAAAAGAAAGGCAGGCTCTGGCAACGCGGCGCGCCAGCAACGAAGCGGCTAACGCAGCGGCCGACGAAGCGCCCGACGAGGCGCCCGACGAAGCCGGCCCCGCTGCGTGGTTCCTTGAAACTCTCAGCTCGCGACGAGAAGCAGGGGCCCCGCGTCGCGTCGCGTCGCGTCGCGACGAAGCGCGCGCGGCGCTTACTTGCTGGCCGCGGACGAGCCAGGCATGGTCATCACGAACAGGTAGTCGTTCTGCGGCTTGGCGAGCGCGGCGGCGACGTCATCGTCGCCGGTGTCGACGATGGGCCGCACGGACAGGACCTCCGAGATGCCACGCCGCTTGACGCGCCCGACGACGGCCGTGTCGTGACAGTGACCGTTGCCCGCGATCACGACGGCGCGGTTAACCGGCGCCGCGCTCACCCAGCGCGCCGCGCCGTCGGCCATCGACTCGTCCCACAGCACCTGCACCGCGTAGATGCGGTCCGCGCTTGGCGCAGCAGGCGCGGCGTCCGGCGCAGGCGCGGCGCCCGGCGCAGGCGCGACGTGCGGTACGGGCGCAGGCGCAGGTGCGACGTGCGGTACGGGCGCAGGCGCAGGCGCGACGTGCGGCGCAGGCGCGGCGTCCGCAGCGGGCGCGGGCGCCGTCGCGTGAGGCGAGGAGTGCCCGCCGCCGCCCATCTCTGCCATCACGCCATCGAACCAGGTGCGGTGCGCGGCGTCGTCGAGGCGCAGCTCCGGCAAGGCCGCGCGCTCTTGCGGCGACAGCGAGTCGAGCCCCTGACGAGAGACGCGCTTCACCAGCTCCTTGGCGGGGTTGAGCGCAACCAGCCGCCCCTGCGCCTTGATCACCCGCCCCAGGATGGGCCGATACATGGCGAAGTCGTAGCCCCAGCGCTCGGCCCAGCCGGTGCGAGACAAGAGCGCGCGCTCATCGATCCGCGCCGCCGCGTAGTCGTCGAGCACGCCCTGAAACGGGCGCTGGAACATCTCCATCGCCAGCGCGAGCTGCGGCTGCGGCTCCTGCGTCAGCTTCGAGACGACCTCTAGCTGAGCCCAGTGGTGGTGCGGGTTGGGGTGCTCCTCTCCGACGCACACCACCTTGGCGGCGCCGAGCTTGGTCCAGAACTCCGCGGCGTCCACCTGGCGGCCGGTGCGCCCATCGAGGATCGAGTACGGCAGGCCCGCCGCCTCCACCCCGCTTGGGCCCGGGCTGGCCACCCCGCGATAGGCGCCGCCGCAGGCGCCGAGCCCCAGCGCTGCGAGCAGGAGCCCGAGCACGCTCGCTGGCCACGTCCCCGCGCGCCCCGACCGACGCGCCAGGACGGTGCTCGCGACGCCGCCAGGCAGCGGAAGAACATCTGCAAGATTCAGCATGAGCGGCAATCTAGCCTGGATCGACGCCGGCGAAGCCCCCTTTGCGCTCAGGCCTGACCGCGCCAGGCGACGCGCCGGCGACGCGCGCGCGCCCCAAGGCTGCCGCGCCCGGGGGCGTTTTTGACGAAATTCTCATGCGTTACGAAAAGGCGCTCGGGCGCGTCGTTGGGCTGGGCGCGTGCTCGGGCACGTCCTGCCGGGCCTCGCGGCGGCCCGGCGTCGTCAGCGGGACATGGCGGCGCGCCCGCCCCGGCGCCGGCCGCCCTTTTCTCCCCGCTGGAGGCCGGCGCGCTTGTGCGTTGCCTCCCCAAGAGTACACTGCGCGGCCATGACTGCTCAGTACGACTTCGTGATGAAGGATCTCCGCAAGATCGTCCCGCCCAAGCGGGAGATCTTGAAGGGCATCTGGTTGTCGTTTTACCCCGGCGCCAAGATCGGCGTGCTCGGAAACAACGGCGCCGGCAAGAGCACGCTCTTGCGCATCATGGCAGGCGTTGACAAGGACTTCATGGGCGAGGCGTGGCCTGCGCCGTCGCTCAAGATCGGCTACCTGCCGCAGGAGCCGCACCTCGACCCGGCCAAGGACGTGCGCGGCAACGTCGAAGAGGGCGTGGCCCACATCCGCGCGCTGCTGACTCGCTTCGAGGAGGTCACCACCAAGCTCGGCGAGGACCTGACCGACGCGCAGATGGAGAAGGCGCTTGAGGAGCAGTCCCGGCTGCAAGACCAGATCGAGGCGGCCAATGCGTGGGAGCTGGACCACACGCTGGAGCTGGCGATGGACGCGCTGCGCTGCCCTCCGCCGGACGCCGACGTCACCAAGATCTCGGGCGGCGAGCGCCGCCGCGTCGCGCTGTGCCGGCTGCTGCTGGCCAAGCCCGACATGCTGCTGCTCGACGAGCCCACCAACCACCTGGACGCAGAGAGCGTGGCCTGGCTGGAGAAGACGCTGGAGCAGTTCCCCGGCACGGTGGTGGCGATCACCCACGATCGGTACTTCCTCGACAACGTGGCCAAGTGGATCCTGGAGCTTGACCGCGGCGAGGGCCACCCGTTCGAGGGCAACTACTCCTCCTGGCTCGAGCTCAAGGCCAAGCGCCTGCGCGATGAAGAGAAGCAAGCCAGCGCCCGCCAGCGCATGCTGGCCCGCGAGCTGGAGTGGGTGCGCGCCTCGCCCAAGGCCCGCCAGGCCAAGAGCAAGGCCCGGCTCTCGCGCTACGACGAGATGGTGGCCGAGGCGCAGAAGGCCGCGATCGACCCATCGCTCGAGATCGCCATCCCGCCGGGACCTCGCCTGGGCGGCGACGTGGTGATCTTCGAGGGCGTCTCCAAGTCCTTTGGCGACCGCCTGCTCATCGACAACCTGACCTTCAAGCTGCCGCGCGGCGGCATCGTCGGCATCATCGGCCCCAACGGCGCCGGCAAGACCACGCTGTTTCGCATGATCATGGGCCAGGAGAAGCCAGACAAGGGCACCATCCGCATCGGCGAGACCGTCCAGCTCGGCTACGTGGATCAGAGCCGCGACGCGCTCGACGACACCAAGAACGTGTGGGAAGAGGTCAGCGAGGGCGTGGAGAACATCAGCATCGGCGAGCGCCAGATCAACTCGCGCGCCTATGTCTCGAGCTTCAACTTCAAGGGCTCCGACCAGCAGAAGAAGGTCGGCGTGCTCTCCGGTGGCGAGCGCAACCGCGTCCACCTGGCCAAGATGATCCGGCGCGGCGGCAACGTGCTGCTGCTCGACGAGCCGTCCAACGACCTCGACGTCGACACGCTGCGCGCGCTGGAGGACGGGCTCGAGAAGTTCCCGGGCTGCGCGGTGGTCATCAGCCACGACCGCTGGTTCCTCGACCGCATCGCCACCCACATCCTGGCCTTCGAGGGCGACAGCCACGTCGAGTGGTTCGAGGGCAACTTCGCCGACTACGAGGCCGACCGCCGCCGCCGCCTCGGCACCGACGCCGATCAGCCGCACCGGATCAAGTACAAGCCGCTGCCGAAGTGAGGGCGCGGCCTCCTGGCGAGAGGCGAACCGCCGTCCTCAGAGCACGAGGCGGAGGCCGAAGCTGACGCTGGCCGCTGGCGTCTGCGAGACGTTGCCCTGGGTGAAGATCTTGAGCTTCCACAGGTTGAGCTGGAGCCCCAGCAGCGCGCGCATCGCCGCTGGGCTGCCGGTGTTCTCGCCGGAGGCGTTCACCTGGGCGCTGCCCACGTCCACGCCGCCGGTGGTGGTGCGGATGGCGCCGGTGAGCGCGGCGTCCACCGTGCTCTTGCCAGCGGTGAAGTCGATGCCGGCGCCAGCGTAGACGCTGAGGATGCCCAAAAACCGCAGGCCGGTGCTGGCCTCGACCGGGACGGTGACCGCGTTGGAGCCAAGCTCGAAGCGCCCGGTGGAGTCCATCGTCATGTCGACCGCCGTCGCGCCCGCGCCCGTTGGAAAGCTGTTGGTGAGCGCGTCGCGCGCCTCCAGCGACCAGCGCGTGTACTCGACGCCCGAGGTGACGTCCAGGCCGGTCCAGCGAAACGCCCGCGCGGCGCCGCTATCCCCCGCGGGCTGGATCAGCTTGACCTGCAAGTGAGCGCCCGCGCTGGTCAGGTGCCCGCTGAGCCGATCGGTGGACGCGGAGTGGTAGAAGCCGTTGGCGTACACCGTCCATCGCGGCAGGCCCATCTCGGCCAGGTTCGCGCCCAGCATGAAGCCGAGGTTTGGGGCGACGCCGGCGGTGGGCCGGTCCTCTTCAAGCAGGTTCTTCGAGGAGATCGCGGCGTTGCCGCCCAGCCCGATGATGAAACTCGACGGCACGGAGACGTAGTCCACCGCCAGGCCGCGCTGGGAGAACGCGGTGGCGTCCGTGAACGAGCGAAGAAATCCCGGCACGTCGTTGGTCTGAAAGGCGTCGTCGACCTCCGCCTTGATCTCGGCCGCGAGCTGCTCCGGCGAGCTGCCCTGAGAGGCGGCGATGAGGCGCCCTTCCGGCGTCAAGGTCACCGTGACCGAGGCGTCCGCCCTGACCACAGCGGGACACAAGAGAAGCAGCGACGACACAACGAAAGCCAAGCGCATCGCCTGATGGTACCCGACATCCGGCAGATCACGCTCCACAAGTGCAGCCCTCCGCAGAAAAGCGGACCTGCCCCAGTCCGTTCTCTGCACAGCGGCCACGCTGCCGTGACGCTCCGCACGATCGAGCGACCGTCAGGCGGCCCGGGCGGCTTGGCCCCGCCGCCCCCCGCCGCCCCCCGCCGGTCTGCGCCTGCGGCCCGCCTCAGCCTACGCCCGGCCGGCCCGCCTTCAGCCCAAGGCCGCGCCAGCCATCACGGGCGTCTGGGCACCGCCACCAGGATCTCTCCGCTACGCGGCCGCTGCACATCCAGGCCATCGCCAGGCTGCACCCGCGCCACCACCAACGTGACGTCGTCCGCGAGCGCGAGGCCGCCGCGGTGGACCGTGACCGCGTCCAGCAAGCGCGTCAGCACGACGTCCGGATCGCCCTGCGCCGCCGGGCTGCGGAGCAGGCGCTGCAGCCGCCGGTCGCCAAACAGCTCACCTGCCGGGTTGGCGGCTTCGGTGTAGCCGTCGGTGTACCAGAGGATCAGATCCCCCGGCGCGACCGCCTTGCGCGACACCCTGGAGCTTGGCGGGTGACCACCGCCCAGCGCATGTCCGCGAGCGACCAGCGCCTCCAGCTCGCCCTGGCCCGCGGCGAGACCGCCGCGGATGAGGTACGGCGCGGTGTGCCCCGCGTTGACGAAGCTCACCTGGCCGGCGTTCGCGTCGACGATGGCGGCCACACAGCTCATGTGCAGCCGCTCGGCGCCGACCCGGCGCACCGCGGCGTCGAGCCGCTCCACCCAGCACGGGGAGATCCAGCGCATCACCCAGCGCGCGCACCGTCACGTCGCAGGCGCCGCGCGCCGCGGCGGTGACCAGCGCCGCGGGGACGCCGTGGCCGGTCACGTCCCCCACCACCACCAGCGCGCGGCTTGGCCCCACGTCATAGACCGCCCAGAAGTCGCCGCCGCACTCGGTGGCCGGCAGCCACGCGCCCGCGACCCGCACCCTCCCGAGCTGCCGGCAGGCATGAGCGGGCAAGTAGGCGGCCTGCATCTGCGCGGCGAGCTCCACGTCGCGCGAGAGCGCCGCGCGCTCACGCACCTGGCGGACGATGCGCAGGTACGCCAGCGCCTCGGTGGTGCGTTCGGCCAGCAGCGTGACGAAGTGCCGGCGCGCCCCCACCACCGCGCGATCGCCGCCCACCACCAAGAGGCCCAGCAGCTCGTCGCGAGCGCGCAGCGGAACGATCATGCGTGCGCCGTGCGCCTGAAACAGGGCGTCGAGCGAGGGCCGCAGGCCCATCGGCACCGAGAGCCCGGGATCGTCGATGGACACCAGCCCCTGCCCGGTCAGCCAGCCCACCAGCCGAGGGTCTGGCGCGGCCGTGTCCGCCAGCCTTTGCCCGCCGGCGCTCCAGCCCCAGTCCGAGCCGGACGGCATCAGCAGGGTCACCGGCGCCGACACCCCGATCTCGGCGATCCTGGGGATCAAGGCGTCGAGCTGCTCCTGCGACTCCACCTCCCGAAAGCGAGCGGCGAACTGGGACAGGAAGCGCTCGCGCGTGCCCCGCGCGACTCGCGCGCCGCGCGTTATCAGCACGGCCACCACCACCGCCAGGTGGACGCTGGCGAACGCGCCAACGAGCGCCACTGCTTGCCCCCACCACGGCAGCGCGCCGTCGAACAAAGCCAGCACGCCCCATCCCAGGAGCAACGCGCCGACCACGTGGATCACCGCCTCGGGCGCGCGAGTGTCGATGGCCCGCGCGCGCAGCAGATCCTCGATGACCAGGGCGCGCAGCATCAGGACGCTGCCGATGCCCAGGAGCGACCAGGCCAGCGGGAACCAGCTCTGGTAGTACACGGCGACCACGTCCAGAAGGCCCAGCGAGGTCACGCCGTGCGCGACCCAGACCCGGCGGAGCTGACGTCGCTGCGCCCCTCCCGCCGCGCTCTGGGCCCCGCGCACCAGGCCAAGCTGGCCGCCGAGCGCGATCACCACCACGACGGCCAGCCACAACGGCGCCAGCGGGCCGGGCCGCGGGAACCAGAACCCGTAGCGGGAGAAGGCCACCGTCTCGATGAACCATGGGGTCAAAGCGCACGTCACGAAGACCACGAGGCTCGCCGACAGCATCACGACGCGCTGCGTCTGAGAGCGACGACCTACGATGGCGAGCCGAAACGCCAGCCCGGCCGACGCCGACAGCGGGACCAACGCGACCGCGACCCGAAACCACGTGGTGGCCAACGCCGGGTCGGTGAGCGACGGCGCCAGCACCATGATGATCGCGTAGGGCACCAGCGCCACGCAGTGGACGAGGAACCAGCCGCGTAGCTCCGCCGCGCCGCGGACCGCGGCGGCATAGGCGATGACCACCAGCAGCGCCACCAGGGCGATCCCGGGCGGCACCGACAAGAGCGATGGCCGGAAGTGCCCGGCGAACAGCATCGCGTCCATCGGCGATACTCTACCGCAGGAGGTCTGGGGTCGCGCTGTACCCCAGCGCACAACGCGGACGCAGGGACCTGGTCCGGCTCACCAAAACCGCGGCGCAAGGCCAAGCGGGGAGTCTTTCGATACCCTGCCCGGCGGCGGGCCTTCGCTGTGATGCAGGGTGATGCAGAACCTCCGGGTCACGTCTCCCCATCCGAGCCGAGTCGTGCTGTAGAATCGAAACCCGTGGCAGATAGTCGAAATCCGATTGGCCGTCGCGTGACAGCGTTTCCGCTGCCACCGCCACCAGATCAGGACATCGATCTCGACGACTTCGATGGCGCCGAACATGCCTACGCCACGTTGCAGGCCGACGTCACCGCCGAGCTCCCGCGCCTGCCAGAGGTCGACCTCCTCGACGAGGTGGCCGAGGTCGATGTCGACGAGCGTCCGCTGGCCGGCTCGAGTCACCTGCACCGCGCCGGACCAACCCTCCCTGGCGAGCACGCCCCGCGCGCCCGCACGCAGGGCGGCCTACACGCTCGGCAGCGCAAGACCCCGGCGCGCTTGCCCACCGCAGGTGCGTTCGCGCCGCCGCCCAAGGCCACGCCCCGCGCCGACGGCGACGCGCCAGCGTTGCCAGGCCCCGAGCCGCTGTCGCCGCTGCCCGCGCCGCGGCCCACCACCGCCACGGCGCAGCCGCAGCTCATCGCCGGGCGCTACCGCATCGTGCAGCGCATCGGACAGGGCGGCATGGGCAAGGTCTACAAGGTCACCCACGCGCACCTGAGCCGCACCTTCGCGCTCAAGATCATCACCGACCCAGGCGACGCCGGCGACACCCGCGATCTGTTCTACCGCGAGGCGCGCTTTGCCAGCGCGATGTCCCATCCCAACATCACCCAGGTGGTGGACTTCGGCGAGGACGACAGCGTCGGCATGTTCATGGTGATGGAGCTGGTGGAGGGCGAGCCGCTCAACAAGATCCTGTTCGAGCAAAAGCGGCTGTCAGTGAAGATGGCGTGCGAGATCGCGCTGCAAGTGGCCGAGGCCCTGCACTACATCCACCAGAACAACGTCGTCCACTGTGACATCAAGACCGAGAACATCCTCGTCGGTGAGGACGCCAGCGGCAAGCGGCGCAGGCTGCACATCAAGCTCCTCGACTTCGGCCTGGCGCGCTCGCTGACCGCCGCCCGCACCACCGCGACCCTCTCGGGCACCCCTCACTACGTGGCGCCGGAGCGCATCCGCGGCGAGCCGGCGACCCCAGCGAGCGACGTCTACGGGCTCGGCATCCTGCTCTACGAGATGCTCACCGGCAACGTGCCGTGGGATGGCGCCGTCGAGACGATCTTGCAGGGGCACATCGAGCAAGAGCCCACGCCGCCGTCCCAGCTCATCGAGACCGGCCTCGACCCGGCGGTGGAGCAGCTCATCTTGCGCGCGCTCGCCAAGTCGCCAGCGGACCGCCACAAGGACATGGCGGCGTTCATCTACGAGCTGCGCACGGTCATCGACATGCTCGGCTTCCGCCGACGAGACAAGGGGCCGTCGCGCCGCATCGTCATCGAGCGCTCCGCGAGCACCCGCGATGCCCACGCCCGGCTCGCCTTCGACGGCTGCCGCCTGCCGCTGGCCTTGCTGAGCGCCGACGGCCTGGTGCTGGCGGCAAACCCGGCGTTCGCGCGCTTCGTCATGGGGCTCAACGTCGAGATCGAGAACCTGCCGCTGCGGGAGACCCCGCTGGCAGCGGCGTGGACCACCTCCGCTGGCGACATCATCCGCACCCTCACCGGGCAGCCGGTGCGACGCATCCTCGAGATCGGCGTCTCCGACGAAGCGGAGGTCCGTCGCCTGCTGCTGTGGCTCGACCCCGTGAGCCGCGACCAGGTCATGATGGGCGTGCAGCCGCTGGAGGTCTGACCTCCGCCCCTGGCCGCCGCGACGTCCGGAGGCTTGCGCGACCTGCGACCTGCGCGACCCACACGATCCGCGCTCCAGCTCGGGCCGCCGGCACGATGGCCTTGCGGCGGTGCCGCCGCGCCGCTACGGTCGTCGATGATGGCCGAGCCTTGTCTGTCTCGTGAATGTGGTCGACCGCGGCGGCTCCGACGCGCCTTGACCTTCGCCCTGCTGACCGCGAGCCTGCTGGCGGCGACCAGCGGCTGGTCAGCCCCCGGCGATGCCGCGCCAGCGGCGCTGCCGATCCCCGCGCCTCCTCCCGGGAAGGCGGGCGGCGCGGATCCGCAGATCCGTCACGAGCTGTACACGCTGCCCAACGGGCTCCAGGTGCTGCTGGTGCCCGACAGCACGGTGCCGCTGGTGGCCGTCTCGGTCTGGTACCACGTGGGCTCGGGCCACGAGACCTTCGGCAAGAGCGGGTTCGCGCACCTGTTCGAGCACATGTTGTTTCAGGGCTCCAAGAACGTCGGCATGGACCGCCACTTCGACATCCTCAAGAAGGCGGGGAGCTCGATGGTCAACGGCACGACCAACCTCGACCGCACGAACTACTACGCGGTCGTCCCCTCGCACCACCTGGAGACGGCGCTGTGGCTGGAGAGCGATCGCATGGGGCACCTCTTGCCCCTGCTCACCACCAAGAGCCTGCGCAACCAGATCGACGTCGTGCGCAACGAGCGCCGACAGCGCTATGACAACGTGCCCTACGGCCTTGGCCGGATGCACCTGGCCTCCGCGCTCTATCCCGATAGCCATCCCTATCGCTACCTGACGATCGGTCGGCACGAGGATCTCGAGCGCGCGTCGCTTGAAGACGTGGTGGCGTTCTACAAGACCTGGTATGTCCCGGCCAACGCGACCTTGGCGATCGGCGGCGACTTCGACGTCGCCGCCACCAAGGCCCTGGTGACGAAGTGGTTTGGCGCCTTCCCCGCCAGCGACAAGCCCAAGCTGTTGCCGGTGCCGCCGCCGGTGGTGACCGCTCGAGAGCTGGTCCAGAGCGACGCCCTGGCCAAGCTGCGGATGCTGCAGCTCGCGTGGATCTCCCCCGCCAACTACGCGGCCGACGACGCCGAGCTGGATCTCGCCGCCAACGCGCTGGGCGACGAGGGCACCGGGCGCCTGTACCGGATCTTGGTCCACGAGCGCCAGCTCGCACAGAGCGTCTCGGCGACCCAGCTTGGCGCTGGCTTCTCCGGCGTGTTCTCCATCAACGTCATGCTGCGCCCCGAGGCCGACGTCGATGAGGTCCGCCGCCTCGTCGCCCAGGAGGTGGAGCGGATCGCCCGTGAGCCGCTGGGCGCACGCGAGCTGGCCCGCGCCGTGATCGCCTTCGAGTCGAGCGCGCTCTACGGGCTGGAGGACCTGCTGGGCCGCGTCGAGCGGCTGCAGGGCTACAACCACTACCTCGGCTCCCCGGATCGAATGACCTGGGACCTCGACCGCTACCGCACCACCACCGCCGAGCGCGTCCGCGCCGCCGTCGCGCGCCACCTCGCGCCCACGCGCATGGTCTCGGTGCTCACCAAGCCCGCCGCCGCGCAGGACAAGACGCCATGACCGCACCTTCAGGAACCTGGTTTCAGCCCGCGCGTCGCGCTGGCGCCCGCCGGCCCGCGCTCGCGTGCTTGCTCGGCGCCCTGGGCACCGCGTGCGCCCTGGGCGCCGCGTGCGGCGCCAGTCCGCCAGCGAGCGCGGTTGTGCCGGGGCCGCAACCCGCCGCGCCGGTCGTGCCGCCGGGCGCCGCTGCGCCCCAGTCCCCGCCAGTCGTGGAGGCCCCCGCCGTGACCCAGACCGCTGCCCCGCAGAACCTGATCTTTCCCGACGAGAGCTTCCGCGCCACCCAGCCGGTTGCCGGGGCGCCGCGGCCGCTCAGCCTGCCCAGGATCAAGCCGTTCTCGCTCCGCAATGGCATAAAGGTGTACCTGGTCACGCAGCACGCGCTGCCCATCGTCTCGCTCGATCTGAACATCGACGGCGGCACGCGCGTCGACCCACCTGGCAAGGAGGGGCTGGCGTCGCTGTGCATGAGCCTGGTCAACGAAGGGACGGTCGCGCTCGACAAGATCGCCTACAACGAAGCGCTCGCCGACCTGGCCTCCACCATCAACACCTACGCGGCCTCGGACTCGCACGGCGTATCGCTGAGCTCGCTGTCCAAGAACCTGGAGCCAACGCTCGCGCTGTTCCGGCAGACGCTGCTGTCGCCGGGGCTGCGCGCCGAAGATCTCGACCGCCTGGGCAAGCGCCGCATCGAAGCGCTGCGCCAGGCCAAGGGCACGCCCTCGTCCATCGCGGGGCGGGTCAGCGACGCGCTCTTGTTTGGCCCGGCGCACCCGGCTGGATCGCTCGAGACCGAAGAGACCACGGCCAGGATCACGCTCGAGGACTGCAAGCAGCATGTCGCGAGCTGGCTGCGCCCGCGCGGCGCGCGCCTGTTCGTGGTGGGCGACATGACCGAGGCCCAGGTCCGTCGAGCGTTCGACGGGCCCGAGCTGGCGAGCTGGACCGGCGCGGCCCCCCGCTTGAGCGCGTTGCCCAGGCCGCAGACGCTGCCTGGCCGCCTGTTCTTGGTCCACGTGCCCGGCGCGGCGCAGTCGCAGGTGCAGCTCCTGCACTTTGGCCCCAAGCGCGTCACGCCGGAGTACTTCGCCACCACGCTCCTGGGCGCGGTGTTTGGCGGCGGCTTCACCAGCCGCATCAACATGAACCTGCGCGAGGACAAGGGCTACTCGTACGGAGCTCGCGGCGGCTTCTCCTACACCCGGGACTACGGCATGTTCGCGGCCGGCGCGTCGGTGCGCACCGACGCGACCTATCAGTCGCTGCTCGAGATCGATCGCGAGCTCAAGGCGCTGTGGGCCGGCAAGCGGCCGGTCTCCGCCGAGGAGCTGGAGCGCGAGAAGACCGGCGCCATCCTGAGCCTGCCTGGCCGGTTCGCGACCGCCAACGCGGCGCTGGGCCAGTACCGGGGCCTTGTGTACTTCGGCCTGCCGCTCGACTACTACGCCTCGTACGTGGCCAAGATCTCGCGCGTGACCGCGCGCGACGTCAGCGCCGCGGCCGCCAGAAACCTGCGGCCCGGGCAGGCGGTGTACCTGGTGGTCGGCGACGCCGACGCCAAGATGATCACGCGCGACGACCAGGGCAAAGACGTCCCGCTGCAAAAAGACGGCAAGGCGCTGACCTTGCGTGAGGCGCTCGCCGACCTGGCCACCCGCGGCGAGCTGGGCAGCGGCGGCCTGGTGATGCTGGACGCGGACGCGAACGTGGTGCAGCCCGCCGCCGCCGGGCGTTGACGCGAGCGCACCAGCGCTCCCGCTTCACTCGCCGCGGGGAGCGCGCTCGTCGTGCTCGTCGCACTCATCCAGCTCCTACGGCTCGTCGCACTCATCCGGCTCTACGGCTCGTCGCACTCATCCGGCTCCTACGGCTCGTCGCGCTCGTACGGCCGCAATCGCCGCAAGAGCTGCACCTGGCCAAGCAGCGCCGCGATCGCCGCCTCGACCCGCAAGATCGCCTCGCCCAGCGCCACCTGGGTGAAGCCGCGCTGCTCGAAGGTCTCCACTTCACGCGCGATCCAGCCGCCCTCGGGTCCCACCGCCAGGGTCAGCGGCCGCCGCTCTCCCGGCGCCACCGCGCTCTCGAGCGTCCGCGCTGCGCCCGGGTGGGCGATGGCGCAGAGCCGCCCGCTTGCTCGCTCCTTTTCGGGGAAGGCGTCGAGCAGCGACATCAGCCGGCGATGGACACCGAGCACCGGCAGCCGCGAGGTCGCCCCCTGCTCCGCGCCCTCGCGGGCGGCGCGGCCGAGCGCCTCCGCCGACAGCGCCGGCGAGCCCAGGTAACTCTTGTCCACCCGCCACGAGTTGGTGAGGTCGATGCGCTCCACGCCAAACGACGCGGCGATCGCCACGGTGCGAAGGAGCACCTTGGGCCGCGGCACCGCCAGGATCAAGTGGACCGGCAACGGCGGCGGTGGCGGGCGCTCGATGTGGACGCGCAGCACGCAGCCCTCGCCATCAACGGCGACCACCTCGGCGTATCCAAGCCCGCCGCCCAGGACCCCCACCCGCACGCGGCTGCCGGGCACCACCCGGACCACCGTCAAGAGGTGCGCCGCGCGTCGGTCGCGCAGCGTGAGCTCGTGGCCCTCGACGCGGGTCCAGCCAGCCGGCGCATCGGCGCGAGCTGA
Organism: Myxococcales bacterium; assembly: GCA_016706545.1. Taxonomy (GTDB): domain Bacteria; phylum Myxococcota_A; class Polyangia; order Haliangiales; family Haliangiaceae; genus JABFXX01. Next base: position 62,246 of record JADJJK010000036.1, read on the forward strand.
CGCATCGGAGCCAGCTAGCGCATCGGCGCCAGCTGACGCATCGGCGCCGGTCGGCACGTCGCCGGCGCGAGACACCTGCCCCAGCTCCTGGGGCTCGAAGAGGACCAGGTTCACGCGAGGAGACGGGTGTCTTCGAGGTCCTGCGCCACGCGCTCGCCGATCAGATCGACGCCGTTGTGCGCGAAGCGGCGCGCCGCCGCCGCCGCTCTGCCGCCGCGACCGGTGTCGAGGCACCACTGCGCGTGGCGACACAAGTAGGAGAGCTCCAGGGTGCGCCCCAAGGTCAGCGCCAGGCGACGCGCGCCGGCCTCCAGCGTCACCGGCGTGCCCATGGCGTGTGCGCAGAACGACAATGCGTGCTCGAGCGCCGCCTCGGCCACCCGGCGCGGCGCGGCCAGGCCCGCGTCCCTGGCCAGGCCCAGGTTCGTCGCCACCTCGGCGCGCACCGCGTCGAGCGCGCCGCCCTTGCCGAGCGCGCGCAGCGTGTCCACCGACAGCACGTTGGTGGTGCCCTCCCAGATCGGCAGCACCTGCGCGTCCGCCAGCACCCGCGGCAGGCCGGTGTCCTCCACATATCCCGCGCCGCCGCAGCACTCGATGGCCTCCGAGGTCACCGCCACCGCTTGCTTGCCGCTGGTGAGCTTGGCGATGGGGGTCAGCGCGCGCGCCAGGTGCGCCTCCTCCGGCGACAGCGCGCCGTGCTCGGCCAGCCCCAGGAGCTGCACGGCGCGGAACGAAAGGAGCAGCGCCCCGGCGTACTCCGCCTCCAGGCTGGCCAGCGTGTCCGCGTGCAACGGCTTGTCGATGAGCAGCGCGCCGAACGCCCGACGACGCCGCGCGAAGTCGCGCGCCAGCGAGAGGCCGCGGCGCATCAGGCCGACCGCCGCGATCGCGTTCCACGTCCGGGTCACCGACAGCATCGGCGTGATGGCGCGCACGCCCTCCCCCAGCGCGCCCAGCGGCACCGCGGGGGTGCCATCCAGCGTCAGCTCCGCGGTGGGGACCTTGCGGGTGCCGAGCTTGTCCTTGAGCCGATTGACGGTGATGCCGCGCAGCCGCCCGTTTTCGTCCCGCAGCTCCACGCAGAACAGCGCCAGCCCGCGGCTGCCCTCCGGGTTGCCCTCGGGGCGGGCCAGGGTCAAGGCGATCTGCGAGGTGGTGGCGGAGGTGAACCACTTGGTCCCAAAGAGCCGCCAGCCGTCGCCGTCGCGCCGCGCGACGGTCTCGCTGATCGAGACATCCGAGCCGCCGGTGCGCTCGGTCATCCACTGCCCTGAGGTCCACATGGTGAGCGGATCGCGGCTGAGCAGGCGCGGCAGGTAGCGATCCATCAGCTCGCGATTGCCGCTGTCCGCGAGCGTGCGCGCCGCGCCGTCGGTCATGGCCAGCGGACACGAATAGACGTCGAGCGAAGGCCCCAGCACGGTGACCGCGGCGAACTGGTGCAGCCGGGCCGCCGGCCCAAGCGATGGATCATAGCCGGTGGCCACCAGCCCGTGGCGCGCGGCGAGCGCCTGCGCGTCTCGCCACAGCGGCGAGACCTCGATGTGATCGACGCGGTTGCCCCAGGCGTCCCACTGCGTGAGCACCGGCTCGTTGGCGCGATCGGCGAGCGACTTGCCGTAGTACTCCACCGACAGCTCGCCGAGCTCACGCAGGGTCTGGACCAGGCCATCGTGTTGCGAGGCTGGCACCTCGCGCGCGAGGAAGTCCCCCAGGATCGGATCTTCGACGAACGGATTGGCGAGCCGCGGCGGCTCTTGAAAGAACGCCATGCGCCAGGCTAACAACCCGCGGCGATCTACGCCACCGCGCCAACGCCAACGCGCGCTTTGGCAGCGTGGCCAGGCGCGCTTCCGAAAACGAAGACGGGAGCCAGCGGCCCCCGGTCATCCAGTGCGGTGGATTGGCGCACCTGACGGCGCGCGAGTCGACCGACCTGGCGTTCAAGTCGTGTCAGCTACCGCGGATCCGCTTACTAGATGCGGCCAGGCGGCGGACCTGCCGGCGGCGGGGGCGGTCCGGGCGGCGGACCCACCGGGGCCGGCGCGGTGCCAGCTGGTGCGTTGCCACACTGATAGACCACGCGCCACTCCACCGCGTCGCGCGTGCTGGCTCCGGCTTCCTGGACCACGGTGCCGTCCTTCTCCTGGCGCGTCTCCGACGCGGCGGCGCTGTCCGTGCCGATCACGGTCTCGCCTTCCTGGAGGATCGTGTAGTTCTGGGGACCGCAGTGCTGCGCCATCGCCTGATGGGCGCGCTCCATGGCCTTGTTGCGATCGCCCTCGAGAGCGATGGTGCCGCCATACTGGCTGCGATTGACGATGCGCGCGGTGCCGCACGCGGCCAGCATCACGCAAACTAATCCGAACGAGACTCTGCGAAGCATAGGGCTGCTACCTTGGGTAAGAGACGGACGCTCGCCCTGAAACTAATACGCGCTGCGTCCCGCTGCAAGGCGATTGCCGGCGTCCTTGACTTCGCGGCGCGCACCCAGGACGCTTGGGCGGTGCGAATAGAGGCTCCTGTGGATCGCGTCACGGTGTTCGAGGCAGGGGCACGGGTGACCCGGCGGGCCTCGCTCCAGCACCCGGCGCCGGCCGAGGTGATCATCTTCGGCCTTCCGCTGGGGCTTCTCGACGACAGCGTCCGCGTCTCCGCCAGCGGCGCGGTGGCGACGATGGCCACGGTCCTGCTCGAGGCGCCGGGCGAGAACGACAAGCTGGCCGCGCCCACCTCGACGGAGGTCATCGCCGCCAGGCGCGCGGCCGCCCTGGCCGACGGCGAGATCGAGCGGCTTCGACGCGAGCTCGAGGCGATCGAGCAGAGCCCGCTGGTGGTCGAGCTCGGAGACAAAGAGCCGCCTGCGAGCTGGGCGGCGTCGACCGCGGCCCGGCGCCAGCTCGCGGCGCTGCGACAGCACCGCACCAGCGAGCTGCGGCTGGCCATGATCGAGGCGCAGCGGCACGCCAAGGACTGCGGCCGTGTACTCGCCGCCGCGGTGGAGCAAGAGGCGCGCAGATCGAGCGAGCGCTCCCCGCGCGCCGCCGAGCTGCGCAAGGCCGTGCGCGTGACGCTGACGCCGGCCGGAGCAACGGCCGGAGCAACGGCCGGAGCAACGGCCGGAGCTGAGCAGGCGGCGGGCCAAGGCGCGGTGGAGCTGTCGCTCGAATACGCGGTGCGCGGCGCGCGCTGGGTCCCAAGCTACGTCGCGCGGATCGAGAGCGGCAGCGTGGAGCTGACCATGCGCGCCTCGCTCGTTCAGCGCACCGGTGAGGACTGGCGCGGCGTGGCGCTGGAGCTATCGACCGCCGCGCTCGACCGCCACAGCGAGCTGCCGGAGCTGGCGGCGCTGCGGCTCGGCAAGCGCCAGCCTGCGGCGTCGCCGCGCTACCGCCCGCCGCCGCAGGGCGTCGACGAGCTGTTCGCCGATTTCTCTCGCGAGCTGACGCGCGCCGCGGCCGCGCCCGCCGCGCCGCCGGCCGCGCCGGCCTCGAGCGCCAAGCCGATGCCGCCGACGGAGGTCGTCCTGGCCGGAGGGCCGCTGCCAAGGCCGGGGCCGTCGGGGCCTTTGGTGGGGTCGGTGATGTTTGGCCTGCCCCATGGCCCAGGCGACGGCGCGTACGGCAGCGGCGCCGAGGAGGAGGTGGACACCAAGGTCGATCTGGCGCGCCGCTCGGCGCCAGGCTCAGCCGCCGGCGCGGCCCGGCCGGCCCCCGGCGCACCGCCGCCGATGGCTGTGCAAGCGCTGCGCAAGTCGGCGTCCGCGGAGACCAGCACGCTGCGCACCGTCGTCGGCGGCGGCAGGGCCAAGGCGCGGGACTCCGCCGTCTATCACGACGACGCCCTGGCTGCCCCCAGGCCGAGCCCCGACCGCGGCACCGGCGCGGGCCCAAGCGGCCGCCCTGGTGACGCGCTGGTCGCGCAGCTCGACTTCCACGGCCTCATGATGGCCGGCTTCGATCACCCACAGCGCGGCCAGCTCGTGGCCATGTCGCTGGCCGTTCGCTACCAGCTCAGCGACCCCGGCAAGCTCAGCGGCGCCGACGCTGGCAGGTTGCAGCACCGCCTGGCCGCCGCGAGCCAGGCCGCGGAGCGCGTCGAGCAAAGCGAGCCGCCCGCGGGCATGTCCTGCGACTGGTCGCACGACTTCGACTACGCCCTCGCCGCCGAGGGCCGCATCGACGTCCCGTCTGATGGCGGCTGGCACTCGATCCCGCTGTGTACCCGCACCACGTCCGCTCGCGTGCGCCACGTCGGCGTGCCGCGCGAGCAACCCGACGTGTTCCGCAGCGCGACCGCGCACAACCCCTTCGAGGCGCCCCTCTTGCCGGGCCCGGTGGACGTCTACGACGGCAGCCGTTTCCTCGTCACCGCCCCGCTGCCCATGGTGGCGCCAGGCGGAGAGCTGGAGCTGCCGCTCGGCGTGGACCCCTCGATCAAGATCGCGCGCAACACCGAGTATCGCGAGGAGGTAACTGGCATGCTGCGCGGCGGGCTGCGCCTGATCCACGACCTGCGGATCGACATCCACAACCACTCTGCCGCCCCCATCGATCTCGAGATCCGCGAGCGGGTGCCGGTGCCTCGCGAGCATGACAGCGACGAGATCCAGGTCAAGGTCACCGCGTGCAAGCCACCGTGGCAGCCGTGGACTCCGCCGCTCGGCTCTCCGCACGATCAGGAGCTGCGCGGCGGCCACGCCTGGCGACTCGAGGTGGCGGCGCGCGGCACCGCGAACCTGACCGCCACTTACGAGATCCAGATCGCCGCCAAGCACGAGGTCATCGGCGGCAACCGGAGAGAGTCATGATCGCCGTAACCCGCCTGGTGGTGACGGCGCCGATCACCCACGTCACCGTGCTGGAGGACCGCGCAGTGGTGAGCCGGCGGGTGACCGCTGCGCAGCTCGACGTGCGGGGCGCGAGCGACGACGACGCCACGCAGGTGCGCCTGCTGATCGAGGGCGTGTCGCCGATCTTGGTGGACAAGTCGCTGCGAGTGAGCAGCGGCGCGACGCGGCTCCGCGTGCTCGACGTTCGCTGCCGACGCGCGCTGGCGCCCTGGCGCAGCGGCGCGCCCGCGCCCTCCGGCGGCGCCACCGCGGAAGGGTCGGACGAGGCCAGCAAGGCCACCAAGGCCGTCGCCGCCGCGCAGCACCAGCTCGAGCTGGCCCGCGCCGCCGCCGCGCTGGCCAGGGATCACCTGGCCGCGCACGCCAAGCTGCGCCGCGCCGAGCTGGCCAGCCTGGCCGCCGCCGCGGCGCGCGGCCTGCCGTGCGCCGACGCCGCCGAGCCGCTCGCCGCCGCCGACGCGGAGGCCCGCGCGCTCGGCGAGCGCATCGTCGACGCTGACGAGCTGGTCGGCGAACGAGAACGCGCGCTGTCCGACGCCGCGCAGCTCGAGACCCTGGCGCAGCAGCGCAAGGGCAAGGACGTCGCCACGCTCGAGATCGACTGCCTGATGACGCCGCTTGGCCCCGGCGAGGCGAGCGCCGCGGACGCCGCGACGCTGACCATCGAGTACCTGGTGCCCGCCGCTGCCTGGCGCCCGGTGCATCGCGCGCAGCTCGTCGGCAGCACGGTGTCGTGGGAGCTGGGGGCGTGCGTGTGGCAGCGCACCGGCGAGGATTGGACCGACGTGGACCTGTCGTTGTCGGCCGAGCGGCCATCGCTGGGCGTCGAGCCCCCGGAGCTGTCCGACGACGAGCTCGAGGTGCGGCCCAGGCCCGCCACCGTGCAGGTGCAGGCCCGCGAGCAGGAGATCGAGCGGGCCGGCGGCGGCAGCGACCCATCGGCCGCGGCGCCCACGGTGATGGGCATCGACGACGGCGGCCTGGGCCTGGTGCTGCGCCCGGCGACCCGCGCGACGATCGCCGCCGATGGCCGCCCGCACCGGGTGACGCTCAGCTCGTTCCAGAGCGACGCCGAGGTCGAGCTCCTGGCCATCCCGCTGCGCTCGCCGCTGTGCCACGTGCGCACGCGCTTCACCAACCACGGCAAGAGCCCGCTGCTCGCTGGCCCGGTGGACCTCGTGCGCCGCGCCGGCGTGGTGGGCCGCGGCGAGACCGGCTTTCTGGCCGCTGGCGAGCGCGCCACGCTGGGCTTTGGCAGCGAGCCGGAGGTCCGGGTCCACCGCGAGCTCCGCGAAGAGCAGGACGAAGGATCGATCCTCAGCGGCAGCGTGACCCGGACCGTGCGCGTGATCATCCGGGTGTCCAACCTGGGCAGCAGCGCTCGTCAGGTGCTGGTGCAAGACCGGGTCCCGGTCTCGGAGCTCGAGCAGGTCGTGGTCACCGTGTCCGCGCCGGAAGCGTTTCGACTGGAGCGCGAGCGCCGGCCTGGCGAGGCGCCGCTCGCGCAGATCACCGAGCGAACGATCGACGAGCACGGCCTGGTCACCTGGGTGGTGCCGCTGGCGCCCCGCGGTCGCGCCGCGGTGGCGCTCGAGTACCGCATCAAGAGCCCGCGCGGGTTCGCCGGCCTGTAGGCTCGCATGAAGCAAGGAACCTTCGAGCGGCTCGGCGAGCTGGCGCAGATGCTCGGCAACCGCGTCGCCAAGAACGCGCGCGCTGGGGCGGTGGGCGCAGCGCGAGCAAGTCACCTGCTACCGGCTCTACGATTGCGACATCCCGGAGCTGCCCCTCTCCATCGACCGCTACGAAGACGCCCTGGTCATCTCCGATTGCCGCTTGCCGCCTCGGCCCGAGCGCGGCGAGGACGCCGATCCAGCGCACCTGGCGGCGTGGCTGACCGCGACCGTCGAGGCGGCGCGCCACTCGCTCGGCGTCGCGCCGACGAACGTGTTCGTCAAGCAGCGCCAGCCCCAGCGCGACCGCCAGGCCGGCCACCAGTACGAGCGGCTGGCAGAGCGAGGCGTGTGGCGCGAGGTCAAGGAAGGCGGCTTGCGCTTCCGCGTCAACCTCAGCGACTACCTCGACACCGGCCTCTTCCTCGATCATCGGATGACCCGCCGCCGAGCCGCCGCCGAGTCCGGTGCGCGCACCATGCTCAACCTGTTCTGCTACACCGGCGCGTTCTCGGTGTACTGCGCCGCCGCCGGCATGAACACCACCAGCGTCGACCTGTCCGCGACCTACCTCGACTGGGCGCGCGAGAACCTCGCGCTCAACCAGCTCGAGCCCGCCGCGCACGCGCTGGTGCGCGGCGACGTGCGCGAGGTGCTCGACGAGCTGGCCCGCCGCCGGCAACGCTTCGACCTGGCCGTGGTCGACCCGCCCACGTTCTCCAACTCCAAGCGCATGACCACCACCTGGGACGTGCAGCGCGACCACGTCGAGCTGCTCGCCGCGGTGGCCGCGGTGGTCCGCCCTGGCGGCATCATCTGGTTCTCCACCAACCGGCGCCGCTTCGTGCTGGACAGCGACGTCGCCGCGCGCCTGCCCAGGCGAGCCAAGGTCGAGGACCTGTCGGTGGCCACCATCCCTCCGGACTTCCGCGACCATCACATCCACCGCGCCTACCGCATCGAAGTGTGAATCGACGTGTGACTCGACGCCCGAAGCGACGCCCAAAGCGACGCCCGAAGCGACGCCCGAATCGACGCTACTCCGACCAGCGCGTCTCGGTGAGCACGCGGTAGCCGGTCTTGGTGTTGATGAAGGCCGAGCGGTTCACGCCGCTCCACGGATCAGGCGCAAACGAGTAGTAGCAGCCAGCGAACTGCTGGCCGCTGACCTGGGTGCTCAGATCCGCCAGCCCGGCGGCGATGCCGGTGACGCCGCCGTAGCGGTTGGCGTAGTTGACCGTGTAGGTCACCTGCTGCAGCACCTCGGCGCCGGTGGCCAGGTTGGGCAGCATCTCGCCGCCCAGGCTCGCGACCATGGCCGGATCCACGCCAAAGCAGGCGAGGCCGGTGGGCTGGCCAGGCATGCCGGCGACCTCATCGTACAGATCGAACGCGGTCGCCAGCGCGGCGTCACGGTGGAGCCCGTTGACCGAGCCGACCAGCAGATCAAACGGCGTGACGATGGCGGCGTCGCGGATGGAGCGGAAGGTCTCGATGCTGACACCGTAGATGTCCACCAGGGTCTGCACGCTGGTGATCGGCCGCGCCGCGATGATGAGCGGCGCCACGATCTCCGCCTTGAAGCGCAAGACCGGGAGCAGCGCCGCGCTCGACACCGAGTTGACGTAGCCGAGGATCGCGGTCACGTCATCGGTGGACACGCCCAGCTCTTCGTAGACCCCGGCGCAGCTCGGGCCGATCCAGTTGGCGGCGCGCGCGGCCGAGGTGATGGCCGCAAGCCGCGCCTGCGCGATGCCGGACACCGACGAGAGATCCAGCAGGCTGACAAACGGGGTCGTCGCGCGGCGCGCGACGATGGCGCTGGCGACGTTGCTCGGCAGATAGGCGTCGAGCGCGGCCAGAGAGGCGCTGTTCACATAGCCCAGGATGCCCTGGCACTCAGGCGGCACATCGACGTCATTGAGGGTCAGCGGGGCGCTGTCCTCGCTGAGGGTGACTTCGCCGGCTGCGTCGGTGCAGCCCGCCGCCATCGAGGCCACCGCAGCCAGCAGCGCGCCGGAGATCCATAGACCTACTTGTTGGTGCGTATTTCTCTTCATGCGCTGCTTATCGCACGCGAGTTGTACATTGGCGATGCACAATTGCGTCGCGGCTGTGTCAACGCAGGACGTGAATCGTGTAATTCGCGACTGTCATGACGTTAGATTCGTAATCAAACTCGCTTCGATCGAGATCGGCTCTGGCTCGTGGTCGAACCTTCTATGTGCGCGGCGCGGCCGGGATCTCGCAGCGCCACGCGCGGAGACACGTGAAACCATCGCCGGAAGGCGCGGCTAAACGCGCTGGTCTCCGAGAACCCGAGCAAGAACGCCACGTCGGACACGCTGCCGTGGGTGCGCAGCAGCTCCGGGGCCGCCTCTCGGCGAGCCAGCTCCAGCAGCGCGCGAAAGCTCGTGTCCTCCTCGCCGAGCCTGCGCCGCAAGGTCCGCGCGCTCACGCCCAGGCTGCGCGCCACCTCGGTGGTCGACGGCGCGCCTGAAGCCAGGCCTCGGTCGAGCGCCTGGCGAGCCCGGCGCGCCCATGAGTCCGCGCCGGGGCCCGTGAGCTGGGTGTCGAAGTAGCTCCGCATGGCGACGTTGCTGGAGCGCAGGACGCTGGCGAGGACCCCGCTCGAGAACACCGCGCAGTCGGCGCGCGCCCCCCACTCGATGGGGCAGGCAAAGAACTGGTCGTGGGCCCGCACCTCGGCAGGCCGGCCATGACGAAACGTCACGCGAAGCGGCGCGACGCGCGGCGAGATCGCGCCGCGCAGGCCCACCAGCAGTTCGGCGAGCGCGCACTCGTTGGCCACGCGGTGCCCCAGCGTCCGTCGGCCCGCGCGCTCCCACACGATCTCGAGCTGCGCCCCGCGCTGCTTGCTGCGCCACTGCCCCGAGTCCGTGATGAAGTGGCCATGGCGCTGCAGTCGCTCCAGCGCCTCGGCGCCATCCGCAGAGGTCATGAGCGCAAAGCCAAGCACCGAGTAGTCCTCGAACCGGACCGAGGTGGCCACTCCGAGCGGGAACGACGGATCGCGACAGGTCCGCATGCACTCGGCGAAGCACTCGTAGACCGAGGCGATGGGCACGCGCGCGTCGCGCACCAGCGCCTCGCGCGGGCGCCCGAAGATCCCGCGCAGCCGCGCCGCGGCCACCCCACGCGCCACGCCCACGTCCCAGATCCGTCCCGCGACGGCGGCCGAGATCGTGTGCACCATCGATCAGAGCATAGCCTGGCGCGGCGCGCGCAGCATCGCGGCCCGCCGCTTGACGTGGCCACCTGGGTCAAGTCGCTGGCCCGCCTGGTCAAGGCCCGGCGCCGCGTGGTGGTTAGGCTGACCAGCATGCAACGCACCCTGCTGCCTCTGACCCTCGCTGCCTGCGGCCTCCTCGGCTGCGGCGGCGCGCCCCCCATCCCCAGGTCCCTGGTGCCCATGCCGCCTGGCTCTGCCTCGCTGCGCGTCGAGGTCAAGACCCCGCGCTCGCCCAAGGGCACGATCTACTGCTCCCTGCACGCCACGCCGAAGTTCTTCCCGGGTGCGTCCCCCTTCGTCGGCGGTCAGCTCAAGCGCTCCCCGGCGACGACGCCGGTCATCTGCGCGTACGACAACCTGCGCCCCGGCACGTACGCCGTCAGCGTCTTTCACGACGAGAACGGCAACGGCACCACCGACACCAACTGGGTGGGCGCGCCGGTGGAAGGGTACGGCGCCAGCGGCGGCGACCTGCCCTCGCTGGGCCCGCCGACGTTCGACGGCAACGATCTGACCCTGGCCGAAGGCGAGCGCAAGGCCCTCGAGATCAAGCTGTGGTACCGATGAGCGCGCGCCGCGCTGCCGTCTGGTGGGTGACCCGCGCGCCGCGGCTCGCCGCCGTGCTCACGCTCGCCGCCGTGCTCACGCTCGCCACGCTAGCCGGGTGTGGCGGCGCGCCCGCGCCGAAAGCCGCGTCGAGCGCGCCGCCGGCAGGCTGCGCCCGCGCCGATGGCATCGAGCCAGACTTCCGGACGCTGACCCCGTGGACGGGCCCGGGCGTGGCAGCCGGCGCGCTGCAGCCTGGCACGTACACCATCGCCACCACCCGCCTGCAGCTCCAGCTCTCCGAGCAGGCGCGCGCGCGCTTTTTGGCGGTGATGGTGGGCATCGGCAAGACGGTGGACAGCGCGCCCGGGCTCGTCGGGTACCAGATCGGCTCGTCGGAGCGCTGCGCGGTGACCCGGACGCTGACGGTCTGGCAGAGCGAAGACGCGATGCTGGACTTCGTCACCGGGCAGGCGCACTCCGCCGCCATCGACGCCATCCCACAGATCAGCCGCGGCGGCAGCAACACCGCGCACTGGCAGGGCGACCAGACCCAGGCGACCTGGGAGGTCGCCGCCGCCAAGGTCGCCGCCGACCAGGGCCCGTTCTACTGACGGCCAGGCCGGGCGCCTCGCGCTGACCGCGCGCGTCGCCTGGTCAATTCGTACACCCCCGGCGCGGCGCGCGCATAACCCTGCGTGGGTGCTCGGGTTCCATTGCGGCACATCGGTTGCTCTTGCTGCGGGGATGGACCGTCGCATCTCCCTTGTCGCGTCCCTGAGCGTGGCCGTTGCCTGTACGCCGCCGCTCGTGGACTCCACCGATCCGCCGTCGCCGCAGGGCAGCAGCGAGCAAGCGCTCAACGGCATGGAGGGCATGTTCGAGTTCGCCATCGACGTGCCGTGGCGCATCGAGCCTCGCATCCAGCCCAACGGGCTGCGCCTGTACGATCCGGTGCCGATCACCATCGCCATCCACGACGAAGACACCAACCCGTACAGCGGCAGCGGGCGAATCCACGAGCTGTGCAAGGTCGAGGTCAGCCGGTACCGCAGCGGCGCGGCGGTGGCCACCACCACGTTCTTGCCCTCGCAGTTCACCTGGATGGAGTACACCGGCCGCAGCCCCGGCGGCCCCACCAGCCAGGCCACGTACTGGCCGCTGCCAAGCCAGGGGCTCGCGCCCCCCACCAACGCCGTCTGCCACCCGGCGTGGCAGAGCTGCGCCGGATACGAGCGCATCTACAACACCAGCGAGTGGCATGGCCTGATCAAGTGGGACGCCGGCTCCACCTTGCCCGGCTTCGAGGAGACGCTCCAGCTCGTGGCCTACGTCAGCTCCGACGAGGGCTGCGACTCGCGGCAGATCCGGCTGGTGAACTACGCGCGCGCGCACTGGGCGTATGACCCGCTGCCGCGCTTCGGCGACGATCGCTGGCTGTACGGCGACCTGCACTACCACTCGCAGAGCACGGACAACGAGGGCGAGAGCGGCTACAGCTACCGCGCGGTCGCCGAGGCGCTGGGGGCGCTGGGCGTCGACTTCACGTTCGCCACCGACCACGCCTCGGACTCCGAGCAGGTGGTCGACCTCGACAACCTCGACTGGGGCGACTTTCTGCCGCAGCGCTACCGCGGGCTGCGGGACCTCAATCAGGCGCGCTGGGACGCCTCGCTGTTCAAGCTGCACGGGCTCGCCGGCGCCAAAGCGGACGTCGCGGAGACCTGGCCGCAAGATCGAAAGCGCATCCCGCGCCTGTTCTTGGGCGCCGAGGTCGACGTGATGCCGGAGGTCGGCCTCGCGCCGACGACGCTCCCCTACTCGCCATACTGGTACCTGTCCTATGGCAACGGCCGCGTGCTCGATCTCTACAAGTGGACCACGGACGGCTTCGAGACGTTCGGTGGATCCCTGCCCACGATCACCATCTCAGACCTCCCGCTCATCTTTCAGCCGTTCATCGACCGCGACGGCGTGACGGCCTACAAGCTGGGCGACATCCAGGGGCTCAACGAGCGCCACGTTGGACGTCAGCACGTGCTCCACCTGCCGCGCTTCACCGACCAGCCGCTTGGGTTCGTCGGCAGCCGGACCGGGCCGTTTGGCGGCGCCACCCGCCACGCGGTGGAGAGCAACAGCGTCGGCACCGGCGTGCTTCCGGAGATCGCCAGCAAGCAAGGCGTGGCGTTCCTCGCCCACCCGCTGGCCGCCGGCGGTGGGGGGCCCGGGCCTGGCATCGCGCCCTACACCGACTACCAGTACACCAAGCTCTTCGAGCAGCAGTCGCTGGCCGGGCTGCAGCTCTGGAACGAGAACGCGCGGATGAGCTCGGCCGGCTGCTTCTGCGACAACATCATCGTCGCGTGCGGGTGCCCGGCGACCGGCGACTACCACGTCTCCGGCTACGAGTGGGTGAGCATGACGAACTCCGGCTCGCACATGAACGGATGGGAGGACGGGCAGTACCGGTATGCGCCGATGTTCGACCTGAACCACTGGACCTGGCAGCGCATCCGCTTTGGCGTGGACCAGACCCTGCACCAAGGCGCCTACGTCTGGGACCGCATGCTGCGCTGGGGGCTCGACCAGGGCCGGACCGAGTTGCTCGCGTGGCTGCCCGCCGGCGAGCCGCGGCGCATGTTCATGGCCGGCGGGTCGGACGCGCACGGCGACTGGAACTACCGCCGCGAAGGCTACATGCGCGAGACCAGCGAGGCCAACGACACCGCCATCGCCAAGGTGCGCAACCTGGTGTTCGCCGGACGCGCCCGCACCGGTTGCCGCCCCGGCGACTGGCTGTGCTTCGATCCGGTGATCCCCGCGTTCCAGAGCACGCATGATCAGGCCGGCGTGACCGACGCCCTCGCCGAGGGCAAGTTCTCCGTCACCGACGGCCCGGCGGTGCGCCTGGTGGTCGATCGCAACCGCAACGGCGTCATCGACGACCACGACTACCCGATGGGTTCGACGGTCGAGCTGTTCGGCGACGAGCAGCTCCCCATCCTGGTGCAGTGGGACACCACCGGGGAGTTTGGCGCGGTCGAGCGGGTGGATCTATACGTCGGCGTGGACTCGAATCCGCAGTGCGTCGGCGAGTGCATGTCTCCGGTCAACGAGGGCCGCGCCCGCACCTACGCGCCGCCGGACCACGGCGCCCGGCGCGACGCCGACGAGGTGAATGACCGCTTCTACAACGGGATGCTCGCGGCGCCTGGCATCGCCGATCCTCCAGCGCCGGCGTGCGCCGGCCGCTGCCGCATGCAAGACGGCTACTGGCTGCCCGCCGAGGGCGCGGCGCGACAGAAGCTGCGCTACCTGCCGGGCACCGCCGATGCGTATCGCGGCACCTATCAGGTCACCCTCAACCTCGATGACTACCCCTCCAGCGGCGCCATCTCGCCGGCGCCGACCCGCGCGTACGTCCGCGCGTTCGTGCGCACCAAGCGGCAGTGCGATCTCAAGTCGCCAAGCACGCCGGTCGATGTGGCCTTCAGCGGTCGCTGCGTCCCGCGCTACGGCTTCGCCAACCCGGTGTGGGCGCTGCGCAAGCCGTGGACCGCGGGGCAGCTCTGCCCGCTGACGGATCGCTCGCTCGACCGAGATCGCGACGGCTCGCCGGATCTGTGCGACGCCGCCCCGGACACCGCGGCCTCGCCGAGCTGGTCGCGCCTCTTTGGCGGCGCGCAATGGGACAGCGCCGACGCCCTGGCCTTCGACAGCGCGGGCGCGGTCTACGTGGCGGGCTCTGCGTACGGCGCCGGCCGCATCGAACGCAGCCAGACCGCCCAGGAACCCTACGCCGCGTCAGGCATGGACGGGATGCTGCTCAAGTACAACGCCGCGGGCGAGCTGATCGCGCGCTTCTCCGCCATGGGCACCGGCGCCGCCGCGATCACCGACGTGGCGGTGGACTTCATCGGCAACGTGTACATCACCGGCCACTTCAACGGCGCGGTGCAGCTCGGCGCCGATGCGCTCAGCTCGCTCGATGGCGATCCGTTCGTGGCCAAGCTGCGCGGCGTGGACCTGTCCGTCATCTGGCTGCGGCGCCTGAGCGGCGCCGGCTATGGCCGCGCCACCAGCGTCGCCCTGACGCCGGATGGCCAGGTCGCGGTGGTCGGCGACTTCACGGGGACCTTGACCACCAGCACCGGCAAGAGCTCGCTGACCTCGGAGGGCGCGGCGGACTGCTTCGCCCTCTGGTACTCCACCGCCGGCACCCAGCTCAGCCTGCAGCGGATCGGGGGGACCGGCGATTGCACGGCGGTCAAGGTGGTCGCGGACGGCCAGAGCCGCGTCTATGTGGCCGCCACGTACAACGGCGCGGTGCGCGCCGGCCTCTATAGCCAGACCTCCACCAGCCGCGACTCGCTGATCGTGCGCTTTGGCTCGCAAGCCGAGAGCCGGACCCCAACCTGGGTGAGCTGGCTTGGCAACCCCACGATCAACCACGACGCGTCGATCGCCGATCTCGAGGTCCTGCCCGGCGGCGACCTGGTCCTCACCGGCTCGTTCAGCGGGACGCTCACCAGCGGTCGCGACGCGCTGGCGTTCACCTCGATCGGCGCGAGCTGGGGCGTGCGCGACGCCTTCTTCTTGAAGCTGACCGCGGCCACCGGCGCGACCGTGGTGCCGCCGCTGTGGCGCTTCGGCGAGTTCCGAGATGACGCGCTGACCGGGCTCGCGGTGGACAGCGCCGGCCGCGTCCTGCTCACCGGCTGGTTCTCGTCCAACATCGTGTCCACGCCGCGCGGCAACCTGGCCTTGACCGGCTCCTCGGACGGCATGGTGTTCCTGCTCGACGCCAGCTTGCAGCTCACGTGGATGAAGGACTTTGGCACCTCCTGGTCCAGCAGCGGACGCGCCGCCGCCTTCAGCAACGACGGACGCATGGCCTTCGCCGGCTCGCTGATGGGCCAGGTGTTCCTCGACGAGCGCCGCGCGGTGAGCTCGGCCGGCGACCGCGACGGCTTCTTCACCGTCTATCGCACGCCCTAGAAACGCCCTAGAACGAGCCGGACAGCGCCACGCCCACCGAGCCGCGACCGGCCGAGGGCACAAGGCGCGCGGTGCGCCGCTCGGCGCGCGGCGCGGTGAAGTACAGGACGCCGCCGGTCACCGCCAGCACCGCGCCCAGGCTCACCGTCACCGTCGAGATGGTCGCCCGCGTGCGCGCGGAGTCCGCCAGCGCCTGCCCCTCGGGCGTACACACGTTGGTGTCCAGGTTGCACTTGCCATCTGCCTTGGCGTCATCCCACTTGCCCTTGGCCGAAAGGCCAAAGCCCAAGCCCACCGCCAGCGAAGCCACCCCTGCCCCGGCCACGCCGAGGCCGAGCAGGCGGCG
>JADJJK010000037.1 GCA_016706545.1 Myxococcales bacterium
GGATCTGATGCGAGAACTGCTCGAACTCGCCCTCGGCTGCCATCACCTCGATGCGCAAGCTGGAGAGCAGGTCGTTGAGGCTCGCGGAGGTCTCGGCGGTCAGGGCGGTGATCTCGAGCGCCCGCTTCACCTTCACGCTGCCGGCCTCCATGGCCATCTGTTCCTCGGCGCGCCCGAGCTTGGACTTGAGGTTGTCGCGCTCGATCTCCACCATGGAGAGATCGTTCTCGAGATCCTCCATCCGCCGCGCCGTCTCCTGGTTGAAGCGGTTGGTGCGGTAGATGCGAAGCTCGGTCTGGAGCTGCTCCACTCGCCGGCGTAGCACCCGGATCTCCGCGTCTGCCTCGGCTGCGCCGCCGGAGGGTAGGAGCTGGTTGGACGGGCCGGACAGGGCTGGCGCGGAGTGCTCCATGGCCGCCATCGCCGCCATCGGGGCCTGTGCGTTGCCGGCGCTCGGCAAGGACTGCGAGGCCGCGGGCGCGCTGGCGCCCTCGGTGTCCACGAAGCGGAGCCACAAGCTGCCGCAGCGGATGGCGTCGCCATGCTTGAGCAAGTGCGACTTGACCTGCTGCTCCTGGAAGTAGACGCCGTTGGCAGATCCGAGATCTTCGACGATGTATCCGCCGCCGCCCCAGAACACCCGCGCGTGGTGGCGCGACACCATGGCGTCGTCGGTGCGGATCGCGCAGTCCACCGCCCGTCCCACCTTGATCTCGCTTCCCGCGAGATCGAGCGAGCCTTCGATGCTTTGCGCATCACGCCACAAGAGTCGAGCCACGATTGTGCCAACCGTAGGACATCCGTCGAAAATTCACAAGTTTGCACCTGGCACGGATGCAACCAACCGGCTCCTTTTTTTGGGCAAGCCGCGCCGCGGCAACCCGCGACCCGCCGGCGATCTGGCCGCAATTCAGCGGCAATTCGCCGAACTTTCGCGCGGTTTCCGCTGACGGCGGCATCCGTCCGCGGTGAAGCCGAAAAACGGCGCGGATCGCGCCCGCGTCCCTGCGTTGCCTGGTCAAAACGTGGTAGGTGGGCCGCATGTGTGGCGTCTTTGGCATCCACGGCCACGAAGAGGCCGCCAACATCGCGTACCTGGGCTTGCACTCGCTGCAGCACCGCGGGCAGGAGTCGGCGGGGCTGGTGGCCGCGGAGGGCCGGCTCCGGCGCAGCGTCCACATGGGCCTGGTGTCGGACGCCTTCAACCGGGAGACCCTGGCCAAGCTGCCCGGGCGCGCCGCGATCGGCCATGTCCGGTACTCCACCGCCGGCAGCTCGGAGCTGCGCAACGCGCAGCCGCTGCTGTTCGAGTACGTGGACGGCTCCATCTCCATCGGGCACAACGGCAACCTGGTCAACGCCACCGAGCTGCGCGCGCAGCTCGAGGCCGAGGGCTCGATCTTCCAGACCTCCAGCGACACCGAGGTCATCATCCACCTGATGGCGCGCGCGCGCCCCTCGGACGTGGCCGAGGAGCTGGCCCGGCTGCGCACCGGGCAGGAGCCTGGGCTCGGCGGCGCCTTCCGGGACGACGTGGTGGCGCGCTTGATGATCGCCCTGCGGCAGGTGCGCGGGGCGTACTCGCTGGTGCTCTTGACCGATGACGAGACGATGATCGGCGTGCGAGATCCGCACGGGTTTCGGCCGTTGGTCCTTGGCCGGCTCAAGGACTCGTACGTGCTGTCGTCGGAGAGCTCCTCCTTCGATCTCATCGAGGCCGAGCTCATCCGCGAGATCAGCCCCGGTGAGCTGGTGGTGATCCGCAAGGGCGGCCTGGTCTCACACCAGCTCGTGGCCGAAGTCCCGCCGCCCCGGTTCTGCGTGTTCGAGCACGTCTACTTCGCGCGGCCAGACGCCTTGCTCAACGGCAAGTCCATCTACAAGGCGCGGCAGCGCATGGGCGCGCGGCTGGCGCAGGAGGCGCCAGTGGACGCCGAGGTGGTGATCCCGGTGCCTGACTCCGGCGTGCCCGCGGCCGTCGGCTACAGCCGCGAGAGCGGCATCCCGTTCGAGATGGGGCTCATTCGCTCGCACTATGTCGGCCGCACCTTCATCGAGCCGCAGGACTCCATCCGGCATTTCGGCGTGAGGCTCAAGCTCTCGCCGGTGCGCGCGGTGGTGGACGGCAAGCGGGTGGTGGTGGTGGACGACTCCCTGGTGCGCGGCACGACCTCGCGCAAGATCGTGAAGATGCTGCGCGCCGCCGGCGCGCGCGAGGTCCATGTGCGCGTCAGCGCGCCGCCCACCACGCATCCTTGCTTCTACGGCATCGACACGCCCAACCGGTCAGAGCTGGTGGCGGCGTCGCATACCATCGAGGAGATCGCCCGCTACATCACCTGTGACAGCCTGGCGTACCTGTCTCATGATGGCCTGATGGCCGCGGTCTCCACGGACTCCGCCGGCAGCGGCTATTGCTCTGCGTGCTTCACCGGCAACTACCCCGTCCCCCTGGGGCGGACCTCAGGCGGCGAGCCCTCGCTTGTCAAACTCGGCCTGGGCAAGGTATGAGTGCAACCCCATGGCTATCGAAACAGTTGAACCGCGTGCTGTGAAGCAGGCGATCAAGGAGTTGCTTGGCAAGGCCGAGCAGCTCCGGAGGTTGCTTTGACCTCGACGCCAAGCGTCTGAAGATCGAAGAGCTGGACTCCATCGCCGCCCGGCCCACCTTCTGGGATGATCAGAAGAAGGCGCAGGCCATCCTCAAGCAAAAGAAGCAGCTCGAGGCGCAGGTGGGCGGCTACGACACCCAGCTTCGCGTCCTGTCGGACGCGGACGTGCTGATCGACCTGGCGGAGGAGGCCTCCGACGAGTCCTCCGCGCGCGAGGCCCAGGCGCAGGTCGCCGCGGTGCGACGCGCGCTCGACGACATCGAGTTTCGCCGCATGCTCTCCGGTGAGCTGGACGCGGGCGGCGCCATCGTCCAGATCCAGTCTGGCGCGGGCGGGGTGGACGCCTCCGACTGGGCGCAGATGCTGATGCGGATGTTGCTGCGCTACTGCGAGCGCAAGGGCTGGAAGGTGGAGGTGCTCGACGAGATGCCCGCCGAGGAGGCCGGCATCAAGAGCGCCACCTTCACCGTGGCCGGCGACTACGCCTACGGCCTGCTCAAGGCCGAGCACGGCGTGCATCGGCTGGTGCGGGTCTCGCCGTTCGACGCCAACGCGCGTCGGCAGACCTCGTTCGCGGCGGTGACCATCACCCCGGATATCGACGACGATATCGAGGTGGAGATCAACGAGGTCGACCTCCGGATCGACACCTACCGCGCTGGCGGCGCTGGCGGTCAGCACGTCAACAAGACGGATTCGGCCGTTCGCATCACCCACATGCCCACCGGCATCGTGGTGCAGTGTCAGAACGAGCGCTCGCAGCACGCCAACAAGGCCAAGGCGATGAAGCTCTTGCGCGCGCGCATGTATGAGCAGGAGCTGGCCAAGCGCGAGGCCAAGGCCGCCGAGGACGCCAAGGCCCGGCTGCGCATCGAGTGGGGCTCCCAGATCCGCAGCTACGTGCTGTTCCCCTACCAGCAGGTCAACGACCACCGCACCGAGATGAAGACCTCCGACGTCGACGGCGTGCTCGACGGCGATCTGGAAGAGCTGATCCGCACGTATCTGCTGTCGCGCTCGCAGTAGGCGCGCGGTCGCTGGTGGTCGCTGGTGGTCGTTGGCGAAGGGCTACTTCGCCGCGGGCGCCGCGGGCTTGCCAGCGGCGCGGGCCTCGAGCGCCGCCAGCGCCTCCTTGGCCTTGGCCAGCGCCTCGGGCGCGGCTTGCTCCGGCGGCAAGCTCTCGTAGGTGGCCACCATGGCGGCGCGCGCCTTGCGCTCCGCCTCGAGGTCCTTGCGCTCGGCGGCGAGGTCGGCGGCCAGGCCCAGCACGCGCGCCTTGCGCGGGCCGTACGCGCGGGCCACCGCCTTGTCACACCAGGCCGCGGCCTGCTCGGGCCTGCCTGACTTCCACAAGGTCCACGCCAGGCGGTACGGCGGATCGTACTCCTGGGGGAGCGCGGCCGCCGACTTCTCGAGGTCCGCCACCAGCTCTGCGCCCTTGCCCAGATACACCGTCACCTCCGCGCGCGGCCAGTTGTAGGTCATCGCCGCCAGCGGGGTGGCCGCCTTGGCCGCCGCTTCGTCCAGGAGCGCGCGCTGACGCGTCGCGGTGGCCCGGGCGGCGTCCTTGCGTCCCAGCGCGTCCTGGAGCGTGCGCAGGTTCATCATCGCGTCCGAGCGGTCGTCCACCGAGAGCTGCGCCGCGGGGTGGTCCAAAAGCGAGGCGAGGCGCGCCGCGGCCTTGTCGCGGAAGGCGGTCACGCGCGCGCGCTCGGTCTCGGCCAGGCCGGCGGCGCAATCGAGCGTGTTGACCAGGAAATCGGTCGCGCTGGCGGTTTGCCCGGTGTCCTCCAGCGAGGACTCGCCCAGCGTCAGACACGCCGCCAGGTCACCGGTCTTGCGCAAGGCCCCCGCCAGCGACACCAGCGCGTCGGGGCGGCGAGACCAGTCAGCCTTCGCCGCGGCCAGCGCCGCCCGGTACGAGGTCACCGCCGCGGCGTGGTCCTTGATGGTCGCCGCGCGTTCGCCCTGCCGCAAGAGGTCGTCGGCCGGGCTGCCCGGGGCGGCGCCGCGTGAGCCGTGGGCCAGAAAATCCAGAAACTGCGCCTTGCTCGCCGCGCCGACGAAGCGGGACTGCACCGCCTCGTCGGTCGACGCCAGGACGTAGAACGTGGGCCAGGCGCCGATGGAGAGCTTGCCCAGCGCCCTGGCGTTGATCTCGCGGTCGGTGTCGAGCGCGACGAACACGAAGCGCTCGGCCATCGGCGCCAGCTCCGGCTCCTGGAACACGGTGGTCTGCATCGACAGGCAGGTGTGGCACCAGGGGGCCCACAGGTCGACGACCAGCGGCACCTTGCGGGCGCGCGCGCAGGCCAGCGCGCCGTCGTAGTCGTCATGGAACCAGCGCAGCGGGCCGGCGGGCTCGGCCTTGTTGCACGCCTGGTCTGCGGTCGGCTTGTCCTTGCCCACCGGTGTTCCCGCCGTTGTCCCTTCCGTTGTCCCTTCCGGGGGCGTCGCCGCGAAGCGCTCGGGGTTGCGCATGGGCGGCTCGGAGCGCCGGCAGGCGGCGAGGGTGCAGAGCTGGGTGGCCAGGACGGCGGCGAGGGCCAGGTTGCGCATCCCGTCGTGATACCACACCCGCCGCCAGCGGCAGGCGAGGTGCGTGAGGCAGGCCGCGCCCCGGGGGCGCGCGGGGCTGCGCCAGGGAGCATCACCTCACCTCACCTCGGCGACCTGACACAGTGCGCCGGTTCGTGTATGGTCCGCCGCCATGTCTGACCGTCGTGAAGCCCCCCCCGAGAAGACGCTCGAACGCATCATCGGAGAGCGCCGCGACAAAGGCACCGCGCTGCGCGGCCACGGCCACCACCCCTACCGCAACGACATCTCCCCGCGCGACGCCATCGCCGCGGTGCGGGCGCGCTACCTGCCGAGCAAGCCGGAGGTCCCCAACGAGGCGATCACCCCGGTCGATGGGGAGCTCTTGTGCGTGGCCGGTCGGGCCATGTCCAAGCGCGGCTTTGGCAAGACCGTGTTCGTGCCGATCCGCGATGGCTCGGCCGCTGACATCCAGCTCTACGTGAACATCGAGCACCTGGCCGCCGACGACTTTGCCCAGGTCCTGCCGCAGCTCGACGCCGGTGATCTGGTGTGCGCCGAGGGGCCGGTGTTCTGGACCAAGCGCGGCGAGCTCTCGATCCTGGTCAAGCGGCTATGGATCTTGACCAAGAGCCTGCGTCCGCTGCCGGACAAGTGGCATGGCCTCACCGACGTGGAGCAGCGCTACCGCCAGCGCTACGTGGACCTGGCGGTCAGCCCCGACGTGCAGGACGTGTTCCGCCTTCGCAGCCGCATCGTCCGCGGCGTGCGCGCGTTCCTCGACCGCCGCGACTTCCTCGAGGTCGAGACGCCCATGATGCACCCCATCATCGGCGGCGCGGCGGCGCGGCCGTTCGCCACCCACCACAACGCGCTGGACATGCCGCTGTTCATGCGCATCGCGCCGGAGCTGTACCTCAAGCGCCTGGTGGTGGGCGGCTTCGACCGGGTCTACGAGATCAACCGCAACTTCCGCAACGAGGGGCTGTCGCGCAAGCACAACCCCGAGTTCACCATGCTGGAGTTCTACCGGGCCTACGCCACGTACCGGGACCTGATGGACCTCACCGAGGAGATGGTGGGCCAGCTGGCCGACGAGGTCGTCGGCTCACGCAAGCTCACCTGGGACGGGCACGAGCTCGATCTGGCGGCGCCGTGGCGCCGGCTCAGCGTGCTGGAGGCGGTGCGCGAGCTCGGCGGCGTCGCCGAGGCCGACGCGGTGTTCGCGGATCCGCTGCTGGCGGCCGAGTGCGCGGTCACGCACGGCGTCCCGGCGGCTGACGTGGTGCTCGCCTTGCTGGAAGGCCTTCCCGCCGGCTCCGAGGTCTCGCCCGCGGTGTTCGCCGAGACGGTGGCCGCGTTCAAGAACCCCGGCGAGCGGCCCAGGGTCGCGCGCGCGCTGGTGGAGCGCTACCCCTCCGAGGAGGTGCGGCTCATCCGCGCCGGTCACCTGGGGTACCAGCTATTCGAGGCCACCGCCGAGCAGAAGCTCATCCAGCCCACCTTCCTCACCGAGTATCCGCTGGCGGTGTCGCCGCTGGCGCGGCGCAACGACGCCCGGCCCCAGTTCTGCGACCGCTTCGAGCTGTTCGTCGCCGGCCGCGAGATCGCCAACGGCTTCTCCGAGCTCAACGACCCGGATGACCAGCGCGCGCGCTTCCAGGCCCAGGTCCAGGCCAAGGCCGCGGGCGCCGCCGAGACCATGGACTACGACGAGGACTACTGTCGCGCGCTGGAGGTCGGCATGCCGCCTACTGCGGGCGAGGGCATCGGGATCGACCGGCTCGTGATGATGCTCACTGGCCAGGCCTCCATCCGGGATGTCATCCTGTTCCCTCTGATGAGGCCCGAGTAGCGCATGGCTGGGTTTGAACGGTTCGTCGCGTGGCGGTACCTGATGGCGCGCGAGCGCAAGATCAGCCGGCTCGCGCTGGTGCTCCTGATCCTGGGCCTCGTGCTGGGCGGCGGCGCGCTGGGCGGCAGGGAGCTGCTGTTTGCAAAGGGCAACCCGCTGGACCTTCGGCTGGAGACCGCCACGCTCATGGTGGGGGTGCTCTCGATCGGCGCGTACGTCGCGCTGGCGCTGGCGTTCTTGGCGTTGTTCTTTGGCCTGCTTCGGCTGTGGTTCACGTTCTTCACCGTGGTGCCGCTGGGCGGCGTGTGGATCGGCACCGGCGCGCTGGTGTGCGTCCTGTCGGTGATGAGCGGCTTCGAGTCTGATCTGCGCAACAAGATCCTCGGCTCCAACGCGCACGTGCAGGTCACCCGCGAGGACGGCGACTTCGTCGAGTGGCGCGACGTCAAGGCCGCCATCGACGGCATCTCGGGGGTGCGCGGCTCGACGCCGTTTGCCACCTCCGAGGTGGTCATCGCCGCCAACAACAACGGCATGAACGTGGTCATCAAGGGCATCGATCCGCAGACCATCGGCTCGGTGACTGACCTGGTGAGAAACCTCGAGGATCCTGGCGCCATCGACCGCTTGCAGCCGCTGGTCCAAGACGAGCTCCGTGCCCCGCCGGCGTCGTCCGATCCAGCGCCCACCGCGGATCCCGGTCCCGGCGATCTCATCGAGGGCGGCGAGCCCATCGACTTCTCGCAGTCCGGCCAGGCCGGATCCGCGGCCGGAGCGGCGCGATCTGCGTCCGGATCTGCGGCCGGATCTGCGACTGGTTCATCGCCGACCTCCGCCGTCGCGCCCACCCCGCCGCCGCCCGCGCTCGAGGAGCCGGAGATGCTCGACGAGCCCTTCGGCGGCGATGCGCTGGCGATGCTGGAGGACGAAGGAGCAGCGCCTGGCGCAGGCTCCGCCCGCGCCCAGGGCGACCTGGACCCGGCGCCCTCGGATCTCGACGTCCCCGAGGAGGAGCCGTTCGACTTCTCCGGCTCCGGCGCCCCCCCGCGCGGCGACGGCGAGCCCGGCCAAAGCGACACCGACGGGCACGTCCGGATCATCGAGGTGCCCATGCCGTCGGCGCGGGGCTCGCGGCGCACCTTGTCGCTGCCCGGCGTGCTGGTGGGGCGCGAGCTGGTGAAGCAAACCCACATGTACACGGGCCAGGAGGTCCGCGTGGTGTCGCCGCTCTCTGATCCGGCCAACCCCGACGCCACCGGCACCCCGATCCCGTTCAACCGCGACTACCGCGTGGCCGGCATCTTCTACACCGGCATGTACGAGTACGACCTCAAGCAGGTGTACGTCACCCTGGACTCGTTCCAGGAGTTCCTCGATCGCGGCGACGCGGTCGACGGCATCGAGGTGCGGGTGGACAACCCGGATGACGCCGCGACCTACGTCCGCCGCATCGCGCAGACCATCGGCCCGGCGTACCGGGTGGTGGACTGGACCGAGCTCAACCGCAGCCTGTTCTCGGCGCTCAAGCTGGAGAAGATCACGATGTTCATCGTGCTGGGCATCGTCATCCTGGTGGCCTCCTTCTCCATCGTCGGCAACCTGATCATGGTCGTGTTCGAGAAGGGCAAGGAGATCGCGCTGCTCAAGACGCTGGGCGCCACCAACTGGGGCGTGATGTGGCTGTTCGTGATCCGCGGCCTGATGATCGGGATCATCGGCACCACGCTGGGGGTGGGCATGGGCCTGACCGCGTGCGTGCTCGCCAAGCGCTACGGCATCCCGCTCAACCCGGACGTCTACTACATCGACCGGCTCCCCATCCACATCGACATCAGCTCGGTGGTGCTCATCGCCATCGCCGGGGTGGTGATAAGCGGCCTGGCCGCGCTCTATCCGGCGTTGCTCGCCATCCGCATTCGCCCGGCCAACGGCCTGCGGCACTGATCCTGGCACTGATCCGGCCAGCAGCCGGCCAGCGCCTCGACGCGGCCCCCCCGGCGGCCGGCGCGCGACGCTCGGGTGAAGCCGCGACCACGGCGCGACTGTGAATGCCGGATTACGTCAGCGGCCAGGACGCCTCGACCGGCTGGCAAGATCAGCGAGTTGGCGATTGGCACCGTTGGTGCAATCCCCAGAGCCATGACCCCGCTCGCACGCCCGCTGGGCCTGGCCTTGTCGTCGTTGCTCGTCGTCGCGGCGCCCGCCGCCGCTGGTCCGTACCTGGGCCTGGGGGTCGGCACCGCGCCTGCGCTCGGCGAGCAGATGCAGACCTTCGCGCCTGCCTCGCGCAGCGGTCGCCTGGAGCTTGGGCAACGGCTGGGCCCGCTGGCCATCGAGGGCGCGGTGGGCGGCTTCGAGCTGGTGACGGCGCGCGCCCAGGAGGTTCGCTCGGTGTCGCTCAGCGGCGGCGGCAAGCTGTTTTTCAACCTGCAAGGCCAGCTCGACGCCTTCCTTCGCGGCGGCGTGGAGCGCACGTGGATCACCGCGGCGGCGGATGCGTCCGGCTACAGCGGGGACGGCGTGTACCTCGGCGGCGGCGCGGAGCTCCGGCTGGCGCTGCCGGTGGGCGCGACCTCGCTGTGGATCGACTACAGTCGACACCAGTCCACGCTGCGCAGCGACACCGCCGAGCTGGAGGCGAGCCTGGGCATGTGGACCGTGGGGTTGTCGGTAGGCCTGTAGCCTCGGCTTTGGGGCCGGGGCGGGGGGGGGGCGGGGGGCCCGGCCGCGCGGCGCGGGGGGGGGGCGCAGCCCCTGGCGCGTGCCGGCGTAGCCTCGGCGCGTGCTCCCGGTTTCATTTTTGCGGGAGTCCATGTCAAAGTCGAAGGTGACGTGACCCCTCCTCCCCGCGACTCCGCCATCGTCAAGTTGCTCGCCGTCGCCTTGCTGGCGGTGGCGGTGGCCCTCGTCTACACCGTGGTGCAGCTCCGTCAGCAGGCGCGCGGCGTCATCGCCGCGGATCCTCGCCCGGTCGTCATCAACGACAAGCTCGGCGCCGACGAGCAAGCGACCATCGAGGTCTTCCGGCGGACCGCGACCTCGGTGGTCCACATCACCAGCATCGTGGCGCGCCGCGACCGCATGAGCCTGGACGTCACCGAGATCCCGCAGGGCACCGGCTCGGGCTTTGTCTGGGACACCGCGGGGCACGTGGTCACCAACGCCCACGTCATCGCCGGCGCGGACCGCGCCCAGGTGACGCTGGACGACGGCACCACATACGCCGCCAAGGTGGTGGGGCAGGAGGTCAACAAGGACCTCGCCGTCCTCAAGATCGACGCGCCGCCCTCCAAGCTGCGCGCCATCGCGGTGGGGCGCTCGGCCAACCTGCAGGTCGGGCAGAAAGTGCTGGCCATCGGCAACCCGTTCGGGCTCGACCACTCGCTGACCTCGGGCGTGATAAGCGGGGTCGAGCGCGAGATCAAGTCCACCTCGGGCCGCACCATCTTCGGCGTGATCCAGACCGACGCTTCGATCAACCCGGGCAACAGCGGCGGGCCGCTGCTCGACGGCGGCGGCAACCTCATCGGCATCAACACGGCGATCTACAGCCCCTCGGGCGCCAACGCTGGCATCGGCTTCGCGGTGCCGGTGGACACCATCAACGCGATCGTCCCCGAGCTCATCGGGCACGGCAAGGTCAAGCGGCCGGGGCTCGGCATCAACATCTGGCCCAACAAGTACAACCAGCGCGACCTCGCCGGTGCGGTCATCCGCGACGTGATTCCCGGCGGGCCGGCAGAGGCCGCGGGGCTGGTCGGGTTTCGCACCACCGGCGATGGCCGCCTGGTGCTGGGCGACATCATCGTCGGCATGGCCGGGCAGGACATCCGCGACGTCAACGATCTCTACAAGGTCCTCGACAACCACCGGGTCGGTGACTCGATCGACGTGGTGGTCCGGCGCGAGCAAGAGCGCCGCACGGTCAAGATCACGCTGATCGACGTTTCGGGGAAGTGAAGGCCGCGCTATCACCGGTGGCGATGACGGCCATGACAGGACCCCCGCAATGACCTCGCCCTCGGACCCGTCGCCGCGCGACGCGGACGATCCTTCCCTTCGCCGCCTGGGGCTCTCGGTCGCCGCGGCGATCGTGGTGGCCAACATGATCGGGTCCGGCGTGTTCACCTCGGCTGGCTTTCAAGCGGCGGCGCTGCACGACCCGCTGGCGATGATCGCCACCTGGGTGGTGGGCGGGGTGCTCGCGCTGTGCGGCGCTGCTGCGTACGGCGAGCTGGGCGCGCGCATGCCGCGGGCCGGTGGCGAGTACGTGTACCTGCGCGAGGCCTATCACCCAGTGGTGGGGTTCATGAGCGGCTGGGTCTCGCTCACCGCCGGGTTCTCGGCGCCCATCGCCGCCGCGGCGCTCATCTTCTCCAAGTATGTGGGCGCGCTGGTGCCCTCGCTGTCGGGCGAGTACGCGCAGCCGGGCGTGGCCATCGGGCTCGTCGCGGCGATGACCGCCATGCACGCCCGCGACGCGGTCCTGGGCGGCAGGGTGCAGACGGTGTTCACCCTGGGCAAGGTGGCGCTCATCGGCGTGCTCATCCTGGCCGGCCTGGCGGTGGGCAAGGGGAGCTGGGGCAACTTCGCCTCGCGCGACGGTGGCCTTGGCAACGTCCTGACCCCGGACTTCGCGGTGTCGCTCATGTACGTGAGCTTTGCGTACTCGGGCTGGAACGCCGCGGCGTACATCGCCGGAGAGATCCGGGATCCGCAGCGCACGCTGCCGCGCGCCCTGTTCCTTGGCACCGGCCTGGTCATGGTGCTCTACGTGCTCCTCAACGTGGTCTTCATCTACGCCGTGCCGCCGCACGTGCTGGCCGGGGAGGGTGGGGGCGGACCGGTGGTGGAGGTCGGGCACGTGGCCGCGATCGCCATGTTCGGCGACTCCGCCGGCCGGCTGATCTCGTCGCTCGTCGCGCTGGCGCTGGTGTCGTCGGTGAGCGCCATGGTCATGGCCGGCCCGCGCGTCTACGCCGCCATGGCCGCCGATCGCGCGTTGCCCTCTGTGCTGGCGGTGCGCAACGCCCGTGGCGTCCCGGTGGTGGCCGTGCTCACGCAGGGGGTGCTGGCGGTGGTCTTCGTCCTGTGGGGCAAGGAGATCGATCGCCTCATCAAGTACATCGGCTTCTCGCTGGCGCTGTTCGCCACGCTGGCGGTGGCCTCGGTCTTCGTGTTCCGGGCGCGGGACCGGCACAGCCCGGCCCACGGCGCGGCGCTGCCATACCGAACCTGGGGCTACCCGGTGACGCCGCTGCTGTTCATGGGCATGTCGCTGTGGGTGGCGTACTCGCAGGCCCGGCAGAGCTGGACCGTGAGCCTCATGGTGGCCGGGACGCTGGGCCTCGGCGCGCTGGTCTATGCGGTGACGGTGGCGGGCGGCGACCGTCGCGGCCCACGCGCCCAGCCTTGACCCCGAGGCTCGCCTGCGGCGAGGGCCGCGCGCGGCCCGGCGCGCGATGACGGGATGTCGCGGCAGTCGGTCGCGGCAAAGCCATGGACCTTGGGCCCCAGCTCGCCGCCGCCCGTGCGAACATGGGCCACGGTAGGCCACCGCGTGGGGTGGCGCGTTGCAAAAGACGATCGGCGCAGGCTCACCCATGGGCCTGCGCGCACAGACGAAAGGCCCAGACGATGTGGAAACGAGCAGTCCTTGCAGTGGCAGCGATGCTGGCGATGCCGCGAACGTCGGAGGCGTTCTGCGGGTTCTATGTGAACGGCGCCGGCGGCGACATGTTCGCGAACGCCACCCAGGTGGTGCTGATGCGAGCCGGCACCAAGACGGTGCTGTCGATGCAGAACGCCTACCAGGGGCCGCCCAGTGACTTCGCGCTGGTCATCCCGGTGCCGGTGGTGCTGCAAGAAGAGAACGTGAAGACCTTGCCCAAGGAGGTGTTCGCGAAGGTGGACGCCATGGGGGCGCCGCGGCTGGTGGAGTACTGGGAGCAAGATCCGTGCGCCCCGCCGCGGTACGAGATGGAGAAGATGGCGAGCGCGATGCCGGTGGACGAGATGGCGGCGCCCGAGGCCGAGGAGTCGGGCCACGGCGTCAAGATCGAGGCGCAGTTCACGGTGGGCGAGTACCAGATCGTGATCCTCTCGGCCCGAGACTCGACGGGCCTCGACACCTGGCTGCGCGAGCAGCGGTACAAGATCCCGGCCGGGGCCGAGCCGCTCTTGCGGCCGTACGTGGAGGGCGGGTCCAAGTTCTTCGTGGCCAAGGTGGATCCCAAGAAGGTCCGGTTCGAGAACGGCCAGGCCGTGCTGTCGCCGCTGCGATTTCACTACGACAGCGACGAGTTCATGTTGCCGATCCGGCTTGGGCTGGCGAACTCCGGCGGCGTGCAGGATCTGATCGTGAACATCCTGGCCCCGGGCCAGCGCTACGAGGTGGCCAACTACAGCAACGTGACCATCCCGACGAACCTGGACGTCAAGGACGAGGTGCGCAAGCGCTTTGGCGAGTTCTACGCCGCGCTCTTTGACCGGACGGTGGAGAAGAACCCCCGCACCGTGATCACGGAGTACGCCTGGGACGCCTCGACCTGTGATCCCTGCCCCGGGCCCACGCTGGACGGCGACGACTTCGCGACGCTCGGCGCCGACGTGGCCGGGGTCGACGGCTGGGGCCTGGTGTTGACCCGCTTGCACGCGCGCTACGGTAAGAGCGAGGCGCCCAACGACCTGGTGTTCCGAGCGGCGCCGCCGATCGCGGGTGGACGAGAGAACTGGGTGAGCGAGGGCAAGCTCGAGGAGCGGTCGACGGCCGCGGGGACCAACAACTTCCAGGGCCGCTACGCGATCCGTCATCCTTGGACGGGCGCTGTGACCTGCGCCAACCCGGTGCGCGGCCAGTGGGGCGGACCTCCGGCTGGGCAGGAGCAAGCGCTGGCGACGGGGCCGGTGGCGGCCACCAACTCGGCGATGGCGCCGCGCGGCAAGATCGCTCTGCCGGATCTGGTGGCGCGGGACGTGCCGGAGATCGGGGTGCAGGCTGGCGTGCCCATCGCGCCTCCTTCCAGCAAGGGCGCCCGTGGCTGCGGCTGCGCCACCAGCGGCGGCGCCGCCGCCGGTAGCGCGCTCCTGGGCCTTGGGCTCGCGCTCGTGCTGCGGCGTCGCCGACGTCGGGCGTGAGAGATCGAATCGACACGTGCAGCGGACCTACACCTCGAGGGAGAGACCATGACGAACATGCCAGGAAAGGCCGCGATGACCGCGGCGGTAGCCTTGTTGGCGGCGGCGGTGATGCCGCAGCCGGCGCAAGCGTTCTGCGGCTTCTACGTGTCCGGAAGCGGCGCGGAGATGTTCAACGACGCCACCCAGGTCGTGCTGATGCGGATGGGCACGCGGACCGTGCTGTCGATGCAGAACGACTACAAGGGCCCGCCAGAGGCGTTTGCGCTGGTGGTGCCCGTGCCGGTGGTGCTGCAAGAGCCAGACGTCAAGACGCTGACCAAGGACGTGTTTGGCCGGGTGGAGCAGATGGGGGCGCCGCGGCTGGTGGAGTACTGGGAGCAGGATCCCTGCGCGCCGGAGCCCGACTACTCGAGGATGATGCCCGCGTCGCCGACGATGAGCGCGGCCGGCGGAGCGCCCGGCGCGATGGCTGATGGCACGGGCGTCACGGTCGAGGCGCAGTTCACGGTGGGCGAGTACCAGATCGTGATCCTGTCGGCGAAGGACTCGACGGGGCTCGACCGCTGGCTGCGGCAGGAGAAGTACCAGATCCCGGCCGGGGCCGAGCCGCTCTTGCGGCCGTACGTGGAGGCCGGGCTCAAGTTCTTCGTGGCCAAGGTGGACCCTCAGAAGGTGAAGTTCGAGGACGGGCGCGTGGCGCTCTCGCCGCTGCGGTTTCACTACGACTCCGACGAGTTCACGCTGCCGATCCGGCTGGGCCTGGCCAACTCCGGCGGGACCCAGGACCTGATCGTGAGCATCCTGGCGCCCGGCCAGCGCTACGAGGTGGCGAACTACGCCAACGCCACTGTGCCCACCAACCTGGACGTCAAGGACGAGGTGCGGGAGCGCTTCGGCGAGTTCTACGCCGCGTTGTTCGACAAGACCCTGGAGAAGAACCCCGGCGCGGTGGTGACGGAGTATGCGTGGCAGGCGACCACCTGCGATCCGTGTCCGGGGCCGCAGCTCGGGATGCAGGACTTCTCGACGCTGGGCGCGGACGTGCTGGCCGGGGCCAAGGGCCAGGCGCAGCCGTACCACAGCTCGGACTTCGTGCTGACGCGGCTGCACGCGCGCTACGGCAAGGACGTCACCAACGATCTGGTGTTCAAGGCGGCCGCGGGGATCGTGGGAGGTCGCGAGAGCCATGGCGCCGATGGCAAGCTGGAGAGCGGCGCCGCGCCCTCTGGAATGAACAACTTCCAGGCGCGCTACGCCATCCGGCACCAGTGGCTTGGGCCCATCCAGTGCGCGAGCCCCAAGCGGGGACGCTGGGGCGGGCCGTGGCCGGAGGTGGCGCAGAAGCCAGACTTCGACGGCGGCGGCGTCAAGGGCGCCACCAAGCTCGCGTTCGCGCGGCGCGGCGCGTTCCAGCTCGCCTCGGCGGTGCGAAGCGACGTGCCGGAGCTCGGCTTGACCGCCGGCGCGGCGGCCGCCACGCCAGCGGCCGGCAGCGCGAGCGCGCCGCCAGCGACGCAGAGCGGCGCGCCAGCCGCCGCGGCCAAGAAGAAGAGCGGCTGCGGCTGCGCCGCCGCGGGGGCCGGCGACGCGGGCCTGGCGCTGGTCTTCTTGGCGCTGCTGCGGCGCCGCCGGACCGGGCGCGCCGCCAAGCCTCACCAGTAGCTGCCGCTGCGCATCTGCTGGATGAAGTGCGTGTAGTCGGCGACGGTGCCTGAGCCCGAGGACGACGGCGACTGGCCGGTCACCGACACGCGATAGAAGTCGCCGGCGATCTGGGCCTGCTGCTCACGGTTGAAGTCGCGGTAGGTCTTGCCCTGCCGGCGCGCGACGCCCAGATCTCCGTAGGTGTATCCGCCGGTGTGCTGCGCGTGCAGGGCCTCGGGGATGTAGCGGATCCCGATCGCCTGGTACTGCGCCACGTGGGTGAGCTCGTGGCAGCAGGTGTCCAGGTGAAGCTGGTCGTTTGGGTAGTGGATGATGTTGCACGTCACGAACGCGCGCATCTGGCTGAGCTGGGTGAAGTAGGACGACGGGATCACGCGCACCGCCGAGTAGTTGATGAGCGAGCTGCCGTGGACCGCCCTGGAGGCCTCGATCTCGGCGCCGGTGAGGCGTCGCAGCCCCATCAAGCGTTCGAGCGAGCCCATGAGCGCCTCGGGGAAGCCGGCCACGGTGCGAGACGCCTCGTCGAGCGCCTGCAACACCACCTCGGTGATGCCGTTGATGACCTGCCGCACCAGGTAGTCTGCTAGCGCGTTGAGCCCGCGCCGCAAGTAGCGCGCGATGAGATCTCGCGGGTCATCGGGGAGCAGGCCGGCGACCAGCGTGCCCTGGGTCGCGCTGGCGAGCAACGCTGGATCTCCCAGCGTGCTGGCGGTGTCCGCGGTGGGACCGCCGAGAGCCGGCGCGCTCGCGAGGACCTGCGCCTCGGAGCCGGCGGCGAGCGTGGTGCCGCCGACTCTGCCGGCGCCGTGGCGCTGCGCCTCGGAGGGATTGGCCTGGGTGGTGCTGCCCAGGCGGTCGGCGTCGTTGCGTTGCAGGCTCATGGGTCCTCTGGATAGGCTTGCTCGGCTCGCCGAGGTGGCAAGACCAGCCCGACGAGCTTTGCGTGCGAAAAAGAGCGAGCTGGGAGATCCGGGTTACGCCGGAGCGCGCGCATGCCTTCCTGTCGTCGCGCTGGCAAGCGCGCCATGCGGTCGTCCGAGGCAGGCGGTTTGACCAAAGCTAGGGTCACGCGCGTCGGCAGCGGCGAGACGCGCGCGCCGGGCGATGCCGCGGATCGAGGAGCGCATCACACCGCGCAAGGTCCTCGCCGAGCGAGGTTCGCCGGGGGTCGGCGCCGCAGGGGGCGAGGAGCGTGCGCGCCGCGGATCCTGGTAGTATGGCCTCTCCACACCGGGGCGGACATCGTGCGTTTCACATCCCACATGAGCAAGCACGAGCGTAGCGTCACGGGCCCGGTCTGCGCTTGCGCGGGTAGGCGTTGGTGGGCGGCGGTGTCGCAGGTGCTGGTGACGGTGCCATTGATCGCGGCGCTGTTCACCGCCTGCACCGAGCAGCCGCGGACGGGCGCGCAGCAAGGCGACCAGCCCTCTCGCCCCGCGCCCGGCCCCGCGCCCGGCCGCGCGGTCGCCGCGGCGGCGCTGCCCAGCGCGCCCGGCGTCTATGCGCCGAGCCTGGTGGCGCTGCACGGCGCGACCTCGCCGGCCCCCGGCGAGCCGAGCCTTGGCAACTCGCTGGCGGACACCGATAGCTGCGCGAGCTGCCACCCGGACGCGGCGGCGCAGTGGGCGCAGAGCGCGCACTCGTTCGCGTCGTTTGGCAACCCGATCTATCGCGCCAACGTGGAGCTCTTGCGCAAGAGCCTGGGCGAGCCGGCCAGCCGGCACTGCGCCGGATGCCACGACATGCCGCTCTTGTTTGACGGCTTGATGACGGGGCACACGATCCCGCCCGAGGACCTGCGCTCGCACAGCGGCGTGACCTGTCGGCTCTGTCACGGGGTGGCCAAGGTCACGGCCGATGGCAACGGCTCCTACCAGTGGCGCACCGCGCCGCTCGACGCGCCCGATCTCGACGATCCGAGGTCCGTGGCCGCGCACAAGGCGGAGGTCAGCGTGGACTCGCTGGGCACCGAGCTGTGCGTGGGCTGCCACCGCGGCTTCCTCAGCCCAGATCTGGGCGTGCCGGTTCACCTGTCTGGAATCGATGAGCCCACCGCGTGGCGCAGCTCGCCGTGGATGGGCAACGGGATGGCGCGCATCGACAAGGTGGCCAAGCAGACCTGCATCGATTGCCACATGGAGCGCGAGCCGGCGTCGAAGGAGGAGCTCGGAGCGCAAGGCGGCACGATGGCCTCCCATCGCTTCCTGGGCGGCCACACCTGGATGGCGGCCATGCGCGGTGACCTCGACCACCTGGCTCGCACCCGCGCCAAGCTCGTGGGCGCGGCGTCGATCGACGTGGCGGGCGCGCGGCGAGCCGACGGCACCTGGCACCTGCCGGCGGATGGGGCCCCGGTCCCGCCGTCGGGCCAGACGCTGGCGCTCGATGTCGTGGTGCGCAACCTGCTGGTGGGGCATCGCTTCCCCGGCGGGGTGCTGGACATGCACGACACCTGGATCGAGGTCGAAGTTCGCGACCGCGCCGGGCGCCGGCTGGCCGCCTCCGGCCTGGCGCACGAGCAGTCGGCGAGCGACCAGGAGGCGCATGTCTTGCGCTCGCTGGTGGTCGACGAGCATGGGGCGGTCCGGGAGAAGCATGAGCTGTCCACCTTTCGCGGGGTGATCGCCAACCACACGCTGGCCGCGCGCGAGGCGCACGTGGTGAGGTATGCGTTCACCGTGCCGGCGTTGACCCCGCAGCAACATCCGCTCTCGGTCACCGCGCGGCTGCGCCACCGCGCCCGCACGCTGATCCAGCAGGGCGAGGTCTGCGACGTCGCCCGCAGCGCCGACGGCAAGAAGTTCCTGCAAGGAGCGCGCGGCGCCCGCGACGTCAAGATCGATCCCTGCGCGCCGCAGCCCATCACCCTGATCGCGGAGAGCACGGTGACGCTCGCCGGCCTGGCGCCGAGCAAGCCGTCATCGCGGCCCGCCTGGGAGCGAATGTACGAGCACGGGATGGCGCTGACCTCGGTGGTCAGCGAGCGCCTGGATGAAGCCCGGCAGGTGCTGGAGGCCGCGCGCGCCGAGGTGTCGGCGGCGTGCGGCGCGCGGTTGCGCCGGTTGCGCGGCCGCGCCGGGGGCACTGGCTGCACCGGCTGCGCCGGGGGCGGCTGCGCCGGGGGCGGTCGCGCCGTGTCGCGCGGAGGCGATGATCTTGGCCCAGCTCGCGGTGGTG
Organism: Myxococcales bacterium; assembly: GCA_016706545.1. Lineage (GTDB taxonomy): Bacteria > Myxococcota_A > Polyangia > Haliangiales > Haliangiaceae > JABFXX01. The sequence continues at coordinate 18,988 of JADJJK010000037.1, forward strand.
GCGGCCAAGCAGGGCCGCGCCGACGACGCGCTCGCGTCGTGGACGAGGCCCGGCGCCGCCTGTCGCCGCCCTTTCCCGCCGCGCTGGACGCGATCGCCACCGACGCGCTCGGCCGGGTGTGGCGCTGGCGCGAAGCCGTGCCGCTGGCGCAGCGGGCCGCCGCGGCGGCGCCTGGCAACACCTCCGCGTGGGCGACGCTGGCCAAGGTGCTGGCCAGCGCCGGGGATGATGCCGGCGCGCTGGCAGCGGCGCAGCGCGGGCTCGCGCTGGCGCCGCGCGACTCGGATCTGCTGCGCAGCCAGGCCACGGCGCTGGCCGCGCTCGGTTCGCCGGAGGCCCCCGCAGCGCTGGCCGCCTTCGATCGCTTCCGCGCCCCGGATCAGGCGGCGGAGCTGCGCATCGTGTGCGCGCGGTCATCGCCGCGCTGCAACCGCGAGCGCGAGCTCGGGCACACCCACGCGCTCGTCGCGGCGCCCGCGCGCTAGGCGCGTCGGGGCCGGCGCAGCCGTCGGGTCGGCGGGGCCGTCAGCGTGGGCGCAGCACGAACAGCACGTTGCGTGGCCACAGCGCGCGGCCGCCCTCGGAGCCGAGGTCTCGCTCCCGCTCGACGTCGAAGCCAGCGGCAAAGAAGCGCTCGCGCCACTGGGCGCGCGTGCGAAACCTGCCGCGCTGCGGCATCCAGGTGACCAGGAACAGCCAGACGTGGAAGCCGACGGTGATGGCCCGCTGGCCCAGCGTCTCCACCTGATCTTCGGCCACCAGCACGCGCCCGCCAGCGGCGACCACGCGGCGCGCCTCGGCGAGCAGGCGCGCGTCATCCTGGGCGTGGTGCAGGACGTAGAGGAGCTGCACCACCTCGAACCGCTCGCCCTCGGCGCAGGGCAACGTGCGTCCGTCGTAGCGGCGCAGCGGCAGCGCGGTCTCGTTCTTGTCCACGACATCGACCAGCGTGACCTGGCAGCCGCGGCGCGCGGCCAGCAGCTCTCCGAGCCGCCCGTCCCACGCGCCGATGTCCAGCACGCTCGCGCCCGGCGCGATGTCCCCGGCCACCGAGGCGAAGTTGCGCTCGTTGTGCTCCGTCTTCATGGTCGCGCTCTTGGCCGCGATCCAGCGCCGCCAGGCCCCCGGGCTATAGAGGAGCTGCCAGCGCGAGACGACGGGCAGCGAGGCCTGCGACGGCAGCGAGGCCTGCGAGGCCTGCGACGGCTGGCGCGGCGACGGCGGCGCGGCGATCTGCAGGATCTGCCGCCCGCGCCACGCCACCGGCGCGCCGCGCAGGTGATCGAGCGCCGCCAGCGCGGAGATCGCCACGAACGCCAGCACCGGCAGCGGATACACCAAGGCGGCCCATCGCGGAAACGGCCCAAGCTCTGCGCTGGCGCGCGCGACCGCGCCCGCGGTGAGCAGGTAGCCCGCGACGCACCCCAGGAGCGCGAGCTCGCCGACGGAAGGTGGCAGCGCCGGCCCAACGCCCAGCTCGCCGAGGACGAGCGCCGCCGCGGCGAGCGGCAGGCCGAGCAGCCAGCCGATCACCGCGAACAGCTCCGCCGCGCCGCCCTGGCCCGCCGAGCGCAGGCCGTCGCGGAAGCTGCGGCGCCAGCCGCGCACGAACGCGGCCAGGCCCTCCGGGTACATGCGCACCGTCATCAGGCCAGGCGCGTGCAAGAGCTCAAAGCGGCCCTTGGCCTCCACCACCGCGCGGGCCAGCGCCAGATCCTCGGCGAGCCGATCTCGCACGTGGGCGTGGCCGCCGATCGCTCGGTAGACCTCGGCGCGAAACAGCAAGTACTGGCCGATGCTGAAGCGCCGCTCGCCGGGCTCGGTGCGCGCGCCTGGCGAGCCGGCGCGGCACGCCAGGAGGAGCAGCACGTGGAAGGCGCCTTGCAAGCGTTCCCAGAGCCGCACCACCGCGTGGGTCGGGACCAGCGACAGCAGATCCGCGGCGCGGCGCTGCGCCGCGGCGAGCGCGGTCGCGGCAGACCATGGCGCGTGGACCGTGTCTGCGTCGGTGAACAGCAGCCACTGCCCGGTGGCGTGCGCCGCCCCGGTGTGGCACGCCCAGGACTTGCCCACCCAGCCCTCGGGCAGCGGGCCGGGCGTGACGACGGTGGCGCCTGCGGCGCGGGCCAGCTCGCCGGTGCCGTCGGTGGAGTGGTCATCCACGACGATGACCTGGTGAAGCGGCGGCCGGATGGCCGCCAGCGAGGCCAAGAGGTGCGGCAGGTTGTGGGCCTCGTTGCGAGCCGGCACGATGACGGACAGGGTCGCCGTCTGCGCCGTCCGCACTCTCTGCGCCGTCTGCGCCCCCGGTCTCGCGGGCCTGCGCCAGCTCACCGAGCCGGCGCCGCCACACCAGGGCGCCGACGCCGGTGGCGATCACCACGGCGGCGCACAGGCCGTAGAGCAGCCCCAACGCGATCATCGCAAGCCGAGCGCCACCAAGGTCTCCGCCACGCCCGCGTACCCGAGCTGGAAGAACCGCCACCAGCCAAGCATCATGACCCCGTGGCCAACGAGGATGCCGACGTGGCTCCACATCTCGACCGGGTCGGAGCCGGCGGTGATGTAGCGCCGCCAGTGAAAGACCTCGTCGACCATCGAGTACACGAACGACATCACCGTGAGCACCATGGCGGGGATCCACAGCGACGGGAACTCGAACGCCAGGATCAGGAAGATCACGCTCGTGACGCCACAGAAGATGGTGATGTGGTGGACCAGCGCCTCGCCGCCGCGCAGGATCTCCTTGTAGATCGTGCGGTGGCCGATGGTGTCGATGGCGATGGAGGTGGAGAACACCAGCGCGCCGGCTGGCACCATCCAGGCCTCCGCGGGGAAGCGAACTCCGGCGCTGGCCCCGGCGATCAGGAAGCCGCCGGTGGAGAGCACGAGGCCCAGCATGGTCCCGATCCAGATCGCGTAGACGATCCAGTCGCTCCGGTCGAACTCGCGGATCCGCCCCACGTACACCGCGAAGGCGTTGCGCCGGGCGACCGGGGCCGTGGCGATGGTCCGTAGCTGCGGCGCGGGGGAGCTAGAGGCGGTCGACATCGGCGAACTCCAGGGTGGTGGCGGGGATGGCGAGCGGGGGGATGCGGCGTCCTGGCAGGAGCCTGGCGGCTCGCCTCGGCGCCTCGGCGAGCGCGCCGCACGCCGCGACGCCCACCAGCAAGAGCTTACGCCAGCGCGGCACCACGGCGCGCGGCGCCAGCGGGTCATGCCCCGCGGCGGCGATGCGGCCGCCGATGGCGGCGTAGATGCGCCGGGCCGCGCGCACGCCAAAGGCCGAGCGCCAGGGCAGGGCGAGCAGGCCGCGCTCCGCGGAGGCGTAGTAGCGGTCGGCGAGCGCCAGCAGCTCGCGGGTGGCCGCGGCGAGCGCGGGCACGGCCGAGGCGGGGATGGCGCGGCCGTCCCGGGCCTGTGCGGCGAGGTCCTTGGCGCCGTGTCGGGCCAGGAGCTCGGCCGGGAGATAGAGCCGGCCGCGTCGCCAATCCTCCGCGACGTCGCGGCAGATGTTGGTGAGCTGCATGGCGATCCCCAGGTGCGCCGCGTGGACCAGCGCACGCTCGCCGCGCAACGACATCACGTGGCACATCATCAGGCCGACCACGCCAGCGACCCGGTAGGCGTAGCGCAGCAGATCCTCCAGGCGCTCGTAGCGCGCGCCCACCGCGTCCATCTCCATGCCCGCGATCAGCTCGGCGGGGTAGTGGCGCGGGATCCGCCGGCTTTCGCAGATGGCGGCGAAGCGCGCGAGCACCGGATCTGCGATCGGCGTCGCGGCGGGCTCGGCCGCGGCCTGGTACAGCGTCGCGAGCTCCTGGCGCAGGCGGGCGATCGCGGGCAGCGCTGCCTCGGCGGCGACCTCGTCCACCGCGTCATCCACGCGCCGACAGTAGCTGTAGACCACCGCGGCGTCGTCGCGGCACGCCGGGGGCAGGATCTTGGCGGCCAGCGAGAAGCTCTTGGAGTGGTGGGCGATGGTGGCGTCCGCGGTGGGCTTGGCCAGCGCGCGCAGCGTGGCGTCGGCGGCGTTCGCCGCGTCTGCGGCGCTGGCGGCCTGCGGCGAGGTCATGGCACGCTGGCCGGTGCGCTTGGGCCCGGGGCTGACGTCTGGCCCGAGGCCGGCGTCGCGACGCTGGCCCTGGCGCCCGGCTCGCGGTCGCCGCGGACGTCGCTGTCGTCGTTGCCGTTCCCGTTGCCGTCGCCGTCTGGCGCAAGCTCCGGAAACGGCAGCCCGAGATCTTCGGCGATGCAGCGAAACGTCGCCTTGGCGCCGTTGATGACTCCCGGGACGCCCGCGCCAGGGTGGGTGCCCGCGCCCACGAGGTAGAGCCCGGGGATCTTGGCGTCCTTGTTGTGCGGCCGGAAGTACGCGCTCTGGGTCAGCTCTGGCGCCACCGAGAACGCGGAGCCATGGTGCGCCACCAGCTCGGTCTGGAAGGTCTGTGGCGTCATCCAGCGCTTGACCACCACGTGCGCGCGCAGGTCAGGCAAGAGCTTCTCCAGCGCGGCCAAGATCCGGTCCGCGTACGCGGCGGCCAGGTCGTCCCAGGGCAGCGGCGCGTTGCCCAGATGCGGGACCGGTGACAGCACGTAGAACGAGCCGCCGCCCGGCGGGGCCAGGCTCGGATCGCTGACGTGCGGCGCGTGCAGGTACAGGCTGAAGTCGTCGGCGAGCTTGTCGCCGTGAAAGATCTCCTCGAGCAGCTCGCGATAGCGCGGGCCAAACACCACGGTGTGGTGCGCGATCTTGTCCGCGTAGCTGACGTCCGTCCCGAAGTACAGGACGAACAGCGACATGGACCAGGACATCTTCTCGAGCCGCCGCGCCGTGCGAGCAGCGGCGGGCTCCTCGCCGTAGAGCCGCGCGTAGGTGTGGTGCAGGTCGGCGTTGGACACCACCAGATCGAACGGCTCGTCGGTCTGGGCCGCGGTGGTCACCAGGTGGCGCGTGGCGTCTCCTGACGTCTCGACGCGGACCTTCTGCACCGGCGTCTCGAGCCGGAGCTCTCCGCCCAGCTCGGTCAAGAGCCGCACCAGCGCAGCCACCAGCGCGCCGGTGCCGCCGCGCGGGAACCACACCCCCCACTTGCGCTCGAGGTAGTGGATGAGCGTGTAGATCGACGAGGTCTCGAACGGGTTGCCACCCACCAGCAGCGAGTGAAACGACAGCGCCTGGCGCACGTGCTCGTCGCGGACGAACCTCGCCACCGTGCTGTACACCGAGCGGTCCGCGCGCAGGCCGGCGAGCTGCGGCGCCACCTTGACCATGTCCCAGAAGCGCAGGAACGGCTGATGCGCCAGCTCGGTGTAGCCCTTCTCGAACACGCGGCGCGAGTACTCGACGAAGCGCTGGTAGCCCTCCGCGTCCGCCGGGTCGCGCTCGCGGATCTGGCGCAACATGTGCTCGCCATCGCCGTCGTAGTCGAGCTGGTCTCCGTCGGGCCACACCAGCCGATAGAACGGCGTGACCGGCAGGAGCTCGACGTAGTCGGACATGCGGCGGCCGGAGCCGGAGAACAGCTCCTCCAGGCAGTGCGGCGCGGTGATCACCGTGGGACCGGCGTCGAAGGTGTGCCCGCCTTCGCGGTACACGTAGGCGCGGCCACCCGGTTGATCTCGGCTCTCGAACACGGTCACGGACACGCCGGCCTGCGCCAGGCGAATGGCACAGGCCAGGCCGCCAAATCCGCTACCGATGACGGCCGCGCGACGCGGCCTCGATGCCTCACCCATAGCTTGCCTCCAGTCGTTCGATCTCGGCCACCAGGCCGCGGTGGACCTCGGGCTCCAGGTGCGGGGCCACGTCGGAGAGGGCGCGCGCGAGCTGATCGCGGACCGCGGCGCGGCCCACCGCCAGCGAGCTGTCGCGCAGCGCGGTCATCACGAGCTCCAGCTCTTCATCGCAGGTGGCGGCGCGCAGCCGCTGTTGTAGCCGGGCCACCGCGAGCTCGTCCACCGCGCTGCACAGCCACGCCCACGGCCAGGTCGGCCGGCCGCCGCGCAGGTCCTCGAGCCCCTTGTCGCGCCTGGCGCGCGCGGCGATCGAGCCCAGATCATCGAGCATCTGCAGCCCGACTCCCAGCTCCTCCCCGAACTGCGCCACCGCGGCGCTCCGGGCCGGGTCCGCGCCGGCCGCCACCGCGCCAGCTCTGGCGGCCAGGCCCATGAGCACGCCCGTCTTGTTGTACGTCGTGGTGGCCACGGTCTGCGGGATGTGGCGCGGCTCGAGGTGGCTCACGTCCACGGAGAGGTCGAGCGACTGGCCCTGGTGGCAGCGCATCAACGTCGTCACGGCCTCGCGGGTCAGCTCGGCGCGGGCGGTCGCCGGCAGCGGCAGCTCATCGATGAGCGACAACGCCCAGAAGTACATCCAGTTGCCGGTGTTGATGGCCAGCGGAGCGCCGACGATGCGGTGCAGCGCCGCGTGGCCGCGGCGGTGGCTGGAGTCGTCCTGCACGTCATCGACGATGAGCGATCCGGCGTGCAGGATCTCGACGAGCCAGGGCAACTCGCGCGGGATCTCGCCGGTTCCGCCGCAGCCGCGCCAGGTCAGCCGGGTCAGCTTGCCGCGGAACTCCTTGCCGGGCCGGCGCAGGAACTCGCGAGCCGGATCGATCAGGGCGCGCCGCCACAGCTCGAAGGGCACCGGCTCCGCTTCGGGCCCGCCGCTTCGCGCCAGCGCGCCGCGCGTGGCGGGAGCGCCAGCGGGTGGCAAGAAACGGCCGAGGAACTGCTCCAGCGCTTCGAGCAGCGGGGCCAGGCTCTCTTCATGAGGCAGCGCGTAGGTCATCATGGCTCCTTGGCCGGACGCAGCGGGGTAGGTTGCGGCAGCGCCATGGCCGCGCGCCAGGACATGCCGCGCGGCGGACGGCCCATGAAGATCCGCGCCTGATCGAACGGCGTCAGCTCGCAGGCGTAGAACCGGCGGATGGTGGCCTCTGGCAAGTGATAGAAGCGCTCGAGCACGTGATAGCGCTGCTCGGGCGAGAACCACTGAAACAGCATCCAGTTGAGCCGGAAGCCAAAGCGGAGCTGCCGCACGTGTGCCTGCCACAGCGCGCGCACCGCTTGCCCCGGCAGCTCGGCGGCCGCGGTCGCGGCGATGGCCAGCGCCAGCCGGAGCGCCACCGGGAACGAGTAGCCGGTGGCCGCGTGGAACCAGCCGCCCTGGTAGCCGGCGACCAGCGTGGCGCCGTCGCGATCGTTGGCCCGGTCGGCGGCCTGGTCGGCCCGGTCGTCGCGGTCGTTGGCCTGGTCGGCCCGGTCGTCGTGGTCGGCGGCGTGGACCTGGCCGGGCGCGGTCAGCTCTGCGTGCCAGGGCAAGGGCAAGACTCCCGTCTCTTCGCGCAAGACCTCGGCGATCTGCCACCCTCGCTCGCTGGCGTAGCTGGCGATGCGCTCGCGCAGGGTGCTGACGTCCAGGTACGCGGAGTCAGAGAAGTAGGTGTCTTCGATCAGCAAGCGGTCGCTGGTCAGCGGCAGCACATAGAAGAAGCGGAAGCCATCCACCTGCGCGACCCGCGCGTCCATCAGCATGGGCCGGGCGACCCCGTGCGGCGCGGCGCAGCGGAGCTCGAGCCCGACGAACTTCTGATACCCGGCGCGGCCATCAAACGCGCCGCGATCGGGCCCCCGCGCGTCGATGACGGCGCGCGCGACCAGCTCCACGGCCTCCGCGGGCTGCGCGTTCGCGCCCACCAGTCTCGCCACCACCCGCGTCGAGGTCACCTGCACCGCCTCGTGCTCGCACAGCAGATGGCACCCCGGCGCGGCCAGCGCAGCTTGCACGACCGCGTGCAGCCGCGCGGCGGGCACGCACGCATACTCGGAGTCGAGCTGCCGGCGGTGGGTCGGGAAGGCGACGTCGTACCCCGCCCAGCGGTGGGCCACCAGCGGCTCGATGAAGGCGCGCGCCGCCGCTGGGACGTCGCCGGCGTGAAAGCACCAGGTGTGGTTGCCGCCCAAGGTCTTGCCGCGCTCCACGATCGCGATGCGCGCGGTCGGCTGGTGCGCGCGCAGCGCCAGCGCCAGCAGGCCGTTTTGCAGGCCGCCACCCACGAGCGCGTAGTCGACGTCGAGTTGCATGGTGTGCTGTAGAGGACCAGAGGTAAGCTGCCGAGGACGTGATGGCAAAGGTTCGCGAAGCCCGCTTTAGACGATCGGCCGCGGTCTGGGTTACGTGGGTTGTGTGGCTCGCCACGCTAGCGGCTGGCTGCGCTACCGAAAAGCTCGCCGCCAATATGGCAGTGGACCTCGCCGCTCGCACCAAGTCATCGTTTTCACAAGAGTCAGACCTGGAGCTGGCGCGCGGCGCGGCTGCCTCCGGGCTCAAGCAGCTCGAGGGGTTCTTGCTGGTGACCGGCAAGCGGCCTGACCTCTTGGCGATGCTGACCGAGGGCTTTTGCGGCTGGGGCGCCGGGTTTCTGCAGGATGACTGGGAGGTCGCGGTGATCGAGCGCGGGGCGGACGGCGCCGAGATCGCGGCGTCGGCGCGCTCGGCGTTTGGCCGCTGCGCGCGCTACGCCGCCTGGCAGCTCCCTGCGCCGCTCGCGCGGATCCTCGAGCTGACCGACGCCGAGGCGCAGGTGGCGCTGGCAGCGGCGCGCCCGGTGGATGCGGCGCCGCTCTACTGGCTCACCGCCGCCCACGCCACGCTGCTCGGGATGACCGGCGAGCTGGGGCTGGCCCTGCGCCTGCCGCGCATGCTCGCGGTGCTGCGCCGGGTCATCGAGCTCTCGCCCACCTTCGAGCATGGCCAGGCCCACCTCTTGCTGGGCGTGCTGCTCTCTGCGGCCCCGGTGGGCGGCGATCTCGAAGAGGGCGGCCGCCAGCTCGCGCGGGCGCGGGCGCTCAGCGACGGCCGCCTGCTCATCGTCGACGTGCTCACGGCGCGCGCGCACGCGGTGGCGCGCGGCGACCGCGCGCGCTTCGTCGCCTTGCTCACCAGGGTGCTGGCCACGTCGCCGGCGGTCTTCCCCGAGCAGCGCCTGTCCAACGAGCTGGCGCACCGCATGGCCCGTCGTTACCTGCGGCTGGGCGCTCGCTGGTTCGCGCCGCTCCCCAGGTGACGGCCGCGTCGTGACGGCCGCGTCGCGTCCCGTCGCGTCCCGTCGCGTCCCGTCCGCGCGGCACGTGCGGCACGCGCAGCTACAGCGCGCCGCGCAGGCCCAAGGTCGGCACGATGGGCAGCTCGGTGATCGCCTGGCGCTCGGAGAAGTCGTAGTTGTAGCTGTAGCCCAGCACGCGGGCGTGGGCGTAGACGTTGGTGATGTCGAGGTACGCGGACATCTTGAGGCCGCCCCACGTCCACTTGCGGTCGATGCGGAGGTCGAGCGCGTGGCCGTCGTCGATGCGGGTCGAGTTCACGCGGCCGTACTGCGGGACATAGGTGTTGGTGTCGGCCAGGTACAGCGAGCCGTCGATCGGGGTCTCCGGCGTGCCCGTGGAGTACTGGAAGCGCCCGCCGAACTCCCACCGACCCAGCTTGTAGCTGCCCACGACGATCAGGTTGTGCGGCTGATCGGCGTCAAAGAGCCGCCGCGCGTCCCCCGGCCGGTCGACGCGGCTCGAGCGAGAGTAGGTGTAGGCCGCCCAGCCAAACAGGTTGTCCTTGCGCACGCGCACCAAGAGCTCCGCGCCGTAGGAGCGGCCGACGCCGGTGTTGACGTAGGCGTTGAGCGGATCGGTCTGCGACAGCAGCGGATCACGCACCACCAGGTCATCGCGATCGGTGTAGAACACCGAGCCTGTCGTCGACACGCCGGAGCCCGTCTGATGCTCCACGCCCAGCACGTACTGGGTGGCCCGCTCCGGCAAGAGCGTGGTCGGCACGGTCTCGCCTTGCTGTAGCGGGCGGGAGTAGCGGCCCAGCGCGGTCTTGAGCGAGAACGCTGGCGACACCCGGTAGCTCGCCTGCGCGCGAGGCGACAGCGTCCACTCGCCGATGTGCTCGTAGTAGTCGTAGCGCAGCCCGCCGGTGAGCTGCAGCGGCGACGTCGGCTTCACGTCCACCGCCGCGTAGGCGCCGGCGACGTGGTTGTCGATGGTCGCCATGTAGTCGATGAGCGGGAGCTGCGAGAAGCTGGTGGGCGGCGGCTCCCCCTCCGCGGGCTGCGCGGGGAAGCGGACGCCCAGCTCCACCTCTTGCCAGCGCGCGTCGGCGCCGGCGCGCACGCGCACCTGGTCGTTGATCTTCACGTTCACGTCGTCGCGCGCCTCGAAGGTGAGCTGGTTCACGTCGAGGAAGCGGTCGGCGATGCTGACGCGGAAGCCGCCGTCGCCGCCCGACACGGTGAGGCGATTGATGAGGTCGCCCTTGCCGCGGGTCCAGCTCCCGATGACGCGGGTGAACGAGGTCTCGTTCTCGAAGGTCGCGCCGCTGGTGACCGGATCGTTGGGGTCGAGCGTATCGTTGATGAGCGAGAGGTTGTCGAGGCTGGTCAGCGCGAACAGGCTGACGCGGTCTCGGTCGGTGGGACGCCAGTCCACGCGGAGCTGGCCGTCATAGTACGTGGGCGCCGCGGTGAAGTTGACGCCGGAGTCCTCCGGGAGCACCACCGGCAAGATGAAGTCGATGATGGAGCGACGGATCCCCGCGGAGACCTGCAGGTTGTGCTTGCGCGAGATCGGCGCTTGCACCAGCGCGGCCAGGTTGATGAAGGACAGCTCCGCGAAGCCCTCGGCCTTGGGCACCACGTCGTCGCGAGTGACCACGTTGATGATGCCGCCGGTGGCCCGGCCTTCCTCCACGCCAAAGCCGCCGGGCGTGAACTCGATGTTCGAGATGAACTCCGACGGCAGCACGCTCTGCAGACCGAAGAAGTGATAGAGGATCGGCACCTCGATGCCGTCGATGGTGACGCGCGAGTCCTCCGGCGCGGCGCCGCGAATGACCAGCAGGCCAGGGCCCCCGTTGGTGGTGGCGGCCACCCCGGGCAAGCTGCGGATGGACTGCAGCGCGTCGCCTCGGGCGCCCGGGATCCTCGTGATCTCCTCGCGGCGAAGGCTCTGCCGGTTGGGCGGCGGCGGAGCCGGGGCCTGGTCCTCGACCTGGATGATCTCGGACGTGGCGCCGGGCCGAAACAGCAGCAGCTCCGCGCCGACGATGCCGCCCTCGGGCACCACCAGCGACTCCACGCTCTCGTCGTAGCCGGGCGCGCGCACGGTGACGTCCACCGATCCAGGAGGCAGCTCCAGGGTGAAGCCGCCGACCTTGTTGGAGGAGGCGGGCTGCGCTTCCTTGGCGGACACCGTGGCGCCAGCGATTGGCTGCAGGGTGGTGCCATCTCGCACCGTGCCGGTGACTGGGTCGGCCATCGCCGGAGCGATCGGAGCGGTCGCCGCGATCACCAGCGAGGCGAGCGCCACCCCGGAGATCCTGCTGCGGGGAAGGAAGCGGCGCCCGGGGGCCAAGAGAGAGTGAACAAAGGAGGCCATCGGTGCCGCAGGTATACGGCATTGACGGCGGTCGGCGAGCCGGTTGGCGCGCTGGCGGAGCCGTTCGCTGGCTCGTCCGGCGGCGACCGCGGAGCTTCATCGCGATCCCCGGCCATCAAGCGTGGCGCGCATCACATCAGGGCCAGTTGAGCGCCGTCCGCCGGACAGATCCGCTCGGCTCGAGCGATTCCAGCGGCGGCGGCAAGGAGCACGTCGACAGCCCCCGGCCGCGCCCCGGCGGCGCCCAGGGTCGCCGGCGACCCCCCCTGGAATCCGCGTACGGTGGCTTGCCGGCTAACTACAACTGTCGTAACTAATGAAGAGCCGCATGGCCCGGGTCCCTCATCTCACCACCGCGGAGTTCGAGATCTTGAAGGTCCTGTGGCGCCTCGAGCAAGCCACGGTCGCCGAGGTGCGCGGAGAGCAGACCCGGCGAGGCTCCGCGCCGGCATACACGACGGTGATGACGCTGCTCGGACGCCTCGCCGCCAAGGGCGCGGTGCAGGTCGATCGCAGCAAGGAACCGTTCGTCTATCGCGCGGCGCACCGCCGCGAGTCGGTGATCGGCAGTCGGGTCCGCACCTTTTTGCAGGACGTCTTCGACGGCAAGGCGGACTCGCTGGTGCTGCAGCTCGTCGAGGATGAGGCGCTCTCGGTGGAAGATCTTCGCGCCATCGAGCGGACCATCAGCGCCGCGGAAGCGAGCGAGGCCAGCGAGCCGAGCGACGCCAGCGAGCCGAGCGACCACAGCGACCCCATCCGCATCGCCAGCGAGGTCACCCGCGGCGCGACCCACGCACGCGCGCGCGCTGCCGCGCAAAGTCGCCGCGCGAGCGCACCGCCGCCCGCGCCGGTCGCGGCGCCGGCCGGTGCCGCCCGCGGGCGCCGCGGCGACGGAGGCAAGGGCCGATGAGCCTGGCGGCGGCGAGCGAGGGCATCGCGCGTGGCGCGGCGGAGCTGCTGATCCATGGCCTGGCGCTCGCCGGGTGCGCACATCTCGCGGCGCGCCTGGGCCTCTGGCGGCGCAGGCCCGCGGTGTGGGCTGCGCTGTGGACCGTGGTGCTGGTCAAGTGGATCTCGCCGTGGGGGCCTTCGATCGCCGGCAGCCTGGCCGATGTCGGCGCCATGCTGTGGCCCAGCGCCGAGCTGTCGTCCGCGGGGCCGCTTTGGGTCGCCCCGTCGTCACCGCACGACCCAAGCGGGGGACCGGCGAGCGCGCTCTGGATCCTCCTGGTCCTCGCCTGGGTGACCGTGGCGGGGCTCCGGCTGCTCGGCGGCGTGCTCGCGGTCCGGCGGCAGCGCCGGGCAGCGCTGGAGCTGCCGGCCGCGCCAGCGTGGCTCCTCGAGCGAGTCGGGGAGATGGCGCGCCGGATCGGGCTGGGCCCGCGCAGCTCGCCCAGCGTCCGGGTTCATCCGCAGGCGGTGATCCCGCACCTGCTGGCCGGCGGCCGGCCGCTCCTGGTGGTGCCAAAGACGCTGCTCGCGGAGCTCGCGCTCCTCGACCTGGCGTTGGCCCACGAGCTGGCGCACCTGCGGCGGCGAGACTGGATCGCGCGCTGGCTGCACGCCGCGGTCGCCGCGGTGTGGTTCTTCTTGCCGATCCGGATCCTCATCGGTCGCTCGCTCGAGCGCGCCCAGGAGGCCGCCGCGGATGCCCTGGCCGCGCGCGCTCTCTCGCTCTCTCCCCCTGTCTACGCGCGGCGTTTGGTCGATGCCACGTTGCGGTGTCAGGGCCAGGCTGGCCGTCCGCTCGTCGGGGTGCTGGCGCTGGCGGCGCCGGCGGCCCTGGTCGAGCGGATCGAGGCGCTGTGCCTGCGCCGCAGCCTGGCCACCACCGGCCTTGGGGGAGCTGCCTTCGTGGTCGCCTTCGGCGTGCTCGGGCTCGGACAGCCGCGCGCCGCGGCGCCGGCGCAGGCGATGGCCCAGTGCGACTACAGCCCCGCCATCGCAGAGGCGCTGCGCGAGGTCCACCCCGAGGCTGACCTCGACGGAGATGGCGAGCTCGCGCGCGACGAAGCCTGCGCGCTGCAAGAGCAGCTTCGCCGCGTCGCGCGCGACGGCGTGGAGCCTGGCGCCGAGCAGGCCTCCGCGGAGCCGCTGTGGCAGCGGCTGTGCTGCAACTGTGAAGTCTCTGGAACCTCGGAGGGGCGCGATGCTCGCGATCTCTACGAGGAGCGTAGTGAGCCGCTCGCGGACCCTGGAGGGCCCGGGGCGTGTGAGCAGGAGTGAGCCGCGGCGGTCTGCGTCGCGGCTGTCGGGATGCCAACGTAGGAGCTACTCTCTATGAACAAAGTCGATCGTTTCAAGTAGCTCCCTGTTGCTGGCTACTGCGCTGGCGCTCCCCGCGCCGTGCGCGCAAGACACCAGCGCCATCGACAACCTCGATCCGGATCGCCGAGCCCCTGGCCAGCATCGAGGACAAGCTCGCGGAGCACACGCACAGGCGTTGGCGGCGCGCGCCCGCCGGAACCGGATCGCAAGAGGCATGCTCCGCGTCCGTCGGAACCCGGCAACCCGTTCAAAGGGCCCGCGGACGCCAAAGGTGCACCATCGTCCGAGGGCTACAAGTACGCCTGCTTCTATTGCCGGAAGGTGCGCTCGACGATGGAGGAGATCTCGTCCAGAAGTACGGCGCCGATAGTCCGCATCGTGGCTACAAGCAGTTCGTGGTCCTCCGCAGACCGCCACCGCGCCGGCGCTGGCCGCGTGCGCAGCCCGGCTCAAGGGGCGCTTCGAGCAGATGGACAAGCTGCTCTGGGACAAGGTCTTCTCCTCGAAGAACTTCGACAAGGACAAGATGACCGACGGGCAGGGCGCGCAGCGCTGCTGGGAGACCGCCGAGGGCTGCCCGATCGTCGTCGGGCTGGCGCAGGAGCTCCAGCTCAACATCGAGAAGTTCAAGGCGGACATGAAGGGCGAGTGCCAGCCGGCGATCCAGCGTGACCAGGCGGCGCTTCGCGCCCTGGGGATGTCGGGCACGCCTGGCTTCTTCATCAACGGGCGCTGGATCTCGGGCGCGCAGCAGATCGGCACGTTCGTCGCGGTCATCGACGACGAGCTCAAGAAGCGCCAACGCGCGCATCGCCGAAGGCTCGCCGCAGGCGAGCTACTACCAGACCTGGGTCGTCGAGAAGGGGCTAAAGACCCTCGACGGCAAGACCGCCGAGCGGCAGTAGCTGTCGCGACGGCCTGGCGCGCCTGTGGCCCGCGCCACGACGCGCTGGCGCCTGGCGACGCGCCGGCGCCTGGCCCGCGACGCGCTGGCGCCTGGCCGGCGACGCGCTGGCGCCTGGCCGTGCCGGGCCGGCTGCAGGAGCGTGGCGTGAGCCCGCCAACCGCAGCGAGCCCGCGCAGCCGCGACCACCGGGGGACCATGGGTTCCCTGGGCGCCTCGTGGGTTCGCGGGTTCCTTCCGCCCCGCGACTCGCCGCTTGCAGATCTGTCGCTGGTGTCGGTTCTCTGTTTCTGCCCGTGCTGGTAGGGTCGCCGCGATTTCTCCCGGGAGCTTGCACGTGACCCACCTAGCAACGCTGGCGATCAACACGATCCGCACCCTGTCGATCGACGCGATCCAGAAGGCCAACTCGGGACACCCCGGCTTGCCGCTGGGCTGCGCCCCGATGGCCTACGCCCTGTGGCAAGGACACCTGCGCCATGATCCGGCGCATCCGCAATGGCCCAACCGAGATCGGTTCGTCCTGTCGGCCGGCCACGGCTCGATGCTGCTGTACTCCCTGCTGCACCTCACCGGCTACGCGGTCAGCCTCGACGACCTCAAGGCCTTCCGGCAGTGGGGCAGCAAGACGCCGGGGCATCCCGAGTGGCACTTGACCCCGGGCGTGGAGGCGACCACCGGCCCGCTGGGGCAGGGCGCGGCCAACGCCGTCGGCATGGCGATGGCGGAGACGTTCCTGGCCAGGCAGTGGAACCGCCCGGGCCACACGGTGATCGACCACTTCACCTACGCGCTGGTGTCCGACGGGGACGTGATGGAGGGCGTGGCCTACGAGGCGGCGAGCCTTGCCGGCCACCTGGGCCTTGGCAAGCTCATCTACCTCTACGACGCAAACCAGGTCACGCTCGATGGCCCGCTGTCGCTCATCATGAGCGAGGACGTCGGCGCGCGCTTCGCCGCCTGCGGCTGGCACGTGCAGCACGTCGAAGATGGAGACCGCGATCTGGACGCGCTCGACCGCGCCCTCACCGCCGCCAAGGCGGAGACCGCGCGGCCTTCCATCCTGGTGATTCGCACCACCATCGGCTTTGGCTCGCCAAAGAAGGCTGGCACCGCCGCCGCGCACGGCTCGCCGCTGGGCGAGGCCGAGGTCGCCGCCACCAAGCTCGCGCTGGGCTGGGATCCAGCGGCGTCGTTTCACATCCCGGCCGAGGTCGCCGCTCACCTGGACGCGCGCGGGCGCGGCGGCGCGCAGCGCCAGGCCTGGCAGGCCACCGTCGATGCGTGGCGCGTCGCCTACCCGGACCTGGCCGCCGACTTCGATCGTTGCATGGCCGGTGAGCTGCCGGCGGCCTGGGACAGCACGCTGCCGCAGTGGGCGCAGGGCAGCGCGGCCCAGGCCACGCGGGTCAGCTCCGGCAAGGTGCTGACGGCGCTGGCGGCGGCGGTCTCGAACCTCTGGGGCGGCGACGCAGATCTCGGTGGCTCCACCAAGACCATCGTGCCCGGCGGGGACTACAGCCCCGCCGGCGGCGGTCGCAACGTGCGCTTTGGCATCCGCGAGCACGCGATGGGCTCCATCGCCAACGGCATGCTGTACCACGGCGGCGTCCGGCCGTTTGTGTCCACGTTCTTCGTCTTCTCGGACTACATGCGTCCGGCCATCCGCCTGGCGGCGCTCAACGGGCAACCGGCCATCTACGTGCTCACGCATGACTCGGTGGGCCTCGGTGAAGACGGCCCGACCCACCAGCCCGTCGAGCACCTCATGGCGTTGCGCGCCATGCCAAACCTCGCGGTCGTGCGCCCGGCCGACGCCAACGAGACCGTCGCCGCCTGGCGCCTGGCCATGACCCGCAGCGACGGGCCCACCGTGCTGGTCCTGTCTCGTCAGGACTTGCCGGTCTTGACCCATCCCGGCGCCAAGGGCGCGGAGCGCGGCGCGTACGTCCTCGCCGACGGCACAGACGCCTTGGTGATCGCCACCGGCTCCGAGGTGTCGCTGGCGATGGAGGCGCGCGAGCTGCTGGCGCAGCGCGGGATCTCGACCCGGGTGGTCTCGATGCCGTGCTGGGAGGTCTTCCGCGCGCAGGACGCGGACTACCGAGCCTCGGTGCTGCCGCCCTCGATCACCGCGCGGGTCTCGGTGGAGGCCGGCGTGACCCTGGGATGGACGGAGTGGATCGGCGCCGGCGTGGCCATCGGCATCGATCGCTTCGGCGCCTCGGCCCCGGGCGAGGAGTTGATGGCAAACCTCGGCATCACCGCGCGCGCCGTGGCAGACGCCGTCGAGCGGCTGCGCGCGCAGCGCTAGCTACCGCCGGGTCACTGCACGGTCAGCGTGGTCTGCGCGAGCACGGTCTCCTTGTTGCCCGCGCTGGCCACCAGCTTGATGAGGTAGCTCTGTCCCTTGCTCAGCCCGTCATCCTCGGTGATGAGCACCTCGCCGGCCAGCACCGGTGACTTCGGATCGACGCCATCGAGCCGCTGATCGGCGACGTACTTCTTCTTCTTGTCGTTGGTGTAGAAGGCCATCTTGAGCGAGGTGGGCGCGGCCTTGCTCAGGAAGGCGGTGTAGCGAAACGACCAGGTCGTCACCTCCTCCGCGTTCTTCTCGCCGGTGATCGTCTGCAGCTTCGCCTTCTTGATGGCGGCGATGGTCTGCTGCTCATCGGCGGCATCCGGCAGATCCCCGTCGCTGATCACGATCTGCCCCTTGAACGCGGCGATCACTTTCTTGGAGAGCTCTGCGTGAGCGAGCGTCGGCGCGCCGAGCAGCGCCAGGAGCAGGAGCAAGGGCAGGGATCGAATCATGGGAACCTCTGGTGGAAGTGTATGGGGAAATGACACGCTGGCGCAAGCAGGTTTCCTGGCCCGCACCTTTCAGATGCCGGGCCCCCTGCTGGTGCCGGGTGGGGACGCCGTGGGGTGGCGCTGGGTGCCCGGCCCGAAAAAGACTTCAGGCGGCCGGGCTTGGACAGCCGACCGCCTGCTATTGCCGCGAGGGCAGGGCTGCCCTTGCGATATCTTACGACTTGTCGGGCGTGGCTTCGACGTCCGCGCCGGCCGACACCGGCATCTCGCCGCCTGCCTGCGTCATGGGCGGTGTCATCGGCGCCGAGGGCCCCCGAGCGGCCCGCTCTTCGTCGCGCTTGCGCTTACGCTCCGGATCCCAGGGCTGCCCATCGGGTCCCAGGCCATTGGCGTCAGGGCCCAACGGCTTGCGCTCACGACGAGGGGCGTTGGGATCACGCGGCGGACGAGCTGCCTGCTCAGGCCGGTCGCCAGCGGGACGCGGACCGCCGCCTGCATTGCCTGCGCCTGCGCCTTCCGGGCGCGGACCGCGCGGACGGTCCCCAAACGGACGCGGCCCACGACGGCGCTCATCTCCAGCTCCGCCGGGCCCACCGGGCCCACCAGGGCCACCCGGGCCACCCCCCTCGGCTCCACGCGGGCGACCGCGGCCCGGCCCTCCTGGGCCCTTGCGCTTGCCGCGCGGGCCACCGCGATCGTCGCGGAAATCGCGAGGCGCGGAGGTGAGCTGCCAGCCAAGCCCCGCGCGCGGGATCTCGCCACGCGCCGGACGGTCATCTTCCTTCTCATCGGTCTTGCCGACGGCTGCCTTGATCAGGCTGCCCAGGCCGCGCGGCTTGTCGCGTCGGTCGCCACCACCGCCGCCGCCGCCGCCGCCGCCGCTTCGACCACCGCCACCGCCGCCGCCACCTCGGCTACCGCCATGATCCGAACGTCCTCGGTCACGGCCGCCACCACCGCCGCCGCGCGACGGACCTGCGACGCGGTCGAGCGCGTAGTGGAACCCGCCTCGCGAGACCGCACCGTGCGGCCCAGTCTCGCCCCTGGTACACGCGGACCAGGCGGACCGCGTCGAGGTTGTCGCCCACGATCCGGAGCGCCTCGAGCAAGCGAGCAACGCGATCGGTGGCCACGCCCAGAGCCGCGGCCATGGCCTCGGCGAGCGCGTCACCCTCGAGAGACGCGCTCGCGGCCTTGGCAGCAGCCGCGCGTCGCAGAACCAACGTGGAGAACTCGGTAAACGTCTTCATTGGCGGGAGCGCCTACCTACACCAGGTTGGCCTGCTTTGACCAGTCCTGGCTTGCCTTCCGTGGCGCTCTCCGACGTCATGGAGGGCCAAGGGCGCGATATGCCGTCGCTGCGCGACCGCGGCAATTCGACATCATGCCACGCAGCCGGGCTACATCGCACCGCGGCACGCTGGGCCTTTCGCCCGGCGCACATCACGTACCCCTGGCGCGCCCGGCGTACGACGGCGCGCCGCTGGCTGGGCGCCCGGCTCTTCGCCCGGCGCGTCACCCGGCACACCGCCGGACGCATCGCCTGGCACACCGCCGGCGCGTCGCCCGGCTCATCGCCGGCGCACCGAACGGAAGCGGCCCCGGCGCGCTTTGGGCGCGCAGGGCTCCTCGAAGGAGGGCTAGTGACCGACGGTGGCAGACGCCGAGGCCGAGACCTCGACCGAGACGTTCACCGAGGCCTTGATGTTGCCGACCATCGAGGCAGCCGCGGCGATCTGACCAGAGATGCACAGCGCCTGGTCCTTGAAGGACGCGGCCAGGTCGTTGGCCGACGCGGCCAGCGAGCCAGCGGAGGTCGCCCACGTCGCCACCGCGGCCTGCAGCGGCTTGAGGCGAGCCTGCACCGAGAAGATCTTCGGCAGACCCTCACGCAGGGCGCTCAGCGTCAGCTCGATCTTGGAGGTGTCCACGACCGCGGAGGCCTCGGCCTCCACCTTGAGCTCGGGCTCCGAGCACTGCACGTTGAGCGACGCATCCACCTCGGCCTGGGCGCGGCACTCCATGGAGGCGTCGACCTTGGCCGAGCCCTCGCAGGTGCCTTCGCACGTGCCACGGCAAACGCCATCGCACGAGCCGCCGGAGCCGGTCTTGCCTTCGCAGGTGCCGGAGCAGCCGCCGTTGCAGCGGCCTTCACAGGTGGCCTTGATGTCGGCCTCGGCCTTGCCTTTACACTCGGCGGCGGCGCGGGCGCTGGCGCGCACGTCCACCTGGCAGATGGCCGGCTTGTACTCGACCTTGAGCGAGGCGTTGGCTTTGAGGCCGACCTTCAGGTTGTCCTGGATCCGGGTGATGACCCGGGCGCAGACCACGTCAGTCTCGCCGTTGAGCTCGGTGGCTGCCATCTGCAGCTTCTCGCCCATGATCACGCAGCTCTGCTTGACCACGTTGGCGGTTTCGCAGCGCGAGCGCGTAGAGTAGAATTTTCAGACTCATGTAGATAGTCCTTTGCGAGTTTCGAGGCGAATCGTTATCAAAAAACGTTCGGTTACGCGCGCGCTTACGCAGAAAAACCGCGGCTGAGGCGCTCAGGGCATCTCGCAGCCAAAGTCGTGCTATGGGTGCAGTGCAGGGCAGGTTACTGACCCGCGGTGGACAGATCCGCCGATGCTGGCCTGTGATTGACGTTGTCCCAGGCCTCAGGTACGAGAAACGCTTGCCCATGCGCCCACGCCCTTTCCGCCCTTTTGCCACCCGGCGCCGCGCGCGTCGGGTCAAGCAGCTTCGCGGCGCTGGCGCCGCGCTGGCGCTCGGCAGCGGGCTGGCGGGGGTCTCGAGCCCGGTGGACGGCAGCCATCCACGAGTGCTCGGCAGCGGTGACCGAGCCTTCGTCGCCATCGTCGACCGCGTCGCGCGCGCCGAGTCCTCGGTGGAGATCCGGGCGTTCTTGTGGCGGGATGACGAGGCTGGCAACCTGCTCGCCGAGGCGGTCGTGCAGGCCGCTGACCGCGGCGCCAAGGTCCTGATCCAGAAAGATCGGATCGCGGCGGTGTACGAGTACACCGGCGGCAACAAGCAGAGCTTCTTCCACAAGCGCGTGGATCCCATTCGCGGGCTTCAGGCCTGGCTGCTCGGCGCGGTGTATCGCGCGCCCGGGTCGATCCGGCAGCGCCCCAATCCGCTGCTCGAGCGCATCATCGCGCACGACAACATCCGCGTGGAGCACACACGCGCAAGCGCTTCGACACAGCAAGCTGTTCATCATCGACGAGCGCTACCTGGCGCTGGGCTCCATGGGCATCGGCGACAATCATCGCCACGAGTGGATCGACGTCATGGTCGAGGCAGAAGGGCGGCAACACGTGGCCCGCCTGCGCGACCGCATGGCCGGCGCGGATGAGTTCGATCCGTCCCGGGGCATCGACTTCTTGGTGCATAGCCGGGAGGCCCATCGCAAGCGGAGCTGCCCGATGATCAGCCACCGCCTGGCCCTCATCGACTCGGCGCAGACCTCCTTGACCGTGGAGATGGCGTACCTCGGCGACCGGCGCTTCACCGCCGCGCTCGCCCGTGCGGTCACCCGCGGCTGCGCGGTCAAGCTGGTGACGGCGGAGAACGCGGATGTCCTGGGCGCCACCAACCGCGCCACCTGTGATCTCTTGCTGCGCACCACAGGCGCGCCGGAGAACCTCAAGGTGGTGGTGTTGCCGCGCATGGTTCACTCGAAGGTGGTGGTGATCGACCACCGCTTCGCCGACGTCGGGTCCGCCAACTTCACCGCGCTCTCTCACGGCGTGTACGACGAGATCAACCTGTACGCCGACAGCGAGCCGTTCGCCCGCGAGCTCGAAGCCGAGATCGACGCCCACTGCGAGGAGGGCAAGGTGGCCTCTGGCCGCATGACCTACCGCAAGATGTTCTCTGGACTCGAGAAGGCCGTGGTGGCGTACCAGTCGCGGCGAGGCGGGTAGCCGTGGTCAGCCGTGCAGCAGACGTCGTCGATCGCGGCAAGGTGGAGCGTCGTCGGCAGATCCTGGAGGCCGCCAAGCACGTGTTCGCCGAGGCTGGCTATCACGGGGCGTCCATCAACGCGATCATCGAGCGCGCGCGCAGATCGCGCGCGGCACGTTCTACCTGTACTTCGAGAGCAAGGCCGCGGTGTTTGACTCCATCCTGGATCAGGCCATGGCGGATCTGCGGGCGCTCATCCGCCGCATCGAGGTGGAGGACCCCAGCGCGCCGCCGCCGCAGGTGCAGCTCCGGGAGCAAGTGGTCGCCACGCTGGGCTACGTGGTCGGGGATCGCGCGCTCGCCACGCTGCTCTTGCAGGCCGCGCAGACGCCGGAGGCCGAGGCCGCCGAGCGCCTCAACCAGTTCTATGACGAGGTGCGCCGCCTCATCGAGCGCGCGCTGGAGCAGGGCACCGCGCTAGGCCTGGTGCGCAAGTGCCAGCCGAGCCTGGTGGCCGGCGCGCTGCTCGGCATGGTGCGCGGCGTGATCGAGGTGATGATGCGCGGCTCCGAGCCGCTGTCGGTCGACGAGGTGGTGAGCGAGGTCATCGCGGTGGGCTGCGCGGCGTGCTCGCGCACATCTGACGCGGGCAGCGGGCCGGGTGCCGCGGCGCCTCTGGCCAGACGCCGGGCGCGGCGCTCGGAAAAAGATCGCAGAGGCGCGCGAGAAAAAGTGTCTCGCGGCCAACACTGTGCCTTCTCGGTGCGCCGGTCGCGGACTCATTGAATTCAGTTCAACGGCGCGAATCTCGCGCAGTTAGCTGCGCGTGTAGGTGCAAGACTCCGACGAGGAACTGCCTGCCACCGGCAACTGCGGTAGCCACTGCCCACAAAAATCCACTCTTGATGCGGCGCCAAAGCCAGGACTAGTGTGCGGCGCATGAAAGCTCGTGGCCGGTTGACGACTGTCCTTCTTGTCAATGTGCTCGCTGCGCTGGCGCTCGCCGGCTGCCTGGCGGAGTCTGTCGCGCAGGACGAATCCGAAGGTGGACCTGCGGCGCTCGCGTCCTCGTTGTCCAATCGCGCGCGCCTGCCCATCGTGCTCTTGCACGGCATGGCGGGCTTCGATCAGATCGGCCCGCTGGACTACTTCTATGGCGTCAAGTCGCGCCTGGCCTCGGATGGTCACCAGGTCTTCGTGACCGAGGTGGATCCGTTCCAGCGCATCGAGGTTCGCGCGGCGCAACTGGCGCCGCAGCTCCAGAGCATCCTGGCGCGCACCGGCGCGCGCCGCGTGCATCTCATCGCCCACTCGCAGGGCGGCCTGGACGCGCGCTATCTGGTCTCCCACCTGGGCTTTGGCGATCGCGTCGCCACTGTTACCACCATCTCCAGCCCACACCGCGGCTCGCGGGTGGCGGACGTGGCGCTGGGCATCCTGCCGGGCCCGGCAGAGAGCCTGCTGGCGTTCCTGGCCAACCTCATCGGCGGCGGCGGCCAGGACCTGGAAGGGCAGGCGTACCAGCTCACCGAGGAGTACGCCACCTCCGTCTTCAACCCCACCACCCCCGATGATCCGCGCGTCCTCTACTACTCGGTCGCCGGCGTGACCCGCGCCGCCACCCTCGACATCTGGCGCGAGGACGTGTGCGATCCGCTCTTGTGGGCAGGCTATCTCCTGCTCTCGGGCCACGGCGCCAATGATGGGTTGGTGTCGGTGGACAGCGCGCGCCACGGCGTCTTTTTGGGCACCGTGCCCGCCGATCACCTCGACGAGGTCGGTCAGATCCTGGGCACCACCGCGCTCGGCTTCTCGCACAAGACGTTCTATTCGCGCCTCGCCCGCTTCGTCACCGACCCCTCCGCGCCCTCGCCCATCTGACCGCGGCGAGCCAAGGAGGGCGCGGCGCGCTGCGGTGCACGACAGCGGCGCACGGCGGCTCGCTGGCGCTTGGGCCTGGCGCCCGAGCGCGTGGCATCGGCACCGGGAACGACGTAGCATGCGGCCATGTCCATCGTGCTCTATCATCATCCGTTCTCTCGCGCCGCGACCGTCGTGTGGATGCTCGAGGAGATTGGCGTCCCCTATGACCTGCGCTACGTCGACTTGATGGCGGCGCCCACAAGACGCTGAGCTCGTGGCGCTAAACCCCATGGGCAAGTTGCCGATCCTGACCGACGGCGACGCCGTGGTCACCGAGGCCTGTGCCATCGGCCTCTACCTCGCCGATCGGTACGCCGCCGGGCGCCTCGCGCCTGCGCTCGATGCGCCGGAGCGCGCGACGTACTATCGGTGGTCCGTGTTCGCGCCCTCGGTCATCGAGCCTGGCTCCATCGCCAAGGCGTCGGGCTGGCAGTTCAAGCCCTCCCAGGCAGGGTGGGGCGCCCACGACGACATGCTCCGCGCGCTCGACGCCGCGGTCACCGGCCGGGACTTCCTCCTCGGCTCCACCTTCTCCATGGCCGACGTGATCTTCGGCTCCACCGTCCGCTTCATGCTCAAGTTCAAGATGCTCGAGGGCTCCCCCGCCGTCCTGGCCTACAGCGAGCGCCTGGGCGCCCGCCCGGCGCTCCATCGCGCCGACGCGATCAACGCCAAGATCTCCGCCGAGCACGGCCTGCCTACTGGCTAGCTTGGGCGTGGCGCCCGGTGCTCCAGCCACGCGAGGCGCTTCGCACCTGGCACCTGGCGCGTCTCGCTGCAGCTCGCCATTCGCGCACCACGCATCATCCCCAGCGCGCGGGCGTTGTCGCCTATGCTTTGATCATGGCGATGATGTCGTCGCATGCGACGCTCGCCTTCTTCAGGCGTTCGGGCGCGACCTCGCGGATATGCGCGATCTCGTTGCGGGTGGGGGCGATGATATCGACCGCCGCGAGCAGTCGCTGCTTGGCGTCCGCGGCGGTGCCAAGTCGGACCTTCGCGTCGGCCCACACGTCGTTGGCCGTGAGCAGGTTGGGGAGCTGCCTCAGGTACAGGTAGTCGACGATGCCAAGGGGATCGGCGCCGGCCTGCTGTGAGCGGAGGGCGCGGGCGAGCGATTCTCGCTCTGGCTCGGGCAAGGCCTTCTCGATGCGGGCGGCGGCGCCGACGCTGTACTTGCTGCTCACGCCGATGACGGAGGTCGCCTCGATCTTGGCCGAGCGGGCCTCGATCTTGGCATGCAGCTCGCCATGAAAGACCGCCAGCAACGTCAGCGCAAGGTCGGCCTGGCCCTCGGGCGGTCCCCTGGTTGTTGATGCGGACGAAGATTGTCAGCGACCTGCTCGTCGTTAGCCCCCTCTTTGCGGATCTCGATCACCGGGAACTCGAACTTCTCGATGGTCGAAGTGTAGAGCTGGCGCAAGGGTAGTGGGAGTTGGGCGCCCCGAGCGCCGGGGCCGTAGGAGTAGCGAGGAGGCGGGCTCGGAGTGCCGGGCGGCGGACCAGAACGCCGGGGGCGGCGGGCAAGGGAGAAAGGCTAGTGATTCTCGCGCGGAGCGGCGGAGGGAATCGCCGCCCTTGGCCGCGTGGGAGTCGAGCGATGTCTCGTCGGAGGTCTCGAAGCTCGTGGTACTCGTGGTCAGTGAACAGCAGCACGTGCGGTGCTGCCCGTCAGCATGGGGCTGCGCTAGGCGCTACGGTACGTCGAAATAGCAGTGCGGGTTGTCATGTTAGCACCTCATCGAGGATCTCGTTCGCTGCACGAAATCCACCGGTGCCGGCGTCAGTGACGTTGACCATGCGTTTGTCGGGAAACCTTGATAACGTAAATGCTCTTACGAAGAGGTGCTGCTCGTCTCTTCGTTGAGTGGTTGGCCCCTGAGGCTCTTTCCGTCGTCCTGAAAGTGCTTGCTTACGTCGAAATTCTCAGTAAGGAGAACGAGTCGCACATTGGCCATCCGTGGGGCGCAAAATTCGTTTTCTAGGTCAAATACGTAGCTGCCTGAATATCCTCGATAGAGTGGCGCGTACACACACTCACCAAGATGCGCTCGATTGTAGATAATCGATCCAGCGCCCTGAAGGATCGAGAACATAGTTCTGAACGCGTCTTCTTGAAACAATCGAAGAGCACCCGTCGCGGATAGGCTTGTATAGTAGTCCGATGGCATCGGCTTTGAACAATGGATGACCGCATGGTAGCCGAGCCTGTTCTGTATGCCCGCTATGAGAAGGTTCTTGCCTAGTCGATCGAGCCCCTCGATGAGGAACTTTCGTGAGCTATTCATCGTTTGTGTCAATTTGGAGTCCTCTTTTCAAAGAAATGCTTGTTCGAAGCCGATCTTGAGGGCAAGAGCCGCGCCGCCGTTGTCGAATAGGAGCTTTGCTGAGCAAACGACCTCCGCACCGATCTCATGGCTCGCGAAACTCCGAAGTGCTTTCGCAGCCGTATCCATGATGTTGGTGCATAGAAAGAAAGTACAGCATCAGCTCGCGGCTACTGGGCATGGTGCCGAACCCATCCTGGCAATTGTCCATAAGCGCATACCACGCATAGCATTCCTGCTCTAACAGTAAGAGCACGAGCGCTACGGCAACCGCGTTGCGGAGGCCGAGTCAAACCAGCAACCTCCCGGAGGGTCAGAGTCCGTAGCGTCGTGAGACATCAGCGCACTGGGATGACGCTCTGTCCCCTTTTAGCTTCGAGGGTCCGAAGGCGGAACGTCGTGCAGCAGCGACGGAAGATCACGGATGAGCGCGAGGCGCTATGAAGCTTCGCGGCGGCGGCGGCCGCCGCCGCCACGTCAAGCAGGTGGGCGCAAGCCAACGCCATCGATTGAAGATCATTGAATGCCTGGCGGATGAACCGGCGCGGCGAGAAGGGAAGGCGGCACCGAGAGCAGGTAACCTACCCACACTTTTTTTGGTTGGCGATCCCGCTTCACGAGATCGGCTAGCGCACCAATCTTACCCTTTCCTCGTTGTTCGTGCATACTACAACCATGGGCGCCACCTCAGGCGAAGTGACGCGATGAGGATCTACGTAGCGTCTTCGTGGCGCAACACGCACCAACCGGGTGTCGTCGAGGCCCTACGCGCTGCCGGGCATGAGGTCTACGATTTTCGAAATCCTGGACCAGGTGAGCGCGGTTTTAGTTGGGCCGAGATCGATCCCAACTGGCAGCAGTGGTCGGTGACGGAGTTTCGCGCGGGCTTGGCACATCCGCGCGCTCGATCTGGTTTTGCTTTGGATTTTCAGGCGCTTGAGTGGTGTGAGCGCTGCGTCCTCGTGCTACCGTCAGGAATGAGCGCGCATTTGGAAGCGGGTTGGTGCGCTGGTCGTGGCAAGGTAACCGTGCTCTACGCTCCCGAGCTACGCGAAGCCGAGCTGATGTACAAGATCTTCGATTTGGGGGAGGAAACCCCACTTTTCGCAGACCTCGCGGAGGTCGTGGCCGCCATCGGAGCCGGCAACAAATCGGCGGCGGACCGATGACCGCGACGCTGCACCGTCTACCTGGCGTGGGAACAGGATCCGCTCGCGTTCAGACTTTCTCTCCGCTATGGTTGTCGACGGTGGAGTTCGCGTACGCCAAAAAGGGGTTGCGGGATCTTTGTGAGATTCGCGCGACAGCCGAGAAGCAGCTTGGAACGCAAACTGCGGCCGGACTTCGGCGGCGATTGGCGGACCTCGATGCGGCGACCACCATCTATGATCTCATCGCCGAGCCAGTAGTCGAGACCGCAGTAGATGAGGAGCGAGCGGTACGGATCGGCGATGGGAGGCGCCTCGTCTTCCGCTCGAATCACAACAAGGCGCCCGTCACCGCTGGCAAGATCGACTGGACGCAGGTCACTCGCATCCAATTTCTTCGCATCGAGTCTGACCAATGACCAGCTTTGAGGAATTTGAGCCAGATTGGGCCTCTCCGCCAGGTGAGACGGTAGCGGATATCCTCGCGAGTCGAGCGATCACCAAACAAGCCTTCGCCAAAAGGCTCGGACGTACCACCGATGAGGTAAACGAGTTTCTGCGCGGGAGTGCGCAGCTGACAAGCGAAGTCGCTGTGAAGCTCTCAGCAGTGCTCGGCGCAAGCACCTCATTCTGGCTCGCGCGAGAGGCACGGTATCGCGCAACTCTTGAGCGTCTCGCCTCACATCCCGCTGAAGCGTCTGCGGAAGAGTGGGTGCGCGACCTTCCAGTTGCCGACATGCTCAAGTTTCAGTGGCTCGATGAAGACGAAGTGAAAGCCAGCAAAGATACTGCTTGCTTTCGCTACTTCGGCGTTCGAGATGTAGCTGAGTGGAATAGCAGATACAGAGACATTCACGATGCCGCTGCGTTCCGAACGTCGCCAACATTCAACTCTGACGTGGGCGCGGTGGCAGCATGGCTGCGTCGCGGCGAGCTTCTGGCGGCGAAGATTCCATGCGGCGAATGGAGTCGCGAGGGGTTTGCGGCGACCATTCCGGAGATAAGAGCGCTGGTCAAGAAGCGTGATCCTTTAACCTTCCTTAGAGAACTCAAGCAACTTTGTGCAAAATGTGGAGTTGCTGTTGTGGTTGCGCGGGCGCCCAGTGGATGCCGCGCGAGCGGGGCAACTCGCTTTCTGACGCCTATTAAGGCGCTCCTGCTACTCAGCTTTCGATACCTATCGGACGACCACTTCTGGTTCACCTTCTTTCACGAGGCCGGACACCTTTTGCTCCATAGTGAGAAGAGGCTCTTCATCGAAGGGATCGCCAGCATGTCGTCCTCCGATGAGGACGAGGCGAATCAGTATGCCGCGCGCACTCTGATCCCCCCCGAGTTTGAAGCCGATGTGCGAAACGTCAAACTCGACGCTCGGGAGATCATCCGACTGGCTCTTCGTGTCGGAATTTCACCCGGAGTTCTTGTCGGCCAGCTCCAGCACATGAAGCGACTTGGTCCAGATAAAATGAACCGGCTGAAGCGCCGGTTTAGTTGGGAATAGCGTCTCAGCCGCGAAACGGTCGGTATGAAGATGGGCTCTTTTGCCAGTTGCATAGCCCATCCTCCAGCACCTGCTGGCCCACTCCGAGGGCGGCGCCGAGATCCACGAGTCTTTTCTCAAGATCGTTTGCCTTCAGGTTCGCCTTGGGTGAGTTTGCGAACAAGAGTCGGGATCCTTTAAGTGGCCCCGTCGCGCCGACTAGATAGGCCTTGCTCGGACTGATGTCTGCCAGTCCAAGTTTTCCGATCATTGTGAGAAAGTCAAACTTTGCAGTGCGACCAAAACGGTGTACAGCATCCATCGAGCGATATAGGGCATCGAACAAAAGCCCCGGAGTCGCTCCGGGGCCGCCGCCGTTCGCAGCGATCAGCCCAAGCGGACCACCGGACGACTCCATCCATTCAACGTAGCTTTCTATAACGGCGCCCGTCGTCTTCAGGCTCTCGTACTTTCGGTGGTTGCCAAAGTGTCGCCTAACACCGTCCACGGCCCATCGAAGTCGAGCCGCGGCGAGCCATTTTACGAAGGCGCCAGGATTCTTGCTTACGTTCGCCCACGTCCATCGCTTGCCTGCGCCCGTGCCAGCATACACGTCACGGGCTAGGCGCCATCCAGCAGTGCGATGCCGTCCGAAGTGAACGAACAAGAACACGAGCCAATAGGCCTCGTTGATATTCCCGACAGCGACGTGCCGTATAGCACTGAGCAACGGATCAAAATGGTGACTATCCGCGTCGTCGCGCGACTGCGAGATGTTGAGCGTGCGCAACTTCGCCACGTATTCGATCCTGCGCACGCTGTCTGCTAGCTGCGCAATGAGGCTGTCGCGCCTGTCAGGCGACTGAATCCCTGCTAGTGGACCGTACTTCCTTTCGTACGCCACCATCCCCATCGTTAGGCACTTGATGAGTGCATTGCGCTTCGTCATCGTCTGCTCGCCCTTCTTTAGGCCAGGATAGCCTTCGTCGCCTTCGTTACCCAGTCTCGAATCGAGTCAATAACCGACGAGGTGACGCCGAAGCTGCTTTGTATATTGTGATTGTATCCAAGAACAAGGAGGTCGCGGCCGAGGTTGATGCCAGCAAACGAGCGAATCGTGGCTCTGTACGAGAACCCGGCCACGCCATCGCCCTCTTGTCGAGGTAGCCGCCAATCCTTCATCGGACGAGACCTGAGCTGGCTACCTGACATTTCTTTGAAGTGTTCAACGACAGAGCGTCCGTTGAGAACGAGCACCCGAACAGGTGAACTCTCGAGCAGATGACCAAGCGTATCTCCAGCACCGTGAAGCAACTTTTCTCTTCCTCTATGGGTCAATAGTGCCCACTTTGTCGCCGTTGCATACGGAATCAAGTCAAGATGACAGGCTAACGGCCTGCCGC
Source organism: Myxococcales bacterium (assembly GCA_016706545.1). Classification (GTDB taxonomy): domain Bacteria; phylum Myxococcota_A; class Polyangia; order Haliangiales; family Haliangiaceae; genus JABFXX01. The sequence continues at coordinate 48,609 of JADJJK010000037.1, forward strand.
CGTAGTACGAGGCTCGCCCATTGATGATGCGATCGAGCCGGCGAAACCATCCGTCGTAAGGATTGGCCGAAAAGTACTGGCGACACGAATCCTCGATCAGCTTGAATTGCTCAGAACCGGCATCCGCCCACCGCGACAACCCTAGTGACCGCAGTGTATGAAAGCGGCGAGCCGCGCCATCGAGCTCGCGCCCCCCCTCATCGACGAACTCACGGTTGCTGGGGTTTAGCCCCAGCGTTGCTACCTGTGATCGGGACAGATCACCGAAGGAGGGCACCGGGCAACTCCACGGGATTACGTCCGAGCCCTGAAGGTGCGCCGACGCGAGGCGCGCGACAAGTGATGAGATGAGAGAATTCATCGTATTCCTATAGACTAGCGACGTGCGAAATCCAGAGAGAGCTGAGGCGGAGGGGGCGCCTTCGACGGCTTGGGAGATGCCTTGGACTTTTTGGCGATGGAAGCCGCATATGTGTGAGACACCATCTGCGATGCTATTTGATTCATCCCCGCCTGGTCCTTCTCCTTGAAGCGACGGAAGATCTGAAGGAGACGCACCAAATCCATCCAGTATGGATCAAGTCCGGATATGCGATCCGAGGTGGGCTCTTGTCCGTCTCGAATCTCTCTTTCCGCATACAAGAGTGTCTTGACCGCTGGCCACGGATCTCCCTCGGGCATGTGAGGCATTGCTACTCGCGACTGCCACCCCTCTTTGAGGTAGGTCTTCACATCCTTGACATTCTTCTCATAGACGTGAAGGCTCCCCACCGCATGTCGATAGACGCCAAGCCTCACTCCCAGAGATCGTGCTACCAGTTCCTGGAGCATCGTAAACGCAAAGACGTCATGGGGTAGCCCGAGGAAGGCGTCGTTCGATCTCATAAACGTCAGTAGATTTAGCTTGTCGTTGCGGATGGTAAAATGCAGTGTGCATGTGCAGGGGATATCCTTGTATTCGGTGGTGTTGTCCCTCGCCTCGAAGATCTGCACAGCCGCTCGCCGTGAGTGCGGTTTCTTCTTGAGCAATGAGATGATGTTTTCGATCTGGTTGATACCCGTATCACGACCGAATAAGCGCGGACCGTAGGCTCCGTGAACGGTCACTCCATCGTCAGAATATTTGCCATACTCATCGATATAGTAAGTCATGAACGCGAGTGAATCGGTGTTTGCCAAATACCAGAGAAGCTCACCTAGGCAGCTAAACACGGTACTCTTTTTATCTGTTCGACTTAGACGTGCTCTGGGTTTGTTCAATTGCAGCATCACGCCGATCATCTCGCGCGTGGCACCACGGCTAGGAGACAGTCGTTCCCCCTTCTTGAGCACCTTCTTGAAGACTGCGCCCAGAAGGTCATCGAGCGACTCCGCAGCTATGAGCATTGCCCCGCCACAGATGCACTCAGACCAGCGATTGTGGGGATGCCCATCCACTCTCCCCTTGGCATTGTTCTTCCGGATCTACTGTCACACGCCTCATGAGTCCTAGGTTAGGAGGTTCGCGAGCGTCGCGTCAACGATGCCGGCAAGTAGTGGTACTGCATCGCCTCGGAAGGAGCACAACGGAGGTGTTTTCAGGGAGATCACGCGCGCTCGATGCCGCGTAGGTTCGCGTACAGAGAGTGCGCACGCTGAGGGACGTGAGTGAGCCGCAGCGGTGCTCAAGGGCGGCTGCCCGAGTAGGTTGCGCTTGCTGATGGTGGCGAGGCCCAGGCAACGGGGCAGAGGAGCCGACTCGACTGCGCGTTGACGACCACAAGCCACCGAGCGGGTGACACATCGCCCCGGTATCGCACCACGTTCTTCCGGAAGTAGCCAACGGAGAGGACCGCCTTGCCACCGGGCCACACGCACTCCGCGAGCACCGAAGGCGGCGTGCTGCGTCTCCGTGTGACGCCACGAAAGCCGCCCACTGGCCACGACGTCATGGGTCACCGTGACAGAGACCGGGGGCCCCGCGACGTCGAGCGTGAACGAACGAGCAGCCTCCAGGAGCGACTCGAGCGCAATCTGGTTGTGAGTAGCTAGCATAGGAAGGTCGGACCTCTCGCGGTCGCCGATCGGCTGTGGAAACCTCGATAGGCGAGTCCGAGCGGTAAAACCATACAGCCGACGGCTCCGGAGAGGCCAAGATATGTCGCGGACTCATCAGGGCTCGCGGCGCGCCGTCTTGTCGCAGCGCACCAGGACTGGCGCGCGGTCCTGCTGTGGTCACGCTGCTTCCGGCGATGTAGGATGAGTCGGATGAATCCAACCAGAGGTTGTTTCCAAAGAGAGCACGCGCGATGTCGCGTATGCTCGCGTACAGAGTGCGCACGCTGAGGGACGTCAGCGGCCGCGGCGGTGCTCACAGGGCGGCGGCGGGCTGGTGCAGGGCCAACGCGGCGATCTCGCTGATGCAGCGCCAGGCCGCGACGAGGTCACGACGGCGCGCCTGAGTACTGCCAAGTGAGTCTTGGGCCTGAATCCCCACACCGGGCTTGGCTCCGCATCTTCGCGGGAGGAGGACAACCGGGGAGGAGGACAACCGGAAGTTGTTTTTCAGGGAGAGCACGTGCGCTCGATGCCGCGTAGGCTCGCGTACAGTGAGTGCGCACGCTGAGGGACGTCAGTGAGCCGCGACGGTGCTCATAGGTGTTAGGGAGCAGCCCCGACTATGGGAACACCAGTGAGATGAAGCAGGCTGCGTGATGGCAAAGGGCGCCTACACCATCGTTGCCGACGACCGGCTGAGATCCGGATCGCTGGGGTAGAACCGGTCCACGACCTCTCCGGAGCTGAGCTTGGAGCTCGCCGAAAGTAGGTGACGCCGACAGTGCTGGAACACGGTCGGCGTCGTGCTCCTGGTCGGCCCCCATTGACGAAGACAACCAGACGCCCTTCACACATCATCCATTCCGCGCTCGACGTCAAGGGGTGGCTCGCACGGCCGCCGTCGGTGGCGGAGGCTCGGCCCGCGCGATGCCCTGGATGCGGGAGTGCGAGCCGTCCGATCGGGGCGGCCGTTGGGCTGCACGGCCACGGGCTCCGCGACCGTCAGGTTCGTGGCCCGCTTGCGGCCGATGGTGAGCCGACAACGGCGGTGGTCAGCTGCCGAAGGTACCGCTGCACCCGATGCCACGCGGTGCTCCTGGTGGTGCCCCGTGGGGTGGCGTCGCGTCGGCACTACAGCCAGGCGGCGATCTGCATGGCGCTGGCGCTGTGGGGCTTGATGGCGATGCCCGTGGAGGAGGTGCGGCAGCGAGTGTGCGCCTGGCGCGTGCGGGGGCCGGCGTCGACGGGATGGTCGACGCTGCGACGGTGGGCGCGGGCGGCGCGGGCCTTCGCGGGCCAGACCTTGCGAGAGGCGGCAGCCCGGACGGCGCAGGTGGCCGTCGGGCGGGCGCCGCCTGGTGAGCGCGGCGCCCCGCTGTGGGCGCAGGCGTTCGCTGGAGGCGCGTCCATGCCGTGATGGCCACCGGGGCGTGCTCGTCGACCACGAGCGGCCCACCCGGTTGGGCTTCTGGGCGGCACCGCCGCCCCGTGAGACGCGGGAGAACGCGCCGCCTTCCATCTTCCCGGCGGCGCCAAAGGAGCCGCATGTCCGACGACGAATCCCTTCGCCCACGCGACCACGCGGAGGCGATCGCCCTGTTCCGCGCCGAGATCATCGGCACGCTCGCCCGTCGAGACTTCGACCACGGCGAGCTGGCTGCTGCGATGCGCGCGCTGGCCGCCGAACGCTACCGACCGCCCGGAAGTTCGACCGTGCGGCAGATCTCCGTGCCGACGCTCGAGCGGTGGCTGTATGCGTATCGTCGCGGTGGGCTGGCGGCGTTGCGCCCCAGCCGCGCTCCGATCGCGGCCGTGCCCGCGAGTTGACGCCTGCGCAGCGCGAGCTGCTGCTCGATATCCGGCGAGAGTACCCGACGGCCTCGGTGCCGCTGATCCTGCGCACGCTGGTCGCCGACGGAAGGCTCGGCGCCGACGTGGTGTCAGCGACCACGGTAGCGCGGCTCTATCGCGAGGCCGGGCTCGAGCGGGGCGTGCGCCCCGACGGCCACACCCGGCTGCGCTGGCAGGCAGACCACGCTGGCGCGCTCTGGCACGGGGACATCTGTCATGGGCCGACGCTGCGCATCGGCGCGACGACCCGGCCGCTGCGCATCCACGCGCTGCTCGACGATGCATCGCGCTTCGTGGTGGCGCTCGAGGCCCACCACACCGAGCGCGAGGTCGAGATGCTCAACCTCTTGCTGGCCGCGCTGCGTCGTCATGGAGCTCCCGGCGGCTTGTACCTCGACAACGGGAGCACCTACAGCGGGGTGGCGCTGCGGCTGTGCTGCGAGCGCCTCGGCATCAGTCTGGTCCACGCCCGGCCCTACGATGCGCCGGCGCGCGGGAAGATGGAACGATTCTGGCGCACGCTTCGTGCCGGCTGCCTCGACCACCTCGGCGGCATGACCTCGCTGCACGACGTGCAGGTGCGCCTCGGCGCGTTTCTCGACGAGCACTACCACCACGCGCCGCACGGCGGGCTGCTCGGCAAGACCCCGGCGGAGGCGTGGGCCAGCGCGAGCTGCCGCGTCGTCGACGAGCCAGCGCTCGCGACGGCACTCACCGTGCATCGCCGCCGCCGCGTCCGCAAGGATGGCACCGTCGACCTCGACGGCCTCCTCTGGCAGCTCGACCAGGGCTTCCTCGCTGGCCGCGTCGTGACGGTCGTCGCCGCCCACGCTGGCCTCGCCGGCGACCCGGTCGCGCTCCACGACGGCCACCGCTACACGATGCGCCCCGCCGATCCCATGGCGGCCTCGCGCACCCCGCGTCGGCGCAGCGGCGAGATGCCGTTGCCCACCATCCCGTTCGATCCTGCCGGCGCGCTCCTCGACAAGACCGCCGGTCGTCCCCCTCGCCATCGCAAGGAGAAGCCGTGACCTACCTCGATAGCTTCGGGCTCAAGGAGCCCCCGTTCTCCAAGGAGATCGCCGACGCCGACCTCTGGCTGCCCAGCTCCAAGCAGGCCGTCGCCGACGGTCTCCTCGACGCGCTCACCGAGCGGGCCTCGGTGGTGCTCGTCGGCGAGCCCGGCGTCGGCAAGACCTGCGTCCTGCGCGCGATCCGTCACCGCGTCTCCGCTGCCGGCTACCGCCTGACCTACTCGCACAACGCGACCCTCGGCCGCCGCGACTTCTACCGCCAGCTCTGCCTCGCGCTCGGGCTGGCGCCCGCCGCCACCGCTGGCAACTTCTTCTATGCCGTGTCCTCGCACGTCGAGGAACTCGCCCGCGAGCGGGTCCATCCCGTCTTCCTCCTCGACGAAGCCCACCTCCTGCACCAGGACACGCTCGACCACCTCCACATCCTGCTCAACTATCAGTGGGACAGCCGCGCCCTCCTCTCGCTCGTCCTCGTCGGCCTCCCGGAGCTCCGCGATCGCCTCGCCCTGCGCCGCAACCGCTCGCTCTATTCGCGCCTCCATCACCGCCTCGAGATCGACCCTCTCGCCCCCAACGACACCGCCGAGTATCTCCGCCTCCGCCTTCGTCACGCTGGCTGCGAACGCGAGCTATTCGCCAGCGACGCCATTGCCCTCCTGCACGAGGCGACCTCCGGCGCCATGCGCGACCTCGACCGCCTCGCCGCTGCCGCCCTCCGAGAGACCGCCAGGAAGAAGCGCAAGATCGTCGAGCGAGACGTCGTCGCTCGCGTCATCGAGGCCGACACCCGCGAGCGCGACCGCTGACTCGCGCGTTTCCGTGTGCCGTGGTCGAGCACGAACGCGAGATTCATCGCCGCGACGTTCAGCTACGTCCGTCGCCGATGCCCATCGACGCTGCGATCGCCTCGCTCGCCGCTGATGCCCATCGCAGTCATGCAAGCACCATCGCAAGCCGCTGATGCCCATCAATCAGCCAGTCATGATGCCCATCAACAGGGGCGCTCCGTAACAAGGACGCCGACTCGATCGCGCGATCGATCGCGGCCTTGATGTTGACGACCACGAGCCACCGAGCGGGTGACGTGACCATGAGGCACACATCGCCCCGGTATCGCTCCACGTTCTCCCGGAAGTAGCCGACAGAGAGGACGGCCTTGCCACCGGGCCACACGCACTCCGCGAGCACCGGGGGCGGCGTGCTGCCTCTCGGGGTGACGCCATCAAACCCGCCCGCTGGCCACGACGGCGCGACGCCACGGGTCACGGTGACAGAGACCGGGGTCCCCGCGACGTCGAGCGTGAACGAACGAGCTGCATCGAGGAGCGACTCGAGCACGTTGAAAGCGAGCTGGTTGGGCGCAGTTTGCATGGGAAGGACGGTCCTCTCGCGATCGCCGATCGGCTGTGGAACCCTCGATAGGCGACGCCGAGCGGCAAAATCATACAGCCGTCGGATCAGGAGAGGCCAGGGTGCGTCGCAGTCTCGTCAGGGCATCGCGACGCGCCGTCTTGTCGCAGCGCACCAGCAGCAGGACTGGCTACGCTGCAGGTAGTCGCGAGGAGGGTGTCATTGCACGGTGGCGCGCGGTTCCTGGTTGCGGTCACGCTGCTTCCGGCGATCTTGGTCGCCTGTGGCGACGATGATGATCCCTCGTACTCGGTGATCGTGCGATTGGGATCTTCGGGAACCGACGTGTCGCGTCATTGGACGTTCCGCATGTCGTACTATCGATATCCTGGGTTCCCAGATCGGACCTGCGTGGTTGATCCATACGACGCCGAGATGGTCTTCCCACCGGCCGGAGTCGTCACGGATTGCAGCGGTGGATGCATTTTCGGATCTGCTTGTGTGTTCGGCTGCAAGGTGGATCTGCAGGACTGCGCCGTGTGGAGCGGGGACCTCGCTCCGAGGGTCAAGGTGTTCTACAAGCTCATCAACTGCCCGACGCCCCATGGGCTGAACCACCAGGGGACCCTGGCGTTTCCATCGACAGTCGATTGTGACTCGTCGCTTCGCCCAGCGGGATGAGAACGACGGCTGGTTGTCTCTCACACCTCGATCGCGGCGACCTCGACGTCGCGCGGTCGCGCGCCGTCGCGCAACCGATCAGAATGATCCAGCTTCGGAGATTTCTTCGATGAGCCTGATGGGTTGACGCAGTAGTGCCAATGGCTCTTCCCGGCAGTCAGTCTGGGTTACGACCGCAAGAGGCGCGTCGGCTCGGGCCAGTCGCCGTGCTCAGAGATCGGCACGAATCGCATGGTGGTGAACTCGTGGTGGAAGTCCTTGCGGCGGCGCTCCTTCATAGCGTTGCGGTGGTCCGTTCCGTCGAGCCTCGCCTCCCGGCCGTGGACCATGCCGAGCATTTCCTGCTCGCTCCGCCACATGCTGAAGGTGGAGAAAGTCCTCAGCGGTCGAAACGCGACGGTGGCGCGAGTCATGCCTGGGTGGTCGCGCACCTGGGCTTCGACGGGCTTGCCCCAGCGCGCGAAGCGAAAGGTCTCGCTCAGCTTCAGGCGCGCAAACGTCACCCCGACGACCGGCCCCTCGGGGTTCTCGAACTCCGTGTAGGTCGTGGCGTCGTCAAGCCCCGTGTACTTTCCCCAGCGTCTGTAGAAGCGTAGGCGGACATGCCACCCGGGCCGTGTGAACACACGGTATGGGGGCGTCTCCAAGAAACGATCGAGAAACGTCTCGTTCTCCCAGAACGCGAAGAGCGCCAATAGCCGGACCTGATAGCGTCCCAGACGCCCCACGCCGTGTCCCATTCTCATGGGCAAGAGACACTCCGCGTGGCGCAAACCCGCTACGCCACGTAGCGAAGAGGAACTCAGCAGACGGACGCCGACGCTGAATACGGGCGCTCGGACCAAGTGATAGCTGAAGAGTTCCATCGTCGTTGCTGGCGGAATATTCCATACTCGGGGCCCGAGGAGACTGCCCGTGATGTCCGAGCTTAACATCCTGCGTGGTCTCCTGCTCCTGAGCATGGTCGTGGGGCCCTTCGCGACGCGGCGCTTCTTCGCCGCGCCATCGCGACTCCGCGCGGCGGCTCATGTCGGGGCGTTTGTCTGCGCTGCAGTGGGGGCGTTCTCGCCGTTGCCGATGCTGAGCGTCGCCTGGCTCCTGTTCTGCGTGGCGAACTTCGTGCTCATTGTTCGATCTCGTGCGGGATGGCTGCGCTCGCCGCGGGTGCTCGCAGTGAGTGTCCCATTCATCTTCAGCAACATCGCTGCGGTGTGGTTCGTCGGAGGTGCAAACGACCTCCACTTCCTCGGGTACGGCGCGCACTTCAGCTACTACGCTGCGCTGCACGGGAACGTGATCGGCTGGATCCTGATCGGTACGCTGGCTGCCCTCGCTGATCGAGACAGTCCGCAGCGCGGCATCTACCTCACCTCGGTGCTCGTATGCCTCGTCTCGTTCCTCTTGATCGCGTTCGGCATCGACCAGTTCCTCGCGCTCAAGCCGATCGGCGTGATCGGCCTCTCCATCGCGCTGCCGATCTCGCAGCTCGCGTTCCTGCGAAGCGTCTGGTCGCGCAACCGGCCGGCGTTTATCCTCGGGTGCGTCAGCTTCGCGGGCCTTGTCTTCACGATGGTGCTCGCGTGGCGAAACGAGTTCTCGATACCTGTGTTTCAGGCGGTCGCGGGCATCCGCGGCATGGTCTCCGTCCACGGCGTCCTCAACACGGTCGTCGTCGCCCCGTGTTTCCTGCTGGCGGTATTGCTCGACGCGCGCCCCACTGACGTCGGACGCCCGAAAAGTCGAGAAACGCCGGACAGTTGGCGCGGATGAACCAACCGGAGGTTGTGAGTCTCGCGGACCCAAGTAGGCTCCTGCCGGCGGAGGAGTCCCTCGGACCCGACCGGACGACCTCGCGAGAGGCGCATGCACCTGCCATGCGGCGTGCGTGCCGAGCGAGCGCTCAGCCGCGGCACAAGAGGCGCCGAAAACTCAAAAGGCCCCGGAGAGGGGCCTTCTGAGTTTCGTCGTTCGTAGCGGGGGCAGGATTTGAACCTACGACCTTCGGGTTATGAGCCCGACGAGCTACCAGGCTGCTCCACCCCGCATCAGGAAGGCCTTTCTGCCATGAGGGCCGGCACAGGTCAAGGGCTGGGCGGCAAAAGAGCGGAAAGTCTTGTGCGGTCGCGCGGGTGCAGATCTGTCGGCGCGCGCAGGCGCATCTGCGCTGCCGGTGACGGGCGTCAGGGTGCGCAGCAAGCGGCATGCGGGAGATCGGCGGTGCGCCGGGCGATGATATGAACAGAGGCGATGCAAGCGCTGGTTCTCGACTTCGACGGCACGATGACCGATGCGGAGGCGGAAGGGGGGCCCTTTCGAGCGGGGTATCTGGAAGACCTCTGCGCGCTGGTGGGGCGCAAGGCCGGCGATCCGGAGATCTCCGCCATCGCCGACGCGGTGGATCACGAGCTGGCGGCGGCGCCGGAGAAGCACCCGTTCACCTGGCTCGGTCAGGCGGTGGCGCCGGCCACGGTGGACCCGTACCTGCGCATGGTGCCGATCGCCAACCGCATCTTCGACACCTTCGGGGTGATGCCCAGCGCGCAGGAGCGCGGGCGGCTCTTTGGCACCGTGCTCTACAAGTACAACTACGCCAAGACGCTGGGGCGGCCGGTGTTCCGGCCCGGCGCCGGGGAGTGCCTGCAGCGGCTCATCGACCGGGCGGTGTTCGTGGTCACCAACTCGGATACGCACGCGGTGGCGAGCAAGATCGCCACGCTGGACCGCGAGTACCCGGGGGTGGCGCGGCTGACCGCGCGCGTGCATGGGTTCGCGCGCAAGTTCGACCTGGATCCAGCCTGGGACGGCGTGGCCCCGGAGCTGACGCTGCCCGGGCTCGATCGGCCGGTGCTCCTGCGGCGGCGGATCTATCACGACATGCTGGCGCAGGTGGTCGCCGAGGCGCAGGGGACGTTCGCGGAGCTGTGCGTGGTGGGCGACATCTTCGAGCTGGATCTGGCGCTGCCGCTGGCGCTGGGGGCGAGGGTTGGTCTGGTGCGCGGCGCGCGGACGCCGGAGTACGAGCTCGCGTTCGTGCGCGCACATCCGCGCGGGCGGGTGATCGAAGATCTGGCGGACATCGAGGCGTTCGCCTTCGGGTGACCGGCGCGGGCGGCGAGTCGCGCTCCTGGCCTGGGCCGCGGCTCGGCCACCGCCGCCGCATCGGAGGCCTCCAGGGCGTGCGCAGCGTGCGCCGGGCAGATCGCGGCGCTGGCGAACGAGCGGCGCCGGATGGCCCAGGTTTGCTAGGCTAGCTGGGTGATGCGCACAACGCTCCCCAGGTGGTCTCCGGCGGTGCTGCTCTTGCTGCTGCTCGTCCCGGGCGCGGGGTGCCCCGCGCCTGAGCGGTGCGAGCAGGACAGCGAGTGCGGCGACGCGGTGTGCGCGCGCAACGGCGAGTGTTTGCCGGCGTCACGGGTGCGAGAGGTGCAAGTGCGCTGGACCATCCGCGGCCTGGCGGCGAGCGCCGACACGTGCGCCGCCGTCGAGCCGGTGTCGCTGCAGTTTCAGGCGGACCCCAAGGATGCGCTCAAGTACGATCCCATCGTCTGCTCGGCGGGGCTGTTCACCATCGACAAGCTGCCGTCGCGCATGACGCAGGTCCGGCTCGAGGGCAACGGCGTCGGGGCGCTGGTCTCGATCCCGCCCAACGGCCAGGTGATGGCGGATCTGAAATAGATCTGAAATAGACCTGAAGTAGGCGGCGCGGCGCCGCTGGCTCAAGGCGCGGTGACCCCGGTGGTCCGTGGGCAGCGGGCGAAGCGCCACAAGCAGAAGGTCTGGCCCAGTCCCAAGGTGGCCAACGACAGCCACAGCGCCACCGAGTGCTGGCCGATGGCATCGAGCAGGAGCCCGCCGGTGAGCGGCGCCAGGGCGATGCCGAGGAGCTGCGCGAAGCCGACGACGCCGAACATGCGGCCGCGGGCGCCGGGGGCGGCGAGCTCCGCGATGGTGGCCTGGTGGGCCGGGGCGAACAGCATCTCGGCGCAGGTGATGACGAAGATCGCGAGCGCCGCGCCGGGCAAGCTGGCCAGGGCGATGAGGGCAAACCCCACCGTCGACAGCAGCGAGGCCCACGGCAAGATCGCGCGGATGCCGCGGCTGCGGATGAGGGTCATCGCTGGCATCTGCAGCGCCAGCACCATGCCGCCGTTGAGGGTGTAGAGCAGGCCGACCTCCGCCTTGGTGACGCCGACGTAGTCCGTCATGTAGATGGCGAACGTGGAGTACATCTGCGTGGTGAGCATGGCGCTCAGGAAGGTGCCGGCGATGAGCAGGCGCAGCTCACGATCGGCGAAGGCGACGGCGATGCGCTGGCGCAAGGAGAGCCGCGGCGGCGCAGGCGGCGCGGGCGGCGCAGGCCTCCGCGGACGACTCTGTCTCCACCGCGGGAGGGGCGGCGCCGGCGAGGTCGCTGGCAGAGGAGGTGGCGCCGCTGACCACGGCCAGGGGGACGGCGTCTTGTGGGTCGCTGGCGTCGCGGGGGGCCTGCTCGCCGGCCTGCTCGCTTGCCTTGCGTGTGGCCTGTTCGCCGGCCTTGCGCGCGGCCTGCTGGCTCGCGTGCCGCGCGGCGCTGATCGGATCGATCACCGAGCGCGTGATGTACGCGGCGGCGGCCAGGCCCGCGGCCGCGACGAAGAAGATGGCGCCGTACGGGATGGCCAGCGACAGCATGCCGCCGACGGCGGGGCCCAGCGCCCAGCCGAGGTTGGTCCCCATGCGCTGCACGCCGAAGGCGTCGATGCGGCGGGCTGGCTCGACGACATCGGCGACCAGCGCGTACGCCACCGGCTCGAAGCAGCCGCGGAGCGCGGAGCTGGCGACGATGCTCAAGGTCAGCGACCACAGCGGCGCATCCAGAAGCACCTGGGTGCCTAGCGTCGCGATCACGCCGGCGCGGACCAGGAGCGACCAGGTGATGAGCGGCCGGCGGCCGATGCGATCCGAGAGCGCACCAGCCCACGCATTGGACGCGGACTGGGCCAGGTTGGCGACCACCGCGATGCCGCCGTACACCACGGCGGCGTAGCCGCGGGTCTCCACCACGTAGACCCCCAGAAACGCCATCACCAGCGACAGCCCGGCGGTGTTGACGGCGCGCGCGATGGCCAGGTTCCAGACACGCCGATCCAGACCCTTGGGCAGCACGATGTAGCGGTGTACCCGGAACCTGGGCCTGGCGCGAGCGGGCGGCGCGGTTTCGCTGTGCGCGGCGCTCCGCGGCGGCGCTCCTGGGCGCGCGATCTCTGGTATAGAGCGCCCATGCGCAGTCGCTTGGTTCGCAGTTTCCGCTTCGAGGCGGCGCACTTCCTTCCTCGGGTTCCGGAAGGTCACAAGTGCGCGCGGATGCACGGTCACTCGTACGAGATCGAAGTGGCGGTCGAGGGCGACATCGATCCCGAGCTGGGATGGGTGATGGACTTCTCGACGATCTCCGAGCATGTCTCACCGCTGGTGGCCGCGCTGGATCATCAGGTGCTCAACGACGTGCCTGGCCTGCCCAACCCCACCACCGAGCTGCTCGCGGTGTGGTTCTGGCAAAATCTCGCACCCAAGCTGCCGTCCCTGGCCGAGATCTCGATCTCGGAGACGCCCAAGACCCGCTGCACCTACCGAGGACAGTGAGCGTGGCGCGCCTGCGACTGGTGACCCTGAACCTGTGGGGGACACAGCCGCCGCTGGAGCGCCGGCTGGCGCTGGCCATCCGGCAGCTCCGCGCGCTCGATCCAGACGTGATCGCGCTGCAGGAGGTTCGACCGCTGCCGGACTCCCCAGGCGGCGCGGAGCCGCGAACCACCGCGCACGCGCTTGCGGAGGCGCTCGGCCTGTGTGCCCGCTACGCGACGGCGGTGCGCTGGGACGACGGGGCCTATCCGGGCGCGGTGGCCGGGGAGGAAGGGCTGGCGCTGCTCACCCGGTCGCCGCTACTCGCCACGCGGGTCCTGCCGCTGCCCGAGCCGCGCCCCACGGAGGCGCGCATCCTGTTGTCTGGCCAGGTCGCCACCGCGGCTGGGCCGATCTGGGTCCACACCACGCACCTGCACTACCGGCTGGATGACGGCCTGGCGCGCGAGGCGCAAGTGCAGGCCATCGACGCGGAGCTCCGCGGCCTGGGCCGCGGCCTCGGCGACAGCCCGCAGCTCCTGTGCGGGGACTTCAACGCGGAGCCCGACAGCGACGAGATCCGGTTTCTGCGCGGCGCGGCCACGCTGGGCGGTCGTCGCACCCACTTCCAGGATGCGTGGCTGCGGCGGCACCGGGAGGCGGTGCGCGGCGACGGGCCGGCGCAAGGCATCACCTGGTCGAGCGAGAACGAGCACACCCGCCCTCTACGGTCGCTCGATATCGACCGACGCATCGACTACGTGTTCGTGACCTCGCGCAAGCGCGACGGCCGCGGCACGGTGCTTGACTGCCAGGTGGTGATGACCGAGCGCGAGGGGCAGGGCGCCGACGCGGTGTGCGCCAGCGATCACTTTGGCGTCCTGGCGGACGTTCAGATCTAGTTGATCCGCGCGCGCGGCAGCTCGTCGGGGGCGCGCGGGGGCGGATCGACGCGGGCGTGGTGACGCACGAAGCCGAAGATCACGAGGCTCGCGAGGATGAGGATGGCCAGCGCCGGGCGCACGACGCCCTGGCCCCAGATCCGGTGACCTCGATCCTCCGCCAGCTCCACGCAGATCTGCGCGCCCATCGCGAACGCGGCGGTGACCAGCCAGTGGCCGCCGGGCTGCCTGCTGTGCCGCTGGATGGACAGCACGACCATCACGCCGCAGGCGCCGAAAAGGATCATGCCCAGCCACCGCGGCCCGGCCTCGTAGCAGAGGGTGGACAGCCCGACGAGTCCGACGAACCACAGCGGGACGATCCAGTAGATCCGCGGGGGGCCATCCCTCATGAGACGAGGGAGGCGCAACCACTCGCCGCGCTCGAGCAGCGCGCCGAGCAACATCAGGCTGCCGAGGAACACCGCCAGGCCGACGGGGTACCACGACGCGCCGAGCGCACACGCAGTGGCGCCCACGCACATGCTGGCGACCGATCCGACGAACGCGGCGTTGTTGAAGATCATACGTGGATGATTACAGCGAGCTCGGCGGAGGAGCTGCCTGCATCGCGGCGGTGGCGTTGATGATGGCGGCGGCGCTGCTGGCCGGGAAGCTCAGGCCCAAGGTGGCGCGCTCGCCGCGAAAGCCCAGCCACAGCGCCAGCGGCGCGGAGCCGGCCTGGACGTTGCCGGTGATCGCCGGCAAGATCGCGCCATAGTCGATGATCTCGAGGGCGCTGGCCTTGCGCGCGCGCGCGGCGTCGACGAAGGACGCGAACGCGGCGGGCAGGGTGCCCTTGCTGCGCGACGCCGTGACCAGCTTGTCGATCTGCGACGTGGTGGCCGCGCCCATGACGTCGTCCCACGCCCCCCAGGCCATCTCGGTGCGGGCCGGCCGGAAGCCCGGCGGCGTGGCCGCGGCTTGCGGCATGCCGCTGTAGTCGTAGGTGGTGACCAGCCGGTGCAGGCGAACGCCGTCGGTGGGCGGGGGATCTTTCATCATCTCGTAGCGGCTCTTGATCCCCATGATCTCCGTCGTCTTGGGACCGGCCGTGCGGAACTTGTCCGCCACCGCCTGCAGCGCGGCCGTGGCCGTGGGGGCGCTCTTGACGCCGTAGAGCCCGGCCATCTCCATGCCGGTCGGCGCGAGCGACATGGCGAAGGCGAAGTCGCCGGTGGTCTGCTCGGTCAGCCGGCGGAAGTCCGGGACCAGGCCCGCCATGCTGGTCTGCGCGGCGATGCGCTCCACCCAGGACCACACCGTGGCCGCGGCCGGGCCCAGCACGACCTGACCACCGGCGATGCCCGCCGCGCCGGTCATCGGCACGCGCGTCAGCAGGGCAAAGTCAGACGGCGCCTGCGCCTTGACGAACTGGGCGATCGCGGTCCGCGCGCGCGGCACCAGGGCAAACGTGAGCTCGCCGTCGCCGCCGCCCAGCGACAGCTCGAGCTCCAGGCGCTCGCACTGCGCGAGCAGGTCGAAGGTGACGGTCGCGACCTCGGTCAGCAGGTCCATCGTCGAGGTGCTGCTGTCCTTCTCGGCGGTGACCTTGCGCAGAGAGGCAAGGCCGCGCATCAGGTCCTCCCGGTGGGCGGAGAGCAGCGCGTCGGGCATCACGGTGGCGACCGCGAGCTGGTTGCGGGCGAACGTTCGCTTGGCGGGGGCCAGGGTCTGGAGCGCCCAGTCGCCAGCTTGGGCCACGGTCTCCGGCTCGGCGACCAGCGCCCACTTGCCGCGCAGCTTGACGCGGAGGTGCGGCGGGGCGGCGGCGGCCAGGGCCTTGCCGTCCTTGACCGGCAAGATGATGCCCAGGCGCGCCTTGCCCCCCGCGCGCTGGAGGACGAACAGCGAGACCTGGGCGTCGCGGAGGATGCCGGGGGTGGCTTGCAGCGCCGACTCGACCGCGCCAGTCACCGACAGGCCCGAGCCCGGCATGGCGCGATTGGCGTAGTCGGTGGCCCCGGCCAGCGCCGCGTCGATCGACGCCGCGCTGGCGGTCAGCAGCAGGTCGGCGGGGGCGCGCACGGAGGGAGCCGCGGGGTCCGGCGCCTTCTCGCAGGCGACGCCTCCCCACAGCAAGAGGACCGCGAGCAGGCAGCCGCTGGCGCGGCCAAGCGAGGGCGTCGAGCCGTTCATCCTTCGCCTATAGCGCAGGCCCCCGGCGCGAACAACCGCCAAGAGCGCGCAGGGCCTGGGGCCAACGACGCCGAGGCACTAGCTAACGATAGCTCGTCGGATCGAGGCCGAAGCGCTTGATCCACCGCTGGATCTGCTTGCGGTCCTTGTCCATCGCGCGCGCCACCGCGCTGACGTTGCCCTGGTGCTCGCGCAGCGCGCGCACCACGTCTTCTCGTACTTTCTGGTCGGCCTCGGTGAGCGTGGCCGGCTTGGGCGCGCCGGGGGGGCGCCCGCTGCGCACCGTGTCCGGCAGGTGATCGGCGCGCACGGCCACCGCTTGGGCCAGCACGCGCGCGGTGGACAGCGCCTGCTCGATCTCCCGCACGTTGAGCGGCCACGGGTAGCGAAAGAGCAGGCGCGCGGCCTCCGCCTCCAGCCCTGGATGGCCCTGCGGGAAGATGCGCTCGAACAACGTGCCGACGAGGATCCCCACGTCGGTCCGCCGCTCCGCCACCGAGGGGATGGTGATGCGCAGACCGGCGAGGCGCGCGAACAGATCGTGGCGGAAGCCACCCTGGGCCACCATCTCGTCGAGGTCGCGGTGGGTGGCGGCGACGACTCGCAGGTCGATGGGCACCGAGCGGGTGCCGCCCACCGGCATGACCTCGCGCTCTTGCAGGACGCGCAAGAGCGCGGCCTGCGAGCTCGGCGGCAGCTCCCCGATCTCGTCGAGGAACAAGGTCCCGCCGTCGGCCGAGCGCACCAGCCCGGGCTGATCGGTGGCGGCGCCGGAGAACGCCCCCTTCTTGTAGCCAAAGAGCTCGCTCTCGACGAGGTTCTCGGGGAGCGCGCCGCAGTTGACCGGCACGAAGGCCCCGGTGCGCCCGGACAAGGCGTGGACCGCGCGGGCCAGGATCTCCTTGCCGGTGCCGCTCTCGCCCTCGATGAGGATGGGGATCTCGGACGGCGCGATCTGGCGCAGCCGCTCCAGCTCGGCCTGCCAGGTCCCCAGGAGCGTGATCATGCCCGGCAGGTCCTGCTTGCCCTCCAGATCGACGATGATGGGCGCGTCCGCCGGGACGCTCGCCTTCTCGAAGAAGATGAAGACGCTGTGCCCCAGCTCGACCACGCTGCCGTCAGTCAGCACCGCCCGCCGGGTGGAGTGACCGTCGACGACCGTGCCGTTCTTGGACTCGGTGTCCACCAGCACCCAGCGCCCGAAGCTCGGCTCGATGCGGGCGTGGCGGGAGGACATCCAGCGGTCCGGGATGCGGATGGACAGCTCGAGGCCTTCGCCCGCCGGCACCACCTCCGCGCGTCGCGTCTCGCCGCGGCCAAGCACCACCGCGCCGACCTTCGAGATGCGGTAGCGCGCAGACAGGGCGCCGGGGCGACTACACTCCAGCGCCAGCACCAGGACCGGTTCAGTCCCGCCAGCGCTGCGCTGCGCACGAGTTTGTTGGTCCACGCTGAGCGTAGCCCCTAGGTCCACAGCGGACGGCATCATGGTGATATTGAGCGCCATCCTACGCTTGGTGGCCGTGCGCGAAAAGGTCGAGACCCCCTTGAAACGACCGGGGTGGCCTGACGCGCCAGGCCCTCGCCGTCAGACCCGTCGCGTAGCGTGTCCGCCATGCGGGTTCTCGCCCTGGGTAAGCGTCGGGGATGTCTGCGCGCCACCAGCGCCAGCGTCTGGCTCGCGCGCGGCGTGGCGCTCGAGGGGCGCAGCCCCGAGCAGGCGATGGCGGCGTACCGGCGGGCGCTGGCTGGGCAGCCCGGCCTGGCCGACGCGCACAACAACCTGGGCCGGCTGCTCCATGAGCGCGGCGAGCTGGCCGCGGCGGAGCACCACTACCGGCAGGCGCTCGCGGCCGAGGCCACCGCGCTGCACTGGTTCAATCTCGGCGTGGTGCTCGAGGACAGCGGCCACGTCGATGCGGCCATCGATGCGTACGGGCAGGCGATCGACGTGCAGGCCGAGTTCGTCGAGGCGCACCTCAACGTGGCCCGGCTGCTGGATCAACGCGGTCGTTCACGCGACGCCACCGGGGACCTGCAAGCAGCCGTTCGCCACCTGACCGCCGTCCGTCGTCTGCGCCGCACCCACGCATGATCTCGCGGCCTCGCTGACGAAGCCGCGGCGCGGGCCCGGTCACATGGGTGCCCATGGGTCCCATGGCAGCCCGGGGTAGGTTTGGTCGTGTCGTGTACTCCACGATAGGACCATCCCTCACGTCGAGGGCAGCTTGCCGTGTGGTTTGTCACCCCCAACGATCTGGCTCGAAGGGGGGCAGCGAGCCCCGTTCTGAGCCGGACCTGCATCGCAACCTGTGGAGATAACTTGGATTGATAGTTGGCCAGGATCTTGAAGTAGGCCAGGGCTGTTGAAGGAGGCTCTTGTGGTCCCCAAGCTTGCCCACGCACTGATCATCGCTCTCGCTGGACTCGTTGTAGTCCCATCTTGCAACTCGGATGATGGCGGCGCCCTAGGCGACGTCAAGTCCCTCGTCTTCTTGCAGCGCCCCAAGCGCAACGAGATGGGTGACATCTTCCAGTACACCTCCTACCGCCCGGGCGGGCGCATCGTCGAGCTGTCACCACCGACCGCCGATGGCAAGCTCCGCGTCCTGTGCTGCGACAACATCCCGGGCTTCGAGAAGGTCGACATCTCCGGGTACGATCTGTCGTTCGACGCGACCCAGATGGTGTTCGCCGGCAAGCTCGACGGCAACCAGCACTACGGCCTGTTCGTGTTGACGCTGGCCGATGGCAAGGTCGAGCAGCTCCGGACCGATCCGCAGCGCGACTACGTCTCGCCCATCTTCGTGCCCGGCAACAAGATCATGTTCACCACCACCGCGGTGGTGGAGCCGGGCGCGCCGCAGTTCCGCGATGAGTACGAGCGCGGCGTGACCCTGCAGCTTGGCATCATCAACTCCGATGGAACCGGCGAGGAGCTTGGGCCGCGCAACCTGTCTCACCGCGTGTTCCCGACGCTCTTGTCGGACGGTCGCGTGATGATCACCCAGTGGGATCACCTGGGGCAGATGAACGCGGGGCACCTGCACATCATCCGGCCAGACATGACCTCGCTGCGCGAGGCCTTTGGCAAGGAGAGCACGGGCATCACCAACTCGTACCTGAAGGCGCGCGAGATCTCGCCGGGCCGCGTGATCGCCATTGGCTCGTCGCGTGATCGCACGATCCAGTCCGGCACGCTGATCGACATCCGCCTCGGAAAGCCGTCCACGAAAGACGGCGTCGTGAGCGCGGAGACCGACGCGGCCGAGGCCAACGCCAGCTACAAGATCTACAGCGCGAACGTCCCGCTGGGTCGCGAGCCGTCGTCGCCGACCGTGGGCCGGTACTACGATGCGTTCCCGCTCAACGCCAAGGAGTTCCCGGACCTGCTGGTGTCCTGGTCGGATGGCACCGTCGAGTCCGAGACGCTCGGCGCCGCGGGCCTGTCTGCCAACTTCGGCATCTACCTCTATGACACCAAGGCCCAGGTTCGTAAGCCCATCTGGGACGACCCGGAGATGTGGGACCTGTTCGCTCGTCCTCTGCAGAGCCGCACTGCGCCCCCCGAGATCCCGGCCGCTGCCGCCAACGGCATCGACAACGCGGCGTTCATGATCGGCTCGATCAACGTCTACAGCTCCTCCATCGCCAAGTTCGACGCGGGCTCGGTGTATGGCGTGCGCGTGATGGAGGGCTTCTCCTCGGAGGAGGGCTTCCCGCGGAACTTCGGCAGCACCATGTTCGAGGGCCACGCGCAGCTCGGCATCTCCAAGGTGCAGAACGACAACTCCTGGCTGGCGATGGTGCCGCCCAACGTACCCATCCACTTGCAGGCCATCGACAAGTTCGGCATGTCGCTGCAGAACGAGCCGGTGTGGTTCTCGGGCAAGCCGGGCGAGGCGTCGGTCTGCGGCGGTTGCCATGAGCCACGCGATCGCTCCCAGATCCCCAACCCCGGCGTGACCGATGCCTTCGTCGTGGGCCCGACCCAGATGATGCCGCACACCCCGCGCGCGGCGCGCCAGTCCACCACCTACACGCGAGATGGCATCATCGGCGTGCCCTGGGATCTGGCGTTGCAGCCCATCTTCAACGACAAGTGCGTGAGCTGCCACAACGGCGTGGCTGGTCCAGCCAACCCGTCGTACACCATCACGGATCCGGCGACCGGCGCGAGCGCCACCTGGGTGTTTGACCTGCGCGGCGGGCCGGTCAACCTCGCGGTTGGTGACTTCATGATGGACGGCTACAGCGCGTCGTACCTGTCGCTGGCCGGTCCGGATCCCGAGGCCATCGAGCGGGCCAAGGTCATGATCAGCGGCAACTTCAAGGTGTACATGCGGCCCACCGACGCGCGTGGCTCCGAGGTCATTCGCAAGCTCAACCCGGTGCTGCAGTTCCCCGAGCAGAACGCAGGGGTCCGCGCCTTCGCGACCTCGCCGCACTCGGCCAGCGCGGGCTTCACCGAGCTGTCCCCCAACGAGTTCTACCGCATGATCCTGGCCGCCGACATGGGCGCCAACTTCTACTCTCGCGAGAACAAGCCGCAATAGCTGCCGGATAAGGAGAAAGCTATGAACTCCATGATTCGTTCTTTCGTTGTTGCGGCTCTCCTGGCTACGAGCGTTGCCCCGGCGTGGGCAGGCAAGGGTGGGAGCGCCGGACAGATCAAGTCTGCGGTCGCCTCGGGCTCGGTCGATGCGATCATCGCCGAGATCGAGCGCGCAGAGTCGTTGATGTGCAGCGAGTGCATCGACGTGATGACCAACTTGCTCGATCACTCGCGCTACGAAGTGCGGGAGGCTGCTGGCTGGTGGTTCGCCAAGCGTCCGTCGCTGCGCCTGATGATGATCGATCAGATGGTCAGTGACCTTGGCTCCGGCACCGGCGTGTCGGTTCGCAACGCCGCGGACTTCTTGGGCTCGGTTCGGGCCGTCGACAAGCTCGGCGCGCTCACCGCGGCCTATGACCGCGGCGTGTCGGCCGAGGCTCGCCTGGCCATCGTGCGCGCCGCCGGCGAGATCGGCAGCCGCAGCGGAAACGCGCTCTTGCTCAAGGGCCTCGCCGACGCGGACGCTGGTGTTCGCACCATGGCGGTGGCGTCGTGGCGCGACATGTCCGGGCAGGCCGGCGCCGCCTCGGTGGTGGCGCTGCTCTCGGACACCGACGCAGGCGTGCGCGCGCAGGCGGCCGCCACGGTCGGCGGGCTGCGCGAGCTCTCTGGCCGGGCGCGGCTGGAGACGCTGGTGGTGAGCGATCCTGAGGCCACCGTTCGCCGCAACGCCGCGTGGGCGCTGGGCGAGCTGGGGCAGAAGGAATCGGCCGCGGCGCTCGACGCCGCATCGGGTGATGCTTCGCCGCTGGTCCGTGGCGTGGCCAAGGCTGCGCGTCGCTCGTTGCGCTAGCGGGGCGCTGAAAGGACCCCATGTGGGGTCCTTTCGCAACCTGCGGGTTCCCGAATGAACCAGCAAGGCGTTTCACACCCGCTTGCTAGGCCCTGCGGGTCGTTGCGAGCCTGCGACAAGCTGGCGCGAGTGTAGTGGGAGGTCGTCCCCGCGATTGGCGTCGAAAGCGGATTTGTCGCACACGCGCGGCCCTCGTCGAGAGGTATGATCCGATGACCATGAAGCTCTGGGCAGCCGTTGTCTTGGCGCCGCTGACCATCGCTGCGTGCAGCGATGCGCCTCCGGGCCGCACCTACTACGAGCGCAACATTCAGCCCATCCTGCTGCAGACCTGCGCAGGAAACACCTCCGGGTGTCACAGCGCCAACCCGGAAGACCCGTTTAGCTTCGCGGCGGGCAACTTCGATGTGACCACGTTTGAGAACGTGCAGAAGCGGCGCGATCTGCTGCAGCCGTTTGGTCCGTTCTCTCACTCGCTGTTGCTCATCAAGTCGGTCCCTCCTGGAACGCTGTCGGTGGCCTACGGGACGGGCTTTCGTCCCATCGAAGTGCTGCACGCCGGCGGCCCGATCTTCGAGGTCGGTTCGCCGGCCTATCTCACGCTCCAGCAGTGGGTCGACAACGGCGCCACGCTCAATGGTCTGGCGCCGCCCTCGCCAGCGCGTGACAGCGAAGGCGACTGCGCCACCTCGGTGCCGTCCGGGTTTTCGGCCGCGACCTATCTGGCGAATCCGACGTTCCAGGAGTTCCGGTCGCAGGTCCAGCCGCTGCTACGGACCTGCGCAGGGGCCGCCTGTCACGGTGCGCCGCAGTCCGACTTCTACGTCACCTGCGGCGACGACGACACGCAGCTCGCCTTCAACTTCGCGCAGGCCTGGGCCTTCGTCGCCGAGCCGGTAGATGACTCGCAGCTCCTGCGGGTTCCGCTCGCGGTGAAGGCTGGAGGCCTGCCGCATTCGGGCGGCGACCAGCTCGCGTCGCGCTCGGACCCCAAGTACCTGGCGCTGCGCGCCTGGGCAGAGAAGGTGCGGCGCGTCGATTTTGGCGGCATCGACCCGGGCCGGCGCTTCTTCGCCGACCACGTGCAGCCACTGCTCCTGCAGCGCGGCTGCTCGTTCGAGGCGTGTCACAGCCCCAGCTCCACCAACGACTTCAAGCTCCGCACCGGCACGCAGGGGTTCTTCTCCGCGGTGGCGCTCGAGCGCAACTACGGTCTCCTGCGCGACGAGTTCATGGCGCTCGAGATGGCCGACATTCGCCGCGGGCGCGCGGTGGCCAAGTCCATCCTCTCAGGGTCAGGCGGCATCGCGCATCGCGGCGGCGCGGTGCTGGAGACCCCCGGCAAGGGCCTGTCCAGCACGCCGTGCCCGCCCTTCGTGCCGGCCACGGCCACCGCGTTCTGCATCGTCCAGGAGTGGGCGCGGATCGAGCGCCAGGCCTTGCTGGCCGCCGGCGAGGTGACGCCCATGGAGCAGGGCAACACCGCCAAGATCGTGTACGTCGACCGGCCCGCCACGCACCTGGCGGGGCGACTTGAGTTCGACACCTACCAGCCTGGCGCGGACCTCCGGGTCGCCACCGCCACCTTTGGCGTCGGGCAAGCGATCGACACCGTGGGCGCGTCGTCGTCGCTCTTGGGGAACTGCGCCGGCGCGGTCGTCGCCTCTGCGGACGTGCAGGCCCCCAGCGTGCATCGCGACGGCAAGACGGTCGCGTTCGCGATGCGGACGAGCGCAGCGGATCCGCTGGGCATCTGGACCGTGGACCTCGACACGCTGGCCTGTTCGCGGGTGACCCCGGCGGCGCCAGACCAGGCCGGTCAGAAGATCCACAACTTCGATCCCGCCTGGTCACCAGACGGAAACTCGATCGTGTTTGCTTCCACGCGCGGCAAGCCGGGCGTGGGCCCGACCCGGACCCGCAAGCTGTTCTTGCCGCAGTCTGACCTGTGGCGCATGCGCGGCGACGGCTCCGGCGTGGAGCAGGTCACGTTCCTCACCAACTCGGAGGTTCGCCCGGCGTTCATGCGTGAGGGCCGGATCACCATGACCACGGAGAAGATCTCCGGGGACTTCTACCAGCTCTCGGGTCGACGCCTGAACTGGGACCGCACCGACTACCACCCGCTCTTGGCGCAGCGCGCGGAGTCCATCTACGCCGATCCGACCTCGCTCGATCAGCGGCGGCCCTCGGTCGGGTTCTCCCAAGCCACCGACATCCGCGAGGACGCCAACGGGAACTTCGCGATCATCCTGTCCGACGCTGGCGTGCGCGGCGCGGCCGGGACGCTGGCGATCTTCAACCGCAGCATCGGTCCTGTCGAGAGGGGCCGCTCTGACGAGGGCTACCTCGTGTCCATGCACATCGTCGACCCTGCCGCCACCGGCCGGGCCGGCCCCACGAGTGGCGCCTATCGCGCGCCATTTGGGATGCCCGATGGGACGATCATGGCCTCGTACACCGGGTTCGCCGGGGACCTCCGCAACCCGGGGGCGCTGAACTGGGACATCGTCGCGGTGCATCCGCGCACCGGGGCGCGACAGACCCTGATCTCCGGGCCGGGCGCCCAGGTGGACGCGGTGCTCGCCCTCAAGCATCCAGCACGCAAAATGTACGAGAACCGCCGCCAGCTCGTCTTTGGCGGCACGGTGAACCCCGCTCTTGGCCAGCGCGCCTCCGTGTACATGCCAGATGCACCGATGGTGTTCACGCTGCTCAACGCCAACCTTCGGCGCGGGCGACCGGTGGGCGCCTTCGCCAAGGCGACCCAGCTCGCCATCTATCGCGAGAACCCGGCGCCGGCCGGCACCTCCTCGGGCGGCGGGCCAGGAGGCATCTTCCAGAGCCGGGACCTGTTGGGCCGCGCGGGCCTGGCCAAGGACGGCTCGGTGCGAGTCGAGGCGCCGGCAGGGGCGGGCGTCATCCTGGAGCTGCAGGACTCCTCCGGGAACCCGCTCATCACCATGGGAGAGGAGCACCAGCTCGGCCCAGGTGAGGTCATCAGCCTCGGGATCCGGCGGGAGCTGTTCAACGCCGTCTGTGGCGGCTGCCACGGCTCGGTGTCAGGAAACGAGCTGGACGTCGTCGTCACCCCGGATGCGCTGACCGGCGCCTCGGAGTCGCTGTCGAAGACCTCGTCGCCGGTCCAGATCGCCCCCTGAGGCCCGCTTCCCTGCAGCGCCGCGTCCGGCTGTCTGCGGGATCCTCGGCCGGCTTCGCTGGGCGCTTGGTGCGGCCTTCTCTGAGCCGCTGGGCAAAGGCCTGCCATGGAGTGAATCTCCAGGTGGGGCCATGCGTCTGCCTTGAGCACGGGCAGGTTCGCCGGGTACACTTCCCGCCCTGAACCCGCATTGGAGTCACACATGCGCCACCTCCGCTGGACCCTCTTGTTAGCCTGCTCGGCAGCCTTCTCGCTCGCGTCGCACGCGGAGGCCAAGGCTTTGGGGACCCGCGCGGCCCCGATGGCTCGAGCCGGCAAGGCCAAGCCCAAAGCGCCGGCCAAGCGCGTGGTCAACGCCAAGAGCAAGAAGGCGCTCGGCGAGCTGATGAGCACCTACAAGTTCGGCATGTCAAAGGACGAGGTCATCGTCGTCCTGTCCAAGCAGCTCGACGCCAAGTACGCGGAGAAGCTGGAGTCGACCACGGACGTGTACGCGCAGGACCAGCTTCGCCGAGAGAAGAAGAAGGAGCTGACCCGACTCTCTTCGAGCTGGGTCACCTTCGACGGCAAGCGCACCGGCTGGGACGTCTCCTTGGTGGAGGAGGAGTTCGCGCATGACACCGGTGAAGCCATGCTGGTGCAGTGGGAGAACCAGGACGGCAAGAACCAGCGCCGGTTCTTCTTCTTCGCCGATGGCCAGCTCTACAAGATGTTCATCTCCCTCGATACCTCGGTCTGGCCCGAGGAGACCCGCAACTTCGCGGCGTTTCGGCAGTCCATGGAGTCGCGCTACGGCGCAGGCGACGTGGAGGACGGCAAGATCACATGGCGCGCCGGCGAGTTCGAGGTCCGGGCCGTGGACAAGCTCCGCACCTACTCGGCGCTGTGTCTGGTGATCTACAACCCGGCGGTGACCAGCGGGCTTGAAGCCAAGCGCAAGGACAAGGCCGCGCCGCCCAAGAAGACGAGCCCGATCATCAACGCGGTCATCGACGACGGCAACAGCCAGCCTGACATCAAGTCCAACGCTGACACCGTCGAGGCCGTGAAGAACGCGAAGTAGCGAGGGACAGCCGGAATCGCGGTCGGGCTCAAGAACCCAACGCCGAGAGCTGGCGAGCGCTGGCGGCGACGCCAGCGCCTGGCGCTACATCCCGAAAGAGAAGCGCTTGGACTCGTTGGCCTTCTTGCCCAGCGTCGTCTGCAGCTTGTTGCCGTCGTCGAGCGCCTTCTTGGTTCGGTCCACGATGGTCCGCAAGCGCCGAACGTACGCGGTCTCGGCGACACCCTCCTGGGTCCCCTTGAGGAACGTCTCGACGGTTCCATTGGGCAGCAGGTTGATGAGCGACTTGGGCGGCGTGCTCTCACCAGGCCCTGGTTGGGCCAGCTCTGCCTTGCTCCACACGCCGCCAGCGTCGTTGCGATAGGCGAAGCCGGAGATGCCGTCCGCGCAGGTGTTGGTGGTGGAGAGCTTGCCGTCGGAGCAGTAGGGCGGGCCAACCTCGACGAAGCGGGCGCCGTACTCTCCCCCTGCGCCGCTGGCGCGATCTTCATCGCTTGGGTTGTTGATGAGGACGGCGTAGCGGTACTGCATGCGGCCGGCCAGAAACGAGTTGCGATCCTCGCTCATCTTGGCGTCATCGGCCGCCTTGCGGGCGGTGCTCAGCAGCAGATCATCAGACTTGGCGGCGCGGCTGTGCGCGTCGAGCAGGCTCTTTAGCTCCGTGATCCCGGCGTAGAACGAGAGGATCTGGCCTTCGATCTCGGGGTTGAGGTTGTTCTGCTTGGCGCGGAACACCACCTCCGATTTGATATCGAGCTTGATCGCGGCGGCGTCCAGGCGCTTGGTAAGATCGGGGCTGAATCGCAGGCCATTCTTGTTGTTGGCCTCGTCCAGGATCTGCTCCAGCTCGCCGATGTTCTTCTTCACGTCGGTGACGTTGCCGAGGATCGCCTTCGACGCCGTGATGCCGTCGTTGTAGAACGACGCCTTGGCGCCGATCTGCCCGACGGCGATCCCCATCACCAGCGGCACCAGCACCATGCCCGCGATCTTGGCGATGGTCCCCGCTTGCTTGCCCGCGCTGACGCTCTCCACCGGCTTGCCGTCATGCACGATGACGATCTCGGGCGCTCGCTGCGCCGTGCCCATGTGCGCCATCGCGCTCATGGCGCCAAACGGGTCTTCAGAGGCGTTCGGAACCACCGGGGCAGGTGGTTGCGAGGCCATGCCAGGTGGTGGCGCGATCCCGGGCGGGGCAACCACGCCGTTCTGCTGGCCAGCCGCGCCGGCGGCTGGCGCTTTCTTGAGCCCAAGACGCGCCTTGAGCTCGCTGATGTCCCTGCTCTGGGGACGCTTAGGTTCGCTCAAAAGTTCCTCCCAACTTGCCGCACGTTACGGTTTGAAGCTTGCATGTGTCAAGGAAGACGAGTGATTCAGCAGGGCTGAGGTGTAGTCGTGCCGCCACAGGGGCCGGCGGCGTGAAGCAGAATTCACAGGGGCTGGCGAAAATCGCGAGCGCTGGTACGCTCGAACTATCTGAAACCGTTGATCGGCCGCATCTCGTTCCGCAAAACCGCAGCCTGGCCCACGACCTGCAGTAAACCAATGTATCGCCCCGTGCGTCCAAAGGCGAGAATCAGAAAGGGAGTCGCCGTGAACAAGCCGCTACTGACTATTGGAGCTTTGCTGCTGGGTGCGCTGACCATGGGATCTCCCAGCGACGCGACGGCTGACGTTCGTGTTCGAATCGGCGGCAGCGTCCGGATCGGCACCCCGCGCGGCCACTGGTCGCGTCCAGTCCACCGCCCGTACTATCGGCCGCGCTACGCGATCGGTGGCGCCATCTGGGTTGGCGGCGGATACTACAGCGGCTACGGCAGCGGCTACCGCACGTACGCTGCGCCGCCGCCGCCCCCGAGCTGTGACTGCGGGCCCGGCGCGGTGCCCTCCTACTATCCTGGCTACTACCAGACGGCGCAGCCCCGCTACTACACGGCGCCGGAAGCGGCGCCGAGCGAGCTGCCGAGGTTCGCGCTCGGCGGGTTCGCCGGCAGCTCGGACACCGACGGCGAGGTCGGAAATGACCTCGGCTTTCTCGCTCGCTATCGGCTCAGCGGCGGCTGGATGATCGAGGGTGAGATGGGCGCGGCCACCACCGAGCATCATCAATCCACTGGCCGGGCCGCTGATTCCCGCATGGGCGCCTCGGTGATCTACGAGATCGGCGCGCGCAACACCTGGGCTCCGTACCTGGTTGGCAGCATCGGAGGCATCCGCGCGCACGACAGCGAGCAAGACGCTCGTGGCTATGGCGAGGTGGGCGTGGGGCTGCGCTGGGCGCTCACCGACAACCTGCATCTGGCCGCCGACCTGCGCGCCGGCTCGCAGGAGCGGCCGATGGATGGAGATGTCCCGGATCCGCTGCCGCTCGAGGGCGCAGCGGCGCGAGTGGTCACGCCCATCGATGGCGACACCGCGGACAGCCAGAGCTACACCCGGGCGCGGCTGAGCGCGCTGCTGTACTTCTAGATCGTCCCAGACCACCAGCCACCGCGGGCCCGTCATCGGGCCCGTCGTCGTTTTCGGGCCGACGATGCGACCCTGGAGCTGCCGAGTCCGGCCTGTGCAGCGCTGGCGGCCAGCGGCAAAAAGAGCAGTGCCGCTGCCACGTAAGCCTGCGCGGTGCTGTAGCATCTTGGCACATGAGCCGAGGTGGGTCGCTTTCCACGCCGCGCGCGCAGCACCGGGCGGACGTCTCGCACCGGCCGCACCGGCCTCACGCTCTGCGGGCTCGTGCGGTTCACCCGGGACCCAGGGGGTAGCGTGGGCGCGGAAGACATGACCTCCCCCTGCCCGGGGTGTGGCGAGCCAGTGTTGGACATCGATGTGCGCTGCAAGTCCTGCGGTGTGGCGCTTGGCTCCACCGGGGCTCGGCGGCTCATCGGCAAGGTCGTGCTGGGGCAGTACGAGCTGGTGGAGATCTTGGGGCAGGGCGGGATGAGCGTGGTCTACAAGGGCCGGCACAAGATCACCGAGCAGCCGGTGGCGCTCAAGATCTTGCCGCCGGAGCTGGCCGCCCACTCCCAGGTCAAGTCGCGCTTTCTCGAGGAAGCGCGCGCCCTCGCGCAGCTCGATCATCCCAACATCGTCCACCTCTACAATTTCGGAGAAGAGAACGGATCGTTTGTCCTGGCGATGCAGTTCGTCGGCGGAAAGACCTGGGAGCGGTTGATCTTCGAGAATCAGCGCTTGTCCTGGCAGATCACCACGCGCATCGCCGTGGATGTCCTGCGCGCGCTCGAGTACGCGCACAGCCGCGGCATCGTGCATCGGGACATGAAGTCTTCCAACGTGCTGATCCGCGCCACGGATGGCTCCGCCACCGTGATGGATTTCGGCATCGCCAAGATGACGACCTCAAGCCGCCTGACCGCGACCGGCCAGACGATGGGGACGGTCCGCTACATGTCGCCGGAGCAGGTGCGCGGGCAAGAGGTGGACATCTCGACCGACCTCTACTCGCTGGGCGCGACCATGTACGAGTCGTTGACGGGGGAGACGCCATTTGATGGCTCGACCCACTTCGACATCATGACCAAGCACCTCACGGATACACCTCGCCGGCCTAGCGACCGGGCCGGTGAGCTACCGCCGGAGCTCGAGGACGCCGTGCTCCGTTGCCTGGCCAAGGTGCCGGGGGATCGCTTCAACTCGGCACGCGAGCTGCGCAAGCTGCTGGAGCGGGTGCTGCGCGAGCAAGACGCGGGCCTCGTGGAGACCCAGAAGGTGAGCCGCGACCTGCTACTGGATGTGGTGACGCGCCGGCCCGATGAGCCCAGCGCAGGGGCGGCCACGGGCGCCCTCGGCGCGTCGCCGTCGTCGCGGTCGGTGCGCCTCGCCAGCGAGGAGCTGCCGGTGGTCCGACACGCGACCGCGCTGGCGCCGGAGCGCCACGGTCGGCGTCGATGGCGATGGCTCGCGCTGGTCGCGATGGCGGTCGCGGGCGCCGGGGTGGCCACGGTGGTGCTGTTGCGCAGCCGCGGGCCGCGAGCCAAGGCGCCACCGTGGGAGCCAAGGCTCGGGGAGCTGGCGCAGCAGGCGGCGTTCCCCGAGCTTGGGCTCGACTCCGTGCGGACGCCCGCGTCGGTCTCGCCGCGGGCGGTCGCGGATGCGTACCAGGACGCGCGTGAGGCCTTCGGAGCGTATCTGAAAGAAAAGCACTTGCCCCCAGCGCCCGCCGCGGTGCGCTCCATCGTGGTGGTTCCGCGACAGGTGCTATGCATGCCCAGCGCCTACCAGGGGGTGACGGTGCCCCAGAGCTGCGAGACCGTGGTGGAGACCTTTCGCGCGGTGGACAAGATCTTGGTCGTCGTCGATGACCCGGCCAAGCTCGAGGACGCGATGCGGCTTGGCGTTGCGGAGGCCTCCTGCGCGATGGCCGACGACGCGCGCTTGTGCGAGGCTGCGTCTCTGTTCCATGCGCTGTAGTCCACGTCTCCCAGGCTCGTCGAGTTCGGCCTTTGGCCGAAATCTCTATCAAGCGCCTCGGGTAGGGGCTCGTACGTGGATGCGTACCAATAGTTCCGACGAGATGGCGGGCCGAGCTTCCTCTATGCTGTCTTGGATGGTCTCTGGGTTACAGGGTGCATGGGGCGAGTTTTCGCCAGCACCTGGTTATGTGCGCCACGCCGGCCGTATTCCACGGGCGGGCGCGTTGACATCGCGTTTGCTGGGTCTGGATAATCCCACAGGGAGGGAGCATGTCCCGCACCGTCATCACCGCCGTAGTCGCGGTCGTTATTGTTGTACTCACCGGTCTTGCGTACGCGCTGATCTCCTCGAGCATCGAGGACAAGACTCAGCGCGACAGCCAGTCGCGCGTGCTCCGTGCCCGTCAGATGCTGGAGCAGACGATCCAGCTCGACGTGGTGTCCACGTTGTCCAAGGCCGAGCGCCTGGCGGCGGACGAGGCCTTCGTGCGCGCGCTGCGCCTTGATGGAGCGGAGCGCGCCAACCAAGCCAAGCTCGCGTTCGAGCGGTTCTCCGCCAAGGAGACCCGCGACCGCACCGCGGACATCATCGCGCTGGTCGACGAGGGCGGCAACGTGATCGCGATGAGCGACGTCGCCACCGTGGTGGCCCGCCTCTGGAAGAACGACAAGGGCGAGCTCATCTGGCCCTCGGTGGCGCTGGCGCTGCAGCAGCGCATCATCATCAGCGATGTCTGGGACTACCAGGACAAGGGGATGATGCGCGTCGGGGTGGCCTCCGTCGTCGATCCCGAGGCGCCGGACGCCAAGCCGGTGGGCGCGGTGGTGGTGGCGTACTCGCAGACCGCGCGTGAGGCGCAGCGCCAGGCCTCCATGTTCGGCGCCCAGGTCGCGTACTACAATGACTCGCGGGTGTTCGCGACCAGCTTCCAGCGCTCCGCGTCCGAGGAGGACACCGCCAAGCGCTCCGCGATCTCGGCGCAGATGAAGAGCGTGGGCGCGGTGGCCGGCAAGCCAGCGCGGATCGCTATCGACGGCACCGACTACGTGGTGGCCACCGCGAAGATCCAGATCGCGGCGTCGCGATCGCTGCCCGCGGAGCTGGAGAACGCCAAGTTCTCAGCGGCGGTGATCGCGCCGATGACCGACGCTGGGGGGATGAGCGACATCAAGAAGTACATCGTGTTCGTCGGCCTCGGCTCGCTGGCCATCGCGATGCTCGGCCTCTACCTGATGCACCGACGCCTGATCGCCCAGGTCGATCAGCTCGAGCTTGGCGTCACCGACATCATCAACGGCAACGTGGATCGCACGTTTCGCCCCGTCGGCCTGGAGCTGGACGGCCTGGCCAACGGCCTCAACGTGATGCTGTCGCGGCTGCTCGGCCGCCCGGAGCCTGGCGAGGAGGAGCTGGACGACGACGGCAACCCGATCGTGCAGGGCCGCGTGGAGTTCGAGGACGCGGACACCGCCAAGAGCGGCGCCGCCGATCCCGAGCTCGCCGCGCTGGCCCAGGAGCCGGAGCCTGACTACTATAAGCGGCTATATACCGAGTACCTGGCGGCTCGTCGCGGCATCAATCAGCCCGACGAGGTGTCGTTCGAGACCTTCATCACCAAGCTCAAGGTCAACGAGGGCAAGCTGCGGGCGCAGTACCAGTGCAAGGTGGTGCGCTTTCGGGTGGTCACCAAGGACGGCAAGGTCACGCTCAAGCCGGTGCCGATCATTGCGTAGCGAGGCGGGCGCGAGATGATCGTCGAGACCGGACTGGCGCGGCTGGCGGCGGACGCCAGCGCTCTGCGCGGGCGCCGGGTGGGGCTCCTCGTCAACCCCACCGCGGTGGACGCGGAGCTCCGTCACGCCATCACCTTGCTCGGTGCGCAGGTGAAGGTGACCGCGCTGTTTGGGCCCGAGCACGGGCTGGCCGGGGCGGCGCAGGACATGATCTCCGTGGAAGACGGCGCCGGTCCGGTCCCGGTGTTCAGCTTGTACGGCTCGACCGCGGCATCGCTGACGCCGAGCGCCGAGATGCTGGATCACGTCGATGTCCTGGTGTTCGACATCCAGGATGTCGGCAGCCGCTACTACACGTTCGTCTGGACCATGGTGCTGGCGATGCGGGCCGCGGCCGCCGCCGGCAAGGCCTTCGTCGTGCTCGACCGACCAAACCCCATCGGCGGCGCGCTGATCGAAGGCGGCGCGATCTCGCCCGGGTACGAGTCGTTCGTCGGGCTCTTGTCGGTGGCCAACCGGCACGGGCTCACCGCCGGAGAGATCGCCCGCTGGCGCCAGCGCGAGGAGCGGCTCGACCTGGACCTGACCGTGGTGCAGATGGGCGGCTATCGCCGGGACATGACCTTCGCGGACACGGGGCTGCCCTGGGTGCAGCCTTCGCCCAACATGCCCACCGTGGACACCGCGCTGGTCTACCCCGGGATGTGCCTGGTGGAGGGGACGGAGCTCTCCGAGGGGCGCGGTACCACTCGCCCCTTCGAGCTGGCGGGGGCGCCGTGGCTCGACCCGGCCAGGCTGGCGGCCACCCTCACGGCGTTCTCGCTGCCAGGGTGTCGCTTCCGCGAAGCGAGCTACCTGCCGACCTTCCACAAGCACGCCCACACCGCCACCCACGGCGTCCAGATCCACGTCACCGATGAGCGGGCGTTTCGTCCGTATCGCACCGGCGTCGCCTTCCTCAAGGCCTGCCGAGATCAGGCGCCCGAACGCTTCGCCTGGCGCACCCGCGCGTACGAGTTCGTCGACCAGATCCCGGCGATCGATCTGCTCTGCGGCTCGTCGGCGGTTCGCCGCGGCATCGACGCTGGCGCCACGCTGGCGGAGCTGGTGGCGACGTGGGCGGACGACGAGGCCTCGTATGCGCAGTGGCGGCGCGACCTGCTCTTGTACGCCTAGCTCGCTCCTCCTCTTTCCATGGCAACCATCGGTCTCTTTGGCGGGAGCTTCAACCCGCCGCACGTGGCGCACCAGCTCCTGGCGCTCTATGTCCTGGAGAGCCAGGACGTGGACGAGCTGTGGCTGCTGCCGACCTACCGTCACGCTTTCGGCAAGGACCTGGCCCCGTTCGAAGACCGGCTGGCGATGTGCGAGCTGGCGATGGCGCCGCTTGGCCCGCGCGCCCAGGTCAGCGCCATGGAGCGCGAGCTGGCGATGCGCCCGGGCTTCGTGGCGAGCCGCACGCTGCACCTGCTGGAGGCGCTCATGGAGCGGCACCCCGAGCATCACTTCCGGTTGGTGATCGGCACCGACATCCTGGCCGAGGCCGACAAGTGGTACCGCTGGGACGAGGTGGTGCGGCTGGCGCCTCCCTTGGTGATCGGGCGCGAGGGTCACTTGCCGCCGGGGGCCACCGCGACCGAGCTGGCGATGCCCGAGGTGTCTTCGACAGAGGTGCGGCGTCGGCTGGCGTGCCAAGAACCGGTCGGCAACCTTTTGCCCCGCCAGGTCGTGCGGTATATCGACGAGCGAGGGTTGTATCGATGAGTAAGCGCTCTCCCAATACGTTCGTGATCGGGGCCGGCCCCGTGGCCACCGCGCTGGCTGGATCGTTGCGCCGCGCCGGGGTGCCCGTGCTGGGCCTGTGGGCTCGCCGGCCCGAGGCGGCGCGAGCCGCCGCCAGGACCGCCGGGGTCGCCGGGTTCTCCTCGGCGCCGCCCGACCTGATCCTCGAGGCTGACGTGGTCGTGGTCGCGGTCTCTGACAGCGCCATCGCCGAGGTGGCCGCGAAGGTCTGTGGCACCGGGCTCATCACGCGACGCCATGTGCTCTTGCACTGCTCGGGCGCGGTCGCCGCAGGCGAGGTGTTGGGCGGGGTCGCCGCACAGGTCGGCGGGGTGGGGACCTTGCATCCGCTGCGCGCGATCTCCGATCCGTCGCTGAACCTGCGCGGCACCGTGTTTGGCGTGGAGGGCGATCCGGTGGCGGTGGATCAGGCGCGCTACCTGGTGGAGCGGCTCGGCGGCGTGGCGCTCTCTCTCGAGCGCGAGCAGATGGCCGCGTACCACGCAGCCGCGGCGATGGCCTCGAACTTCGTGGTGACGCTCGTCGACGCCGCGGCGCGCGCGCTCGCCGCCACCGGCATGCCGATGGAGCAAGCGACCGCCGCCCTGGTGCCGCTGGCCCAGGGGGCGCTGACCAACGTGGCGGAGCAGGGGGCTGCGCAGGGGCTCACCGGGCCGATTCGTCGGGGCGACTTCACCACCGTACAGCGGCACCTGGAGGCGCTCAAGGTGCGTCCTGGTGCTCTGGAACTCTACCGCGCGCTGGGGCGCGCCACCGTCGAACTGGCGGCGTCGATCCCCGAGGTCGAGGGTGGTCCGCCCGCCGCCGCGCTGGAGGAGATTCGGCGCGCTTTGGGGTAGTCGGCGCGGCTTGGGCAGAGACTTCGCGCTACGATGGCGTCCCATCGTAGGTCCATTTCCAGCGCGGAGGTTTGCGGCAATGCGTCGTTCCTGGATGTTGCTCTTTGTGGCCTCAGCCGTGACCTCGGCCGTCCTGCTTCTGACCTCGACGCCCGCGGCGGCTCAGCGTGGGCCAGAGAAGGTGTTCGCTGGCAAGATCATCACCAGCGACGAACCTTCCGTCACTGCCAAGAGCGCCAATGCGTACGTGGCGGCGATCCGGAAGGCGCAGAGCAAGACCTCGTTCGCCGAGGACAAGGCCACCGGTCAGTGGAAGATCCACTTCGCCGCCTTCCTCAAGGCGCCCTTGCCCGATCTGGAGATCGAGGTGAAGCTGTTCGAGATCTCGGGGAAGAACCAGACGCTCTTGTCCTCGTTCGAGCAGTTCACCGACCAGCGGGGCCAGCTAACCATCATCTCGAAGCTGGTGCTGGACAAAAAGCAGGTGGGGGTCAACAAGGACCTGGTGATCATCATGGACTACCGAGGCAAGGTGCTGGCCACCGGGCGGTTCCGCATCGTGGGCGAGGGCGACAAGGCCACC